>CANLZL010000026.1 GCA_947495575.1 uncultured Nioella sp. | reverse complement strand
ACCAGACCCGGCGCTTCCTCATCGACAATCGCCTTGAGGATCTTGGCAACCGCCAAAGGCTCGATATCGGTGTGAACGTCATCGGCCGCAACCACCAAAATGGCGCGGTCCGCACCCATGGCCAATGCCGTGCGCAACGTCTCCTGCGCCTGCTTTACACCGATCGAAACGGCAACAACCTCGTCGGCCTTGCCCGCTTCCTT
>CANLZL010000025.1 GCA_947495575.1 uncultured Nioella sp. | reverse complement strand
GGTCGATCGAAACACACGCCTTTTCAAAAAGGGCCGCGCAGCACAGCGCGGCCCTTTTTCCATGGAAGGACCTCCCCACCCGGCGTTAACCATTTGACCCAATTTCTTCCCGTAAAATTCGCATAAAATTCGCGACCTCGCCCCATTCGCGCCCCGATTGACCGCGATAACTATCTCATCCCAAGGGGGCAGACACCTTACGGGCAAACGTAAAAAACACTATCTGGAGCAAGACCATGATCAAGACTTTCCTGAATTCCGAATCCGGCGCTGTAACTGTTGACTGGGTTGTTCTGACCGCAGCAA
>CANLZL010000024.1 GCA_947495575.1 uncultured Nioella sp. | reverse complement strand
GTTAGTGCATGATTGGCCTTTGGGCCATCGGGACGATGGCTTCCGGGGCTGGTGGGCGGTAGCCCAGAGCACTTTGGGGTCGTTTTGTATTGTACTGTTTCCCGCTGACCAGCAGGTGAATGTGTGCATTCACCGAGAGGTTCCAGGTTTCGATGATGATTTGGGTCTCACGGAGCGAGTGGAAGATTTCTCCGTTCAGCAACTCGTCTCGCATTCGCCCATTGAAGCTTTCGCAGTATCCGTTTTCCCATGGTGATCCATGCTCGATGTAGGCCGTCTTTGCTCCAACAGCTTTGATCCAATCTCTGACAGCCTCAGCAATGAATTCCGGGCCGTTGTCTGACCTGATGTGGGCAGGTACGCCCCGCAAAATGAATAGGTCGGTCAGAGCATCAATGACCTCGGTCGAGTTCAGCTTCCGCTTCACCCGGATTGATCCTTTGCCCTGCGGGCGCATGGCAAGCCCATGCTGCCGAGAGGGGGCACTCCCGGC
>CANLZL010000023.1 GCA_947495575.1 uncultured Nioella sp. | reverse complement strand
CCTGTGCATTCTTCCGCGGCAGCTGCGCGCTGAGGAGGGCTGCTGCGCAGCCTGACGAAGCGCGCGCTTCGGTCGACGCCGGAAGGCGGCGAAACCGGTATCTTCTTCGAATCTTTCAAAATCCGAGCCTGCTGTCACTGCGGCGTGAGGGGGCGTGACGCTCTTCTCCATGTCGCAGGGCCTGCTGTGCATGAGCGCACCAATCTCACGCATTTTTCGCGGCTTCGTTGGGTGAAACACGCAAATCCGGTGCCTAAATCGACTGTCATGGAAGGCACGAACCCTTCAAGACACATCGCAAACCGCACACCAAAAGGACCACCCACAATGAAAACTCTCGCCCTCACAACCGCCCTTATCGCATCCCTGGCCGTCCCCGCCTTCGCCTCTGACAGCCTGGCCCGGTCGCTTGGCGTTGCCCCCGGCGCTTATTCCACCGGAGAGCTGATCCGCCTGCGTCAAGCCATTGATGATGGTGATGAAATCTACGAAGCCTTCCTGCGCAATGGCGGTTCCGAGACTGTCTCGACCCAGAGCTTTGGCGGCAATTCCGGCCATGACGCGCTGGCCCGCTCTTTGGGCGTCGATGGCGCGGATTACACCACCAGCCAGCTGATCCGTCTGCGCCAGGCCGTCGAGGATGAAGACGAAGCCTATGAGGCCTTCCTGCGCAATGGCGGCAACGAAGTTGTCTCGTCGCAGAGCTTCGGACACACCAACCGCGCCGCAGAAATCTTCGCCCGCTTCGTCATCGAAGAGCATGATGACGGAGGAAGCTGA
>CANLZL010000022.1 GCA_947495575.1 uncultured Nioella sp. | reverse complement strand
AGTGAGCCTTCCCCAATGAAGTGGTCCGCCCCTATGATTAGGAAAGCGGCGGATCTGAGATGGCCATTAAGAGACCCAAGCCCGAAGAGATTGTCTTAGAGTTACGGCAGGTTGAAGTTCTGATGGGGCACGGCATGCCCCGGATTGATGCGATCCGTCGGATAGGTATGACTGAGCAAACCTATTATCGCTAGAAGAAGATGTCCGGCGGAATGGGCACGGAACAACTCAAGGAACTGAAGCGGCTTCAGAAGGAGAATGACCGCTTGCACCGGGCTGTGTCCGACCTGACGCTGGACAAGCTGATCCTGTCGGAAGCCGCACGGGGTATACCGTTGACCGGCAGTCGATTGGAACTATCGATGAGAGGTTTCTGAGCCCCTTGCGTCTGCGCGCCTGCATCGACCCGGTCCGCAGCCAGATGAAGGTCTCTGAGCGTCGCGTTTGCCGTGTCCTGGGCCAGCACCGATCCACACAACGGCGATTGCCACAGGGGCGTGCCGACGAAGAACGCCTGATTGCTGATATGATCGAGCTGACGCGTCAGTATGGTTGACTGGCTATCGCCGGGTTGCTGCCCTGTTGCGAGACGCGGGCTGGCCCCCTCTCACACATGCTTTGCATGTGCTGCCGGGCAGCGGGTGAATGACAAACGTGTCGAGCGTTTGTGGAAACGTGAGGGGCTCAAAGTGCCTATGAAACAACCGAAGAAGGGGCGGATCTGGATGAACGATGGATCATGTGTCCGGCTGCGCCCCGAGTACCGCAATCATGTCTGGTCGTACGATTTCGTGCATCATCGAACAGACGATGGCCGAGGGTTCAGGACATTGAGCATTCTGGACGAGCAC
>CANLZL010000021.1 GCA_947495575.1 uncultured Nioella sp. | reverse complement strand
GCATAGGCCGCCTCGGCCGCCGCTTTGCCTGACAGCATCGCGTTATGGTTGCCCTTGATGCGCGGCACATTGACCATGCCGACCGAGCAGCCAAGCAGCGCCACACCCGGCGCCACCATCTTGCACATCGACTGATAGCCGCCCTCGGAAATCGCCCGCGCGCCGTAGGCCACGCGTTTGCCGCCCTCAAGCAGCTCTGCCACCATCGGGTGATGCTTGAAGCGCTGGAATTCCATATAGGGGAAGAGATGCGGGTTCTTGTAGTTCAGGTGAACCACGAAACCCACGTAAACCTGATTGTTCTCAAGGTGATAGATGAAGCTGCCACCGCCTGCGTTTGAGCCAAGCGGCCAGCCCATCGTGTGGGTCACCGTGCCCTCGCGATGCTTGGCGGGGTCGATCTCCCAGATCTCTTTCATGCCGACGCCGAATTTCTGCGGCTCATGGCCGGCCTGCAAATCATATTTGGCGATCACTTCTTTCGACAGCGATCCGCGCACGCCCTCAGACAGGAACACATATTTGCCGTTCAGTACCATGCCCGGCTCAGTGTTTTCCCCGATGGAGCCGTCCGCCTCAAGCCCGAAGACCCCGGCAACAACGCCTTTGACCTCGCCATTGTCGCCATAGATCAGTTCCGAACAGGCCATGCCGGGGAAGATCTCGACGCCCAGCTCTTCGGCCTGCTCGGCCATCCAGCGGCAGACATTGCCCATCGAGACGATGTAATTGCCGTGGTTGTTCATCAGCTTTGGCATCGGCCAATTGGGAATGCGCATCTTGCCCGCTGGCCCGAGCGCATAGAAATTATCCGCAGTGACCGGCGTATTCAGCGGCGCGCCCTTGTCCTTCCAATCGGGGATCAGCGCGTCCAGACCGCAAGGGTCCAGAACCGCACCAGACAGAATATGCGCCCCAACTTCCGAGCCCTTTTCCAGAACAACAACGCTCAGATCAGCATCCAATTGCTTGAGCCGGATCGCAGCACTCAACCCAGCAGG
>CANLZL010000020.1 GCA_947495575.1 uncultured Nioella sp. | reverse complement strand
CGACCCCGCTATATCGTCTGCGATCGGTTTGGAGCTTGGTCGCCAGCGCGACGAGATCGAGCTGATCGCGTCCGAGAATATCGTCTCTGCGGCCGTGATGCAGGCGCAGGGTTCGGTGATGACGAACAAATACGCCGAGGGCTATCCAGGACGGCGTTATTATGGCGGCTGCCAATATGTCGATATCGCCGAGAACCTGGCGATTGACCGCGCGAAGGAGCTTTTTGGCTGTGACTTCGCCAATGTGCAGCCCAATTCCGGCTCTCAGGCCAACCAAGGTGTGTATCAGGCTTTGATCAAACCCGGCGACACGATCCTGGGCATGAGCCTCGATGCGGGTGGCCACCTCACCCATGGCGCCAGGCCCAACCAATCGGGCAAATGGTTCAACGCCGTGCAATACGGCGTGCGCCAGCAAGACAACATGCTGGATTACGACCAGGTCGAGGCCCTGGCAAAGGAACATCAGCCCAAGCTGATCGTGGCCGGTGGTTCAGCCATCCCGCGTCAGATTGATTTTGCGCGGATGCGCGAGATTGCAGATATGGTTGGTGCCTACCTCCATGTTGATATGGCGCATTTCGCGGGTCTGGTGGCGGCGGGCGAACATCCCTCGCCCTTCCCGCATGCGCATGTGGCGACGACAACCACGCATAAAACCCTGCGCGGCCCCCGTGGCGGTATGATCCTCACAAATGATGAACAGATCGCTAAGAAAGTGAACTCGGCCATCTTCCCCGGCATTCAGGGCGGGCCGCTGATGCATGTGATCGCGGCCAAGGCCGTGGCCTTTGGTGAGGCGCTGCGCCCTGAGTTCAAAGCCTATGCCAAGCAGGTCATCACCAATGCGCAGGCGCTTTCCGATCAGTTGATCAAGGGCGGCCTGGATACCGTGACCCATGGCACCGACACCCATGTCGTGCTGGTCGATCTGCGCCCCAAAGGCGTCAAGGGCAACGCCACCGAAAAGGCATTGGGCCGCGCCCATATCACCTGCAACAAGAACGGCGTGCCGTTTGATCCGGAAAAGCCCACCATCACCAGCGGCATCCGTTTGGGCAGCCCGGCGGGCACCACCCGCGGCTTTGGTGAGGCCGAGTTCCGCCAGATCGCCGATTGGATCATCGAAGTGGTCGATGGCCTTGCCGCCAATGGTGAAGAGGGCAATCAGGCGGTCGAGGAAAAGGTAAAAGCCGAGGTCGCCCAACTCTGCGCAAGGTTCCCGATCTACCAAAGCCTCTGAGCCACAAACCCAAACCCGCAAAGCCCCGGCCGCATCCCCGCGCCGGGGCTTTGTCACGTCAGACCACCCCGGCACACCCACAGCGCCCCAGCCAAATCCTTGGCAATGCGAGCAAAAGACACCCGCCAAACAACCCGACGCGGCGAAGTCAG
>CANLZL010000019.1 GCA_947495575.1 uncultured Nioella sp. | reverse complement strand
GTTCACACCGATATCGAGCCTTTGGCGGTTGCCAAGATCCTCAAGGCGATTGTCGATGAGGAAGCGCCGGGTCTGGTGCTCTGCGGCAAGCAGGCTATCGACAATGACATGAACGCCACCGGCCAGATGCTGTCGGCGCTGTTGGGCTGGTCGCAAGGCACCTTTGTCTCGGAGCTGGACATCGAGGGCGACAGTGCCAAGGTGACCCGTGAGGTTGATGGCGGTCTGCAGACCATCAATGTGAAGATGCCTGCCATCGTCACCGTTGATTTGCGTCTGAATGAGCCGCGCTATGCGTCGCTGCCCAATATCATGAAGGCCAAGCGCAAGCCGCTGGATGAGAAGACCGCCGCCGATTACGGCGTCGACGTCACCCCGCGCCTGGAAATTGTGGGCACCTCTGAACCAGAGGCGCGCCAGGCCGGTGAGATCGTGGGCTCGGTTGATGAGCTGGTGTCGAAACTCAAAGAAGCGGGGGCTCTCTGAAATGGCTGTTCTTCTTCTGGCAGAAGTCAATAACGGCGAGCTGGCGCTGGACGCCACCGCCAAGGCCGTCACGGCGGCGGCCCAATTGGGCGAAGTGACCGCGTTGTGCTGTGGGGCCTCTGCGGCAGCAGCAGGCGAGGCCGCGGCCACCATTGCGGGTGTCGCACGGGTGCTGGTCGCAGAGGATGCCTCGCTTGGTCATCGCCTGGCTGAACCCACCGCGGCGCTGATCGCGTCGCTGGCAAGTGAGTATGAGCATATCGTGGCGCCCGCCACCACCGATGCCAAGAACGTGCTGCCCCGCGTGGCGGCGCTTCTGGATGTGATGGTGATCTCGGATGTCTCGGGTGTGGTCGATGGCGCGACGTTCGAGCGTCCGATCTATGCCGGCAACGCGATCCAGACCGTGAAATCTGCCGATGCCAAAAAGGTTGTGTCCTTCCGGACCTCGACCTTTGATGCGGCGGGCGAACAGGGCGCAGCCCCGATCGAGACCATCGCAGCGGCAGACAACCCCGGCCTCAGCGATTGGGTCGAAGACAAGGTTGCGGCCTCGGACCGGCCCGAACTGACCTCGGCAGGCGTCGTGGTCTCGGGCGGGCGCGGTGTCGGCTCGGAAGAGGACTTCGCGCTGATCGAGACACTGGCCGACAAGCTGAATGCGGCCGTCGGCGCCTCCCGCGCGGCAGTCGATTCCGGCTACGCACCCAATGATTGGCAAGTGGGCCAGACCGGCAAGGTCGTCGCCCCCGACCTCTATGTCGCCATCGGCATCTCAGGCGCGATCCAGCACCTAGCCGGCATGAAAGACAGCAAGGTCATCGTCGCAATCAACAAAGATGAAGAGGCCCCCATCTTCCAGGTCGCAGACTACGGCCTCGTCGCTGACCTCTTCAATGCAGTCCCAGAACTCATCGAGAA
>CANLZL010000018.1 GCA_947495575.1 uncultured Nioella sp. | reverse complement strand
GCCCGGTAGCTCGTCAGGCTCATAACCTGAAGGTCGTAGGTTCAAATCCTACCCCCGCAACCAAAATCAAAATAATATCAATGATATAACGCCCAATGGGCCGAGTCCTGCACTTGGGGTCCGTAATGCGTGGAAGCATAGTGGAAGCACGCAAACGTCAAAAACCACTGTGGTCCACCAACGACAGCCGACCCACGCCCTTGCGAAACAGAACCGCCCGCACCTGCCCTCTCTTCACTCGGTACGTCTGTCGCGCGGGATGTCGGCCCGTCAACAACAAACCCACCCAGACCAACCCATGAGGGGGCCATTCGCCATGGCCCTCTTCTCGATCCGCCAAGACACCCCTCGATAGAATCAAGCCCAGGTCGCGTTGCGCAATCTGGCGAAAAAATTGCACACGCAAGATGGTGAACTGGCCTGCCGCATTATCATTGGATACACGGCAAACAGCGAACTACAGGCTGCGGCAGGCAGAAGAATGGGTTTTCAGCGCCGTTCAGCCGCCCGTTTCCGGTGTCGGGCTATCGTCCCGTGCGTCACAAGGCCTGTCCACGGCCCGTGCCCCGAAAAGATCTGCCGAGATATTGCTGCCTGGATTGATGACAAACCCGGTCTCTGCGGATAGGCCAGAATGGATCACGATGCCCGCGTTCTCGTCACTGAGGATGTCAGCCCCGTTCAAAAGCCCAGCTACGGTTTGCGGATCCCTTAGTTCGATGACGATGGGACCGGTTCGACGCACGGTAATGCTCTCACCAGAGAAATCGCCGGCGACGAAACGGACCGGCAAGCTGTGACAGGTCTCACCGATTTGGATGTGCGCAGTGCCACGTCCGCCAAGCCCGCGCAACTGCAACAAGTTGGCGGTCCGCGGGTTCGGAATTGTAATTACCGCGCGGTGAACACCTGCATCCTGAGCTGCGGTTTGAGTTGACATGCTCGAAAGGGCAACCGCGACGGCACATATCATGTATTTACAGTGGCGGCGGGTTGGTTCTGAAAACTGGATCATCGGTATCAAGTCCTTTTCTTTGTCATCGCCCCCGACATCGAGGGCGTCACATAGGACAAAGGACATCCGGCGACGTAGCGCGCCCTAGTTCACGAATTCGAACGTTCTGATGCGTGTTTTCGGACCGTTGAAGTCCCAGGATTGTGTGATTTTCGGTGCTCCGACGGCGTTTTGCCAATTATTCGGCGAAACTCTGTATTGAAACTCGATTTGCTGATGAAGCCTGCCTCTAGCATGACGTCCGTCACTGGAAGGTTCGAACTCTCTAAAAGATGGGCAGCATGTTGCACGCGCAATGCGTTGATGTAGCGGGACGTGTTTTCTCCGGTCACGCGATTCACCGCCGAGGACACCGATCGCGCCGGTACTCCCAAACGCCGCCCAAGGCGGGCAACGGTGAGTTCCGGGTCCCGAAAGAGGGTGGCCTGTTTCATCAAAGCGTCTAACCGGTCCAATACCGCGCGATCTTCGTCCAAGGGGCGGGCCTCGATTTGTGCTTGATCTTCAATCGGCCGGCCTGCCCCAAGCAATAGCGATAGGCCCGCAGCGACACCGAGTGAGATTGCGATGCCACCCATCACCGCCGCATCAGAAAGCAGAGCCATTGCCCGCGCCTCGCCAGCGGCCAGGAATGTGCCCAGAACGCTGATGTCGATGACGATCAAAAGCACAAGGAACGCCAAACTACCACAAAGTGCGATGCGCAACTTGGGAAACGCCTGTGGTGCTAAATGGACGAACCTTTCAGCGGGCAGGCGCAAAAGACCGGCCAGCCGCACACTAAGCAAGGTGTTGACGAGAATGACAGACGCAGTCGCCGTCCAAGGGTAGGGCAAGGCAATGAGGACCCAGGCGGCGACAACGATGCCTGCCAGACCTTGCACGATGCCAGTTCCCGGAATGCCGTTCTGAGTTGTGAGTGTGTGAAAGCCCAGCCAAAGCGCCGGGGCGATGGTCACGGCAAGATACGGCTGCAGAATGATGAAAGCAGGATCATTGAATTGAAACCGAACCCCGACAAAACCCGTGACTACAGAAATCGAGATTAACCCAAAGCAGAAGCACAGCCTTGCAAACATCGGCATCCGAACCAGACGACCAACGATCACCGTTATTAACAGCGCAAAGATTGAAATGAGCCATACCACGGGAATGGAAGTCATGTCGGTATCCTCGTTGCTTTGTGCGCCATACCGAGCCAACCCTTTGGCAGCCCCGCCTCGCGGCCCGGTCAATTTCGCAGTGCTTGAAGATGTTCTACATGTCTTGCGGCAGAACGGCGACGTTTTGCGCCGCCTCAACGTACGAGATCGCGTTTTCGAACGGATGTGGTGGGCGTTGGCTCTGAATCCGTGATTCCAAAGAATTCAGCAGCCGTTCCAGCCTATCGCAGCGAACTTCGGCTTTCCGCCCCTCTTCAAACCAACCTGTAGCGGTAGGCAGCTTTTGAACCTGTCGCGGTTTTGTGCCGCCCCAAGTGCTCGTTTTAGCCATCTTCCGCTCGAACGCGACGGGGATTTTCCAGCCCAGTGCTGAGTGGCGGCGGCCTGGATTATAGAAGCCGTTGATGTATTCCATCGGTTGGCAGTGGATTGCTTGCAAACCACGAGGAGCGAAGGTCGCCATTTCGACGTGCCGCCTGGTTGCTCACAGGGTCATGTCTCCGACACAATCAAATCCAGACCTCAGCACTAGGCGCGTTTGTTCATATCCGTGCCCAAAAGCATGAAAATCAGACAGGCAAATTCTTCTTTGGAGCGACAGACCCACGCGCGGGTGGGGGGCTCCGCAGTTTGGGATATGCGCCTTAGGTCAGATATCCCGCCAATTTGGCGCGCGTTTTTCGATAAAGGCGCCGATACCCTCTTTGGCATCCTGTGCCAGCATGTTTTCAACCATGACTTTGGACGTGTAATCATAGGCGTCGGAAAGGGTCATGTCTTGTTGCGCATAGAACGCCCGCTTTCCCGTCGCCAATGTCATGCTGGATTTGGAAGCGATTTTGCCGGCCATGTCTGCGGTCGCGGCTTGCAACGAAGTGTTGGAAACCACGCGATTCACAAGGCCAATCTCGGCGGCACGCGCCGCTGAGGTCATATCACCGGTCAGCAACATCTCCATTGCATGCTTGTTGGCGACATTTCGTGACAAGGCAACCATGGGTGTTGAACAGAAAAGCCCGATATGAACACCCGGAGTGCTGAATTGTGCGGTCGCTGCCGCAACCGCCAGATCACAGCTGGCAACCAACTGACAGCCCGCAGCGGTTGCGACACCGGTGACTTCGGCAATCACGGGTTTCGGACAAGTGACGATGCTTTGCATGACACCGGAACACATGGACATGATCCTTGCAAAATAGGCCTTGCCGCCATCGTCATCCGCGCGCCTTGCAGTCATTTCTTTAAGGTCGTGTCCCGCGCAGAAGGCTGGCCCCTTTGCAGAAAGGATGATGACACGCACAGACGCGTCCGCGCCGGATGCAACAATGGCCGTACCCAACGCCGCAAGCATCGCCTCTGAAAGTGCATTGCGCCGGACCACATCATTGAGCGTCAGACGCAGGATACCCTGATCGCCCAGCTCGCTAAGCAAAATTTCCGATGATGTCATGGTGCAACTCCCTGGCCCATCCTATGCATAACAAGCTCGACACTGAAAAGCAGCGTCATTGCAATATGACAATACATTCAAGTGGTTTAGTGCGCCTGACTTCGCCGCGTCGGGTTGTTTGGCGGGTGTCTTTTGCTCGCATTGCCAAGGATTTGGCTGGGGCGCTGTGGGT
>CANLZL010000017.1 GCA_947495575.1 uncultured Nioella sp. | reverse complement strand
GAGCCCTTTTCCAGAACAACAACGCTCAGATCAGCATCCAATTGCTTGAGCCGGATCGCAGCACTCAACCCAGCAGGCCCAGCACCAACAATCACAACGTCATAATCCATGCTCTCGCGCATAGCGTTTCTCCTGTTTTGTAGAATTTCCCACTATTTCCAAATTTTTTCAACCCAAAAACAACATAAACCAACATATATCGTTCATATAAGAAAAGAATTTGATGGCCGACGGCATCGAACAGCGTGTATCGATGCAAAATGTCGTCAGGTCAGCTGGAACACATGTGACGCAACGCCGACAAAAGGTCTGGGCAAGTGTCTACCACCACATCGGCCGCGGCGAGGGCGTTTCGATCCTGCCACCCCCATGTGACGGCGATTGCGGGGATGCCTGCGGCCCGCGCGGCCATGATATCGCTGACCGCATCGCCGATCATGACCTGCGCTGCGGGGATGCTTTTTAAAGTGTCAGCCTTGCTGCGTCCTGAACCACCGCCAAAGACATCTACAAAATACGGCGCGAGTCCGTGATAGGCCAAAACGGTTTTGATGAATTGGGCGCGGCTTGAGCTCAGAATGGCCAAGGGGGCCAGTTCCGCAGCATCCGGCAAGAGATTGGCAATATCGGGAAATAGCGACGGGATCTCAGTGCTGGCCTCCGCGCGTCGTGCCATGCGGGTCGCAAAGTGCGTCGGCTCAATCTCCAGGTCGCGGCCCAGTTGCTCGAAGGTCAGCGGATCGAGCCGCGCAAAGGGCCGGGCCTCCGGAGCAAGGCACACGTCAAATTCTGCAAGTGTTTCGCGACAGACGCGCAACCAGAAGTCATGCGAATCCGCGATCACGCCATCAAAGTCAAAACAGATCATGAAGCCGCCCAGTGGAACGCCCAAAGATCGCACGTTGCCCCGCGGTCTTTGGGCGTATCTTTGCCTTAGTCGAAACAGACTTTCAGAAGGTTGCGTGTGTTTTCCGCGGTCATTTCGACCGGGTTTCCGCCGGTTGACGGATCTTTCAACGCGCCTGCAACCAGCGTCTCAATATCCGGGTTCTCAATGCCCAGTTCTGTCAAGTTGGCAGCAATTCCCAAGTCGGCATTGATCTGATCTACGAAGTCGCAAAATCCGGGAAATCCTCCAGCCAAACCAAGGTAATCTGCCGCCAGTTCCATCCGGTCCTCAATCGCCGGTCGGTTAAAGTCGAGTACCGGCTTCATGACCACAGCGTTGGTTGTGCCATGGTGGGTATTGTAGAGCGCACCAATTGGATGGCTGATCGCGTGGATGGCCCCAAGGCCCTTTTGAAAGGCCACGGCCCCCATCATTGCCGCCGCCAACATCTGCGCACGCGCCTCGATATCGGTGCCATCGCTGTAGGCCCGAGGCAAGTAGTCTTTCACCAGCCGCATCCCTTCCAGGGCGATACCCTGGCTCATCGGGTGAAAATGCGGTGAGCAATAGGCCTCAAGGCAATGTGCGAACGCATCCATGCCGGTGCCTGCCGTGATGAATTGCGGCATTCCCACGGTCAATTCCGGGTCGGAAATTACGACCGACGGCAGAACTTTTGGATGAAAAATGATCTTTTTCTCATGCGTGTCGGAGTTGGTCAGGACCGACGCGCGCCCAACTTCGGACCCGGTGCCAGCCGTCGTGGGCACAGCAATATTTGGAAAAATCGCACTGGCATCCGCGCGGGTCCACCAATCGTCGACATCCTCAAAATCCCAAACAGATCGGGTTTGACCCGCCATGAAGGCGACCATCTTACCCAGATCAAGGCCCGAGCCGCCACCAAAGGCGATCACACCGTCATGATCACCAGCTTGGAACGCCGCGACGCCAGCCGCAAGATTGGCCTCGTTCGGGTTCGGGTCCACGTCTGCAAACATTGTGCGTCCCAGGCCTGCGGCCTCCAAGACATCCAACGCTGCCACCGTGATTGGCAAGGGTGCCAGCCCGCGATCTGTAACCAGCAGAGGGCGTTTCATTCCGGCGGCAGCGCAGGCTTGCGGCAGTTCCTTGATGCGGCCTGCGCCGAACCAGACAGTTGTGGGATAAGACCAATTGGCCGTCAGAGACATGGCTCAAACCTTCTTTTTGAGGTGGTAGGATTTGGGGCGGGTCAGTGCATGGTAGCCAAGAACAGACAGACCGGCCCCGCGCCCTGTGTCTTTGCAACCTGTCCAGCAAAGAGCCGGATCGAGGTAATCGCAGCGGTTCATGAAAACCGTTCCCGTTTCCAAACGGTCACCAATGGCCTCGGCCGCATCCGCATCACTCGTCCAGATCGAAGCGCTCAGGCCATATTTGCTGTCATTCATCAGGGCGATGGCAGTTTCGTCATCTTTGACCGGCATGATGCCCACAACCGGGCCAAAGCTTTCTTCCCGCATGACGTCCATGTCATGAGTGACATTGGTCAAGATTTGGGGCGTCAGATAGGCACCACCATCATCGGCAGCCATAAGCGCAATATGGGCTTGCGCTCCGGCAGCAATCGCTGCGTCTATTTGCGCGCGCACATCACTGGCAAACCTGACACTGGCCATCGGTCCCATGGTGGTTTCGGGAACCGTCGGGTCACCAAGTACCGTTTGGTTGACCAGCGCCACAGCCTTTTCAACGAAAGTGTCATAGACCGCTTCGGCCACATAGACTCGTTCGATACCGCAGCAACATTGGCCCGCGTTGAACATCGCCCCGTCCATAACCGAGTCGACGGCTGCATCCAGATCCGCATCGGCACGGATATAAGCCGGGTCCTTACCGCCCAATTCCGTGGCCACGCCGGTGAATGTGCCTGCCGCATAGCGTTCCATGATCCGGCCGCCCGCGACCGATCCGGTGAAATTCACAAAATCAACCCCGCCGCCGGAAATCAGTGCCCCTGTGCCGTCATGATCGAGCGCCACATTGGTAAAGACATCGGACGGCACACCGGCCTTCTGAAAGGCTTCTGCCAGATGTTCACCGACCAGCAATGTCTGGGCTGCGTGTTTCAACATGACCGTATTGCCCGCAATAAGCGCGGGCGCGATGGTGTTGATCGCGGTCATATACGGGTAGTTCCACGGCGCGATGACCAACACTAGGCCAAGCGGCACACGTTTGATTTGACGCGCGGCGGCGGCGCTCTGTTCGATCACCATTGGCGCCAATGCCTCTTCGGCAATATCGCACATAAACGACGCACGCTCGTTGAAGCCGGAGAACTCACCGCCATAGCGGATGGGTCGGCCCATTTGCTGCGCCAGTTCATGGGTCATCCGGTCCTGTTCTTCGCCGATGATCGAGGTCGCCTTGCGCACCAGCGCAATCCGCTCTTGCATTGGGCGCGCAGCCCACGCCACCTGCGCGGCACGCATCGAAACTGAAAGCGTCATCGCCTCGACCACAGACAATGTTTCGCGTTCAGCCACAATCGCCCCATCAATAGGGGAGATACATGTCATTTTACCCATTTCAGCACCTTTCAAATCCACGGGCGATTTCCCAATCGGTGACGACAGCGTCAAAGGCCTCTTGTTCGACTTCAGCGGCCCGTGTGTAGTGGTCGACCACCTCATCCCCCATCGCAGCGCGCAGCATCTTGGAACGACGAAGTGTCTCGGTTGCGTCGCGCAAACTGGTTGGAATCGACTTCGCCTCGGCATCCGAATAGACGTCGCCGGTGGCCGCAGGTTGAAGCTCCAACCCTTCTTCGATTCCGGCGATACCGGCGGCCAGAATGGCAGCCTGCGCCAAGTAGGGGTTCATGTCAGAGCCGCCGATGCGACATTCGATTCGAACGCCGGGTGAACTGTCGCCGCAAAGACGGAATCCGGCGGTGCGGTTATCCACAGACCAAACCGTCTTGGTCGGAGCAAACGTGCCCTCGCGAAAGCGTTTGTAACTGTTCACGTAAGGCGCAAGAAACACCGTGTAATCTGACACGTATTTTAGCATTCCGGCCACGAACTGATCCATAACCACGGATTTTCCATAGGGTTTGTCCGGATCAAAAAACACGTTCTTGCCGCCACTGGCCAACGAGCAATGAATATGACTGGAAGACCCGACTTTATCGGCATGCCATTTGGGTAGGAAACTGGCTGTGACACCCTGCTGAGCTGCAATCTCTTTGGTGGCATGTTTGGCAAAACTGTGTTGATCGGCACAAGCCAGCGCGGTGCCGTAGCGCAGGTTCAGCTCTTCCTGTCCGGTTTCGGCCTCACCCTTAGTGCATTCAACATCGATGCCGGCAGTATAGAGGTGGTTGCGCAGGGGCTGCAGCACGAACTCTTCTCGCGACGTTTGCAAAATCCCGTAATCCTGATTGTAGCCACCAAGTGGTTTCAATTCCTGAAACCCGGCTTTGCGGATGTCATCGGGTGCGCCTTCGAACAGAAAGAACTCCAACTCTGTCGCCATCATTGCATCAAACCCAAGCTCTGCCAGCCGAGCCACCTGGGCCTTCAGGATTTGCCGCGGCGAATGCGGCACAGGAGCGTGATCATGGTGATCCAGCAAATCACAAAGGACCATGACCGTTTTTTCAAGCCACGGCATCGGGCGCAGCGTTTCCAGATCAGGCTGCATGACATAATCGCCATAGCCATGTTCCCACGAGGTCGCCCGATACCCATCCGGCGTGGTCATCTCAAGATCGGTGGCCAGCAGGTAATTGCAGCAGTGGGTTTCCTTAACCGCGTGGTCCAGGAAATTGCGGGCATGGAACCGTTTGCCCATCAGCCTGCCTTGCATGTCAACAAGGCAAACCAGAACCGTGTCCACATCGCCAGCCTCTACCTGGCGGGTCAAACTTTCAAGAGTAAGGTCAGTCATGGGCGGTCTCTTTCAAATGTTGAATGGCCAATTCGATCCTATCGGCGATCAATCTTGCCATTGCGATTTGCTGTTCAGTTGTGACGATCAGATCGTTACGGATTTCCAGCATGACATGCGGCCAGCCTGACGTCAGCCCATGCAGTTTCAGGGTATGAGTCACGCCATCTTCGGGGCCGTATGGCACATTGCGCTCGGCCTTGTGAGGAGACGCTTTGGGCCAGTCCCGCAATAGCAGGTCGGCAAGCCTGTAATCCGCATCATGTAAGATACCGATCTCGCAATGCCTGCGTTTGCCCTTGAACACCGGTGTGAAACTGTGAACCGTGATCAGGATTCCGCTTGGCCTATTTGCCATCACTTGTCGAACTGCCGCGCAAAACGGGTCGTAGATGGCGGCGGTGCGCGCGGCCTTCTCAGTCTCCGTCAGACCGATATTTCCGGGAATGTCGAAGATCTCGGAGTGCTCAGGAAAGGCGCTCTCGGCCTCAGGTGGTCGGTTACAATCGTAAATCAGTCGCGACACGGTTCCCGCTACCAGATCCCCTGAAAGAACACGGCGCAGTTCCTTGGCAACGCCCAAGGCTCCGGGATCCCAGGCGATATGCGCCAACCTTTCCGAGCTGGATAGGCCAAGACTGCCAAAGGCCTTCGGAAAATGCGCACTGGCATGTTCGCAAATCAATACGACACCCGGGTCTGTTGCCGGGGCGTCGGATCGGATCACGTCCGGGGGGAATATCTGCCCGCTCACACGCCCGCCCCTTCTGTCTTCTCGATGAGTTCTGGGACTGCATTGAAGAGGTCAGCGACGAGGCCGTAGTCTGCGACCTGGAAGATGGGGGCCTC
>CANLZL010000016.1 GCA_947495575.1 uncultured Nioella sp. | reverse complement strand
AAAATGAGGTAGATTTTGGCGGGCGGCGCTAGTTGAGATTAGCGCAGTCGGTTGATTTTTGTCTCTTGCTCTTTGAAATTGATAGTATCTGAAGAGATATGTGGGCGGTTTGGTTCATTTCGATGTATCAACCAGCACATATCGCGCTACTAGGGCTTTTGTCCGATGATGTAGTGTCAGCTTCACTGTTTGGACGGCTTTCGGTTTCTTATGAAACCCGAAGCACAGACAAACAGAAAACTGTCCCGATCATGCCGGTCGGGACGATATGTGCAAAGGTTCGAACGTCAAGGACAAGCGTGTAAGCGCTTTTCAACTTGAGAGTTTGATCCTGGCTCAGAACGAACGCTGGCGGCAGGCCTAACACATGCAAGTCGAGCGCACCCTTCGGGGCGAGCGGCGGACGGGTTAGTAACGCGTGGGAACATACCCTTTTCTAAGGAATAGCCTCGGGAAACTGAGAGTAATACCTTATACGCCCTTCGGGGGAAAGATTTATCGGAGAAGGATTGGCCCGCGTTGGATTAGGTAGTTGGTGAGGTAACGGCTCACCAAGCCGACGATCCATAGCTGGTTTGAGAGGATGATCAGCAACACTGGGACTGAGACACGGCCCAGACTCCTACGGGAGGCAGCAGTGGGGAATCTTAGACAATGGGCGCAAGCCTGATCTAGCCATGCCGCGTGAGTGATGAAGGTCTTAGGATCGTAAAGCTCTTTCGCCAGAGATGATAATGACAGTATCTGGTAAAGAAACCCCGGCTAACTCCGTGCCAGCAGCCGCGGTAATACGGAGGGGGTTAGCGTTGTTCGGAATTACTGGGCGTAAAGCGTACGTAGGCGGATTAGTCAGTCAGAGGTGAAATCCCAGGGCTCAACCCTGGAACTGCCTTTGATACTGCTAGTCTTGAGTTCGAGAGAGGTGAGTGGAATTCCGAGTGTAGAGGTGAAATTCGTAGATATTCGGAGGAACACCAGTGGCGAAGGCGGCTCACTGGCTCGATACTGACGCTGAGGTACGAAAGTGTGGGGAGCAAACAGGATTAGATACCCTGGTAGTCCACACCGTAAACGATGAATGCCAGTCGTCGGGATGCATGCATTTCGGTGACACACCTAACGGATTAAGCATTCCGCCTGGGGAGTACGGTCGCAAGATTAAAACTCAAAGGAATTGACGGGGGCCCGCACAAGCGGTGGAGCATGTGGTTTAATTCGAAGCAACGCGCAGAACCTTACCAACCCTTGACATCCTCATCGAGATTTCTGGAGACAGATTTCGTCAGTTCGGCTGGATGAGTGACAGGTGCTGCATGGCTGTCGTCAGCTCGTGTCGTGAGATGTTCGGTTAAGTCCGGCAACGAGCGCAACCCACATCTTTAGTTGCCAGCAGTTCGGCTGGGCACTCTAGAGAAACTGCCCGTGATAAGCGGGAGGAAGGTGTGGATGACGTCAAGTCCTCATGGCCCTTACGGGTTGGGCTACACACGTGCTACAATGGTAATGACAATGGGTTAATCCCAAAAAGTTATCTCAGTTCGGATTGGGGTCTGCAACTCGACCCCATGAAGTCGGAATCGCTAGTAATCGCGTAACAGCATGACGCGGTGAATACGTTCCCGGGCCTTGTACACACCGCCCGTCACACCATGGGAGTTGGGTTTACCCGAAGGCCGTGCGCCAACCTTTCGAGGGGGCAGCGGACCACGGTGAGCTCAGCGACTGGGGTGAAGTCGTAACAAGGTAGCCGTAGGGGAACCTGCGGCTGGATCACCTCCTTTCTAAGGATGTTTCTAGTAGGTTAGCTTGCTAACTTCGTGAAACACTTAGCATAGGCAGCAATCAAAGCTGCCAAACATCAGGGCCAGGCCGTCCTCATATCTCTTCAGAAAAGCTTTTGGATTTGCCAAAAGCGAACAACACGCAGGCCAGGCACCAGCTACCAGCGGCAATTGCTTTTGTGTTTAAAAGCAATGAGAGCCTGCACTGGGGCCTTAGCTCAGCTGGGAGAGCGCCTGATTTGCATTCAGGAGGTCAGGAGTTCGATCCTCCTAGGCTCCACCAAGATTTGGCTCCTGCTAACCACGGGGGTCTGCCCCCTGGGGCGACAGGTTTTGCGCAGCAGAGCCTCTTGGGTCGGTAGCTCAGGTGGTTAGAGCGCACGCCTGATAAGCGTGAGGTCGGAGGTTCAAGTCCTCCTCGACCCACCAAGCTTCCTGCAAGGCAGGGAGCGTAGATCCGGCAACACATCCACAGGATGTGTGAGAGGATCAAGTAGCACCCCCTTTCGATTTGATCGTTAAGCACCATTTTGGTTCTTAACCGTCCAATCGGACGAATTGACATCGTTTAGAGAGATACAAACATCAGTTTCTTCACTGATCAGGCAGTGCGCCTGTATCATGGGGTTCGACCCCAAAGGTGAAGATAACTAATCCGTGTTTTGTTGAGAGGATCTGGCCCCACGGCCTGGAGCCTCGTGATCCTTTCGGGGGTCGGACGCAAAACACAATCCAAGTCAAGTACACTAACCGAGCCATATCTTCGCACGAGGGTATGGCACCATGTTCTCCCCCCTTTGAACCAGCGGGGAGAGCGGGAAAATGTATGACTATTGATTAATGCGGGACCCCTGCACAAAAGGAGGGTCCTGCGCAGAGGAAGCCTAGCTTCTTCTGGATCAAATCAAGCGCGAAAAGGGCGTTTGGTGGATGCCTTGGCAGTAAGAGGCGATGAAGGACGTGATACTCTGCGATAAGCGATGGTTAGCCGAGAATAGGCTTTGATCCATCGATTTCCGAATGGGGCAACCCACCTGACAGTTTGTTATTATTACTCTTCGGAGTACTTAATAATGAGCTGAAACAGGTACTTTTAACCTGAATACATAGGGTTTTAAGAGCAAACCCGGGGAACTGAAACATCTAAGTACCCGGAGGAAAGGACATCAATATGATACTCCCCTAGTAGCGGCGAGCGAACGGGGACCAGCCAAGCCTTGAGAGTGAATAGAATGTGTTGGAAAGCACAGCCATAGTGGGTGACAGCCCCGTATATGAAGCTCGATGGGATGTATTAAGTAGGGCGGAACACGTGAAATTCTGTCTGAAGATCGGAGGACCACCTTCGAAGGCTAAGTACTCCTTACTGACCGATAGCGAACCAGTACCGTGAGGGAAAGGTGAAAAGCACCCCGACGAGGGGAGTGAAACAGTACCTGAAACCGAACGCCTACAAGCAGTCGGAGGCTCCTCGAGAGCTGACGGCGTACCTTTTGTATAATGGGTCATCGACTTAGTGTATCTAGCAAGCTTAAGCCGTTAGGTGTAGGCGCAGCGAAAGCGAGTCTTAATAGGGCGACTGAGTTAGATGCATTAGACCCGAAACCGAGTGATCTAGGCATGATCAGGATGAAGGTAAGGTAACACTTACTGGAGGTCCGAACCCACACCTGTTGAAAAAGGTCGGGATGAATTGTGCCTAGGGGTGAAAGGCCAATCAAACTCGGAGATAGCTGGTTCTCCGCGAAATCTATTTAGGTAGAGCGTCATCCGAATACCCTCGGGGGTAGAGCACTGGATGGGTAATGGGGCCCCACAGGCTTACTGATCCTAACCAAACTCCGAATACCGAGGAGTACTAGATGGCAGACACACGGCGGATGCTAACGTCCGTCGTGGAGAGGGAAACAACCCTGACCTCCAGCTAAGGCCCCTAATTCATGGCTAAGTGGGAAAGCAGGTGAGACGACCAAAACAACCAGGAGGTTGGCTTAGAAGCAGCCATCCTTTAAAGATAGCGTAACAGCTCACTGGTCTAAATAAGTTGTCTTGCGGCGAAGATGTACCGGGGCTCAAGCCATGAGCCGAAGCTGAGGATGCACATAGTGCATGGTAGCGGAGCGTAGTGTGAAATAACCCATCTCTCTTTAGCATCTTCGGGTGTTTTGGAGAGTAGGGTTTTACTGTGAAGCCGGCGTGTGAACGATCCGGTGGAGTGATCACTAGCGAGAATGATGACATGAGTAGCGACAAACAGGGTGAGAGACCCTGTCGCCGAAAGTCCAAGGGTTCCTGCTTAAAGCTAATCTGAGCAGGGTAAGCCGACCCCTAAGGCGAGGCCGAAAGGCGTAGTCGATGGGAACCAGGTTAATATTCCTGGGCCAGGAAGAAGTGACGGATCTCGAGGGTAGTTCATCCTTATTGGATTGAATGGGCTGCTTAGAGGTTCCTGGAAATAGCTCTTCCGTAAGATCGTACCCTAAACCGACACAGGTGGACTGGTAGAGAATACCAAGGCGCTTGAGAGAACGATGTTGAAGGAACTCGGCAAAATACCTCCGTAAGTTCGCGAGAAGGAGGCCCGGTTTCTACGCAAGTATTGACTGGGGGCACAAACCAGGGGGTGGCGACTGTTTACTAAAAACACAGGGCTCTGCGAAGTCGCAAGACGACGTATAGGGTCTGACGCCTGCCCGGTGCCTGAAGGTTAAAAGGAGGTGTGCAAGCACCGAATTGAAGCCCAGGTAAACGGCGGCCGTAACTATAACGGTCCTAAGGTAGCGAAATTCCTTGTCGGGTAAGTTCCGACCTGCACGAATGGCGTAACGACTTCCCCGCTGTCTCCAACATCGACTCAGCGAAATTGAATTGCCTGTCAAGATGCAGGCTTCCCGCGGTTAGACGGAAAGACCCCGTGCACCTTTACTACAGCTTCACACTGGCATCAGGCCAAGCATGTGCAGGATAGGTGGTGGGCTTTGAATCGGAAACGCCAGTTTCCGTGGAGCCTCCCTTGAGATACCACCCTTGCTTTGCTTGATGTCTAACCGCGGTCCGTTATCCGGATCCGGGACCCTGTGTGGCGGGTAGTTTGACTGGGGCGGTCGCCTCCTAAAGCGTAACGGAGGCGCGCGAAGGTTGGCTCAGAGCGGTCGGAAATCGCTCGTTGAGTGCAATGGCAGAAGCCAGCCTGACTGCGAGACTGACAAGTCGAGCAGAGTCGAAAGACGGCCATAGTGATCCGGTGGTCCCGAGTGGAAGGGCCATCGCTCAACGGATAAAAGGTACGCCGGGGATAACAGGCTGATGGTGCCCAAGAGTCCATATCGACGGCACCGTTTGGCACCTCGATGTCGGCTCATCTCATCCTGGGGCTGGAGCAGGTCCCAAGGGTACGGCTGTTCGCCGTTTAAAGAGGTACGTGAGCTGGGTTTAGAACGTCGTGAGACAGTTCGGTCCCTATCTGCCGTGGGTGTAGGATACTTGAGAGGAGTTGCCCCTAGTACGAGAGGACCGGGGTGAACGATCCACTGGTGGACCTGTTGTGGCGCCAGCCGCAGTGCAGGGTAGCTATGATCGGAAAGGATAATCGCTGAAGGCATCTAAGCGAGAAGCCCCCCTCAAAACAAGGTATCCCTGAGAGCCGTAGTAGACCACTACGTCGATAGGCCGGAGATGTAAGCGCAGCAATGCGTTCAGTTGACCGGTACTAATTGCTCGATAGGCTTGATTTGATCCAGTAGAAGACAGACTTCACTGTATTATCAATGCATACACCACAACGATTGGTCGAAAGACTTGGATACCACTGATGTTTGAAACCTCCCGCGCACCGCGCGGGACTGGTTTTGTTTATTCGGTTTGGTGGTCATAGCGCGAGTGAAACACCCGATCCCTTCCCGAACTCGGCCGTTAAGCACCGTTGCGCCCATGGTACTGCATCTTAAGGTGTGGGAGAGTAGGTCACCGCCAAACCTAATAAGCAAAACCAGATCTCTCGAAAACGATGACAAAAACCCACGGAAACAATAAAATCCGATAGGGAATTGGCGCGGGGTGGAGCAGCCCGGTAGCTCGTCAGGCTCATAACCTGAAGGTCGTAGGTTCAAATCCTACCCCCGCAACCAAAATCAAAATAATA
>CANLZL010000015.1 GCA_947495575.1 uncultured Nioella sp. | reverse complement strand
GGGTCTCTTAATGGCCATCTCAGATCCGCCGCTTTCCTAATCATAGGGGCGGACCACTTCATTGGGGAAGGCTCACTAGGGACAAACGCGGCGAAAAATGTCGTAGCTCTGATCCGATGCACGTCCCGGAAATGAACCGCGTGCGATTTAGCGACGCGACTTCGCACCCTTCGTCAACGCCAAGCTGAGCAGAAATATGTTTGTTATACCGTGAACGCGACGGTTCGACCAGTTTTTAGGCCATTTGTTGTCCGGCCAATGCTACCTCGGACTCGAATGAATGGATATTATGAATGTCCAAATCCACCTGAACATCGGCGCGTTCATCCCTAGATCGCACAAATGTACCGCGCCTTGGAAATCTCTCAACAAGCCCCTCATGTCTAAGGCGTGACATCACGCCTTGGACCGTTGTGCGGCTGACATCAAATTGTTCTGATATCTGTTTTTCACTCGGCAAACGATGACCAGAAGCATATTCCTTCAAGGCAATCCGATTGGCGAAATGCTCGTAGATGCGGCTCTTTGAGGATTCTAGCGCCATGCATGTCCCCTTGTTACAAGAACTGTCAAACTAGGGCGAAAGTGTCCTTTGGTCGAGGATTTGTGTGTTCAAATACCTCATCCACTGGCGACGAAGGTCTCGAACGCTGGAATGGAGCCAATCAGATTGGAACAAAGCTCAACCGCCCTGCCCGCTCTCCAACTGACATTTGAAACATTGATGGACGTCTTACACGAAAACCATTCGGCGTCGGTGCGTCGACCGTTCCCCGCGCGTTTTAGCCGCCACGATCCCTCGATTTTCAAAACACTTACACTGACCCATTTGCGCTGACGTCACTCAGATCAGCGACATAGCGATGCCTCACCTTCGTGCCCCGTTCCGAAGGATCGGTTATCGGAACAGCGGAAAGCAGAGCTTTCGTATATGGATGTTCCGGATCCGTACAAACAGATTCTGTGTCCCCAGCCTCGACGATCTTTCCTTTATACATCACCATTACTCGGTCGCAGAAAAACCGAACTAGCCCAACGTCGTGGCTGATGAATATGTAGCTGATGTTGAGCTTGTGCTGTAGCTCCAAAAGCAAGTCCATTATTTGGACCCGGATACTGACGTCCAATGCCGATGTGGCTTCGTCTGCTATGAGAACACGCGGCTCGGGCGCAATCGCCCTTGCGATAGAAATCCGCTGGCGCTGTCCACCCGAGAAGGCATGAGGAAAACGTTCCATGGACTCGACCGGAAGTCCAACTAGGTCAAGCAATTCCTCGACACGATCACGGCGTTGCCTTTTGGATGTCATGCCGTTCAGAAGCAAAGGTTCGCTGATGATTTGAGAGACCGTCATTCGGGGGTTCAGGGACGCGAATGGATCCTGAAAAACCGTCCGTATTTCACGCCATGTTGGTTGAAGCTCTTTGTCGCGCAATCGAGACAGTTCTGTCTCAACGCCCGCACGGTTCCGGTAGTGGAGTTCGCCACGGTCGATACCGTGAATGCGCTGAATGCACCTTGCCAGTGTAGTCTTCCCGGACCCGCTTTCGCCGACAACTCCCAGCGACTCACCTTCGCGCAGCTCGAAACTCGCGTCGTCAACCGCCACAAACGTCTCTTTCTTTAGGCCGAGAAATCCGTGGCTGGATAGGAACTCTTTACCAATGGACTTTGCCGAGAGGATCGGGTCGCCCAGCGGACGTGCCCTCCGAATTTCAATTCGTCGATCGGACGGCTTTTGTGTATCTTGGGCGGCCCTAAGCAGTGATTTCGTGTAGCCATGATTTGGATTTGAGAAAATGTCTCGAACGCCACCGACCTCGACGATCTTCCCGTTTTTCATCACGGCCACGTCGTCGGCGATTTCTGCCACAACTCCCATGTCATGGGTTATGAACATGATAGCCATGTTGTGGGTTTGTTTCAGGTTTTGCAAAAGGTCCAGAATCTCGGCCTGGATTGTCACATCCAAAGCGGTTGTCGGCTCGTCCGCGATCAGAATTTTTGGACTACAAACCAATGCCATGGCAATCATGGCCCGCTGCCGCATACCACCGGAAAATTCGAAGGGGTATTGATTTACTGCCTTCTCCGGGTTGGAGATTTCCACCTGACGAAGCATATCAACGGCCCGCTCCATCGCCTGGCTTTTGCTGATCCCTTCATGCAGCATCGCGCTTTCAGCAATTTGGTTGCCGATTTTGTGCACGGGCGACAATGAACTCATTGGTTCTTGAAAGATCATTGCAATGTCACGTCCGCGGATATTCCTCATGACGCTTCCGCGTGGGTTGAGTGCCGCTAGGTCCAAAGTTTCGACCTTGTCGCTTGACGCTGCCGGATGCGCGTCATGAAGCAGTATCTCGCCCGACACGATCTTGCCCGGCTTATCCACGAGTTGGAGTATGGAGCGCGACAAGACACTCTTTCCGCTACCGCTTTCTCCGACGAGACACATCAATTTGCCGGGGGTAAGGGACAAGCTGACATTGTCGACCGCGTTAAAATCGCCATGCCGTGTCTGAAAGGCAGTCACGAGGTCCTTGACCTCAAGGATCGGTTGATTGGTGGTCATGACAAATGCCTATATGCTGTGTTGTGAGTAAGGATCAGCAGCATCGCGCAATCCATCGCCAAGGAAGTTCAAGGCCAGAACAACGAGCATAACGAATGCGCCAGGTACGAATAACCAAGGTGCCTGTGCGATTGACCGAATGTTCTGCGATTCCTGAAGTAAAACCCCCCAGGAAATCGTTGGCTGCTGGAGACCCAGTCCAAGGAAGGATAGCGAGGTTTCGGCAAGTATCATCGCCGGAATCGCAAGCGAAACCGATGCAATGATATGGCTGACCAGAGATGGCATCATATGCCGGAAAATGACCCGCTTGGGCGATGCACCATCAAGTCTTGCCGCCGTGACGAAGTCTTCAGTTCGAAGAGCCAGGAAACGTCCGCGCACAACACGCGCAAGTTCCGTCCAGCCAATTAGCGACAGGATGATTGTGATTGCAAAGTAACGCAAAAGAGGGTCGATATTTGGCGGAATTGTTGCGCTTAAGCCCAACCAGATTGGAATTGTAGGCATAGAAAGGATCAGTTCGATCGCACGGGTTGATACAGCATCAACCCACCCACCCAAGTAGCCGGCCATGCCTCCGATCAATGTTCCGAGGAACAAACTGAGCGCTACACCTACCAGACCGATGGACATCGAAACACGGGTCCCGGCGATCGTTCGGCTCCACATGTCTCGACCAAGGCGGTCTGCCCCGAAAAGAAAGAACTTTTCGTCAGAGTCAACGGCTGCAATTAGACGTCTCTCCATTGGGATGAAACCGAGGAGGAGATAGGGATCTGACCTGCCGAAAAGTGTGACGTAAATTCTTTCTTCTGGATCAACGGCGTAATTCGACGCCAAAGTAATCGGGTCTCGCTCCAAGTTCATCCCAAGAACGTGAGGACGAAATTGGCGATTTCCCGCGTCATTTACCTCAAAAAGCCGGATCATCTGGGGTGGATGAAAAACATCTCTTCTGGACGTTTCCTCGGGATCATAGGTCTGAAAGAACTCAGAGAATGCCGCCACAACGTAAAAAAGCAGAACGATATATAAGCTCAGCAGCGCGACCTTGTGCTTCTTAAAACGCCGCCACATCAGTTGCCATTGTGTGGCTTCGGCGAACTCCATCGGCGAGCTTTGATCCAAACTATTTGACATGTCAGCGGTACCTAATTCTTGGGTCGATCAGCGCCAGAACGATGTCAGAAACGATCATTCCGACTATCGACATAACGCTGAGCAGAAGGATGAAAGCACCAGCAAGGTACATATCCTGCGACAACAGGGCATCGAGCATTAGAGGGTCAACGGTCGGTAGGGAAAGAACCACCGCCACGATTGTTGACCCGGAGATAATCTGTGGGAACACCCAGGCGATCGTGGATGCGAACGGGTTCAACGCGATCCTCACAGGGTACTTTATGATCGCCTTAAACTCGGAGAGGCCTTTCGCCCGCGCCGTGGTAACGTATGGCTTGAACAGCTCATCCAGAAGATTTGCTCTCATTATTCTTATCAGACTGGCAGTCGCCGAGGTGCCAATGATTGCAACAGGAATAATGAGGTGTTTGAGCAGGTCGATAAACTTCCCCCAAGACCAAGAAGCATTTGCGTATTCTGGAGAGAAAAGCCCGGTAACATTTGTTCCAAAAACGACGACGCCTACATACATCAGTATGAGGGCTACTAGAAAATTCGGGGTGGCAAGGCCAATAAACCCGATAATACTGAACACATAGTCACCGACGCTATATTGCTTGACCGCTGAATACACGCCAATCGGAAGTGCAATTGCCCAAGTGAACAAAAGGGTCGATGTCGCGAGAATGACCGATAGGAACATTCGGTCGCCTATTAGTTCGGAGACAGGTTGTTGCCATTGAAATGACAGTCCGAAATCGCCCTGAAAAATACCTGAAATCCATTTCCAGTACTGCACGATAAACGGCCTGTCTAAGCCGAACCTGTCGCGCAGAGCTATGATTCTCACTTCATCGACTTGCTGACCATCGGCCTCGAGCCTTGCCGCGTAGCTTTCAACGTAGTCGCCAGGTGGTAGCTGAATGATCGCGAACGCCAAGAGTGATGCCGCGAAAAGAAATGGCACCGACCAAAGCACTCGGCGCATGATGTAAACAAACATCCCCTCTCCTCATTTTTCCATTTTTGGCAGCTTGGAAATCACTGCCAATAGGCGTTTTGCGACCCAAAATGCTATGTCCTTGTTGGACATGGTTCCCCTGTCGCTCAAGAAACATAGGTGCTGAAAAAGAAATGTCGAGTCAAGGGTTGCATTTTTATATCTTAAAAACCACCTTATGCTCATGGGGATTTACCGATATCAGTTTTCCCCCCTGCTTTGGGGACGGTGGCTTTCGGAAAGCGAGCGCGCCTTCAGGTCTGCGATGTCGGATGCGGTTTCAACATCAGGAGGAAAAGAAAATGAAACTTCTTTCATGGATGGGCTTGTCAGTCGGGGTGCTGACAGCCGCGTTAGGAGGGCAAGTTGGTGCTCAGGCATCTGGCGAAGCTCCCGAACTGGCAGAGCTGGTTGCGGCTGGCGATCTGCCACCGGTGGCTGATCGGGTTTCAATGTCGCCAGAAATCATTGACTATGGCGAGATCGGAGAATACGGCGGCCAAATTCGGTTTGGGATGCGCGGTATTTCCGACGAGGGGACACTCAGGCAGGCGATCGGCACCAATGGTCTGGTCCGCTGGCATCATAGCCTGTCTCACGTGATCCCGAACGTCATTCAGGAATTTACCGCTTCAGAGGACGCCAGAGAATTCACGTTCCAGATGCGCCCCGGAATGAGGTGGTCTGATGGCGCACCTTTCACCACTGCGGATATCGCGTTCAGCATCAATGACCTTCTTCTCAATCCAGAATGGGAAGACTTGTCAACGCGCTACCAGTCTGGTGGCGAGCCGCTGATGCTTGAGGTGGTTGATGAATACACTTTCATCATTCGGTTTGAGCATCCAAATGGCGGATTTCTTGGACAAATGGCTCGCGAAGAGGGCGCTCGTTTAAACCACTATTCGATGCACTACTGTAGCCAGTACCACCCGGATCATAACGAAAACATCGACGAGTTGATTGCGGCAGAGGGTGTCGCTGACTGGCGTGAGTTAATGTACCGGATGTGCGGCGACGTGCGCGACGAGGTCCGGTGGATCAATCCAGAGCGACCGGTTCTGGACCCGTGGGTACTCGACACGCCGCTTACTGGGGGAACAACGTCTGTTACCTTCGTACGCAATCCCTATTTCTGGCAAGTCGACGCCGAGGGTAATCAGCTTCCATACATTGGTGATCTCGAAGCCACCGTTTTCCAGGACGCCGAAGCGATGCTTATTGCGGCAATTGCGGGCGATTTCGACTTTCAGTACCGACGCATCGACGCGCCCGGAAACCGCCCGGTACTAGCTCAAAACGCCGAAGCTGGGGGATACCGCCTATATGAAGTCACTGCAGCTGGAGGCAACTATAACTGGATTCAGCCCAACCTGAACCACGCTGATCCGGTGATCCATGCGCTCTTCAATGAAAGAGATTTTCGGATTGCATTGTCCCTTGGCATCGACCGCCAGGAAGTCATCGATACGGCTCTGCTAGGTATCGGGACACCATGGCAAACCGGGCCGTTTGAGGACAGCCCCCTCCACCATGAGAGAATCTCGACCCAGTTTCTCGATTACGATCCTGATGAATCCAACCGGCTTCTGGATGAACTCGGGCTAACTGAGCGTGATGAAAACGGAATTCGCCTATTGTCGGACGGTCGCCCGGCAGAGTTCCTGTTAGATATTCGCAACGGGCATCCACACATCATCGATATGATGACAATTGTTCGGGCTCAGTGGGAAGAAACGCTTGGCATCCAGATCAACCTGAATGTCGTTGATCGCTCAGTGCACCGCCTAAGGTCGCGCCAAGGTGAGCATGATATGACAGCCGATAGCGGAAACGCTACTTGGTTGCCAGGGCAGCTTCCCTCGGCTCTGCTGCCGATCGATAGCAGTTCGCGCCACGCCCCGCTTTGGACCGCTTGGTATGATACCAACGGAGCTGATGGCATAGAGCCTCCGGATCACGTTTTGGAGCGCTATGAGATCTGGGAAAGCATCTATGCTACGGCTGATCCGGAAGAACAGATCCGTCGGTATCACCAACTCGCCGATATCGCTGCAGACCAGTTTGAAGCGTTTGGAATCACCCAAAATGCATCAACATACGGTGTCGTCCGGCTTGGGTTGATGAACGTCTTGGAAGGCATGAAGAGCACCGGACAGTTCCCCAGCCCAGCAAATGTGTTCATGCCACAAGCCTGGTATTGGGAGCAGTAACAATCGGAAGCGGACCAACACTATAGTGGTTCCCTTTTTTGACTAATGTTGGCGGCGTCTCCCGGACGCCGCCAACCCAATCAAATCTCACAAAAAATTTCTTGCTATGTCCTGAATGACGGCGTTCGGGGTGGCAACAATCTTGACACATTCGCGGAGCAAATGAGCGTATGTTACTACTCGGACTGATGACTTTGGCTGGCTTGGCTCTGTTGGTTTTCTGCGCCGATCATCTTGTCGACCAGTGCTCGGAACTGGCGGAAAGATACGGCATTTCACCGACAATTATTGGATTAACCGTAGTCGCTTTTGGAACGTCACTGCCTGAACTGGTGTTTACATCTGGTGCTGCTTACCGTGGCAGTGGAGGACTAGCTGCCGGAAATATCGTTGGTAGCAACATCGCGAATACTTTGCTTATCCTGGGGGTCGCCGCGGCCTTCTGTCCGCTACCCATTCAACGCCGCGTTTTTTTACGTGATGGAACCGTGTGGGGGTTATCCACTGTCATTTTTGTCATATTTTCGTACGCAAATCCCGAGTTTGGGCTATTTGTTGGAACGCTGTTCATTTGTATCCTGTGCGGATATCTCTGGGTCTTATACCGGGATGGGCAGTTAGACACCGATCCCGATGCGGGAATATCCACTGATTCCGATGGATCGATGCGTCGCCCGGCAATGATCGTCGTTTTGTCGCTAGCAGGCATCGCATTCGGATCTGAACTCGCCCTCAATGGAGCACTGGGGCTTTCAGCAGCCTTTGGCGTTGCGGAATCATTCGTCGGCCTAACGGTCATCGCGATCGGAACAAGTCTGCCGGAATTGGCCACGGCGCTTGCCTGCGTAAAGCGGAGGCAGCCTGATATGCTCGTTGGGAACATTATCGGCTCCAATATCTTCAACATTTTGGCTTGCATCGGCATACCTGCTGCAATTTTTGGCATAACGCTGCCGCAAGAAATGCTGGGGGCCGATTTTCTTATTCTTCTTGGTGTGACCGGATTGGCAATGATACTTCTGCGAACCAACTGGAAGTTGGGCAACGTCGAAGGTTTGGCCTGTTTGGCGTTATACTGCGTTTACCTAAGTCACATGGTAGGGACAGTCTGAACGCTATCTTCCCAATCGTCTCGGCAATTCGGAAAGGCGGACATCACTGGTGATCTGGCAAAATGGCTTGATGATCAGGGCATGGATCCGATCCGCCCCACATGATTGTTCCAGATTGAAAGTTAGTGCATGATTGGCCTTTGGGCCATCGGGACGATGGCTTCCGGGGCTGGTGGGCGGTAGCCCAGAGCACTTTGG
>CANLZL010000014.1 GCA_947495575.1 uncultured Nioella sp. | reverse complement strand
CCAAAGTGCTCTGGGCTACCGCCCACCAGCCCCGGAAGCCATCGTCCCGATGGCCCAAAGGCCAATCATGCACTAACGTTCAATCTGGAACAATCATGTGGGGCGGAGCAGCGCATCTATTATTCTCGACGAACTCCAAGAAGTTGATTGGATCGTTCCAAATCCAGAGTTCAGCCATCAAATCGTGTGCTGACGGGCCACGACGCTGTTTGGAAATCACCGAATGAAATCTGGTTTTTCACTCTTCAAAGGAGATGTGCAGGTACGGAGTGTTGGGCGGATTTCGTTGAAGAACTCGAGGCAATTGACGGAGAGATCATCGCTGGAATTTCCGCGCGAGTTATCTGCCCCGGACGCTGGTCCGATCAATGCCCAAGAGGGCTATGACCGCTCATATCATGCCGTGTCCTCCGTTTGGACGGTCTTGGGCCTGAGCTTGGCGAGCTTTCTGAGGTTTTGTGCAATGGCGGCAAGAAGGAACTCATCCTTGGCCCCGTTGGGGCCTCGCAATCGCAACCTGGTCAGGTTCAGAATGCGCTTCAAATGCGCAAACAGCATCTCAACTTTCTTCCGTTTGTCACGGCTGACTTTGTAAACTTTCGTCTTCCTACAGGACCGAGCGAAGTCCCTTGCGTCCTCGTGCTCTTCCCGGCTGATCGACCTGCAAATCGCGTTGGGACAGCATTTCTCTTTCGAAGGGCATCCCTGGCAATCAGATTTGAGAGCGCGGTATTTTCGAGTGCCGCGGATATTCTTGCCCCGATTGGGGTCGGAGTAGTTTCGGCGCAAGTCCTTCCGGGCAAATGTATTGGTCGTTAGGCAACCTGGGTCATTGTTCGCTTGGTCTTCTACTGCTGCCGTCGCTGAGTTGATCAGTTGAGGGCTGCTGCATCCCGCCCAACTCTTTCGCGTATTGCGAGATGACGGACAGGCCGAACGGGGTCGGTTTCAATGACGGTACACGGTCGTGTATGGTGAAACCTGCCCGATACCCGAAAAGTCGTTTGCCGTAGCAGATCAGATGTTCCAACGACTGCATGATGAAGCAAATGGCGGGAAGCGCACGTTGATGATGCTCGGCTGAGGTAGCATGATTTCCATCTTTCCAGGATGCAAAGGCCGCAATCGCGAGATCGATCAGGTCGGGTGCGAGGATGAAGCCGTCCGCCTTAGCCGACAGGCATTCCATCATTTGCAATCCGCCGCGCCCATTTAAGAGCGCTATGTCATTGGGTGCCGCCGCGCGCATCGAAGCGAATTCGATGGCCGGGGCTTCGGCTTTCAGGCACCGAAAACCCGGGATCATGTGCGTCAAGCGACCTATATCCGCTTCAGACAGTCCGACTCCTAGGTATTCCGGGGCGTTTTGCAGCGCGATGCTGGTGTCGAATCCGTCGGCGACGGCGGCAAAAAACTCCAGATAGGATTGGGATGAATACTTTCCGGCACCCGGCGGTTGCAAAATCACCCAATCCGCACCTGAACCGAGCGCATGTTCCAGGCCAGCCCGCTGTTCAGCAACAGAATTCCCATAGATGGTGACGGAAAACGGAAGGGTGCCGGCCACCTCGGCCGTGACGGTTTCCACCAGAGCACGGCGTTCGGCCTCACGCAGTTTTCCAACCTCGGTTGCCAAGCCCAGAACGGTGACGCCGTCCACCCCAAGGTCCCGCACAAGCTGCGCCTGCGCCCGCATGGCACCATGATCGATTGCGCCGGCTTCATCGAACAACGAATAGAGTACGCTGTGGATGCCGCGCGGTGTGATCATCGGGATGGGTCCAGACGGAACTCTGTGAGGTTTTCGCATCCCGTCGCCGTAACCCGCAGCATGAATTCCGTCCGAAGCCCGCCGAGGCCCGGAACGTAGGACCCTGGCTCGACCATCAGCACCATGTTTTCCTCGATCAACGCGCCTTCATCCGGAACAAGCCTTGGCCATTCATGTACAGAGGTCCCAACACCATGTCCGGTGTGGTGCGGGTAGGAATAGCCTTTTTCAGCCATGAGCTCGCGTACCGTGCTGTCAAATGCCCCAATCGACAAACCGGGCCGCAATTCGTCCATCGCATGGTCAAGTGCGCCGCGGGCAGCGTGCCACATCTCTAGATATGTATCCGATGGCGCCACACCGACGATGAAGGCTGAGCAGCTGTCGCCCCAATATCCATTGACGCGAGGCGCAAGGTCACAAACCACCGGATCACCGTTCCGGATCACCGTATCACTGATCGGCAGGCCCAACATGGCCGTGCGTTCCTTTGAAACGATGTATTCTCCCGCCATGGCGCAACGGCCGCCGGCCATGTTTTCCATGACCGAGCGGGCTTCGTTCCAAACCGTTAGCTCAGTCTTGCCAGCGATTGAGGCCGCCCGCGCGGTTTCCTGCCCCGCGGCGGCAACCCTGCCGCATAGGCGCATCGCCTCAATCTCCACATTGGTCTTGATGGCACGTAGTCGATCAATCGGTGTTTTGAGGTCGACGGATGACGGTAGCAAATCTGCAATCGCGGCTGGATGTGTCTGCGCCTCGGATCCGATGCGCCCGACAATACCCAGTGCGGTCTGCGCGGCGGCAACAGAGGCGCGGAAGTTCGCCGCCTGCGGCACAACTTCATTGGCGAACCCGGCATAGCTTTCATAGTGAACCCCTTCGATCGGGGTTCCCTCCACATTCGGGGCGACAATTGCCGCCGCGCCATCGCGGCTGACAAAGGCAAGGGTCGGACCACCATGGAATGGCGTCTGCCCGATTTCGATCCCCACGACATGTCCGGTTGCGAAGCAAACAGCATCCGCCCCGGACAGAACTGCCCAATCGAGGCCCTCTTCCTGGAGCATCCCTGCAATCCGAGTCACATTTGTCATCTGGTTCTCCCCTACCATTCCGCGATTGCGCCGTCCTTGTGTCGCCAGATCGGAGCACGCCATTGGTGCCCGATCTTTGCCGCCTCAATCACGGCGCCTTCGTTGATCTCGATTCCAAGTCCAGGCCTTTGCGGAATACTGAGCCATCCATCGGCAATTTCGAACGCGTCATCGCCGACATAATCGGAGATATCTCCGCCACCATCTGCATTGTAATGCATTCCGATGCTTTGTTCCTGCAGGGTCGCATTGTGACAGATCGCGTCGACCTGAAGGCAGGCGGCAAGGGCAATTGGCCCAAGCGGACAATGCGGGGCAACTGCAACGTCATAGGCTTCGGCCATATTGGCGATGCGCACAGCCTCAGAGATGCCTCCACAATGGGCAGGGTCAGGGTTGATGATTGAGGCAGCTCGTTTTTCGAACACCGCCCGGAAATCGAAGCGCGAATGAAGCCGTTCGCCAACACAAAGCGGAATCGTTGTGGCCTTCGCAGCATCAGCGATGGCGTCGATATGTGCAGATGTGAGTGGATCCTCAATGAACATCGGGCGCAAGGGCTCCAGCTCTTTTAGAAGAACACCCAACATTGGCGCATGGACCCGGCCGTGAAAATCAAGGGCCAGGTCCATGCTGCTGCCAAGCTCGGTGCGTAGGGAGGAAACGCGGTCCAAGCAGGTATCGATCTCCGCATGTGTGCCGATATATGACAGTTCTTCTGTCGCGTTGAACTTGCAGGCAGAATAGCCTTTTGCCACTAATGCCTTGGCATCGCTGACAAGATTTTCGGGACGATCGCCGCCAATCCAACGATAGGTGCGCACCCGGTCACGTACTGGACCACCCATCAATTCATGGATCGGCACATCATGAAATCGGCCCTTGATGTCCCATAATGCGGTGTTGATACCGGCCAGAGCACTCATCAGGACGGGCCCACCACGATAGCAGCCATTGCGATAGAGCAGCTGCCAGATGTCTTCGATGCGCAGCGGATCAAGGCCCACAAGCATATCGGAGAATTCGGAGATCTTTGCTGCCAGAGTTTCGGCGTGGCCCTCCAGCACCGGTTCCCCCCAGCCGGCCAGGCCTTCGTCCGTTTCGATCTTGAGAAACAGCCAACGGGGCGGAACGAGATAGGTTTTCAGGGCCGTTATTTTCATGCGGCGTCCCGACCGATGACAATGCCGGCTGCAACCAGCCTGTCGATCTCTGCCGGGCTCAGGCCAAGACCAGCCAGAACCGCGCGGCTGTCTGAACCGTAAAGCGGCGCAGGGGTAAGTTGCGGGTTGGGTTGGTCGCTAAAACTGATGCCGGGCGCTACCGCGGTGTAATCCCCTCCTACCGGATGCGTCAGGCGGGTGAGTCGGGTTTGGGTCTGTTCGTGGTTGAGGAAAGCCTCGTAATCCTGAACGATCATGCACCAGACGCCAAGCGGCGCGAGCAGGTCATCCCAAGCCTCGGGAGCATCATCTCTCAGCCGCTCGCCCACGGTCGCGTAGACCTCATCGCGCCAAAGCGCCACGCTCGCCCCATCAGCACCTTGCGGGCGGGCTGCTTTTAACTCGGCCAATTTCGGCACATTAAGCGCATCGGCCAACACATCCAAATCGGCTTGCGCGATGGCGAAATATCCACCTTTACAGGCATAAATGCCATAGGGTGGCTCCTGATAGATCGACACTTGCGGGCTGGTGCCCCGTTGCGGTTTTTCATCCCCAGCCAGCCAGGTTGCGATCTCCTGACATTGCATCTCCATGATAGCGCCCATCATAGTGACCTTGACTTCCTGGCCCTCGCCAGTGCGCCCGCGGGCGATCAAGGCAGCCAGAACGCCTTCGCACATCATGTGCGACGCGGTCACATCAACCATGTAGAGGGGGCTTGCCTGCGGGAGGCCTTCGGTCGAGCCACCGTTCATCGTCAGGCCGGTGAAGCATTGCAACAATAGGTCCTGGCCAGGCCTGTCCTTCATCGGCCCCTCATCGCCATAGCCAGAGATGGCCCCGACAACCAGGCGCCGATTGATTGCGTGCAACGTCTCGAAATCGATGCCCAACTTCCGCGCCACCCTCGGGCGAAAGTTCTGCACCAGCACATCAGCGTCCTCGGCCATTTGATAGAGGATCTTACGCCCTTCATCGGACTTCAGGTCCAAAACAAGTGATTTCTTGTTTTGGTTCAAGGTTGTGAAACAAGTGGCGTCGCCAAACTTCGTGACGCCTGCCATCGGCGCGTGGCGGGAAAAATCGCCACCCCCCGGCGCCTCTATCTTAATGATTTCCGCCCCCATTTCGCCCATTCGTTGTGTGCAGAGGGGACCAGCCATCGCAATGGTCAGGTCAAGAACACGGATGCCGTGCAGTGGGCCTTCGGTCATGTCATGCGCTCCTTATCTGCCTTGGAATTTTGGGTCGCGTTTTTCCGCGAAAGCCGCCATGCCTTCCTTCGCGTCTTCGGTCATCATGCACAGGGTATAGCCGTCATTTTCCCAGCTGAGGCCCTGGGCAACTGAGGTCCCTTCGGCTTGGCGAATGATGTTTTTGGCCGATTGCACAGCTATGGGTGGATTCTGTGCAATTCGGTCGGCAATGGCATACGCCGCAGATCGTAAATCCTCGGGTGCGGCAATCTCCTGCACAAAGCCCATGCGCTGCGCTTCCTCGGTTGAGAAGTGCCTCCCTGTCAGAATCCAGTAAGCGGCATTGCCGTAACCGACCATACGCGGGAGGATTGACGTATTGCCCGAACCCGCGTGCCACCCGCGCTGGATTTCCGGTGCACCAAATTTCGACCGCGGTGTCGCTACGCGGATGTCGCAGCAAATCGCCACCTCCAGACCACCGCCAAGACACCAGCCATCGATCATCGCGATTGCCGGTTTCCGCAGGTTAAGTAGCGGTGTGACATAGTCCCGGTTATAGTCGTTGCGATTTCGGCCGTCCCAAGGCGTGCCCAGATCGTCCAACATGTTGACGTCAGAGCCCGCTGAAAAGGCACGTTCGCCAGCGCCCTCTATGACCAACACATTGATGTCCGGATCGCGATCGACGCGGGCTGCAAGATCGGTGATCTGACCACCCATCGCCGCAGTAATTGCATTGTGTTTTGAGGGGCGATTGATTGTCAGATGGGCTACGCCATCTGTGACCTCGAACAGAATAAGATCATCGCTCATTGATGTGCCTCCATTGCTGTATTTTTTGGGGTTGGTGCAGCCGAAAGGCTCACGTCGATGACCCATTTCACAGGCATGTCGGGGGACAGGGTAGGCCCGTAGCCCATCAATACCGCCTGAGCCAGATCATCTGCAGGCGCCGTTGTCGGCTCCAGCGCAAGTTGATGCACGGGGTTCTGTGCGTCAGGCCAACCGCCGAAACAGCGCCACATACCAAAAAAGGGCATGTCCTCGGCATTCCAGCTGAGAGTTATAGACCCGGTCGGTCCAGACACCGCAGCTGATACCTGGCCATTGGCAGCGGCATATGTCTTGCTTGCAATTGCAGCACTCATGGCGCCAATTCGGTTATTGTTTGCGGGCCAAGGCAGTTGATATTCGCCATAAGAAAGCGTGCCAATCCCATTCAGGATGATCTGTTCACCCGGCTCTGTGGCTAGAAGCATGTGCTGGCTGTAGAGAAACGGTCTGGCCGGACCCATCACAGCATACTCATTGCGCAAAGTTTCCCCGGCCAGTGTCATGTTGCGGGTAAAGGTGTAGCCCTCAGCCGCGTAAGTACAACTGAGGTGATCGTTGCTTGCTGCATCGACAGTCCAGCTTCGGCCCCAAAGATCGCCATGGTCACGCAGAGAGCGACCCCAGTCCAGGCTGTAACATGGAGCGACGGTGGGGAAGCACTCGTCCCACCCCCGCGCTTCATTTCCCAGAAAGCTCGCAGCATCATCTACGTCGCCTTCAAGGTCTCCGCCAACGAGCCAGTCACGCCCTGTCCGTCGATCCACAAGGGCAACCACTCGGGCTCCGAACTCCGGAACCACCTGCGCCTCGATTTCAGCGGATTTGAGGGAAAATACCTGCACAGCGTTCAAGCCTTGCCTTGAGCTGTCAGCTTGGCCTGTGCCTTTTCGGCGCGCGCCATCCGCCACTGACCAATAGCCACTGCCAGAACGAGCAACAGACCTTTGGCCACCAGCTGATAGAAGGTCGCAATACCCAGAAGGTTCATCCCGTTCGATAGCGTCGCAAGCAAAACCACCGCCAGCATGGTGCCGACAACCGTGCCTTTGCCACCTGCCAAAAGGGCGCCGCCCAAAAAGACCGCTGTGATCGCTTCAAGTTCCAATCCTTGGGTGCCGGAGGCTGGCTGACCTGAGGATGTCCGCGCGGTTACGATAACTCCGGCAAGCCCGGAAAGTGCCCCCGAGATACTGTAAATGATGTATTTCATTTTGGTCAGATTGATGCCCGCTAGTCGGGCCGCGGCAGGATTGCCCCCCATCGAATAGGTTGAGCGACCAAAGACAGTTGAGCGCATGACAAAGTGGCCTGCGATGGCGACAAAAACCAAGATCACGAAAGACACGGGTACTCCGGGAAATGCCTCGGTCTGAAAAAACCGGCCAGAGCCGAGCCAGGCCAGGTTCTGATCCAGAACCCCGACCGGGCGTCCGCCGGGAGCAATCAGAAACGCCACACCGCGAAACGCCGAAAACGTAGCAAGCGTTGCAACGACCGGGTTCACCCGCAACATCGTAATGATGGTCGCGTTCACAAGGCCAAGAACCATGCCAATCGCCATTCCGGCGGCCAATCCGCCTGGAACCGTGCCAAATTCGACCACCACCAATGCACAAACCACGGATGAGCAGCCTGCAATTGAGCCAACCGAGATATCCAGACCCTGGCTCACAATCACCATAGTCATGCCCACGGCGATCAAGCCAACAACCGCCATGTTCTGTCCGATGTTGAGCAGGTTGCGCGCAGTAAAGAAATACTCGGTTTGGCTGGCAATAATGGCCACAATCACGATCAGCGCGATGATTAGGGAAAGGTTTTCAGCACCAACGGCGCGGAAGGTGCGCTGAAGGAAGCCTTCGGGGCTTTGAGTCATAGAGTTTGATCCCGTCGTGTCTTGCAAATTTGTAGTAGGGGCCGTCATGCGGCAGCTCCTCCGATGGCATGGCCGACAATAAGCTCTTCGGTAGCGTCGGCTTTCTCAATGGGGCCTATGATCTCTCCATCGCGCATCACCATTATGCGGTCCGACATCGACAGAAGTTCAGGCATTTCAGATGAAATCAGCATGATCGCCAAGCCTTGTTTGGCCAACTCGTCTATCAAACGATAGATCTCGGCCTTCGCGCCCACATCGACGGCTCGGGTCGGCTCATCAAGGATCAACAGCTTTGGCCCGGCGGCCAGCCAGCGGGCCAACACAACTTTTTGCTGGTTCCCACCTGAAAGCTTGCCGACGTCCTGATCTAACGAAGGTGTCTTGATCTCGAGCTGATGGATGTAGGGTTCAACGGTCGCGCGCATCTGTTGGCCGTGAAGCACACCCAAGCGTGACAACTTATTGAACACTGCCATTGAGGCGTTTTCCAGAACCGACCGAACCAGGATCAATCCTTCGGATTTCCGGTTCTCGGGGGCAAAGCCGATATTGGCGGCAATCGCGTCAGCGGGCCGTCGGATCAACTTGGTTTCACCCGATATCCGCACCTCTCCGCCAGATTTGGGATATTCGCCAAAAAGCACTTTGGCGAGTTCAGTGCGCCCTGCGCCTACCAGACCACCAAAGCCAAGGATTTCGCCAGCCCGTATCTGAAAACTGATATCTCGATGCCAACGGGAACTAAGGTTCTTGACCTCAAGCACCACATCATCCCGGGTTGTCTCTGTGCGCTGCACACCGTGTTCCAATTCGCGCCCCACCATCAGGCGTACAATTCCTTCTTCGTCAGTATCGCCAATGGCCAGATCCCCCGTCGGGACCCCGTCTTTCACCACCAGCACCCGGTCGGCGATTTCCATGATCTCGTGCAATCGGTGGGAGACATAAATCACGCCCAGCCCTTCGCGTTTCAGAATTCCGATCAGCGCAAAAAGCGCCTCGGTCTCGCGGGAAGTGAGCGATGATGTCGGCTCATCAAAGGCTATGACTTTCACGCCCGGTTTCAGTGCCCTGATGATCTCGACGATATGCATCTGCGCAGGCGAAAGCGCCCCGCCAAGTGTGTTCACATCAATCATTGTGGCGAAGCCGTACCGCTCTAACAGTTCTTGAGTTTGGTTGCGCATCGCATCAAAGCTGACCCGGCCAAAGCCGGTTGTGGGGTATTCACCGATAAAGATGTTTTCAGCCACACTCAGATCGGGAACGATCTCGGGTTCTTGCCGAACCAACCGAAACCCCGCATTCCGAGCTTCCAGCGGCGACGCATGGGAGGCGACAATCCCATCGATTTGCACTTCGCCGTCGTCCAGCTGGTAATCGCCGCACAGGATTTTCAGAAGCGTGGATTTTCCGGCGCCGTTTTCTCCGACGAAGGCGACCACTTCGCCTGAATGGACGCGCATCGTCACGTCCGACAGAGCGCGAACACCGGGGAAGCTCTTGCCGACACCGTTCACATCTAGAACCACGCGGCCAGGGGATTGGGGATCAGTGGACATGTTGCGCTGCTTGCTCTCAATCATGGATGCCAGGCGGTGAGGCGCACACCCAAGCGCACGCCTCACCAGTTATTGATTAGCCACAGGGCATGATATCGGCGTAATTCGAAGGATCGACGATTGTCGTATCGGCTACGGTGAAGGGCGGAAGCGGTTCGCCGGTTTCAACGGTGTTGATCAACGCGCGTGCCGCTGCATCCCCCACGTCGACACCACTGATATAAAGCGCTGCGCGGAAGCCTGTTGGCACATCTGCGGCCCAGGGGCGGCAGGCCTCATAGGCGCCAAGGCCAACACCGATGATATTGTCGGGCGAAAACCCGGCATTGTTGAGTGCATTGAGCGCACCAAGCGTACCCTCATCGTTACAAGCGAACACAACCCAATTGTTGACCTGCGGGTTTGCCGTGATGATCGGACCGGCCGCCGCCAAGGCACTGTCGGTGGTGCCTTCATAGGGCACGGCGATGACATTGTCCGGGCTACCGCCTGCTGCGATCACTTGTTCGATGGCGGCATTTGTGCGGTCATTACAGACGCTGAGCGTTTGCACCTCAACAGACATGATCCCGTAATCCCCGGCATCGAGCCAACCGCTTTCGGCAAGCAGTTCCCCGGCACGCTCGCCCACGGATGTTCCCATAGCGACCCCGTCAAAGCCCGCAAATGGCACAGCGCTTCCGTCACCAGCCTCAAGAGGGTCATCGGTGGCGATCAGCGGGATGCCAGCTTCGGCTGCGGCGGCTGCAATGGCAGGCCCAAGCGCCTGATCCGGCGACGTGATCGCAATCGCATCGGCGCCCGAGGCGATGGCATCAGCAATCGCGCTGATCGCCAGGTTTGCATCGAGTTCCACATTGATAATGCGCGCTTCGTAACCAAGCTCTTCCGCTGCAGCAACGAAGCCAGCGCCTTGATCAATGAAGTATTGCTGGGTGCCAGATTTGTAGATTGCAACAATCTCGCCGTCGGCATGGGCCATGCCCGCCGTCATGACCAAGGCCAAAGCGGCTCCAATCCGACCTGAATGCGTCTTCGCCATTGCGTCTTTCTCCTCCTTGAGCAACTATTCTTCATAGCATTATCCGTTAATCATATTAAGTCAACTAAAAGGAGTGAGCCGTTGAAACGACTGCAAAACAAGGTGGCGCTGGTGACTGGTGCCGGTCAGGGCATCGGCACAGCCATCGCCACGCGATTCGCGGAGGAAGGCGCAAAAGTGGTTATTTGCGAACTGGATGGGGAGCGCGGCACCGCAACGGCTCAGACGATTGCGGCAAATACCGGCACAGAGGTAATCGCTGTTCAGGCGGACGTGGCCGATGCGAGCAGCGTACGCGCCGCCGTCGCTGAAGCAAAAGCGGCCTTTGGATCGGTGGATGTCCTGGTCAACAATGCGGGTATCGCGGTGTTCGGCAAGCCATTGGAGATCACCGATGACGATTGGAGTCGGTGTATGGCAGTAGATCTCGAAGGAGCATGGCTATGCGCACGTGCGGTTTTGCCGGACATGCTATCTGCGCGCAACGGCGCCATCATCAACATCATCTCGAACCATGCCTTCACGGTGATAAAGGAAACCTTCCCTTACCCGGTGGCCAAACATGCGCTGCTCGGCTTAACGCGGTCTTTGGCTCTGGAATATGCGGATCAAGGGGTTAGGGTAAATGCAATCTCGCCTGGTTACACTGAAACGCCGCTGGTGGCGGCGCATTTCGCAGCGCAACCAGATCCAGCGGCCGCGCGGCGTGATGTCGAGGCCAAACAACCCGCCGGACGCCTGTGTCAGCCAAGCGAAGTGGCTGCCGTGGCCACGTTGCTCGCATCCGACGAAGCGCATTTCATTATCGGCGAGAACATCGTGATAGATGGCGGCGTTTCGATTCGGATGTATGAATAGCGTCTAACGCTTGGTTGCGTTCCAAGTGGCCTCAGCGGCAAATGCGGTCAGCACGGGCCCCTGGCCCCAAGGTACGATTTTGTTGAGAGGCACATTCCAATAATGCTCGTCGACCAGGGCCGACATAACGGCAGCAGAAACACCCATAAGGTTCCCATCATTGTCGAGCATGTCGATCATTGCCGCTTTCGCGCGATCTGCAGGTTCCTGAAATTCAGTTTCCGGCAAAATGCCATTTGACATGCCACGGAAAAAAGCTGTGGCCATGAATGCCGCGGTGGAGCTTTCTTCACCTGAACGCGGATCGTGCGCCATGTTCCACCAGTGACCGTCATCCCGCTGCAAGCGCACCATCACCCGGGCGAGGTCCAACGCCGCGCCGGCAACTTCATCCAGTCGCGGGTGCCCAATGGCGCCATGTGCCACATCCAAAAGCCCTAGTAACGCCCAACCTTGTCCACGCGCCCAGCCATCAATCCAGGCACTTTGCGTCCGTTCCAGCCAGTAGTGACGGTAAAGACCATTCGACGGGTTCAGCAACAAATCCCGGTACGCCAGAATCTCCGACACCGCCATATCGCGCCAGTCGAGACCTTCATCCAAATGGGCGAGATGGGCGTAAAAGGGCGGATCAAAATGCATGCAATCCAACCACACACCGGCGCCCGGATTCTCCATTATCTCTTGGTGGTCCGCACTTAGTTCGACGTCACCATAGGGTTGGCGAAGTGACCGCAGCGTGTCTTCGAATGTGATCGCCGCGCCATGAACCTTGCGCCGTGCAGAAAGTTGGTGCCCGAGAGCAACGGCAGCTTCTTTCAGCAGCTGATCGCCAGTTGCTTCGACGACCGCGCACATCGCATGGCCCGGCGCCGTATTGTCATCCAAACCCCACGGCTCCCGGCGAGCACCCCAAGCCCGAAAAAATCCATGCGAAAAATCCCGCCAGCGGTTGTCGCCCAGTAGATCAGAGGCTGCAAGCAATCCTTCGAATCCGACAGAGTCACCGTAAAACCAGCATTGAAACGGATGCGCGAGCAAACGATCTGCTACGGCTGCAAGACGTTCATGGGATGACTCGTCTGTTCGCATTGTTAGGGCGCTCCTTTTAGTAGCGTAAAACCGTCCACAGCATCCTGCAGCGCGGTTTCCAGCAAAGTCTGCATGGAAGATCGTGCCAGTGCCGGGTCGCGGGCCATCACGGCATTAAAGACGGCCTCGTGTAGCTCATGACTGTGGTCCATTCCGATCATCTTGCTCTTGTACCCCCGCGCCTGCATTTGCAGGTCCAACAGCAGCCCCAGGGCCGCTTCGATGATGCTGAACAATTGCCCGAGCATCTCCGAATCCGTGGCCACAATCAAAGCGCGGTGGAAGTCGAGATCGGTTTTGATAAAGGCATCCCGCCGCAACGGGTCGGGCATATCCGAAGCTTCAAAGACAGTGACCTTGGCGCGCCACGCATCGGCGATGCGAGCCCGTGCCGCGTCACTTGAAGAGCGCGCGGCAAGTTCGGCCACGCCAGGCTCCATGACCAGCCGCAGCCGCAGCAAATCACTCAGAAGTGTTTCCTGCTCGCCCGCCGCGATCCTCCATGAAATGACATCAGGATCGAGAAGGCGCCAAGCTGAGCGGTTTCGGACGGTCGTACCCACGGAGGTCTTGGATTCAATAAGTCCCTTTGCTGCAAGAACCCGAAGCGCTTCACGCAGAACAGAACGGCTGGCGCGCAGTTCTTTAATCAACTCCGGTTCTTTTGTTATCGTCTGATTTGCGGCCCATTCGCCCGCGACAATTCTGCGCCCGAGATTCGATACTATATCGCCGATAACGCCCCGTAGCGGCGTAGTGCCTTCAAGTCTGCTCATCTAGTGTTCGTGGCCTCGCGCATTTCTATAATATGATAAACATACTTTGAGTTCATGCAAGTGGCGCTGACGTCAAATGACGCCGACCTGTACTTTTTTTACAAATAGTGACGGCTCACGCGGAGCGCGCGCGGCATTCGCTTACCGGGGACCTATTTCGTAAAAAAGTTCGTGCTTTGTCACTGAATCAGTTCTTCCTATTGGAGGGGATAGGCGACAATGGCACCAAAGCATGAAGCGCAAGTAGGCTGGTCAATGAGTTTTCGCTGGAAATTCACGCCCCTCAAGATCACCTGCCTACGGCGATCAGCGGGTTTGACAAGCCGAACAGCATCAGCGAATACCCCGCAGATTTCTATTGCCAGTTTCCGTAGCCGGAATCTTTAGGCCAGTTGGCAGCTACAACCTGGAGAGGATTTGGCTCATTTGATCGTTGTGATTATGCAGCGAATGTCCGGAATGCGGGCTGCGCCGCAGCATCGGTTAGACCTGATCAAAGTCGGCTTAGGGCCGAAAATGCTTGAACGAAGTATGGGAGCGACGCTTTTTTGAAGAAGCCATACTTGACCTCCGAATACCCATGAAATAGGACCTTTTTTATAGAGCGGGCGTTGTGTAGTGGTAAGACCTTAGCCTTCCAAGCTAATGACGCGGGTTCGATTCCCGCCGCCCGCTCCAAAAATTCTTTTCTGACAAATTACCTGCAAAAGTTGAAATACTTCTTCTTTAGTGTATTGAATTAACGATGTTTTCTGGCATTTGAGCGCGTGCCTTCCAAGCTAATGACGCGGGTTCGATTCCCGCCGCCCGCTCCAAAAATCCTTTTGATCAACGGCTTATCCTGCATCGCAAGATGATAGTCCTTGTGCAATTTGCGTCAGCAGTGTCGGGTAGAAGGCAGGCCCCATCGGGATATTTGCGCCAGTAGGGTCGAGGATTGCAATTTCGCCGTTGGTATCCGCGGCCAAGGATTGGGCCAACGACAATTCGGACTGTGGCTCCACATAGATGCAGACCGGCGCAAGGTTTTCCAAGGCGGCATAGAGATCGGCCAGTCGTCGCGCCCCAGGGGCAGAGGCATCTGAAATGGCGATGGACCCGATAGGGGCAAGATCGAAAGCGCCTTCATAATATTGGAACGCGTCGTGCAGGAACAGGAATGGGTGATCCGCCGATTGGGTTAGGATTGTAGTGGCTTCGGCCTCGGCCTCATCAATTTCTTCAATCCCGGCGGCCGCGTTCGCTGAATAGGCCGCCGCGTTTTCTGGGTCGAGTTCTGATAGGGCATCGGCAATCAGGGTTAGCCAATAACGAGCGTTATCCGGTTCCAGCCACGCATGTGGATCCAGCCCGTCGTGATCATGTGCATGACCATGCGCGGAACTGTGGTCGTTGACAGAATGTGCGCCCGATGTTTCCCCGTCCTCATGGTCCTCATGGTCCTCATGGTCCTCATGGTCCTCATGGTCCTCATGGTCCTCATGGTCCTCATGGTCCT
>CANLZL010000013.1 GCA_947495575.1 uncultured Nioella sp. | reverse complement strand
GTCATCAACTTCCAAAACTGCGTCCACTGCAAAACATGCGACATCAAGGACCCGTCACAGAACATCACATGGGTCACTCCACAAGGCGGTGATGGACCAAACTATCCAAATATGTGAGCGAGCAGCGAAGGGAAATAAGCGATGAATATCTGCGTTGAACCCCACCAGCTTGGCGGCCCGTTTCAGGAGTTGCCTGCACCTAAGGTGGATCAGTCCGAGAAAGTGCTGAGCATTGATTTTCTGGTGGTGCCGCAGTTTTCCATGTTGGCGTTGTCCTCGATCATGGAACCGATCCGCCGCGCAAATGCAGAAGCGGGTCGGCCAAAACTTATCTGTCGGCTTTGTTCGGCCGACGGGGCGGCGGTGACGTGTTCTAACGGTCTATCAGTGCCGGTGGATGGTGTCTTGGATGCAGAGGATCCGGCCGATTTCACCTTTGTCTGTGCAAGCCTAAATCCCGAGGACAACATTCCTCCGCGCCTGCCAGGGCAATTACGAGCCTTGTGGAGGCGTGGGCATAGTGTAGGGGGGCTGTGCGGCGGAACCTTTGCACTTGCCAAGGCCGGAATACTGGCGGGCAGTCGGTTCACCCTGCATTGGGAGCATCATCCGGCCTTCATTATGCGCTGGCCAGAGCTGACCCCATGCGAAGACCTGTATTGTATTGATGACCGCATTATTACTTGCGCGGGCGGGACTGCTGCGGCTGATATGGCGCTTGAATTGATCCAGAACTACTGTGGTGACAAGATCTTGCACTCGGCGATGGACCATTGTCTGATCCCAACCAAACGCGCGGATCACGAAAGGCAAATCACATCGGTCGCGTCCCGTCTGGGGACCCGCAACCGCCACTTAATACGTGCGATTGAGTGGATCGAAGAGAACTACCAAACCGGCGAAAGCGTGGCCCAGCTATATGACGATATCGGGGTGTCTGCCCGTCAGATCCAAAGGTTGTTCAAAGAGTATGTGGGCCAGTCGCCGCTGCGCTACATGAAGGAGCGCCGCCTTGCCTATGGGCGCGCCTTGCTGGCAGGGACCGATCTGAGTGTCATGCAAATCGCGGCGCAATGCTGCTATGAAAGTACAACCCGGTTTTCCGCCGATTTTCGCCGCCGTTTTGGAGTCTCTCCCCATCACTATTCGATGAATGCAGAGCAGGCGAAGGCAAAAGACGCTGGCACCGGACATTCACGGGGCAATAATGGCCATTATCCTCGATATCCGACGTAACACTGGCGGGGGTATGTTCTTAACCAACACTTAATGAGCGTGCCGACAGTTTCCGTGGTTGCTGCCTCCTACTCGCTCATTGGTCCGGGAGAGGGCAGAGAACTCTGTGTCGTTTCGATTTGGTCCGCATTTTTTCAAGAGCCAAGCAATGATTTAAAAATGGTGTCGTGCATATTCTCGCATGCGTTTTCGTAGCCTTGATATCAAAAAACAAATGACTCGCGATGACGTCTCTTGTCCTCGACGTTTAGTTCGATAAGGGCTGCCTCAGCCCAAGCCATCAATGCATCTGGGCCACACATGTAGACGTCTCGCGTGGCGAGCTCCGCGACGGATTGGATGTCTTCAGTCTGTATGCGCCGTTCTTCAAGCTTCAAAAGATGACCGGAGATTTTTTCGCTCAATTCGCCGCGCGCGGATTTCGCGGCCCATGGGTCACGGCCCTCGCTCTGAAACGCGACGATTCGCAGTTTTATGAAGTCCGGGAAAGTGTCGCTTTGTTCGGCAAAGTGCTCCAAAACTTTGATGTCGTCAGCACGACCTGAAAACAGGAGCAAGATGTCAGTTGCCGTCCGTCGCGGGTGCGCATCCGCCATCTGCTTGATGCCGTCCCACATCGCCATAAACGGAGTAATGCCAACGCCACCTGCGATCCAAAGCATCTTGGATGGAATGGTTGGGTGAGTGTCCTCAGCCATCTCAGAAAAGCAGCTGAAGCCCGCACCAGAACCCTTGAATTCAATGGGTAGTTTATCCGAGATCAGTTTGTCTGCATTGTTGTGCAGAATATTGGAGATCAGGCCGCCCGATTTGCGTTTGACGGTTACACTGACCCGATCGGTTTTTCGAAACGCGTGGCGCTCTGCATCATAGCCTCGTGCGCGCGACAGTGTCCAAGTCCGTACGAAATCTTCGTTAACCAGTTGCGGGTTTGCTTCGTTCATATGGCTGTACCCGACGTCCAGAAGACCCGAGAAATCGAAAACACCAAAGCCGCCAGGCTCCGGCGCATCAATCGGCTCTGACAAAGCGAATTCAAAGGTCTTGATACACTCAGAGCGTGGTTTCATTGAAACAAGTGTCGCTGTGATTGCCGCTGCGTTTTCATTAGCAACGAATGCACGCCCCATCTGTTTCAGTTCCTGCCGCAAATACTTCACCGGTGGATTGTAGGGCGAGAACTGTTCTTCAGACGTCAATCTGAGTTTAAGACCATTTTTGACAAATACAGCGCCAGTCACTTTGATCCGCGTCAATAGGTTTACGCGTGGCATTAGCGCTTCGGCATCTTCATCGAGCAGATTTTCTGCTTCACCCGTCACGTAAAGAATATCGCCTGTTGCGAAATGCGGGAAGACCAGCCCGACCTGCGGATCAGTCTCGATATTGCCCAAGGATTGGTAAAAGCGATTGCCGGAATGGTCAGGCAAGACCAGATAGGTCGTGATGAGGTCGCCATCGCTGTCTTCGTAAAGTCGGGTAAAACCCGGCGCTCCACCACGATGATTAACGCCCATATCGGTCTGGGCACCCGAAAGCCTTCCGTCGCCAATGTGCTTTGTGGCCAGAAACACCGTGCTTGCACCTTCCACGAGGGATTTGGCGTCATCTGGCAGTGCAGATGTGTTTCTATCAAAGCGGTCACTGAATAGTTCAGGGCTGCGTTGTTCATATTCCAAGCTGCGGACGGTAATATATTTGGGACAGTTCCCGAGGTGCTGGTTGGAGGCCAACTCCAAGCTGATCTTCCCAGTGTTTTCGACGGACAAATTGCGAATTGACCCTGCAATTTTGTTGCGCCGGCGGTTGCTGAAATCGACTCCAACTCCCGCAAACAGCCTGCCGTCACTGCCGGGCAATGGTTCTTGGGCCAAAGAGCGAGCAAAAGGATCGTAGGGGTTGGTTTCCGCAACGACATTTGTGGTGTTATGCTCTGACACTTTGATTCCAACTGACGGGTCATTTTGCGACTGTGTGACCAAAAGACTAACCCACGGCCGACCGCGGTCATCAAGCGTCGCCAGCGGCAAATAGGGCAGACCAGCAAAAAACGCAGCGTGCTGTTGCGGCATGTCGTGCTGAATGTATTGCGGAATGGTGTCGACCAGAGCTCTTGGTGTTTTGCGGCGCTCTTGCAGCAGCAGTTCGCCTCGATGTGACTGATGTATGTTCACAATTACCTCATCCTTTCGCCGGTCAGACGCGTTCAGGTTCCTGGCGGACCATCGGGTTGTTCTGCCATCGGCTTGGGACTACAGCCCCAAATCGCTCAGCCCAGGGTGGTCGTCCGGACGGCGGCCAAGTGGCCAGCGGAACTTCCGATCGGCCTCTTGAATTGGGTGTTCGTTAATGCTGGCAAATCGATGTGCCATGTATCCATTTTCGTCAAATTCCCAATTCTCGTTACCGTATGCTCGAAACCAGTTTCCGCTGTCGTCACGATAATCATAGGCATATCGCACGGCGATGCGATTGCCGTCGTAGACCCACAACTCTTTGATGAGGCGGTAGTCCAATTCCTTGGCCCATTTGCGCGTCAGAAACTCCTCGATTTCAGTGCGCCCTTGTGGAAACTCTGCGCGATTACGCCATTTGCTGTCTGGCGTGTACGCAAGCGCAACTTGTACCGGGTAACGCCCATTCCAGCCGTCTTCGGCGAGGCGCACTTTTTCAATGGCCGACACTTTCGAAAAAGGCGGCAAAGGATGGCGAGGGGCATTGGTTGTCATGTCAAACCTCGCTTATTCAGCCACAAGACCAACAGCGGTCGCAGGCATGGCCTCAAACCCCGGCAAGGCTTCGAACCGTGCGATCCAGGCCCGCACATTTGGATAAGGCGTTAGCGAAACATTCCCTTCCGGTGCATGTGCAGTATAGGAATACACCGCGACATCCGCGATCGTTGGGTGATCCCCGACAAGCCACTCGCGGCCATCAAGGCCGTGTTCCAGCCTGCTCATGGCTATTTTGGCAGTTGCCGTCGCAAAGTCCGGGTCCAACGGCGCGCCAAAAACAGTGATCAAGCGTGCGGCGCATGAACCGAACGCGATTTCACCGGCCGCCAGTGTAAGCCACCGCTGTACATTGGCCTCACCTATTGCGTCGTCCGGGATCCAGTTTGGTGCATATGTCCGCGCAAGATATACAAGAATCGCATTCGAATCTGAGACAATCACCTCGCCATCCTCGATAACTGGCACCTGCCCATTCGGGTTCATGGCAAGAAACTCTGGCGATTTATGAGCGCCAGCTGCCAGATCAACAGGAACGGCCTCATGTGCTATCCCAGCCAGTTTCGCAAATACCAAAGCGCGATGAGCGTGACCTGATTTTGCGAAATGGTGAATGCGAACGGCGGTTGACATTGGTGTCTCCAGATATGGTTTCGGGTACAGGGGAAGCAATAACTATTGCGAAAACGGATGATAATCGCCTATTTTGGCGTATGTTTAAGCCCTGAGAGGGCGTAATAAGATGGACAAAATCGATCGTATGCGTGCATTTGCACTTGTTGCAAAGAACGCCTCCTTCACCATAGCTGCGCAGCGCATGGGGCGATCCGCGAGGTTGGTCAGCAAATACGTCGCTGATCTGGAAAACGCGCTTGGTGTGCAATTGCTCAATCGCACAACACGCGTTGTGTCATTAACAGATGCGGGCGCGACATACCTGACGATGTGCGAGCCGCTTCTCGACGGGTTTGATGAGCTGGAGGAAAGGGTCAGAAACGAGCAGGCATCGTTACGCGGTGCAATCCACATATCGGCGCCAACCGGGTTTGGCGCGTTGCGGTTGACACCGTCACTTGCACGATTTGCTGCGAAACACCCCAGTGTGGAAATCGATCTGAAGTTTTCTGACCGCAGAGTTTCAATCGTGGAAGAAGGCCTCGACCTCGCCGTCAGGATTGGCCCGATGAGAGACAGCTCACTCAAAGTCAGGCAATTGGGGCGCATGCCGTTGGTCGTCTGCGCATCACCTGCCTACCTGGAGAGGGCAGGAATGCCCAGCCACCCGCGCGAACTGGCAACGTATAACTGCATTCTCGACGGCAATATGACGGAACCGTCTGTCTGGAGGTTCAATATCGACGGCCATGATGAAGCTGTCCAAGTGAACGGCCGTTTTAGGATGAACGCGCCGGCAGGATCAGCGCGTCTTGCCAAAGAAGGAGCCGCAATCGCGCGTTGTCCTGCCTATACAGTTTCCGATGCTTTGAAATCCGGAGACCTGGTCGAGCTGTTTGCCGAATACAGGATCTCGCCATATATCGTTGCAGCACTCTTCCCGCAAAACCGACGGCTGACCAGAAGAGTACGCGAACTCCTTGATCACCTCGCGGGCGACCCTGATCTATGTCCTGATGGCAAGTGACAACAGCCCTCGGCGGATAAGGTGGAAAGCTCCCCTGCACCTGCATTCGATATGAACCAGTGCAGTGGTTCTTGATTGTTGGAAATGGAGCCAACCAATGACGGTAAAGACCGTGGGTTTGGATCTCTAACAGGCAGGGATTTGCACAGCAATTTCCAAGAGGGATAGCCAAGGACGCTCCTTAGGTGCACTGCGTTTCGGCAAGCGGACCCAAGATCGTCAACAAGAGGATCAATCGCGCTCAGCTGCTGTCAAATTTTGAGGCATTGCCGCGCCGTGTTGTTGGTATGGAGGCGTGCGGATCATCTAGCCCTACTAACAAAATAAGACGAGTACCGGCAGCCGATCGTATAATCCTGCCACGAGATGCAAGACCCCTGATGTGCTGATGCGGAACGAAGTCAGCCAAGGGTTAATACACTCCGACGAATGCCGCGATCCCTGAGGTCGTTTACCCGACAGGAACTTTGCTCGCGACTTTCTTCAAAACACAGAGGCAAAGCCAACTCTATGTCGCGCCGCAATCCGCCCAGAGAGGAATTCACTTCGGGCACGCAGCAAAGGTGAGGACAAAAAGGACGGTGGTGCTGGTCAGACCAATCTGCCGGTGTCTCCGTCCAAAGCTGTGGATGCCTCAACCGGAACCAACGCGCCTCGATGCTGGACAACTTTGCGAGAAAGTCTGCAGGCGAATGCTATGCTATCCCTGAGTCCGAGCCCAGTGGCGCGGCCAGCAAGAAACCCTGCATTGAAACTATCGCCCGCAGCCGTCGTGTCGACCACATCGGAAACGGGTTTCACGGGCACTTCGCCGCTTGCGCCGTCCTCTACAAAATAGACCGATTCTGAGCCGTTTTTGACGATGATCGTGGTTGCGCCAGCTTCGATATATCTCTGCGCAGTTGCCCGCGGCGTGGCGTCGTCAAACCAGACGGACTCATCTTCAAATGACGGTAGCAATATATCGCTGACACCAGCACCTTGCATAATCGCGTTTGTCATGGTGTCGGCAGACTCCCATAGCATTGGACGCAAATTGGGATCGAATGCGATAATCTTTCCTGAGGCACGCGCATCTTTTAGGGCCGAAATAAAGAATTGGCGCTGTTTGGGTGCAAGGATCCCGAGTGTGATACCCGAGAAGTAGATCAAGTTGGCAGAATCCATCGCTTTTGCCAGCCGGGCAGGGTCATCCGCCAAGGAACGCGCCGCAGACTGGTCGCGCCAATATGAGAAGCTTCGCTCGCCTTGTTTCAGTGAAATGAGATATAGCCCAACGCTCTTGTCAGGTATTGTTTGCACAAAGCTATCGTCGAGCCCGCTGGATCGCATGAATGCCGTCAGGTTTTGCGACAAGGCATCCGTTCCAACCGCTGTCAAATACGAAACCGTCGCATTAGGAGCGCAGCGCGTTAGGTACCAGGCGGTATTAAACGTATCGCCAGCAAACCCCAGCCGAAAGTCGCCGGCGTTGTCTGTCGGTGCCAGTTCAGCCATACATTCGCCGATCGCGAGAACCCGCATTGAAAGTGTCTTTCGTGTCAAAGGAAATCGTCGCGGCGGGGCGTAAAGCAGTCCACCAAGGTTCCCGGCTCCAGACAGACGCAGCCATGAACGACATCCGATGGAATGACGAAACTGTCGCCCTGTCCGACAACGCGCTCCTCGTCTCCTAGCGTGAAACGAAACGACCCGCTTTCGACATAAGTGGATTGGACATGCGGGTGATTGTGCAGAGCGCCAATGGCACCTTCCGTCTCGAAACGAAACGCCACGACCATCAGGTCGGGGTGATCAGACAGCACCTGCCGTGTGACCTTTTCACCTGTGGAAACAACTGGAAAGTCGGACATTTTTGCCTCCGCGGCTATGAGAACAGCATTCCGCCGTTGATGTCGATATTGGTGCCGGTGATAAAGGCGCTGTCCTCACAGGCGAGGAACAGAACGAGGTTCGCCGCATCGTCGACATGACCCTGCCGTTTCAACGGGGCGTTCGCTTCAAACCCTCGACGGCCCGCATCCGGCGTGTGAATGTTGTGAAAATCGGTGTCGATCATTCCAGGGCATAGCGCATTGACACGAATGTCCGGCCCCAGCTCCTTGGCCAATGCACGTGTCATCGTCATCACGGCCCCTTTGGATGTTGCATAGGCCACGGCACCAGGCCCACCACCATCACGGCCCGCCTGGCTTGCGAGATTGACGATAGTGCCGCTTTTCATGTGCTTGAGGCAGGCCTTGGTCATCATGAAGGTGCTGGTCAGGTTCAGCGCCATGACTGCCTCCCAATGCTCAAGCTCCATCTCGGCAACAGTTTTGCGCGCGATCAGCCCACCGGCATTGTTCACCAAAATGTCCACCCCACCAAAGGTGTCGATTGCTTTGGACACCAGGGCAAGCACGTCGTCTTGCTTGTTCAAATCACCCTGAACGGCGATGGCATTTCCACCAGCCGTGGCGATTTTCGCAGCGGTTTCATCAGCGGATTTGGAACTGGCGAAATAGTTGATGACGACATTGGCGCCTTCAGATGCGAATTTGGTGGCGACGGCAGCGCCGATATCGCGGCCACCGCCGGTGATGATCGCGGTTTTTCCTGCAAGTTTCATATTTGCCCTTCCTATCTGTGTTTTTTCTCCGCGAGTGACGCGCGTTCCAATCAGGTGTTTGCCAATTTTTTCATGACAACTTTGAATGTGTTTTCATCGGCGTCGGTGAAATAGAGGTCGGCGTCATAGCCCTGGTCGTCCATGAAATTGAAAACCCGCTTTGGCGCGTCCAGTTTGTAGGGCACCAGCAGCGTCGCAATCCGATGGCGGGTAGACGGGCCATAATGCGCCGTCAGGAATGTGCTGACGGGAAGGCCCTCGTAATCTGCGGGGTCGACATCCGGGAAAGCGGTTTGCTGGGAAATCTCTGGCTTTCCGGATTCCGACCAAACAACTTGACCATAAAACCCCGCGCGCTCGCCTGTGTTTCGGAATGAAGAGCTTCCAAGTTCGAACCGGTTGTTGGCATGCAGCAACCAGTCAACTGTGACCGGGCTTTCTGCATCAACCTTATCGATGATCACGAAATACGAGTTGCGAACGAAATAGATCTCACGCTCGGCACGGGTAACCTCGGGCGACAAACTCCGATAGGCCGGCGTTGCATCGCCGTGAATGAAAATGTGATCGTCGCGCTCTTCTGCGGCCAGAATTTTTCCGGTCGCGCCAAGTGCCTTCGATTTGTCCGTCTCGGCATATTGGCCTTTGCCATTGATCAGGATTGCGTTTTTGGATCGCGTCTGTCGTCGCCAGTTTCGGTGCATGGTCGAATTGAAGGCAACGTAATGACCGGATTGGATTGCAAGGTCCTCTCCATAAGCCGCTAGGCAAAAGGCGTTCTGATCGCCGTGACTGTGGCTGACCGATCCGAAAGAAGAGGACTTAAACACAAACTGGATATGGTTATCGGGGTCATCCATGGCGTGCTGTATGCCGACCCACCCGATCCCTCTGAAATGTCGCAATCCGCCCTCTGGTGGCGTGGCTTTGACCTTCGGGAAATCGGTTTGGAAAACCAATTCATCGAAATTCGTGTCCCACCAGCCCCAATTGTAAAACGCGCCCTCTGTGCCCGGATTCAGGCGCAGGTTCTCTTGGCAATACCATTGGTATTCACCCTTACCAGTCGCCCCTGCAAGCTGACGCATATTGAGTCCGGTTTTGATACCTGGCAGGTCGCCCTGCGTGCTGTCATCGCCAAATGTCGCGCGCCGGGTGTTTGGCGCCTTGCAAAAGAGTGGGAAATCGCCCGTGTTCTGCAGGAAGGGACGTTTATAAAGGTCGATGCCGGCATACGACTTCAAGCGATTTGCTGCGTCGATCAAATAGGCGATCCCCATCATCCAATAGTTGGTGCCTTCTGCCCAGCCACCGTCGCTATCGCCCCAGGGCGAATACACGGTGGACAGAAATTCAATGCTGTAGTGAAGCCAGCCCTCTGCCTCATCGGACTCATCGTCGCCCAACAGGGCGATGCAGGCGGGTACAATCGCCAGCGACACAGAACGGACGGCATGGCTGTCGTAAGGGAATAAATGGATCTTTGCGTTCAGGATCGCATGTTCAGCGATGTCACGTGTACGTGCCAGCAAAGATGCACGCACTGTCGCCCGCTCATCCTCAGATAAATCATCGTATAGCCAGTCATAACCCCAAGCGAGCGCGTTGCAGACCCGATAGGCCCATTCATCTGTATAGGCTCGTGACGTGACGCCCATAGGGTCCCAAGATGCCGCTTCGAGCAGCCATTCTTTGGCCCGTGCTGTCATTTTAGTGTCACTGGTAACCGTACCCGCTATCGCAAGATGTCGGATGGCATACCAGAGCTCTTGTAAATCAATGTAGGTTTGGCGCCAGACCGGGGCTGTGCGTTTGTGGTCTGGATAGCCTGCGGGTTCTCGCATAACTTCACGGTCCATCCATGGCAGGACGGATGCCTCGTAAAATGTTGACCATGTGCAATGATCGGCGTCTGCTTTTACGGCTTTTTTGAAGTCACTCAGACGATCAGATGTCATCCACAATCTGGGGTGATTGGCAGCGACTTGGGAAAGGCGGTCCTTTCGGGATGGCAAGGGTGTTTCGGGCAAACCATCTGCCACCGTGAAACTGCGCACACTGCTCCAAGTCGTTGAAGGGGCGCCTGCGGCGTTGTCCCAGGTCGCGTAGGACCAATGGTAGTCGCCTGGGGCCAGCGCCTTGTCTGGTGTAAAAAAGTTGAGCGGCAGATCTTTGAAAACCTGTGTTTTCCCTTTGGAAAACTGAGGATCCGTGGAAATGCGCAGCACATAGCGCGCGCTATCGTCAATCACGGGAATCCACATAAACCGAGGCGGGTTTTCGACAACTTCTGTCTCGACGACCGGGCTGTACTGAATAGTCAAACGGCCCGCCTTGGGTTCATCTAACAAGGGAAGAGGAGCTGTCGACATCAGAAAATTTCCGGCTTGAGGTGATGGATAGAAGAAACCGGGGGCGGCACTGTCGCTCGCCCCCGGTGAGGGGACTATTAATTCCCGTATTGGCGGTCATAGGCCGACTGCATTACGTCAAGGACGTCCTGCAGGCCGAGTTCATCAAGCTGAGCGAGATAATCATCCCAGTCTTCCATGATGTCGCCATTGCCGAGAATCCAGCTTTGCTGGCGCTCAAGCATGTAGTCGCGGATGGAGGCCCAATGACGGTCGTAAACGTCTTGTTCTTCTGCGGTGAACGCGACGCCGAGGAACTGGTCGATCAGGTAATCGCCTTCGTCATAGAGCGCGATGCCTTCCAGGGCGAATTCGTTCGACCACTGAATCTCGTAGGCATAGTCCTGGAAATAACCACGGCTCTGCAGCTGGGCACCAGCCTGGTAGAGTGAGCGGTTCACCGGGCCCTGATCAAGGAATTCCTGCGTGAAGATCGGCTCACCATCAACCATCTCGTAGTGCAAACCCTCAACACCGAAGTTGGCCAGACGGCGACCCTCCTCAGTGAACCAGAAATCAAAGTACTGGATAGTTTCGACGGGGTGTTCGTTGGTATAGCTGATCGCCCAACCATCGGGTTTGATCGGGATACGGCGATGCTCTTCCATGCGGATCCCAGAGACCGACGCCGGCGGAGCCATTGCCCGGAACTCAAAACCCGGAATTTCTTCGGACAGACGGTTGTAGCCGGATGTCGACGCAAACCAGTCATGTGTCGCACCGCCCAGATTTTCCGACAGCAAGAAGTCACGGGACGAACTACCGCGAGTAAAGATTTCAGCGTCGATCAGGCCTTCTTCGTACCAGCGCGCCAGGTTGGATATACCGTCACGATACCCCTCGCCTGCATAGGGATGGCGCATCGTGCCCTCATCCACGTAGAAATCGTGGTATGTATCGGACCCAGAGGACCGGCCGTCCCAAAGCGTTACAAGCCGGATCAGCTCGGGCCATTGGCGCGCAAAGTAGGGAACTTCGTCAGCAATACCATTGCCATTTGGATCTTGTGTTCTGAATGCGCGTAGAACGGTTTCAAACTCCTCAACCGTCTCGGGCATGTCCAGGCCGAGCGTATCCAGCCAGTCAGTGCGGATCCAATAGGCACGCCCGTAGAGGCCATCTGGCAAATAGGGAATGTAGTACATGTTGCCATCAGCCGCCTGAATTGCGGCGGCAATTTCAGGACGTTCGTCAAGATAGGCCTGCAAATGCGGGGCGTGCTCTGCAATCAGATCATTGAGCGGCAGGAAGGCGCCCTGGGGGCCATACTGGTTGACAAAATCTCTGATCCGGCTGGACCCGACGATGTCCGGAATTTCGCCACTCGCCAGCATAAGGTTCAAGGCTTCGGTCCGGCCAGTGTTTTCGTCCGTGCGCATATTGGCACCCACGGTCGCATCGATCAGATGCACGTTGGTCCAGGCGCGGGCCGTTTGTTCAACTGGCCAGTCTTCCTCGTAGATCGGATAGCGCGCGTGGTTCATCTGAATGGTCAATTCCAACGGGTCGCCTTCAACGATCTGAAGGTGGCCATCGGCGAGTGCGGGGGTCGTGATTGCACTCCCGATCAGCAACGCGGCAATTAGACTAGTTTTATGCATTGGTTCCTCCCTTTTGCGTTCTTTGGTCATTCCTTGACACCTCCAAGCAAGATGCCTTTCTCAAAGTATTTCTGGATGAATGGGTAGACGATCAGCACAGGGATGATCGAACAGACGATGATCGCTGCGGTAACAGTCTCGGCGCTGAAACCGGCGGCGGTTTGGACAATCGCGAATTCGTCGTCATCGCTGAGATTCGCGATGGTGTGGCGCAGGAAAACCTGCAGCGGGATCTTTTCCTCGCTTTGCAAAAGCACCATGGCCCAGAAGAACCCGTTCCAGCGTGACACGATGCAAAACAGCGTGATCGTCGCGATTGCGGGTTTTGAGAGCGGGACAAAGACCTTCCAAAGCACCTGGAAATCATTGGCACCGTCCATGCGCGCGGCTTCTTCAAAACTCTGCGGTATCGCCTCGAAGAAATTGCGAAGCAGGATTATGTTGAACGCGTTGACCGCGAAGGCGAGGATGATGCCGAACATGCTATCCAGCAGTCCCAAATCACGCATGTTCAGGAAAAACGGGATAAGGCCCGCGTTGAACCACATCGTGAACGCGATGAAGAGGTTGAAGAACCGCCGCCCTTTTAGCTGTGGGCGCGACAAGGCGTAGGCACCGGGGATAATGAACAGCATGCTCATGATCGTGCCGCCGATCGTGTAGATGAACGTGTTGCGATACGAAATCCAGAACTGTGGGTCAGTAAGGATGTAGCCGTAAGCCTCCCACGTTGCTTCAATCGGCGTCAGCACGACTCTGCCAGCCTGCGCCGCAAAGCCGGAACTGAATGACACAGCTGCGATGTAGATAAACGGGTAGAGCGTGGCGACTGTGAACATGCCGATCAGGATCGACACCACGATGGCAAAGAACTTGTCGCCACGGGAATAGAGGTTCCATTTCATCATGGTCTTTTCCCCTTACCAGAGCGATGTGCGCGAGAAGCGGCGTGACAAAGTGTTGGCCGTCATCACCAAGACAAAGGCGACGAAAGCGTTGAACAGACCGCCAGCAGCAGCGAGGTCGTATTGCCCCGACTGAAGGCCCTGACGATAAATCCAGGTGTTGACCACATCGGCAGTTTCGTAGGTCGCCGGCTGGTAAAGCAGAATGACGAGCTCGAAAGAGACTTCCATGACGTTGCCAATTCGGATGATCAGCATGATCAAAATTGTTGGCAGGATTGATGGAATGGTGATTTTCCACATCATCTGCCAACGATTGGCACCATCCACGACGGCGCTTTCGTAAAGCGACGGGTTCACACCGGCGATGGCCGCAAGGAAGACGATTGAGCCGAATCCTGCCTCTTGCCAGATCCCTGTTCCAACAAAGATTGGCCGGAACCATTGCGGCTGCGTCAGGAAATAGACCGGATCAAGGCCAAACCATCCCATGACGGTATTTACGATACCGGCGGTTGGTGAAAAGGCGGTGATTACGATACCGGCGATGATCACCGAAGAAATGAAGTGAGGGAGATAGACGATCGTCTGCGCTGTTCGCTTGTAACTCGCATGCAGAACCTCGTTGAACATCAACGCGAGGATGATCGGCGCAGGAAAGCCAAAAATCAGGTTCAGTGCGCTGATTTTTATCGTGTTGCCAATCGCGCGTAGAAACTGGTCGTTGGAGAACAAAGTTTCGAAATGTTCGAATCCGACCCAAGGGCTGCCCGCAACACCGCGGAAAATTGAGTAGTCCTTGAAGGCGATCTGGAGCCCGTACATCGGTTTATAAAGAAAAACCAAAAACCAGATGATCGTGGGCAGCAGCATCAGATAGATCTGCCATTCCCTTCTGATGTGATCGTAGAAACGGGTCAATCGGCCTTCTGAGCTTGGGGTCTCAATCAAAGGCTCCTGGACAGGCGGGCCGCCAGCGGTCGTGTGTTCATCAGCCATCTGCATCAAGCTCCCAGGCTCAATGCGTGGCCGGTTTCGGCATCGAAGAGCTTAACGAGCGACGCGTTGACATGAACTTCGCCAACACCTGAGAGGTGATTGATGTCCCCTCCGGTCTCCGTTTTGAACACCAGGCTGTCTTTGCCGAAATGCCCATGAAGAAGAGCCTCAGAACCTAGTGGCTCGACCAGATCCAAAGAGATCGGGAGGGCCGTCGTCTTTTCGCCCGCTGTCAACGTCACATGTTCGGGACGAATTCCCACAATGACATCGCGCCCGGCCTGTGTGGCAACCGAGCCGTTCAGCTTGATTTCGGTTTCGCCAACCTTTGCGCCGGATTCGGTCAAAGTCCCTTTCAGCTGGTTCATCGGCGGAGAGCCGAGGAAGCCTGCAACAAAGGTGTTGGCGGGGTTGTTGAACAATTCCATCGGCGTGCCGATTTGCTCAATGGAGCCGTTGTTCATAACAACGATCCGATCCGCAAGGGTCATCGCCTCAACCTGATCGTGAGTTACGTAAACTGACGTAACACCCAATCGATTGTGAAGCCTTTTGATCTCTGCCCGCATCTGGGTTCGTAGCTTGGCGTCGAGGTTCGACAACGGCTCGTCAAACAAGAAGACCTTCGGGTGCCGCACAATAGCGCGGCCCATGGCCACCCGCTGGCGTTGACCGCCTGAAAGATCAGCGGGGCGTCGATCAAGGTATTCTGTCAGACCCAGGATTTCCGCGACCTCAGAAATGGTCGTTTTTATCTCGGCCTTTGGCATCTTTCGGATACGAAGGCCAAAGGCCATGTTGTCGGCCACATTCAGGTGCGGGTAGAGCGCATAGTTCTGAAAAACCATTGCAACGTCGCGATCCTTTGGCGCGACACGGTTCATCCGTCGGTCGCCAATTGTCAGATCGCCTGCCGTGATTTCCTCAAGCCCCGCGATCATACGCAATGTAGTAGATTTCCCGCAGCCGGATGGTCCGACAAGGACAACAAATTCCTTCTCGGCAATGTCCAGATCAATCCCGTGGACGACCTGCACCGCGCCATATGCCTTGACGATACCGCTCAGATTTACACCGGACATAGTCCCCTCCCTGTGGCATTGGCCCAATTCAGTTTTTTTCGAAACAAACGAATCGACCTCGTAACTGGTATACTAGTAACTTATCTGGAATACTAGTCTGGATTGATGGTTGGATTGCTGCTAGGCTTCCTGTATTGAATGGCTCAAAAGGAGCACCCAATGCCGCAAACAACAGCCCTGAGCGAACGGCGCACCAGTGTCGACGATGTATTTGACCATCTGCATGAGCAGATTTTGACGCTTCAGCTAAAGCCGGGCGACCGTATCTCTGAGGCGGAAATCGCAGCGCAATTTGGAGTCTCCCGGCAGCCGGTAAGGGATGCCTTCAGCCGTTTGGCGAACCAGGATCTTCTTCTGATCCGCCCGCAACGCGCAACGGAAGTTCGCCGCTTTTCCATGCGTCAGATCGAAAAGGCGCGTTTCGTGCGTGCGGCAATCGAGAAAGAAGTGTTGCGCCGTGCAGCGGAATACTGTGACGCAGCTGGAAAGGCCCAGTTGGATGCGGCATTGGCAGAGCAGGACGCGGCCATAAAGAACAGTGATTCAGAGCTGTTTGGCAGACTCGACTATGAGTTTCACAAGATTCTATGCGCGATCGCCAAGGCAGACTACGCCTTCGAAGTGATCCTCTCAGAAAAATCCAAAGTCGACCGCCTTTGCATGCTTGGCCTAGAAAAAGAACAGCGCATGCCAGTACTCGTTGCTGATCACCAAGCGATAGCGGATGCGATCAAAGCGCACCGAGGTGAGGCGGCGGTCGATGCCGGGGTTATTCATCTTTCTCGGCTTGATGAGACCATCAAGCGAATATCAGAGACAAACGCGAACTACTTTGAACGAGCTGACGCCTGATTTTGATCGGACCGCAAGTGGTTTGACCGTCAAGTGAAGCGAAAGCGCGGAAAGCGGTCCATGACCACACTCACTGAACACACAGAGCCAAAGCCTGTCCCGGGGGCAAAGCAGGTCTTTCTGCTGGCATGGCCAATGACGCTCAAAGCGATCTTCCTACATGGAACGGTCGTCATTGACGGTTGGCTGGTGTCACCATTGGGAGAATCTTCGCTTGCCGCGATGGGGTTGGCCGCAGCTCTAGGTGGTTTCTTCTCAGGCGTAGTTTTCGCATTTTCCAGTGCCCTTCAAATTCGCACCGCGCAGGCGTTCGGCACCAAGGACCCCGTTTTCAGGAAGTCCGTTCTGGCATCCGGCCTGGCGATCGGCCTGTTCATCGGAATTGCTGGCGTGGTGGCCATTGCAACTTTCGGCAAATTCCTGACGACGGCTTTAGCGCCAAACCCGACAGTGGCGGCGCAGGCCTGGGCATATCTGTCAATTTTTTCGATTGTCATCATGGCAGAGGCAGTTGGGCAAAACCTGGCAAGCCATTTCAACGGGTGCGGGCAGACCAAGCTGCCGCTCTATGGCTATTGCCTGTCTGTCCCTTTGAATATTCTGGCAAGCGTCGTTCTGATCCACGGGCTTTGGGGGGGCCCGGCTTTCGGTATCGCAGGCGCCGCTATGGGCAGTGCACTTGCCATCTTGATTCAGGCTGCCTTTTTGACAGTTCAGTTGCACCGGACGGATGGTCAGTTGCGCTATGTTCAGGGCTGGCGCAACGGTACGTTCCAAAAAACCCTACTTCGCCATGTGAATTTCTCATGGCCAATTGCAGTCACATTTGTCAGTGCAAATTTCGCGTCGCGCGTCAGCATGTTGATCTATTCGCAAATGAACCTCGCCGCGTTTGCCGCAATGACCTTGATCATGCCTTGGGTCATGGTCGCGGGTACAATAGGAATGCAGTGGGCACAGGCTACGGGCATCCTGGTGGCGCAACTCCTGGGGGAAAAGCGAAGCGAGGCCGACCTCGACCGCTTCTTAAGCGCATCTTGGCGCGCTGCATTCGTTGCGGCCACGCTGGTCGCATTGGTGTATATGCTTATCTGCCTAACGCCGGGATTGCTCTACCCGTCACTGGGGCCGGAAACGCGTTCGGTTCTGATGAGCTTCGCCTTGATCCTGCTAATTCTGCCCTTTCCAAAGCAATCCAACGCGATCTGTGGAAACACGTTACGGGCCAGCGGCGACACAGTCTATGTCATGCATATCTTTGTCTGGTCCCAATGGCTCTTTCGGGTGCCTGCGACTGCGATAGCGGTTCTGTACTTTGACGTTCCTCCCGCATGGGTTTTATCGCTCATGCTTTGGGAAGAATTCCTGAAATTTCCCGTCTTCCATCACCGTCTTTTGCGCGGAGATTGGAAGCGATCCGATGTGGCGATGTGAAAATCGCCACCAATTCATCCAAGCGTCCGCGGAGATAAAGATGCTGAAAACCAACTTACGCCGGGCAATCGACCCGCGCCACGCCAAGACCATGGACACAGGCGAACTACGCGCCGAGTTCCTGATTGATGACCTGTTCAAAGACGACGAAGTTTGTCTGACCTACACCCAATATGATCGGATGATCGTGGGCGGAGCCACACCCAAGACCGGGCCTTTGACCATTGACGATGTCGACCAAACCGGCACGCCGTCCTGGCTGGATCGCCGTGAGGCGGTTTTGGTCAATCTTGGCACATCCGGCACAGTGGAGGCGAAGGGCGTTACCTATGAAATGGGGCGGTGCGACATGCTATATCTTGGCATGGGATCCGGCCCGGTAACGCTGAGCGGCACGGATGCTCATTTCTATATTATCTCCGCACCAGCGCATCGCGAAATCCCTGCGCGTTTGGTGACGATTGAGGACGCAGCTCAGGTTGCTTTGGGCGGGCGTGACACGTCTAATGAGAGGGTTATCTACCAGTTCGTCCATCCGGCTGTGATGGAAAGCTGTCAGATCGTCATGGGAATGACCAAACTCGGCACGGGCTCGGTCTGGAACACAATGCCGGCGCATTACCACGAACGCCGGTGCGAGGCTTATCTCTATATCGACGTGCCAGAAGGGCAGAATGTCGTGCATCTGATGGGCGAGCCGGACGAAACCCGCCATATGATCCTTCGTAATGAACAGGCTGTGCTTTCGCCGCCCTGGTCCATCCATTGCGGGGCAGGGACCTCGGCCTACAGCTTCATCTGGGCGATGGCAGGCGACAATGTTGACTATACGGATGTCGATATGGTGGCGATGGAGGACCTCCGTTGAACAGATTTTCCTTGGATGGGACACGCGCCTTTGTAACAGGTGCGAACACAGGGATCGGTCAAGCGATTGCAGTGGATCTTGCGCGTCATGGCGCTCATGTGATTGCGGTGGGTCGATCAAAGATGGATGAAACTCTGTCAAAAGTGGCCGATGTCGGTGGAAAAGCCGATGCCATCCAGGCAGACCTTGCCACCGTTGCGGGCGCCCAAGATGCGTTTTCCAGCGCCTTGGACCAATTCGGCCCTATCGATACGCTGGTCAATAATGCTGGTATCATCCGTCGAGCGGATAGCCTCGTGTTTTCGGAAGAGGATTGGGACGCCGTCGTGAATATCAACCTCAAGGTTGTTTTCTTTCTCAGTCAGGCATTCGCCGAGGCGCGGTTTCAGGCGCAACAGGGCGGTAGCATCGTAAACATTGCCTCACTCTTGTCTTTTCAGGGCGGCATCAGGGTGCCGTCCTACACGGCATCCAAAAGCGGTGTTGCGGGCCTGACAAAGTCGTTGTCGAACGAATGGTCCTGCAACGGAATCACTGTGAATGCCGTCGCCCCTGGCTATGTCGTGAGCAACAATACTGAGGCTTTGCGGGCGGATTCTGAGAGAAACAAGGCGATCTTAGACCGTATTCCACTTGGGCGATGGGCACAGCCTGACGATATCGCGGGCGCGGTGACCTATCTGGCATCGCCTGCTGCACGGTATGTCACTGGCATCACCTTACCCGTTGATGGTGGGTGGCTGGGTCGATAGGCAAGTATGCGTATCGGCCACTCGTCGCGGCGCCGTTTTCTCTAATGAATTTGCCACTGTAGCCCGTTTTTCGACCAGATCTGTGCCTTCCGATTTTTTGGAAGAGAAGCACCCGCAAACCCGTTCTGGCCCGGCTTTTTTGCGCGTCATTATCGGTAGTGCCGGACTGGCATCACGCAATGAAACACCATCGTTGGCGCATGCCGGGTGCAATTCACTGACCCTAAAAGACCGCGGTCGGAAAGAAAGGACAAAAATTCTTTCTTGACAGAACTGGGATACTAGGCTTCTACTCACCCAGGAGGCCAATGTCAGAATCTGTGGTCGCTTCAGAAGATTTGAGGCGTACCATGCACAGAGGATTGAGGAGACTAGGCGTCACGAAGACACGCGTCCGGCCGTGCTCGAGCATATCGACCGGATCAGATCGTGGACTGAAGGCAAATCGTTTTGGGGGCGGCATTCTGGCTGGCCCCAAAAATTCACTGGGAGGACATCATGTATCAAAAAATAAGCGCAACCCTCATTGGGGCGACAACCGCTCTAACCCTTATTGGCACAGCTGCGGTAGCAGACGACTGGCGGGCGTGGAACATCCATAGCGACGGACATCCAAACACCGCTGCAATGGACCGCTTTGCAGAGCTGGTCGCAGAATACACCGGCGGCGAAGTCACGATCGACGTTTTCCACGGTGGTGTTCTGGGCAGTCAGCCCGACGCACTGGAACAGGTGCAGCTTGGCGCAATCGACGTAGGCAACTTCAACCTCGGCCCGATCGGCCCGCTGGTGCAGGAAGCCAACCTTGTTTCTCTTCCCTTCATTTTCCGCGACGTGCCACACATGTTCCGGGTTCTTGAAGGTGAAGCAGGTGAGATTTTGGCGGCAGGCATGGGCGATCAAGGCATCCTGCCGATCGCATGGTTCGATGCCGGTGCGCGCTCGTTCTACAACAACACCGGCCCAATTAACTCGCCCGATGACGTTGCAGGCATGCGGATCCGCGTGATGAACAACGACCTCTTCACCGGGATGGTTGACGCCATGGGCGGCAACGGCACTCCGATGGCGTTTGCAGAGGTTTACCAGTCGCTAAGTACCGGTGTCGTGGACGGCGCGGAAAACAACTTCCCGTCCTTCCTCAACGTGTCCCACTACGAAGTGGCCGGCTATTATTCTTTGTCTGAGCACCTGATTATTCCTGAATGTATCTGTGTGAACACCAACGTGTTCAACGGACTTTCTGCAGAATTGCAGGACTCCGTTAGAATGGCTGCAGAAGAAGCCGCTCTCTATCAGCGTGAACTCTGGGCCATTGCGACCGCCGAAGCGCGGGCAACAGTTGAGGAAGCCGGCGTTGTGGTGAACGAAATTGCTGACAAAGCACCGTTCCAAGACGCTATGGCACCCGTTTACGAAGAGTATCTCGCGGCGAACCCCGACATGCGTGAGCTTGTCGAGATCGCACAATCGACCGAGTAAGGTCCAATTAACCAGTTTGGGCGCCCGGCAACTCCGGGCGCCTATTTGGGGAGAAGATGAATGGGCGACGAGACAAAAGACCCTCTAGGCCTGACCGTGATAGACAAGGCGTTTGGCCTGATCGTCTTGGTTTGCAAGATCGTAACGGGTGTAGCTCTTGTCTTGATGACAGTGCTGATGGGATACCAAGTCTTTGGGCGCTACGTGCTCAACGACACACCGACATGGGTTGATCCGTCGTCATTGTTGCTGGTGATGGTTATCGCTTTTTTGGGCGCAGCCGTCGGTGTGCAAGAAAACACTCACCTTGCCGTTGCTGTCTTTCGCAGCATGGCTCCCCGCAAAGTACGTACCGTAATGGTGATCCTGACCGACCTAAGTATGGCTGCGTTTGGTGGTCTGATGCTGTGGTATGGCGCAGCACTAACGATATTCAAATGGAACACTTTGATCCCGCTGATCCAGTGGCCAGAGGGACTGAGATCGCTGCCTCTGACGATTTGCGGTGGACTCGTTCTGTTGTTCTCTCTTGGGCATCTTGCCCGACAAATCCTCGGGCGGGACGACCGCACCGATAGTATAGAATAGAGGCAGGCTCATGGGAATTCTTGTGCTTCTTGGGCTGTTTGCCCTGTGTGTCGTCATCGGCACGCCTGTCGCCTTCGCGCTCGGCATGTCTGCCGTTGCCGCCTTCTGGTACGAAGGTCTGCCAATGATGGTTGGTTTCCAGCGGATCATTTCCGGCATCAACGTGTTTTCGCTGCTGGCCATTCCGTTCTTCATATTCGCAGGCGAGCTGATGTTTCACGGGGGGATCGCCGTCAGACTGGTGCGCTTCGCTTCGGCGGCCGTAGGGGCCGTTCGCGGTGGCCTGGGCATCGTGAATGTGCTCTCGTCAATGCTCTTTGGCGGCATCTCGGGCTCGGCCATTGCCGATATATCCGCACTTGGTTCGATCCTCGTGCCTGTGATGAAGGACAAGGGCTATGACGCCGACTATGCGGTGAACGTCACCGTAACCTCGTCCATTGCCGGGATCATCATTCCGCCAAGCCATAACATGATCATTTTCTCGATCGCTGCGGGCGGTGGGATTTCAATTTCGCAGCTCTTCATGGCAGGCGTGGTGCCTGGCGTCCTGATGTGCCTTTGCTTGGCCGCTGCGGCCTATCTGGTTGCTGTAAAACGCGGCTATCAGGCCGAAAAATTCCCAGGATGGACCGCGCTTGCCATGGCGTTTTTTGGCGCCATCCCAGGCCTACTGACCGCCGTGATCATCGTCGGTGGCGTCCTGTCAGGTGTTTTCACCGTGACAGAGTCCGGTGCCTTTGGAGCCCTCTATGCCTTTGTCGTGACACTGTTGGTTTACCGCGCCATCACTTGGGAAAACTTCAAGATTGCTGTGGTATCTGCCGTCAGAACTACCTCGATGGTTATGATCCTGATCGCCTGTGCAGCAGCATTCGCTTATATGCTGACCTATTATCGGGTGCCGACCCTGACGGTGAACCTGCTGACCGGAATAACCGAAAATCCGATCCTGATCCTGTTGATGATCAATGCGGTTCTGCTGCTCTTGGGCATGATTATGGACATGGCAGCGCTCATCCTGATCTGCACGCCGATCTTCTTGCCGGTCATGCATAGCCTGGGCATCGACCCCTTGCAGTTTGGAATGATCCTGTTGGTCAATCTGGGCCTTGGCCTGTGCACGCCACCAGTTGGGTCTTGCCTCTTTGTCGGATGCGCTGTCGGAAAACTGCCCATGGAAAAAGCCGTTCGCACGATCTGGCCTTTCTATACCGCCATCTTTGTCGCGCTGATGCTGATAACGTTTGTCCCAGCCATTTCACTCACGCTGCCAGGATTGATCGGCAACTGACGGCTGACAGAAATTTGGTCCCGGCTTGCTGTCGCTACCACCGAAAACGCAAGCCAAAACGCAACGCGGATCACCGAAGAAAAGGAACGAGCCATGCTGAGCATCAAAAGGCTGGATCTGGCCGACGCCCGCGTTCTGATCGCCGGCGCACAGACCAAAGCAGTCGAAATCGGAGTGCCGATGTGCATCGCCGTTACCGATGAAAGCGGGGTCCTTCTGGCATTTGAGCGCATGGACGGCAGCAAGGTGCACAGCGCCGCGCTTGCCATAGACAAGAGCTTTACCGCGTCTGGCACACGGCGCCCAACCCATGAAATTGGCGAGGCTAGCCAGCCGGGCAACCCTGTCTATGGAATTTCTACCGCGCTTGGCGGGCGGATGCTCGTCGTTGGCGGCGGGCTTCCGGTATTCGTCGATGACGACGTGGTCGGCGGTATCGGGGTCAGCTCTGGAACGCCGGTTCAGGACCGCCAAGTTGCAGAGGCCGGGCTTCGGGCATTCGCCGAAACATTAAACAAATAGAACAACGCAAAGGAGAACTGGGCATGACAAAACCTGTCATTGGCTTTATCGGCCTCGGCCTCATGGGCGGAAACATGGTGGAGAACCTCCAAAAGAGGGGCTTCGAGCTGATCGTAATCGACCTGGACAAGGATGCAGTGGCGGCGGTCCTGGACCGTGGCAATGCGCGCGAGGCAGCGTCACCCAAAGAGTTGGCGGAGGCGAGCGATATTGTAATGCTATGCCTCACCACTTCAGAAGTGGTGGAAAAGGTTGTTTATGGGGATAGTGGGATCCTTGCCGGCATCAGGAAAGGGTCGGTACTGGTCGATTTCGGAACCTCTATCCCGACGTCTACCCGCAAAATTGGTGCTGATCTGGCCGCCAAAGGTGCTGGCATGGTCGACGCGCCTCTTGGTCGAACGCCGGCCCATGCCAAGGATGGATTACTCAACATCATGGCCGCGGGCGAAAAGGTCTTCTTTGACAAGGTCAAACCCATTTTGGACCAGCAAGGTGAAAATGTTTTCTACCTTGGCGACCTTGGCGCTGGTCACACGACCAAACTGATCAACAACTTCATGGGTATGACAACCGCTTGTACTATGAGCCAAGCGTTTGCCGTGGCCGACCGCGCCGGAGTTGACCGTCGACAGCTTTACGAGATCATGTCGACCGGACCGTCGAATTCGCCCTTCATGGGTTTCTGCAAGAACTATGCAGTGGACGGCGTAAGCGACCTTGGGTTCTCGATTAACAACGCAAACAAGGATCTGGGCTATTTCCTCAGGATGGTCGAAGACCTTGGCACACGTGCCGAAATTGCAGAAGGAACATCAAGCAATTTGCAGGCCGCAGTAGATAACGGGCTAGGCAACGGCAACGTGCCGGAAATCTTCGATTATTTCCTGAGGCTTGAGAACTAGATTTGGTGTTCACGCGGAAGGCTCTGCATTCCATCGACCATGGAGAAGGGATGCGGCCGAATACCGGGAACAAAGTACCATAGCAACCAGAATGGAATCGTGATGACCTCTGCAAAACCCGATGTAGACAAGCCCATCGCTCAGCTCAGTTTCGATATCGTGGGTGGTGGCACAGCGAAGATTGGCACACAGAAAGATCGGTGGACAATGCTTTTTGTGTATCGAGGTCGGCACTGCCCGCGCTGCAAGAAATTCCTGAATAAGCTGAACGCGGCTCTCTCGGATTGGACTGATATCGTGGATGTTTTGGTTGTGTCCGCAGACACCGAAAAGAAGGCATCGGCCGACAAAAAGGAGTTTGGCTGGGCCTTCGATCTCGGTTTCGGGATGACCGAGATCCAGATGCGTGCATTAGGTCTCTATGTGTCAGACCCACTGTCCGAGGCTGAAACGACCGATCGGTTTGCCGAACCCGGAACCTTCGGTATACGCCACGATGGCACATTGATGTTGGTTGATATCTCCAACGGTCCTGCCGCGCGGCCGGACCTGGACGAGTTGCTTGACGGGATGAAGTTCAACATAGCCAATGACCGACCGACTCGTGGAACAGTTTGATGTAGTGATCCAGCCGAGTGACTCGGATCAGGATGCTGACATATCCAGTTCAGCAGGTATTCAAGCAACCGGGTGTGAGCAATAATTGTCCATTTAGCTGATGGATGAACTTCAGCACGGTAAGGCGACCGCAGAATCCAGTTGCCGGGGTATGTGGCAACCTTACGTTGAAGAGGTAGCGTAACACAGTTTGCTGCGCTGATTTCGGGTCTGCCTGGACCTTTGACCCGCTGGCAGCCGCAACGGATTGAAAGTCCGGTTTGGGCCAAACAAATTGGAACTGGCAACCGATTTGTATGACCCGTACCTTGTTCTGCGCGCCCCAGATGTGGCGGAGACCTCACAGGAATTGTCGAAATTCGCGGGGTTTGCGTGCGGGGGCGACCACGAATAGGGGGCCACCCTTGCGCAAAAATCTAACTGAGGATCCTGGCAAACCCAACTGCAACGGCGTCTAAGTTATTTGCGGATAACCCTGCCACATTAATCCGACCGTCATCTGCCATGTAAATCCCGTAATCCTGGCGCAGTGTTTCAACAGCTTCACGACTAAAGCCAGTATAAGAAAACATGCCTTTCTGATCTGTCAGGAAGGAAAGGTCCGAAGTGATCTGCCTTTCTTGCAGTTTTTGTTTCAACGCGTTGCGCATATCCGATATTCGCCAGCGCATTTCATCCAACTCGTTTGTCCAGATGGAAGACAATTCCGGACTTGCCAAAACAGTGGCAACAGCCCGCGCGCCGTGGCTGGGCGGCATAGAGTAGTTCGAGCGGATCACCGTTTCGGCCGCGCCTTTCGTAGATTGAAGCTGTTCGGTGGTCTTGGCAATGATCGTCAAAGCGCCCACGCGTTCTCGATAAATTCCGAAATTTTTGGAAAAGGAGCTAGCGATTAGCATTTCTGGAACCCGATCTGCTATATGCCGCAGTCCGGCCACGTCTTGCTCCATCCCGTCACCCAGACCTTGATACGCGCAGTCGACAAACGGTAATAGCCCACGTTCTGAGATAAACTCGGCGATAACCTCCCATTGGTCAAAATTGGGGTCGACGCCAGTTGGGTTGTGGCAGCACGCATGCAAGAGGATCGCATCGCCCGGGACGGCGTTTTGGTCCAGGTGACTCATCATGCCGTCGAAATCTAATCCGCGATCAGAGGGCCGGAAATAGGGGTACTCTTGAACCTTCAGGCCCGCATCCGTTGCTACAGGAACATGTGTCTTGGCCCCTTAGAACTGTGCCAATGTTGGCTTAGTTTTGGAGATGGGATTGATGGCGCGGAAACGGTATTCGGATGAAGATATCCTGCGGCTTTTACGTGAGATTGAGCTGAGCCTGGCGTCTGGTTCGGATGTGGCGACAGCGTGCAGAACTGCTGGCGTCAGTGATGCGACTTACTACACATGGCGCAAACGGTTTGGTGGTATGGGGCGATCAGAGATGGCCAATCTGAAGGCGCTGCAGAAAGAGAATGACCGGCTCAAGAGGATCGTGGCGGAGCTTGAGTTGGACAAGCTGATCCTGAAAGAGAGCCTGGATTATTTAAAGCCGAAGGCCTGACGACAGACCAGCTTCGTCAGGCCGTGGTCCACACCCGACAAAAGCTGGCAACATCCGAGCGGCACACCTGTCGTGCGATCGGACTGGCGCGGAGCACGCTACAATACAAGGCCGCACCAAAGGATGATGAGGCATTACGCCTTGCAATGATCCGGTTGGCCAAACAGTACGGACGTTATGGCTACCGCAAGATCACAGAGCTGCTGCGTGTCGAAGGTTGGTCGGTCAATCACAAGAAGATCGAGCGACTGTGGGGCGAAGAAGGCCTGCAGCTCCCGCGACGACACAAGAAACGAAAGAGGCTCTACCACAAGGACAGCTCGATCATCCGACTGCGACCGCAGTACCCCAATCACATCTGGAGCGTGGATTTTGTTCACGACAAGCTAAGCAATGGACGTTCCTACAAGATGCTCACGGTGCTGGACGAGTACACACGCGAGGCATTATGCGTGACGGTCAAACCGAAGATGAATAGCGCAGACGTGTTGGATGCGCTCTATCCATTACTGTTGCGACATGGGAAGCCCGATTACATTCGCTCCGACAATGGATCGGAGTTCATCGCGACAGCATTGCAAAAGTGGCTGAGAAAGGTGGGGATCAACCCGATCCAGATCTACCCAGGATCACCTTGGGAGAACGGCTACAATGAACGCTTCAACGGTACGTTGCGTCGCGAAGTCCTCAATGCCGAATGGTTCCACACCACCAAACAGGCGCAAGTCGTCATCAATACATGGCTCAAACAGTACAATCGGGTCCGACCCCATCAGGCCCTAAACATGCGTCCCCCGGTTCCAGAAACCTTGCTCAAAAGTGGCCCATAGAAATGGGGCTGGACACACCAGAGCGGCCATACATCGATGGCGCAGCATTCTGGCTACATGAAAGTCAGCGCAGGACCAAGTCGACATTGTATTTTACACTTCGCTAGCGCAGCATGTCGTCGCAGATGTGGCGTAGGCTTGACAGCGGTGCAGCAGGTTTAGGTGTTAAGGGCGTCCAGTTCTAGCTTCTAGTGTTACTAGGGCGCGAGGCTTCCGCCCTTTTCGTAGCGCTTGGCCATGTCGCAGAGGGGGGCAGCAGTGATGGAACTGGCGTGGCCCGCGGAGCCGAAGCGTTCGTAGCGGTCCTTGCAAACCGCTTTCATCGCCTCAATGCCGGGGGCCAGGTATTTGCGAGGGTCAAACTCGGCCGGTTTGGTCGACAGCAATGTGCGGATCGCGCCGGTCAGCGCCAGGCGCAGGTCGGTATCGACATTCACCTTCCGCACACCGTGTTTGATGCCAAGCTCGATTTCCTCGACTGGCACGCCCCAGGTCGGCGCGATCTCACCGCCATGAGCGTTGATGATCTCCTGCAACTCCTGCGGCACCGAGGAGGAGCCATGCATAACCAGATGGGTGTTGGGCAGGCGGGTATGGATCTGCTTGATCGCGTCCATGGCCAAGATCTCACCATCGGGTTTGCGGGTGAACTTGTAAGCGCCGTGGCTGGTGCCGATGGCCACAGCCAGCGCGTCGACATTGGTGGCTTTGGCAAAAGCTTCGGCCTCATCGGGGTTGGTGACCAGCTGATCGCGGCTCATCTCGCCTTCAAAGCCATGACCATCCTCTGCCTCACCCTTGCCGGTTTCCAGAGACCCGATATGGCCGATCTCGCCCTCGATCGAAGCACCAACCAGATGCGCCATTTCGGACACTTTGGCAGTCACCCCGGCGTTGTAGGCAAAATCGGACGGCGTTGCGCCGTCTTCATGCAACGAGCCATCCATCATCACCGAGGAAAACCCGTTCATCAGTGCCGAAAGACAGGTCTGGGGCGAGTTGCCGTGGTCCTGATGCATGCAAACCGGAATATGCGGATACATCTCGATCGCTGCCTCGATCAGGTGGCGCAAGGCGATGTCATTGGCAAATTTCCGGGCTCCCCGACTGGCCTGCATGATGACCGGGCTGTCGGTTTCGTCCGCGGCCTGCATGATGGCCAGCATCTGTTCCATGTTGTTGACGTTGAAGGCGGGCAGGCCATAGTCGTGCTCGGCCGCGTGGTCCAGCAACTGGCGAAGAGTAATCAAAGCCATAGACGGGCTCCTTGAAGGCGAGAGAGAAAGAGGGATAGCGGCATCAGGAGATCGCCCCGTCATGATAGCGATCCAGCCGCTCCACCTCAGATTTCGAGCCGAGGATGACGGGCACCCGCTGGTGATGCGAGGTGGGCTGCACATCCATGATCCGCTCGGTTCCTGTCGAGGCCGCGCCCCCCGCCTGTTCGACGATCAGCGCCATCGGGTTGGCCTCGTACATCAGGCGCAGCTTGCCGCCCGTGGCGCGGTTGCCTGCATCGGCAGGATACATGAAAATACCACCGCGGGTCAGGATCCGGTGCACTTCGGCTACCATCGAGGCGGTCCAACGCATGTTGAACCCCTGCTCGCGCGGGCCGGATTTGCCGGCGATACACTCGTCGAAATAGCGTCGAATCGGTGTATCCCACAGCACGTAACGCGAGGCATTGATTGCAAATTCCGAGGTTTCCTCGGGGATGGTCAGATTGCGGCTGGTCAGGCGGAATTCACCCGTGCCGTTATGGTGGGTAAACCCGCTGACCCCATTGCCCGCGGTAATGACCAGCGCGGTGGACGGCCCGTAGACGGAATAGCCCGCGCAAATCTGTTCATTGCCCGGACGCAGCACCGAGCGGTCGTCGGTGGCGTCGATCTCCTCGGGCAGGCGCACAACCGAGAAGATGGAACCGACGGAGAGGTTCACATCGAGATTGGACGACCCGTCCAGCGGATCGAAATAGACGATGTAGTCGCCGGGAACGGCCTTGTCTTTCAGCCAATAAACCTCATCTACCTCTTCCGAGACCAGTGCCGCGACGCGTCTGCAATTCCGGCAATGTTCGACAAACTCGTCATTGGCGATCACATCAAGCTGCTTCTGGGTTTCGCCCTGAACATTCGTGTTGTTCGTCGCACCAAGCACGTTGGCAAATGCCCCACTGCGGATGCGATGTGAGATAATCCGACAGGCCGTCGCGATATCTTCGAGCAACAGGATCAAGTCGCTGTCGATCCCGTGACGGGCCTGCTCGGCCAAAAGATGCTGCCGAAGCGTGAATTGGTGATGGCTCATCGGGATGTCTCTCCTCAACTGATCTTCAATTACCGCCGTGTCATTTGCCTCGGCCAGTTGGCGGACACGTTCGGTGAGTTACTGCGCCGACATGACTGGCCTGTAGAGAACACTGCCAATAACGACGCCGGTTATCGAGTTTTGTTCGAACCCGACACAGCATTCTCGTGTTGATTCCCTAAGCGATCATTCTGTCGCTCATCTTGTCATGTGCGACGGATGCTATTGCCCCGGTAACCTGAGATTTCCCAGAGTGATTCATTGCGTTGCTCTACTGGCATCAGACGCCCAGTTCCAAGCCAATGGCGATTTGCGTTTCAAAGCACCGCTTAGGTGTTTTCGCATCCGGTGTGAAGCATCCAAATTGCCGCCTGCTTCCAGCATATCCAGTATTTCGAGATGTTCAGTGCATTGTTCGATAAGGCGATCATGGTTCACCTCAGCGCGGTATTCCATCAATCGGCGCATTCGGTTCACTCTCTGCAAGGCCACCAGGAAAAAGGGATTTCCTGAAAGCTTGATGAGTTCCTCATGGAAAGTAGCTCCATTTGCCAGAAGAGACTCGGCCGGGACAGAACTGAAATCCATCTCCAACATCCCTTCCTGGATGCGGCGCTGTTCAGAAAGGATACTCCAGTCCAGTTCGAAGGACGGTTCCAGCATGGCCGCGGGTTCAATGGCCATTCGGAACCGATAAATCTCGTCGAAAGCTTCAGGCGTGTTGGCGACCGGAAGAAAACGCCATCCATAACCTTCTTTGCGCTCGATCCAGCCTTCGCGCGCGGCGCGCACTAAAACTTCGTTGACGCGAGCTTTGGTCCAACCGTAGTGCTGGCGCAAAAACTGCTCGGTTACCTCTTCGGGCAGACGATGCACCATCCAATTATCCGCCAGTCTCTGATAGTCGTCATCGGCAGAGTCGGTCTTCGCATCGAGCACTTCGTTCATGGCGGCGATATCGGCTTCTGCAACAAAGAAGCCGCGGTTTTCCTGGCGCACCAGAAATCCCTCGGCTTCCAAGAAATTCATCGCTTCCCGGATCGGTGTTCGCGAGACTCCGTAACGGTCTGCCAACTGCTGTGCCCCAAGATGTTGACCAGCCAGAATACTACCAGAAGCGATATCCTGTAGAAGTCGCTTTGAAATCCTTTGGGATAGATCTCCGGTTCGCATATTCAGCTGCTCCTGTGACACGCAGCGGGGCATTGACCTCCCGCCGCCCCCAGAATTGCATCCAGAGTGCAAAAAAGTAAGATTAGATTGTACTTTTCGACACTTGGATGCAATTCATACGTCCCCCGCTTTAGCTGCTTGAGACAGCGGCCTTCTTCCTGATGCGGCCGCGGAAGCTCACAATAAGCGGCACAATGATGACCGCCAGCAAGATGATAGACAACACCAGCGATACCGGACGTTCCCAGAACAGGTTCATCGTTCCTTGCGAGATGATGTAGGTCTGCAGGAAGGTCTCTTCCGCCATTGAACCCAGCACAAGTGCAAGAACAGTTGCAGCCGGTGAGTAGCCGTATTTCTTCATCGCGAAGCCAACAAGACCGCTGCCGACAAGGATCCAGGTTTCAATGATGCTTGCATTAATGGCATAGGCGCCGATGACGCAGAGCAACACAATTACCGGAACGACATTCACGTACGGGATATCCAGGAACTTCACGAACAATGGAATCGCAAAGATGCTCATCGCGATGAGGATCATGTTGCCCAAATACATACTGGCGATCAGGCCCCAGACAAACTCAGGATCGTTTACAATCAGAAGTGGGCCAGGTTGCAGACCCCACATCAGAAAGGCACCAAGCAGAACAGCTGTGGCACCTGATCCGGGAATGCCGAGAGCCAACAGAGGCACCATCGCACCTGCGGAGGCCGCGTTGTTGGCAGCCTCTGGCGCGACCAGGCCCCGCATTTCTCCTTTGCCAAACTTCTCGGGATCCTTGGCGACTTTCTTTTCCACAGAATACCCGATGATCGAGCCAAGGGTTGCTCCGGAGCCGGGCAGGACGCCGGCGATAAAGCCAATTGCGGATCCACGCCAGAAGGTCCAGCGGGATTCGTGGTAGTCTTTTTTGGAAGGCCAGAATTCCTTGTCACGGAACCCAATCCGCAGGCGTTTGGCCGGATGGGTGTGCTGGCCGTTGAACATGCAATGCATCAATTCGCCGATGCCAAAGAGGCCGATGGCAACAGCGACGAAATAGACGCCGCCGATCAATTCCGAAGACCCGAACGTATAGCGCTGTTGGCCGCTCATCACGTCAACGCCGACCGTACCAATGGCAAAGCCGATCAGGGCTGAGATGAAGCCCTTGAATTTGTTGTCTCCCATCATTGTGGTCAGCATCAAGAGCCCGACCGCGATTATAAGGAAGTATTCAGAAGGACCGAACGAAGCCGCGAAATTTGCCAATGACGGGGCCAGCGCAGTGATCAGGACGACCCCGACAGTGCCGCCGAAAAACGAGGCAATCGCCTGCATCACAAGAGCGGGACCGGCACGACCCTTTTGGGCCAGCGGATAACCGTCGATCGTGGAAGCCACCGTGGCAGATTCACCGGGCGTGTTGATCAGGATCGAGGTGATCGTGCCGCCATACATTGAGCCGTAATAGATGCCAGCCAACATGATGATGGCAATAGTCGGCTCTAGCCCGAAGGTCATTGGAATAAGAACCGCGATCCCGGCGGCCGGGCCAAAGCCCGGGAAGAGGCCGACGATCATGCCTAAAAAGGCACCAATCACGAGAAACAGAAACCCTTCGGGCGACGCGGCAATGCTGAGGCCAAGGGAGAGGTTCGAAACGATGTCTGCAAACATAGGACTCGTCCTTTCAAGCGAACAAGAGTCGCATCAGAAGCCAAAAGGGCTGGTCGGAAGTGAGGCGTTCAGAAGGATCTTGAAAAGACCGTAGAGAAAGCCGGGCAAGGCGATGCTGTAGATCACGTTGCCAATCACATGACCGCGATTGAACGTGAAGAGAAACGCCAGCATGAACAGGATCATAGCCAGAAGCGCGCCCACGATTTTCATGATGCCGACAAAGGCGCAGATATAGACAAAGACGATGAACACGTCGCGTCCATATTCCGGTCCACCGTCGATCGCATGAGCGTCGACGCCCAGAGCGTCTGCTTTTGCTTCCGCTTCCGGATCGGCCTGATGCACCGGTCGAACGCCGGTTTGGCGTTCCTTTTGCCACTCCTGCACGTCACCCCAAAGATTGACCGCGCAGGACACTATCAACAAGACACCGATCAATAATGGAAAGAAGCCCGCAGCCGGGCGTCCAGACGACGTCAGGAGTGTGAGCGTGTTCAGGCCGTAGATTGTGTAGCCGATCGACAATAACAATAGCGCCGCAGCGAACCACTTTTTCATCGGACCTCCCTTTCCGAATAGATATAAGAAAACGCGGGCGCATACACTGCGCCCGCGTCGTGTTCAAAAATTATTCTTCGATTGCGCCAATCGAGACGAGCGTCGCGCGGTACTGTGCGCTGGTCTCAGCCAAGTAGGCACCGAACTCGTCACCCCAGATCGGGTTGCCCGACATGCCATTGGTGACCAGGTATTCCTGCCATTCAGGTGTCTCGACAACTTGCTGCAATGTTGCAACCCACCAGTCCTGCACCTCGGAGTCTACACCACCAGGCATCACAACACCGCGTGGAAGGGAGAAGCTGAAGTCATATCCCAGCTCCATGAAGGTCGGAACATCGGGGTTGTTGGTGCTACGCGCCGTGTCAGAAAAGGCAAGTGCCATCAGAGTGCCCGCTTCCAGTTGCCCGCCCACTTCAGAGGGGTTGGCGACAACTGCGTCGACACTACCCGAGGTCAGAGCGGTCACAAGTTCACCACCCGAGCCAATCGGAACGTATTCAAACTCGATGTCCGCTGCTTGTGCGAAAAGCTCGGCCGTCACGCGCTCGGGGCCAGCAGAGCCGCTGCCTGCAATCGTAACACGACCAGCATTCGCGGCCTCGACAAAGGCGTCGACGTCATCAAAGCCGGCGTCCGAACGGACGACAAGCAACATTGCGTCACTGGCAAGCAGGCCAACGGGCGTGAAATCTTCGTGAGTCCAATCGGTATCGGAGACAAGCGGGGTACCGATGAAGTTACCGCTGGTCGATGTCAGACGATAGGGATCACCTTCGTGGTTGGCCACAAAGCTGAAACCAACGGCGCCGCTGCCGCCTTCGCGGTTTTCAACCACGATGTTGCCAGCATAGAGGTCATAGCTGCGCAGGATGTCGACAACTGTACGGGACATTCTGTCGTTACCGCCACCCGGCCCGAATGCGATTGTGTAGTTCAGCCGCTCGGTGCCGTACTCGTCCGCGATTGCCGGGGCGGCAAATACCGCCGCAGCAGCACAGGCCGTCATGGCTGCAAAGGTTCTACGTTTGATCATGGTTTCCTCCCTTGGATCAATTTGCATTTATGTATCTTAAGGTGCAATAAGGCATCTTTTTGCACAATGTCAACAAGAAATGCAAAAAATGCGGAAACCTTTCTCAGTTGACCCGATTTTACATATTTCTATAGGCTTGTGCCGCTTTCGGGGGTGAAGTTTCCCCAAGAATCCGGAACTTCACTCCACTTTTGGAGTTGTCTTTTGCTTTTTGCAAGTTTAAAGGCCAATAATGGAATTTGAAATTGCGACCAATTGGGAGGAATGAGAAATGAAGCTGATGGTATTGCCCTGCGACGGAATCGGGCCTGAGATCATGTCCGCGACGCTTGAGGTTATGGAGGCAACCAGCAAGCGCTTTGACCTTGGTCTTGTCTTCCTGGAAGAAGAATCCGGCTTCACCAGCCTCAAGAACCACGGGGTTACGCTGCGGGAGGAAGTACTCGACCGTGCGCGCAGCGAATTTGACGGTGTGATCCTTGGTACGCAGTCGCATATGGATTACCCGCCGCTGGTAGAGGGCGGGCGCAACGTTTCTGCTGGTTTCCGCATTGGCCTGGACCTCTATGCAAACGTACGTCCGGCGCGCACCCGCTCGTTCATTCCGAACAAAGCACCCGGCATGGATCTGGTGATCATGCGCGAAGCGACTGAGGGCTTTTACCCGGACCGCAACATGTACAAGGGTGTGGGCGAGATGATGCCTGACCGGAACATGGCATTGTCAGTGCGCAAGATTACCCGTGAAGGTTCGATGCGGATTTGCCGTGAGGGCTTCAAGCTGGCAATGCAGCGCAAGAAGAAGATCGCCGCGATCCACAAAGCTAACTCGTTCCTGATGACCGATGGCCTTTTCCTGGAGTGTTTCCGTGAAGTGGCCAAAGACTTCCCCGAGGTCGAGTGTGAAGAGTTCATCGTTGACGCCTTCGCTGCCCTCTTGGTGCGCAAGCCCGAAGCTTATGACGTGGTCGTGGCCACAAATTTCTACGGCGACATCCTGTCGGATCTGGCCTCTGAGCTGTCCGGGTCGCTCGGTCTTGCGGGCTCCATTAACGCCAATGCAGAAACGGGCCTATGCTGCGCACAGGCTCAACATGGTTCAGCTCCCGACATCGCCGGTAAAAACATCGCCAACCCTACTTCGCTGATCCTGTCGGCAGCTATGATGCTGATTTGGCTGGGGGAACAGCGCGGTATCCAGAAACTGATAGATGCAGGCGAGGCCATTGCTGAGACTGTCGATCAGGTGCTGGACGATCCCGCCAAGCGTACGCGCGATCTGGGCGGCACCGTCAATTGCGACGATTTCGGTCGTTTCGTCGCCGCTGCAGTCGCCACAAAAGAACTCTCCTCCCAACCTGCATGACGGCAGGTTGACTGGCCGGGGTGGCTCCGTTTGTCATCGGCGCCACCCCACTTTTTTCGGATGCTCGATATGACCGCCTCCCCTCGCATAGCATTGATTCATGCCACGAGTGTCGCTGTAGATCCCATTGAAACAGCTGCAAAAAAAATACGGCCCGAGGCGGACGCTGTCTCGATCCTCGAAGAAGGCCTTTCAGTAGACCGGGCGAAAACCGAAGGGCTGACGCCCGAGATGTTAAAATGCAGTCGAGATCTCGTGCATTATTCCGAGACGATGGCCCCCTCTTCAGCTGCTCGGCATTTGGAGCCGCGATCAAACAAGCGGCAGAGCGTTCAATGGTGCCGGTTATGAAGCCCAACGAAGCGATATTCGATCTGGCGCTTTCCTACGGGCCTCGCGTTGCGATGATCCATACGTTTGAACCCGCTGCGGACAGAATGAAACAGGAATTCTCCGATAAGGCAGCTCAAAGGGGCAGCGATGCCAAGCTTGTATCTCTGTTCTGTGACGGCGCGCTGGCGGCCAAGAAAGCAGGCGACGCTGCCACCCATGATCGCTTGATTGCCGAGGACGCTGTCGGGATCGAGGACGTCGATGTGATAATGCTTGCCCAATTTTCGATGGCGGACGCTGCCCCTATGGCACGAGAACGAACCGAAATCCCAATCCTCACCAGCCCCGAAGCTGCGATCTGCGAGAGCCGCCGCGGGTTCAATCTTGAAAGGTCAGCCCATGCTGATAGGCGTAATTGCAGACGATTTCACCGGGGCCAGCGACATTGCAAACACGTTGGCAAAAGGCGTGCCTCCAGAGGGCGGGTTGCGCACGGTGCAGTACCCCGCGATCCCGACTGACGACGCTGCATCGGATACGGAGGCTGGAGTTATATCACTGAAAAGCCGCTCGGCCCCAGTGGCCGAGGCCCTGGCGGACTCGCTTGCCGCGTTGGAGTGGCTTCTAGCCCAGGGTTGCAAGCAGATCATCTTCAAATACTGTTCCACCTTCGATTCCACGCCCGAAGGCAATATCGGTCCCGTAGCCAAAGCACTGGCAGACCGGATGGAGGTAACGGGTGTGGTCGTCTGCCCGGCGTTTCCGACTGCCGGGCGCACCATATATCAAGGTCATCTATTCGTCTTCGACACGCTGCTCAGCGAAAGCGGGATGCAGCACCATCCGCTTACTCCGATGACAGACCCGGATATACGGCGTTGGCTGGGATTGCAGACAAGTGCAGGTGTCGGGCATGTGCCGCTCGATGATGTGACGCGAGGTGCCGATGCGATTTCTGCAAAGCTCACCGAGATCTCCGCAAACGACCAAACCTTCGCAGTTGCGGATGCCGTTTCCGACGCTGACCTTCTGACGCTCGGTGAGGCGCTCTCAAATGCCCCGCTCATTACCGGCGGCTCCGGGATTGCGCTTGGTCTACCCCGCAACCTTATCTGCTCGGGACAGGCAGCCGGAGGTGGGGCCTCGGCACAGGTAATCTCAGGCCCTGAGGCGCTGCTGGCGGGTTCCTGTTCAGGTGCGACGCGGGGACAAATTGAAGAACATGCCAAGTCCCATCCGGTGCTACCCATAGACGTTCCGGGCGTGATGGCCGGGACCGTCACGGCCGACGACATCACCACCTTCATCTACGGCAATCAGGGTGAGGCTCCGCTCGCGTATTCCTCTGGAACACCAGAAGAGGTTGCGGCGATACAGGATCGATTTGGCCCAGAGGCCGTTTCGGCCCGGCTGGACAAACTCTTCGCCGATGTTGCAGCCCGTCTGGTCACCAACGGATACCGCCGTCTCGTCGTGGCGGGCGGAGAAACGTCTGGCGCGGTCGCCCTTGCCGTCACTCGAGCCCTGAACGCCCCTGCCATGCATGTGACCCGAGAAATCGATCCGGGCGTTCCTGTCCTTGCACTCGGTTATGAACAGCCGGTAGCGCTGGCGCTCAAATCTGGAAATTTTGGCGCGCGGGATTTCTTTTCCAAGGCGCTGAAAGTGATGATGGGCACGGCATGACCCATGAAGAAAAGACTCTCCGCAAACAAATGTCAGACCTCTGCCGTTCACTCTTCGAGCGCGGCTTCAGCGTTGGCACGGCAGGCAATGTCTCTGCCAGATTGCCCGATGGCATCTTGATGACGCCCACTAATTCCACACTTGGCAGCATCGACCCTGACCGGATCGCCAAGCTGGATATCGTTGGCAATCACATCACAGGCGACCGCCCCAGCAAAGAGGTCTTCCTGCACCGCGCGTTCTATGAAACGCGGCCACAGGCAGGCGCGGTCGTGCATTTGCATTCCACCTGTGCCACCGCGATTTCCTGCCTTAAGGAAACGGACCCCGAAGACTGCATCCCACCGCTGACGCCCTATGTAGTGATGCGCGTCGGCACAGTGAAGATGGTGCCTTTCGTCAAACCCGGAGATCCGCGTTCGGGTGATCTGATCCGCGCGCTGAACGGTGAATGCGCGGCCGTTCTCTTGGCCAATCATGGACCGGTTGTCAGCGGCAATGACCTCTTCTCGGCTGTTTGCGCTGCCGAGGAACTGGAAGAAACCGCCAAGCTCTTGGTCGCCCTGCGCGGGCAGAAAACCCGCCTGTTGAAGGACACTGACGTTGCCGAGCTGAAACAGGCTTTCGGATATTTGTGAGACCTCTTGATGACCGCCGATCTGATCGATGACCACGCCGACAAGCTGACCCTCGTCCATCTGCCCTTTCGCAAATCCGGTTCCAAAACGCATTTCGCGGCGCCGATCCAAACTGTGTAAAAATTCGAGGACAACACGGTTCTTCGTGCTCAGTTGGAGACACCGGGGGAAGGCCGCGTCCTGGTTGTCGATGGCGAAGGCTCTAACCGCATCGCACTGTTTGTCGATATGCTGGCCGAGATCGGAGTGCGGAACAGATGGACGGGGATAGTAATCAACGGTGCCATCCGCGACAGCCTGGAAATCGACGCCATGGAACAGTTGGTGTTTGCACTGGCGACATCGCCCGTAAAAAGCGCCAAAGAAGGTTGGGGCAAGGCAGGCTGTGAGATCAGCTTTGGCGGCGTCACCTTCCGGCCCGGCGACTGGCTCTATGGTGATGCCGACGGGGTGCTGCACAGCTCAGCACAGCTGGTGTGACTCAGGTTTGGATGGGAAGCTGTCGAGCCACGGCACCCAGTTCATTGAAACAAATCCAACGAAGATTGGAGTGTAAGTAATGGGTTCTTTGCGGTTAGGCATTGGCGGCACGTAGGGCATAGTGGCCGAGCCACTCAAACGTCGGCTTTCAGCCACAATGCTATGTTCTTCGCATCAGCAACGAATGACCGCTATCCGCCCGCAGGGATGAAAATGGCGACATCCGGCCAGAACAGCAGTCGATCTGAAGTTACTGCGTTTCGGTGCGACTGAGGAAAAGCGCTGCCAGTTATTCCTCGTTCATTTTGCCAAATTTTGATTTGCCATAACAAAGGTTGAAGGCGCAATTGATTGACCTGCACCCGGGGGGAGGTCAAAAGGCTTGTTGCGTTGAAACGGCGACCGGTGGGGATCGTCAGATTTTTCCGCCCAGAAATTTCACAAGGGGGGGTGTACCTGAAATGGAAAACTCGCGAGAGCATCTCGAGCCTGTTCGCAAAAAAAATACGACACGCGAAACCAACTGACCTGAGCCCCAATATTCCTAGACTTGGCGGAGAGTTCTTGGGCTTGGTTTGATGACCTTTCGCGGCCAGGTTGTCCATCTTCATTTTCTTTGCAAATTCTATCCGTGTCATATTGTTCAACGCCGAATGTGGTCTGTCGGTGTTGTAGACCTCCTGCCATGCTTCCAGCGTTTCCCAGCCCTCGAGCTGTGAGCAGAACAGCGGTTGATTAAGGCATTTGTCGCGTAGCCTGCCGTTGAAGCTTTCGATAGATGCATTCTTGGTCGGCTTTCCTGGCGCGGTGTAATGCCAGTCAATCCCGGTTTCCTGAACCCAACCCAGGATGGCCGGCATGCTAAACTTGGTGCCACTGTCCGAGACATTTGTGCCCCGCTCGCCTGCATACGCTAGTGGGAATTGTTCGCACCGCGTACTCTTCATGTTGAAGTTGTGATTAATGGAAAGCGGATCCGTCGAAAATCGTCTTCTGCGGTCGACAACCTCCAAAAGACAATTCGTCAGACACAGAGTATCATCTGAAGCCGTGAGATGGCAGAAATTGACACACCAAGTTCCATGAAAGCCGGAAGCAATAGAGCCTCAATTAGAGAAGTTGCTCCTCGATGGCGCTCATTCGCGAAGCGACTTCGTTGGCTATTCTCTGGATACGATGTCGAAGCCAGATATGAGCGGGATCGCTGATGCTTCTTTCGTGCCAGACCATGTAGACGGTCACCGGGTCGGTTTCGAAGTGCAACGGGGCAACATCCAGACACTTAAGTGTTTTTAGCTGCATGAGATTCATTTGCGTGGCCAGCAAGCGTGACCCCTTTACGAAGGGTGGAATGGCATTGAAGTTCGAAACAGTAACAAGCGGGCGACGAATTCTTGTTTTGTCCAGACCAGAACTCGCGAGCACAACCAGTGAAGTGCGGCCCTCCATGAACCGTACGTTCAAATGTTCGGTTTCGTAGAATTCCTCCAGCGTTTCTGGCGGCTTACGCATCGAAGCATCATAAAAGCAAACCATCTTCCCTGTGAGGATTGCTTTTTGGAATATGTCTGGTGCGTCGGGCGGCAAAGGGGTCAGAGCTATTTGAGTGAGCCTTCCCCAATGAAGTGGTCCGCCCCTATGATTAGGAAAGCGGCGGATCTGAGATGGCCATTAAGAGACCC
>CANLZL010000012.1 GCA_947495575.1 uncultured Nioella sp. | reverse complement strand
CCATGGTCTAAGAGCCGCAAAACAGGAGGCGAACGGGTGCAGAGGGCAGTAGGACAGATCCGCGGCGCAACGCGCCTTTTGGGGGGTGCCCTTGCGGCGCTTCTTGTCGGCGCGGCAAGCGCCTCTGCGGAGGTGGATACGCTTGGGTTTCAAACCGTTGGCCCGCGCACCACGCTGAATTTTTACGGGTCGGCCGGCCTGATCGATATGCCTTCGGCCAATGTCATGCCAGATGGCGAACTTTCGGCCTCCGTGTCCTATTTTGGCGGTGTATTACGCAACACGCTGACGTTCCAGATCACACCTCGGTTGTCGGGGTCTTTTCGCTATTCCGCTGTTGAGGGGCTGAACCTGGCGGGTTTCGATACCTATTTCGACCGCAGTTTCGATTTGCGTTACCAGGTTCTGGAACAGCAAGAGGGGCGGTGGTGGCCCTCGATTGCCATTGGGCTTCAGGATTTCATCGGCACCGGTATTTATGCGGGCGAGTATATCGTGGCCAGCCGCAGTTTTGGCGAGCAATTGACTGTCACTGGCGGGGTCGGCTGGGGACGGCTTGGCAGCTATAATTCCTTCGGGGCACCCTTTGGAGAGACGCGTCCGGCCTTTGTGCCGGGGGACACGGGCGGTGAGTTCTCCGTGGATCAATGGTTCCGCGGCCCTGCAGCCTTTTTCGGTGGAGTCGAATGGCATCCAACTGATCGGTTGGGGTTAATCGTAGAATACTCCTCGGACGCTTATGATACCGAAACGGCCCAAGGCGTATTCGAACACCGCTCGCCCTTCAATTTAGGGGTCGAATACCAGCTGAATCAGTCGGCCCGGATCGGGGCCTACTACCTTTATGGCTCCGAGATCGGGATCAATCTGGCCTTCAGCTTCAACCCGCGCCGTCCGGCCAGCCCGATGACTCACCGTCCGGTGCCCGAGCCACTGGCCTTGCGCCCGGACCGATCACAATATCCTGAACAATGGACGACGGCCTGGATCGAGGACCCGCGGGCGCGTCCCGCTCTTGGAAACCGTTTGAACGAGGCCCTGGGCGGGCAGGGGCAACTTCTGGTTGCCTATGACCTTGGGCCGCATGCGGCAGAGATCCGGATTGAAAACGAGCGTTTCCATTCCGTAGCTCAGGCGCTTGGGCGCAGCGCGCGGGTCATGGCAGAGATTTTGCCGCCGTCGGTTGAAACCTTTCACATCACCTTGATGGATGACGGTCTGGCCATATCGACGGTGACCGTGCGACGGTCTGATCTTGAGGCCCTCGAGCAAGAGCCCAACGCAGCCGAAGCCTTGCAGGCATTGGTTGGGATTAGTGCGGCCCCCCCCACACAGGAAGAGGACCTCTTGGCCGGGCTTTATCCACGCTTCGATTGGTCGCTGAGGCCCTATACGCGGGCAAGTTATTTTGACCCTGATAATCCGGTCTTGATGAATCTCGGACTGCGCTTGCAGGGATCGTATGAGTTCCGCCCGGGTTGGCGGGTTGATGGTGCTTTGACCTATCGGTTGGTGGGAAACCTGGATCAGGCGCGCAGCTCGCCCTCGGCTTTGCCTGCAGTGCGCACCAATGCCCCGCTTTTCGATCGTCATGAGGGGGTTGCACTGGAAACGCTGACTTTCAGCCATGCTCGCAATCTGGGCAATGATTTTTATGGCCGGGTCACCCTGGGCTACCTTGAACGGATGTATGGCGGCGTCTCGACCGAGCTTTTATGGCGCCCAGCCACCAGCCGTCTGGCCCTTGGGGCCGAGGTCAATTACGTCATGCAGCGCGAGACGGATATGGGTTTTGGCTTTCAGGATTACGATGTCGTGACCGGTCACGTCTCGGCCTATTATGACATGGCAAACGGCTATCACGTTCAGCTGGATGCGGGGCGCTATCTGGCCGGCGATTGGGGCGCGACCTTGTCGCTTGACCGAGAGTTCCGCAACGGCTGGAGCGTCGGGGCGTTTGCAACCCTGACTGATGTTTCTGCCGAAGATTTTGGCGAAGGCTCATTTGACAAGGGTATCCGGTTCTCGATCCCGGTCTCCTGGTTCACCGGTCAGCCAAGCCAGCGCACCGTTGGTACCACGATTCGGCCGGTGACCCGCGATGGCGGGGCCCGCCTGAATGTGCCCGACCGGCTTTATGACCGTGTCCGAGAGGGGCAATTGCAACATATCAATGATCAGTGGGCACGGGTGTGGCGATGAAAAAACGAGCGGTTCGTCTGATCGGCCTTGGCCTGACATGCTTGTGTCTGGCCGCCTGTAGCGGTGGCACGGAACAGAATCAGGGCCTTTTTGAAACGGCCTTTCGCCAGATCACGCAATCTGGCCTGTTCAACCGAAACCCCGATCAACCCGCACGATTCACAGCCACGCGGGCGTCTCTGCGTGAGGCGGGTATCACTCAGCCGGTTCTGGTGGCGCAGTTTGAAAGCACGGGCACACATGTCGGTTTGCTGGAATTTCGCAACACACGCGGAGTTACCGTGTGGCGCAGTCTAGATGGCAATACAATCAGCACAGCCGGGGGCGCACTGCGCAATACGCGGGGTTTTAGCTTTGACCTCTACAGTCTGGAAACCGCGCCGCTAGAACGCGCCTTGGCCTCGGGGCATGAGGCAGTGGAATATTCGCGCCTCCATCGCGGCTTGGATGGAGAGAATCAATTGGTTGTCCGGCGGCTCTATTGTCAGCTGACACAAGAAGGTGCGGAAAACGTCGTGATTTTGGGTCGCCAATACATGACAACTCGGTTTCAGGAACGTTGCCAAGTCAATGGACAGGACCGTCCGGTCTTTGAAAACACATATTGGCAAGGGCAGGGCGGTATTATCTGGCGCTCACGCCAATGGGTTGGTCCAGATTTAGGCTATGCTGCGCTGGAACGCGTGATAAATTAGCACAGTCGCAATTTTTAGCCGAAGCGTTTGCCTATTTATTGAACTGACATACGCCCCATGATAGATCGTCAATCAAATTCTCTTGGAGACAGACCCATGAAACTTTCGAAAACACTTTTTGCTACCGGCGCCGCCATTCTTTTTGCCACGGGCGCAAGCGCGCTGACCGTTGACCAGTGCAACGAACTGGGCGGAACCGTTGATCTGGCCGCGGCAGAGTGCATTCTGACCGCAGCACAGCAAGCTGAAGCAGAAGCTCTTGGCTGGCTGCCAGGTGGTGCTGCAACTGCGACCGCAGCAGGTTTGGGCACTGTTGCAGTTCCGGCTGGCGCCGTGGCTGGCGGTGTTGGCCTGGCCTTGGCTGTTGTTCTGATTGGTGACGACACCACGACCACGACCACAACCACCACCGGATCTTCCGACTAAGTCCCGCTACAAGGGATGTTGGAACGGCCTCCTGAGAGGGGGGCCGTTTTTCTTTGTGAAGGACGGAATTTCCACCGGTAATTATTACTATGTTAAATATATTGAATATGCCCTGATATTCGAGTCATTTTTACTTATTTAAAGTCTCCTTAAACGCCCAAGGAGCGCCCCAAATCCTCAGATACATGATCATGATTGTTGTCGATGTTGGTTGTGCCGGTGGGGGCACTACTGGCGTGAAGGGGCATTGGGGTGCCACATCTGGACTATGTCACGTTGCTGGAGCGCAGCGGGACGGACTTTTTGACAGGCGTAACAGATATAGATGCCGTGGTGACCGAAGATGGTGACGTGTTGCTTTATGCGACCAGCCGTTCAGGGGCGGCTGTCTCGGTCTTTTCAATCTCCGCCGATGGGTCGGTACAATTGATGGATCACCAGGGCATTGGTGGAGATTCCGAACAATTGGCGCTGATGGAAATAGCTGGCGTGGATTGCGCGGTTATCCTTGGGCCACAGGGCGCGATCCCGCTTCTGTATGAAGTCAACGGACAAGGACAGTTGACGGGTCCTGCAACCACACTTGGCACGCCGTCAGAGGGGCTGGATGTTCTAGTCCGGGTCGAGAGGGGTGCAGACACCTATCTTTATGGATTTGACAGCACCGACCCATCCCAAGTGCAGGTCTGTCGGGTGCAGTCCGGCGGGACGCTGCAACCGCTTGGAACGCCGTCTGTGCCGGATGGAATCTCTTATCTGATGACGGTGGAAGGCGGCGGCGACCCGTTTTTATTGGCGGTCTCTGCAGACGGAACGGAAATCCGCAGCTTTGCAATTGGTGCCAACGGAAGCCTGACGCTGCGCGGTCAGGCCGGCGCGGATGAAGGTCTGGGGGTGGCCAATATCTCTGCCCTGTCGATGGCCTCTCTGGCGGATGGAGACTACGTTGTGGTTGCCAGCCAGGGCAGTGGATCCTTGAGTGTTCTAAAAATGACCTCAAACGGTCAACTGATCGCCGTGGATCATGTTCTGGACGATCTCAATACCAGATTTGACAATGTGACAGCGCTGGACAGCGTGACGGTCGGCGATCGCGCTTTTGTTGTCGTGGGCGGCAGCGATGATGGCATATCGCTGTTCGAATTGCTGCCCGGGGGGCGGCTTTTGCATCTGTCGACCTTCGTGGATGATCTCGGGATCACCCTGGAAAATGTCGCTTCGCTGGCAATCACGGTTCTGGATGGGCAGCTTCAGATTTTTGTCGGCAGCGCTACCGAGACCGGAGTCACGATGCTGAGCTATGATCTGGGGCCGCAGGGGGCAACCCGGTTGGGCACGGATCAGAACAACCAGATTATGGGCAGCGACCAAGGCGAGGTACTGTTCGGGCGCGGCGGCAATGATCGGATAGAGGCCGGCGGCGGCAATGATATCCTTATGGATGGGTCCGGTCATGATACGCTCTATGGCGGGGCGGGTCAGGATGTTTTCGTGATGGCCGCCGATGATGATCTGGACGAAATCCGTGACTTCAACCCCAACCAGGACCTGATCGACCTGTCAGCCTGGACTATGTTGCGCAATATCTGGCAACTCACCTTTCAGCAGACCAGCTATGGCGCCCGGTTGATTTATAATGGGGAAGAGCTTCGGATTTACTCCAGTTCGGGTGAGCCGCTGTCACAATCCCAGATTTTGCGTCCCGGGTTGATTAACCTGTCGCGGGTCCCTGTCAGCTCCCCTGAGTTGCCCGCCAATTTCTATGGCACCCACGGTGCGGATAATCTGACCGGCAACTGGGGCGCAAACCTGTTGATTGGACGGTCGGGAAACGACGTGCTGTCCGGCGAGGATGACAATGACCTGCTTCTGGGGGGGATGGGGGCCGACCGGATGTATGGCGATGCCGGCAATGACGAATTACATGGCCAATCCGAAAACGACACACTTTACGGCGGTGACGGCGACGATTCCCTCTACGGTTCCTGGCATGATGACACGCTTTACGGCGGAAATGGCGATGACAGCCTGCATGGCGGGTCCCGCGATGATGATTTGTTTGGTCAGGCTGGCAATGACACGCTTGAGGCCATGACCGGAAATGATTTTGGGCAGGGCGGTGCAGGGAATGATGTAATCCGAGGGGGGCCGGGCAATGACACGCTTTATGGCGGGTCCGGAAATGACCTGGTCGCGGGGGGTAACCACTCCGATACGCTTTATGGCGATGCCGGTAACGATACGCTGCGCGGCCAGGAAGGCCATGATTGGCTGGAAGGCGGCAGCGGTGACGACATTCTGACCGGCGGGCAGCACAGAGACAGTTTTGTTTTTACCGTGAATGGCGGGTCTGATCTGGTCGCGGATTTTACCGATAACCAGGATTCCCTCTATCTCGATGATGCGCTCTGGACCGGTACATTGAGCAAAAGCCAGGTGATCCAGCAATATGGCCGGATCGAGGGAAACAATGCGGTGTTGGAATTTGATGATGGCACAACCATCACTTTGCAGGGCATCCAGGACCTACAATCTCTGCCGGATGACATGATCATCTTCTGAGCGGTGCCGACCGGTGGATCAGTTTTCCATATTATGCAGGTGATGGGCGATGGCCTCTTCGAGGTCGTCGTAATAGCTGGCGCGTCCGTTCTCCATGACAATACCGACATCACAAAGCTCCCGAATCTGGCGCATAGAGTGGGACACGACAAAAGACCCGGCATTTCGCATTCTGTCCAGAAACAGTTGGCTGCTGCTTTTCTTGAAGGCTGCATCACCTACCGAGGTGACCTCGTCGACCAGATAGGTATCAAAGGGAATCCCCATGGATACACCAAAAGACAGGCGTGACCGCATCCCGGAAGAATAACTGCGAAACGGCATATGGTAACTTGCACCCAGCTTGGAAAAATCTTCCACAAATTGAGATAATTCCACGGTATCGACGCCGTAAATCCGGGCAATGAATTTTGTATTCTGAGCGCCGGTCAAATCTGGATGGAAAGATCCGGCAAAGCCGACAGGCCAGGAAATTCTTCCAGAGGCCAGCACCTCGCCCGAAGTCGGATCCATTGTCCCGGCTAGGATTTGCAGCAAGGTTGATTTTCCAGCGCCATTGCGCCCGAGAAGCGCAACAGAGATATTATCCGGGATATGCAGGTTCATATCCGCGATCACCACTTTTCTCTGGCCGTTGACGGTGAATTCCTTTCGAAGGTTTCGAATTTCAATCATGGCGCATGTCCCGGCTTAGCGCCGATCCTTCAGGCTGTAGGCGACGAGAGCCAGAATACTCCACCCCAGGAACAAAAAGAGCGTGATGAGCCCCAGGCGCATTGGACGGTCGGGATATTCAGCGCGTTCGGCCAGAGTAGGGCTGATATGGGCAGCAAGATAGCGGCTTTGGCGCTGTGCCTCGTTATTGGCGGCATGAAAGGCGCCCAGAGAAGCCGTGTAGGATTGCTGTGCAAATTCCAGGTCAACAATCAGGCGCTCATATTCCCCGACCAAATCGGCAAAAGCTTGACCAGAGCCGGTGGTGCCCAGCACTTCCCGTTCGGCTTCAATGCGCGTTTCAATAACCTCGATGAGCCGCTCGGCCTGAGAAACCCGCGGGTCGTTTTCACGCGTGGTTTCGCGAAGGAGATCAAGCTCAATTAGAGCATCGGCCAACTGTGTTTGCAGGCTGGTGACAAGCCCCACCTGACCCGCTGTATCGGCCGTGGGGTCAACTGTTTGGTTGGTATTGCGCCATTCTGCAAGGGCGACACGAGCCTCTGCCAGACGGTTCAGTGACATATCCAATTCATCCCGAGCATAGCCGACGGCATCCTCTCTGGCGATGGCTGACAGCTCATTAATCATGGCGCTGCTTTGGCGGAAAATGGCGCTCGATATATCCTGTGCATCATTGGGGTCAAAGGCGAGAACCCGCAATTCTATCAACCCCGTACTGCTGTCGTAGAAAATCCGCACCATTCTGCCCCAGTGGCGGGTAAGATCCTCAATCGTGCCGGGGGGGTGATATGCAAAAAACGGGTCGATATCTGGGTCTGCGCGTGCCCAGATTGTCCGCAGATCCAATTCCTCGTCAATGAGGCGCACCAATTCTTGGCTTTGCAGAAACTCGTAAAGAATATCTGTGTCGGAAGAGCTGGACCCCGACAATTCGGTGATGCCTCCCAAAAGCTCAATTGCTGATCCTGCTTCTTCGGTGCGTACTGAAAACCCGATGGTTGAAGCAAATTGATCGGCGGCCCGGGCATAGAGATACCAACCGGTCAGTACAGAAGGGATGAACACAAACAGGAAGAATGAGATGAGAACGACCCAATGACGTTTGCGCGGTCGCGCCGGTGAAACAGGCGGTGGAAGCGGAGAGGGAGTAGGGTCGACCACGTCCGCTGCCTGGGTGCTGCTGATCTCTTTCGAAGCAACGACTGCGGCGGCTTCTTCTGGTCCCAACCCCGAATTCCGCGCATCCCGGCGCGCTTTCTGTCGTTCGACGATTCTGTTTGCCTTTCTTTCCTCCTGTGCAGGGGTCAGGGATTCATCGTCCTGTTCGGTTTGCGTGGTGGGGCGCATGGTATTGGGCACAGCTGGTGGCCTCGGCTATTTGAATGATTTGTACCTATTCTATTCGTGCTACATAAAGGCGACGTAGTTTTCTAGCTTCCTTGTGATGATGTCCCAAACAGAAACACCTCAAATTCCGTCTTCGGCGCGCCTGAGATCTCTACATGCCCGCTCACGCAAAGCTGCAACCCTGCGTGCGGTTTTGGCGCTGATTTTACGTGAGATGAGCACGACCTATGGCCGTTCACCGGGAGGATATATCTGGGCAATTCTGGAGCCAGCGGCGGGGATCGCGCTATTGACGTTGGTTTTTTCGGTTGGATTTCATAGCCCCTCGCTCGGCACGAGCTTTCCAATGTATTATGCGACCGGGCTTTTGCCATTTTTCGTTTTTCTGACAACGAGCAATGCGGTCATGCAATCCATACAGTTTTCGCGACAACTTCTTGCCTATCCTAGTGTGACCTATGTCGATTCTATTTTTGCGCGGTTTTTATTGGCGCTCGTGACGCAAATCATGGTCAGCTTCATTGTTTTTGCCTTTATTATTTTTGCTTTCGACACGCGTGTCTCTTTGGATTTTGGTAATCTTTTGTTGGCTTTTGCTCTGGCGGCACTCTTGGGTCTGGGAACTGGCACATTGAATTGTTTTCTCAGGTCGATGTTGCCGGTCTGGCAACAGGTTTGGGGGATTGTCACACGCCCACTTGTGCTGATCTCGGGAGTGATCTTTTTGCATGACCTTATTCCCCAGCCCTACCGTGATTGGTTGGAATATAACCCGTTGGTCCACGTGGTGGGCATCAGCCGGTCTGCCTTCTATCCTTATTATCATGCTGAGTATGTTGATATTGTCTTTGTTTTGCTCTGCGCCCTGATACCCCTTGCCCTTGGTCTCGTTTTTTTGCGCCGCTACAAATACGATATTCTGCATTACTGACCTTTCCTGTGGCGGACCTTTCCGTGAAGATGACAATACAGGGCCAAAAGAGCAGGACGAGCCAATGATCACACCGGTTATTTTATGCGGCGGGGCAGGTACGCGACTTTGGCCCCTGTCGCGCAAGAGCTATCCCAAGCAATTCACCAGGCTGAAGGGTGAGCTGACCCTGTTTCAAAGCGCGGCCTTGCGGCTGAGAGGTGAAGGGTTTGGTCCGCCTCTTATTGTGACCGGGCCGGATTTTCGGTTTATCGCCACAGAACAGCTGGCCGAGATCGGCATTTCAGACGGCACAGTTCTCATCGAGCCGGACGCCCGCAATACTGGCCCTGCAATATTGGCGGCAGCGCTTTGGCTGGAACGCAGCGCCCCGGATGCAACCATGGTCGTCATGCCATCAGATCATGAAATTCCTCAGGCGAACATGTTCCGCGAGACTGTCGAAAATGCTCAAAAACAGGCTCACGACGGCCAGATTGTGACATTTGGCATTCGCCCCACACGACCTGAAACCGGCTACGGGTGGCTTGAAATGTCGGACCCGCACATCCCCGGTGCGCAACCCCTGAAGAGCTTTGTCGAAAAGCCCGACCGTGATCGGGCAGAGGCCCTTTTGGTGGATGGGTCCTATCTCTGGAATGCCGGGATCTTTCTGTTTACGGCCGCTGCGATGCGGGAAGCTGTGACAACCCATGCGCCGGATTTGCTGGCTGGTGTTGAGGAAGCGGTGGCAGGTGCTGAGCAGGACCTAAGCTTCCACAGGCTTGCATCGGGTGCCTGGTCTGACCTACCCAACCTTTCCATCGATTATGCCGTGATGGAGAAGGCGGACAATCTCTGGGTGCAGCCTTATGACGGGCATTGGTGTGATCTGGGGGATTGGGAAACCGTGCGCCGCGAGAGCCCCGATTTGGGTCAGGGGGTGGCGACCGCTGGCGCGGCCACTGCATTGGACTGCAAGAACACGCTTTTGCGCTCTGAAGCAGAGGGGATGGAGGTTGTTGGCCTTGGTCTGGAGAATGTAATTGTCGTGGCCACGCCGGATGCTGTTCTGGTTGCCGATCGCGCGCGCGCGCAAGAGGTGGGCCGCGCCGTCAAAACGCTCAAGGCCCGCGCCGCGCCGCAAGCTGAACAATCACAGCGTGATCACCGGCCCTGGGGATGGTTTGAAACGCTGGCGCTGGATGACCGGTTTCAGGTCAAACGCATCGTGGTCAAGCCCGGCGGGCAGCTCAGCCTGCAAAGCCATCTGCATCGGGCCGAGCATTGGATCGTGGTCTCGGGCACGGCACGGGTGACAATCGGCGATGAGGTCAGCCTCGTGAGCGAAAACCAATCGGTCTATGTGCCGCTTGGGGCTACGCATCGCATGGAAAACCCCGGCAAGGTGCCTATGGTGCTGATCGAAGTGCAGACAGGCTCTTACCTGGGTGAAGATGACATCGTGCGCTACGAGGATGTCTATGCGAGATCAGCGGAGGATTAGGGTCTTTTCCCCTTATTTAGACCCTATTTCTGTTTGCGCCGGTAAAGCTTGCCGATGGTTTGAAACACCAGATCAAAATCATAACAGACAGATTGATGCCGCTGGTAGATGAGATCGAGTGCGGCCTTGCGTGGCACGCAGGCGCGGCAATAGACGGCGTCGGTTTCCTCGGGCGTTGTGCAAGCTTCCAGCAGACGGGCCTCATGCTGGTGATAGACAAGGCTGGCCAGCCCCGTCACGCCGGGGCGGCTTTTCAGGACGTCGTTATAGACCTCGGGAAAGCGCTCAACATATTCACGCAAAGGCGGGCGGGGCCCTACAAAGCTGAGGTCTCCCTTGAGGATATTCCAAAGCTGCGGAAACTCATCCAGCCGCCGCCGGCGCAGTTTCGCCCCCATCGGCGTGATCCGCGCGTCTTTGTCGGCGCCCGAGACACCGCTATCTTCATCCACCACCGTCATGGTGCGAAACTTCAAAAGGCGAAAGGCCTGGGTGGGGGTTTTCATGCGCTCGGCGGCGTAAAAGATCGGGCGGCCCTGGGTGCGCCAGAGCTTCCAGGTGAGCCACAGGATAATCGGGCTGAGAATGATCACCAGAAGGCTGGCAAAGAAGAGATCGAAAATACGTTTTTGCCAGGTCATGGGCTTGATCGGGTCGCCTGTTCATAGGCCCGCCACTCGGCCACCAGGGCCGGGGCAGTGCCAGCCTCGGGATCAAGCGCGGTAAAGCGGCTCAGCCGGGTGATGTCCAGTGCAACTTCGCCGATTGCGGCCTCAGGCGCGGGGCGCGGCGTCCAGGGATGTTCCGCCGCATCCAGCAGCGCCCCCATCTCCACCGTGCCGGGGGTGGCGATATTCATCACATCTGGCAGCGCCATGCCCTGCCCTGCGGCGCGGATCAGATCACCCAACACCCGTCCCAAGGTAGACGGGCCTATATAGCTGCGCCGGGGTGTGCGGCCATCTTCAAACTGGTCCAGCGACAGGATCTGCCCTTTCCGGGCAGCTCCGAGAATCTGGTCGGCCCCGGCCACGTTGCCGATGCGCAGGCAAGTCACCCGCCCGCCCATGGCCAACACGGCCTCCTCCATCTCAAGCTTGGCCTGCCCATAGGGTGCCACGGGATGCGGGGCGTCGGTTTCCCGGCACAGCCCCCCTGCCCGACCGTAAACCGCCGCCGAAGAGGCCAGAAGATGTGGCGTGTCACCAAGCGCGTTTTGCACCGCCACTGCAAGATCGCGGTTAAGGCTCAGGTCTTCTGGTCGGGAGGGAACGATTCCGGCCAAATTCACGACGACATCAAACTGATCACATATCGCGGCCAGTTCGCGGGCCTTCGGCAAAAGCTCGAAACTGACCCCGTTGCCATCAGGTGTGCCGTGACGCTGATGCCAGACCCTCCGCAGGTCCGGCGCTTCGACCCATGCCCATTTTATCATCCGTCCCAGTTTACCTGTGGCCCCAAGAACCAAAACGCGCATGAAATTGCTCTTCCTGAATTGAAAGCGTTGACCACAGGGGTCGGAGCCGTATGTTGCCCTGAAAAGACCCATTTATTCAATTCGCTCATTACGCATAGGAACAGGCATGACACAGATCGCGCGGTTGATCGGTTTCTTGGGATTATGTGTGGTTTTAGCGGCGTGCTCATTACCTCGCGGCGCGGGCGTCGAGCGTGAGATTATTGGTGGCGCTGATGATGCAGGGGCCGATTTTGCCCTCTATCCCGTCACCCGTGCCTTTTTGCCAACGCTTGAGGAATGGCCGATCATAGGCGAGGCCGGACTGAGCTGGATTACGGCCAGCCAAGGGTCACGCCAGCAGATAATCTCTCCCGGTGATACCGTGACGATCACCATCTGGGACAGCAATGAAAACTCTCTCCTGACATCGGATGAGCAACGCTTTGTTCCCTTGGGCGAGATGCGCGTGGCCGCAAATGGTTCAATCTTCATGCCTTATATCGGCAGCGTACGGGTCTCGGGCATGAGCCCACAGGCGGCCCGTCAACGCCTGCAAACCGAAATGGAGGCGATTGTGCCCTCGGCCCAGGTACAACTGTCGATGGATGCCGGGCGGTATAATTCGGTCGATTTGGTGGGCGGCGTCGCTCAGCCCGGCAATTATCCGATGCCCGATATGTCCTATACGGTGCTTAGCCTGATTTCCGAAGGTGGTGGTGTCAGCACATCGCTGAACAACCCGCAGATCCGGCTGATGCGCCACGGGCAGATTTTTGGCACGTCGATCAACCGGCTCTATTCCGAGCCACATCTCGATACCCGCCTGCATGGTGGCGACCGGGTGATTGTCGAAAATGATGACCGCTATTTCCTGTCGCTCGGCGCGGCCGGAACCCAAGCCCAGCATCTTTTCCCGCAGGATTCGGTTTCAGCGCTGGATGCAATCTCGATCATCGGTGGCGTTTCCGCGACCCGGGCCGATCCGGAAGGCATCCTGATCCTGCGCGAATACCCCGACAGCGCCCTGCGCGCCGGGGAACGTGGCCCCCGGCAGGAACGCGTGGTTTTTACGCTGGACCTGACCACGGCTGACGGTCTTTTCTCTGCCCGGCATTTCCGCATCCAATCCGGCGACCTGGTGCTGGCCACCGAAAGCCCGGTCAGCTCGGTTCAGACCGTCTTTAGCCTGTTGGGCAGTGTCTTTGGCCTGGCGCGGAGCGCTGGCAGTCTCTGATCAGGGCAGCGCAATCGGCGCGGCATTCGGGGCCAAATCGTTGATCTGCGTGATATGTTCGGGCAGGCACCGTGTGAGGAAATCATAGTTTTCAACCACATGCGCGCGTGCCGCCTGGCCCAGATGGGCGTAATCGGCGGGGGTGGCCAACACGTCGGCCACCTGTGCGGCCAGGTCCTCAGGCTGAAAGAAATCGGCCAGCAATCCGGTCTGCCCATGGGTGATCGCCTCGCGCACCGGGGCCACGTCAGAAGCCACGATCGTGGCGCCCATCGACATGGATTCCAACAAGGACCAACTGAGCACGAAAGGCACGGTCAGATAGATATGGCAGCGGCTGAGCTGAATGATGCGCTGGTAGTCCTCATAAGGCACCCGGCCCAGGAAATGCACCCGGCTCCAGTCGACCCGGTCGCCCACCTCACGCTCCATCTCGGCACGGTAGCCACCCTTGGCGCTGCTTTCCTTACCATATGAGGCCTCACTGCCGCCAATGATCAGCGCCCGCGCATTGGGTCGGGCCTCCAAAATATGGGGTAAGGCGCGCATGAAGACATGAAAGCCGCGGGTGGGCTCCATATTGCGCGCCATATAGGTGAATATCTCATCGTCGCGGGTCACGGCCCGCCCAAGCCGGTCCAGATGCACTGAGGCCTCCGGATTGGGCAGAAGCCGGTCGGTGCGAATACCATCATGGCAGGTGTAAATCTTGGAATGGAAACTTTCCGGGTAAGTATCGCGCTGCCAGCGGGTGGGCGATTGACCGCGATCGACGGTTTCGAAATTGATGTAATTCACCGCATTGCGGGCATGCATGATGAAAGGTGTATGCGCGTTTGGCGGAAATTCGGGGTCAAACCCGACCGAGCCGCCCTGGGCCAGAAAGTAATATTCGAAATAGCCAAGGATCGGCACATCGGGCCAGACCTGTTTCATGAAGGTCAGCTCTCCCCAACCGATATGGCCCAGGATGACATCAGGCGTGAAGCCCTGGCCCTTCAATGCCCCGGCCGCCTGTGCCGCGCCAAACCCGGTACCGGCGCATTCCTCCCAATAGCGGGAGAGCCCATAGGCGTCTTTGGCCGGATGGTGATGGGACGCATAGCGGATCACCTTGAGGCCCGGGGTTTCCGGCACGCCCTTGCGCTGAGTCAGAAAGACAACCTCATGCCCGCCCTGGGCCACCAGAAACTCGACCAGTTGCCGATATTGGCCGGGGTAATTCTGATGCAGGAAAAGTAATTTCATGGCCGGTCCATATTAATGACGAGAGTCAGTCGATCTCGAAGGTTTCGGCCAGTTTACGGATCAGGTCGCGCCCTCGAAAGAACCATTGCAGATCGTAAGGGTAGCGCAACCCAAGCTCTTCTTTGCACCAAGGTGTCACGATCGTTTCAAAGACGGGAAGGATGATCCGCGAATAGTCCTGAACCTCTTCCGGGGTCAACGGGTCATAGGGCAAGTCGAGATAGGCCGATATCTTGCCGGCAATGATGTTCAAGATATCGGGGTTAGGATGGTTATGGGTCAGCATAACCCGGCTATCACGGTATCTCTCCTCGATTTCATTCGAGATCCGGATTTCACACTTGGACACAGTCTCGCGGCGACGCATCTCTCCCAGAGTTTCCTCGAACCGTTGCGAATGAGCGAAGTCGATCCGCCCAGTTTTATACGTGGCGACGGTTCGTTGCAGGCCCTGAGCGCGCAATGTTTTGAGGATGATTTCTCCTCCGATCAGGTTTTTCAGCGCCAATTTGCGATGCGTCGGCCCAGCCAAACTCAGCGAATGAAGGCCCGCCACAAAAATATAGGGCATAAAAATTACACGATCACCAAACCGTGCGCGCAGGGCTTCGTGATTGTCATCGCGCTCCATATTGGTGATGGGTTGCGTGACAATCAAGTCCGCCTCTTGCATCAGCTGTTCGCTGCGTTCCGGGTCGAATTTCGGAACCCGGTTGGAATTTCCGGCATACTCGCAGTTCAGGCTCGGGTTGCGGGCCTGAAGAGCATAGCTGGCAGCTTCGACCTGACAATTCCCATAAAACAGCAAATTCATTGCCTGCCCTTTCCTGTGGCCGGTGTTTTCAGGCTAACCTCGCCCTTGATCTGGATTGCCGGTTCCAAAGAGGGCTTGAATACGTCGCGCCACCGGTCGCAAAATACGCCGGGACCCGGGAAACCGACGCAGGGCCGCGCCATAGGTGTTTTGCAGCCACCGATAGAGACGCATTTTGCCGGTTGCCGCCATAGCCTGCATTTGTTGCTGCTGCAGATAGATATTTCCACTGGCCATATGACCCGCCAAGAGCTGCAGTTTATACTCCAGCTTGGCATAATTACGGGCCGCATTCTCCGGCGTCATAACCGATACGGTGCGGTAGCCCTTATCCTGAATGCAATATCCGATCAGGCGCTCCTGAACATGGGCAAGACCCCCGTCGATATGGTTGGGTTCGGGGTTGTATTCCTCCCATTTCCACTCCCATTCAAACATCTTCTTCAGCGCATCGGTGCGGAACCAATACATGGTGCCATAGGCAGTGACGGGGGTGAAATCATCAAAGGCCACATCGAGGTCCATTTTTTTGGCCAGGTCCTGCAAAGGTGCCCGGTTGTTGAACCAGGAATGTCCAAGCGTGCCAAAGCCGATATGGATGACGGGTGGGATGACAAGCCCGATATCCGGTTCGGATTCCAACATGTCCAGCAGGTTGCGCACATAGCCCGGGTTTGCGACCAAGTTTTCAAAGAGGTGATCCTTGAAGCTTTCACCCACTTGCCGCGACACTTGCGGGGTGCGTTTGGAATGCAGCCTCAGCGCCACCTCGTAACGATCTTCAAGAATGACATCGCGGAAGGTGATGAACAGCGAGGACATGTCACGCCCGCGATTGGCTTCGACCTCGCGCACATCCCGCGCGGTTTCCGGCCAACCATGATCGTTCAGAAAGGCTTCGATATGGGCCTTGTCCTCGGGCGAGGCGGTCGAGATGAATAGGTCCGCCTGGCATGGCAGGCGTTCGATCAGTTCCCAGAACTGGGGCATCATATTGGCATAGAAAGCATGGATGAACACCGCCACCCGGCCAAATCCCCAGGTCGATTTCTCCGGCAGGTCCGCTTGAGTCGACAGCACCGAATACTGATCCGAGATCATGCAGAAATCGCGCGGTTTGGTGCGCGGCACGATATAAGCAATAACATGTTCATAAAGCCGGGGGGCTATCTGGCGCAGCTCATCCATGGCACGCCGCAGATAGGTAGCATTCAAATCATGCATGACCGGATCCAAGGCGAACACTGAAACCGGCAGGACCGGTCCCCCCTTTGCAACGATTCTATGAGTCTCGAACTGCCGGGGATCTACGGTTTCCATGGCGGTTTCTGAAAACGGGTAGACTGTTGTCAGGCCGGCTGCCTCACACCAATTGGCAAAGCCGATCTGAATAGTTTGAAAATCCGCCCAATAATCAGGTGAAGGACGGGCCTTTTCCCAAAAACTCCAGAATTCAGGCCGGGAAATGATCCTTGGGCCCAACACCGCAAAATCGAGATAGGGTATGCTATCAGGCGCCTCAACAGCATTCAGGCGCGGATCAAGTGCATGGGCGTGCCAATAGCAGGAAAACAGATCGGCCCCGGCGTTTTCGAGGGTGTCAAGGGCTTGCTCATAGGGGTGCACGGGTCCGAAAACATGCGACCCGGTCAGGATAATGTGGTGCCAATCCCCGGATATCTTGCGCAGAGCGCTCAACCCGATTCTGTAACCCGATATAGCCGAGCCAGGCTGTTTGCCAAAAGACAAAACCTGATCGGCACCCAATTCAAGGACCTTGTTCAGGTCATCTTCTTCGGCCACGATAACCAGATGACCGGCCAGGGCGCGCAGGGCGGCAACCGCATGGGCGACATAAGCAGCATCCGGAGCTTCACGCTGGACAACGTAAATGGCGGCCGTTTGAGAGCCCGTTTGTGATTGTGGTGTTGTCACGCCTTCAACCGATCCAAAATCGTCTGTGCGGCTTCAAGAATGCTGGGGATCTGCGTCAAGCGGCAGGCCGAGTAATGTATGTAGGTTTTTTCTTCATCATGCTTGAAGAGCTGGTCTTCGGTCGGTTTTATCGTCCAATTCTCTTCCAGCCCTTTGGCCACCAGACGAGCCAGGCGGCGCTTGAGGAACAGCCCTTGGGGAAACCGGATCTCGCGCCGGGCATCAGCACCTGCAGTGCGCACCAGATCAACGAGCTCGTTGCGTTCACCTGCGGTTGACTGCCGCATAAAGCGCAGTCGCAAATCCGATCCGTTTGGCAGCCGCCGCACCCCTTCGCCTTCGATCAGGGTCATCAAACGCAGGAATTCAGTTAATTCGACCGGAAATGAGATGTTTTTGGCCTTACTGCTGGCGGCAGTCTCATCGGGCAATCCCAAAACAGTTTCACAAATATGTTCGTAGATATCGATGCCACGGGCCCGCAGAAGTTCAAAAGGCACAGCATGCAGCCGTGTTTTTTCAAAACTCTTCAACTTGCCCAAATCCACCATGGGATTGAGCAACCGGGAAGAAAAAGGGTCTTGAAAGTTTTCGGTGAACCGCTCCGCCAAGCTGGTGGAATACCCCTGTTTCACCTCTTCGGACCAATAGGAAAAGAAAACATCCAGAGGGTCACGGATCACATAAATGAGATCCAGATGCTCTGCTTTGGTCACATCTGCAAACCCGTTAATCCGGGGGGCGCCCCAACGACAAAACCCTTCTGCCGAAACAACCAGGTTTTTTCCCTCTTCCCGTGTTTGGGTTGCAAGGGTTCTCAGCGCCTCTGTCTGATTTCCGTCTCCGGAAATATAACGCTGCGGATTATGGGCAAGATCGTGATGGCCAGGCAGACCCTCCGCTCCAAGAGCAGGGTAAACCCAGCCTTTGGTCGCAAGACGATCCTCAGCCTCCCGGAAATTATGCTGGATGTAAGTGGTGGCCGTCTTATGCGGGCCTATATGCATAACAAGCATTGGCGTTTTCTTCTTTAGGGTCTTCCCCGATTACCTCGTGGGAAAGGTCGCTTGCAACTGCAATTCTGTTAACAAAAAAACCGTGGGGGCGGGCGCGCGCGCCAATTGTTGCCTGTTACGGTTACGTTGCTTCGTTTTGTATCGTCTCTTGCGACCAGGTCACCAGATTGCTCAACCCTTGGTCCAGCGACTTCTGTGGTGCCCAGCCCAGAATTGTTCCAGCCCGTGAAATATCTGCAACCGCATAACGGATATCGCCCGGACGATAGGCCCCGGTGATGACATAGCGATCCTCCGGCGCGCCCAGAAGACGCAATAGTCGACGGGACACATCCAGGATTGTCGCCGCCTCGCCTGAGCCGATATCAACCACACCGGCGGGAACGGTTTCAACCCGCCCCATCACCTCGAAGGCTGACACCACGTCATCGACTTCGACGAAGTCGCGGGTAATCTCTCCGTCTTCAAAAATATTAAGGGTTTTTTCTTCCATGATTTGGCGGGTGAAGATCGACAAGACACCCGTATAGGGGTTGTTGAGGGATTGGCCGGCCCCATAAACGTTTTGGAGCCGTAGAATCCCCACCTGAACGTCTGTTCCCCAAAAGGCCTGTTGCAGAAGATATTCCTGCATCAATTTGGTCGAGGCATAAATCGACGCAGGGGCAACCACACAAGATCCATCCGTGGCCACCGGTGTCAGGGTGCGACCGGAGCGATCCTTGGGGCCAAAATCACCGGCGGCCAGGTCCGCTTCAAGCCGTTCAACGGCCGGAGTCGGATGACCGTCTTCATCTACACAAGCGCCTTCGCCATAAACTGATCGCGACCCGGCCAGGATAACGCGACCCGCATTGGGGGCATGCGCGCGAATAGCTTCAATCAGATGCGCCGTGCCCATGATATTCACATCATTATATCGAGCCACCAGGTCAAAGGATTGGCCCGTGCCGGTTTCGGCTGCGAGGTGGTAGATGATCGTGGGGTCAATTTGCACAACCGCCTGCGCGACCGCTTTGGCATCCCGGATATCGCCCTCGATGACGGCAATCCCATGTTCTGACAACCTGTTGCGATTTGCGGGATTACCTTCATGCACCTGGGGGTGAAAATTGTCGAATACCGTCACATCGGCCCATGCGGCAAGCCGGGCGGCAAGCCGAGACCCGATAAAGCCCGCCCCGCCGGTGATAAGAATGCGCGCACGTGTTGTCGAATTGGTCATGAGATATCCGTTTGACTTGCAATTGAATGACAGCGGGCGCCTTCCGGCGCCCGGCACCATCAGAGAATGGAGGCCAGATAAGTCCCGTAGCTGTTTTTGCGGAAAAGCTCTGCACGTTCGGCAAGCTCTTCAGGGGAAATCCAGCCTTGGTCAAAAGCGATTTCGTCGGGGCTGCCAGTTTGCATGCCCTGACGTTTCTCCAGCGTGCGCACAAAATTACCTGCATCCAGAAGGCTGCCATGGGTGCCGGTATCCAGCCAGGCATAGCCACGTCCCATTCGTTTGACGCTGAGAAGGCCATCTGCGAGGTAGCTTTCCAGAAGCGAGGTGATCTCAAGCTCACCGCGATCAGAGGGTTTGACCTTGGCGGCACGCTGCGGTGCGGTTCCATCGAGAAAATAGAGCCCGGTTACGGCATGGTTTGAGGGTGGGACTTCGGGTTTTTCGACAATCGCCTTCACACTTCCAGCACCATCAAAATCAACGACGCCATACCGCTCAGGGTCGGCGACGTGATAGCCAAAGACGGTACCGCCACCGGTCTGACGGTCTGCCTCTTCCAACAATCTCGGCAGGCCATGGCCAAAAAAGATGTTGTCGCCCAGAACCATCGCAGACGGGGCACCATCCAGAAAATCTTCGGCCAGAAGATAGGCCTGTGCCAGACCATCTGGGGAATCTTGCCGGATATAGGTCAGGGTGATACCCCATTGGCTGCCGTCACCCAGGGTGCGTTTGAACTGCTCTTGGTCATGCGGCGTGGTGATCACTGCGATCTCGCGTATACCCGCCAGCATCAGAACCGAAAGCGGGTAGTAAACCATGGGTTTGTCATAGATCGGCAGAAGCTGTTTCGAGACGCCGATTGTAATGGGGTAAAGCCGCGTGCCAGAGCCGCCTGCCAAGATAATACCTTTACGATTGGTCATGATGTGAGGACCTCAATATTTTTTAGAATTTCCGACAGGCTCAGGCGCCAATCGGGGCGGGAAATGCCAAAAGCATTATGTGTGGCGGAATAATCCATCCTAGAATTTTTGGGGCGTTTGGCCGGTGTCGGAAAATCGGAACTGGGAATATCTTTAACATCACAGGTAATGTCGGCCTGGGCAAAAATCTCACGGGCAAAATCAGCCCAAGAGACATCTGGGCCTCCTGAAAAGTGATAGGTTCCGGATTTGCCAGGATCCGTTCTTAACTGCTGCACAATCTCAAGACAGGCCGCGGCAATATCGCCGGCCGCGGTCGGGCCGCCAACCTGATCGGCCACTATGGTCAACAGGTCACGTTCAGCCCCAAGCCTGAGCATGGTTTTCACAAAATTATTGCCATGGGCCGACACCACCCAAGAGGTGCGCAGGATTGCATAGGTGCCCCCGGCGCTGCGAACGCCCTCTTCGCCCTGCAACTTCGTCCGCCCATAGACCCCAAGCGGCCCCGTGGCAGCATCAACCGGCCACGGGGTATCGCCTGATCCGTCAAAGACATAATCGGTCGAAATATGCACAAAAGGGATGTCCAGATCGGCACAAGCCCCCGCCATTGCCGCAGGGGCCGCCCCGTTTACAAGCGTCGCGGTTTCCTCATCGCTTTCGGCTTTATCGACAGCTGTATAGGCTGCAGCATTGATCACAGCGTCGGGCTTGTGGGCGCGGATCGCATCCGCACAGGCCGCACCATCACACAGGTCCGCCTGAGTCCGATCCAAAGCGATCACATCCGCGCGGGCCTGCAACTCAAGCGCAACCTGACCGGTCTTGCCAAAGACAAGGGTCTTCATGCTGTTTTTCCCAGCCTTTCGCCAACGCCATCCCGGTTTTGCAAGGCGCGCCACCATTCCTCATTGTCTAGATACCACTGAACAGTCTTTTCCAGGCCTTCCTCCAGCGTCACGGATGGATGCCAGCCCAGTTCCTCGGAAATGCGCGTGGGGTCGATCGCATAGCGCATGTCATGGCCCGGGCGGTCGGTCACGAAAGTGATCTGCTCGGCATAGTCATGGTTCTTGGGACGCTTTTCATTGAGGATCGAGCAGATCGTTTTCACGATGTCGATATTTTTGGCCTCATTCTCACCGCCGATATTGTAGGAGCGGCCAAGCTGGCCCTTTTCCAGTACCAACAGCAGCGCATCGGCGTGATCCTCTACATAGAGCCAGTCGCGAATGTTTTCACCCGCGCCATAGACCGGAATGGATTCACCAGCCAGCGCCCGCAAAATGACAACGGGCACCAGTTTCTCGGGGAAGTGATAGGGCCCGTAATTGTTCGAGCAATTGGTCAGGACCACCGGCAGGCCATAGGTTTCGGCCCAGGCATTGACCAGATGATCCGAGGCCGCCTTGGAGGCCGAATAGGGGCTGCGCGGGTCATAAGATGTCGTTTCGGTGAACTGCACCGAAGGATCGTTGGGCAGAGAACCAAAAACCTCGTCGGTTGAGATGTGGTGGAAGCGGAAGCGTTCGGGTTTGCCAGCCTCAAGCCAATATTTGCGCGCGGCCTCCAGCATATTGAATGTGCCGGTGATATTGGTCTCGATGAAATCGCCGGGCCCATCAATCGACCGGTCGACATGACTCTCGGCGGCCAGATGCATCACGGCATCAGGCTTGTGGGCCGCAAAGATCCGATCCAGCGCGGCACGGTCGCGGATATCGGCCTGTTCAAAACTGTAATTGGGACTATCCGCCACAGGCGCCACATTCTCAAGGCACGCCGCATAGGTCAGCGCATCAAGATTGACTACCTCATGGCCGCGCGACACAGCCAGACGCACAACGGCGGAACCGATAAAACCAGCACCACCCGTTACAAGAATTTTCATCTTTTAATTTCCTTCCCAGACAAAGGGGCTTTCAAAATCCTTGAGGAAGGGGGCGATGCGGTCTTTGTCGGACAAAACCGGCTCTACATCCCCCACACCCCAGTCAATGCCAATATCCGGATCATCAAAGCGCACCCCCCCATCGGCTTCGGGGGAGTAGTAATCCGTACATTTATAAATGATCTCAGTGTCAGGCTCGCGTGTGATGAACCCGTGCAAGAAACCGGCTGGAACAAGTAATTGCTTCCCGTTCTCAAAGCTCAGTTCAATGCCAAACCATTGCCCATAGGTTGGAGACCCCTTGCGAATATCAACGGCCACATCAAACAGCCGACCGCGTCCACACCGCACAAGCTTGTCCTGCGCATGAGGCGGGGCCTGAAAATGGAGCCCGCGCACGGTACCTTCGGTCGCCGACATTGAATGGTTGTCCTGGACGAAGTCAAATTCCAACCCTGCGTCGGCGAGAGTCCGCTGGTTCCAGCTTTCGCTAAAAAATCCGCGAGCATCGCCGAAACGAGGTGGGGTCAGGACCTTGACGCTCGGTAGCGGTGTATCTTCAATTTTCAAGGATGTCCCCATGAGATGTGCTATGTTAAAATCAAGTGCTATCTAACAAGACAAATGCGCCGCGTCACGGGGGCGAAACGAAAAACGATGACGCAGGTAGAAACTTAGTTGTAGAGCGCGTTTATGTTCCATTTAGAGCGACAATTTTGTAGGTTGTGCGCAAAATTTAGACGTGAGACACGAAGCCGATGCTGCACAGTAGATTTTGATGCATCAGGCTAAGGCGATTTGATTATGTTAAGATATGAACCATGTGCGGTTCATCTATAAATTTTTCTGGCGAGCATATAGTTTATGAAGAATATTTATATTACAGGAGCTTCCGGAGTTGTCGGATCCTCGCTCACCCAACATTTTGTTAACTCTACGGAATTTGGTGTCAAAGCCGTGTCCCGCCGACCCTGTCCGCTTCTGCCACAGGATCATCCCGCTCAGATACAGGTTAAAGACCTATTTGATGCAGAATGGCTGGCCAAAGGGGATGATGATGCGACGATTTTGCATTGCGCAGGATTGGCCAATCCCCGCGTGGAGTTCAAAAACTTCGCGGATCTTAGCCGAAAACATATCCTGCCCCATATCGACATGGTCGAACGGATGTTGGCCAAGGGCTGGCAAGGGCGTTTGGTTTTCTTCTCTTCCGGGGGTGCCATTTATGGCGATACGCTAGAGCTTCCTATCCGTGAAGGACACCCAACCAACCCAAAAGGCTTTTATGGTTTGCACAAGCTGTGTCTGGAGCGCGCCTTTATCCAAATGGCACGCGTGCACGGTATTCAGCTGATGATCCTGCGGGTGGCCAACCCTTATGGTTCTCTCGTCCACAAACCCAAACAGGGGGTTATTCCTATATTGCTGCGTGCAATCTCGGAAGGATTGCCCTTTCAGATGATCGGCGATGGCAGTGCCGAACGTGATTATATCGAGATCGAAGATTTATGTGATGCGGTCGAACGCACTGTGCGGCTAGATATGGGAGCCCGCCCGACGGAGCTGCTCAATATTGGCAGCGGCGTGGGTACAAGCCTGAACACGCTCATCGAAGTCTTGGAGAGCATTATAGGCGAAAAATTGAATAGGGTGCATCAACCAACCTTGTACGATGTTCAATCCAACGTCTTGGATTGTAGAAGGGCTGAAACGGTCTTGGGCTGGAAGGCCCAAATTCCACTGAAAACAGGCCTTCACCGGCTTACGACGCGCCTTAAGGCCCGCAATCAGTTGATTTAAAGCCATGTTTATCACCACGTCCCTAAATCCCGATCTATCAACCCTCGGGAGCCTTTCTTTTTTGTGGCCCGGAAGCTGTGTGCTGGCCAATTTACCTAGTCATAGTGAAATCCCCGCATTTGCACCAATTGACGCCACCGTCGATCCTTTGATCTTCGAATTTCTGACAACGCCCGCAGGGCAGTTGGAAATCCTGCGGCAGATGCTGCTGCGAATTCGCCACTTTCCAAATGGCCTGCAACAACACCAAACCCTGACGCCCTTGCTGTATTGCCCTGAGGGAGGGGTACATGACGTAACCGACCTTCTTGAGCGGGCCGAAGCTGACCCTTGGGTCATCGAGGCCCAATTTCTCGATGATGACAAATTGGAGTTTCTACTACTCGGCCCTCAAATCATCGCAAACCCGCTCTTCACCCAGCTTCTGCTAAATTTGGCACCAAATATTACCGACCTCCATTCGAGAGAGGTGATTGATGCAATGCGCCAACACCTTGTTCCGAAAGACACTATCGCGTGACATCTCTTGATTCCCTTTGGGTCCGGATTCTGACCGAAGCCGGCCACACCCTTCCTCGAGCTACATATCGTTTTGATCCAGAACTCTATGCAGCCCAATACCCTGACATCGTGGAAGGCGGGTTGGATCCTGCTGAGCATTACAAACATCACGGGCAGGAAGAAGGCAGGATCGCCAACCAGTATCAAAGGGCGCGGCTGAACATAGCCGATCTCGATATGCAATTGGCAGATCTGGTGATTGACGAAGAGCTTTCCCAAGCCATTGAAGAGGGTGTCGAGGGCGCCTGTGAACTGGCCTTCGAGCTTATCGTGATGGGCAGCCCGATTGACGAGCAAATCTCGGATTTTTCTGAAGAATATTACCTCACGATTTATCCGGATATTTCTGCGGCCGGCGTGTCGCCATTCCAACACTATATTCAACATGGGCTGCACGAAGGCAGACGGTCGGTGCGAGACGTCCGTCGCAATCAGTTGCAGGGAAACAAGACGTTTAATCCGGCCAAGCCGACCTGCCTGATCTGTGTTCACGAACTTTCAAAAACCGGTGCGCCAATTGTCGGTCTGAAACTGGTGCGGGAAGCCGCGGAAACCCACAATGTTGTGGTCGCTGCATTACGTGGCGGCCAGATCCAAGAAGAATTTCGTGAAAACGCATGCGTCATACTTCTGTCCGAACAACCGGGCGAAGATCTGAAATATTTCAAACATCCTGCCTTGGATCAGGTCTCGTTCGCGCTGCTGAACTCGGTCGAGTGCTTCTTTTTTGCAAAGGCCCTGGTCCCGCGCGACATTCCTTTTGCGTGTTATTTGCACGAATTCTCCAACTACACTTTACCCGCCTACAAGATGATTGTGCTGGCAGCCTTTGCTGACTTACTGGTGTTTTCTTCAGAGGCCGTGATGAGCTCCTGGCAGCCGTTTTTCAACGATCTGGCCTTTGATACGGACCGCGATACCATCATCATCCCGCAACATGATCTTGTAGTGGGTCAGATCACAACGACCGAATATCAGGCTGCCCGCCGTCGGGTTGAAAAGCTGATTGGCCGATCGCTTGAGGGAAAAAAATTGATCTTTGGTGCAGGTCACGCACAATGGCGCAAAGGCACAGATCTATTTGTTTTGACAGCGCAAGCAGCGAAACACCTCGACGAAGACACCATATTTTTGTGGGTTGGAGACGGGCTAAACCACGAGGATGTGTTCTTCGGGGTCTGGATGGACAAGCATATCCAAGAGGCTAAAGCTAACAAACCTGACGGCAATCTCTACTTCCTGCCCGCGGGGGATTACTATCTGGATGTTGCGCGTGCGGCAGATGCAATGTTTTTGTCGTCCCGGCTGGACCCGCTGCCAAATGTCGTCTTCGATGCGATGAGGCTCGGGTGCCAAGTCGTCAAATTTGATAGTGCAACCGGGTTCGACGATCCACTTTATGACGAAGTCCCCGAACTGCATGGTGTTCCTTTTGGCGATTTAACCGAGGCCGCAAAAACCTTGCTGGGACTTCCGGCAAAATCGACAGTAGAACAGACCAGCGATGAGGAAGTGCCGGAGGAAAGGCTGTTCGGGCTGCTCAGTCTTGCCCTTGAAAACCGGCTACGGCTCCAGCGCAAATTCGTCGTTGGGGCGGGTGATTATGACATTCCGTTCATGTTCTCTTCAGAAGAGAAAGATCAGAAAAACCGTATTTTGGAGCGCCAGAAGATCTGGAGCATGGACCGCCGGTTCATGTGGAAATCCAAATCCGAAGCCACAGCCCAGCTTGCCGCTTCGGATAACTGGTATCACAAGGATATGGCGGTCGAGACCTTCGACTATGCAGATCACACCAAGATCAAGCCCTTCTGTGTTCATATTCATGCACATTACATAGATGATCTCGGCGAAGATCTAAGCCGGTTCGTCGCCTACCGCCATGCTGAGCGCGTGGTGATTACGACCAATACCAAGGAAAAAGAACAGGAAATCTATGAGATTGCGCAGCGTGCCCAAATCGAGGTTGAAGTCTTGGTCGGCAGCAATCGTGGGCGCGATATCCTGCCATTCATGGAGTTGTTTCACCCCGGTGGCCCGGCCGGAGATGGCGAAACCTGGTGCCATATCCACCAAAAGAAATCCATTGGATCGGCCAGCACCGGCGATGTCTGGCGAGACTTTCTGATGACCATCCTATTGGGCGGGAAGGAATATCTTTCCTCCGCCATCGACCTGATCGGGCAGGATGAAATTGGGCTGGTCTCAGCCTTTGACCCATATATCGTGGGTTGGGCCGGATCGCAGCGTCTGCTCCCCCAATTCGAACATAAACTGCCCGGCCCTCTGCCAGAGCACCCGATCCTGTTCCCGGTTGGCAATATGTTCTGGACCAAATCCGAAGTTGTTCGGGAAATGAATGCCATGTTTGGTTCGGATTATCCGTGGCCAAACGAGCCTTTGCCCAATGACGGCACGGTGTATCATATGATCGAACGGCTCTGGCCCGCAGCCTCTGTTATGGCTTCGAAGAAGGTTATAGTCCTCGAAAAGCCTGATCAAAGGAGGGCGTGAGATATGACCAGAAGGCTGGATGTGCCATTGAGGCTTACACACCTGGCTACAAATTGCAGTCTGACGCAGTTTAGGCAAACGGTGAAAAGGAAAGCAAAATGAAACTCATTGTTCACATCGGTGCCGGAAAAACTGGATCGAGTTCCATTCAAGCCACCCTCGAGAAAAATAATAAGCAGATCATGGCGAACAATTCCAAATATCTTGGAATAATGCTTGAGAATTGCTCGAATATAGAAAGACCTGAATGGCAATTTAGAGGAGGCTCAGACCTATTCTTCGTCGAGCTTCCGAGAGATGAAGTCGAAGGTCAACTCGCCAATGTTCTGGCCGAAGAAACTCAGAGAGCGCAAAAAGAAGGCATCGATACTCTTATCTGGTCAAATGAGTGGCTATTTGCCTCAGAACACAGCGAAAGGGCGATAAAAACACTCTCCGATATACAGAAATCCGGGATAGATGTTAAAATAGTTTGCTATATTAGACGACACGATAAATGGCTGAATAGCGCATATCTTCAATGGGGCTTAAAGCACAAAACCTATTCCGGAAGAATACAGGGTTTCAAACAATGGCGTATGGGAAGAAAACTGAATTTCTTTCCGGACATCGAAAAATGGGAGAAGGAGTTTTCAAAAAACTTTAGTCTCTACAATTACGATGAAATAAGCGATGTATCTAAGCATTTTTTACAGTTAGTGGGAATGGAAGGCCTGCCAACAACCAATGATAATATTTCTCCCCCTCCGGAACAGATCGCGGCCTGGGTCGTTTACAACAATCGTTTCGAAGGCAAAGTGACCGCTGCGCGGTTTCAAGGACTTTTTAATGCGATAACGCACAGGCATTTACCAAAATACGATCTGCCCACAATTAATAAGCTGGTTCCAACGAGTACGGATTTAGAGAAAATCGTCGCAGAAAATGCAGATGATATTGAGAAAATTGATCGTCTGCTCATTGAGCGCGGGCAGCCACCTATGTCATTCGATTCTTCAATAAAAGAAATTTCACATCCTGACACTTGGAACATGGACCAATTCACTTTGTCACTTCTATTCAGCGTTGCTGAGCAGTTAATGGATAGTAGGAAACGCTTGGCTGAACTGGAGAAAAAATTGGATTCCATCTTGAAGTGAAAAGTTAGGTTTTCACTCGGCTTTGAGTGATTAAACTTTTCGCGATACTGTTTGCTAAACACACAAAAGTAGAAAGGAAGTAGATATGAGCAAAACTAATAGTGATGATAAAATTCGAACTGTTCTGGCCTTGGCGCTTTGGAGAATAGAGAATGGAGAATCTGCAATAAACTCATTATCAGATAAAGAAACCGAATTCCAAGCGGCGCTGCCGCGATTGTCACCAGCAGTGACACAAATCATTGGAATTCTTGCAAGCAAGAACATTAGCCTTCAATTGGATGAATAACGCCCATCCGACTATTTTGGGTAAAGTCAGCGCCACCATTGTTCGGCTGTTTACGCCGTTGTAGGCGCACTACAACTTCTCCCTGCTACCTTTAACAAAGCCCATGAAGGCTGCATCTGCGTTACGCAGGCGTGGCCTTCCTGACATACTCCAAAAGTCCCGCCACTCGGCCTCTAGCGCATAGATATCTGCGCCCGGAACAAGGGCTCGGGCTTTCTCAAGCGTTTCTGTGCGCAGGACTGGCAGGTTGCGCTGCGGGGTCTCGATCACCGCATCTCGCAACGTGAAACGGATCTTGTCGCCGGGCTCTTCTTCCATGTGATAATCGGGCAGATGATCCACCTCGATCATATCGCGCAGCATCTTGCGGAAGACGCGGCGCGGACTGGCCGAGCCTGATTTTTTCAAAAGCAGATCAACCGACACCCGCCAGCTGTTCTGCCGGCCGCAATGTTTGCGCGCCAATTCATAGATGCGGCGTTCGAGCGGTTTCCTCAGGCGGAAATAATCGCGGCTAAGCGTCAGGACCGATTTATTCATCACCGCCTGAAAAAGCCAATCAGACAGCGTTACCGCGACGCTCACCATGCGCCCGCCACGGGATTTGCGCACGATCTCCCAGCTTTCGATCAGCCCAAACCCGGTGGTCACCTCCTGATCGCCGGTTGTGATATTGGTGGTGATGCGTGTACCTGCCAGGCGCTCGAAGGCCTCCTTGAGGCGCCGATAGGCATCCCCGGAGGTTTCCCGATTGGTGGCCACAAGCAGGTCATGGGCGCGCAGATAGATGCGGCGGCTGACCGCCCTGCCCTCGTTCACGGCCGCCATCAACTGGCTGATGCAATAGATCAGGATGTCTTTGTCATGGATCGTGGCCAGGCCTTTAACGCTCGGCGTCACTTCGATCGCGACATCATTATGAGTATAGCTGAGAATGCGCCGATCAGGCCGCGTCGAAAGCGAAAAGACCGGATGCTCCATCGTGGCAAGGTCATCCTTGGGAATGGCATCAAGAATATCGCAAAGGAAAAAATCCCCCTGCGGGTGACGATCCGGCAAAAGCCCGCCGCCGATTGTAATGGATCTGCTCACTGCCCCGACTCGTTTTTTATCGTGGTTTTGTTGACACCCAACCTAGAGTTATCCACAGACGCCGTCCAGCGGGATGATCGGGGGATCAGAGTCAGGCTAGCGGGGGTTCAGAGTCGCTTTATCGGGGGTTCAGAGTCGGGATACTTCAGAAAACACCCGATTTATCGTTTAAAAAAAAGATCTTAGTAAGATCCCTAATTCGTTTAACACAAATATAACACATACTTAACACCACAGGTTTTTTCAGGCATCCTCTTCCTAAGCACCCTTTTGCTACAGATTCTGCAAAGAAACTTCGCATAAATCGTGCTTTTGCTTCCATGTAACGCCTTTTCGCGTATATTGGCGGAAACACCGCACATAGAGGCGCGAGCATGGCAAAAGAGACCGCAGGGCTTCCCCCCTATTTCAACATTGATCCCGATGTTGCGCTCAATGACTTGGGGGCACCTCTTGGAACAGAGGGGTTTGCCCAGATTGCGCAAGCCTGTGCTCAGGGCCGGGCTGATCTCGCGTCTCGGGGATTGAATGAAGAAGGCCGGAAAACGCTGCGCCTTTTTTCAACCTGGGAAATCACCCGCTATCTGATCCCCGTGGCCCAGGCCCATTTTCGCCGGGTGTTGAAACAAAACCCAGAGCTGCCCCAGGGCCGGTCCGAAACTGAAGGCGGCGCCAAGTGGTTCACTCTGGATGAGGTGTTGCGCCTGCGCACCCATTTTGCTTCTGAAGGCTCCAAGGCCAAGGAATACCGTCCTTACCGGCCCGACGGGTTGGCTGCCAAGATGGTGGCGGTGGCAAATTTCAAAGGCGGGGTGGGTAAGACCTCGACCGCGGCCCATCTGGCCATGTCGGCGGCGCTGGACGGCTACAGGGTGCTGGTGATCGACCTTGATAGCCAGGGCTCCATGACCTCGATTTTTGGCGGTGTGGTCGAAGATGAGTGGAACACCGTCTTTCCCCTGCTGGCGCGCCATTATGCAGGCCATATGCGGGTGGAAAATCAACGCCGGCTGGATCGGGGCGAAACACCCCAACCGCTGGATGACACATTGACCGAGGCTTTGAACGTAAAGGCCACAGATGTCATTCAATCCACCCATTGGCCCAATATCGACCTTATCGGCGCGCAGCTGAACCTTTATTGGGCCGAGTTTCAGATCCCGGTTTGGCGCATGAACGGTCGCGGCTGGAAGCTTTGGGATGCGCTGACCGATACGCTGGCCGCCGATGGGGTGCTGGATGACTATGACCTCATTTTCATAGATACCCCCCCTGCCCTTGGCTATTTGACCATAAACGGGCTTTCTGCTGCCGATATCCTGCTGGTGCCGTTAGGGGCGTCGTTCCTCGAATTTGATTCCACCGGACGGTTCTTCGACATGCTGCATTCGACCTTCGCCTCGATTGAGGAGGGTGAGAACATGGCCGCACGCGCACTTGGCCGGGAAGAAATGGGCTTTGAATGGGACGCCGTGCGCGCCGTGGTCACGCGTTATGATGACAGTCAGCAGGCAGAGCTTGGCGCCTTGATGCAGGCCTATCTGGGCCGGACTCTCAGCCCGCATCGGCAGGGTTTCACCGCACTGATCGGTCAGGCGGGGGAACAGGTGTCTGGTATTTATGAAGCCGATTACCGCGATTTCAACCGTGAGACCTATGCCCGCGGTCGCGAAACCTTTGATGCGACCTATGCCGCCTTCAAACGACTTTTGCTGGGGATATGGCGGCGCGAAGAACTTGAGGCAGAAGAAACCCGGGCCGGTGCGGCCTAAAACAGGCTCTAAACCGCTGATTAGGGTCTAAAACGGACAGGAAAGCACAGATGGCAAAACGCAAACGTCTCAGCCCCGCCCGCCTTGGTTATTGGTCGGATGATGGCGACACCCCTGCCCCGCCTGCGGCCCCACCAATTGCTCATGTAGCGGGCGAAGCCTCGGCCGTTGCTGCCCTGGAGGAGGTCACGGCCGAACTGGACCGTGCGCGGATCGAGGGGCGGCTGGTGCAATCCCTGCCATTGGGGGCCATTGACGAGGGGTATCTGGTGCGGGACCGCGTTCTGGCCGGAGATGATGAGTTGCAGGTGCTCAAAGACAGCATTCGCGCCCGGGGGCAGCAAACGCCGATTGAGGTGGTGGCACTGGACGGTGGACGCTACGGTCTGATCTCTGGCTGGCGGCGCTTGGCGGCGCTGCGCCAATTGCTGGCGGAGACCGGGGAAGAGTCTTTTTCCCTTATTCAGGCTCTGTTGCGGCGCCCAGAAAGCGCGTCCGACGCCTATATCGCTATGGTAGAAGAAAACGAAATCCGGGTCGGTCTGAGCTATTTTGAACGGGCCAGGATTGCGTTGAAGGCCATTGAACAGGGTGTGTTCGAGGATCGTCGGGCCGCCTTGCAAGGCCTGTTCGGGTCAGCGTCGCGGGCGCGGCGGTCCAAGATCGGGACATTCATGCCGGTTGTGGCCGAACTGGATGGCGTCTTGCGCTTTCCGGCGTCGCTGACCGAGCGGCTCGGCCTGCGCCTGGCCAAGGCAATGGAAGGGTCAAATACCCTTATTCAGGGTCTAAAACAGCGTCTGCTGGATGAAACTCCCGATAATATCGAGGCGGAGCAGGCTGTGATTGCAAGATCTTTGGCCCCTGCCCCACGGCCAGCAGCATCGCCTGCGGGTATGCGCGAAATTCGCCCCGGCCTGTCTGCGCGCGAAACGGCCACGGGCCTGACGCTGTCGGGGCCCTCGCTTACGCCAGAATTGAAAGCACAGCTCATCGCCTGGTTGGAACGGCACTAGCGTTTCGCACGCGAAACATTTCCCCCTGCCCTTCGGCGCGATCATCGGCTAAAGGCTGGACCATGGATAAGATTGCATCAGATATGATCCGCGACACCGCAGCCCGTGTGCTGCGCATCGAGGGCGAAGCCGTGACCCGGCTGGCCGAGGCGTTGCCAGAGGATTTTGAGCCCGCTGTTGAGGCCGTGTTGGCCGTGAATGGCCGCGTGATCCTGTCTGGTATGGGAAAATCGGGCCATATCGCGCGCAAGATTTGCGCCACTTTGGCCTCAACCGGGACGCCGTCCTATTACGTTCACCCGGCTGAGGCGAGCCATGGCGATCTGGGCATGATCACGCCTGATGATCTTTGCATCCTGATCTCAAATTCTGGCGAGACGGTTGAGCTTGGCGACCTTGTGGCCCATGCGGCCCGTTTCAACATTCCCATGATCGCGATTTCCAAGAATCCCGACAGCACCTTGATGAAGGCGGCCGATCTGCGCCTGACCTTACCGGCCGCGCCTGAGGCCTGCACAATCGGCATGGTGCCCACCACATCGACCACGCTGACACTGGCACTTGGCGATGCACTGGCCGTTGCCGTGATGGAACGGCGCGGATTTCTGGCAGAAAACTTTCACACTTTTCATCCCGGTGGCAAACTGGGCGCGCAGCTGGCCAAGGTTTCACAGCTGATGCATGACGGTGACGCCTTGCCTCTGGTCAGCGAGGCGATGCCGATGCCCGATGTTCTGCTGGTGATGACCGAAAAGGGCTTTGGTATTGCCGGTGTGACGCGGGGCGATACCCTGATTGGTGTCATCACCGACGGCGATTTGCGGCGCAACATGGATGGGCTGATGGAAAAGCGCGCGGGCGATGTTGCCACCGGCAGCCCCCGGTCGATTGGCCCCGATATGCTGGCCGCCGAGGCGCTGTCGATGATGTCAGGCAAGATCACCGCACTGTTTGTGCTGGATGATGCGGCCAAACCTGTTGGCCTCTTACACCTGCATGACTGTCTGCGTGCAGGTGTGGTCTAGGCGGACCAACCGCTGCGGCCAACCGCGCCATAGGCCTCAAACCCGGCGCGTTTGGCATCTTTTGGTGAATAGATATTGCGCAAATCGGCCAGTCGCGGGCTGGCCATTTTCTTGGCCAGCTTTTTGAGGTCCAGCGCGCGGAACTCATTCCACTCGGTCAGGATCACCAAAAGATCGGCGTTATTGGCCGCTCCATATGGGTTGTCCATCCAGGTAGCGCCGGGTAAAAGTGCGGCCCCTTCCCTTTCGCCTTGTGGATCGACCACGCGCACTTTGGCGCCGCCTCCCACCAAGGCCGGCACGATCGTCAAGGCGGGTGCCTCGCGCATGTCATCGGTATTGGGTTTGAAGGTCACGCCAAGTACCGCGATGGTTTTGCCGTTAAACGACCCATCGCAGAGGTCGCGCAGCTTTTCGACCATTCGCGTCTTGGTGCTGTCATTTACCCGCATAACCGTTTCGACGATATGAAGAGGGACCGAATAATCCTGGGCTGTGCGGGCCAGCGCGGCCGTATCCTTGGGAAAACATGATCCGCCATAGCCGGGGCCGGCATGCAAAAATTTATTCCCGATCCGACCATCCAGCCCCATGCCCTTTGATACTTGCTTGATATCGGCGCCGGTGCGCTCGCAGAGCGCGGCAATCTCGTTGATGAAGGTGATCTTGGTCGCCAGAAAGGCATTGGCGGCATATTTGATCATCTCGGCGCTTTCCAAATCGGTGCTAAGGATCGGAAAATCGCGCAAGTAAAGCGGCCGATAGATGTCGGCCATAACCTGCGCTGCACGGTCGGTTTGAACACCAACCACAACCCGGTCAGGGCGCATGAAATCGTCAATCGCGGCCCCTTCTCGCAAAAACTCAGGGTTCGAGGCGACATCGAATTCCGCCTCGGGCGCGGCTTTCAGCACCGCCTGTTTGACCTTACGATTGGTGCCAACCGGAACGGTCGATTTCGTCACGATCACGGCATAGCCTGTAAGTGATCGGCCCACCTCTTCGGCTGCGGCCATCACATAGGACAGATCGGCATGGCCATCGCCCCGGCGTGTGGGCGTGCCGACGGCAATAAAAACAGCCTCGGCCCCGTCAACAGCGGCCGCCAGGTCCGTAGTGAAGGACAAGCGCCCGGCCTGCACGTTTTTCGCCATCAGTTCATCCAGGCCCGGCTCATAGATCGGCACTTCACCTGATTCCAGCTTGGCAATTTTGCCCGGGTCCTTGTCGACGCAGATCACGTCATGCCCGAAATCGGAAAAACACACGCCGGAAACCAGGCCAACATAGCCTGTGCCAATCATCGCTATTCGCATGGGGTTGCCCCTGTCATTTTATTGTTTCGGCCTCGTCGTAAGGCCGGACTGCTTCAGTGATCCAAGATATCATCGTTCTAAGCCAAAAACGAGGCTTCGTCTCGCGTGGTTTTTCCGGCATGGTCACGGCATAAGACAAGAGGATGATTTGGTGAAAACAATTCTGGTAACGGGCGGTGCCGGCTATATCGGGGCGCATGCCTGTAAGGCGTTGAAACAGGCAGGATATCTGCCCGTGTGTTTCGACAATTTCTCGACCGGCTGGCGCGATGCGGTGAAATTTGGCCCTCTGGCCGAAGGCGATCTTTTGGACCGGGCGCGGCTGGATCAGGTCTTTGCTGAGTTTTGCCCAGATGCCGTGATGCATTTCGCAGCGCTCAGCCAGGTCGGCGAAAGCATGTCTGATCCCGGCCGCTATTGGCGGGAAAACGTGATGGGCGCGCTGAACCTTATCGAAGCGACCGTTGCCGCGGGCTGCCGGAATTTCGTCTTTTCCTCGACCTGCGCCACCTATGGCGAGACCGATCAGACCCTGACTGAAGACACCCCGCAAGAGCCTATAAACGCTTATGGAGGGTCTAAACTGGCCATCGAGGGCATGTTGCGCGACTTCAGCGCGGCCCATGATCTGAATGCAGTGATTTTTCGCTATTTCAACGTGGCGGGCGCCGACCCCGAGGCAGAAGTGGGCGAACGCCATGATCCCGAAACGCACCTCATCCCGCTGATGCTGGAGACGATTGCCGGAAAGCGGCCAGCGCTGACCATTCATGGCACCGATTACGATACGCTCGATGGCACCTGCATCCGCGATTATGTGCATGTCATGGATTTGATCGACGCGCATATCCTGGGTCTGAAATGGCTGGATAAGGGCAGGGGGGGCAGGGTGTTCAATTTGGGCACTGGCACAGGCTTTTCCGTGCGGGAAGTGGTCGAGGCCAGCCGGTCTGTGACCAATAAGCCCGTTCCGATTTCCGAAGGCCCAAGGCGGGCAGGGGACGCGGTTAGGCTGGTGTCGGGGTCCGCCCGTGCCGAACAAGAGCTGGGCTGGTTGCCACGCCGATCAACCCTGGCCGAGATGGTTTCGGATGCCTGGCGCTGGCATGAGGGGGACTGGCGGGGCTGACTTAACCCTGCCCGGCCTCCAAACCGGCCACTGCCTGGCGCAGGGCATCTGCGGCGTGCATCAGAAGTCTGTCGGCCCGCGCGGCGTTTGCGGCCTCGACATAGAGGCGCAGCTCGGGCGCATTGCCCGAGGGGCGGATATGGATCACCTCAGCCCCTTCCAGATAAAGACGCAACCCATCCGTCAAGTCCGTGCCCTCTACGGGAGGCGCACCTGCCGCATTCAAAAAGGTTTGGAGCTTCTTGGGGGTGTCGATCCAGGTCTGAACAAGGCGTTGTGACAGGTCCGTTGGCGTGTCTTGCAACCGTGTGGCTGCGGTCACACCACCGGGCTCGGCGGCGGCAATCTCTGAAAGCGATTTTTCCTGCGCAAGCGTGAGCGGAACAATCAGAGGCAGAAAGCTGTCACGCGTCCAAAGCGGCTTCAGGAGGCCTTTGGGGCCTAGCGCGTCAAAGCCAAGTAGATAGCCGCCATTGGCCTCATATCCCACAACCTTCCCGCCAGCCTCTGCCATTGCCGCGATCACGTAAGGCGAGCCGATTTTCGTGCGCAGAACCCGCTTAAACCGCTGCCCCGCCTCTGCCCCGGAATTGGAGGAGACCGGGGTCACCACGGTTTTGGCCCCAAGCACGCTGGAGGTGATTTGGCCCAGAATATCGCCGGGAATGATCGTGCCGGTTTCATCCGTCAAAAGCGGCCTGTCGGCATCACCATCCATCGAGACGATCGCGTTGAGCTTATATTGCTTGGCCCAAGCAGCCAGTTTCTCACGAGTGATGGCGTCCACGGCCTCGGTATCGACTGGAATGAATTGATCAGATCGGCCCAATTCAACAATGTCTGCCCCCATGCCGGACAGGGTTCTGCTCAACAGGTCTCGTCCGACGGAACTATGCGCATAAAGGCCGACGCAGAGGCCTGATAGCGCGTTTGAACCAAATGCCGTCAGGTAGCGCTCGCAAAACCGGTCGCCGGCCTGATGATCCTGACGCAGACCCGCTGGCGTCGCGCTTGGCGGGCGTCGCGCCTCGAGCTGCTCCAAAATGGCTTGCTCATCTGCTTTCGAAATCTCTCCGCCGGTGGTGTAGAATTTCAACCCATTGCGATCCGCAGGGATGTGGCTGCCTGTGACCATGATTGCCCCACCCCCGTTGCCAAGGCTTGTCAGCGCAAGGGCAGGGGTTGGCACAGCGCCGCAATCAATGACGGTAATGCCAAGCTTGCGCGCGGCCATTGCCACATCGCCCGCAATTCTTGGCGAAGAGGGGCGTAGGTCGCGCCCCAGATAGAGCTCAGAGATATTCGGAAAAGCTGTCAGGAAAGCCTGCACATGTTCTGCGATCAGGGCCGATGTCAGGTCGACCACAAGGCCCCTCAGCCCGCTTGTTCCAAATTTGGGTGCCATTTCCGGCCTCCTGAATATGCGCTTCAGAAAAGCGCGTCGTTTCGCGTGCGAAACAGAGTCTTCTCAGCCAAAAACAGACCCTAATTAAAGGGTTTAGAGCCTCTCAAACCGAATAATAGCTGCGGTACCACTCAACAAATCTTTGCACGCCCTCATGCACCGGCATTTGTGGGACGGCTCCGGTCAGCTGTTCCAGCAAGCTCGTATTGGCCCAGGTCGCGGGCACATCACCGGGCTGCATATCCATGAAATTTTTTCTGGCCCTACGCCCGGTCGCGGCCTCAATGGCCTCAATGAAGTCCATCAAGGGGACAGGATTGGAATTGCCGATATTGACGATCCGGTAGGGGGCAACCGGTGACAGGCTGTCGGTTTCCCCGATATCGGCCGTGTCATCGAGGCGGCGTGGTACGCAATCAACGAGGTTGTGGATGCCGGTGACCAAATCATCGATATAGGTGAAGTCGCGTCGCATATTCCCGTGGTTGTAGATGTCGATGGGCTCGTCGTTCAAAATCGCCTTGGTGAATTTGAAAAGCGCCATGTCTGGGCGACCCCAGGGACCATAGACGGTAAAGAACCGAAACATGGTGGTCGGCAGATTATAGAGATGGGCATAGCTATGGGCCATCGCTTCGTTGGCCTTCTTGGTTGCCGCATAAAACGACATCTGCCAATCAGCCTTCTGCGTCTCTGAATAAGGCATTTCGACACTTGCGCCATAGGCGCTGGAGGTTGAGGCCAGCAACATATGAGCCGGGGGATATGCCCGTGCCGCCTCGAGCAGACGGAAGGTGCCGACCAGGTTCGAGTCGACATAGCTTTCCGGGTTTTCGATCGAATAGCGGACCCCGGCCTGGGCCGCGAGATGGATCACGATATCTGGGGCCTCGTCTTCGAAAAGTGCGGTCAGGGCGCCAGGGGTTTCAATGCGTGCTGTTTCGGCGCGAAACGCAGTGTGATCTTGCAACATCGCATGACGCTGTTTTTTTAGCGCCACATCGTAATAATCGGTCATCGCGTCGATGCCGATGACCCGCCACCCTGAGGCCAAGAGATGCTGACTCAGATGATAGCCAATAAACCCGGCCGATCCGGTAATCAGGGCAGTGTTTTTTGAGCGGGACATTGGAACCTCAACCTGTAAGGCCCCCGAAGACCGAGGGGCGCTTGCAAGAGTAGTAGCCGGTCGCGATCAGAAGATCACGATGTCATCGACAAGATCCTGAGCATCCGCAACACCGACCAGAACAACCAGATTGCCGCCGCCGAAATTGAGGACTGTGTTGCCGTTGGACGAGCTGCCATAGGTGTTGATGATGTCCTGGGCCGTCAATGTGCCGGACCAGAGCGCATCATCGAGATAGAGCTCATCCATATCGTCCTCGAAATCGGCGATCGTGTCCCGGCCAAAGCCGGCATCGAATACGAAATCATCGGCCTGCGCGCCGCCAATCAGCATGTCGCGCCCGGTGCCGCCATTGATCGTGTCCAGGCCGTCGTTGCCGCTGATTGTGTCATGGCCACCATCGCCCATCAGCCAGTCCGAATGGTCGCCGCCGGTCATCACATCATCGGCCGACCCGCCATAGAGCGTGTCCCGGCCATTGCCACCGCGCAGAGTATCATTGCCCGAGGCACCCATGACCAGGTCATTGCCTTCATCGCCCAGTACGGTGTCGTCCCCGATGCCGCCGTTCAGGACATCATCTCGAGACCCGCCATTAATAATGTCATTGCCCTCACCGCCATTGATGGTGTCCTCATGGAACAGACCTCGCAGCACATCGTCGCCATCGCCACCATTGATCAGGTCGCGGTCCGCCTGGCCGTTGATCGTATCATTGCCGTCCCCGCCATTGATCACATCATCTCCGACCCCGCCAAGCACAAGGTCATTGCCATTGCCGCTGTTGATTGTGTCATTGCCGCCAAGGCCACGCACGGTATCTTGGCCACCATTTGCGGTCAGTTCGTTTGCAGTATTATTGCCAAGAATCCAATCGTCGCCGGACCCGGCAACATAGTTTTCAATCACGGTATTGCGGGCGATCACGATGTTGCCCACCAAACCAAATGTATCCCAGATTCCTTCGCTGCGAAGGTCGATATATTGGTTGGTTGAATCCATGCTGAAATCGACCGTATCGGTGCCGCTGTGATCATAAATCGTGGCGGCGATTGGTCCGCTGCCCAGCATGTTCAGCGGGTCGTTGCCACTGGCCATGATATCAAAAATCTGTCCAAGATAGCCGCCAATGGTCTGGTTGAGCCCATAGACGGTATCGCCTGCGGTGGCAGAGCTGGAAGCCGGCGCGCCATAGAGGTCCTGGATCGCCAGAATATCGGCAATCATTGCCGTGATGGGCAATGCGTAGCTGGCATTCAGATTGGTATTCTCGGTTTGTGAGAAATAGGACATGACCGACATCTGGTAACTGTCATTTGCAAAGACGTTGTCTGTCCCAAATGCGGCCGATCCATTGTAAGGGCCCTGATGACCCAGCCCAAGCGCGTGTCCGATTTCGTGGATATAGGTTAAGAAATTGTAGTCATCATAGCCTGAGCCATAGGCACTCAGCCAGGTTGTAGAAACGTTCACGATGGCCGATTGGGTGACCCCGCCAATGGCGCTATATGAGGAATAAGCACCGGCCTGATCATCGGAGAACGTGATCTGGGCACCGCTGCTCACTTCGACAAATTCGATATCTGCAACAGATTCCCAGGCTTCCAGCGCGGCACGCGCCAGTGTCAGGCCGCGGCTGTCCAGCGCGGTCAGGTCTACCCTGATCTGATTGCTGCTCGAGGTGTCAAAGGCATGACGCGACCAATACCCATCTGTCAGGTATTCCGCCAATTCATCCAAAGTGCCTACGGGGGCAGAGCTATGGGGGGCGACGGTCACTTGGTAATCTCCCATGCCGCCGTCAGCATAAGCCCGGGCGCTGACATAATAGGTTCCGGTGGTGGTGGGCGTGAAGACGAGCCGTGAGTCATAGCCTTGGCCTCCGTCATCATTTTGCGCGACCAATGTGCCAGAACTGTTATAGAGCCGCAGATATGGGTCGCTGAGTTCACTGGTGCCCACGCCAAACAGATCAATGTCATAGCTGCTGCCGGCTGTTAACGTGACCGCAATCCAGTCATCATCGCCAACAGTTTCCAAAGAGCCGGAGAACACATCGCCAACAGACATGGTGTTTGTTGTCAGGGTAGAGGCCGGAGCCGATGGTACCTCGGGGATCGAGGCGTAAAGTGTTTCCAGCGGTGCATAACCACATTCTGTTTCATAGGGTCTAAAGGCGGAACAAATTGTACACATGGGCTCTTGCTCTGATTTGTAAACACTGATCTTTTACGGAGCGTTTGTGTCACTTCTTGGGAAATTTGTGGCATTCGCGAGGCTTGTGGCGACAAAGTCATACTGTTGCGGCCCAAGTGGATGATCCATGAAGCCGAAATCGACCGATGGCCCCTGTCCAGTCTCTGTGCCGGATGCCCAGGCAAGATGGGCGCGCATTCTGTCGGGGCCGATATCCTCTGCGACCAGTGTCACGTGTAAATCACCCTCCAGACTGGTGATGGCTTCCAGCTGGCTGAGACTGTCGCAGATGCCGGCAAGGTGGCCGGTCATCTCTTCCGAGATTTCAGGCACGCTGTGACAGGAAATCGGGGTCTGATCGGTCATGGGGTTCTCCGCATGGGCAATGGTCAAGCCCAGACAGAGGCACATTACGGCCGTCATGAGAGCAACGGGGTCTCTGGTCATGTTCTGGATCCTGCCCGGTCCTTGTTTGCCGCAGAATCTAACGTAGGCGCAGGGCAAAGAGAATGGTAAATGCATCGCTCGGCAAACACCTGCCCATCCAATATCTCATTCTTGTGCACAAGGCGCGGCTCGTAGTAGTTTCACAATGGGTTAACTTTAGGCAAGTTACGAATTCGTTGCTTTTTTTTTGGTATTTAATTGATGCGAGACCTGCCCCGCGGTTTCCCTGAGGGCAGGGAGATCTCGGGATGGGGTATTGAATTGGCGGTTATTGGATGTTGAGATTTATTAAATCCCTAAATCGGAATCAGAAGAGATATATTCTTCTTCTGGTTGATTTACTTCTTATCCCCGTTGCCCTGATCTTTACTTTTGGCGTGCAGGCCGAGCCCTTGAGCCCGGGTGAAACGCTGAATCTCGTTTTACCTATCTTGCCCTATCTTCTGGCCGTGGGAGCGGGTCTTGCCGTTGGTCTGGGTGTGTCGCAGATCCAGCTTAACGCTTACGAGGGGCGGGCCCTGTTCAAGACCGGGGTTTTTGCCGCTTATCTGGCAGGGGCCATGGCTGTGCTTGGCTGGCTGTTTGGTCTGGGTATTGCCGTGGGGCTGTCGGTCAGTTTCGGAATCAGCTTTTTCATGTTTTCGGCGATCAGCCGGGTGGTGCTCTACCAGATCGTGACAGCGATTTACCGGCGCGAGATTCCGCGCCGCCGTGTGCTGATCTACGGGGCAGGAACCACGGGGACGCAACTGGCCACCGCCTTGCGCAGCCACGAGGAAATCGACCCTATCGCCTTTGTCGATGACAATACGGCTCTTCAGGGCGTGCTGATCGCGGGGCTACCTGTCTATACGCCGGCGCGGATCAAACATATTGCCGAGGAAAAGCGGATCAGCCGTGTGCTTTTGGCCATTCCGTCGCTCAGCCAGCCAAAACAGGCCCAAATTGCCAGCAATCTGCAAAAGATGGGGCTGGAGGTGCAAAGCCTGCCTTCCTTTGCCCAGCTTATTGGTGAAGAGCCTCTTTTTGAAAAACTGACCCCGGTCAAGCCGGCACAGTTTTTGGGCCGGGCGCCGGTTGCGACCTCTCTGGGGACTGACTGCGTCAGCTACGCGGACAGAATGGTCCTGATTTCCGGGGCAGGGGGGTCGATCGGATCGGAATTGGCACGCCAGGTGCTGACCTGCCGTCCCTCCAAATTGCTTCTTTATGAACTCAATGAACTGGCCCTTTACAGTATCGAGATGGAATTGCGGCCCCTGGCCGAAGATGCGGGTGTTGATCTTGTCCCGATCCTGGGTTCGGTGACCGATCCGCGCCAAGTGCGCCAGGTTCTGACGCAAAATTCGGTCGAAGTGGTGATCCATGCTGCGGCTTATAAACATGTGCCGCTTGTCGAGGCCAACCCGATTTCAGGCCTGGCCAATAACGTTCTGGGTACCCATACATTGGCGCGTGAGGCCGAGGCGGCCGGCGTTGAACGGTTCATTCTGATTTCTTCGGATAAGGCCGTGCGCCCGACCTCGGTGATGGGCGCATCCAAGCGCATGGCCGAGCTTGTGATCCAGGATATGGCCGCCCGGGCTGTCAACACTGTGTTTACCATGGTTCGGTTTGGCAATGTCCTGGGATCCTCAGGCTCGGTTGTGCCGCTTTTTCAAGAACAGATCAGCCGGGGTGGGCCGGTCACGGTGACCCATCCCGATGTCACCCGCTATTTCATGACGGTGCGTGAGGCGGTGCATCTGGTGTTGCGTGCAGGTGCCATGGCTGAAGGGGGCGAAGTATTCGTCCTGGATATGGGTGAGAAAATGTCGATCATCCAACTGGCCCGCCAGGTCATCGAAAGCTCGGGCTATTCGGTGCGCGATGAGGACAGTCCGGATGGAGATATCGAGATTCAGATTACCGGTCTCAGACCGGGCGAGAAATTGTATGAAGAGCTGACCCTGAGCGGTGATCGCCTTCTGACCGCCCACCCGAAAATCTTTTGTGCGCGCGAAAACAGGCTGTCCGAGATCGAAGTGGCCTCTGCCCTCAGAGGCTTGCGAGAAGCCATTGCATCGGGCAATCAGGAATCGGCTCTGGCGGTAATTGACCGCTGGATTGAGGGGCGGAATAGTCTGCCGCCCCGTCGCCATGGTTGATTGGAGGGACAGGCAGCCCAAACAGGGCTGTCACCTGAAAGACGCGCTTGGCAAAACCCCCGACATTCGGCGCTTGATTGCGCGCCGAACGCCATGGTCTAAGAGCCGCAAAACAGGAGGCGAACGGGTGCAGAGGGCAGTAGGACAGATCCGCGGCGCAACGCGCCT
>CANLZL010000011.1 GCA_947495575.1 uncultured Nioella sp. | reverse complement strand
GCCTTAACACGGACCTTAACGTTATAGTCAATCACGCGTTTGACAGGCACAAGCACCTTCATCGCATAAGCTCTCCTCTTTCAGGAAGGACGTATTGTTCGCCCCCCTTTTCTGCACGGTGGCAAGGGGGACAAACCCAATTTCGCGGCGTTCAGCCTAGCACTTCACCCGTTCCATTTTTGGATCGAAGAGTGGCTTTAGGTGAACTTTGCAGGGCACACGCTCGGTCGCAACTTCAAGCTCGTATTCGCCGGACATGACGTAATCGGCATCAACGCCATCGGCATTTCTGACATAGCCATAGCCGATCCATTGATTGAGTGTGTAACCAAAGCCAGCAGAAGACAGATACCCAACTCGCTTACCGTTACGATAGATCGTCGAGCGGCTGCAAATCACTCTGTCTGGATCGTCAGTTGTAAAAGTCGCCAACATCTTGTCGACACCGTTATCTTTTTGCGCCTGCACAGCTTCGCGCCCTTTGAAAGCGGTGTTCGTGCGCAGTTTGCACGCCCAGCCAAGTCCGGATTCCATTGGCGTGTAATCTGGGCTGATCTCACCCGACCAAGCGCGGTAACCTTTTTCCAGGCGCAGACTCTCGATCGAGCGATATCCGGCATCGATCAACCCGTGCGCTTTGCCTGCCTCTTTCAGGGCCGCATAAACCGTTGTCGCATATTCAACCGGCAGGTGCAGTTCCCACCCAAGCTCTCCTACATAGGTCACACGCAGAGCGTTCACCGGGCAACCGGCAATACCGATGGTTTTCGAAGTGCCGAAAGCAAATCCTTCATTGGACACATCATCGCGGGTGACCTGCTCGAGGATATCCCGGGCACGTGGACCCATCAGCGACAAAACCGCATAGGCCGAGGTCACATCGACCAGTTGGACGTTCATGCCCTCGGGGATGTTTTTCTCAATCCAGTCAAAATCATGGGTGGCGTAGCCCGTGCCGGTCACGATGTAGTACTCATCGCGTTTGGTTCTTACGCATGTCAGATCGCTTTCGATGCCACCACGATCATTGAGCATTTGGGTGTAGATCAGCGACCCAACAGGCTTGGCGACATCATTGGCCGCGATCCAGCTTAGCGCAGCCTCTGCATCCGGGCCTTTGAGGACAAATTTTGCAAAGGAGGTTTGGTCGTAAAGGACGGCCGCCTCACGAGCTGCTTTGTGCTCGCGCCCGACCGCGTCGAACCAATTGGGTTTGCCGAAGGTATAGACATCTTTGGCCTCTTCGCCTTTTGAGGTATCTGCATACCAGTTGGGCCGTTCCCATCCCAGTTTTTCTCCGAAGCAAGCACCGTTTTCCAGCAGCGTCGCGTAGAGCGGCGATTTCCGGCAAGGCCGGCCCGAGGAATGCTCCTCTGACGGCCAGGCCATTGTGTAATGCTTTCCATAGGCTTCCAGTGTGCGGGTCCGCACCCAATCGCTGTCAAAATGGGGGCGCCCAAAGCGGCGGATATCGACCGGCCAAAGATCAAAGGGCGGTTCTCCATTTGCGACCCATTCTGCCAGGGCCATGCCCGCGCCACCGCCAGCGGCGATGCCATATGCGTTAAAGCCCGCACCAACAAAGAAGTTCTTCAGCTCTGGCGCCTCGCCTAGGATAAAGTTGCCATCAGGGGTGAAGCTTTCCGGGCCATTGACCAGTTCCTTGATCCCCGCAGTTTCCAATGCGGGAACCCGACCCAGGGAGAGCTCCATCAACTGTTCGAAATGTTCGAAATTGGAACTGAGCAGAGTGTAGTGGAACCCTTTGGGGATACCATCCATGGCCCACGGGATCGGATTGGGCTCATAGCCGCCCATCACAAGTCCGCCAACTTCTTCTTTGTAATAGGTCAGCCGGTCAGGGTCGCGCAGCGTCGGCAAATCAGCGGTGACACCATCGATGCGTTCCGTGACCATATACTGGTGTTCTACCGGCACCAGCGGCACATTTACGCCAACAGTCTTTGCGAAATTCCGGGTCCATTGGCCGCCGCAAAGGATAACCTTTTCACAAGCGATATAACCCTTTTCCGTTTCGACCCCTTTGATCACACCGTCTTGAACGTCGATGCGCTCAACTTTGGTGTCTTCATAGATTGACGCGCCCGACATACGCGCGCCTTTCGCAAGCGCTTGAGTAATGTCTGACGGGTTGGCCTGCCCGTCCGTGGGTAAATAGGCCGCGCCAACCACGTCGTCGATTGTCATTAGCGGCCACATCTCTTGCGCCTCTTTTGGCGTCAACAACTGCATGTCGAGCCCGAAAGAGCGGGCAGTGGTTGCCTGGCGTTTGACCTCGGTCCAGCGTTCTTCGTTACAGGCCAGCCGCAAGCCGCCATTCATTTTCCAGCCGGTGCCAAGCCCTGTCTCTTCTTCCAGTGTGCGGTAAAGATTGACAGACTCGCCCAACAATTGGGTGATGTTGGCATTTGACCGTAGTTGTCCGACAAGCCCTGCGGCGTGAAACGTCGTGCCGGAAGTCAGCTTTTTGCGTTCAAGCAGAACAACCTCGGTCCAGCCCATTTTGGCCAGGTGATAAGCTGTAGAACAGCCTACGATGCCGCCGCCGATGATTACGGCCTTGGCGCTGGTTGGAAAATCGCTCATTGGTTCCTCACGAGTTTTCAAAGTCTTGCAGGGCAGCTTTAAACCGTTCGAGGTTTGCAGCTGTGTAGTTCGGGTAGTCAAAATCGATTTGCGAGTGGATTTCTGAGACCATGCTCCACATGGTTTCCCGCAAAAGCGACGCGGCCTTCATGGCTGTGAATTTTCGCCACAAGCCGTCGTCAACGGACCGGTCGAAATAGGCCTCCAGCATCTGCCGCTCGACCGGTTCGGGCATTTGCGCGTTCGACGCGAGACCCGCAAGGTCAAAGAGTGGCGAGTTCAGACCGCCGTAGTCCCAATCGATGAGCCAAAGACGATCGCCGGCGCCCATGAAATTTGCCGGTAGCAGGTCATTATGACCAAGCACGACGTCAATTTGGCCGATGGCGGTTGCCAGCCCGTCAGCCTTTGCCAATAGGTTGGGCAGCAAACCCATGTGAACAGACTCTGCTGACTGCAAGGTTGCAGCGTAGTCACGCAGAATGTGGAAAACCCAGAACATTAGCACTGGTCCACGAAGGTTTTTCTGCCCATCCACATGCAAACGTCTCAACAGCACAACGATGCGGTCCACCATTGCCGGTTGGCATATATCGGCGGCCTGCAAACTGCGGCCGTCGATATAATCCATCGCCAGAATCCCGCGCTCGCTATGTACGATCCGGGGCGAGACACCGACAGCCTCGGCCGCGCGATGGCAGGCCAGTTCGTTGAACCTCATTACCTGATGCAGCGGGATGTCATCGCCCACACGAACCACGTAATCGCGGCCTTCATCGGTCAATTTGACGTTGAAGTTTGTGATCCCGCCCCCAAGGGCAATTGCCTTCTCCGGCGCGGCCCAACAGGCCAGCGACATTGCGCGATCTATAGCTTTTTGTTCCGGGCTCATGACAGGCCCATCCGTTTGCGCATGCGTTTGGCAGAAGCCTCAAGCAGGCGGTCAGCGGTAATTGCGATAAAGGCGACGGCAAGGCCCGCGACAATCCCTTGCCCGGTATTGGCGCGAGTGAGCGCGATATAAACCTCTTGGCCCAGATCCCGGGTGCCAACCAAGGCAGTAATCACCAACATAGACAGCGCCAGCATGATTGTCTGGTTCAGCCCAAGTAACAGCTCTGGCACGATCATGGGCAGCTTGATGCGACGCATCATTTGCCAGCGCGTGCAGCCCGAAACAATCCCGGCTTCGATGATCTGCGGGTCAATCGACCGAATACCATGGGCGGCATACCGAACGGCCGGCGCCAGCGCATAGGCAACAATGGCAATCATGGCCGAGAAATCCCCGACCCGGAACAACATGACGACCGGGATCAGGTAAACAAAGCTTGGCAAGGTTTGCAGAGTGTCAATGAAGGCGCCAACGACGCGGTTGGAGGTTGCGCCGCTTGCTGCCAGCAAACCAAGCGGGATGCCAATAATCGAGGCAATCGCCACCGACGCGCCACAGAGGTAGACCGTTGTCATGGCCTTGCCCCACAGGCCGGTGAGTATGATTAAGCCGATCAGAACAAAAACCAACGCGGCCAAGCGAAACCCGCCAATACGGAACCCGATCAGAGTCGTCACGACCAAGCCCCACCCCCACGGGATCCCGGCAAAAAACTGGCGCAGGGGCAACAGGAACCACATCAAAAGCGTGTTTTTCATGGCTTCCAATGCGTCAAAATAATTGACGTTGATATAGCCGATTGCGTCTTCCCAAACTTGTCCGGTACTCAGGACCGCCGCATCGGGATAGCTCTGCATCCATGTCGACCCTAGGCCCATGATACCTGTCACTGCGATGACCAAGATCGACAACAAGGACCAGCGGTGCCTTTGCAAAAAACTACCTTTGGATTGCGCGGCTTTTTGCGTGACCGTGCGGGTCGAAAAGGCCTGGCTTAACCGATCCAGCGCGATGGCCAGTACGACGATGGCCAGCCCAGCCTCAACTCCGCCACCAATGTCCAAACGGCGCAGCGCGGTCAGAACGTCATAGCCAAGCCCGCCTGCCCCGATCATTGATGCAATGATCACCATGTTCAAAGTCAGCATAATGACTTGATTGACGCCCACCATCAGCGTGGGCTTGGCCGACGGCACCAAGATCTTCCACATTTGTTGACGGGGCGTGCAGCCCACCATGCGGCCCAGTTCCGCCAGTTCTTCGGGCACACCGCGCAATGCGACAATGGTAACGCGGATCATGGGCGGCATCGCGTAGATGATCGTTGCAACCAGTGCTGAGACCGGCCCGAAACCGAACATGAAGAGGATCGGCACCAGATAGGCGAAAACCGGGACCGTTTGCATCAGGTCGAGGATCGGACGCAGCGCCTTGTCGACCCATGCGACCCGAAAAGCCAATACGCCAAGCAACAGCCCACCGCCCGCCGCAATCGGAACGGCAATCAGGACCGATGCCAGCGTCATCATGGCGCTTTCCCATTGGCCAAAAACCGCAAGATAGGAGAAGCACACCGCCATCAAGACGGCCATCGACCAGCTTTTGGTATAGTGTCCGATTGCGGTCACGGCAAAAATCACGCCAATCCAGCTAAGCGGCGGCAGGATTTGAACCGCCTGATTGCCCTGCCCACGCTGAACGCCATCAACCAAGAGGCCAACAACCAGATCATAGGGGGCTTCAATCACTGCGGCCAAACCGCGGGTGACATCTCGAAATAAGATCCCAAAGACTTGCGCCTCTTGCAGCAGCCAATCCATGAAATCCGATATCCGTGTCTCGAAATCCGGCTGCCATGCATCCGGAAAGCGAATGATCCAACGCGCATCAAATGCGCGATAGATGTCAAAGGAGAATTTGGAAATCAGCCAGGTTGCAACAAGCAGACCGCCCCAGAAAAGCCAAGGCGATCTCAGCCAGGCCAAAGTGCTTTGCCTTGGAGTCTTGATGTCAAGTTCGGAAACGCTCACGCCGCGACCTCCCGGCCGATAAGGACGTCGATGATTTCACGTCGTCCGATATGACCCACAATCGCGCCATCATCGTCCAAGATGTTGAAATCCTTGGCAGACCTCTCAACCTGATCGGCGACCATATCGACACGATCAGACGCATTCAGTGTTCCCGCAACCTCACCCTCAACCGGACCGGGACGTATTATAGATCCCAGTGTCAGAACCTTGGCGCGGGGGACGTAGCGAGTGAATTCTGCGACGTAATCGTCGGCAGGATGCAAGACCAACTCTTCTGGGCTGGCGATCTGGACAATCTCACCGTCCCGCATAACCGCGATACGGTCGGCCAGTCGAATGGCCTCATCAAAATCGTGAGTGATGAAAACAATGGTTTTTTTAAGCATGCCTTGCAGGCGTATGAACTCATCCTGCATCTCGCGACGGATCAACGGATCAAGCGCGGAAAACGGTTCGTCAAGGAACCAGAGATCCGGCTCCACGGCCAGAGACCGGGCAATGCCGACACGTTGCTGCTGACCGCCTGACAATTGCGCCGGGTAATAGTCCTCACGGCCTTTCAGACCGACCAGCTCAATCACTTCGCGCGCGCGCGCCTCACGGGCGTCGCGGGACATGCCTTGCACTTCGAGGGGAAATGCAGCGTTTTGCAGGACCGTCAGATGCGGCAACAAGGCGAAGTGTTGAAACACCATGCCCATTCGCTTGCGGCGGATTTCGATCAACTGCTTATCAGATTTCGACAGGATGTCCTGCCCGTCAAAAATCAGCTCTCCGGCGGTTGGTTGGATCAAGCGCGACAGGCACCGGACCAGCGTTGACTTTCCAGATCCCGAAAGGCCCATGATGACAAAGATCTCACCTTCGTAGATCTTAACATTCGCATTTCGCACCGCGCCCACCATATTTTGGGCATGCAGGTCATCGCTGGTTGGCGCGCCGTTATGTGCTTTTAAAAAGCCTTCGGGATTGTGGCCATACACCTTCCAAAGGTCATTACATTCCAGCAAAGCATGTCGTTTTATGGTCATGGGAATTCTCATCAGGATCGGTCGGGCGGTGGGTCAAGCAAAGCGACCCGAGCGAGGGAGGGGCCCACCAGGATTTAGGGCGGGCCCCGGGGAGTGCCGACCCAGGGGAAGGTCGACAGGGAGGAAGGCTTAGTTTGAAATCCAGGCGCTCCAGGTCGCCTCGTTTTCAGCAATCCATTCCGCGGCCACGGCCTCGATATCTTCGCCGCCCAGATCTACACGGCCAACCATGTCGCCCATCGTTGCGTTATCAATTGTAAAAGCTTCGATAGCTGCGGCAGCACCGGGCCAGTTTTCGGCCAGACCGGCCCAACCGACCTTGTAGATATCACCGCGCGGCTTGCCGCAGTCATAGGCCATATCTGGATTGATGCCCCAGGACGGGTCCGTGTAGCAGGCCGCCTCATAAGTTGGGAATTCGACGAAGTTCCCTTCGTATCGCGCGACGGCCCAATGCGGCGCATAGACCCAAAGGACAATCGGCGCCTGACGTTGGTAGGCGGATTCCAGCTCGGCAAACAGCGCGGCATCCGTGCCGGCGTGAACAACTTCGAAATCGAGCTCTAGCGCCTCGATGCGTTCTTCATCGAAACCGCCCCAGGTCACTGGTCCGCCCAGATATCGGCCAAATGGCGCGGTTTCGGCCGTCGCAAACAAATTGGCGCAATCGTTCAGTGCCTGCCAATCGGGCAAGCCCGGGCATTGCTCTTCCATATAGGCGGGGTACCACCAGTCTTCGATGGCCTGCATGCCAGTGGGGCCAAAGCTAACTACATTACCTGTGGCAATCGCGTCATCCATGGCTTCCTGACCTGTTGTGGCCCATATTTCCATTGCGACATGCAAGTCGCCGGACTGCAGACCCGCAAATTGCGCGATGTAGTCGGCCTGCACATATTCAATGTTATATCCCGCTTCTTCCAATACGCCGCCCATGATCCGGGTGGTCAGAAGCTGGCCAGTCCAGTCATGCATCGTCATGCGAATTGGGTCTGTGTTTTCAACATCAGCGGAAACAGGTGCCGCAACAGTCAAGGCCAGCAGGCTGGCGGTGATGAACTTTTCGTAAGTCATGTCGACTCTCCCCGTTGGGTTTTTAGCGAATCTTGTTGATTAACGTTGTTACGAGTCGAAATCTCACCCAATCTCAACACTAAATCAACGTTTTTGTTTGTTTGTGATGTCTTTTTATTGGATTTGTGCCCTTTTATGTGGAATTAATGAGCAAACAACCATCATTCCCAACCAAAAGGCGCACAAATGTCGGTTCATTCGAGAGGTCACAGCCCCAAACCCGCCCGGGCCCAGGAGATTCTCGATCTTTTGCGCCTCTCGGGCGGCAGTAGCCGCATCAACGAACTAGCCGAGGCGATTGGCGTGACCGAAGAAACGGTGCGCCGAAACATCAAAACCTTGTCCGAGGATGGTTTGGTGCAAAAGTTCCACGGTTCGGTGCAACTGGCAGAAACAAAAACCGAGCTCAGTTTTTCCGCGCGGATGTCGGAACAGCCCGGCGCGAAACGCCGGATCGCGGCGCATGTTGCCTCCCGCGTACCTGACGGGGCATCACTCTTTCTGGATGTGGGATCGACCACAGCCTATATTGCAAAGGCGCTGCAAGGGCATTCGGATCTCTACATTGTCACCAACTCAGCCGCAGTCGCCCACGCCCTCGGCGCCCGCAATGGCAACCGGGTATTTATGCCCGGCGGAGAACTGCGCTCTCATGATGGCGGTATTTTCGGCGTCGACGCACTGGAATTTGCAGCTCGGTTTCAAACCGACTTTGCGATCCTGTCGATCGCCGCAATAAACGCGCAGACGGCGTTTTCGATATTCGACTTGGAAGAAGCCAAGTATTCCCGCGCCATAATGGACCATGCCGTAACCCGGATCATCGCTGCAGACAGTTCCAAATTTGGGCGACGCGCACCAATCTCACTGGCCAATCCAGAGCTTCTGGACCTTCTGATCACCGATAACCAACCCCCAGAGGACATCACGGCCAAGCTGACAGAGCTTGGTATCGAGATTGCCCTTGCAAACTCACTTCCCAGTACCGGACATCATTCATGACTGACAATTCCAGCCTTCTGGCCGCCGCGCTCCGAATTTCTGAACAGGCCGCGATGCTTTCGCGCGCAGCCTTCACTTCAATCCAGGAAGTAACGATCAAAGACGATGAAAGCCCGGTGACCCTGGCCGACCGCGCCACCGAAGCCTCAATCCGGGATGCCATCGAGCGCGAGTTTCCCATGGATGGGATATTCGGCGAAGAGTTTGGCACGAAAGGTCTGGACCGCGGCCGCATTTGGGTGGTGGACCCGATCGACGGCACAAAGAGCTTCATAACGGGCGTGCCCCTCTTTGGGCTATTGATGGCGGTAGTGGAAAATGGCGCCACGGAATGTGGCCTTATTCGTCTGCCCGCCCTGGGACAAGTTTACACTGGTGCAAAAGGAATCGGTGCCACCCGCGACGGGGCACCGATCCAAAGTTCAGACTGTAAAGATTTGCGCAATGCGACGCTTTTTATTAACGAGGCGGAAAAAATCCACGCCGATGACCCTGCGCTGTTTGCCTCGCTTTGTAAGGCCGGAAAGCTCCGGCGCATGGGCTATGATTGCCACCCTCACGCGTTACTGGCAGAAGGCCGGATTGACGCGGTGGTGGATTACGACCTCAAACCGTATGATTACCTGCCGGTTGCAGCGGTGGTCGAGGCCGCCGGCGGGGTGATTACCGATTGGGCTGGCGCAGAGTTGGATTTCAATTCAGATGGGCGGGTCGTCGCGGCAGCAACACCACAATTGCATGCCGATATTCTGGAGCTTCTGAACGCATAAAAAAAGCGGTCCATGGAAGCCCATGGACCGCCTTTATGTGGCCAAGTTCACCGTCAGCCCAATTTCACATTCGCAACATGGGCAGAAAAATCCGACGAACCCATCAATGCCTTGCAGCGATCAAATCGGGTTACAGAGTATTTCCAGAAGTCTTCGGCAGGGTTGCCATCCGCGTGCTGAATCAAGCCCCACAAAGTCCATAACAAATCGCACATAGCCTTATATATCACCACCCGGCCTGTTTCCGCCGCGGTGGGGGTACGACCGAAATAAGCCTCAAGCAGTTCTTGCTCCATTTTCGCTGAAAAGTGACCTTCTACAGAGACATCCCCCAGATCCCAAAGGGGATCGTTCATGCCCCCATATTCATAGTCAACGATCCACATTTTTTGACCGTCATCGAGGAAGTTCTCGCAGAGCGGATCACAGTGGCACGGCGCCAGCTTGGCCGGGTTGGAATCCAGCGCGGCGCGTACCGGGGCGGCAGCTGCAACAACCTCATGATACCCATCGGGCAATTTCGAGTTAGACTTTTTCGACAAAACATCAAGATATTCCTCGATCATCTGAAATAGCTCGAACCGGCCAACAAAGACCTCTCCAGATTTGTGCAATTTGCGCAATGCCACTCCGGCCCGACCAGGACTTCCAGCGATCTCTGCAAAATTTTCCGGTGTCATCGTCGTAACGTCTTCCAGGCAGTCCATGACCAGAAGACCTGATTTGGGATCAGCGTAATGGATCATGGCCGAGACCCCGGCCCGTGCGGCGGCTTTGGCATTGGCCAGCTCTGCATCTCGGTCGATATACTCTTCGGTCCCTGCCCCGGCAACACGCACAACAATTGGCTTCAAACCCGGCGCATCAACGCGAAAAACCAGATTTGTCAGACCGCCCATCCGTGTGATTGTTAAGTCCGCCGCCGGAATATTGGCGAAGCTTGGCGTATGTGAAAGCGCGTCCAGAATTGTTGCGTGGTGCTCGGTTGTCATCATCGGCATCCCTTTTTGGCAGTCCCTATCAATGTATTGGGCCAGGACCCCAACAATGTGCGGCCCCGGCCCGTTTTGCTCAAGCCCGAAGGCGGTGGTTTTGCGGGTCATAGAGCGGACCGTCGACACGAGTGATTTTTTTCGTATCTCCAAAAACGACACATTCAAAATCAGTCTCAGAGGCAATCGCGGTCGGCAGGTATCCCATCATGATCGTTTGTTTGCAGGTAAAACCCCAAGCCGCCGACGTTGCCAGGGAAACGGTTTCGCCATTGTGCAAAATCGGTTCGCCGCCCGAAACCGGCAGATTCTCATCTGTCACAAAAGTGCAGAGAACCTGTTCCGGACCGTCGGCTTTTTGGCGTTCCAAAACTTCGCGACCCAGGAATTCTCCTTTGGATTTCAGGTGCACCCGGAATCCAAGGCCCGCTTCGATCGGTGTGTAGTCAGGAGTGATGTCCCCCGACCAGTAGAGGTAACCCTTCTCGACCCGCAGGCTTTCAATCGCGCGATAGCCGATATTGCGGATCCCATCTGCCTGCCCGGCTTGCCAAAGCGTATCATAGACATGGCAGGCAAATTCGGTTGGCACATGCAGCTCCCAACCCAGTTCACCAACATACCCAATCCGTGCGGCGCGTACGCGCGCCATCCCAACGATGATCTCTTGCGATGTCGCAAACGGGAATGCGTCGTTGGACAAGTCGCTTTCGGAAACCGATTGCAGAACCTTGCGCGCCTTTGGCCCAACTATGTTGATGACGGCGCGTGCCGAGGTCACCTCGGTCATATAGACCGATCCGTCGTCCGGTATGTGCCGACGAATCCAATCTTCATCATGCACGCCAAAGCCAGAGCCTGTGACAAGGTAAAAGCTGTCTTTGCCGGTCCGGGTAATGGTGATGTCCGCTTCGATCCCGCCCTCTGCATTACAGAATTGCGCATAGATGACCGCGCCAACAGGTTTGTCCATGTTACATGCCGCCAGACGCTGCAGCAGATCCAGAGCACCCGGTCCAACCATCTCGAATTTAGAGAAAGAGGTCTGGTCGATCAGGGCCACGCCTTCGCGAACGGCCCGGTGTTCTTCTCCGACATAGGGTTTGTAGCCGGGGTTGATGAAGGCCAGTTGGTCCTTCTGCTCAACACCGTCCGGCGCGAACCACAATGGACGTTCCCAACCGTTCTTCGATCCGAAGATTGCGCCGGCCGCTTTCAGTCTCTCATGTAAAGGCGACAGGCGCAGGTCGCGGGCCGTTTGGTATTCCTGACCCGGATAACGCTGCTTGTAGTGGTACTCGTAATGTTCGACCGCGCGCGGGTACATGAACCGTTTGGTGCCGTGATGGGGCGAAAAGCGCCGGACATCCAAGGGCCAAAGGTCAAGGCTTGGGCGTCCTTCCAGGATCCACTCAGCGATCATTTCACCGGCGCCACCTCCTGCTGCGATCCCGTAAAGGAACCCGGTCGCCATCATTAGGTTGTCAAATCCGGGCTGCCAGCCAAGGACGAAATCGCCGTCTGCGGAATAGGGGATAGGCCCGTTGATGACCGAACGAATGCCAACTTCGTTGATCACTGGCGTAACCTCTGCGGCCAATTCGGCCAAAGGCCCAAAACGGTCGAGATTGTCTGGTAGCAGCTGGCGCACAAACTCGCCCGGGATTCCCCCATCGCCGAATGGCAGGGTGCCCTCCTCATAGCCGCCGATAACCAATCGACCGCCCGCATCGGGTTTGTAATAGACCAAACGCTCAGGGTCGCGCAGGGTTGGCAGGTTCTTGACACTGGCGGTGTCAGGCAGGGGCTCGGTCACGATATATTGGTGTTCAACCGCGCAGGCGGGAACATGCAGACCCAGTTTTTGGCCAATCTCACGGCTCCACATGCCGGCGGCAATTGTGACGGTCTCAGCCTCCCAGGTGCCCTCTTCGGTTTCGACTTCGGTGATTCGTCCGTCCACAATTTTGAAGTCGAGGACCTTCACACCTTGGCGGATCTGGGCGCCGTGTTTACGGGCACCGGCCGCGATAGCCTGGCACAGGCTTGCCGGATCAACATGCCCATCGGAAGGGATAAAGGCCGCGCCCTCCATGCCTTTGGTGTCGATATATGGGAAGAGAGATTTGGCCTCATCGGGAGTGATAATGTTCATCTCCAGGCCAAAGCTTTGCGCCATAGTTGCCAGGCGCTTGGCTTCGAGCAGGCGGTCCTTGGTGGCCGCCAATCGCAAGCTACCGACCTTTTTCCAATCAAATGCCATGCCGGTCTCGGCTTCCAAGCGGTCATAAAGCGCGACGGACCGCTGAAGCATCCGCGTGGTGTTTCGACTAGAGCGCAGTTGGCCCACAAGCCCAGCCGCATGCCAGGTCGCACCTTCGGTGATCGACGCTTTTTCCAATACCGCCACGTCCGTCTCTCCGGCGCGGGCAAGATGATAGGCTATAGAGCAGCCGATAATACCGCCGCCGATGATCAGATGTTTCGCAGAATGCGTGGTCATTTGTGGACTCTCCCGATAATTCCACCACAAAAAACACTCATTCCAACATTTTGTAAAGCTTTTCGTTGGAATATGTCTGAAAAAGCGGATTGAACCGGAGAAACAAGCCGATATACTCTCCAAAAAGCAACATTATTGGGCGCGAGCATGTCGAAATACACGCAAGAGATTCTGGAAACAGTTGCCCTGCACGGGAGGATCTCGGTGACCGAGCTTGCCCGGCAACTGGACGTCACAGATCAAACGATCCGCCGGATTGTAAAACCGATGGTTGATCAGGGGCTGATTGAAAAGGTGCACGGCGCCATCATGTCGGCGGGCGCGCAAAACGATCCGCCGTTAAGTGCGCGTTTGATAGAAAACCGGCAAGAAAAGGCCGTCATTGCCCGTTTGGTGGCTGAGATGATCCCGCCAAATGCTATCCTGGCCATTGATGCCGGGTCCACATCGGGCTTTGTCGCACAGGCGCTGACCCGACATCGCAACCTAACAGTTGTTACTAATTCCGCCTATATCGCTTCAACCCTCGCCATGATCGAAGGCAACAGGGTTTTTATGGCGGGGACGCAGCTTCGCAATCATGATTGTGCAGCCTTTGACCGGGCGGCCTTTGATGTCATTGCGCAATTCTCAGCCGATTTCGCGATAATGACTGCGTCACTTGTGCATCCTGACCTGGGTTTTCTCGTTCATGATCAACACGAGGTCGATATGGCGCGAGAGATGGCCAGCATTGCCGCCAAACGAATCATGGCGGTGGATTTTAGTAAATGGAGCCATGTGAACGCAGATTCGCCTTTGCGACTGCCGCGTCTGAAGCCCGGAGATATTGTTGCAACCAACGAACATCCCGGCCCCGACTATGCGGATCTTTTGCGCGATCTGGACCTCCGCCTACCGCGACCCCAGAGAGATTGACGCCAACCTGAGGACAATCGCCGCAATTCTGCCGTTTTTATTGGCTATCTTGAAACAGACGGCAAAAAAAGATCATGAGAATCGAGCAGGCCGTCCAAAATCTTTCCTCCCTGGACTGACCGGGCCGCCTTACTTTCGGGCGGCCTCTTTCTTGGCTTTCAGCCTTTTCTCCCAAGGATCAGGTCCTTGGCTGCGATCGCCGCTCCAAGCGTGATCAATGCGCAGGCTGAGGCGACCGTCCAGGTAAACGCGCCTGCCCCGAACCCAATCAATACCAGCGTCGAGAGTAGCGGCGCGGCATAGCTGACCGCGCCCAACACCTGAATGTCGCCGCGCTTTACGCCAATGTCCCAAACGTAAAAGGCAAGACCGACAGGCCCCAGGCCCAACCCGAGTACCGCCAGCCATTGGAGCTCGCCAACAGGCCATTGTGTCGTCTCAAGCGCGAAATGGGCCCCTGCCGCCAAAATAGCTGTGACCAAACAGAACCCAGTGACGACATCGGTCGGAACGGCAGAAAAGCGGCGGGACAATACAGAATACCCTGACCACACCAGCGCGGCGGCAAGGGCAAGCCCATAACCCCTGCCATGTGCCGGATCAAAGGCCACGCCCTGCCCCCCGGTAACGACCAGAATCGCCCCGAAAAAACCCAACAACGCGCCAATCAAATGATGCCGACGCAAAACCTCTCCCGGGGAGAGAGCGGAAAACAATACGATTAGCAAAGGCCAGAGATAGGCAATCAGGCTAGCCTCGATCACCGGCGCTGATCGTAGCGCCGAGAAGTAGAGGAAGTGGTAGCCAAACAGCCCGGCAACCCCCAAAGCCCAAACATGGAGGGGCTGCCGCAAAGCTTTCGGGCCATCTGGCCGAACAATCCACGTCGCCACCCCCGCGAGCCCGCCAATCCCAAAGGTGAGGGCCATAAGCAAGAATGGAGGCACATCGCCGCTAGCCGCAGTAAACAACGCCAGCAACGCCCAAAGCAGGACTGCAACAGATCCGATCAAGGTTGCTAGTGGGCGTGACATGGCAATGGCTCAACTGACGGCGATCAAACGCGCGTATCAATCAAAACCAAAACCGGCAACCCTTCAGATGGGACGCGTCAGCCCCTCGCCTTGCGCCCGGTTGGAATTCACCGCCGGATCAACACGGTAGGCCTCAAACCGATCACCGGGTGCAGGGTTCATCAAAAGGGACGCACCTTTTCCTGCTTCGCCCAACCATTTCGCCCACTGATCAGGCGCGAGGCTAACCGGCTCACGGTGATGAATATGCGACAATCCAGGTCCTGCGGGACAGGTCACAATGGCGAAGGTCGAAAAGGCCTCATCTCCTTGCGCCCAATCCTGCCAGATCCCGGCCATGACCAGAGACGCGCCGTCCGAAGGGTGAATATACCATGGCAAGCGATTGCCCATCGCATCTTTGGTCCATTCGTAGAATCCAGTCGCCGGAACAAGGCAGCGCCTTTCCCGGCAAGCCGCGCGAAAGGCTGGCTTCTCGGCAATCGTTTCCGCTCGCGCATTGATCAATAGCGGACCACCGTTTGTTGCCTTGTACCAATGGGGCAAGAACCCCCACCGCATCGGTCGATAGGCGCGGGCGCCCTCGTCCGAGGTCACGACACCGACCGTATTGGTCGGACAGATATTAAAGTTGGGAGGATCAGGTAAGGTGTTTGCGGGCGCGGCCTCAAAAAGCCGCGCCATCGCATCCGTAGGATGGGTCATCGTCATACGTCCACACATGGGGCCAATCTATCGGCCCGCGTGGCGCATGAAAACCCAAAGCGAGGCTTACGCGCCGAATGCCGCGCGATGCGCGATCCGGTCGAAGTCGCCGCCGTAAAGGTTCAGATCGAACCGGGTCGACATCGAGGTTTTCGCCAACGCTTGGCGGGTTTGACGATACGCAATGAACTTGCGGATTTGGGAAAGGAGAGACATTTGCGTTTCTTTCGCTCTCAAAGGGTGGGCGCCCGCCTGCCGGATGCAATTGGGCGCAGGAGAATCAGTAGCCGTAGACCGCCGTGTGCGCGATCCGGTCGAAGTCACCATCGTAAAGGTCGAGGTCGAACCGAGTGTTCATCGGCGTCGCACCCAGCGCTCGTTTGGTACGGCGGTAAGCGGCAAATTTACGGACTTCGTTTAGCAATTTGGTCGAGTTCAGAGACATTTCAATCACCTCTGGTTTAGGGTTTCTGCAGCGCGTCATTCGCGCTTGCAGGCCTAATATGTTAGCGCCAGCAATAACTTCAATTGCCAATAAATTCGACCCGTTATGTCGATGCTGCATGGCAGCATAATCTTTGGGCAGAATGAAAAAGGCCGGCGCATTTGCACCGGCCTTTCCCAAATTTTCATAGTTACAGAAACGAATTACTCCGCTTGCATAACCCGGTCTTCGAGATGTGGCATGTAGGGCGAGTTTTCCGCCAGATAGTCAGCCACAACCTGTTCAAGACCCGGGCCAAAATCATAGGCGTTCATGCCATTGGCCGCGAACATCGAATAGCCATCACCGCCGCCACGCATGTAGTTGTTGGACACAACGCCATAGGTCGCTTCCGGATCAATTGCTTCGAACCCCATATCGGTTTCGATCTCAACCGAAACGATACGGCTTCCCGGTTCACCGGCTGGATCCCATGTGTAGCGCATGCCAGCTACCTGGGGGAAACGACCTGCACCGTCTTCGACACGGCTTACACCGTTTTCAAGTGCAGCGATTATATCGGCTCCGGTCAACTGGAACGTCGCAAGCGTGTTCTGGAAGGGAAGAACCGTAAAGACCTCACCCATTGTGATCGGTCCGCCATCAATGGAGGCGCGCAGACCGCCGCCATTTTGAATGGCAACGTCGATTCCTTGATCACGAACACGTTCAAGCATTGCGGTGGCCACAAGTACACCCATGGCACATTCCTGCGCGCGGCAATTGTCACGGCTTCCGTCAATCACATCTGCGGCCTCGGCCACGACTTCGGCCATTGCCTCTTCGATTGGCGCGGCAAGTTCGGCCACACGTTCAGCGATCTCAGGGTCCGGCGTCACTGAGGCATCCAAGACCATCGTGTCACCGGCCGCATAAAGCAGGTTGCCGTCATCGTTGAACGTGGCTTCCAGATGGCCTAGATATTTTGAATAAGCATAGGCCTGAACGATTGGCACCAACTCATTATCCGGGTTGCTGGCCCAAGTCGGGTAGGGCCCGGCGCGATCTTGGTCAGAGGCCGACAGATAAGTGTGCGAATGGCCGCCCACGATCAGGTCAAGACCTGTAACAGCCTCTGCAATGCGAATATCCACCGGCAGACCCACATGGGTTAGCGCGATGATGATGCCCACGCCCTGCTCTGTCAGCTCATCAACATCGGATTGGATGGCGTCAATCTCATCCTGAAAGATGACATTGGGGCCTGGGCTGGAGGTTTCTGCCGTGTCTGTGGCTAGCGCAGACACGATACCCACCTGGGTACCGTTCACATCCAGCACGACATAGCTTTCGACCATGCCGTTCAATTCATCGGACTGGCTGAGGTCGAGGTTACCTGAGATCACCGGAAAGCTGACGGTTTCAAGGAAACGGGCAAAATTGCCGGGTCCATCGTCAAACTCATGGTTACCGACGGCCATGACGTCAAAACCAATGGCTTCCATCATTTCGGCCTCAACGTCACCTTTGAATGTGGTGTACATGAGCGAGCCCTGGAATTGGTCGCCCGCATCGAGGACAATTACATTCTCACCGGATTCGGTCAGGTCATCGCGCAACTCGTTGATGGCTGTGGCCACCCGTGCCACACCGCCAAAACACTCGCCCGCCGCGTCGTCTTCGGCGTTACAGGTGCTGTCAAAACGGTTGATAGGCTGGATCCGGCTGTGCAGATCGTTGATATGCAGAATATGCAAAGTGGTGTCGGCGGTGGCCGTGCTGCCCATGGCAGCCAGCAATGCCGTCGAACACAATAGTCGAGCAAACATCGTGAAATTCTCCCTGATATTTTATTATGGAAAACAGATTGGCGAGGTCTCGCGCTCAAGTAAAGCGATTCAATAACGCTTCTGTGACACTTGACCTTTGGTCGCTTTGAGGCCAATCCGCGACTTATGCTGATTTTCAAGATACTTCGCGCGTCCGAATGGGCCGACTTACGAGCCAAAGGCGAGACGCCCGGTGCCCCGATTGATGTGGCCGATGGCTTTGTCCATTTCTCGACGGCTGAGCAGGCCGCAGAAACCGCGGCCAAGCATTTTGCGGGCGTTGATGGGCTGATGCTGTTGGCCATTGAGGCCGATGACCTGGGCGACAAGCTTAAATGGGAGGTCAGCCGCGGTGACGCGCTGTTCCCGCACCTATACGGGCCGTTGCGCCTGTCTGACGTGGCCTGGGCGCAACCCCTGCCCCTTGTCGACGGACATCACCAATTTCCGGCAATGGATGCATCATCATGATGGAAAACCTTGGCATGGCGCTGATGCGCCAAATGGATCCCGAACGCGCGCATGGGCTGGCCCTTTGGGCATTGAACAAGGGACTGGCGCCGATGCCCGCCCCGCTTACCCCCTACCCCACATTGCAAGTTGAACTTGCGGGTTTGCGTCTGCCCAATCCGCTTGGCCTTGCAGCGGGCTTTGACAAAAATGCCACCGCTATCGCGCCGCTGACGCGCGCCGGATTCGGATTCATCGAAGTGGGGGCCGCAACCCCACGCCCACAACCGGGCAACCCAAAACCGCGGCTTTTCCGATTGAAAGAGGATCGTGCCGCGATCAATCGCTTTGGCTTCAACAACGACGGGATGGACGCGATTGGTGAGCGGCTGGCAGCGCGCACTGATGACGCTGTAGTTGGCTTGAATCTTGGGGCCAATAAAGACAGCGATGACAGGTCCGCCGACTACGCAAAGGTTCTCACACGTTGCGGGCCGCATGTTGATTTTGTCACTGTGAATGTCTCCTCCCCCAACACAGAAAACCTGCGTGACCTTCAAGGCGCGGATGCGTTGGAGGCGCTTTTGCGCGGTGTGCAAGAGGCACGTCATGACGCCGGCCTGACCCTGCCAATCTTCCTGAAAATTGCACCTGACCTGGAAACCGATGAGATTCAGGCCATTGCTGAAGTGGCTATGGGCGTGGGCATCGACGCCATTATTGCCACCAACACAACCAAATCGCGTGAGGGGCTTGGCAGCAAGTTTCGCGACGAGATGGGCGGCCTGTCCGGTGAGCCGCTTTTTGAGATGAGCACGCGCGTATTGGCCCAGCTGCACAAGGCCACCAACGGAACCATTCCGATCATTGGCGTGGGTGGAATTTCAACTGTTGAACAGGCTTTTGAAAAAATTGCTGCCGGAGCGACGGCCGTGCAGATGTACACGGGGCTGGTTTACGAAGGTCTGTCCGTCGTCCCGCGCATCGTCACAGGCCTGGATTCAATGGTTCTGGCCAACGAATATCAATCTATCCGGGATGTCACCGGGATCGGTCGCAACCGCTGGCTCTAGCCAGCCGCGCGTTCCAGTGCCGGATACCTCAGCCCCAGCGTAACCCCACGCAACCCAAAGAACACCATCATCGCGGCCCAAAGCCCGTGATTGCCAAAGGGCGGCATCAGCAGCAGAACGGCGATCACAAACCCGATAAATGACAACACCATCATGTTGCGCATGTCGCGGGTTCGCGTGGCGCCGATAAAGATCCCGTCCAGCATCCAGCTTGGCGTTCCGATTATGGGTGCCAGCACCATCCATGGCAGGTAAACCCGTGCCTCCGCTCTGACATCTTCTGCTGTGGTCAGGAAATCGACAATCGCCCCTCCGAAAAGCGCAAAGGCCACAGTCAGACCCGAGCAGATCAACACACCCCAAATACTGGTCATGATCGCACCACGTCGGAGCGCATTACGGGATCGCGCACCCATAGCCTGACCAACCAAAGTCTCCGCGGCCAGAGCAAACCCATCCAGGCCAAAGGCCGTGAGCTCAAGAAACTGCAACAGAATGTGGTTTGCGGCCAGCGATGCTTCGCCAAATCGCGCACTCAGCATGACAAAGGCGGTGAAACCACTGGTCAGCAAGATAGAGCGGATCATAATGTCGGAATTGACTGAGGCCATGTTCCATAACCGCGTAGCATCGAACACACGCGCCCAATCCCGCCAGAGGTGGTCGCGAAACGCGCCCCGGCATAGCCACAACCCAAAGGCCAGCCCGGACCATTCGGCGATGAATGTGGCCCAGGCGACGCCCTCCACCCCAAGGCCAAACTGTAGAACAAACAGCAAATCCAACAGGATATTGATCCCGTTCATCCAGATTTGCAGGATCAAAAGCGCCGTGGTGCGTTCGCGGGCAATCAGCCAGCCGTTGATGCCATAAAGTGCAATTGCGGCTGGGGCCGACCATATCCGGATCGACATGTAATCCCGCGCCAGACCTTCAACCTCGGAAGACGCAGGTGAGATTGCAAAGGCACCCGCAAAGATCAGCCCTTGCAACACGATCAGCGCTGCGCCTGCCGTAACTCCGATCATCAGAACACGGGTCAAGAGCGCGACGACTTCGGCTCGGTCCCCCGCGCCGACAGCTTGCGCGGTCAGGCCGGTTGTGCCCATCCGCAGAAAACCGAAGACCCAGTAAACCGTGGTCAGAACCACTGCACCGACAGCAACCGCGCCAATGGGTGCCGCCTGTCCCAACTGGCCAATCACGCCAGTATCAACAAGTCCCAACAAAGGAACGGTGATATTTGACAAAAGGATCGGCACCGCGATTTTGAGCACGCGGAAATGCGTGATCGCCGATGTCTGGATATCTGTGTCAGCCAAGGGGAGCCTCTACAGCGGGAGGCATCAGAAAATGGCCTGTTGCCTGCGCAAAAAGGCGGCTCCGGTTATCCTGCCATGCCTCCACATGCACAGAGGCATAGCGCCGCCCCGACCGATTGACCCGCGCCCGAGCATAGGCGTCCCTTGGCAGGCCGGTGCGTAAGTAGTCGACGGTAAAATCAATCGTCTTGGGCAAACGCGGCAAGGATTCTGCACTCAGGTCCTCGCCCTTAATCCGGCCAGATTCGACATCGTCCCAAAGGGATTGCCATGCCAGACCCACAATGGAGGTAACTTCAAGGAAGGACGCAATCGCGCCGCCATGCAAGGCCGGAAGCAACGGGTTGCCGATCAGCTTCTCATCGAATGGCAAAAGCGCAGTAAGTTCGTCCCCACGTCGTTCAAAGGTGATCCCTATAAAGGTTGCATATGGAACTGCATCGACCAAAGCCTGTAGCGCTTTATCACGGCGCTCTTTCACGATTTGAACAGGTTCCGGGCGGCGGTGGCTCATGACGAGCTTCCTTTTGGGCGCTCAATAGTGAACGCCCCTGCGGCAGTGGCCACCGGCTGATCGCTATCCCCGTCCCACGCGCTGGCCCGCACAAAGCCGACGCTTCGGGTTACATGGTAGCATTCGGCACGCGCGTGGATCACGTCACCAGGTTTGGCAGCGCGCATGTAGTCAATTCTCAGATCAATTGTCGCTGTTCCGGCTGGCGCCTCTGGGTGGCTCATCACAGCGGCCCCTCCACATGTATCCATCAGCGCAGACACGGCCCCGCCATGAATAACGCCGGTGCGTGGGTCACCGACCAAATCCTTGGCCCACGGCATCGAGATTTGGGCCACGCCGTCGCCAATTTCGTCGAGGTGCATTTGCAATGCGCGCGAGAACGGAATGGCCTCTATGAACTGCTTTGCAATCCGTGCTTTTTCGCTTGGCTCCATATCCCGCCCCTTGCAGATATCATTACATACCCAAGACCCATCATGGTTTTGCAATTGCCGCAAGCCTGTTGCATGATCTGACGCAGCGGAAAGACCAAGACGGAAGATCAACGGCCCATGTCGGAAGAAAAGCTGGATTTCAAACAAATGTGCGCCAAGTTCGAGGTGACCCCTCGCACCTTGCGCCACTACGAGTATATCGAGCTTCTGGCCCCGGAACGCGTGGGCCGCTCGCGCTTTTATGGTCCTCGTGAGGTGGCGCGCATGACCCTGATCCGGCGCGGACGCCGCTTTGGATTCTCGTTGGAAGAGATGCGGCAATGGCTTGAGCTCTACAACGCCGACGAAGATCAGAACCTGCAGCGAAAAGCCTGGATGGAGATGGCAGAGCGCCAATTGGCGGAATTGAAGTCGCGCAGGACGGAATTGGACGAGATCATCGAAGACCTCGAGGATTTGCGGGACATTTGGGTCGCAAAGCCCGAATAACGCAGGTTTTTTCGCTTTTGGCGGAAAGCTGCTGACTTAACGGAAATCCCAAAAGTGACGTGACGTCTCGCTTACGTCAACGTAAACTTGACTTGTAAGCTTCCCTCAGAATCGCAATTTTGAGGGACACGACCCGATGTTTATGAAAATGACAGGTGACCTTATGGACGCTGAAACCATGACCATTCGCGAAATGTGTGATGCCTTCGATGTTACACCTCGCACGCTTCGCTTTTATGAGTCCAAGGAACTGTTGTTCCCTATCCGCGAAGGCCAGAAGCGCCTTTTCACGAAACGTGATCGCGCCCGTCTGAAGCTGATTTTGCGAGGGAAACGGTTTGGTTTTTCTTTGGAGGAAATCCGACAACTGCTTGAGCTTTACTATCTGGGTGATCAGCAAGAAACGCAGCTAACTCGTACGTTGGAAGTCGCATCCGAACGCTTGGACGATCTGGTCCGCCGCCGTGAAGAGCTTGATGAAGCCATCGGAGAAATGAAGCAGCAAATGGGTTTGGTCGAAGATATGCTCGACGATATCGCCTCAAAGCGCCAGCAACGCGCTTAAGCGACGACACGGAGGACGCCCATGCCAATGTATACCGCCCCCACCAAAGACATGGCCTTCATTCTACATGACGTGCTGAAGGTCAGTGAGCAAGCAATTCCCGGCTATGAAGAGCTTGACCCGGATTTTACCTCTGCGGTCCTCGAAGAAGCCGGAAAGGTCGCGTCCGAGCTTGTCGCCCCGCTAAATCAGGTAGGCGATCGGGAAGGGTGCCAATTTGAAAACGGCCTGGTTTACACGCCGCCCGGATTTAAAGACGCATTTGAACAGGTGAAATCCGGCGGTTGGCCCGGCCTTGATTGTGATCCCGACTATGGCGGTCAAGGTATGCCGCCGCTCTTGGGAACTGCCGTGGGCGAAATGTTCTCAGCCGCCAATCAGGCGTTCACAATGTATCAAGGTCTGACCCATGGCGCATACTCTGCGATCCATGCGCATGGCACCGACGCACAGAAAGCCAAATACCTGCCCAAGATGGTCAGTTGCGACTGGACCGGCACCATGAACCTAACGGAACCCCATTGCGGCACCGATCTGGGTCTGATGCGGACAAAGGCCGAACCACAGGATGACGGCAGCTATAAAATCAGCGGTCAAAAGATTTTCATCTCGGCCGGTGATCACGACATGTCCGAGAATGTCATCCATTTGGTTCTGGCAAAAATTCCTGGCGGGCCGGACGGCATCAAAGGGGTCTCTCTGTTTATCGTGCCCAAGGTTTTGGTGAATGATGACGGTTCGCTTGGTACCCGCAACGGCGTTTCGGTCGGCAATATCGAAGAGAAAATGGGCATTCATGGCAATGCCACTTGCGTGATGAACTATGACGCCGCGACTGGCTGGCTGCTTGGGGAAGAGCACAAGGGTATGAGGGCCATGTTCACCATGATGAACGAAGCCCGGCTTGGCGTTGCGATGCAAGGGATGGCGCAGGCCGAAGCCGCGTATCAAAACGCTGTCACCTATGCCAAGGACCGCCTTCAGGGGCGTGACGTAACTGGCGCAAAAAACCCCGATGGTCCCGCCGATCCTCTGATTGTTCACCCCGATATCCGGCGCAACCTGATGGACCAGAAAAGCTTCGTCGAGGGCGCGCGCGCGTTTCTTTACTGGGGCGCCATGTTGATCGATCAGGCCCACCGCTCCGAAGACGCGGATGCCGATGGCCTGATTTCATTGCTTACGCCTGTTCTGAAAGGTTTCTTGACCGACAAGGGTTTTGAGATGGCTGTTCAAGCCCAACAAATCTATGGCGGGCATGGCTATATCGAAGAATGGGGAATGAGCCAATTTGTACGCGATGCCCGTATTACCCAGATCTACGAAGGCGCCAACGGCGTTCAGGCGCTGGACCTTGTGGGCCGCAAGCTGGCCACGGATGGCGGCAAACACGTCATGGCCTTCTTCGGGCTGGTAAAAGACTTCTGCAAGGAAAACGCCGAGGTCCAAGGGATGGAGCCCTTCGTGACCCCGCTCAAAGCGGCCTCAAAGGATCTGCAGGCCGCTGGCATGTTCTTCATGGCGGAAGCTCCGAAAAATCCCAATGCGGCTCTCGCGGGGTCATATGACTTCATGCATATGACCGGGCATGTCTGTTTGGCCCTGATGTGGGCGCGGATGGCCAAAGCGTCTCTTTCTGCCCTGGCTGAGGGCACCGATGATCCGGCCTTCCACGAAACCAAATTGACCACGGCTCAATATTACATGTCACGGTCTTTGCCGGCTGTTGCCATGCATCTGGCACGCATCCAATCTGGCGCGGATCCCGTTATGGGGCTTGATGCCGATCAGTTCTAAGGAAAACCATATATGCCAAAACGCCTCCGCCTGACCCGCCGCCCAAACCTTGCTATGTCTGAAGATGGCTATCGCAAGCTCAAGCGGCTTGCCGGTGAGGCGGGGTTGGATGAGGGTGAATTTTTGTCCTTTCTGTTCGAAAACTGGAAAAGCGTGATGGATGAGGACAATTTCACCCACCGCATTCGCTTGTTCAATTCGGAATTGGAAGGGCGAAAAAAATGACCTTTCACCCAGTTTGACAGAGAGGAGTCTTGGGTATTTGTACAAAGAAGAAGGGATCAGACATCCCGAAATCCGCCGCCGTTTCGAAGCCCGACCCGGGCCAGCATAGGCAAGGCGAAATCGGAATGCCTTCTCCTTTGGCGGTCATCGGCTCCCCAGCCTGTACCGCACCAAAACGCTAGGCGGTTAACCTTAACAAACGGTTATGAGCCTTCTTCTTTGTGAAAATACCCTGCGGGGGTCCGGGGGTGCAAAACCCCCGGTCGCGCACCGATAGAAAAAAGGATCGATATGACCATCAAGCTCCATTGTTTCGGAGAAAGCGGAAATTCCTACAAGGCGGCCCTCGCGCTGGAATTGTCGGGGCTTCCCTGGGAACCGGTTTTTGTCGATTTCTTCAACGGCGCAGCCCGAACCGACGCCTATCGCGACACCAATGTCATGGGAGAGGCCCCGGTGCTGGAGGCTGACGGGATCAGGCTCAGCCAATCCGGTGCGATCCAGCAGTGGGTGACGGATCAGACCGGCAGGTTCGGCGGGCGCCCCGAGGAGAAATACGAGGTGCTGCGATGGGTCCTCTGGGACAATCACAAACTGTCCAGCCAGGCCGGAATGACGCGCTTTTTGATGAATTTCCTGCCCGAGAAACACCGCGACCCCAATGTCATCGCCTTCATGCAAAGCCGCCTCAGAACAGCCTACGATACGCTGAATACCCACCTCAAGGGGCGCAATTGGATTGTCGGCGATGCCCTCACCAATGCTGATATTTCCTGCTGCAGTTACCTCTTCTACCCAGAGCCATTTGGTTTTGACCGCGCCGACTGGCCCGAGATTAACCGATGGCTGGCCGGAATTGAGGGTCTGCCCGGCTGGAAACACCCTTATGATTTGATGCCCGGAAACCCTTCGGATCGCGCGTAGAGATGACCAGATGCCAACCAATTCTTGATGAACTTCGCAACGTCCGACATGCTCGACCGAGAGCGTTTGAACGAGGTGTAATTGAATGGTTTCCCGAGCCGCATTGTTTTCGATCTATATGTATCAGCGCTGGATTTCGCCTCGAAAAGGCTATCGCTGTGCCTATTCGGTCTTGCATGGCGGCACGGGGTGCTCCGGATTTGCAAAACACACTATTCGTGACCATGGGTTGTTCGCCGCAATTCCCATCATTCGAGTCCGATTTCGAGATTGTAAATCCGCACTTATCGCATTGCAAAATGCAGAAGAAACCAAAGATGATGCGGCGCCAAATTCACCGACATTCGTATCAAAGCTTTGTTGCAGATCAGCCAACGAAATGCCGTGTCGGCCGGGTTGTGCCACAGGGCGGGGAAGATCTGGCCACTCTTTCGGCGACTGTGCGATCGAGCAACATTGTTCTCCATCATTCTGCTGTGCGGGCTCGGCTTTGCCGTGCGGCCTCGGCAATTAGCAATGACATCGCCAAACTGCTGAATTCGATTCATAATAAGGAAGGAACCGTCCTGTGACCGATGCCTATATCTATGACGCGATCCGCACCCCGCGCGGCAAGGGCCGCAAGGATGGGTCGCTGCACGAAGTGACCGCCGCACGGCTCAGCGCGATTGCCCTCAATGCCCTGAAGGAGCGCAACGACTTGACCGGCCACGCCGTTGAAGATGTGATCTGGGGCAACGTTACCCAAGTGGGTGAACAAGGTGCTTGCCTTGCCCGCACTGCGGTTTTGGCCTCTGATCTGGATGAATCCATCCCCGGCCTGTCGATCAACCGTTTCTGCGCCAGCGGTTTGGAGGCGGTGAACCTCGCCGCCAATCAAGTGCGCGGCGGCGCAGGTCAGGCCTATGTCGCGGGCGGGGTCGAAGCGATGAGCCGCGTGCCTATGGGCATGGATGGCGGCGCGATTGCCGTGGATCCCTCGATCGCGATGGACAACTATTTCGTCCCCCAAGGCATTTCGGCCGATATCATTGCGACGGAATACGGGTTCTCCCGGGATGAGGCCGACGCATTGGCCGTCGAAAGCCAGAAACGCGCAAAAGCCGCCTGGGATGACAACCGGTTCGAAAAATCCATCATCCCCGTCAAGGATATAAATGGCCTGCCCATTTTGGACCGTGACGAATACATGCGCCCCGAAACCGATATGCAGTCGCTTGGTGCCTTGAAGCCAAGCTTCAAAGATATGGGTGAGGTCATGCCCGGCTTTGATGCCGTTGCCCTGATGAAATACCCGCATCTTGAGCGCATCAACCACATCCACCATGCTGGCAACAGCTCAGGCATCGTCGATGGCGCTGCGGCCGTGTTGATCGGCAACAAGGAATTTGGTGATTCGATGGGCCTGAAACCCCGCGCCCGCATCCGCGCCACGGCCAAGATCGGCACAGATCCCACGATCATGCTGACCGGTCCGGTGCCGGTGACGCAGAAGATCCTTGCCGAGACCGGAATGGGTATCAGCGACATCGACCTTTTCGAAGTGAACGAGGCTTTTGCCAGTGTGGTCATGCGCTTCATGCAGGCATTTGACGCTGATCCGGCCAAGGTCAATGTCAATGGCGGCTCCATCGCCATGGGCCACCCGCTTGGCGCGACCGGCGCGATGATCCTCGGCACACTATTGGATGAACTGGAACGCAGCGGCAAAGGCACGGGCCTTGCCACGCTTTGCATTGGCTCAGGCATGGGGGCGGCAACCATTATCGAGCGGGTATAGCCCATGGTGAATGCATTCATCTCAGCCAGGGAAATTGCGGAGGACCTGCTGGAACGCACCGGAACCGCGATGGTCGCCGGTGACTTTCCCGGCTTTGCCGAATGCTTTCACTTTCCTCAGGATCTGGACACGTTTGACGGGAACATTACGATCACATCGCCAACGGAACTCAAACATGTCTTTTTCCAGGTCCTCGAATGTTATCAAAGCCTTGGCGTAACCAACATGGTGCGTCATGTGGTTGCCGCGGAATTTCGCGGCCCGGCAGAAATCATGTCGACCCATGAAAGCCGCCTGTTTTCCGGGGCCGCCTTGATCAAGGAGCCTTATGTCGTCCTGTCTGTCCTGAAAAGGAAAGACGGGCTGTGGAAAATATTTCGCAGCCAATACGCCATCGCGGATATGCCGCGCCTGAACACGGCTTTGCTGAACAAAAACCCGGGCCGGGCACCGGCAAATTTGCAACGTGACCCTTCGACCGAAGGGGAAGGAGATTAAATGCCAAAGATTGATCTATCCAGCGTACCGCTGCGCACTGGGTCCGGCTACCCCGCCCCCTTTGCCAACGCGATGGGTGGTCGCAGCAGTATACGTGCAGGTGACGCGGGCGGTCTGACTCAATTTGGAGCCAATATTGTCATTCTGAAACCCGGAGCAAAGTCATCGCTTCGGCACTGGCATCAAGAGCAGGACGAATTTGTCGTGGTCTTGTCGGGGACCTGCACCCTGATTGAAGATGATGGCCCGGTTGACCTTGTCGCGGGCGACTGTGCGGCCTTCAAAGCGGGTGTCGCCAATGGGCACTGTCTGGAAAACCGCAGCAAAGTTGAAGCCCGGTTTCTGGTCATTGGCACACGCACGGCGACCGAGACCGCGTGGTACAGCGATATCGATATGATGGTGACATCCGACCAGAACGGATTTGAGTTCAAACGCAAGGACGGCTCACCCTTGACGGGAGGCGACGCATGAGTAGCGACCGGACAGGCGGGTGTGCATGCGGTCAAGTGCGATTTGCGGCGAATGGTGCCCCGCGATTTGCCTTTCTCTGCCAATGCCGCGATTGCCAGCACATGACCGGCTCAGGTCACGCCGCGCAATTCTGCCACGACCGGGACGCGTTTTCCGTTACCGGCGAAACGGCCCGTTGGGAGCGCCAAACACCTGCCGGGACAACAGTTACCAAAGTCTTCTGCCCCGCCTGCGGATGTCCCATTTTCGGCACGACAACCCGCGCGGATGGCATCGTAATGGTGCTTGCTGGCGCTTTGGACGATCCCGCCGCGGTCACTCCTGATCGCATCTTCTTTGCCGATGAAAAGCAGCCATGGGACCATGCAAGCGTCCCCAGCCCCGATTGAACGCCTTTGAGGAGGTAACGACATGACCAATTTCACCAAGACCGTGGATGCCGATGGCGTTGCCATCATCATCTGGGACACACCGGGCAAAAGTATGAACGTGCTAAACATGGAGGCAATTGACCAGCTCGATGCGATCATCGACGACGTGCTGGCCAATGACGCCATCAAAGGCGCTGTGATCACTTCGGGCAAGCCCGGCAGCTTTGCCGGCGGCATGGATCTCAACATCATAGCCAAGATGAAGGAAATGGCAGGTGGTAACCCAGCACAAGGGTTGATGGATGGGCTGATGCGTATGCATGGCCTGCTCAGAAAGATTGAACGTGCGGGGATGGACCCCAAGACCAATAAAGGCGGCAAGCCCATTGCCTGCGCCATGCCGGGCACGGGTCTGGGCATTGGTCTGGAAATTCCACTGGCCTGCCACCGTATCTTTGCTGCCGACAATCCCAAAGCCAAGATCGGCCTGCCTGAAATCCTTGTTGGCATCTTCCCGGGCATGGGCGGCACGACGCGCCTTTCCCGCAAAATGGGCGCGATGGCGGCCTCGCCTTATCTTCTGGAGGGCAAGCTTTGCGATCCGAAGAAGGCCAAGATGGCTGGTCTGATTGACGAAGTTGTGGCGCCAGATGACCTTTTGGAAACAGCCCGCCAATGGGTTCTGTCCGAACCCAAGATTGTAAAACCATGGGATGAGAAGGGCTATAAAATGCCCGGCGGTGCGCCCTACACACCCGGTGGGTTCATGACTTTTGTGGGTGCAAGCGCCATGATCAACGGCAAGACCAAAGGCGTTTACCCGGCGGCCAAGGCGCTGCTTCAAGCGGTTTATGAGGGCGCATTGGTACCCTTTGACACCGCGCTAAAGGTTGAGGCACGCAATTTCGTCAACGTGCTGATGAACCCCTCTTCTTCCGCCATGATCCGCTCATTGTTCATCAACAAGGAGGCCTTGGAAAAGGGCGCGAACCGACCTGCCGTAGAAGATCAGGCCGTCCGGAAGGTCGGCATCCTTGGGGCCGGCATGATGGGGGCGGGTATCGCTTATGTCTCAGCCAAGGCCGGGATAGAGGTGGTCTTGATCGACGCCGATCAGGACGGCGCGGACCGCGGCAAAGCCCATTCCGAATCCATCCTCGACACAGGCATCAAACGCAAAAAGGTGACCGAAGAACAGAAGGCCGCAACGCTGGACCTGATCACTGCAACCACCGATTACGGAGCTCTAAAGGGCTGCGACCTGATCGTTGAGGCCGTTTTTGAGGACCCCGGCGTCAAAGCAAAGGTCACCGCACAGGCCGAAGCCGTAATCCCATCGGACGCGATCTTTGCCTCCAACACGTCAACCCTGCCGATAAGTGAATTGGCAAAGGCCAGCGCCCGACCTGGACAGTTCATCGGCATTCACTTCTTCAGCCCAGTGGACAAGATGCTGCTGGTTGAGATCATCAAAGGCAAGGAAACCGGAGATCGGGCCGTGGCCAAGGCGCTCGACTTTGTGCGTCAGATCCGAAAAACCCCAATCGTTGTCAACGATGCGCGCTTCTTTTACGCCAATCGTTGCATCCTTCCCTATGGCAACGAGGGGATCAGAATGGTGGCAGAAGGTGTGGCTCCGGCCTTGATCGAAAATGCGGCCAAACTGGTGGGAATGCCATTGGGGCCATTGCAGCTTATCGACGAAACTTCTGTGGATCTTGCTGTCAAAATTGCTAAAGCCACCAAAGAGGCTATGGGGGATGCCTATCCGGATGACGTCCCCGCCGAGGTTGTGTTCGGCCTGGCCGAAGCGGGCCGCATGGGCCGCAAAGCCAAGGCCGGGTTCTATTCCTACGATGAGGCTGGCAAGCGCCAGGGGCTATGGAGCGGTCTGGGCGAACAATATCCGTTGGCCGAGGATCAGCCCGACTTGGTCGAAGTTCAGCATCGCCTACTCTTTTCACAGGCGCTTGAGGCGGTTCGCGCCCTGCAAGACGGCGTATTGACCGATATCCGGGAAGGCGATGTTGGCGCGATCTTAGGCTGGGGATTTGCCCCATGGTCTGGCGGGCCGTTCAGCTGGCTGGATATCCTTGGCGCACCCTATGCGGCGGAGCGTTGCGACGACCTGACCGAGGCCTATGGAGAACGATTCGCCTGTCCCGATCTTCTGCGCGAAATGGCCGAAAAAGGGGAGAGTTTCTACGGTCGCTTTGGCCCGGTGGCCAAGAAAGCCGCCTGAACCGGGTCAAATGTCAGACATTTAAAGGGGCGGAGCCATTCTGCCCCTTTCTTTTTATTGAAACCCTGCCCAATACTTCACCACTGCAATCGGTGTTTGCGACGAGGGAGGGTTTCGCATGGGCTGGATGAAGGACGAAACGGGGCTTGAAAAGACCGCGGCCAATTACGTGCCGCTGACGCCGTTATCTCATCTGGCCACTGCACGGATTGTGTTCCCCGATCAAGAGGCGCTGGTTTATGGCGATCTGCGCCTGACCTATACAGATTACCATGCGCGTGTCAGCCGCCTTGCATCAGCCCTGGCCGGGCGCGGTGTAAAACCCGGCGACGTGGTCGCGACCTTAATGCCAAATGTCCCTGCTCAGGCCGAGGCCCTGTTTGGCGTTCCCGCCTGTGGCGCTGTCCTCAACACGATCAATATGAGGCTGGAGACAGACACACTGACCTATATCCTGGACCATGGAGAAGCGTCAGTGGTTTTGGTCGACACTCAATTTCTGAACAAAGCGGAAGAGGCCATTGCGGCCCTGCCCGGCGACACCCGCCCGCTTCTTGTAGAAGTACCAGATGAGCAGGCGGGCCACCCCCCGTCAGGCCGACATCTGACCTACGAGGCATTTTTGGCCGAAGGCGATCCTGACTTTGATTGGATAATGCCTGAAGACGAATGGGAAAGCCTCGCACTGAACTACACCTCGGGCACAACTGGCCGTCCGAAAGGGGTCGTTTATCATCACCGAGGTGCCTATCTTTTGACGCTTGGCACTCCCATCGCGTGGCGTCTGCCGATGCATCCTCGTATTTTAGCAATCGTTCCATTCTTTCATTGCAACAACTGGTGCCACACTTGGATGTTGCCCGCGCTTGGCGGGACGGTGGTCTGCTGCCGCGATGTCAGCGCCAAGGCCATCTATGACGCTATTGCCGATGACGGTGTGACCCATTTTGGTGGCGCGCCGATTGTACTCAGCATGATCGTAAACGCAGACGAGGCCGATCGCAGGCCACTGAACCGTACGGTCGAAGTGATGACCGCAGGCGCCCCTCCTGCCCCGGCCATACTTGCCGCTATTGAACCGATGGGCTTCAATGTCACGCAGGTTTACGGCCTGACCGAGACCTTCGGTCATTGCACCTACAGCATGTGGAAAGACACTGATTGGGCCGAGGCCACCGATGAGGATCGCGCTGCGTTGAAGGCGCGCCAAGGCATCGCGCTGCCGAATATGGAGCCGGTTGTCGTAACCGACAGCAAATTGGCCCAAGTCCCTCAAGACGGCGATAGCCCAGGCGAAATCATGATCCGCGGCAATTCCGTCATGAAAGGGTATTATAAAAACCCCGAAGCCACAGCAGAGGCCTTTGCAGGCGGCTATTTTCATTCAGGCGATATCGCCGTCCAGCACTCAGACAGCTACGTGCAAGTAACGGATCGCGCAAAGGACATCATCATTTCTGGCGGCGAAAACATCTCATCGGTAGAGGTTGAGGCCGCTCTGATGCATCACCCGGCTGTGTCACTCTGTGCCGTGGTCGCCAAACCGGATGAGAAATGGGGCGAGGTTCCCTGCGCCTTTGTGGAACTTATGCCCGGCGCGGAAACCTCTGAAACCGAAATTGTCACCTATCTACGCGACCGATTGGCGGGGTTCAAAACTCCTAAACGGGTGGTGTTCCAATCCCTGCCCAAAACGGCCACCGGGAAAATCCAGAAATTCGAACTGCGCGGGTTGGCAAAGAGTTTATGAACGGGGGCTAATCCCTTTGTTTATGCGCAATTGGCAGCTTTAAGTTGAGCAAATTCCCGCCATCGGCTAATCTGCCCTGTAAAACAAGGCAGTAGTCGAGCAAATGACAGCGCTGAACGATTATCAAAGGCTGGAAACCACCGGCCTCTGGCGGGAAACCCCCGACAGCCAGCGCCGTGAGGTGGTGGTCTCGCTTGGCGACGCTACTCTTGTTATTTCCTCTATGACCGAAACGGCACTGTCTCATTGGTCATTGCCAGCCGTTAAGCGCCTCAACCCCGGCAAACGCCCCGCGCTCTATGCACCGGATGCCGAGGCCGATGAGCTGCTTGAGATTTCCGAGCCTGATATGATCGCAGCAATTGAACGGGTCCGCACGGTGATCGAGCGGCGGCGCCCTCATCCCGGAAGGTTAAGGCTATGGATTGGTGCCGGGCTCAGCCTGCTGACCATTCTCATATGTGTCTTGTGGTTGCCGGGCGCGTTAAAGCGGCAGGCGGCAGTGGTATTGCCGGTGGCCGCGCGCGCCGTGTTTGGAGAGCAGATTTTGGCCGGGATGGCAGATCTTGCAGGCAGGCCATGCGCAGAGGAAACCGGGGTCGAGGCGATGCGCAATCTTGCAACGGCCGTCTTTGGACCGGGCGCCCCTCAGATCATTGTCTTGCCAACCACAGCGCAGGCGACCACCCATGTGCCAGGCAACATTATGGTGGTAAACCGGTCGCTGGTTGAGGATCACGAGGGCCCAGAGGTTTTGGCAGGTTACTTGCTGGCCGAAGATGTGCGTCGCCTTGCGCAGGACCCGGTTGCACGGCTGCTAGACGAAGCCGGGTTGCTGGCCACCTTCCGGCTGCTCACGACTGGCGAAATCCAGGAACGCCATTTGCGGGCTCAGGCCGCGAATTTGCTGACAAACCCACCATCCGAAGTTTCGACATCTGACCTTATTGCGCGGTTTGAACGCGCGGGCGTCAGCACAGAACCTTATGCCTTTGCACTCGATTTTTCTGGGGAAACCGTGCTCGACCTGATTGAAGGAGATCCGATGCGCGGGCGTCTACGCGCGCCGATCATGTCCGATCAGAATTGGATCGCCCTGCAGGAAATCTGCGGGGCCTGAAACGGCCCCGCCTGCGATCATTAGCGCGTGACAGCCCCACTATGGCCCATTGATCGCACGTCATAAAGCGCACGGCCCAATTCCTGAGAACTATCATATGGACCAGTCAGCAACAAGTATGTGGTCGACCCGCCCCGCTCAACGCCACCTAGACTTGTGGGCAATCCTTGCGCCAACAGCTGCGCGCGCAATTGATCTGCTGCTTCCCTGTCACGGAAACTGGCCACTTCCACATAGCGATGCCCTGGGCGAACCGAAATGGTCACTGGCGCCTGTGCATCTTGGCCGGGTGCCACTTCTGCTGCAACATCCGGCGTTGATGACGCGCGGGTAACGACAAGCGACGCTGACGATGGGCTGTGAGAGCTTTGGCTTACAACAATACCATCCGCCGAAGGCTCAATTGGTACACGCGGCACCGTGTCGGACCAGACCTGCGCCATGGCCGCATCGCCCTGCGGCGTGGCCGCGACCAGACCGCGATATTGATTGAGTCGACCGTCATCCCAAACCCTTCGGTACCCTGGTGGTACGACCCGCACAGTCAGATGAACCTGAGTTGGATCGATCCGCACCGGCATTCGATCTGCAGGGTGGATGGCTTGCGGTCCACATCGCACATTCGCCCCGGTCATGTATTGTGACGCACCTGCAGGCAAGCCCTGGCAACTGCTGGTTGGCGCTGCTGCGACAGTTACAGGTGCCGATGTCGTAACAGGTTGCGCCGTCGAAGTGATTGTTTGCGCGGGCGCGGGGGGCGTCGGCACTGGCAATGAAACCGTTACTGTGTTTGACGATGGCGAAGGACTAACCGGTGTCAGAACGGGTGCTGCAGGCTCTGCCGCGACGACCGTCGGCGCAGCGCTGGCCGCGCCCGGAGTTTGGCCGCAAATCTGTTCACGGGCACGCGTCACACGCGGCACCCAAGTGACATTGCCGCCATACCCTGCTCGGACAAAGACGCAGCCGCGACTGTCGACATATTGTGTACTGCTATAGCTCGCGGGCGGCGTTTCCGCCGGGCCGCTCAACCCGCCAGCAGATTGTGAAAAGACCGGCGATGCCAGCGCTGTGGTCAGCGCCAACCCGGAAACAACCAACAAATTTCTCATCTTACCCCCCAAGGTAACATATTGAGAACTTTGGCAGAGGTTGCGGCTCAGGTAAAGAGGATAGCCCTATTTTGTGCCAAACATGCGGTCACCCGCATCCCCTAGCCCCGGAACAATATATCCCTTCTCATTCAGGCGCTCATCAAGGGCCGCTGTCACAATGGGCACATCGGGGTGCGCCTCTTTCATTCGGGCCACACCCTCTGGCGCTGCCAATAGGCATAGAAAGCGAATATCGGTGGCTCCGGCCTCTTTCAAAAGGTCAATCGCAGCGGCCGAACTGTTGCCTGTGGCCAACATCGGATCAACGGCAATAACCAGCCGGTCGTTCAATTCCGTTGGCACCTTGAAATAGTATTGAACGGGTTTCAGGGTCTCTTCATCGCGGTAAAGCCCGACAAACCCAACACGCGCCGAGGGGATCAGCTCTAACATACCATCCAGCAAGCCGTTGCCTGCCCGTAAGATGGAGACCAGAGCCAGCTTGCGCCCTGCCAGAACCGGCGCATCCATTTCCTGCAATGGGGTTTCAACTTTGCGCGTTGTCATCGGCAACTCGCGTGTCACCTCATAGGCCAACAACTGGCTGATCTCGCGCAGCAACTGGCGAAAAACCGCGGTCGAAGTTCCCTTTTCGCGCATCAGCGTCAATTTGTGTTGCACCAATGGATGATCAACAACGGTTAGGTGATTTTTCATGATGTCCCCTCAAGTCTATTGGCCAGCTTTTCGCGGGTCGCGTCATCGCAGAACGCCGCCGCCAGCGCATTTTGATTCACTTCGGTAAAGACCGCTTCGTCCCAACCGAAGGTTTTATTCAGCAATTCATATTCGCGCGTCATATTGGTGCGGAAGAAAGGTGGGTCATCGGTTGAAACCGTGACTTTGACGCCCCGCTCGCGCAGCTTTTCAATCGGATGCGTATCCCATGTTTTGTAGACGCCAAGAAAGACATTCGACCCCGGACAGCATTCCAGCGTCACGCCATTTTCTGCAATCTCATCCACGAGACCAAGATCATCAATCGCCATCACGCCATGGCCCACGCGTTCTACGCCCAGATCGTTGATCGCGCCACGCACCTCTGCCGCGCCGCCCCATTCGCCCGCATGTGTGGTCAGGCGTAAACCGGCCTCTCGTGCGCAGTCAAAGGCCCATGAGAAATCGCGTTGCTTTCCTGTCATCTCATCGCCGCCCATACCGAAGCCGGTGATAAATCCACCCGCGGTTTCAGCCGCACATTCCGCAATCGGACGCGACTTTTCCGGACCCAAATGGCGAATGCAGGTGATGATACCGCGCATGGTGATCCCCATGTCGCGTTCAGCCTTTTCCGCCGCTTCTTCAATCGCATGAAGGTATTCGCGCCATGCACCCAAATCGCCCCCGCCGCAGAAATCGGGGCTCAGGAAGCTTTCGGTGTAGATCACGCCGTGACTGGCGCTTTCTTCCAATACGGCCGTGACCAGGCGGGCAAATTCGGCCGGTCCGGTCAAAACGCTGGTCGCGGCCTCATAGACTTTCAGGAAGTGGTTGAAATCGCGGTAGGCGTAATGCCCGTCTTCAGTAAATATCCGGCTCAGATCCACTTTCTTTTCTGCCGCCAGACCGCGGATGAACGCGGGCGGGGCCGCACCTTCGATATGCAAATGCAGCTCGAGCTTTGGTATGTTTTTCATAGGAAACTCCGCCCTGGACCTTGGGCCTTTACGCCCAGATGCGCCGCGATTGAGGCGGCGACATCGGCAAAGGCAACCAGCCCTATCTGCCCCGAATAAGGGCCTTTGCCAAGCACGGGAACGCGCTCACGGGTGTGATCCGTGCCTATCCATGTCGAGTCATTTCCGTGATCGGCCGTAAAGATCATCAGGTCGTCCGGTCGCAACCGGTCCAGAATGAGACCGATCTGGGCATCAAACCATTCCAGTTGCCGCGCATAGCCTGACACGTCTCGTCTGTGGCCATAAATGCTGTCGAACTCAACGAAATTGGCAAAAGTCAGACTGCCCTCCTCCGCCTCATCTACAAGATCCGACAGATGGGTCATTAGCTTGGCATCAGGCCCTTTCCGAAGATCGTCAATCCCGCGCATGGAGAAAATATCGCCAATCTTGCCAATGGCATAGACCTTGCGCCCCGCCCCTTGAACCCAATCTGTCAGAGTGGGCGCAGGTGGTTCAATCGCGTAGTCCTTGCGGTTTGGCGTACGTTGAAAATTTCCAGGTTCACCCACAAAAGGCCGCGCAATCACACGTCCGATTTTTCGCTCATGCAACAGTGGGGCCAATCCCTCGCACAATGCCAAAAGGCGATCCAAGCCGAAACGATCTTCGTGGGCTGCGATCTGAAATACGCTGTCGACCGACGTGTAACAGATGGGCCAGCCGGTTTGCAGATGTCGCGCGCCTTCCTCTTCAATGATCAAAGTGCCCGAAGCATGGCGATTGCCCAGAATGCCCTCAACGCCCGCCAGTTGTTTTACTGCCTCCACCACATCGTCGGGAAAGCACGGGTTAGATTTTGGGAAATATCCCCAATCCCAGGGCACAGGCAGACCCGCCAGTTCCCAATGGCCCGACGGTGTATCTTTGCCAGCACTGATTTCCGTGGCCGCCCCCCACAAACCACTGGGGTCAGCGGCCAATCCTGGTGTTTCATCGCCCGAGGCCAGCCGGGTTGCGGCACCCAGTCCAAGATTGTCGAGATTTGGCAGGCGCAACCCACCAGACCGGCCAGTTTCCGCCTGCCCTTTGGCACATGCCTGTGCGATATGTGCAAGCGTGTTTGCGCCGGTATCTGGCACACCATTGTTGAAAAACTCTGCCGCATCGGGCGCACCGCCGCAACCGACGCTATCCAGAACAACCAAAAATGCTCGCGCCATTACGTGATCCTTTCCTGAACCAAGTGCGGCACATCCGCGGGCACATCATCCAGTGTCACGGCCTGATGCAGGGCCGCCGCCGCTTGCCTGGCGTCGTCTTCATTGCGGGCGTGGATGCGAGCCAAAGGTCGGTTGTCGTCGACCAGTTCGCCAAGCGCCGCCAGATCGGAAAACCCAACACCGGGGTCGATCTTATCTGACTGCACCAGGCGTCCACCGCCCAAATGCACGACCGCTTCGCCGATGGCTCGGGTATCCATCGCGGTGATATAGCCCTTAGTTTGCGGGAATATCTCGATCATCACGGGTGCAGCTGGCAGCCTGTCACGCCACCGGGCCACGAAATCCTTTGGTCCACCCAATTCTGCAACCATGCGACCGAACCGTTCGGCTGCCCGACCGTTTCCGATCACCTCACGAATCTGCGCCTCACCTGCGGCGGCATCTTCAACCAATCCGCCTAACGCCAACAATTCACCACCCAGGGAAACAGTAACTTGCCAAAGCCGGTTCGATCCGCCAGAGCCGGTCAGGATCTCCATGGCCTCGATCACTTCCAATGCGTTTCCTGCACTGCGGGCCAAGGGCTGGCTCATATCCGTCATTAAGACGGTCGTGGCGCAACCGGCCCCTTGCGCAGTTTCAACCAGCGAATGGGCCAAAGCCCGTGCATCTTCGCGACGGTTCATGAAAGCGCCAGAACCGGTTTTAACATCAAGAACCAACCCGTCCAAGCCCTCGGCCAGCTTCTTCGACAGGATCGACGCGGTGATCAAATCAATGCTTTCGACCGTTGAGGTCACATCTCGCACTGCATAGAGCCGCTTATCGGCCGGTGCTATATCGGCCGAAGCGCCCACGATCGCGCAGCCCACGGCGGACACTACCCGCTTCACTTCACCACTACTGACCACACCGGAATACCCGGGAATCGCTTCAAGCTTGTCCAAAGTTCCGCCGGTATGACCCAAACCGCGACCGGACAGCATCGGTACATAGGCCCCGCACGCTGCCAGCGCCGGGGCCAATAGCAGTGAAACAGTATCCCCAACGCCACCTGTGGAGTGTTTGTCCAGCACAGGTCCGCCAACGTCCCAATCCAGAACTTCACCTGTGGCGCACATTGCATCAGTCAGCGCCACGCGGCCTTCGGTGCCGATCCCGGTTTGGCAGATGGCCATGGCAAAGGCACCTGCCTGCGCGTCACTAACCACACCGTCAGCCAAGTGGTTGGCAAACCAAATGAAATCGTCTTGGACAAGTGAGCGGCCCTCACGCAATGCCGCTAGAATACTTCGGGCATCGCGGGTCATGTCCGCTCCATATAGCCAGCATCAAATGCACCCGGCAGCAATTCGGCAACGGTTGTTTGCAACCGTGCGCCATCGGTTGTCGCTAAGGTTACGCGCACATCGCCATCGGCAAATTCCGCCAGTTTTTGGCGGCACCCTCCGCAAGGTGGAACCGGCGCGGGACTATCTGCAATGACAGCAATTTCTGCGATCCTCTTGTCGCCCGACGCGATCATGGCAGCAATCGCGCCCGCCTCGGCACATGTGCCCTCTGGATAAGCGACATTTTCGACATTGCATCCCACGTGCAAGTTCCCTTCCACACTGGTCAACGCCGCGCCAACCTGAAAATTGGAATAGGGTGCATGGGCGTTACGGCGCACATTTGCGGCATGATCAACTAGAGACATGAGCGATTTGACCTTTTGGTATAATTTCACTCAGTGTGATACCTCAGCCACGCCCTTGCAAGACCCGTCCAAAGGTCATTCGACCTCGGCCCGGTGCCACCGGTTTTCAACCTTGTCGATCAGCAAACCCAAGGCTTCCTGACATGTATTGGCCAAATGTCCCGCATCTCCAATACGCTTGCGATGTGCCGTTGCATTTAGGGATTCAGCAATTGCCTGCATGCGTTCCGCCCCAATGGCACCCGACAAAGAGATAAGAATATGGGTTTGGGCCCGTACAGTTTCGTTATCTTCTACCGCCATAGCCAAGCGCAAATTCGAGGCGATCGATTTCAGATCCGCCAAAAGGTGCGTCAGGAACTCGACCCGGCCCTCCGGCTCAGCTGCCTGTAAGATGGCTTCGAAACGGTTGCCATTGATGGCTGCCAGCTTGCGGACATTGATCTGGTGCTCTGTATCCTCAACAATTTCAACCTGCGAACGATCGGTATGGCGCCGTATGGCATCACCGAAAGACGATAGTGAACGGATCGGCTTGCCTATTACACCATCAGCGCCAGCAGCATAGATAGCCTCTCGGTTGTCGCGCATGACATAAGCCGTCAATGCCACCAGCGGCGTCGCGAACCCGTCGATGGCGCGCATATCGCGGATCACCTCAATCCCGGATTTGCGCGGCATCTCAATATCAATAAGCGCTAGGTCATATTCGTTTTCGCGCAAAAGTGTATCTGCCTCAACACCATCGCAAGCCAGGTCCATAGCTGCGCCCATCGCCGCCAGCATCTGCCGTACCAGGATTTGGTTGGTCTCATTGTCTTCGGCGACCAGTATGGACAGCCCGGCAAGGTCAGGCACCTTGCGCAGCACATCGCTGCATTCCCATGTCTTTTCAGGCAAGGTCAGCGTGACGATGGCCCCCAGATCCTTGAGATTTACGACATCCAGATCGCCGCCAAGAGACACCGCCAATTCTTTGGAGATATGCAACCCAAGCCCAGTGCCCGGTCGCGTCGCATCCCGCGGTCGCCCCTCTGACGAAAACAACAACTTCAGCGCTCGATCCGAAAACCCCTGCCCTTCATCGCGCACCCGAAAGACAAGATGGCCGCCATCGATCCGAACACACAAAGTGACGATCCCGGCGTCCGTGAACTTGAGGGCGTTGGCGACAAGGTTGCCCAGGATGCGATCCAGTTTGATCCGGGCCACTTTGATCCGCTCCGGAACAGATTGGTCAACTCTCAATTGAAACTGCAACCCTTGCTCGCGCGCGCGACCTGACCAACGCAACTCGATCTCGGCAAGAAAACTCCGAAATTCCAGGCTTTCTGCAGGCTCATCCCCAGGGTCCTGCCCCGCCGCAATGGTCAGGGCACTGTCCATCAACTCTGCCAGCGTTTCGCTGGCGATACGGATGCGTTCAAACTGCACCTGCGTGTCAGGTGCAAGTTTCGCGTGATCAATCAGACGAATTCCGCCAATCACATCAGATACGGCAGTGCGAATATCATGGCCCAAAAGCTGCAGCATCTTGGGCGCTTCGGCTTGCGAAACGCACGCCTCACCCTCAGCATTTCTGACCTCTTTCGGGTCCCCGCCTTCGGTTGTCATAAACACATATCCAACAAGTCAAACCGCATCACTCGGCCCACTCATTGCTACGAAAACAGGTTAACAAATGATTAAGAAAGGCCGGGCTAAGCCCAGCCTTTCTTCGAAACATCCGCAGTTTAGCGTGGATATCCCATTTCCTTCAGCGCATCACCAATCTCGTCAAGAATGACGGGATCATCAATCGTGGCCGGCATTTTGAACTCTTCGCCATCAGCAATTTTTACCATGGTTCCGCGCAGAATCTTGCCCGATCGGGTCTTGGGCAAACGTTGCACAACCGTCGCCAGTTTAAAGGCAGCAACCGGACCAATTTTCTCACGCACCAGTTTCACACACTCCGCAACGATGTCTTCGCTGGCTTTCTGCGTTCCAGCGTTGAGGCAGAGGAAGCCCATTGGCATCTGCCCCTTCAGTGCATCCGCAACGCCGATCACCGCGCATTCTGCAACATCGGGATGCGAGGCCAGAACCTCTTCCATCGCGCCGGTCGACAGGCGGTGGCCTGCGACATTGATCACGTCATCGGTGCGGGCCATGATGTAAAGATAGCCGTCCTCGTCGATCATGCCGGCATCGCCGGTTTCGTAGTAGCCGGGGAATTGCTGCAAATAGCTGCTGCGATAGCGCGCTTCGGCGTTCCACAATGTTGGCAGAGTGCCCGGAGGCAAGGGGAGTTTGACCGCAATCGCGCCAAGCTCTCCATTGGCAACCGGGTGGCCGCCTTCATCCAGGATTTGCACGTCATAGCCCGGCATCGCAACCGAAGGTGAGCCAATCTTGACCGGCAATTTCTCGATCCCAAGCGGATTGCCTGCAATCGCCCATCCGGTTTCAGTCTGCCACCAATGGTCGATCACCGGAACGCCAAGTTTATCTTGTGCCCACTCGATCGTGTCGGGGTCAGCGCGTTCGCCGGCAAGAAAGAGGCTTTCCAGCGACGAGCGGTCGTAGTTATCCACCAATTCACCCGTCGGATCCTCTCGCTTGATCGCGCGGAAGGCTGTTGGTGCTGTAAAAAGGCATTTCACTTTGTGGTCTTCTATCACCCGCCAGAACGTGCCTGCATCAGGCGTGCCCACTGGCTTGCCTTCAAACACAACTGTCGTGCACCCAAAGGTCAGCGGCCCGTAGCAGATGTAGCTGTGTCCCACGACCCAGCCGACATCCGAAGCAGCCCAAAACACCTCACCTGGGTTCATGTCATACAGGTTCCGCATCGTCCAATTCAGCGCAACCATATGGCCGCCGGTGTGGCGGATCACGCCCTTGGGTTGCCCGGTCGTCCCCGATGTATAGAGGATGTAAGCGGGGTGGTTGCCTTCAACCGGCACACACTCAGCAGGCTCAATACCGTATTGCGCCGCGTGCCAATCAAAGTCTCTGCCCTCGATCAGCTGTGCAACCTCCTGTTCGCGTTGAAAAATCAACGTGAAATCAGGCTTGTGATCGGCCATCTCAATTGCGCCGTCGAGCAGTGGCTTGTAGTGAACCACGCGGCCCGGCTCCAACCCGCAAGAGGCCGCAATTATGCATTTCGGTTTGCAATCGTCGATGCGCACGGCCAGTTCATTGGCCGCGAACCCGCCAAAGACCACAGAATGAACGGCACCGATCCGCGCGCAGGCTAGCATTGCTTCCAAGGCTTCAGGCACCATCGGCATGTAGATGATCACCCGGTCGCCCTTTTCCACGCCTTTGGCACGCAGGGCACCGGCAAGGCTCGACACACGGGTCTGTAACTCCGCATAGGTGATTTTATGGGTCGTGCCGGTGATCGGGCTGTCATGGATGATCGCCAGACGCTCTCCGTGGCCCGCTTCCACATGCCGATCCACGGCATTCCAACACGCATTCAGCTCACCATCGGCAAACCATTCATATAATGGCGCATTCTCCTCAAAAAGCGCCTTGGACGGGGTTTTCACCCAATCAATGCCTTCGGCGGCCTCCATCCAGAACCCGTTCGGATCGGAAATCGACCGTGCATATTCGTCTTGATAACCCATGTATCTCCTCCTCTTGCAGCAGTGCTAAAGGAGGGGGTCCGCTGCGGGCAAGGGGGCATAAAAGCCGTCGGTCGAGGTTGAAAAGAAATTTACAGCCTCATCCTTCATTTTGCCAAAAAATACCGCCGGGGTGAATGGCGCATCGCGCCAGAGGGGGCTGGCCCCCTCGCAGATCTCTGATCTGCCGCGCTGATGAAGGCTCCCTAGGGGAGCTTGAAGAAGCGCGCGCTCTGTCAGCCGTAGTGGTGCACAGGGGTGCCAGCAAGCGCCGAGATATTCAGCAATCCGCGCGCGGTGATTGACGGCGTGACGATATGTGCCCGGTTTCCCATACCCATCAGGATCGGCCCCACTTCCAATCCGCCCGCTTTCATCTTCAGCATGTTGCGCGCCGCACTGGCCGCGTCTGTCGAGGTAAAGACAAGCGCATTCGCGGCCCCCTCCAACCGGCAACCAGGGAAGATACGTTCACGCAAATCGGCGTCCAGGGCCGCGTCCAGATGCATTTCGCCTTCATAGGTGAAATCCGGTGCCATTTGGTCGAGCATGGCCAGCGCCTCTCGTGCGCGGCGCCCGCTATCAGAGTTAAGATTGCCGAACTGGCTGCCCGAACAGATTGCGATCTTGGGCTCAACCCCAAAGCGACGAATATGGCGCGCGGCAGCAATGACGGTTTCCGAGATTTGCTGTGGTGTCGGCAGGTCATGCACATGCGTATCAGCAATAAAAAGCGGACCATCCTGTTGAATCATCAGGCTGAGCGCACCAACGGGGTGCAGCTCGGAACCGCCCAATAGCTGCGTGATATAGTTCAGGTGCCACAGATACTGGCCAAATGTTCCGCAAATCAGGCTGTCGGCCTCGCCCCTAAGCACTGAGACCGCGCCAATTGCGGTCGTGTTCGTACGCATGATGGCCCGCGCCAGATCAGGCGTGACACCGTTGCGTTGCATCTTTTCGAGATAGCTTTCCCAATAATCGCGATAGCGGCTATCGCTTTCCGGGTTGATCAGTTCGAAATCCTTATCTGGCCGGATCGTCAGCCCGGCTCGCTCGATCCGGCTTTGAACCACATCTGGGCGGCCGATAAGTGTCGGAATGTCGGTCATTTCTTCCAGCATGGCCTGGCTTGCGCGCAGCACCCGTTCATCTTCACCTTCCGCAAAGACGATCTTGCGCGATGTGGTTGCCGCCGCTTCGAACACGGGCCGCATGATCAACGCCGAGCGGAAGACCGATTGGTTGAGCTTCTCTCGATAGGCTTTCAAATCCTCCAGCGGCCGCGTTGCCACACCGCTTTCCATCGCGGCTTTTGCCACGGCCCCCGCGACCACGCCGATCAGGCGTGGATCAAACGGCTTTGGGATCAAGTATTCAGCCCCAAAAGTCAGCTGTTCGCTCTTATACGCAGCCGCGGCTTCAGCGCTTGTCGTGGCTCGGGCCAATTCTGCGATACCCGCCACACAGGCCACCTGCATCGCGTCGTTAATCTCGGTCGCCCCAACATCCAGCGCACCCCGGAAGATGAACGGGAAACACAGCACGTTATTGACCTGATTGGGAAAATCACTGCGACCCGTGGCCATTATCGCGTCTGGCGCCACCGCGCGCGCCTCATCCGGCAGGATTTCCGGAGTCGGGTTGGCCAAGGCAAATATGATCGGGCGCTTGGTCATCTTTGCGACCATCTCGGGCTTCAACACACCCGGCCCGGACAGGCCCAAAAAAAGATCCGCCCCGTCGATGACATCATCCAGCGTGCGCAGATCGCTTGCCTGTGCATATTCCGCTTTTTGCGGGTTCATATCCTCCGTGCGGCCGTCGTATACCAGACCGTGAATATCGCAGAGCCAGACATTCTCACGCTTTACACCCAGTTTCAGCAGCATGTTCAGGCAGGCGATCCCGGCAGCACCGCCGCCGGTTGACACAACTTTGATGTCCTCGAATTTCTTGCCGGCTACGTGCAATGCGTTTGTGGCGGCCGCACCCACAACGATGGCTGTCCCATGCTGGTCGTCATGAAAGACCGGAATGCCCATTTTTTCGCGGCAAATCTTCTCGACTATAAAGCAATCCGGCGCCTTGATGTCTTCCAGGTTGATCGCGCCAAAAGTCGGTTCCAATGCACAAACGATCTCAGCCAGTTTTTCGGGGTCTTTCTCATCCACTTCGATATCGAAACAGTCGATATTGGCGAACTTCTTGAACAAGACCGCCTTGCCCTCCATCACGGGCTTGGAGGCCAGCGCACCAATATTGCCCAATCCAAGTACCGCCGTACCGTTCGAGACAACAGCAACCAGATTGCCACGTGACGTATATCGGGCGGCGTCAGCCGGGTTCTCAGCGATATCTACGCAGGCTTCTGCCACACCAGGGCTATAGGCCAAAGACAGGTCGCGTCCGTTTGCCAAAGGCTTGGTCGCGCGCACTTCCAATTTCCCGGGCTTCGGAAACTCGTGATAATTCAGTGCGTTCTGGCGCAGACTGCGCTTTTTGTCATCTACCATGAGTCCCCTCCACAAATTATGTTTAGCGTTAAACTATTTTTTTGCCTCGCCATGCAAGGGATGTAACGCCGCATGTCTTTCCAGCCCAGTCAGGCAAATTGTTCCCGCAGTAGCCGCTCCTCCAGCCCATGACCGGGATCAAACAGGATCTTGTGTCCAATCTCGGGTTCCGAGCTTATTTCAACAGAAACGACATTCTTGACTGACCGGCTGTCTGCGTCTGCCATGACGGGACGTTTCTTGGCATCCAGCACATCAAATCGCACCACCGCATTTTTGGGTAACAATGCGCCACGCCATCGACGCGGGCGAAATGCGGCCATGGCCGTTAAGGCCAGAACATCGGATCCGATTGGCAGGATCGGGCCATGGGCCGAATAGTTATAGGCCGTGGACCCTGCCGGGGTTGAAACCAGCGCGCCGTCGCAGACCAGTTCGTCCATGCGCATTCGGCCATCGACCCATATCCTTAGCTTGGCCGCCTGCGGCCCCGCGCGCAGCAGGCTCACTTCGTTGATGGCAAGTTCCTCAGTAATCGAGCCATCAACGCCCTCTGCGCGCATGCGCAACGGATTGATGACTTCCTGTTCGGCACTTTCCAGGCGCTCGATCAAATCATCTTCTGCATATTCATTCATCAAGAAGCCGACCGTGCCCCGGTTCATGCCGTAAACTGGTGCGTCCAATTCCTGGGTTCCGTGTAAAGTGGACAACATGAACCCGTCGCCCCCAAGGGCCACAATCACATCCGCCTCCTCTGGCGGGAAATGCCCATAGCGGTCGGCCAACCGCCGTTGCGCCTCTTCGGCAACAGGCGCGTCAGACGCCAGAAATGAAATGTTACGCGCAGCAGGCATTATGGGCCTCCACCAGAAATGCTTCATCTGCCAAACTCACCTGCCCCAAGGGGAAACACAATCCCGCATCGGCTGCGTTTTTCCCGAATGTTTCCGCTAAAGGGCGGTGAGTTTCCCAAATTGGGCGTTTTCTGTGCTTTTCATGGCCCCTGCATCCCTGTAGATGACGCGCCAAGCAATTGCTGCCTATGAAGGAGACAGGCCATGAACGCGCCCCATCGCGACACCGGTTTTTTCAACGAAGACCTTGCGTCCCGCGACCCCGCTATATCGTCTGCGATCGGTTTGGAGCTTGGTCGCCAGCGCGACGAGATCGAGCTGATCGCGTCCGAGA
>CANLZL010000010.1 GCA_947495575.1 uncultured Nioella sp. | reverse complement strand
GAGGCCCCCATCTTCCAGGTCGCAGACTACGGCCTCGTCGCTGACCTCTTCAATGCAGTCCCAGAACTCATCGAGAAACTCGACTGAGGCCTAGACAAACCAGAATGGAGAAAGCCCGCCGTAACGGCGGGCTTTTTTTATGTGGTACACAGAAGCTGTGCCAGCTCCTGGCTAACCCGCTCATGATCCCGTGGCCCAGGCATTAACCGCGCTGCCGCTTCTTCCCCTTTGGAATAGGTTAAACCGCGTTGATCTGGCACGCGCTTGTCATTCCAGATTGAAATGGTCATTGATGCGGCAAATGGTGCGATTTCATCAACCATGTGCCGGGTGACAAACAGGGGATCATACCCCAACCCTTCTTCGTTTACCGGATCATCCTCGGGTGCACGTTGTGACAGCCAGAGCAAATGAACCGGTGCGTTGATGCGGTCCAAGAGCAGGGCCATCCGCGCCCGCCATGCTGTTCGCAACTCTGCGATAACCAGCGCAAACCGTTCCTCTGACTGATGTCGCAGCGCGGTCAGCATGTGCCGGGTAAAGTGAAACTCCGTGAAATCCAGGTCATGATATATCTGTCGCATCTTGTTTGACGCTTTCAGAAACCGGTCGTTGCGGCGTGGATGCACTGTGAAGAACCGGTTCGACATATTCGCCGCCCCAGGTATCTGCAAAACCACCGCATCGGCCCGGTCCAGGGCCGACGCAATGGCCGGGTCGTTTATGAACAGGTCCAACCCGGCATTCATTGCCCCCATATTTACCACCGGCTTCCCAATTCGATCCGCCAGTCGATCCGGAAACGGGTCTGGAGTATATTTCCCAAAAGTCTCTGACCCGCCCAGGCAAAGGACAAACTCGTCCAGCGGATCAATCTGCGGCCCGCGAAACACCATCTGTGATCCGGGGTATTGGCATGGTTCATAATCAAGGGCCCTGCGGCCCATTTGTGCATAGCTCATTTTAACATCCCACCTAATTGACGACTCACCCTGCGCCCACGCTGCGACAATCCCCTTGCCAAAGAGCTAAAGGCGCATTTTGCGACGAATTTTCCAACAATCTGCCCGGTGCTTTGCGCTTGTAAGAACGGGCCCCGCGCGCCTATGCTGCGGCGCAACGAAACGCGGGTGAAGGTGGGCAAAATGAGCATTCAGAAGATCGGAATCGTTGGCGCAGGCCAAATGGGCAACGGCATTGCCCATGTCTGTGCGCTGGCGGGATATGATGTTGTTATCAATGATATTTCTCAAGACAGCCTGACCAAGGCCCTGGCCCTTATCGACCGCAACCTCGAACGCCAAGTTGTGCGGGAAAAGATATCTGAATCGGATCGGGCCGCCGCGATGGGCCGGATCTCGACTACCTTGAAACTGGCCGAAATTGGCCCATCGGACCTGATCATCGAAGCCGCAACTGAACGCGAAACCATCAAACAAGCAATCTTCGAAGACCTGCTTCCGCATCTCAAGCCGCATACGATTCTGACGTCGAACACCTCTTCGATTTCAATTACGCGCCTGGCCAGCCGCACCGACCGGCCTGAAAAGTTCATGGGGTTTCACTTCATGAACCCAGTTCCAATCATGCAATTGGTTGAGCTTATCCGAGGTATTGCCACCGATGAGCCGACCTTTGCGGCCTGCCTTGAAGTGGTCGAACGTCTTGGGAAAACCGCGGCCAGTGCCGAAGACTTCCCAGCCTTTATTGTAAACCGCATCCTGATGCCGATGATAAACGAGGCCGTCTATACGCTCTACGAGGGTGTCGGCAGTGTGAAATCCATCGACGAATCCATGAAGCTTGGCGCCAATCACCCGATGGGCCCGCTAGAACTGGCCGATTTCATTGGCCTGGACACCTGTCTTGCAATCATGAACGTGTTGCATGACGGGCTGGCCGATACGAAATACCGCCCCTGCCCTCTGCTTACAAAATATGTTGAGGCCGGGTGGCTCGGTCGAAAGACGGATCGTGGCTTTTATGATTATCGCGGCGAAACTCCGCTGCCAACACGCTGATCTGGCGTCTCCCGAAAGCGCTATTTGCTATCGAACCAAAGCTGGAGATCCGGGACGAGAGTTCTTGGCGGGCTGAAGGCATCGCAAAACAGAATTTCGCTAGTGCTGATCAGGGTTGTCTTTCAGTGACAATGTGCGGTCGCGCAGCCACGCCATAAACTCGCGCGGTTTCTTAATCCGCTCTTCCCACTCGTCCGGGGTGATTGGGTGCCCGATAATCGGGGCCTGCGGCTTGTCGAACGCTTTGACAACTTCATGAATCAGAAGCCCTTGGCGCAAGATCGCCGAAATTGAGTTGGCGATTTGATAGGCCCGTGAATTGGTCCCTTGAAAATACAACGGCACAATCGTGGCGCCGGACTTCCGGATCATCTTGGCCGTAAAGACATTCCATTCCGCTTCGATCACGGGGCCAAAGGCTGTTTTAGATGTTGCGACAACACCTGATGGGAATAGAGCGATCAAACCGTTTTTTGCCAAGTGTTCCATAGCGGCGGCCCGCATACGGATCATCTCGCGTTGTGCGTCTTCCTGATGAGGAAAGGGCACCGGGATCATGTAGCTTGCGGCGCTTTCGTCAATGCCAGTCAACAACGCGCGGGTGAGAATGCGATAGTCGTCGCGCCGCCGACCGATGAGGTCTGCCAGGATCATACCATCAACCAGCCCATGGGGATGATTGGCAACCAAAACGACAGGGCCTTCGGCTGGGATTCGGTCCAGTTGCTCTTGCGGAGTCTGAAGCTCGATCCCCATAGCCTTCATCGTGGCCGGCCAGAAGGCCTGCCCTTCCGGAGCGCCCATTTTCTCAAAGGCACGGACGCGGCGAATTATGGTGATTTTGCCCGTCAGCCATTCCATGCCGCTGACAAAGCTACGCACGACAGGATTTGAGAACGTGTCCGAATAGGTCAGGCTGGCGCGGTCATAAACCACGTCCTGTCTCTTGTCCTGCGCAGGGCTCTGCGTGGATCGGTTTGGCGTTGTGATATCGGTCAACGCGTATATTCCCCCGGTTTCGGCATCGCTTAGGCTTCTACTCTACATGCCTTCGCCGAATTTATCAGCAACAAGTGCAGTTAGTGCCTCGGCCAGCTTTTCGGCTTCGGCCCCGCTGGTCTCGACCTCAATAGTGGTTCCCATTGAGCCTGCCAACATCAAAAGGCCCATAATTGAGTCACCGGCGGCACTTAGCCCATCCTTGTAAACGGTTGCCTCTGCGTCATGATCTTCGACCACTTCAACAAACTTGGCCGAGGCGCGGGCATGCAGCCCCTTCACATTTACAATGTCCAAATGGCGTTTGACTGTACTCATTCCGGCGCTCCGTCAAAACTGTTGATATAGCGGCGCCCGGCCTCAGTGGCGCGCGCCACGGCCTCATCAACCACCAAGTTTCTGGATTTGGCCAGCTTGACCAGCATGGGAAGGTTCATTCCCGTCATAATCTTGCGATTAGAGGGGCGGCAGGCACGCAGCGACAAGTTGGATGGCGAACCGCCGAACATATCCGTGACAACCACCACGCCGCTGCCGTCATCAACCATATCGGCCGCATCGCAAATCTCGCGCTGGCGACGGCTGCGGTCATCCTCGGCCCCGATTGAGATTGCCAACATGCCCGGCTGGCGACCTACCACATGCTCTACAGCATGCAGCATCTCTCGCGCTAAGCCCCCATGTGCGACAATGACGATGCCGATCAATCCGACACTCTCCGCTATTTCAGGGTCGCCCCGCGCCCCTGCGTTCAATTTCTCGATGCCTCTTAGACACCTGCCATCCGGCATGCGCAAGATGGCCAGCAAGATTTTCGACCAAAGCGACCGACCGGTGTTGCCCACCGGTGCACCCGAAAGCCAAAGTCAGGTGTGCTTTGCCTTCGTCGCGAAAGGCAGGCAACAGAGTTTCGACAAGTGCGGCAACCTGTTCCAAGAACGGAGCGAAGCGCGCGTCCGTGGAAATATAGTCCTGCACGGGCGCATCGCGGCCATCCATGCTGCGAAGATGTTCTTCCCAGAACGGATTTTTCAGAAACCGGCAATCAAACACCATGTCAGCACCGGTCGGCAGCCCGCGTTTATAAGAGAAGGACTGAACTGAGAGAGCCAGTTTTTGTTGGCCGCCCGGTGCGAACCAACGATGCATTTCCGTCCGCAACTCATGAACGTTCAGCTCGGACGTGTCGATTAGGAACGATGCGCGCGCACGCACCGGTGCAAGTAAATCCCGCTCTAGCTCAATCCCCAAAATGGGACGATCCTCGGGTGCAAGTGGATGCCGGCGACGCGTTTCTGAAAAGCGCCGCACCAGAACTTCGGTTGCGCAATCGAGATAGACCAGATCGGTCAGAAAACGAGGATCTTCGTTAAGCTTATCGACGGCCGAGATCAGGGCCTGAGCGCTGTAGTCGCGGTTGCGCGGATCGGTTCCAAGCGCCATTGGCTTACCCGGTGGTGGGCCGTCCAACAAACGTGGCAGCAAACTGAGCGGCAAGTTGTCAATCGTTTCAAAGCCAAGATCTTCCAGCGCACGCATGGCAGTTGACCGGCCGGAACCAGACGGTCCGGACACAAAGAGGATGCGCGCCGTGTCATCTCTAGCCATGTCAGTTTGGGGTGGCATGCCGATCTACTCCTGCCTTCCATGGCAAAGATATTGGCGCAACGCAGCAGCAAGAAAAGTATGAGCTTTGCCGCAGATCAAGGGGACTGCCCCGCCTGGAGCGGCTGCCAAACGCCTCTCTGGCAAACGCTGCGCCTCGGCGCGGGCAAGATCGACGATAACGGACAGGGGGGCTTCAGGCGGGCCATCGGCGTTCAGGATACCCAGGCCGCGCGCCTCGATCCGCTTCACGTGTTCCGCTGAAAAGCTAAGGCCGTTCGCGGCGTCGATCCAAACGGCGTCATCCCCGATCAAGCCGGCGCCCATAGTCATCATCTCCAAGGCGAGTTTAGATTTTCCCGCACCCGACGGGCCAAGAAAAAGGGCCCCGCGATCAGCCAAAACAATAGCAGTTCCACGACAGAAAAGCCCGCCATCGCTGGCGGGCTCACTATAGTCATAAAGAACTTTGTCGGGTGCCATCACGTCACAACGGCAGACCGACAACAAAACGGGCACCAAGCGGATCAGAGGTGATATCGGCTTCTGTGGGCCTAATGTTTTCGGCCCAGATCACTCCGCCATGCGCCTCGACGATCTGCTTTGAAATCGCAAGTCCCAGCCCCGAGTGGTCGCCAAACTGTTGCACCGGACGCTCTGAATAGAAGCGATTGAACACTTTGGTTAGCGCCTCTTCTGGGATGCCCGGCCCAGTATCCTCAACCACGATCAGGACGCGATTATCACGCTGTCGGGCCCAGACGCGCACCGCATCGCCCGCTTCGCAGAAGGAAATTGCATTGGTGATAAGGTTGACAAAGACCTGCGCCAATCGACCTTCAAGACCATGAACGCGCACCGGCTCCTGGGGCAGGTCTGAAATGAATTCAATCTCCTTGGTCTCGGAATCTTCGGCGTGGAACTCTGTCAAATGGCCAAGCATCCGGATCAGGTCAAACTCTTCGGCTTCCTCTTTCACCAGTTCGGAATCCAGCCGTGATGCGTTGGAAATATCTGACACCAAGCGGTCAAGGCGACGCACATCGTGGTCAATGACATCCAATAGGCGCGTCCGCTGATCCTCGTTTCGCGCCAACCGCATGGTGCCTACCGCTGAGCGGAGCGACGCAAGTGGGTTCTTGATCTCATGTGCCACGTCGGCCGCAAATTGTTCATTGGAATCAATGCGATCATAAAGTGCCGACACCATCCCGCGCAGCGCGCCCGACAGGCGGCCGATTTCATCGGGGCGTCCAGTGAGGTCCGGGATACGAACACGTGTAGGGCTCATCTTGCGGGCGTTCTTATCACGGCCGAGTTCTGCCGCAGCCGCCAAATCGGCCAATGGATTGGCAATGGTAGATGCCAATAGCAGGCTCAACCCAAACGCAACCAATAGCGCAATGACAAACATTTGCAGCACTTGCTCACGCTCAACGCCAACCAGCTGATCAATTTCTGCGGCGGAAGCGATGATGGCTACCGCTCCGATCATGCCGTTGGAGGCCTCAATCGGAGATACCACGACAAATCGGGTCCCATCCACGCTAGTGACTTGCTCGACAACTGTGCTGCCTTGCAGGGCCGGCAAAACAAGGTCTGCGGCCAGTGCATCCAAGTCGGCCGGTTGGTCCTGTGTTGAACCACCCGACAGAAGCCGTGACAGCCCCTCCCAAACGCTGGTCAACCAACTGGTGAAGGGGTTTTCACCGGAAACAAGATCTGTTGCGCCCTCGATCGGGCGGGCCGGTGTGGCGTCGACCGTGCGACTGGAGGCCACCAGAGTTTGGTCCGGCGCAAAAATCAGCACTTCGCTGTCATCAGCGCGCCCGATGCGGCTCAGAACCTCTTCCGGGTCAATTCCATCCCGGGTGATCAGGTTACCGGGCGCGGTTCGCGGCAGGCTCGCCTCGAACACTTCGGCGATCATTTGGGATTCCATAGCCAATGCATGTTCACGCTGCGAAATCAGACTGTCGCGAGAGCTGTTCGATAACAAGACGCCCGCCACCAAAATGACGAGCACCAAAAGATTGAAAACAATGATCTTGCGCGCCAAGGGCGAGCCACGCAGCGAAAACATGCTGCGTCGTGCCCGGGCATCCCTAAGCTCGCTTTCGACCGCCCCGGCGGGGCGGTCCCAGTCCTCACCCAGAACAATTTCTGAGTCGCCGGCGTCAGACCGACGATTGGCTGGACTGCCGATATCCGACGCTATGCTCATCTACTCTTCGTTATACCTGTAGCCGATGCCATAAAGCGTTTCGATGGCCGAAAAATCATTGTCTACTTCGCGCATCTTCTTGCGCAGACGTTTGATGTGGCTATCGATGGTTCGGTCATCAACATAAACCTGTTCGTCATAGGCAACGTCCATCAACTGATCTCGGCTTTTGACAAAACCGGGGCGCTGCGCAAGAGCCTGAAGTAGCAGAAACTCTGTCACTGTTAGTGACACGTCCTTGTCTTTCCACTTCACCGCATGACGCAGTGGGTCCATGCTCAGTTCACCGCGTTGCATGACCTGGCTTTCCTCAGGAGAGGGGCCAGCATCCGAGGCAATCGCTTCTTGCCGGCGCAGGATGGAACGGATGCGTTCAACCAACAGACGCTGCGAAAACGGCTTACGCACGTAGTCGTCGGCGCCCATTCGCAGGCCCATCAGTTCATCAATTTCGTCGTCCTTGGAGGTCAGGAAAATAACCGGCACCGCGCTTTTCTGGCGGAGCCGCTGCAACAGGTCCATACCGTCCATGCGGGGCATCTTGATGTCCAGCACAGCCAGTTCCGGCATCCGGCGCGTAAATGCGTCCAGTGCGGATTGCCCGTCATTATATGTTTCTACTTCAAAGCCCTCGGCCTCCAACGTCATGGAAACGGAGGTCAGGATATTCCTGTCGTCGTCGACAAGCGCGATCCTCGACATGTTATGGTGTCCTTGTGCTGCCCGATTAATGTTATTTTTTTGCCATACTCCTACATTTCGGGCTTTAGAATCAATCTCTAAGTTGCGAATCACCGCAACGGGTGTGGCTATTTTCTTACCACTGCCGCGATTAAGGCAGCGCTAACAGGTTACGCAGACAGCGCTAACAGCGGGAACCGGCAGCGCTAACAGGCGAAAATTAGTGGCATCTGGTTGCGCTAACTGTGCGATTGCGTCCTGTTCAGGGCCAAAACCGGCATGGTATACCGGCCCTATCGCAGGGCCGGATCTAACGCGGCTCTGTGACGCAAATGTATCACCTACAGGCCGGAAACAGCCCGGCGCAGGAGCTTGCACAATGACTTCAGGACGCGTGAACCCGTCGCAGACCCTCGAAACCCAAGGCATCAAGGGCGTGGGCGCGGTTTACTATAACCTGCTCGAGCCTGCTCTGATCGAAGCGGCCCTCAAGAATAATGAAGGTACACTTGGTCAAGGCGGCGCGTTCCTGGTGACTACTGGAAAACACACCGGTCGGTCCCCCAAGGACAAATTTGTGGTGCGCACCCCTTCGGTCGAAGACTCGATCTGGTGGGAAAACAACGCCCCCATGACCCCAGAGGCCTTTGACGTGCTGCATGCAGACATGCTGGAGCACATGAAGGGTGGCGAGTATTATGTGCAAGACCTCTACGGCGGCTCGGATGCCCAACACCGTTTGGACGTGCGAGTCGTAACCGAACTGGCATGGCACGGGTTGTTCATTCGGCACCTGCTGCGCCGCCCGACCGCCGAAGAGCTGGACGTATTCGCACCGGAATTTACGGTCATCAACTGCCCAAGCTTCAAAGCCGATCCAGCCCGCCACGGCTGCCGCAGCGAAACTGTGATCTCGCTCAACTTCGACAAGAAGCTGATCCTGATCGGCGGCACAGCCTATGCCGGTGAAAACAAGAAATCTGTCTTCTCGCTGCTGAACTACATCCTGCCCGAAAAAAACGTGATGGCTATGCATTGCTCGGCCAACCATGCCAAGGGCAACTCAGACGATGCGGCGGTTTTCTTTGGGCTGTCCGGCACGGGTAAGACGACGCTTTCGGCCGATCCTGCACGTGTCTTAATTGGCGATGACGAACATGGCTGGTCCGACAAAGGCATCTTCAACTTCGAAGGTGGCTGCTACGCCAAGACGATCAATCTGCGCGAAGAGGCGGAGCCCGAAATCTACGCGACGACCAAAAAATTTGGCACCGTGATCGAGAATATGGTCTATGACGAGCGCACAAAAGAGCTCGACTTTGACGATGATAGTCTGACGGCCAATATGCGCTGTGCCTACCCGCTGGATTACATTTCGAATGCGTCGGATACTGCCCTTGGCGGCCATCCAAAGAACATCATCATGCTAACCTGTGATGCGTTTGGTGTTCTGCCTCCCATCGCGCGTCTGACACCTGCTCAGGCGATGTACCACTTTCTTTCTGGCTTCACCTCCAAGGTGGCCGGAACCGAACGTGGTGTGACAGAGCCAGAGCCAACTTTCTCGACCTGCTTTGGCGCTCCCTTCATGCCGCGTCGACCTGAAGTGTATGGTAATCTGCTGCGCGAAAAAATCGCTGAACATGGCGCGACTTGCTGGCTTGTAAACACCGGCTGGACAGGCGGCGCATATGGCACCGGCAGCCGGATGCCAATCCGCGCGACCCGCGCCTTGCTGACCGCAGCACTAGACGGAACACTGAACAAGGGTGAATTCCGCAAGGATCCGAACTTTGGATTTGAAGTGCCAGCTGCCTGCCCTGGCGTTGCTGAGGTCCTGTTGGACCCACGCCGCACCTGGGAAAATCAGGCCGCTTATGACCGTCAGGCAAATAAGCTGGTTGAGATGTTCTCGGACAATTTCGCCCAGTATGTACCGTTTATTGATGACGATGTGAAAGCCTGCGCCATTTGTTAAGGCTTAGCCGATCATCTGAATTGACGCCGCCTCTATCAGGGGCGGCGTTTTTTGTTGGACCTATCCGATCCAAGCGCGCCGCAGCAGATTTAATCCGGCCACAAACAACACCAACAAAGTCATGCGCATGAACTGTGCTTTGTCTAATCGATCCTGCACCTTTTGGCCGAACCACATACCGCCTAGGGCCGCAGGAACCAAAGCCAGCGAAAACGGCGCGGTGTCGGCGTTCAGGACACCCGACCGCAGGTGAGAACCGAAGAGCAAGACTGCGCCAAGGAAATACACCATTCCCTGAACCTGAACCTGTTCCTTCTTCTCAGTGTCCAATGACGTGAGATAGGCGACAGTCGGCGGCCCCCAAACCGCTGCAAAACCGCCCATCGTGCCTGCGATTCCGCCAAACAAGAAAGTGGCCAGCCCACGCCGATGCGCTGGAACCCGTAGTGGCACGCCAAAAAGGCGCATCAAAGCGTACAGTGTGATCGGAACGCCCAGAACTGTGAAGAAGACAGCCTGCGGCACATCCAAAACAAACTGAGCGGTGATAGCCATTAGGGTTAACCCGACAACCATGAACGGCCAATGATTGCGGATCGAACTTGCTGCAGCCCGCAATCCATACCGAAAGGCTTGCCAGATGTTTGTGAGGGCGGTCGGAATGATCAGCCCGGCCAATGCAATCTCTGGTGGATAGATCGCCGCGAGACTTGAGATCATCACCAATGGAAAGGCAAAACCAACAACCCCTTTTACAAATCCACCAACCACCGCAAACCCCATGGCGGCAATTAGGAATGTCAGCGGATAAAACTCTAAAACAGCGCCCATTCCGGCCCCTCATTCATTCGTTATTCACGTACATACACGAGGACGGTACTGATAGGCGAGCGACATAAAAATTCTCAAAATGCCGCATGTGCGAATTTTTCTTGCGCTGCAAGTGCGAAAGGATTATTGAGATTTGGACTCGATAGACCGGAGAGAATCCATGCCGCATGACGGAGCACCGATGCCCCAGGATCTGACCACCAGCCCCATCCTTGATGACCTGTTGTCCCTGACAGGCGCAACCATTTCGCCCTTGGGAACTTTGCTGGACAAAGCCACTGCTATTGTCCGCGAAACTGTTAGCGCCGAGGGACGGGTTTCCGGCGCAAAACTTGAGGAAAATCAAGTTTCTGCACACGGATTAAGCTGGTTGGCCACCTATGTCGAAGCGCTGCGGCAGATGCAGAATTGGGCCGAACGGTTAGACAAAGATGGCCAGTTTGGCGAGATGGAGCAGCTGCTCCACCAGATCGCTTTTGGCGAATACCTCTGGCAGATCTATGGCGGCATTCCGATGTCGCAAGGCGAGATTCTGCGACTGCAAGATATTGGCCTCAGCCAGGACGATCAGCGCGCGCTGATGGAACCGGCGATCATGACACTTTCGCAGTCCGGCAACACGCAGGCCGCCCGCACCCGGCTTGTCGAACTGATGCAGGATCAAACCGGCGCTAACAGTTATGGCGCCACCGGTTTGGATGATGAGCTCGAGATGATCCGCGAACAGTTTTCGCGTTATTCACGCGAACGGGTCGAACCCAATGCGCATGACTGGCATCTTAACGACGAACTGATCCCGATGGAGATCATCGAAGAACTGGCCGAAATGGGCGTTTTCGGCCTGACCATCCCCGAGGAATATGGCGGTCTTGGCCTCTCCAAAGCGTCGATGGTTGTCGTGTCCGAAGAACTGAGCCGTGGCTACATTGGTGTGGGGTCGCTTGGTACCCGGTCCGAGATTGCAGCCGAGTTGATCCTTTGTGGCGGCACAGACGAACAAAAGCAGCAATGGCTGCCGAAACTGGCCTCCGCCGAAATTCTGCCAACCGCGGTCTTCACAGAACCCAATACAGGGTCCGACCTTGGATCCTTGCGCACCCGAGCGAAGAAAACCGATGACGGCTGGGAAGTGACCGGCAACAAAACCTGGATCACTCACGCGGCGCGGACCCATGTGATGACTCTGCTGGCCCGGACCGACCCGGAGACGACAAACCACAAAGGTCTCAGCATGTTCCTGGCCGAAAAGACCCCGGGCACGGATGAAGACCCATTCCCTACGCCCGGCATGACGGGTGGCGAGATCGAAGTGCTCGGCTATCGCGGTATGAAGGAATACGAGCTTGGCTTTGACGGTTTCAAGGTCAAGGAAGAGAACCTTCTTGGTGGTGAAACCGGCCAGGGCTTTAAGCAGCTGATGCAAACTTTTGAGAGCGCCCGAATTCAAACCGCGGCGCGCGCCATTGGGGTCGCTCAATGTGCGCTGGATATTGCGATGCAATACGCCAATGATCGCAAGCAATTCAGCAAATCACTGATCAATTTCCCCCGCATCTCCGGCAAATTGGCAATGATGGCTGTGGAAATCATGATCACCCGTCAGCTGACCTATTATTCAGCATGGCAGAAAGATCACGATAAACGCTGTGACCTAGAGGCCGGAATGGCCAAGCTGTTGGGCGCGCGCGTGGCTTGGGCGGCTGCTGATAATGGACTGCAAATCCATGGCGGCAACGGTTTTGCGCTGGAATACAAGATCAGCCGCGTCCTGTGTGACGCGCGGATTTTGAACATCTTTGAAGGTGCCGCAGAGATTCAGGCCCAAGTTATTGCCCGCCGCCTTTTGGGCTAACTTGTTGCACTTGTAGAAAAAAGCGCCCGGCCGGTTTAGCCGGGCGTTTCACTTCTTAGGGACATGGGCGCACATCCAAACGCCCATCGGCACGCTTGTAAGCGCATTCTCCGGTCTGATTGTTGCGTGCCACAAGAGCACCGGTGACAGCTCCGCCCGCGATCAAAAGCGTGGTCCATTGAGGGTTGGCATCCAATACGTTTGCCGCAACCACACCTCCAGCGGTCCCGATCAAGGCCCCACCAATAATCTGTTCTTCTGGCGTACAGGCGGCGCCTGCCAGAACCGCGCAGCATCCCACAATCGCAATATGTTTCCGCATTTCGTAATCCTTTCTAGGAATCTGTGAACCCCAACTCTTTTCGCGGCGCTGGTGTCAAAGACACGCGGACGTGTCTTGCCATTGCAGCCCAATACGCCAGTTTAAAAACAACTGACACGCGAGAAGGTTCCACAGTTATGGCGATTCGAGGGATTTTTCTGTTTGGATTGGTACTGTTGGCGGCAGGTTGCCTGCGCGACGAAACCATTTCAGCCTATGGTCCCGGCCTTTGGATTCTGGATCGTGTGAACGGAGAACCCGCGCAAAACGGCATCACCTTGGAGATCGCCACGCGCGGGCGCATTAGCGGCCATGCACATTGCAACGGCTATTCCGCGCGCCAAACGGCACCATACCCCTGGATCGCAATAGATACGATCACCACAACTGAACGGGCCTGCGACCAGATCGAAGAAGAGGCTGGATACCTGTCGATGCTGTTGACAATGACCTTGGCGGAAGCGTCGGGGCCGGTGTTGATTTTATCAAATGATACAGGCGAAAGCCTGACGTACATCGCTTATCAGCCCTGACGCGCCAACCGATCGACAAAACGTTTGCGTGCTGCTGGCAGCGGGCGGTCCCCAAGCGACGCAGCAAGAAGGTGGGTCAAAAAATGCCCAGTGACCTGAAATCCGGTCATGAGGTCGGACGCACCCCGATGGCCTTCGCGGCGGAGGCAACCCGGCAATGGCAACAGTCGATCAACGAAATCACCTGCCCCCTCCTTGGTTACGGCCCGGCCCGTTTTGGGCGATATGAAGACCAACCCGTCTGTTCTGCCAGTCACAGCACATTGGGTCAGATCCAGGCCAAAACCCATTTCGTCGAGCAACGCCAGTTCCCACCTGAGATAGGCTTGCGCCCATCCCTCTGCACCTAGTGCGTCCAGTAGAGCGTACGAGCGGTCGTAGAGGTCTGGGTGGGCCTCACGCTCTGGCAGAGTGAAGCTCAGCAGGGATGTCACAGCCGTCAGGCCCGCCAACATGAGGGGATCGGAAAGGGCCTCGGCCGCGCGCCCTCGTACCGGCTCGACGGTGAATGCGCCCAAATGATCCTCAAGCCGGGCGCGCCACGTCGCGTCTAATTGTGCCCCAGTTTGAAGAATGGGAGACATCCGTCGCCCGGCCCCGCCACGAACAACGCCCAAATGGCGGCCATGCGACCGCGTGAAAAGTTCGATGATTGCCGCGCTTTCCCCATGCGGGCGAACCGCCAGCAAGATACCTTCTTCACGCCATTCCATGTTTCAATCCCTTCGCCCGCAACAAAGGCGCAATGGAAACGTTGGTGCAAGATACGAAATCGCAAGCCCCCGCAAATTTCGCAGCAAGACTGCCGCAGACCAAAACCGATGCGCTTCGGTTCAGCGTCTGATCGTTCTACTAATAAGACCATTCACCTGATCTGGGACTTCAATAGATGAGGAATGGCCCGATCCCTGAAAGATAACCAGATCAGCACTTTGGATGGCTGCTTGCATCCGATGAGATTTTTCCGGCATGGTCGCAACGTCTTCATCGCCAACGCCAATTCCAACAGGCAGGTTGAGGTCGGCCAGTTCATCAAAACAGCCTTCTCGATCGATGACGCCTGCGACCGCTCGGGTGATTCCGATGCGGTGGTTGGCAGTGATGGCTGCAGCCCATCGCTTCTTTTCTGCCGCGTGGTCGGCATCGTTGAGAAAAGTTTGCCCGAACATGATCGGCATAACCCGCCCGATAACGGCCCATAACCCAATCCAGCGCGCGACAAAATTCAGCATCCGGTATTTCGGACCGTTTTCCTCCGGTTCCGGATCTGCGGAGGTTCCAAGAAGGGTCAGGGTTTTGATGAGGTCCGGATGTCGGGCGGCCAATCGTATTCCGATAAACCCGCCCATGCTCAACCCAACGAAATGGCAGGGTCCCACGCCCAGATGATGTAGAAGCGCGCGCGTATCCTCCGTGAGGGTGTCGATATCGTACCCACGCTGCGTCACACCGCTGCCACCCTGACCCCTGTGGTCGATGGTGATACAACGGTACCGGTCGGCAAATTCAGCGATCTGCGCCTCGAACATAGCGCCGCTGAACAAAAGCCCATGCGCAAAGACAATGACGTCCCCTTTCCCACCTGTGTCGGTGAAATGAATATGCGCGCCGTTCAGATCAATCAGGGGCATCATTTTCCTCGCGGGTAACCGGTCGTGACTATGGCACAGAACTTCGGAACTTGAGCCAAAAACGCATATCAACAAATTGGATTTGCGGCAGCATTGCCCAATTTTGGCACCGCTGTCAGTCTCGAAACCCGTCTTCTTCAAGCAGGTGACGGCCCTGCCGGTCTTCTAGTTCGATCACCCAGAGGTCAGGATCAAACTCCTGCTGCCGGCGAGACGACGCATCAACTTCGGCCTCATCCCCCTCGGCCAGCACAACCCAGGCCCGCTCACCTGTCATAAGGTCGAAACTACGCTGAAACAGGCGGGCTTTGCCGTCAAGAGTGTTGACCTTGATCAGTACCGCGCCGCCCGTGTCATCGCCATGTGCGGTCACGAAGGCGGGGATATCGGCAAGCCGCAATCGCGCCAGATAGGCATGCACCCAGAAATCTGTCGATAATCTCATAGCCTGCCTGCCTTTTCTTTGAACCGGATTGCGACCCGGATCGACCCATTCGCAGTAACGATCCTGCAGGGAGGGGCCATGCAATGTCCATCAAGTTTTCAAAAGCCACGTGGGGGTTCATTATTGCCCTCGTGACCTTCGCAATTCTGCGGGCGATTGTCCCGCTGGAGGGCGCGTTGGCGACCATCGTTCTGATCGCCCTGCAGATCGGCGTTGTCTTTACGTTGACGCAGGAATGGTGGCGGCGGCAAGAGGACAAGACTACCCGCCACTGGCGTTAGTTGCCGTCTTTGAAATCCAGACCCATTTCCGAATAACGCTCGGATTCTTCCAGCCAGTTGGGGCGCACTTTGACCTGAAGGAAAAGGTGTACCTTGCGGCCAAGGAATTCCGCCAACTCTGCACGGGACGCCTGTCCAACGGCCTTGATAGTTTCACCCTTATGGCCCAGCAAAATCCCTTTATGCCCGTCCCGAGCTACATAAACGATCTGGTCGATGCGGGCTGAGCCGTCTTTGCGTTCTTCCCAGTTTTCGGTTTCAACCGTCAGCTGGTAGGGCAGTTCCTGATGCAGGCGCAGGGTCAACTTTTCGCGGGTAATTTCCGCCGCAATCATGCGCATGGGCAGATCGGCAATCTGATCTTCGGGATAAAGCCACGGACCCTCAGGCAAACTTTCGGCAAGCCATTTGCGCAGATGATCGACGCCATGGCCCTTTTCCGCCGAAATCAGGAAAGTCTCTTCAAATGCAAAGGCCTCGTTCAGGGATTTGGTCAGCGCCAGCAGCACTTCCGCTTGAACGCGGTCGATCTTGTTGATGGCAAGGGCCACGCGGCGGCCGTCCGCACGCTCAGACAAACCATCCAAGATGGCCTGAACACCGTCGGTCAGTCCACGATGCGCCTCGATCATCAGAACCACGACATCAGCATCCGCAGCACCCGTCCACGCGGCCGCAACCATTGCGCGGTCCAACCTGCGACGCGGGCGGAACAGGCCCGGCGTATCGACAAAGACAATCTGGGCATCCCCTTCAAGCGCGACCCCGCGAATTCGGGCGCGGGTGGTCTGCACCTTGTGGGTGACGATCGACACCTTTGCCCCCACCATGCGGTTCAGCAGGGTGGACTTGCCGGCATTGGGCTCTCCGATCAGGGCAACGAAGCCCGCGCGTGTGGTCATCTCATTATCCATTTCATAGGGGCGACCGGGGCCATAGCGCATTTCCGCCCTGCTGCCTAGGGCTGGGACGCCTATGGCGCGAATTGAACCCAATCATGATACCATTCGACCCATAGTGGCATTGCATTCGTCACTTTGGATAAAGGTCGCCCCTATGCCCGCCATTGCTAATTTACCATTTTCGTCCTTGATCCGCCGTGCCGCTCTGGCGCTGGCAATGCCGGTCATGATGGCCACCGGCCTTTCGGCAGCTCCGGCAGAAGGGCCCCAACCCTACCATCCCGCGCAGCCGATAATTGCTCAGGCCGTCGAATTTGCCGATCAGATGCAAGACCCGGAGCACGCCCAAAACCTGCGTCAGGTCCTGGCCATCAGCCTTGTTGAAATGGATCAAGGGGACGAAGCCCTGTCGATGGCCTTCGCTCAAGCGGACCCGGTTGAACAATTGACGCTGATCTCGGTGGTGACTTTGGCCCACGCCCGAAACGGCAATATCGACGATGCCCACTACCTGCTTCAGCAGATTGACCCGATAGCGGCAACTTTGCCACCGGGACCGGCGCGCGCCCCTATCTTTGATCATATCGCGCGGGCACAATCGCATTTGGGTCAGGCGGAGGCCGCTTTTGCCACTGGCAGCACGATAGCCGATGGAATGGACCGGATGCTGACACTGGCGCATCTGGCCGCGTCAGCGCCTGAAGCTGCAACCATCACCCGGCTGGTCGACGCCATCAACGCAATTGACCCCGAAACCGGAACAACGCATGATCCGCAGGTTTTTTCCAATTACCGAACCTCTGTTTTATCCTCTCTGACCGAGACCATGGCCGAAATCGGAGGACTAGAAGAGGCGTTGGCCCTTTCTGAAAGCCTGCATTCCGACGACGCGCGCCAGCAATCCATTGGCTGGATTGCTTCGGGATTGGTCCAATCCGGCCATACATCGCAGGCGCTCGACCTGATCAACCAACATGATTCCGCCGCGGATATGGATTTGACCCTCTCCTTCTTTGCGGAACGGCTGGTTGAATCCGAAGACCGCGATTTGGCACGACTGATCTATCCAGAGATCCTGAACCGGGCTGGCATCGCTGAGCCATCGGGCACCAGTCAAATCGCTGTTGCGCGGTTTCTGCGCGACGCTGCCCAGATGGCGGGTGAAGATGCCCCGACGCTGCTGGCTCAGGCCCAACCCGTAATTGACGCCTTGCCGGATACTGCCCCTCGCGCAATGGCGCAGGCCACGCTGGCCGCGCTGCTGACCGAAATTGGCGAGACAAGCGAGGCGACACGCCTTTTCACTGATGCGCTTGCGGCCGCCCGCACAATTGAACGCACCTCCAGCCGCGCCGACACACTGACCCATATCGCGGCAGAGCTTTGGGTGGCGGGGCAAACCCTGACAGCCAATGACGTCCTGGAGGAAGCTATCCAAACAACAGCGACCATCCGGCCTGCGCTCTATTCAACCGCTGCGCAATCCATCACTCATATAGGCGCGGCTTTGATGGCGATGGGCGATACCGATCGGGCGCTACAGGCCTATATGGCGGGAATGGATTTGGCGCGGGAGCGCACCGAGGATCGCGACCGCTTCATTGCCACGCGCATTGTCATCGAGGGGATGGCCGCAGAGTTCTGAGACGCTTTCGCGCGCTTAATCATCAAGCTGGTCCAGCAAAGCCTTTGCTGCGGCCTGTTCGGCCTGCCGTTTTGACGTTGCCTGCGCCTGCACCGCTTCACCGCTAGCCATGCGCGCCTCAACAGTAAAAACCGGCGCATGGTCAGGGCCCGACCGTTCGACCTCGACATATGCGGGCGGCGGTTGTTTCCGCCCCTGCGCCCATTCCTGCAAAGCCGTTTTGGCGTCCCGGGCATCGTCTTTGACATTCGTGACACGGTCGCCCCAAAGCCTTAGGATCAGATCGCGCGCTACGTCATATCCGGCATCTTTGTAGACGGCGGCGATGATCGCCTCCATCGCGTCGCCAAGCAGCGCGTTCTTGCGCCGCCCACCGGTTTTCATCTCGGATTTGCCAAGCTTTAGAACCGCGCCCAGATCAATCTGACGGGCCACATCAGCGCAAGCTTCCTTACGCACCAACGCATTGAACCGTGGGGCCAATCGGCCCTCGGGGGCGTCTTTGTCTGCCTGTAAAACCGCTTCGGCCATCACAAGGCCAAGCACGCGGTCACCCAGAAATTCAAGCCGCTGATTGTCAGGACGCGTCACCGATGAAATCGACCCATGTGTCAGCGCGCGCATCAACAGGTCGAGGTCAGCGAACTGATGCCCCAACCTGTCGCAAAATGCTTCCAAATCGCGCGAGAGTCGCATTGCCACCGCCTCAATCCACCGCGCGGAAGAACCGGTCGCTGCGCCATGTCCAGAAATAGACCATCCGTTCCCCGGCAGAAGAGAACATGATCCGGTCAGCCCGACCAATAATGTTTTCGTAAGGCACGAAGCCAACGCCACCGATAGACCGGGGGAAGCGGCTGTCCTGACTGTTATCGCGGTTATCACCCATTACGAAATACTGGCCTTCAGGCACCGTAAAGACGGGGGTGTTATCGGCAAAGCTGCCATCTTCGATATTCAGCACATAATGCTCGACACCGTTGGGCAGCGTTTCGATAAAGCGGTTTACAATGCAATCGCCACCGATGCCGACCACCTGTTCAGAACAGCGTGGCAGATTACGCTGCGGACCCTGATAATCATAGGGCTCAACGAAGGGTTCCGCTGGTTCCAGAGGCGCGGCTTCCCCATTGATATAAAGCACACCGTTGCGCATCTGTACGGTATCGCCCGGCAGGCCAATCACGCGTTTGATGAAATCGGTGTTGTTGACCGGATGACGGAAAACAACGACATCGCCGCGCTCGGGCTCAGAGCCCAGAATACGACCCGAGAATGGGCACATCGCAAAGGGGCAGGAATAGCGCGAATAGCCATAGGCCATTTTGTTCACGAACAGGAAATCGCCAATTAGAAGCGTATCTTTCATAGATCCTGACGGGATCCAGAATGGCTGAAAGAACAAGGTCCGAAAGACGCCCGCGATCAAAAGCGCGTAGACAACTGTCTTTACGGTTTCCCAGATGCCGTCCTTTTTGGCTTCTGCTGCCATGTCACTTGCCTCGCTGTTACGTGCTGCCAATGCCTGTTGCGAAATCACATGAGGGTTGCAGCTAAGGGAGTCAAGCCAATGAGCGCCCCGGCGGCATTGGCGGCGCCGGCTGCCAGCCCATATCCTCAGGGTAGGCATAGATGACCACAAAGGCCTGCGCCCAGGGATGATCATCGGTCAGGCTGACATGAATGGTGGCCTCCATCCCTTCCGGGGTCATCTGATCCAGCCGCTCCTTGGCCCATCCAGTGACATGCATGATCGGTTGGCCCGATCGCAGGTTCGTCACCGCCATGTCCTTCCAAGAGATGCCCATGCGCAGGCCTGTGCCCAATGCCTTGGAACACGCCTCTTTCGCGGCCCACCTTTTGGCATAGGTATCGGCAGGTTTCAGTGACCGTTCGGCCCGGCGTTGCTCGGTCTCGGTGAATACGCGATTGCGAAACCGGTCACCAAAACGCTCAAGCGTGCCCTCGATCCGCTCGATATTCGCCAGATCCGTTCCAATGCCCAAAATCATCTAGTCAGCTCTTTCAATATCAAAAACCAAAATACCGTCGCCGCCGCCTTTACAAAGTGCAACCAGACGCGCGCCAAGAGCCCGGTGGCGAGGATCAACTGCATAGGCTTGCAACGCTGTGTGGCTCTCAAACTGACCGATGAACCCATAGGCAAATCCCGGCGATTTCGCCTCAAGATCAATGTTCTCGCCATGCCGGAACCCGAAAAACCCTGGAATCTTGCCCTTCAATGCGGCCAAACCGGTCATCACCTCTGCCAGTTCCGGCTGGTCCGCGTCATCCGCCAGGGACAACATCACGATATGGTCAATCATCACAAATCCTCAGGTCAGTCGCGCGGTGAGGATCTTGAGGCTGGCCAGACCGAAAAGTGCTGCAAATCCCGCCTCAAACCACCGCCGGGCAGCGTTGTAGCGACGAATAATCGACGGGCCGGAAAACAGTACTCCATAGCCAAGAAACACAAAGGCCGAGACCGCGCTGAGGCTTAGGAAAGTCACTAAGACTGTGGCCAGCGGTGCGCCGGGCGGCACAACCACGGCAAAAACCGCGCCCCATGCCAAAATGGCTTTGGGGTTTACAATATGCACCAAAAACCCGCGCCGAAAATGTCCGGCCGAAGCGGTTGAACCAACGGTCAGTCCCGGCTTGTCCGCCAGCGCGGAGCGCAGAGATTTATATGCAAGGAACAACAGGTAAGCCGCGCCGACATAACGCAGCACTTCTGCCATCCAGGCATTCGCCAGCATCAAGGCGCTCATCCCAGCCATTGCTGCAATGCCCCAGACGGCAGACCCTGTCCACACACCTGCCCCTGCAAAAACGCCGGCCCGCCTGCCCTGGCTCATCGCGGTTCCGGCTATCGTGACAGTTGCGGGGCCGGGGCTCCCTCCAGCAAGGCCCCAAGCCAGCAACAAGGCTGCAAATTCGTAGCCGCTCATTTTGAACCCGCTGGCGGCGGAACTAGCCCGCCATCAGCAATCACCGCCGACACCACGCCGGTGGCCTGATTTACGGTGACACGCAACGTTTCAACATAAACTGCGTCACCTTCATAAAATTCGGCAGGGATCGACAAGGACAGCCCGGCTGTCGGATCGTAAGACGCGGCAACATTGTCCATATGCAGGCTGCCGAAACCAAGGCTTCCATTGTTGGAAATCAGACTACACCCGGGAAAGGGTTCATCCGGCAAAGGGTGAGTAACAAGCAAATGATATGCCGCCGCCGCGGGTTCACCGACGTCCAGCGCGATCACTCGGATATTGCCATTGGCATAGCTGCGGATCGTCTCCTCATACGGAGGATAGGTGTTGCGGGCATTGGCCTCGAACGTATTGCAGTCGCGCACATCCTGCGCGATGGCGGGCGTCGCGCAAACCAGCGAAATCGCGGCACATTGGGGCAGTCGTCTCATCAGGCAGGGCCTCTCTTTTCGGGGCGTTAGATCAATTTCGCGCACCGGTCGCGCGCTCGTTCTTGATCCCCAAGGTAAAGAAAAACCGGTTTGTGACCAGCCATAGCAGGCAAAACATTGCCACGCCGCCAAGCGCCAATAGTGGTTGGGCCATTACGACGCCCATGATTTCGGGCTGGGCCTGCAGAATAAACGCTGCCAGCATCAAGTACAGCCCGAGCGCCACGGCAGTCATTTGAACAGCGGCTTTCCATGCCTCCCCGTTGCTGATCTCTTGCGTTGTCTGGCGGGCATATCCTCGTCCTTCGATCATCGACGCAACAACTGCGGGCACCAATGGTGCCCAAACTGTTCCAAAGGAAGCCTCGAACACAAAGCTAATCGCGAAAATCAGAGCGATAATTGCCAGCATCGTCAGGCCAAAGACCAGAACATAGCGGCTTGGCTTGATAATCATGTCCGGGCCTCTTTGATCAGACGCTGCATTTCATGAATGGACGGGGTCAGGCCGCGGAAAATGGCCTCCCCGATCAGGAAATGCCCGATATTCAATTCCATAAGCTCGGGGAATGCCGCAACAGGGCCAACCGTTTCGTATGTCAGACCATGACCGGCATGAACCTCCAGCCCCAACGAATGCGCAAAGGTAGACATTTCTCTCAGCGCGTCCAGTTCGCGATCGCGATCTTCGAACCGGCCCTCGGAATGGGCGTCGCAATATGCACCTGTATGCAACTCGATCACTTCTGCGCCAATGCGGTTGGCGGCCTCGATCTGGGACCTATCAGCGGCAATAAAGATCGACACCCTGCAGCCTGCGTCACGCAAGGGCGCAATGAAATGGGCCAGGCGGTTTTCGTCGCGCGCAACGTCCAGCCCACCCTCGGTTGTCCGTTCTTCCCGCTTTTCGGGAACGATACAGACGGCATGAGGTTGATGCTTCAGTGCAATCGCCTGCATCTCATCGGTCGCAGCCATTTCGAAATTCAAAGGTACTTTCAATGCGGCCATCAACCGTTCGATGTCATCATCCGAAATGTGGCGACGATCCTCACGCAGATGCGCAGTGATTCCATCCGCCCCGGCCTCTTCGGCCAATAAGGCGGCACGCACCGGGTCGGGCACATCGCCCCCACGGGCATTCCGCACGGTGGCGACGTGATCGATGTTCACTCCAAGACGGGGCGGGTTGCTCATCCGTTTGATCCTTCTCAACGCCGCAAAGGGCCTTACTCTGCCGCTTCGTCGGCCTGAGCTTTCAGTTTCTCCATCTTTGCGCGCAGCTTGGCAAGGCGGCGTTTCTGATAGGTGCGGATGACCGGCACCGACAGGTAGTAGCAAACCAGCCCGCAAATCACGCCGGGGATAAGAGAGCCCACAAGGAACGGGAAGAACAGATCGTGGTAGAACTGGATCAACTCATCCCAATGCGCACGTTCTTCGGTAAAAAGCGCAAGGAAATTGTGTTGCAGATCACGCCATGCGCCCGCGAAATGCTGTCCTAGATGTGCGCCAACCCCGCCGGGATCAGTGCCCAACAGAAAATGCCCGGTATGGATCGAAATAAGGGCAATGGGGACATATGTCAGGGGGTTGCCAATAAAGGTCGCCAAAAGGGCTGCTAGAATATTGCCGCGCATCAGTCGCGCCAATAGGGCCGCAGCAACGAAATGGATGCCGTAAAGCGGTGTGAAGATAACAAAAGCCCCGGCAAAAATTCCGCGAGCAATGGATTCCGGCGTTCCCGGCAGACGGTGAACGCGCAGACGGATATACTGCACCGCCCTGCTCCACCCGCCACGCGGGTAAAACAGTGTCCGGAACAGCTCAAGCCATGTCCTTGGATCTCTGCGCTTGAACACCATTGGGGTGTCCGCCTCCAACCAATCGGGGCCGCGTCAAGGGCGCCGGTCGAGGTTCCGGGCGCGCTCTAACGTGGCGACATCGTTATCGGCCTCTACGGCCATCATCACGGCATGCAAATGTTCCGCGTCGCGGACCTCAACATCAATCAACAAACGGAAGAAATCCTGCTTTCGATCGACAAAGTCCATGTCCGAGATATTGGCGTTCTGTTCGCCAATCAATGTGCATATCCGCCCAAGCACACCTTTATCGTTGCTGAGTGTGACATTGATCGTGACATTGTGCACGGCCGCATGGCGCCCTTCGGTCCAATGCACGTCGATCCAGTTATCCGCCATAGCGTCCAAATCGGCCAATGCCGGACAATCAATTGCATGCAGGATAGGGCCACGACCCTTATAAGGGATGCCGACAATGCGTTCCCCAGGGACCGGCTGACAGCATTGTGCACGGTTCAGATCTGCACCAGCGGGCAGGCCCACAACCTCGGGGCCTTCAATCTCGGCATCGTAGGTCTTGGCAACCAGTTCAGGGTAGAGCGCGGCAACAACATTGCGGGCCGACAACTCTGTCGATCCGATTCGGGCCAGAACTTCATCCGCGTTGTCGAGGTTGACGATCTTTGCCGCTGTACCAAGCGCTTTTTCGGTCGCCTTTTTGCCGACCTGTTCAAAGGCGACGCGGGCCAGCTCCTGACCAAGCCGTATGTAGCGCCCGCGATCCTCTTCCCGCAGCCACCGCCGGATCGCGGCCTTAGCGCGGCCAGTTTTTACGATATCGATCCATGTAGCCTGCGGGGCCTGCCCATCAGCGGTAATGATTTCAATTGACTGTCCGTTTTTCAAGCGGGTCCACAGCGGAACGCGTAATCCGTCCACTTTGGCACCCACACAGCTGTGACCAATCCGGGTATGGATCGCGTAGGCAAAATCTAGCGGGGTCGCGCCTTTGGGCAGCTTGATTACATCGCCCTTGGGCGAAAAGCAAAAGACCTGGTCCGAATACATCTCGAGCTTCACATGCTCGAGGAACTCATCGTGGTCCTCGCCCATTTCAAAGCGTTCGGTGAGCGAGCTTAGCCATTTGGCGGGATCAACCGCAAAGGGGTTTTCCGCGCGAACGCCGTCCTTGTAGGACCAATGCGCGGCAACGCCAGCCTCGGCCACTTCGTGCATTTGCTTGGTGCGGATTTGCACCTCAACCCGCTTGCCGTCGCGGCCCGAAACGGTTGTGTGAATCGAGCGATACCCGTTCGATTTCGGTTGGCTGATATAATCCTTGAACCGGCCCGGCACAGATTTCCAACGCTGGTGGATCGCACCCAAAACGCGATAGCAATCATCCTCGGTTTCAGTGATAACGCGAAAGCCGTAAATGTCAGAGAGACGCGAAAACGCCATCTCTTTTTCCTGCATCTTGCGCCAGATCGAGAAGGGTTTCTTCGCACGACCAAAGACATTTCCGGATACGCCATGCTTCTCAAGCTCGTGCTCGATGTCTTCGGTAATCTTTGGAATGACGTTGCCCGATTCCTTTTGCAATGAAACAAAGCGGCGCATAATCGACAGGCGAGCGTCAGGGTTCACAACCGAGAAGGATAGGTCTTCCAACTCATCGCGCATGGATTGCATGCCCATTCGCCCGGCAAGCGGCGCAAAGATATCCATGGTTTCACGCGCTTTTTGCAGCTGCTTTTCAGGCTTCATATGCTTGATGGTACGCATATTGTGCAGCCGGTCGGCTAGCTTGACCAAAATCACGCGCAGATCCTTGGACATCGCCATGAAAAGCTTGCGGAAGTTTTCGGCCTGTTTGGTGTGACGACTGGACAGTTCCAGATTGGTCAGTTTGGTCACACCATCGACCAGCTCGGCCACGTCAGCCCCGAACATTTTGGCAACCTCAGTATAGGTGCCTTTGGTGTCTTCAATCGTGTCGTGCAAAAGCGCCGTGATGATTGTGGCGTCATCCAAACGTTGATCGGTCAGGATCGCGGCAACCTCAACGGGATGCGTGAAATACGGCTCGCCAGAGCGGCGATATTGCCCCTCATGCATCTCTTTCGCATAGAAATAGGCCCCGCGGATCAGGGCCTCATTCGTTTTTGGATTGTAGTTCTTGACCAAGCTTAACAGGTCTTCGACGTCGATCATTCCCGTCCGATCCTGGTCAATCTGCCGAGGTTTAGCGCTGGCCTTGCGCTTCCATCAACTGGCGCAGCATCTGCTCTTCCGACATATCGTCAGCGGCAGGGCGATCGGCCTCAACTCCTTGCAAAAGCGCCATCGCGTCTTCTTCGGGCTCATCAACTTCAATCTGAGTCTGGTTTGATTCGATCAAGCGCTCGCGCAGATCATCCGCCAGCTGGGTTTCTTCTGCGATCTCGCGCAGGGAAACGACCGGGTTCTTGTCGTTGTCACGATCAATCGTGAGCGGAGAACCAGACGAGATCTCACGTGCCCTGTGGGCAGCAAGCATTACCAGTTCAAACCGGTTCGGTACCTTGTCGACGCAATCTTCAACCGTGACGCGGGCCATGTCGTTTCTCCGAAATCTGTTCCGAGGCGGGGCGCAAGCCCTCTATTTATCGACGAGCCCCGGGAATGACAAGGGCTCATTCCCCTTCAATTGCTGCAATTTCCCGCAGCTCTTCCTGCGGAAGTTCTGCCAGCAATTCGGCCACGGTTTTTTCAAGCAACGGGTGGCGCCAATCTGGCGCAATATCCGCCAACGGGACCAAGACAAAACCCCGATCTTGCAGGCGTGGATGCGGCAGGATCAGCTGTTCAGGCGATCGCTGCGCGGCCTCGTCTGCTGTCAGTGCCCGCCAATGGGCCTGAATATCGGCGTCCGGGTATATATCTTGGTCCAACGCCAAGAGATCCAGATCCAGTTTGCGCGCTTCCCACCGTTGGGTCCGTGTGCGTCCAAATTCAGCCTCAACCCTGTGCAAAAGCGAAAGCAAGTCTTGCGCATTGCCCTGCCAGGGCAAAGCAAACGCTGCATTTACAAAATCGGGGCCTGAGCCGGGTGGGAACGCAGGAGTGCGATAGAATCGCGACGTGACAACCGAGGATTCGGCGATTTCGCCCACACGCTCAACCGCACGTTGCACTGTCTTTTTAGACAGTCCAGCGGCACTGGGCAGGTTTGACCCCACGGCGATTAGCGCAATTGTGACGGTTTTATTGCGATCTGGACTTTGCAAAAGGGGCCTCAAGAACTATTGTCAGCTTCTATTGTCGACTACGATTTTTGACCATTTCATTTCATAATCACCGATTGTGGTCGATGCCATAATACACTCACGGGACCAGGTAACATGTTTTATAGGGACGAAAGGCTGGCGTTGTTTATCGACGGCTCCAACCTCTATGCCGCCGCGAAAGCGCTGGCATTTGACATAGACTACAAGCTGTTGCGTTCAGAGTTCATGCAGCGTGGCAAGTTGCTGCGCGCATTTTATTACACAGCCCTGCTTGAAAATGACGATTATTCGCCCATCCGCCCTCTGGTGGATTGGCTGCACTACAATGGCTTCACGATGGTGACCAAGCCGGCAAAGGAATTTGTCGACAGCCAAGGCCGCCGCAAGGTCAAGGGCAACATGGATATCGAACTGACGGTCGATGCCATGGAAATTGCCCCCCATGTGGATCATATCGTACTGTTCTCAGGCGACGGCGATTTTCGCCCTTTGGTGGCTGCACTCCAGCGAAAGGGTGTGCGCGTTTCAGTCGTTTCCACCATTCGCAGCCAACCGCCAATGATTGCCGACGATCTACGCCGCCAGGCCGATAATTTCATCGAACTGGATGAGCTGAAAGACGTTGTCGGTCGCCCACCCCGTGAACCGCGCGATATTCCGTCTGGAATGCCGATGGAGTTGGCCGAGGACGAGTGATTGGGTTTGACAGTCAAAAAGAAGGGGGTCCGAATTTCGGGCCCCTTTTTCGTTTTCCTTCACGATCAATGATGGTAAGTTCGTTCACCTTGTGTTCCGATAGGTGAGACGATGACTCTAACTCTTCATGTCTACATCGCCAGCAGCCTCGACGGCTTTATCGCACGCGACAATGGTGGGATTGACTGGCTGAAGGTCCCGGATCTGGCGGGCGAAGAGCATGGGTTTGATGCCTTCATCGGATCCGTTGATGGACTCATCATGGGGCGTGGGACATTTGAAACTGTCATCGGGTTTGGCAAATGGCCATATCCCGTGCCCGGTCGCATTATCAGCGGCTCGTTGACTGAAAGCGATGTTCCCGAGGCGTTAAGACCGCATGTCATACTGGATTATGGCTCACCGGCAGAGGTTCTGGCCCGTGCTGAAGCAGCGGGATGGTCGCGCGCTTATCTGGATGGCGGGCAACTGATCCAAAGCTTCATTCGTGACGGTCTTGTGGCTGACATGATCATCACGCGTCTGCCCGTATTGCTGGGCCAAGGTCGACCGCTATTTGGCCATATCCCGCGGGATATCTGGCTGACACATCACAAGACCCAAAGTTTTCCTTCGGGCCTTGTGCAGTCGCATTACAGGTTGCCGGAGTGATCAAAGCGCCCCGTCATATTCACCGCGCGCGGGATATTTGTTGTTAATCGCATAATCGACCACCTTCACCAGTTCGCTGAAATGCGGGCGCGTGAAGGGCATGGTCTGGATGGCCATATAATACAGCGTTTGGTTGGGCTGGATCATAAACAGCCCAGGCTCGGAAAACAGGTCAGGTTCAACCACACCGGCCGATGTTTTGCCATTTGTTGTCGAGATATACAGGCCCCAGTCATCGCGGGCAGCTTTCAAAGGCAGGTCATACGCAAATCGCAGGCCCTCACCTCCTACTTTTTCCTGCATGGCCTTGGCGCGCTCTTCTGTATCCGAGCTGATCGCAACTGCGCCGACACCGAATTCTCCGAATTTGGGCAAGAGGGCAGTTAATTCCTTTAGGTAGGTCACACATAGCGGGCAATGCAGACCGCGATAAAAACAAAGGATTACACCGCGCTGATTGGTTTCTTCTGACAAAACGAATTCGCCACCATCGGTAAGCGGCAATGTCAGATCAGGGGTTTTCTTGCGGGGCATCAACATGGTTGGTGTGTCCTTTCCTTTGATGGGATAGCTCCACTTACCACACACGATGTCGATATAAATATATTTTGTCGATTTTAATCGTGCAATTTCGCACAACACATTGTTCGGGTCTGAATGCGACCAAGAACTGCATGGTCACGGTAAGCACGGCTCATGTTGCGGGCTGGACCTGACCTTTGGAGACGTCTAGGTATTCGGCAATTGCCACTTCTGGACCGCACCTTATGTCGAAGCCTGCCCTAACACTATTCCTTGCCGCCCCACGAGGGTTTTGCGCCGGAGTCGACCGCGCCATAAAAATTGTTGAAATGGCGATCGAGAAATGGGGCGCGCCGGTCTATGTCCGTCACGAAATCGTTCATAACAAATACGTGGTCGACGACTTGCGGGCCAAAGGCGCTGTCTTTGTCGAGGAATTGGAAGAATGCCCCGATGACCGTCCGGTAATTTTTTCGGCCCATGGCGTGCCCAAATCGGTGCCAGCCGCCGCCGAAGCGCGCAAAATGGTCTTTGTCGATGCAACTTGTCCGCTGGTTAGCAAAGTCCATATCGAGGCGGAACGCCATCACGCGGCAGGCCTGCAAATGGTCATGATCGGCCATGATGGCCATCCTGAAACTATCGGCACAATGGGCCAACTGCCCGAAGGCGAAGTTCTGTTAGTCGAGCGTGAGGAAGACGTGGCAGGCCTCTCTCCCAGGGACCCCACCAAACTGGCCTACATCACCCAGACCACTCTGTCGGTTGATGACACCAAGGGCATCGTCGCCGCACTTGAGGCGCGATTCCCCGCCATTATCGGCCCGCATAAGGAAGACATCTGTTACGCCACCACCAATCGACAAGCGGCGGTCAAGGCCATCGCGCCCAAGGCCGACGCCATCCTTGTGGTTGGCGCGCCCAATTCCTCGAACTCAAAACGTCTGGTCGAAGTCGGGGCCAAGAACGGTTGTTCCTACGCCCAACTGGTGCAGCGCGCGACCCATATCGACTGGCGCGCGTTGCAGGGCATCCGGTCGGTTGGGATCACCGCCGGCGCCTCGGCTCCCGAGATCCTCGTTAACGAGGTGATCGACGCCTTTCGGGACCGCTATGACGTGACCGTGGAAGAGGTCGAAACCGCCACGGAAAATGTCGAATTCAAGGTGCCCCGCGTCTTACGTGAGACCGCCTGATCCGGCACTGCGTGAACAGCGCGCCCAATAGCGAGCTTTCGATTTAAGGAACCCGGCACGATGGACCGTCAATTCTGGCACGACCGCTGGCGCGAAAACCGAATTGGTTTCCACGAAGGGCGGGCTAATGAGTTGATGACCCGCCATATTGCCACCGTTTGTCCTACCCCCGGCGCGCGCATCTTCGTGCCACTTTGCGGCAAGTCGCGCGATATTGGCTGGCTGCTGTCGCGGGGTTATCACGTGGTTGGGGTGGAATTGTCGGGAACGGCCATCGACCAGTTGTTTGATGAATTGGGCGTCACGCCTGAGATCATTGATCTTGGCGCGTTCAAAAGCTACCGGGCCGAAGGTATCGAAATCTTTGTTGGCGATATCTTCGATCTGGATGCCGCGCGACTAGGCCCGGTCGATGCAAGCTATGACCGCGCGGCCCTTGTTGCGCTACCAAACGGGATGCGGCAGCGCTATGCGATCCACCTGGCCGAAATCACCTGCAACGCACCCATTCTCCAGATCAATTTCGAGTATGATCAGACCCTTATGGACGGCCCGCCCTTTTCGATCCCGGCCGAGATGTTGCAGGCCCTGCACGGGGCTCGTTACACCATAGCGCAGCTAGAAGCCCGGCCGGTGGAAGGCAACCTCAAAGGCATTGTTCTGGCGACCGAGGCCGCGTGGCACCTGACCGCGCTTTGATCAGCCCCTTTGTTCGACTGTCGCTTTGTGTATTCTGTACTCAACCGTTTGATCAAAATGAATGAGGCCTTGATGATTTCCGCGCAATTCCTGTTAACCGCTCTGGTCGTTGTCCTCGCGCCCGGAACCGGCGTTGTCTACACTCTGGCCCTTGGCCTTGGGCAGGGGCGCACAGCCGCTGCATGGGCGGCGCTTGGTTGCACATTCGGGATCGTGCCACACTTGGCCGCCGCGACCCTTGGGCTGGCGGCGGTCCTTCATACTTCGGCCGTGCTGTTCAATATCGTGAAATGGGCCGGTGTCGCCTATCTGCTCTATTTGGCCTACACCGCGCTTAAATCTGGCGGCGCGCTGGCGATCGAGGAACGGCACGATGCGCCCTCCGGCCCGCGCATCTCCCTGCGTGGTGCGCTGATCAACATCCTCAACCCCAAGCTCTCGATCTTCTTCCTTGCCCTTCTGCCGCCCTTCCTCAGTGGCAATCCGGCTGCGGCCACATTCGAAATGACCCTTATGGGCGGTGTCTTCATGGCGATGACCTTCGTGGTCTTTCTGGCATATGGCACGTTCGCCTCCTTCGCGCGCAAAGCGGTTCTGGGCAGCGCCCGCACCATGGCATGGCTCAACCGCAGCTTTGCCGCCGTGTTCGCGGGCCTCGGCCTCAGACTCGCCTTTGAGAGGGCGTAATGGTCGACCGTCAGACCGTCGATATCTATGCCGCCAAAGCCGCCGATTACATATTGCTGGATCCGACTGAGACCCAAGTCCGCGCCCTGGCATCATTCCTGTCGGCCCTGCCCGCACACTCCCGTATTCTCGATCTGGGATGCGGGCCGGGCAGCCATGGGGCCGTGATGGTTGCGCAAGGCCATCAGGTCACGGGTCTTGATGCGACACCCGATTTTGTTAAGGCCGCCAGGCTTCAAGGTCTGGACGCCCGCCAGGGCGATTTCGATGACGTCACGGAAGAGGCCTCATATGACGGCGTCTGGGCCAGCTTTTCTCTGTTGCACGCTCCACGCGCCGATTTTCCTCGCCATTTGGCGTCCATCCACCGGGCGCTAATTCCCGGCGGCATGCTGTTTTTGGGTATGAAACTGGGTGTCGGCGAAGCGCGCGACGTGCTTGGTCGCTTTTACTCCTACTATTCGGAAAAAGAGTTACGCGATCTGCTTGCACAAGCGCGGTTCACTGGTATTCAGGCGATCACCGGGCAGGCCAAGGGCCTGGCCGGAACTGATGACCCTTACATATTGATGACCGCATATGCCTGATCTTTTCGCCTATACCGACGGCGCCTGTTCCGGAAACCCTGGCCCCGGCGGTTGGGGCGCGCTGTTGATCGCGCGCGAAGGCGACGCGGTAGTCAAGGAACGAGAATTAAAGGGCGGCGAGGCCGATACCACAAACAACCGGATGGAGCTTTTGGCCGCCATCTCTGCCCTTGAAAGCCTGTCACGCCCGTCCAGGATCACCGTCGTCACAGATAGTGCCTATGTCAAAAACGGGGTCACCAGTTGGATCTATGGCTGGAAACGCAATGGCTGGAAAACCTCTGCAAAGAAGCCTGTAAAAAACGTAGACCTTTGGCAACGCATTGATGAGGCGCAAGCCCGTCATGACGTGGCATGGGAATGGGTCAAAGGCCATGCAGGCCACCCCGAAAACGAACGCGCCGATGAACTGGCCCGCGCGGGCATGGCACCATTCAAGGCTTGAAGCGTCGCTAGAATCTCGCGCGATTTTGCTTCGTTGTTGGTTTGCATTTCGCTTTTTGGCCAACATCACCTAACCTGTCCCTTTCTGATCGAAGGGACACGCCATGAAACGCGCAACTTTTCCGCCTCGCGAAGAAGGCCGGCTTTACCTGACCGAAGGCGGTATCGAAACCGAGATCATGTACAAGGACGGGTTCGAGCTGCCGCATTTCGCTATGTTCCCGCTGCTCGACATCCCCGAGGCCGTGACCGCCATGAAAGCGGCCTGGCGACGCATGCTCAAAACCGCGGCAGATACTGGGCTCAGCGTGGTCATGAACGGGCTCGACTATCGCGCCAGCCCCGATTGGGGCGCCCTGCTGGGGTATTCACCGGATGGTCTGGCCACGATGCAACACCGGTCGATTGATTTCCTCCGCGACCTCGCGGCGGAGTTCGAAGACCATATCGACAAGATCATCATTTCGGGATCGATCGGCCCACGCGGCGATGCCTATTCGCTTAATCGCACGATTACCGCTGATGAGGCGCAGGAGTATCACTCCGTGCAACTGGCAACGTTAAAAGAGGCCGGGGTCGACATGGCTTGGGCCATGACTTTCAACAATGTTCCAGAATCGATTGGCGTCACTCGCGCCGCACGAGACGCAGGCCTTCCACTAGGGATGGGCCTGACACTGGACAGCACATCCCGAATGAAATCTGGCCCCGCATTAGGCGAGGCCATTACCGCGATTGATGCCGAAACCGATTATGGCCCTGATTTTTTCGCAGTAAACTGTTCGCACCCGCTAGAATTTGAACCGGCGCTTGACGACGGCGCATGGCAGGACCGACTGCGCAGCATCCGCCCGAATGCCTCACCGATGGACAAGATCTCGCTGTGCAGGCTTGGCCATCTCGAAGATGGCGATCCGGTCGAACTGGGGCAGCAAATGGCAGATGTGGCGCGTCGTATGCCGCAGCTGGACATTTTCGGCGGCTGCTGTGGTACGGATGAACGGCATCTCAAGGAAATCGGGATAGAAGTCGGAAAACTGCGCGGGATAACTACCGGGCAAGAACTGGCAAAGTGACCCGGTTTCGTTAGGCCGGAGCAAAAAGCTGGTTTGCACAGGCGCCCGTAGGCGAGGAAACTCAAAAGAAAGACTTGGGTCCTAATATCAAGAGTTTTGCATTTTCAAAAACTCTAAAAACGCCAACGGCTCTGCATCCGACCTGTTGGAAGGATTTAAATTTCTGCGCGCACTTGTGCAAAAGACATGAGGCGTCGGTTTTTTTCGTCCCAGAGATGAAGGCGCGCATTGGCCAGGCTCTCTTTGATGGTTAGCCGATTGCCGGACGCCAACGCAGGGTGGTCACGCAAAACCTCGGGCAGGCGATAGAACGGGATACGGCTGTAAAGGTGATGCACATGGTGAATGCCGATATTGGCACTCATCCATTGCAGCATTTTGGGCAAAACATAATGCGAGCTGCCATGCAGCGCCGCGTCATGTAGTTGCCAATCTACTTCTTTATCCCAGATCGTCGCCTCGAACTGGTGCTGCACATAGAAAAGCCACATGCCCAGAGTTGCGGCCAACAGAGTTGTCGGGACAAAGATCAAAAAAACCGGAAGCGCTCCGCCAAACCAGAAGATCGCCCCAACAGCGGCGACAATCATCAAGTTTGTGCCCATCGCGCTCACCCAGTATTTTTTGGTGTCCATCAACCCAAGGGGCAGGCGATTTTGTAAAAAGAACAAAAACCCCGGTCCAAGTCCGAACAGAACAACAGGGTTTCTATAGAGTCTGTATTTCAAGCGGCCCAATCGGGTTGCACCCTGATATTCGGCCACTGTCATTGTGTGCACATCACCAATGCCCCGGCGACAAAGGTTGCCCGAGGCACTGTGATGGATCGAATGGGTGCGCCGCCATACCGCGTAGGGGGTTAGCGTCAGAACGCCGATCACGCGGCCCATCCAATCGCTCAAACGACGATTGTCGAAAAAAGACCCATGCCCGCAATCATGCTGGATACAGAACAGCCGCACCAGGAACAGCCCGTTCACCAGTGCGATTGCAAAAGCCAGAATCAGCGAATAGCTCAGAACCCACCAGGCAATGGCCCAGAGCCCCAGGAACGGGACCACTGTCACTGCCACTTCAAACCAGCTGCGCCATGTGTCGATTTCGCGATAGCCGGAAAGGGTTTTTACCCATTCCCGGGCTGCCCGGGTTTCTGGTCCCTGCTCAGAGGGGGATGTCTGATCAAACATGCGCCTGCTTTTTACTTGGTAGACGCCCTCATATAGGTTTCGACCAAATTCGCAATCGTTGCGCGCAAATCGCACCATCAAATTATTCCTCTATGGTCAGCGCGCGTCAGATCAGACAGATTGCCAGACATGACTCTGCTCTTTCTTGATTACGCCTCAGTCCTTGTTTTTGCCTTGTCCGGCGCCATGGTGGCCAGCCGGGCGCAATTGGACATCGTGGGATTTTTCTTTGTCGCCTGCCTGACGGCTGTAGGCGGCGGAACGGTGCGTGACCTCCTATTGGATCGGAACCCGGTATTCTGGGTTGGAAACCCCACACCTTTGGCCGTGGCCTGCCTGGCGGCACTCTTAGTCTTTTTTACCGCGCATTTGTTAGAAAGTCGCTACCGGGCAATTGAGTGGCTGGATGCTATTGCTCTGGCCGTGGCGGTGGCCGCAGGCGCCGGCGTCGCGCAGTCGCTGGATCAGGCGCCCGCCATAGTCATTGTAATGGGCGTCGCCACTGGGACGCTTGGCGGATTGATGCGCGATGTGGTGTGCAATGAGGTGCCCATGGTATTGCGGCAGGGAGAGCTTTACGTGACCGCCGCATTTGCAGGGGCCGCAGCCGCGCTCATTGCCTCGACCTTTTTTACCGAATCGTTTGCACCGCTTCTGGCCTGTATCGCCGTGACATTCATTCTGCGCGCCGGATCGCTGGTCTTTGGTTGGCGTCTGCCGGTCTACAAGGCACGCCCACCGCGCCAGTAGTCAACGGCGGATGTAAGTCTGCCAAATCCAGATCAGCAGGATCGCCCCCAGAAACGCGCCCAGAAACCCGGCAAACATACCGAATACCGTGGCCAGAAACCGCAAGACCAACCCGCCGATAATCGCGCCCAATACGCCGATCCCAACGGTGGTGATGACATCCGTTTCCAACTTCATGACACGCGTCGCCAGAAAGCCTGCGGCTGCGCCGATAATGATGAGATAAACAATCATGAGACCTATATGCGCCCTCACCTGCCCGGTTTGAAGGGGGCCACCCGATTAGCGCCGCCGATTGCGATTGCGCCTGCGCGTGCTTTCAACCGGAATTAGGATCAGTGCCGCAGCTGAACCAAGGATAGCATCCAGTCCGGGCGATCCAAGGCGAAAGTGGAAAAGCGACCGCAAAAAGAAAAGGACGATAACAGCCCCAAGCGCGATCAAAACAGACAGCACATACCCATTATGGGTGATCCCCATCCGCTCAAATATGATGGCCACAACGGCTGCGATCATCAGTGAGCCAAAGAAGGTAAAAAGGATCATTCGTCATCTCCCAAAATCGTACCCTCAGGCACGGGCGTTCCACGCAGGAACGTGTCGGCGTCCTGCCGCCCCCGCCCCTCGATCTGCGCCTCAGTAATCTGCACGGCTCCGTTACCGCAGGCAATGGTCAGTCCGGTCAGCACTTCACCGGGACGGCCCGAACCGGCAACAACGCGACTACGCAACAGCTTCAGTCTCTTTCCATCTAGGGTGGACCATGCTCCGGGAAAAGGGCTGAGGCCCCGGATTAGCCGGTCGACCTCTTCAGCGCTGTACCCCCAGTCGATTTTCGCCTCGGATTTGTCGATCTTGTGGGCATAGGTGAGGCCGTCCTCTGGCTGAGGCCGCGCGACCAACTCATCCCACCTGGCCAAAGCCTCGACAATCGCTGCGGCGCCCAAGGCACTCAAGCGGTCATGCAGATCGGCGGTCGTTTCTTCGAGGCCAATGGCAATGCGCTTTTCCAGAAGGACCGGGCCAGTATCTAGGCCGGCCTCCATTTGCATGATGCCAACACCGGTTTCCGCATCGCCCGCCATAATCGCGCGGTGGATCGGTGCAGCCCCGCGCCAGCGCGGCAACAGACTTGCATGGATATTGAGGCAACCGCGTTCGGGCGCATCCAAAATGGCTTGCGGCAGGATTAGGCCATAAGCCACGACAACTGCAACCTCGGCATTGAGGGCCGCAAACTCTGCCTGCGCCTCGACGCTTTTCAGGCTCACCGGATGGCGCACCTCCAACCCAATCTCAAGCGCCCTTGCATGAACCGGCGTAGGTCGATCTTTCTTGCCGCGACCGGCAGGCCGCGGCGGCTGGCAATAGACGGCGGCAATCTCGTGTCCGGCGGAAACCAACGCTTCCAATACCGGTACAGAGAATTCAGGGGTTCCCATAAAAATAATGCGCATTTGTGTCCTGCTCACTCGGGTCTGTAGCTGCGACCTGCCTTACCTGATACCAACGTCGCACGCCACCAGCGCCCGGATTGAGCCAATGGCACCGGGCGACGAAGTCAGCGCCGTTTTTGCGCCTTCTTCAGCAACATCGACCGCTTTACCTTGGACAGGTTGTCGAAATACATCCGGCCATTCAGATGGTCGATCTGGTGCTGAACTGACGTCGCCCAAAGACCAACCAGGTCTTTTTCAACTTCTTCGCCAGCCTCATCCAGATAACGCACAGTCACGGCGCGGGGGCGCTCCAATCCGGCTGACATTCCAAGTAGGTTCGGGCTGGCCTCTTCATGCGCCCGCAATTTGACCGAGGCGTGCAGAATTTCCGGGTTCGCCATGCGGATCGCTTTGCCGCGCTCATCACTGGCATCCACCACGGCCAGCCGCAGCATCACACCAATCTGAGGCCCGGCAAGCCCAACGCCCGGCATCGCATCCATGGTTTCAATCATATCATCCCAGGTCGCGCGGATCTCATCGGTGATGGCCTCAACTGGGGCCGCCGGGGTGCGCAGCCGTTTATCGGGCCACATGACAAAAGGACGGGTCGGCATCAGCCGCGCGCCAATTCGCGTTTCAGTTTCTGCATTTTCCGCGTGATCATCTGGCGCTTCAGCGGCTTGAGGTAATCAATGAACAACTTGCCGTCCAAATGGTCGATCTCATGCTGAACGCAGGTGGCCCAAAGCCCGTCGAACACTTCTTTCCGGGCATTGCCGTCGCTATCAATCCACGCCACTTCGACCTCTTTGGGGCGGGTCACTTCTGCGAAGACTTCGGGGATCGACAAACAGCCCTCTTCATAGACATTTGTCTCTTCCGAACTGGCCAGGATCTCAGGGTTGAACATCGCCATCGGGCGTGGCGTCGCGCCTTCTTCCTTGATGCAATCCAGCACGATCAACCGTTTCGATACACCAATCTGCGGCGCGGCCAATCCGATGCCCGGTGCGTCATACATCGTTTCCAGCATGTCGCTGGCAAGTGCGCGCAACTCATCGCTCAGGTCGTCCACGGGGGCGGCCAGTTTCTTCAATCGTGGGTCGGGATGGATCAGGATCGGCTTTAACATGGCCCGTGACATAGGCGATCTCTGCCGCTCTCGCAACGGGCCTTGCGCCCGCCCCTGATTGGGATAGCTTCGCCGTCAAGAAATGTCCAAACCACAAGGCCCGACCCAATGGATTTCAATCAGCCCACCAATCGCCGCGGCACCTTCGCTTCCAAATGGGATAAGCTGCCCCTGCTTGGTGTGACCGCGCCGGATGGTTTGGCGATGTGGACGGCCGATTCCGACTACCCAACCGCACCTTGTGTGCGCGACGCCCTGCAACGTGCGGTGGATCACGGGGTGCTTGGCTATTCATGGGAATATGATGCTTACAAAGAGGCGGTCCAGTGGTGGATGCGCACCCGCCACAAATGGGAGATTGAGACCGAATGGGTGCTGACCAGCCAGGGCCTCGGCAATGCTATCGCGCTTTGCCTGGATGTGTTCAGCAATACCGGCGATCACGCCGTGGTCTTTTCGCCCGTTTATCACGAGTTCGCACACAAGGTGAAGAAATCGGGGCGCCATGTCACCGAATGCCCGTTGAAACGTGTGGGCGACACCTATGAGCTGGACCTGGACGATGCCCAATCCCGCCTGACGGGGATGGAAAAACTGCTCCTTTGGTGTTCTCCACAAAATCCGTCGGGCCGTGTGTGGAGCCCGGAGGAGTTGCGCGCCGTGGCAGAATTCGCCCGGATAAATGGAATGATTGTCGTCTCGGATGAGATCCACCATGACCTCGTCTATCCCGGCAAAACGTTTGTACCGATGGACATTGCAGCCCCAGAGGCGCGCGGCCATACGATCAGCCTTACGGCCGCGTCCAAAACCTTCAACATCGCCGGCCAACGTACAGGCAATATGATCATCCCCGATCCGGAATTGCGAGCCGCCATGATCCAGCGCCTTGCGTCGCTCGATTATTGCCCATCTGCGCTTGGTGTCGAAATGATCCGCGCGGCCTATAGCCCTGCAGGCGCGGATTGGGTCGATGCCCAGTTGAAGCATCTGGCAGAAAACGCGCGCATCTTTGATGAAGGGATCAATGCCATTCCCGGCCTCCGGTCTTTGCCGTTGCAGTCAACTTTTCTTTCTTGGGTCGATTTTTCTGGCACGGGTATGAGCGATGAGGAGGTCAAAACTCGCATCAACAGAGATGCTCGCATCGCGATCAGCAGCGGTGCCGGTTTCGGCACCGGCGGAGAGGGCTTTCAGCGCTTCAATATCGCGACCCAAAAGCACGTCGTGGAAGAGGCCGTGGCGCGTATGCAAGCCGCGTTTGGGGATTTGCAGTAGGGTCAGATCCCTTCTGCAATCTGGCGCTCATACTCGGCGGCATCGAACCAGCCTTTTGAGGCCGAAACTTTTCCGTCTTTGGTCAGGTCCCATTCCTCCCAACCTCCGACGCGCACGAAGTTCTTAGTCACGGCGTGGTGGCCTTCCAGGGTCCACACAAAAATCGCGTGGTCGCCGCCCATTCGGAACTGATCGCATTTAACCACGAGGTCTGGGAACTCACTATAAAACCCGGCTGCCATTTCGGCTATTGCAGCGCGCCCTTTCAATGTATCACCGCGATTGATGGTGATCGACCCATCTTCGGCATAGTAGGATGCTACAGCCTGCGGGTCGCCCGAACTCCAAGCGACTGCATAGTTCAACGCGGTCTCAATCATTTCATCTGGTGATATCATCAGCCGCCCCTTCCGAGATGTTGCCTACGATGCCTGAACATGCGTGCGCAGGCGAGAAATTTCGTATCGCCGCAGTGCAGCACTTGCATGCCGCGACGCAATATTATACCGAATGATGCAAGCAAAACGACATTTCATTACTCGACAAGGAATCGCCCATGTCCTTCCGCCTGCAACCGCCCGCGCCTGCCCGCCCAAATCGCTGTCAGCTTTTTGGCCCCGGTTCGAACACGAAACTGTTTGAGAAAATGGCAGCCTCTGCCGCGGATGTCATCAACCTCGATCTCGAGGACTCTGTAGCACCCGATGATAAGCCACAGGCGCGCGGCAATATCATTCAGGCCATTGGCGATGTGGACTGGGGCAAGAAAACCTTGGCTGTGCGCATAAATGGGCTGGACACGCCTTATTGGTACCGCGACGTTGTAGACATCATGGAGCAGGCCAGCGAGCGGCTTGACCAGATCATGATCCCGAAAGTGGGCTGCGCCGAAGATGTCTATGCCGTTGACGCGCTGGTGACCGCAATTGAGGCCGCAAAAGGCCGCAAGAAACGCATTTCTTTCGAGGTCATCATCGAATCGGCTGCCGGTATCGCCCATGCAGAAGACATCGCCGCATCTTCGCCCCGCATGGAAGCCATGAGCCTCGGCGCCGCCGATTTCGCGGCTTCGATGGGCATGCAGACCACGGGTATTGGCGGAACGCAGGAAAATTACTACATGATCCGTGAAGGTCAGCAACACTGGTCGGATCCATGGCACTGGGCACAGGCCAAGATTGTTGCTGCCTGCCGCACCCATGGGGTGTTGCCAGTTGACGGCCCCTTTGGCGATTTCTCGGATGATGAAGGCTATATCGCGCAGGCCAAACGCTCTGCCACTTTGGGCATGGTCGGCAAATGGGCCATTCACCCCAAACAGATCGCTCTGGCCAACCAGGTTTTCACCCCATCAGAAGAGGCCGTGGCCGAAGCCCGCGAAATTCTTGCTGCGATGGAAGCGGCCAAAGCGTCCGGCGCAGGGGCGACCGTTTACAAAGGTCGTCTGGTCGATATTGCGTCCATCAAACAGGCGGAGGTCATCGTGGCCCAGTCCGAATTAATCGCTGCGGGCTGATCTATTATCCCTGCGTCCGGTTCGCGGGCGCAGGCGACCTCTGTCGTGATCGACCCCACGCGACCCGGTCCCACAGGCATTCGTGGAAGAAATAGCAGACAAACCCAACGGCGGACGAGATCAGAGCGAAACTTCCGCCGGCCTGAAGCGATCCGGTCATAATCAGGCCAATCAGCGTCATCGTGACAATACCCAGGGCCTGCCAAGTCACAGCCTTCACCAATCGCCTTTGCCTGCTGTCCATTCCAAACCTCAAAAAAACCAATCGTTCCAAATTCAGGGCTAACCCACGCGCCCCGGTTTGCGAATTCCGCGTTTTCGCTCTACTTTATACAGATACGGGATTTTTATCCGCAGGTGATGTAAATTGGACAAAAGAGATCGGGCCGCATTGTTTCGCGACCGGGCCACACAGGCCATGGTGCGGGCAGGCCTTAGCAAAAGTGACTTGGCCCGGTCGACGGGCTCTGACCGTACAACCATAGGCCACTTGCTCAATGACACATCGCTCCGCCTGCCGAACGCTCATTTGGCGGCGGAAATAGCGGCCTGCCTTGGCGTTAGCAGTGACTGGCTTTTGGGATTAACGGATCGGCCCGAGCGGGTTGGCGATCTCTTGGCGGCAGCTATGGATATGCCGGATGCAAAACGCACCTCTGCAGATGAGCAACTTTTGCAATGGCACGAAGAGGCGATCGGCTACAAAATCCGTCACGTGCCGGCCACCCTGCCCGATATGCTGAAATCTGAGGCAATGCTCAGATGGGAATATGCCAACCATCTTGGAAAATCGCCCGAACAGGCCATCGCCGCAATGAAAGACACGCAGGCCATCCTGTTATCGGGCCGGTCGGATTTCGAGATCGCCGTTCCCCTGCACGAGGTCGCGGCCCTTGCCGAAGGGTCGGGGTATTACCGGGGCCTGCCGCGCGAGGTTCGGCAGGAACAGGTGGCCTTGATCGTGACAATCTGCACGCAGACATACCCTTCGATGCGCCTGTCCCTCTTTGACGCCAGCACGCTCTATTCGGCACCGGTCACGATCTTTGGCCCAAAGCTGGCAGTGATCTATGTCGGCAATATCTATCTGGCCTTCCGCAGCTCCGACCGCGTACAGGCCCTGACCGAACATTTCGACATACTGGTGCGAGAGGCCGCCATTGGCGCGCGCGATCTGCCAGGGCACCTTTCCGGCCTCAATTTCGAGTAGCCAAAGCCCTCAAATGATCCCAATATCACGGTGCCAACCTGCATTGCATTTGGCGCAAAGCGAAGCCATATAGGCCTTCAGCCCAAACCGACATCGGAGCGCGCCGCGAATGACCAACTATCTGGACTTTGAAAAACCCCTGGCCGAAATCGAAGGCAAAGCAGAAGAGCTGCGCGCCATGGCCCGCGGTAACAAAGAGATGGATATCGAGGAAGAGGCGCGCGGCCTTGATAAGAAAGCCGAAGAGCTTTTGGGCGATCTCTATAAATCGCTGACGCCATGGCGCAAATGTCAGGTGGCGCGTCATCCCGACAGACCGCATTGTAAAGACTATATCGATGCTTTGTTTACCGAATATACGCCACTGGCTGGCGACCGGAACTTTGCCGAAGATTTGGCCGTAATGGGCGGGCTGGCCCGGTTCAATGATCGTCCTGTGGTGGTTCTGGGTCATGAAAAGGGCCACGACACAAAATCGCGGATCGAACGCAACTTCGGAATGGCTCGGCCTGAGGGTTATCGCAAGGCCGTCCGCCTGATGGACCTCGCGCATCGTTTCAAACTGCCGTTGATCAGTCTTGTCGACACACCCGGTGCCTATCCCGGCAAGGGCGCGGAGGAGCGTGGGCAATCCGAGGCCATCGCACGGTCAACCGAGAAATGCCTCTTTATCGGCGTGCCACATGTGTCGATCATCATTGGCGAAGGCGGTTCCGGCGGGGCTGTTGCCTTTGCAACCGCTGACAAGGTCGCGATGCTGGAGCATTCGATCTATTCCGTCATTACTCCCGAAGGCTGCGCCTCGATCCTCTGGAAAGACGCGGGCAAAATGCGCGAAGCTGCGGAGGCGTTGCGCGTCACCGCGCAAGACCTTGAAAAACTCGGTGTGATCGATCGTATCATCAAGGAACCGCTTGGCGGCGCACAGCGTGGTCGTGAGGAAACGATCAAGCGCGTCGGCGATTCAATCGAAGGGCTGCTGTCTGCAATGGATGGTAAATCCAGCGAAGACATCGTCAAAGCCCGCCATAAGAAATACCTTGATATGGGGTCCAAAGGGCTGGCGGCTTAATCAAAGGCGTTTCTGCGAAACAATACCCACCCGGCCAACAAGAACACCAAAGACAGGTTGGCCGCGCCTCCGCCAAGCACCAAAGCTGCACGAGCATCGGCACAATCATAGCCATCCGGGCATTGAAACAACACTCCGCTATAGGCGATCACAGCAAAAGCCAGGCTAAGCAACAGCCCCAGAACGCCAAGGGTGATCAGCGCTATGGCCAGCGCCCTTACCACATCCGGTCCTTGGCATTCTCGGCATACCCGGCATCATAGGTTTCAGCGTCAAACCCGGCTTCCTGTTCGCGCAGAAACTCACCGGCTTTCGGCAGCCCCTCGGCATCGCCTGACCGGGTCCAGAGGCCGGAGCGCATCACCGCTTTGGCGCATTGAAAATACGCCTCCTCCACCCTCACCTCGATCACCGATCGCGGGTGGCAGCCCTTTTGCTCAAAACTGCCGGTCGCGTCTTCATCGGCGCGCAACGCTGCCCGGCCATTCACCCGCACGACATTGTTGCAACCCGGCACCATGAACATCAGCGCCACTCGCCCGTCGCGCACGATATTGCGCAGCGTATCGATCCGATTATTGCCGCGCCAATCCGGCAGCCACAGGGTGCGGTCATCGACGATCCGTACCACAGGGCCATTATCACCGCGCGGGCTGCCATCTGCGCCTTCCGGGCCGATGGTCGAAACCACGCAAAACCGCGCTGCCGAAATCCAGCGCTGGTAGAGCGGAGTCAAAACCTTGGTGACCTTGGTCAGGGACAGGGGCACCGCTGCTTCATAAAGCGCCTCCAACTCTGTGATGGAATTTATCAGGCGCATATTGAGGTCCTCTGTCTCAGCTTGTCGGGGCGAGGAATCCTGCCTCAGCCATCAGCGCATCTGACCGGGCCTCAATCACCTCTTCGAGATGGGTCATGAAGGCTTCAACCTTCATACCCGGTTCAATCACCGGCAGAAACTCCACCACCGCCAAACCCGGTTTACGATAGATGCCGGTTCGCGGCCAAAAGACGCCGACATTGGTTGCGGCTGGCACAACCGATTGCCCGGTCTCGGAATAAAGCACACCAGTTCCGATCTTGTAATTCCGCTGCACGCCTGGTGCTACGCGGGTGCCCTGCGGGTAGATGATCAACTGACCCGGCTCTTCTGAACCGGAGGCAACCCCCTCCATCATCTGCTTGATCGCTGCCGCCCGCTTGCCGCGATCAACGGCCACGCAACCGATACGCTTTGCATACCAGCCCAGAATCGGCGCGCGGCGCAGGCTGGCCTTCATAATGAATTTCGGGCGCGGAACGACCGAAACGATCATGATGATATCGAGAAAGCTTTGGTGTTTCGACGCAATCAGAACTTCGCCAGTCGGCGCTTCGCCCCTAATCTCGGTTTTCAGACCAACCATCCAACCTGCTGTCCATCGTACCCAACGGCAATAGGTGTGCACACCGGCAAAGGCGCCGCGACGGTCGACAATGGCCCAAGGTGTAAAAAACAGGGCCAATATCGGCATCATCAGATACATCTGCCCGACAAAGATCAGGCTGCGCAGATATTGCATTATTGCATCCTCCTAAGGCGTTTGAACGCTGCAACCCTTGTGGCCCAAAAGGCGGTAAGTCCGGCCAACAGGGGCAAGATCAACGGCCACAACCATTCGGCTCCTGCGAACCCGAGTCCGGTCAAAAAGGCACCTTCAGTTTGTGCGCGGGGCAAAATCGCGATCGCAATCATTCCAAGAACAGTCCCTGCCGCAGCACCATAAGCCGCCCGCAAAGTGAAACGACGCACAAAGGCGCGGGCGATATAGACATCCCGCGCGCCGATCAGGCGCATCACACGAATGACCCGTTCGTTCGCGGCCAGCGCAGATTGCGCGGCCAGCGTCACCATTGCCGCGGTTGAAGCCGCAATCAATGCCAGCGATATCCAGCCCAGCATTCGCAGCCGCCCCGCAGCCTGCACCAAAGGCCGCCGCCAGCGCGTGTGATCATCTAGAACCGCGCCCGGCGCTTCTGCCGCCAGACGCTGGCGCAGCCCTTCGCCATCATAACCTTCTGCAGTTTCGATCACTTCGACCAAACGTGGAATGGGCAAATCTTCCAGTGGCAAGCCAGGGCCGAACCACGGCTCAAGCAACCCCTGCTGCTCTTCATCTGTAAGCGCGCGCGCGCTTTCCACGCCCGGTGTCTGCTGCAGCACTTCCAGAACCGCCCAGGTCTGTGGTTCCATTTCGGCCGCAGGGGCCGAAATCCGAATGGTCGAACTGCGCGCCAGCGCCTCTGACCACCGATCGGCCAACCGGCCAGCCGCCAGCGACATTGCCAATGCAAACACTGCCAAAAAGGCCATAGCGGCCGACGTGAACAGTGTCAGCCGCACGGAATGCCCACGTTTGGGTACGACTCGATCGGCCTGAGCATCGCCTTGCAGAAGGCCTAAAACGCGACGCGCCAAGCTCATAGATCTGCCCCCGCAAGTTGAAGCCGCCCCTTAGCGATCCGCAGAACCCGCGCTGAAACCTGCGCCTTAGCGGCCCGGATTAGGCTCAAGTCATGGGTCGCCACAAGGATCGTTTTACCCATGCGGTTCAACTCGACCAGCAATTGCAGCAGGCGCAGCGACATCTCCCAATCGATATTTCCTGTGGGTTCATCTGCCAGAATTACGTCCGGGTCGGTGATAACTGCCCGCGCCAGGGCCGCACGTTGACGTTCACCACCGGACAATTCCGGCGGCAACGCGTTTTTGCGGCCTGCCAGTCCTACCCAACCCAAGAGATCCGCCAAATTGGCGTCTTCCCCTGGACCGCCACGCCGCGACACAGTCAGCGGCAAGGCGACGTTTTCGGTGATTGGCAAGTGGTCCAGAAATTCGCAGTTTTGATGCACCACGCCCATCCGTTGCCTGGCATGCGCCAGATCATCACGACTCATCTGGTGGCTGGGTTGGTCGAACAAAGTGACCTCGCCCGAAGTGGGCGTCAAATCGGCATAGCAAAGCTTCAACAGGGTTGTTTTTCCCGCGCCTGACGGCCCGGTCAAAAAATGGAAAGACCCCGGCGTCAAACGCAGGTTCATCTCCTCCAACAGGGTGCCGCCCCCGTAGCCATATCCGGCATCTTTCAGCTCAATCACTGCCCGCCCTCGTCCAAAAGCTGCCTCCGTCATGCCTCACCTGACGCAGTGTTGCAATCACAAGGCAAAGCAAATGCTTGGAAAGGCAGGAACCCGTTGGTAAAGTCCCTGAAAGAACAAGGCAGAGCAGCCGCAGATCAGGCGGCCAATCACGAGGATCAAATGCGCCTGACATGCCCCAATTGTAGCGCCCGCTACGAGGTCGACGACTCCCTGGTGCCACCAGAGGGGCGTGATGTGCAATGCTCGAACTGCATGACAACATGGTTCCAGCCAGCCCATCGCAATCAAGTGGAAGAGGCCGCGCCGGAACCTGCACCCTTGCCGGATGATAATTCGGCCCCGGTCGGTCAACCAGACGCACCGGTGCGCCGCGAGATTGACCCGGCCCTGCGTGACATCCTGCGCGAAGAACGGGAACGCGAAGAGCAATTGCGGCGCGCGGCAAATCCAGTGGAAGAACAGTCCGAGATGGCTCTTGATGATCCCGCGCCGGAAGTGCCGCCGGCGCCCGAACCGGAAGATGATGAAGAAGACGCGCTAAGCGCGCTTCGCGCCGCCACCGCTCAGGGTACCGCGATAGCCGATGCACGGACCGAACCGCATGGCCGCGACTTGCTGCCTGATATTGAAGAGATTAATTCAACTCTTCGAGCGACCACAGATCGCGATGCCAGCGACGGTGACACATCCGACATTGATTCGATGGATCGCCGGCCGCGCCGCCGGCGTGGGTTTCGAGTTGGGTTTCTTTTGGCGCTCATCTTGGCCGGTGCTGCTATCGGGACATATGCCTATGCGCCGCTTATCGCAGAAAACGTTCCGCAACTGACGCCGTACCTTCAAAGCTATGTCAATGAAGTGGACGGACTGCGCGTCTGGTTGCATGGGATTGTCGGAAACCTTGCTGCGCAGCTTTCCTCGATGACCGGGAATGAAGGCTGACCTGCTATTCCGTTGTCTGGCCAAACCGGTCCAGCAAGCGGCGCAAGTAATCCAACTCTATTTCCGAACGATCTTGCTCGGCAGATCTGCGGCGAATTTCATCCAGCAAATCGCGGGCCCGGCGGAAGGCTTCCTCTCGCTGTTCAAACGCTTCTTCCGATCCAAGCGCACCGCCATTGCCGGATTGCCGCCCTAACGGATCTTCTGTCGGGCGGTCCGCGCGCATATTGCCATCTGCCTGACCCTGCCCCGGCTCATCACCATCATCTGCGGCCAATGCCTCACCTAAGGCCTCCATACCTTCGCGCAGCGCTTCCATTGCCTCTGACTGACTGTCCAGCGCATCGGCAAGTTCACCGCCCTCTAGTTCTTCAATCGCGTCGCGCATGGCGCGACCCGCCTCTTCCAGCCGCTGCAACGCCTCATCCCCGTCCGGAGAGCCGCGACCGGGCAAACCTTCGGCCTGTTCCCGCAATTGTTCAAACAATTCGCGCTGCCGCTCGGCCAGACTGCCTTCTTGACTGTCGCCCCCTTCGGCATTGCCTTGCTGGTTGCCTTCTGGCTCGGTCCCATCGGGCCGACCACCATTCGGATTGAACCCCTCCTGCAGGTCGCGGAACGCTTCATCGGCCAGACCTTGCTGATCACGTAGTGTATTTTGCAGGCCATCCATGGCCTCCTGGCCTGGACTACGCGGGCCATTGGGATCATTGCCGCCTTGAGTGATTTGCATGTTTTCCATCATCTGGCGCAGCGCATCCAGCATCTCTTGCGCTTCGGCCATCCGGCCCTGCTGGATCAGCTCTTCGATCCGGCGCATCATTTCGTCCAGATCGTTTTGAGTCATCTCCATGGTTTCGCCAGATTGATCAGGCTGGTCGGTGCCATCCTGCGGCTCTGCGTTATCGGCGAGCTCCTGCATGTAGTCGTCCATGGCCTCGCGCAGTTCCTGCATCAACTGCGCGACTTCATCATCGCTGGCTCCTTGGCGCATGGCCTCGGACAGGCGATCCTGAGCCCGACGCAACCGTTCCAACGCGTCCGCCAGGTCACCTTCCTCGAGCAAAATTGCTGTATCCCACAGGATTTGCGCCAAATCGTCGCGTAGAGTTTCACTTAAACCGCCAGGCGCTGATTCAATCCGTGCGATCACGGCACGGACGCTGCGATAAACTTCTTCATTGTCAAAAAGCGCTTCGGGTTCATGGCTGATCGCGCGCAGAAGTTCAGAGACACGCTCGCCATTTTCACGGTTCCACAGCAGATCGCGGCGCATCTCGATCAACGCGTTTGCCAATGGATCAAAGAACCGTCGCCCCGGCAAACGATCCAGCTCGATCACGCTCTCGCCGCGCTGCCCGGCGTCATCTTCGACACTCAACGTCAATCTCACCGGCAAGTTTGCAAATGGATGCTGCGAGAAATCCTCGATGACAACTTCCGAGAAATCCGCCCGGCTTCCGGTGAATGGCAACGGAAGGTCCAATACAACGTCACCACGCGGTTCTGGATCAACACTGAGCCCATAACGCCGATCAGCGGCCTCTGGTGCCAGCGCCAGAACGGCCTGCCCTCGTGCGATCCCGTAATCGTCCTCTGCGGAATAGGTCATCTGGAAGGATCCTGGCGGCACACCCTCGACAGGTTCGGCCAGCACGATCTGCGGACCATGATCCTGCAGCATCAGGATGCGCCAGCTGCGTGAATTTGCACCTGAGATGGTCAGATCACCGGTTTGGCGCAACACGATCTGGCGCGACTGTGCGGTTGGATCAGCAGGGGAAATCTCAGTTTCAAGGCTTTGCGTCACCACAAGTCCTGACGCATCTCCATAAAAGCGCAGCGTGATTCTAGAGCCCGCCGGTGCTTCGAACTCCTCGGCCAGAATGTCATTCAGGTAAAGCGACGGCAGACCGGTATATAAAGGCGGCTCAACCCACCCTTCCCAACTGGGGCCCACCGCGCCCGGCAACGCAGGCGCAGCCGCCATTGCGTCGCTTACATCGGCCACTCGCCAGATGGTGCCGAATAAAAGCGCCATTGCAAAGGCTGTGACGGCCATGAAACGCAAACCATATGGGTCACGATCAGAAATGCGCAAATCGGGTTCTGGCGCACGGGCTGCCGCTGCGCGTTCAGCCATCCGCGCCACATGGGCCTGCCACACCGCCATTGCCTGGTCGTCCCCTTTGCCAATCGCGGGCAAGTCCATCAGCGCCGTAATCGGCCGCCCTGGCAGGGTTTGATCCAGCCGCTCTAATGCGGCCTGACGCGTTGGAATTCTGAACGTCGTCGCGCCAAGGATCACCGCCCAAATAAGGGCAAGTCCAAGCGCAACCATGACGCCAAGCAAACTGCGCGGCGTCAGGAGATCAAGTAGGCCAAAGGAAAACGCCGCTGCCGTCGCCAAAAGAATCGTCCAAACTGGCCAAAATGAGCGCACGAACCGTTCGGCCGCCATGCCCAACCTTGTCAGGCGCAGCGGCCAGATCAGACGCCGCAGCGCTGCTTCTTTCACTTGAGTCGTGTCGGTCATTCGACCTTTCGCAATTCTGGCCCTGACGGGCGAAGTGAGGTTATACCCACTCTGGCACGATATCGCGGTTTATCATCTCGTCAAATGTCGGACGCGCCCGAATGACAGCAAATTGATCGTCTTTCACCAAAACCTCGGGAATAAGCGGCCTTGTGTTATATTCCGACGCCATGACCGCCCCATACGCACCAGCCGAGCGGAAGGCCACCAGATCATTGGGACCCAACGGGGTCAGGTCACGGCCCTTTGCGAAAGTGTCACCGCTTTCGCAGACCGGACCCACGATGTCATATGGTTGCTGCTCAACCCCAGGTGTTGCTTCCACCACTGGCACGATGTCGTGATACGCAGCATACATCGAGGGCCGGATCAAATCGTTCATCGCCGCATCAAGGATCAGAAAGTTTCGACCCTCACCTTCTTTGAGGTAAATTACAGACGCGACCAGCAGCCCGGCATTGCCCGCGATCAGCCGACCCGGCTCAATCTCAACTTCAACATCCAGATGGCCCACGCATTTCTGAATCAACGCACCGTAATCAGTTGGCAAGGGCGGCGCCTCATTTGAACGCGCATAAGGAATGCCCAAGCCTCCGCCCAGATCAAGCCGCCGAATATTGTGCCCCTCAGCCCGAAGCAGTTTGGTCAGCTCGGCCACTTTCAGATAGGCCTGCTCAAACGGCTCCAGCTCCACCAGTTGGCTTCCGATATGCACGTCGATGCCCACCACATCCAACCCCGGAAGGCTGGCGGCCATGGCATAAACCTCTTTGGCGCGGGCAATCGGGATGCCGAATTTGTTTTCCGATTTCCCGGTGGCAATTTTCTCATGAGTGCGTGCATCAACATCCGGGTTGATGCGGATCGTGACGGGCGCAGTGACGCCCATCGAATTTGCTACATCCGACAACACGACCATTTCCGGTTCGCTCTCGATATTGAACTGGCGAATGCCGCCCTCAAGGGCCAACCGCATTTCTTCGCGTGTTTTGCCGACTCCTGAGAAAACGATCCGCTCACCCGGAACACCCGCCGCTTTCGCACGGGCATATTCCCCACCCGATACCACATCCATGCCTGCGCCAAGATCAGCCAGAGTTTTCAAGACCGCTTGGTTGGAATTCGCCTTCATCGCATAGCAAACCATATTGTCCATGCCGCTTAACGCGTCTTTGAACAGCCGGTAGTGGCGCTTCAGTGTAGCCGTTGAATAGACGTAAAACGGCGTGCCGACTGCAGCAGCGATCTGTGGCAATGGAATGTCTTCTGCGTGCAGGATTCCGTCGCGATAGAGGAAGTGATCCATAGGGCTTATCTTTCAATGGTCCGCGCTTGCGCGCAGGTAGCATTCCACGCCGGAATTTCCTACCCCTTCGTTGTGTCTGGACGCAAAGCAAGAAACAGCGGCAGGCCGCAACTTACTCCGATGCAGTACGTGGCCGGGATAGCCCACAGCACGCGCCATTGACCGTGGCGTACAGTCTCCAGAATGACCCATATCGTCAGGGCAATCGCCGCAATGGTCAGATCCCAGACAAGGCCGGATGTCGCGTCATTGGCATGCCAGGCATCCACCATTTCCATCAGCGACCAACTGTTTTCGGAAAACCACGAAAGAAAGTAGCGCATAGGAACGATCGCACCAATGATCGCCAAGACAGCAAAGCCTAATCGGTAAACTGTCATTCTGTGTTCTCCTTCTCCGATCCATGCCTCAGTGCGACGAAATATAGTTAGTCCGCGACCCCCAACTGTCCAAGTGATGTTGCGTCGCAATTGACGCAGTGCAGCATCTTCGGTACCTCACCGGGAACGGGAATCTAGGCCGCCCTTTAAGGGACAGGTGCGGCCAGGAAGAGGGAAGTTTGGGCATGACGGAAATTGAACGCGAGAGCATGGATTATGACGTTGTGATTGTTGGTGCTGGTCCTGCTGGGTTGAGTGCTGCGATCCGGCTCAAGCAATTGGATGCTGATCTGAGCGTTGTTGTTCTGGAAAAGGGCTC
>CANLZL010000009.1 GCA_947495575.1 uncultured Nioella sp. | reverse complement strand
TCTCGACCAACTAAGATAGGTCGATCGAAACACACGCCTTTTCAAAAAGGGCCGCGCAGCACAGCGCGGCCCTTTTTTCTGTTTCGAAGGTGCGAACGATTAGTGAAAATTGTTTCTAAAATGCCGCCGCATTTTGTCCTTAATTGCGCATTTTTGCCCCATTTCCGCCACCTTTTGCCCTGATCCTGCCAAGGTCTGCTCGGGATGCTGCCACATCCCTTAAAAACCTGGAGGATATATTATGGGGTCTGCCACCCTTATTACGCGCTTTGCGCGCTCGGAATCTGGTGCCGTAACCGTCGATTGGGTCGTTCTCACGGCCGCACTTGTTGGATTGGGCATCGCAGTGACCAACACCGTGTCTGACGGGCTTGAACATCTTTCTACAGAGATTCACACGCAGCTCCTGCGCGATCACGTGACCAACGGGTTCGGTGACTGACCTTCCTTGCTTGCCGTCCTCTCATTTGGCGGCTTGCTAAAATTAGAATCAAAGCTGATGGATTTGGCACCACCCTGTCCATGCGTTGCCTTTTTTCTGCCGCGACCTTTGGGCCAATTGGAGCGGCCCCACCGAGGGCCAAGCGGCAGAACGCGCTTTCGTTATCCGCACTGCGCGGATCCACAAAAGGCAACTGCAGGAGCACGCCATGTCCATGAAGACAATCAAGACCTTCCTTTCCAATGAATCCGGTGCCGTGACGGTGGACTGGGTCGTTCTGACCGCCGCGCTGGTTGGCCTCGGCCTGGCCGTCATTTCGGTTGTTTCCGGCGGCCTCGAAGATCTGTCGGGCGATATCAACAGCCAATTGACATCTGACCATATCACTGACGCCTTCAGCAGCTCGTCAACCACCACGACGACAACCACCTCGGGTAATTGATACTGTATGACCGCCGGGACGCCCTCGACCTTTTGGTGGCGTTCCGGAAAACCGCGTGTCGAATCTTGGTCGCGCCGTTTCCATTCTTTTGCCTCAAATAAGAGAAATAGTATTGGAGATGAACTGGGGGCGGAGTCTATCCGCACCTCTGAAAAACAAGAAAGTTGGGCAGAATAATGCGTATTATATTCGGACTTGTCCTGGTCGTTGGCATTGGCCTTGCGGGCTTTGCCGTCTATGTCGCCAAAGATCGGTTTACACAATATCAGGCTGCACTGGCCTCTCAACGGGATGAGATTGTTCCGACCACGTCGGTCTATGTTGTGACCCGGCAATTGCGTTACGGCGAGGAATTGCGGCCCGCCGATGTGGTTGCGATTGAATGGCCGGAAGAATACGTGCCGTTTGGCGCCTTCACAAATGCTGAAGAGTTGTTCCCGGCTGATACTGACGAATTGCGCACCGTTTTGCGCGTGATGGAGCGCAACGAACCTGTTCTGGTTTCGAAAGTAACAGCGCCCGGTCAGGATGCCGGGGTTGCTTCGCGTCTCGCGCAAGGCATGCGCGCCTTTGCTCTTCGTGTAGACGTGTCCACCGGCGTTTCTGGTTTCCTGCGTCCTGGCGACCGGGTTGACGTGTATTGGACAGGTAACGCCCGGGGCGAAAACGTTACGCGCCTGATCGAAGCTTCGCTGCAAATCATCGCGATTGACCAAATCGCTGATGAAGATCGCAGCAACCCGACCATTGCCCGCACAATTACAATCGAAGCACCGCCAGACCGGATCGCCGCCTTGGCCCAAGCGCAGGCAACCGGTTCATTGTCACTGGCCTTGGTTGGTGTATCGGATGACACGCATAGCGCGACGATCGAGGTCGACCAGGAAGACCTGCTTGGCGTTGAAGAGGTTGTTGCACAAGAAGGCCCACGTGTGTGCACCGTTCGCAACCGCCGTGGCGCTGAAGTGATCATTACGCCGGTCCCTTGCACAAATTAATAGGCGAAATTGACCGAAACGGCCCCCACCATGTTGGGGGCCGTTTTGTATTTCAGGCTAAACCTGCCCCTTCGTGCCTTTCAAACCACATCAAAAACGGCCTGCAAGCAGCTGATTCTTGCGTGATTCATCAAATTCAGGCATTGTGCCCACAATTGGGTCAAAAGAACCCGTATAAATTCGCGTGATCAGAGAGGCAGGATCACCATGAGCATGTTGCGCTATCTATGCGCCGCCCTAATGGGCAGCGCTTTGCTATTCACCAATCCGACGCCATCGGACGCGCAAGCGTTGCGCGTTTTGGAAGGATCGACTTCCGCGACACTCAGGGTGCCGATGAATCGGGCTGTCGTCGTAGAAAGTGAGGCCTTGTTTGCCGAACTTTCTGTTGCCAACCCCCAAATCGCTGACATCGCGACCCTTTCCGAGCGGACCATTTATGTTCTGGGACGGACGCCGGGACGCACAACGATGACGCTGCTTGGTGTTGAGGGCAATCTGATTGCGAATGTCGAAGTTCAGGTTGTTCCCGATCTTGCAGAGTTCAGAGAACGCCTGCGCGAGGTGCTTCCAAATGAACCGATCGAAGTGCGCAGTGCAAATGACGGCATTGTTCTTTCAGGCACCGTCTCCTCTGGTCAGATCGTAGACCGCGCATTGGAGTTGGCCGCACGTTATGCACCTGATCGGGTGTCCAACCTTATGATGGTTGGGGGCAGCCAGCAGGTGATGCTGCAAGTGCGCTTCTCGGAAATGTCACGCAACGTGCGTCGCGAATTGGGGATGTCACTTGGCGTAGCCGGTGATGCCTTTGGTGGCGACGGCGGTGTTTCACTTGGCACAAACACAAGCACAACCACCGGCCCAAGCACGTTCGGGATCGGCAGCACGATCCCGGCCAGTGCCGACAGTAATGGTGCACTTGGGATCAGCTTTGGCAGCGGAAGCCTTCAATTATCAGTTTTGCTGGAGGCCCTGGAAGGCAACGGTATCGTCCGGACTTTGGCAGAACCGAACCTCAGTGCATTGTCCGGCCAAACCGCTACATTCAATGCGGGCGGCGAATTTGCCGTCCCCGTACAAACCGACGATGGTATTTCTGTAGAGTTCCGTCCCTTTGGTGTTGTTTTGAATTTCACACCAACTGTTGTGAATGACGAGGTTATCAACCTCGCGTTGAATACCGAAGTTTCCGCAATTGACACATCGATCCCATCGGTAAACGGCGTTCCGGGCCTGCGGTCTCGCCAAGCTTCGACCACTGTGGAATTGCGAGACGGCGAAAGCTTTGCGATTGCTGGATTGTTGCAAGACGATTTCCGCGATGCGATCGCTCAAGTGCCATGGCTGGGCGACATCCCTGTTCTCGGCGCTCTCTTCCGCAGCGCCAACTATCAGCGTGAGCAGACTGAACTTGTCATCATCATTACGGCGCATCTGGTGTCACCAACGAGGGGAGAGGCCTTTGCCCTACCCACGGACAGGATCCGTATTCCCACTGAAAATGAACTGTTCTTGTTCGGCCTGACAGCCGGACGCAACGGCAGCGGCACAACGGCCGCCACACCTGCCGGAGAGGTCGCACAACAAGATTTCAGCGGCTCCTATGGCTATGTGTTGGAGTGAGACCATGACACTGCGCAAGACAACCCTTCTGATCGCCAGCATTGCAGCCTTCTCTATTGCAGGCTGTGACCGTATCCGAAATGTCGGTGAGGCCGGGCGTTTCCTGGATGAAGGCGGGTTCGGCAATCCGACAATGAACAACATCCTGGTGATGAACGGGCAACGCAGCTACGTCGAATCGCTTGCAGGTCGGTTCTCGGAAGAGGTACCAACCACAATCAATTTTGCGTTCAATTCGTCTCAATTAGATGCACAGGCGCGCACTGTACTGCGTCAACAGGCGCAGTGGATTCAACAATTCCCAGAGGTTCGGTTCAGCGTCTATGGCCATACTGACCTAGTCGGAAGCGACGCCTATAACCTTTCTCTTGGTCGGCGCCGCGCGCAGGCCGCCGTCAACTACCTTGTCAGCCAGGGCATTGACCGCAACCGTCTGGAAGCCCTTGTTTCATTGGGCGAATCCCAACCTCTTGTCGCAACCCAAGACAGAGAATTGCGCAACCGCCGCACTGTAACCGAGGTCAGCGGATTTGTGCAAAACCATCCTGCCGTCTTGGACGGGCGTTACGCAGATATCGTATATCGCAGCTACGCAGGACCCCGTACCGCGGGCGCAGGGTCGGGCTAAAAAAACGGCGTTCGCTCAAGGATCGCACGCAAATACCAAATAGTTACGGTTTTTTGGTCGTATTGTTGCCCAACTTGCACGTCAAACAAAGGATCGGAGACGAAGGAAGGTTTCACGTCACGGACCAACCTTCAGAGCAATCTCCCGGTGTGCGGCAACTTCTGCTGCAGCTGAAATCACAACCGACCCGGGTAATCCGGGCGATCCGGGGTAAAGAGCATGAGTGGAGGCTTGGCATTGGTATCGAATCCTGCACCGATCGTCGCATGTACGATCTCGCGGGACGTACAGACCTTTGATCTGCTGATCGATGATATCGAGGCAGAATTGGGGGAAGCGTGGGGTGACCTTTCCTTTATGGAAGCACAGTCATTCCTCAGCCAACCAGAAGCAAACGAGCTGGAGTTCGTCGCCCTGGCTGTCGACGATGAAGATGAGCCTGATGTTGAACTCATCATTCGCGTTATCGAACAGGCAAAATCCAACGGGCTAAAAGTCATTTTGGTGGCAGAGGATGTTTCGGCATCAACCCTGCACCGTTTGCTGAACGCCGGCGTCGATGATTTCGTCCCCTACCCCCTACCAGAAAATGCATTTCACGATTCCATCGAGCGTGTCCGCACGGGCAACAACCTGGCCGAAGCTCCAGTTGCCTCGACTGCCCCGGCCGCCCCGGCAGCGCTGGCGCCGGTAACTGTTCAGGCGACCATGGATTCCAAGGAACGCGCCATTTTTGGCGTGCAAAGCCTGTCAGGCGGGACCGGCGCGACGACGCTTGCCGTCAACTTGGCTTGGGAATTGGCAAATATAGACAAGAAAACCTCGCCATCGGTCTGCCTTATCGACCTTGATCTCCAGTTTGGATCCACCTCGACCTTCCTCGATCTGCCCCGACGGGACGTGATCTTTGAGGTTCTGTCAGACGCACAAACGATGGATGAAACCGCTTTTCGTCAGGCACTTCTGACGTTCAACGACAAGTTGTCGGTGTTTACCGCACCGTCTGAAATCCTGCCATTGGACATTATTGGTCCGGAAGAGGTTCAGGCGCTGTTGAATTTGGCACATCAATGCTTTGACATCGTTATCGTGGATATGCCCACCACCATCGTTCAGTGGACAGAAACAGTGCTGAACGCATCGGACATCTATTTTGCGACGCTGGAACTGGACATGCGGTCGGCCCAGAACACAATGCGGTTCATAAAGGCACTGCAAGCCGAAGATTTGCCGATCGACAAGTTGCATTACGTCCTGAACCGCGCACCGCGCGGCTTGGACATGAGCGGCAAGGCCCGTGTAAAACGTCTTGCCGAAAGTCTGAATATCGAAATCAACACACAATTGCCGGATGGAACCAAACAGGTCGCGCAGGCCTGCGATCATGGAGCCCCCCTGGCAGAATTCGCGCGGAAAAACGTCTTGCGCAAGGATGTCTTGAAGCTGGCAAAAACACTTCATGAGGCCATGGTCTCAACCGCGAAAGCGGCAGGGTAAGGGGGCGTCATGTTTTCTCGCTACAAAAAGAATGGTGCAACATCCGCCCCGGTTCATCCCGCATTGATGACTGACCCGGATGCTGCGGTTCAGCCAGACATAGACCCTACCAGCGCCCCGCCAGAAGCGGCGCCAAAGTCCAAGATCCTGCGCCGGTCCAAGCCGAAAAGCACGGAAACGGCTGCGGAACCTGTCGCGCAGGATAAAGAGAAAAAACGCCGCGCGCGCCTGGACGAAATCAAAACCGAAATGCATTCTCGCCTGCTGGACAACCTCAACTTGTCCGCTTTGGAAAACGCCAAGGAAGCAGAGCTTCGGACGGAGATCAATACGATCACGTCAGAAGAGCTTTCGGATATGGGCGTTGTTCTGAACCGCGAAGATCGCACGACACTCCAAACCGAACTGTTTGACGAAGTTACGGGCCTTGGCCCGCTTGAACCGCTGCTGAAAGACGACACAGTCAACGATATTTTGATCAACGGCCCCTTCAATGTTTTCATCGAACGTGCTGGTAAACTGCAAAAATCGGACGTTCGGTTCAAAGACGAGCGCCACCTTCTTAGAATCATTGATAAAATCGTCTCCGCCGTTGGCCGACGTGTTGATGAATCCAACCCCTATGTGGACGCTCGTCTGAAAGACGGTTCGCGCTTTAACGCAATGGTACCACCCGTCGGTGTCGACGGATCGCTGGTTTCCATTCGTAAGTTCAAAAAGGACAAGTTGCAGATCGATGATCTGGTAGAATTCGGTGCTTTCAATGAAGAGATGGCGGCATATTTACAAGCCGCGGTTGCAACGCGATTGAACGTCATCGTCTCTGGCGGTACCGGTTCCGGTAAAACAACCACGCTGAATGCGCTCTCCAGCTTCATTGATAACTCAGAACGCATTCTGACGATCGAAGACACCGCCGAACTTCAGCTGCAGCAGGAACATGTGGGCCGGATGGAAAGCCGCCCGCCCAACGTTGAAGGCAAAGGCGCAGTAACACAGCGCGACTGCCTCAGAAACGCTCTGCGGATGCGTCCCGACCGTATCATCGTGGGTGAGACCCGCGGCGAGGAAGTGATCGACATGTTGCAGGCTATGAACACGGGCCATGACGGATCCATGACCACGATCCACGCGAACAGCGCGCGTGACGGGGTGAGCCGTTTGGAAAACATGATTGCGATGGCCGGGATCGAAATGCCGATCAAAGCCGTGCGCAGCCAAATCGCCTCGGCTGTGAACCTGATTGTTCAGGCCAGCCGCCTTCAGGATGGCTCGCGCCGGATGGTGTCAATCACCGAAGTGACCGGCATGGAAGGCGAAGTGATTTCGATGCAGGAGGTGTTCCGCTACGAACGTCTTGGGCTGAAACCGGATGGCACGATCATCGGCCGTTTTACTGCAACCGGCGTTCGGTCCCACTATTCTGAACGCTTCCGTCAGTGGGGTTACGATCTGCCCACGTCCATCTATGAACCGGCAGGGGACTGACCCATGAATTTGAGTATCGAACCCCTCATCTATATCGGCATCTTTGTTGGCGTGGTTCTGCTGGTCGAAGGCGTCTACCTGATGGCCTTTGGCAAATCGATCAGCTTTAACAGCCGCGTCAACCGTCGGCTCGACTTGCTGCAAAAGGGCGGCAACCGTGAGGATGTTCTGGCCAAGCTACGAAAAGAGCTGGACCAGCATAAGGGGTCGAAAACGATCCCCCTTTATTCCTTGATCGCTGACAAGGCGCAAAAAGCCAACATCGCCTTCACGCCCCAGCAATTGATCCTGGTCATGATTGGCCTGACTATCGCAGCCTTTCTTGGCCTAACCGTTGCGACGGGTGCCTCGGCACCGATGCGGGCGCTTGTCTCGGTCGTTATGGGGGTTGGCGCCGTGTTTTACTGGGTCAATTCCAAAGCAAACAAACGGATCGCAGCGATTGAAGAACAATTGCCAGACGCCGTTGAATTGATGGTGCGCAGCCTGCGCGTGGGTCACCCGTTCGTCTCAGCTATTAACACTGTCGCTAAGGAAGTATCCGACCCGTTGGGGTCTGAACTGGGCATCATTGCAGATGAGGCCGCATATGGCCGGGATGTCGCGGAATCCATCGCAGCCATGGCTGAACGGCTTGATCTGCAAGACCTTCGTTTCCTTGCGGTTGCTGTGGGTATTCAACAGAAATCTGGCGGTAACCTAGCCGAAATTCTGAATGGGTTGGCCAAAGTGATCCGTGCCCGCTTCAAACTATTCCGACGCGTGAAAGCCATCACCGCAGAAGCGAAGTGGTCGGGCAAATTTCTGTCGGCCTTCCCAATTCTGGCCTTGATCGGCATCAACGTGGCGCAACCTGATTACTACGCAGACGTCATGGAAACACCCGCCTTTATCCCTGCATGTGCAGTGGTCGCGGTGATGCTGGGGGTCAACATGATCTTCATGCGCATGATGGTTAACATTAAAGTTTGAGGTCGAAAAATGCTTGAGCAAATCAACACATATATTACCGACCTTCTTGGCCCGCTTGGCCCTCTCTTCGTGGTCGGTGGGCTTGGCTTATTGCTGGTCCTGCTGGCTTTGCCTGCGATCTTATTTCAAAAGAAAGATCCGCTGACGAAATTGAAGGAACAGCAAAACGGCGCCGCTCCTGAAGATCGCAAAACCCTGCGCGTCGGGGGCAAAAACGACAAGCTGGATCGCTTTGCTCAATTTCTGGAGCCGCAAAACCAGGAAGAATACAGCCAGATTCAGATGACCCTCATCCGCGCGGGCTATCGCTCAAAAGGGGCGGTTCAGACCTTCCATTTCGCGCAATTTGCGCTTGGCATGGGATTTCTTGCTTTCGGCGTCATCTACACGCTGATCGCCCCTGAAATGAGCACCCAGAAAAGCGTTCTCTGTGTTCTGATTCCGGGGGCCATTGGTTATTACCTGCCCAAATATTGGGTTCAGCGCCGGGTTCAAACCCGAGAAGAGGCGATCACATCCGGCTTTCCCGATGCACTTGATCTCATGTTGGTCTGCGTTGAAGCGGGCCAATCGCTGGATCAGGCCATCATCCGGGTCGCCAAGGAAATTCGCGCCTCCTACGAACAGCTGGCCGAAGAATTTGAAATCGTGGCCTATGAAATGAAGGCAGGTAAGGACAAGGTGAAAGTCCTCCGCGATTTTGGCGAACGTTGCGGCGTTCAGGACGTGAACAGCTTTGTCACTGTTTTGATCCAATCGGCCACATTCGGCACTTCCATCGCCGAGGCCCTGCGAGTGTTCTCGGAAGAAATGCGTGACAAACGTGTGATGCGCGCCGAGGAAAAAGCCAACAAACTGCCAACAAAACTGACACTTGGAACGATGATGTTCTGTGTTCCGCCGCTGCTGATTATCTTGATCGGTCCATCGGTCCACGGCATCGCAACAAACCTGGGCGGAGGCGGAGGAGGCTTCTAATCAGATGACGTGGGGCAAAATTATTGGACTTGTCAGCCTAATCGGCCTGGCCGCGTGCGAGCAATCGGCGCGGCTTGATCCGTTGCAGGAAGGCCCGACCCTGGACGCGGATACCGTTGTCCTGCGTGACGGGGTTGACCAGATGATCGTGGGGCACCGGCTGATGGGCGCCGGCCAGTTCGAGCTGGCACACCGCGCCTATCTTCGGGCGGCAGGCGAACAGGGCATGACGGCAGAAGCGCTCAGTTCCTTGGGGTCGGCCAGTCTAGCGCTTGGTCGATTGGGCCAGGCCGATGCGATGCTAAGGCGCGCGGTCGAGGTAGACCCGGAATTTGTTCCCGCATGGAACAATCTGGGCGTCGTCCTGATGGAACAGGGCGAATATGGCGAAGCACGACAAATTTTCCGCCGCGCTTATGCGCTCGACAGTGGCCAAAGCGACTCGATTCGTGAAAACCTACGCTTAGCTATCGCGCGGATGGAAAATACGGGCTATAGTCAAGAGCATATAAACAACAGCTTCGACTTGGAGCGCATCGGTGGCGGGCACTACCTGCTGTCATACGCACCATGATCAGAGCGAAACGAGCAGTAAGAGGCCGCCTATGCGACCAATGATCCGGATCACGGCAGTGATGTCTGTTGGGCTTGCTTTAGCAGCTTGCGACCAAACAGGCTCTGCCGATGTTGAACGTGCCATTGACGGTGTCAATGTCATCGATGAAACCAACCTGAACGACATCATGCTGACAGTGGCGGACCCGCAAGAGGCGGTGACCTATTTCCGCGCAGCGTTGCAGGAACACCCTGACCGCATGGACCTGAGGCGGGGATTGGCGACAAGCCTAAACCGCGCGCGCCTGAACACTGAGGCTGCCGGACAATGGCGCCAAATTGTCGAAAGCGACGAAGTGGTCGCCCAGGATCGCATTGATTACGCCAGCGCCCTCATACGCATCAACGATTGGGATGGCGCGGAAGAACAATTGGATTTGGTCCCGCCGACCTTCGAGACATACGAGCGCTATCGCCTCGAGGCGATGGTCGCCGACAGCAACGAAGAATGGGATAATGCCGACAGTTTCTATGAAACCGCCGTCGGCCTGACGACGAGGCCGGCTGGCGTCCTGAACAACTGGGGTTTCTCACGGCTTACCCGCGGCGATCATGAGGGTGCAGAGCGCCTGTTCATGGAGGCGATCACATATGATCCCAGCCTCTTTACCGCCAAAAACAACCTCGTGCTCGCCCGCGCGGCGCGTGGTCAATACACATTGCCGTTGGTCCAGCTATCTCAGGTCGAACGCGCGCAACTATTGCACACTATGGCATTGGCAGCGGTACGCCGTGGCGATGTCGACATTGGTCGCGGGTTGCTGGAAGACGCAATAGACACTCATCCACAACATTTCGAAGCCGCCGTGCGCGCACTGCGTACGCTGGAAAACAGAGGGTAAATGCCGATGACCTCTTTGACTTTCGCTGAAGCCCTTTGGTTCCTTCCTTTCGTCCTGCCCATTTGCATTTGGGTTGCCTGGTCGGATTTAAGTGAAATGCGGATCCCGAATATCAGCGTTCTGGCCCTTGGTGGTGTGTTTCTGATTGTGGGCCTCATCGCCCTGCCCTTTGAAGTTTACTATATGCGCCTGTTGCAATTGGTCGTGGTCCTGCTGGCGGGCTTCATCGTCTCTTCCCTTGGTTTGGTTGGAGCTGGCGACGCAAAATTTGCGGCTGTCATGGCGCCATTCATCGCTCCGGGGGATTACCTGCTGTTCATGACGCTGTTTGCAGCCGTGCTGATCGGAAGCTGGATCACCCACCGCAGCGCGGGCCGGGTTCCTGCTGTGCGGCGGGCCACACCCGATTGGGTCAGCTGGGATCGCGGCAAGCTGTTCCCAATGGGGGTCGCCTTGGCCGGCGCATTGGTTGTTTATCTGGCACTCGGTGTCACGTCGGGCGCTTAACCCGGTGGCAAGCCCCGCCGGGCTAAGTGTGTTGGGGCGGAAACGAAAAAGGGTCTGAGCCCATGAATATGCAATCGTCGGATGTCACCTCCTTTGCGCCACCACAGCTGCGCAAACTGGAAGATACCGGACTGCAAATGGTGATGATGCGGGATATCCTGCTGAAAACCGTGTTCCGAAAAAACGTCGAGCAAACAAGTGCTATCGCAGAGGCGATTGGCCTACCGATGCCCTTGGCACAAGCTCTGATCGACATGTTGCGCGAGATGGGCCTTATGCAGGCGATGGGCACATTGCACGCCACATCGTCGTCGGAAATGGGCTATCAGCTGACCGACTCCGGCAAAGCGCGAGCGCTCGATGCACTGGCGCAATCGGAATATTACGGCAAGATGCCAGTGCCGCTGGAAGATTATAAAATTCAAACCGGCCGCCAATCGGTCAAGAACGTCCTGATCAACCGAGAGGCGTTGATGGGAAGCATGGGGCATTTGATCCTGCCCGAAGGCATGATTGATCAGCTTGGGCCAGCAGTGTCATCTGGCCGGTCAGTCCTGCTCTACGGCCCACCGGGAAACGGCAAATCATCCATCGCAGAAGGGATCCGCGCCGCGCTTGGCGACACAATTTACGTGCCACATGCGATTGCTTATGCGGGTCAGGTGATCACGCTGTTCGATCCAATCGTTCACACCCCTGTTGCCCAAGCCGAAGAAGGTGGCAGCAATTTGCGCCGCCAAGCCAAACGCTACGATAGCCGTTACATCATGTGTCAGCGCCCGACGGTGATGACCGGTGGTGAACTGACACTGTCGATGCTTGATCTCAACTACAACAAAACCTCGCGGACGTATCAGGCCAGCCTGCAACTCAAATCCTCTGGTGGGGTTTTCATTGTAGATGACCTTGGCCGACAGGAGGAACCGCCACAGGCGCTGATCAACCGCTGGATTGTTCCGATGGAGGTTGGCTATGATATTCTGACCCTGCAATCGGGTGAAAAGTTCGAGGTGCCGTTCGACACGCTTGTGGTGTTCTCAACTAACTTTCATCCCAACGACCTGTTCGACGGTGCAGCGTTGCGTCGGATTTTCTTTAAAGTAAAAATCGACGGGCCCACGCAGGAAGAGTTCCTGAAAATCTTCGCCATGGTTGCACGGAAGAAGAAAGTGCCGCTGGATGAAACGGCGCTGCTGCACCTCCTGAAGAAAAAATACCCCGAAGTGGACTACCTTTACGCAAATTACCACGCGCCGTTCCTTTTGGACCAGATCAAGGCGATTTGCGAATTTGAGGGCATTCCCTATCAAATGCGTCCCGACCTGATTGATCGGGCGTGGGAGAACTTGTTCGTAAAACAGGAAGCAATCGCCCACTAAAGGACGACCAACTCGCCGTCAGATTGCGACCCGGTCCGTGCCGCGCGGGACATATCGGGCCCGATCCAGAAGGGTTTCAAGATGTGTTCCAACGCGGGATGGCGAAACGCGATCCGCTACTGAACGCATTACTTCTAAGCCATATTTCCATTCCGCCCCGCCAAAATCATCGCGGGCGCGGCAAAGAGTATCGCGCGCTGTTTCGGGACTGTCATCGTTCAACAGGTAGGGATAGTCTGCGCCAAGGTACTCTTCAGCATCCTCGACATCGCGCTGCATAATGATATTTGACCGGCAAGTCGCCGCGTTGAAGGCCTTGGTCAGCGGTTTGGAAATCGGAACATCATGCCTTTTTGCGATCGGCCGGCCACCGGATCGCAAATTGAAATGCATGTTGAAGCGGTTGATTTGAGGCAGAAAATCAATGAATTCCTGCTGCGCCTGCACCGGCACAACTGTCAGATCATCCTCCAGATCTGTGCGATCCTTTAGGTTATTCGGATGTCCCAAATATAGCGGCTGCATCTGCTTCAAAGGGGCGAATGCGATTTCGGATAACCGCAAGTCCGCGTGATGCGGCAGAAACTCAACCTGTTTGTCCGGCCATGCTTTCATCAATCTGCGAAATTGTGCCATCGAGGCAGCTATATGCACGTCAATCCGTTCAGACAGCTCAAATGACGGTGCCATATCAATCCAGTCAGCAAGCACAATATTGTGACGCCAAAGATGATCCAGTGTTTGTTCATCAAGGTCAGAAATCGCGTGTTTGGTAAGGATGACCACCCCGTCCTGCAAATCCCGAACCTTGTTTAACTGTCGCTTATGCCGCGCTTTGGGCATTGGGCGGGCAGTCACATGGTAGCGATCCGAAACATATCCGGTCGCGATTTTGGCAAGTTGCATGGAACGCATGATTGCCGACCCCAAACCGGAGACGGATTTCATATAGAGGATCGTGACATTTGTTGTCATGATTGCTGCCTGCCCGTTAATTTTTTTTGTTTATTTTCATATAATTTGGGCAAAATTTTAACCGTCTTAGAAATTATTCCTCAGACTGTGACTAACCTGCAGGGAATCGCGTAGAAAGGGCCCTATGATCGCGTTTCCACCACAAATAGACGCTTGGTTTTCCAGTCAGGGATGGTCCATTCATCCTCACCAGAGTGCCATGTTCGAAGCGGCAGAATTGCCCGCAGTGATGCTGATTGCGCCCACTGGCGGCGGCAAAACAATGGCGGGATTTTTACCGACTTTGGCCGAGTTGGCGAACGGCGAGCACACCGGATTGCACACGCTCTATATCTCTCCACTCAAGGCGCTGGCTGCCGATATCAAGCGCAACCTGCGCCGTCCAGTGGATGAGATGGGCCTGCCCATCCGAATTGAAGACCGCACGGGCGACACGCCACAAAGCCGGCGAAAACGACAACGCGCCGACCCGCCGCATATCTTACTAACAACACCTGAAAGCCTGGCGTTGCTGACATCCTATGAGGATGCGGCACGAACCTTTAAGGGGTTGAAGCGCGTTATCGTCGACGAAATCCACGCCCTCGCAGAAAGCAAACGGGGCGATCAGTTATTGCTTGCTTTGTCGCGGCTTGATGCGTTGGCTCCGGGATTAAAACGCATCGGATTGTCAGCGACTGTCGAAGACCCACCTGCCCTAGCCAACCTCTTGGCACGCCAGCCAGAGCCATGCAAAATCCTGCTGGCGGATCCTGGCCCGGACCCGGATATCGCCATGCTTGAAACTTCTGAACAACCGCCTTGGTCTGGCGGCGGGGGCAAATATGCGATCCCGGCCATCCTGAACGAAGTTCAAAAGCACAAGACCACGCTAATTTTTCACAACACCCGCGCACAGGCCGAGATTTTCTTTCATAATCTGTGGCTTGCCAATGAAGACAGCCTGCCGATCGGCATTCACCACGGCGCCTTGGCCCGGGAGCAACGCGAGCGTGTTGAGGCCGCGATGGTGGCCGGGAAACTACGCGCGATCGTCTGCACGGGCAGCCTCGATCTGGGCATCGACTGGGGTGATGTGGATCTGGTCATTCAGGTGGGCGCACCCAAAAACGTCAAACGATTGGTGCAGCGCATTGGCCGCGCCAACCACCGCTATAACGCACCGTCCAAGGCGCTTCTGGTGCCCGCCAACCGGTTCGAAGTGGTCGAATGCGTAGCAGCGTTGGATGCGGTCAAGGCACGCGATCTTGATGGCGAACCTCGCGGGGATGGCCCCTTGGACGTGTTATGCCAGCACATCCTCATTCGAGCTGCGGCCGGGCCATTTCAGGCGGAGATACTCTTTGAAGAGATCCGCAGTGTCGGAGCTTATGCGGGGCTCTCTCGCGATACTTTTGAGGCCTGTCTCGATTTCGTCGCAACGGGCGGTTACGCACTAAAGGCCTATGACCAGTGGCAGCGATTGGTCCAGCGGCCCGATGGCCAATGGCAATTGCGCGACCCGCGAGGCGCCCAACGAGTGCGCATGAATATAGGCACGATTATAGACAGTGATAAGCTGAAGGTGCAGTTGAAACACAGTCGTGGAGGGCGTCCTCTCGGGGAGGTCGAGGAAGGCTTTGCCGCAACGTTGACCCAAGGCGACACATTCCTGATAGGCGGACGGATCGTCAAATACCAAGGCCTTCGGGAAATGGTTGTCGAAGTGACGCGCGAACAGGGGCGCAAACCGCGCGTTGCCGTGTTCTCGGGAACCAAGTTTTCAACCTCGACGCAGCTGAGTGACCGAATTCTCAGGATGTTCAGACAAGATAGTTGGCCCAACCTGCCGCAGCACACGAGTGACTGGCTGGCCCTGCATCGGCATGTTTCCAAATTGCCTGAGCGGGACAGGCTTCTTGTCGAAACCTTTCCACATGACGGGCTCCAGCATTGTTGCGCTTACGGGTTCGCCGGCAAAAACGCCCAGCAAACGCTTGGTTTGCTGCTGACGCAACGGATGGAGACCCTTGGCTATCACCCGCTTGGATTTGTTTCGACCGATTACGCAACTCTAATTTGGGGGCTGGACCAGGTCGATGATCCTGCCCCCCTTTTTGTGCGGGAAAACCTGACCGAGACATTGGAAGGGTGGTTGGCTGGCAATGCAGTCATGAAACGTACGTTCAAAAATGCGGCCGTCGTGGCCGGCCTGATTGATCGAAACATGCCCGGCGGCAAACGAAGGTCCGGGCGACAGGCAACGTTTTCGACCGATATTCTTTATGACACGCTCAGAAAGTATGATCCCGATCACCTGATGCTGAAGATCACGCGGCAAGAGGCGATGCGCGGCCTTGTTGATTTTGGCCGCATCGAAGCGCTGCTGGATAGAATTGACGGGCGCATAGACCATGTTGCGCTGGACCGGGTCACGCCATTGGCCGCGCCTCTATTTTTGGAAGTTGGCAAAGTTCCTGTCTTTGGCAGTGCTGAGGAAAAACTGATCGAGCAGGAACGAGACGCTCTGATGAGTGCAGCGGGCCTTGAATGATCACCGCCCGCATGTCATGGAACGAAGCATGAACGAATATGGCTTTTCCTTTGCTGGCTCTCATCTGGCCGCCCTGCCCTCGGGCGCGCTTTACTGGCCGGAGGAAAAATTGCTCTGTGTGTCTGACCTGCATCTAGGCAAATCAGAACGTATGGCACGGCGCGGGGGTCCGATCCTGCCGCCATATGAGGCTCGCGAGACGTTGGCAAAACTGGCTGACGACATCCAGACGACAGCGCCCAAAACGGTGATCTGTCTGGGAGACAGTTTTGACGATCTTGCCGCGATGCGCGCTTTGGAGGACGAGGCCCGCACTCAAATCCTGGCGCTTATGGCCGGGCGGCGCTGGATCTGGATCGAGGGCAACCATGACGCGGGGCCTGTGGATTTGGGCGGCACACATCTTGATGCCGTGACGATTGGCCCGCTGACGTTCCGCCACATTGCAACCAAGGCAGGCGTTGCCGAGATATCGGGGCACTATCATCCCAAAGCACGTGTCGCCCTTCGCGGTCGATCGCTATCTCGCCCTTGTTTCCTTGTCGATCAGGCCCGCCTGATCCTGCCCGCCTATGGCACCTATACGGGCGGCCTGCACAGTCATACTGATGTTCTTTGCGATCTTATGGGCGGCGACGCAAAAGCGATCCTGCTGACGACCCCGCCGCTTTCCATCCCGATGCCAAGATGAGGCCGTAACGTCATCCGCCATCGATCTTGCCCGATGCCACTACTCTCCTCCAAACTGGTCAAAACGGGGGAAATATGGACAGAGTCGCCGCAAGCTTTGCCAAAATGGGCATGATGCAACATCTACAAGCTGAACTGACGAATGTTGCAGCGGGATCGGTTTCAATTTCTGCTCCGATCACGTCAGCGGTGACACAGCAATACGGGTTTGCGCATGCTGGCTTGAGTTTCGCCCTCGGCGATACCGCTGCAGGCTATGCCGCCCTGACGATGATGGACCCCGGAAAAGAAGTGATGACGGTGGAAATGAAGATCAACCTGATCGCCCCGGGTGACGGGATCCGCCTAATCGCAACAGGATCCGTTGTGAAAGCCGGGCGCAGGCTGGTCGTAACCCGCGGCGTCGTTGAAACGGAATACGCCGATGGCGCGCGCAAGGAAGTGGCGATCCTGCAAGGCACGATGATCCCTGTGTGACGGGTTCCGCCGCCTTGTCAGACGGCGGCCTGCGGGGGGATCCTCCCCACGAACCCCCTTGGGGTACTTGCACAAATAAGAAGGTTAGGCAGTGTCAGCTGCCGGGGCCGAAAAACCTGCTGCTTTGTGCGACCCATCGCAAAAGGGTTTGGTCTTTGATTGTCCGCAGCGGCACAGAAACACCTTCTCAGATCGTGCGATCCGAGTGCCCGTTCCAGACGTGACCTCCACCGGACCGACCAATCCAAGCGGGCCATTGGGCACCGGTTTCACCAGCAAAGTTTCACCGATTTTGGTATCCATGTCTTTGTCGGTGGCCGCAGGCTCACCCGTGGCCTCGAACCCGTCTTCGACATGGGCATAATCACAGAAGGGCTTATTGGCAGAAGCGCCGCACCGGCAGAGGGTCATGCGCGTGAATTTTTCACCACCCATCTCCAGATCGCCAGACAGTTCCACCGGGCCGTTTTCGCGAATGGTGACACGGTTGATCGGCCTTGGTGCTTCCTCAAGACCACCATCAAGTCTTTTAAACTGAAGCGCACCGGAGGGGCATGTGCGCACCATCGCTGCAATCTCCTCTGCGTGGGCATTGTCTGGCTGCACCCAAGGGCGCTGCGCCGGGTCAAAAACCTTGGGCAAGGTCAAAAAGCAATTTCGGGCGTGAATACAGCGCGACATATCAAAACTTATCTCGATATCCTTGCCGAAATAGCTGCGGGATTTGGCCATTATGTGTTCCTCCGATCCAGAACCATACAACCAGAGACTACGCCCGCCAAAACAATTTCATTTACATTTATGCTCACTTATATAAATGATTACTTATGAAAGAATCGCTGCCCCCCATATTTGCTGCTCTGGCTGACCCAACTCGATTAGGGATTTTGTCGCGTTTGACCGAAGGGGAGGCCGATATTGCGACATTGGCCGCGCCATTTGACATGAGCCAGCCGGCCATATCCCACCACGTCAAAGTCTTGATCGAGGCGGGGCTAATTGAAAGACGACGGCAAGGCACGCGGCGCCCCTGCAGGCTTAGGCCGGATGCCTTTCAAGAGATCGACGAATGGCTTGCCCGGTTCAGCGCCACGCTCGAAACGAATTACGCACGGCTCGACGCCCTACTGAAGGACCCAAATCAATGACCTTAAAGCTTGAACTTTCCGGGGACACCGAGATCGTTGGGACGCGCAGATTTGCTGCCTCGCCAGCGCGGGTTTTCACCGCCCATACCGATCCGGACCTGCTTTCCAAATGGATGACCGGCCCCGAGGGATGGGTGATGACAGTCTGCGAAAGCGTCGCAAAACCCGGGGGCGCTTTGGTCTGCACCTGGCGCGACGAAGAGGGAAATGAGTTCTCGCTGAGGGGCCACTATCTGGAGGTCGAAACACCGCATCGTTTGGTTCATGTCGAACGATGGGACGGGTCCGAGGATATGGTCGACACTGAGGTTGAAACGCTATTTGAACCGGATGGAAACGGAACCTTGCTGACGATCCGAATGCGTTATCCAAACAAAGACGCGCGCGACGCTGCCCTCGCCTCGGGCATGGCCGAAGGGATGGAGGTTAGCTACGCGCGCGTGGATGCGTTGTAACTTCGTTTAGGCGGTCAGGCCCTCAGGCTCTGTCAACCCGTTGGCGCGGCAACAGGCTGTCAGAGTATTGGCCAGCAGGCAAGCGATCGTCATTGGGCCGACTCCGCCCGGAACGGGTGTAATCGCACCGGCCACCTCGGCCGCACTTTCATAATGGACATCGCCAACCAGCTTGGTTTTGCCCTCTTTTTCCGGATGCGGAATGCGGTTGATGCCCACGTCAATCACGGTTGCGCCGGGCTTGACCCAGTCACCGGGGATCATCTCTGGGCGGCCAACGGCGGCCACAAGGATATCAGCGCCGCGGCAGACCTCGGCCAGGTCCTTGGTGCGAGAATGGGCGATGGTGACCGTGCAGCTGTCGCCAAGCAGCAATTGGGCCATCGGCTTGCCCACGATGTTCGAACGGCCCACAACGACTGCGTTCAAACCAGAGAGGGACCCATGATGGTCGCGCAGCATCATCAGCGAGCCAAGCGGCGTGCAAGGCACCATAGATTTCTGACCAGTGCCCAGAAGGCCGACATTAGAGATATGGAACCCATCAACATCTTTTGCCGGATCAATGGAATTAATGACGAGGTCAGAATTCAAATGGCCCGGCAGAGGCAACTGCACAAGAATTCCGTGAATGGTCGGGTCATTGTTGAGCTGGTCGATAAGGGCCAACAGATCGTATTCCGATGTATCGGCCTCCAGCTTGTGTTCAAAGCTGTTCATGCCGACCTCAACGGTCATTTTACCCTTTGACCGGACATAAACCTGGCTTGCGGGATCTTCACCCACCAAAACCACCGCAAGGCCCGGAGTGATGTTTTGTTCTTCTTTAAGGCGCGTGACATGTTCTGCCACTTGCGCGCGAACGTTGGCCGCAAAGGCCTTTCCGTCGATGATTGTTGCCGACATTGATCTTTTTCCTTCAACTTAGCGCGGCCGAGGAAAAACAGGGCGCGCCGAAACCTAATCGAGGTCGATGATCTTGGCCTCGCGCGCGATCGACCAATCAATCAAGCGTCGCCACAGCTCATCCACCAATTCCGGGTCTAGCCCTTTTTCAACGGCCTCGGCCCGGACTTTTGCCACCACATCTTCGACGCGTTCAGGGATACGGGCAGGCATGCCCGACGGCCCTTTGATCTCAACCGCTCGGTCGATATAGCCCGTCCGCACGGCCAACAGCGCAATCAGCTCGCGATCCACCTTGTCGATCTCGGCCCGCAATTCAGGCATCGAGTGACAATCCATTGGGGGTACAAGCGTGGTCATAGGGTGGTCTCCTGCGGGGCAGATTTTCTCCCCCCCGCAGAAATCTCATTTTTCGCCTTAGAACAAGCCTTCGACGACACCTGCGTCATTGATGCGGATGGATTCCGCTGCAGGTTTGCGAGGCAGACCGGGCATTGTCATGATCTCACCGCAAATCGCGACGATGAATCCGGCACCGGCCGACAGGCGAACCTCACGAACGGGAACCGAGTGGCCGGTGGGTGCGCCACGCAGGTTCGGATCGGTCGAGAAGCTATACTGAGTCTTGGCCATGCAGACCGGCAGATTGCCGTAACCGGCCTCTTCCCACGCCCGCAGCTGATCGCGGATCTTCTTGTCGGCAATAACTTCGTCAGCACGGTAAATCGCGGTCGCAACACGCTCGATCTTTTCGAAGAGCGGTAGCTCATCACTGTAAAGTGGCGAGAACTGGCTGATCCCTGCATCGGCGATTTCTGCAACGCGGGTTGCCAGTTCCTTGGTGCCTTCCGAGCCTTTGGCCCAGTGCTGGCAAAGGATCGCCTCGGACCCTTGGGTTTCCACATAGTCTTTGACGGCCTGCACTTCTGCATCGGTGTCAGTGACAAAGTGATTGATGGCCACAACAACAGGAACGCCGAACTGTTTCAGGTTGCCGATATGGCGACCAAGGTTTGCGCAACCGTTGTTAACGGCATCCACGTTTTCATCACCCAAATCGGCCTTGGCGACGCCGCCGTTCATTTTCATCGCGCGCACGGTGGCAACCAGCACAACGCAATCGGGTGCGAGGCCTGCCTTGCGGCATTTGATGTTCATGAACTTTTCGGCACCGAGGTCCGCGCCGAAGCCCGCTTCAGTCACAACATAATCGGCCAGCTTCAGCGCGGTGGTGGTGGCGATGACCGAGTTACAGCCATGCGCGATGTTGGCGAATGGGCCGCCATGCACAAAGGCGGGGTTGTTTTCCAGCGTCTGAACAATGTTAGGCTGCATCGCGTCGCGCAGCAGCACAGTCATTGCACCATCTGCCTTGATGTCCCGTGCATAGATGGGAGAGCGATCACGACGATAGGCAACGATCATGTCGCCGAGGCGGTTTTGCAGATCGTCGAGGTCTTTGGACAGGCAAAGGATTGCCATAACTTCTGATGCCACGGTGATGTCGAAGCCAGTTTGACGCGGGAAGCCGTTGGAGACACCGCCGAGCGAGGTAACAGTGTCACGCAACGCGCGGTCGTTCATATCGAGAACGCGACGCCAGACAACACGACGTTCGTCGATCTCTAGCTCGTTGCCCCAATAGATGTGGTTGTCGATCATCGCCGACAGCAGGTTGTGGGCCGAGGTGATGGCATGAAAATCACCAGTGAAGTGGAGGTTCATCTCCTCCATCGGGACAACCTGTGCGTATCCGCCGCCGGCCGCACCGCCCTTCATACCGAAGTTCGGGCCAAGCGAAGCTTCTCGGATACAGATCGCGGCGTTTTTGCCAATCGCGTTCAGGCCATCACCAAGACCGACAGTCGTGGTGGTCTTGCCTTCACCGGCGGGAGTCGGGTTGATCGCAGTCACAAGGATCAGTTTGCCGTTTTTACGGTCCTGAACCGAGTTGATGAATTCCTGGCTGACCTTGGCCTTGTCGTGGCCGTAGGGCAGCAGATGTTCGGAATCGATGCCAAGCTTGGCGCCGATTTCCTGGATGGGTTTCTTGTTCGCTTCACGAGCGATTTCGATATCGGTTTTGAAGGCCATGGTGCAATGATCCCGTTGGCAGGCAGAATTGATCCCCAAGGCTTAGACCCTTCGCGAAATATTGAAAGGCGTGATTCCGACCTATTCGGCGTCACCTCCGCCAAGTCGTGTTTCCGATAGGAGGCATGGAAATCATTTTTGAACCTTTTCGGCGCACAAACGTCTTACTACTGAACGTCGCGAAAAAAGGAACTTGGAAATGTCTGCACCTATCGTCCTGATCCATGCCGGTTTCGGATTCGGCCTGTCCCTCGGTCTGATCGTGTTTGCTCTGGCCTGATCGCGGACCAAATCTTTCCCACAACGAAAAAGCCCCGGGCCGTCGCCCAGGGCTTTTGTTGTCTTTGACCACAATAAATCAGTTGGTCGGTTCAGGCTCCAAAGAGCCGTCGCCACCAGATTTTGGCTTTGGCTTGGTTTTTGGAATGGCCGTGATCGACGCCGTGCCACCTGTGTCGGCATCGTCATCATCTTCGCCACGATTCAGAGGCTCTCCGGCGATCACTTTGGTGATTTCAATGCCGGTCAAAGTCTCATACTCCAAAAGGCCCTGCGCAAGATTTTCAAGGTCCTGGGCACGTTCCGTCAATATCCTCTTGGCGGTATCATAGCCTTCATCGACCAGCTCTTTCACTTTATCGTCGATCATTTTTTGAGTGGCCGCAGAATGGTTCGATCCGCCGCCATAAGTGCCAAGGTAGCTTTGCTGTTCATTGGCGTAATCGACATAGCCCAGCTCTTCAGCGAAGCCGAACTGGGTGACCATCGCACGGGCAATTTTGGTCACTTGCTGGATGTCGGATGCCGCGCCAGACGTGACGTTTTCTGCGCCAAAGATCAACTCCTCAGCCACGCGCCCGCCCATCGCCATGGCGATCTTGGACTTATATTTGGTGTAGCTAACTGAAAGTTGATCCCGTTCAGGGAGCGACAGCACAAGACCCAAAGCCCGCCCACGTGGAATGATCGTCGCCTTGTGGATCGGATCATGCTGCGGAACGTTCAAACCAACCACAGCGTGACCCGCCTCGTGGTATGCGGTCAGCTTTTTCTCGTCTTCCGTCATGACCATCGAACGTCGCTCGGTGCCCATCATGACTTTATCTTTGGCGTTTTCAAAATCTTCCATCGTCACGAAACGGCGTCCGACACGCGCCGCCATCAGTGCGGCTTCGTTTACGAGGTTGGCCAGATCAGCGCCCGAGAACCCCGGAGAGCCCCGCGCAATTATCCGAAGATCAACATCTGGCCCCAAGGGTACCTTGCGTGCATGAACGCCAAGGATCTTTTCGCGGCCTTTGATATCCGGGTTCGGCACCTGCACCTGACGGTCAAAGCGACCCGGACGCAGCAACGCAGGGTCCAGAACGTCGGGACGGTTGGTCGCCGCAACGATGATGATGCCTTCGTTGGCGTCAAAGCCGTCCATTTCAACCAGCAACTGGTTCAAGGTCTGCTCACGTTCATCATTGCCGCCGCCATAGCCTACGCCACGCGACCGGCCCACGGCGTCAATCTCATCGATGAAGATGATGCATGGTGCGTTTTTCTTGGCCTGTTCGAACATGTCACGAACGCGGCTTGCACCGACACCAACGAACATCTCAACAAAGTCTGAACCAGAAATGGTAAAGAACGGGACGCCAGCCTCGCCCGCAATGGCGCGTGCCAGCAGGGTCTTACCCGTACCTGGGGGGCCAACAAGCAATGCGCCTTTGGGGATTTTGCCACCAAGCCGCGAAAATTTCTGCGGTGTCCGCAAAAACTCAACGATCTCTTCCAGCTCATCCTTGGCTTCATCAATGCCCGCCACATCATCAAAGGTCACGCGACCATGCTTTTCGGTCAGCAATTTGGCTTTGGATTTGCCAAAACCCATCGCGCCGCCACGGCCACCGCCCTGCATCCGGTTCATGAAGAAAATCCAGACACCGATCAGAACGATGATTGGCAACCACATATAGAGACCTGCCATCAGGCCGGACTGTTCTTGTGGCTGCGCGCTGATGCGCACTTCGTTTTCGAGCAGGACAGGAGTCACATCGACCTCAGAGGGCCTGATGGTTTCAAACGTTCCTTGAGAAGTCGAGTATTGAATGGTCTCACCATCCAGCACCACATTGCTGACCGCGCCGTTTTCGACCTGCGAGATAAAGTCGGAATAGGGCACCGTGCGGGCACTCATCGTGCTCTGGTTGCCGCTAAACAAATTGAAGAGCGCAAGGATCAACAAAAATAAGATGACCCAAAAAGCGATATTTCGCGCGTTGCCCAAGAGAATTCTCCTTACATTCGCACCCGGGGACGATCCGCACCGGACACTGGCCTTAAAATAGGCATGCGCGCGCTGACTTCAATGCGATAATAGCGTTGAGTGATAGGCAGCCGACGCTAAATAGCGCGCCTGGATCAGATTATCGTTCAAAACACCCGGAACCGCCAATAATTCCTGACCTTGCCAGACACCTGGATAAGAAAGCCAAGCCGCGTGCGGGAACTCTGGCGGACGCTCAATCAGGTTAAGCCCTTCATGCCCAAGGGCGCGGATGCTGGTTGTCGGCCGGTCGGTTACTGTGATTTGCCACCGATTGTCCCAGGCGGAGTTTTGCCCGGTCGGGCATTCCAGCCGTTCAACGGCTTTCAATTCTCGTACAATGAAAAGGCGCTTGCCCGAGGGAATCAGGCGACACCCCTGTAAGGTACCTCCATGCCCCAACAACGCCTTCTCCAAGGTAGATGTCAGCGAGGACAGGCGTGGGCGATAGATCTCGCCCGACAGGCATTTCAACCCATGCGCGACCAAACGCAGACGGGTTTCCTCTTCGATGCTCGCAAGTGCATCGGCGTCGAAAATCAGGATGCCGCAGTGATCAATCACTATCTCTTGAGCAAGGTCAAAGGCCCGGGCGCGCAATGCCTCCTGCGCGCGGGCCATGGCCGCTGCGGTTTCTGCCAGCCGTTCGGCATCAAGGCCAAGCGGGTCAAGATGCTCCAGAATCCGACGGGCCCGCACCCGGTCAAACCGCGTGTCGTCATTGGTGGGGTCTTCTGTCCAGGTCATTCCCTGGCGGGACAGCCACACACGCAGATCCTGGCGGGTTTCGTTTAGAACCGGCCGCAATACTCGGCCCTGCCCAAACCGTCCTTCTCGGATCGCGGCAAGCCCGTCAACGCCCGAACCACGGGCCAAACGCATCAGGACAGTTTCCGCCTGATCATCACGAGTATGGGCCACCAGCACCGCTTCGATTTGGTTGTCCAAACAGTAGTCTTCAATTAGACGATAGCGTGCATTTCTCGCTTCGGATTGAAGATTGCCGCGCCCATCCCATCCCTCCCATTTAAGGATTTTGTGGCGTGCACCCATGCGCACCGCTTCGCGGGTCACAATTTTGGCCTCTTCCGCCGCATCAGGGCGCAAGCCATGATCCACGGTCAGTGCATGGATTTCGCAACTATCCCCTGCCCATTCACACGCCAAACCAAGCAGGGCCAGTGAGTCGCTGCCGCCAGATACCGCAACTGCCAGGCGTTCAGGCTCAGACCCCGCCAATAGCCGCGTCATCGCGGCGGCAAAGCGGGCCTCAAGGCTCAATTACAGCCAAGCCGGGCAATGGCCGCCCGCGCATCTTGTACCGCTAACGATCCAGGGTAGCGCAATTCGACCTCCGCCAGTGTGATGCAGGCTTCTTCCGTTTGGCCCAACTCACCAAGGCTGGTGCCCAGTCGCGTTAGGCTGGCAGGCGCGCGTGGCGCATCAGGCGCCCCGGAAAAACTGGCCAGATAAGCACGTGCCGCCCGGCTCCATGCTCCTTGCGCCGCTTCCGCTTCACCGCGCCAATAATGCGCCTCTGCACTCAGGGCACCGCCGGGATAGGTTTCGGTATAAGCCTCAAAAGCTGTTGCCGCGGTAGCATATTCTCCACTCTCATAAGCAGCCATAGCCCGATCAAAATCGCTTTGTTCGTTGGCAGCAAGGCTCCCTCCGCTTGCCGTCGTGGCAGGCGGCAAAGCCGGCGTTGATACGATGGCCATATCGCCGCCAAGCGTGGGCGTGTCCCCAAGAGAGGAAAGATCGCAATTTGGCTCCAGCTCGCACAGGCGAAACTCCAGATCAGCGATCTGGCGCGTCCCATCCGAGGCCACGCGATCCACGCGGATTTGCAACTCCTCGGTTGCATTGGTCAGGCGCCGCAACTCGCGCTCGATCGCGTCAACCCGCTCCAACGTCCCGCCGCTGCCACCCGAACCGCTTGGTCCGCCGGTCGTCGACAGTTCGGTACGAAGGCGTTGGATCTCGACCCAGAGGACCGACAGTTCCTGACGGATATCGGCCAAAGTCTCGTCCCTAGTCTGCCCCACAGCCATCGGCGTGGTCAAAGCGAAGATTACGGCTGCAACCAATATCCGACGCATGAGATCAGGACCCGATGCCAGCTGAAACCACGGTCACAGAGCGGCGGTTCTGGCTATAACACGCCTCTTCCGAACAAATCTCAATCGGGCGTTCCTTGCCGTAGCTGACAGTGCGCAGGCGCGACGCCGCAATTCCGCGATCGACCAGATAGGCCTGAACGGCCGCCGCACGACGGGCCCCAAGGGCGAGGTTATATTCACGCGTCCCCTGCTCGTCTGCATGGCCTTCGATCAACGCTGTGTATTCCATATTGCGCAGCAGCCAGTCGGCCTGATCGTCCAACGTGGCACGCGCTTGCACGGTCAGCGAGGATTCATCGACTGGGAACAGAACACGGTCGCCCACAGTTTGCGTGAAATAGGCCACGGAATTAGGGTCAGCCGCCGATCCTGCGGCCGCGCCGGCGCCCGGCTCAATCCGTGTATCGCCAAAATAGCCACCCGCGCCGCAAGCCGAGAGGCTTAGCATCGCCACAAGGGCCGTTGTTTTGATCATCAAGGTCATACTGCGTTTCCTCAAATTATTTTCTTCACCGCTTTTTGGCGTGATGGTAACACGTCAATCCGCTGCAAACCAATTCTTTGCCCTTGCCCTAGCGTAAGAGCGGCGACCAAGCCGGGTCTGAAGCCATGCCGGGGGTCGAGACGCGCTGCAGGTTACGGCCGGAAATATCGACCGAATAGATTGCAGGCGCCCCATCAGCCCCTGCAGTTTCACGGGTGAACATGATCACACGCCCATTGGGCGCCCAAGTAGGCCCTTCGTCCAGGAACGAACTGGTCAAAAGGCGCTCTTCCGACCCATCGGTCCGCATCACACCAATATGGAACCGACCGCCCTGCTGGTTGGTAAAGGCGATGAGATCCCCCCGCGGAGACCAAACCGGCGTGCCATAGCGCCCGTCATTACGACTGATCCGACGCGCTTCGCCGCCATTAACGCTCATGATATAGATCTGCTGTGTGCCTGAGCGGTCGCTTTCAAAAACAATCTGCGTCCCATCCGGAGAGAAGCTGGGTGCCGTCTCAATCGAAGGGGAATCCGTCAGGCGTGTACGTTGGCCCGTCCTGAGATTCATCAGGTAGATGTCGGTATTGCCACCCGCCTCGGAGGAATACACCACGCTTTGACCATCGGGTGAGAACCGGGGCGCAAAGCTCATATTACCGTCCAGATCGTCCAGTGGACGCCGCTGCACCGTGGCCAGATCCATCACGTAGACTCGCGGGAACCCGGTTTCGTAACTGGTATAAAGAATGCGATCACCGGACGGAGAAAATCGGGGGGCCAAAACAATCGAGCGGCTGTCGGTCAGGAACTGAACATTCGCCCCGTCATAATCCATCAAAGCGATACGCTTCAGCCGTGCGTTTTTTGGGCCTTCCTCAGCCACGAAAACAACGCGCGTGTCAAAATAGCCGCCCTCGCCAGTAATCCGTTCGTAAACCTGATCAGCCACATTATGAGCCATGCGCCGCCAATTCTCAGGGCTGCCAACGAATTGCAGGCCCGAGCCAAGGGGTTCTTCCGAGAACACATCAAAGAGACGGAAGCGGACAACCATCTGCCCGCCTTCCATCGTAACCGACCCGGTGATCAGGGCCTGCGCATTGATGGCTTGCCAATCGTTGTATTGAACCGGGCTATCGAAACTTGTGACGGGCGAGATATGAGCCGATCGGGGAATTTCGCGGAACAACCCGGTTCCGATCAGGTCCGCCGCAATCACCCGCGAGATGTCCGACGCCGCATCATTTGCGCCGTTTCCGGCGATGAATTGCGGCAGGGCGAAGGGCAATGGTTCGATCACGCCTTCGGTGATCTCGATCCTGAGGGGGCCGGGATTTGATTGGGCCAGCACGGGTCCGGCAAATACCGAGGTCAAAACCAGGGGCAATGCCAATGTAATCAATCGCAGAAAACGGGTCATCTCAGCCGCATCTCCTCGGGGTTAAATGTCATTTCAATAATGCGCCAATGATCATAGCTTTCAATCGGTAGATCATAGCCAGATCTTCCGCAATTGAGCACGGCTCGCCTTGCGGCCTCATACGCCTGGCGCGCGGCTGTGTCCGATCCGCCACTGCTATCCAGCATTCGAATGGAATTGATGCGTGGCGTTCCGTCTTCGTTCATCTCTACCGCCAATGTCACGGTAGTCCGCAAGGCTTCGGAGGACAGCGATCCGACATTCCAACAATTCTGAACCGCCAATCGCAGGCCGTCGCGTTGCGAAGACGTCATCGGCGGGCCGGACGGGGCGGCTTGAATAGGCTGGCTTGCAGCCTCGGCGACGGCCGCGGCAATTGCGTCGGCCAGCGGGTCGACTTCTTCTGCAGGGTCTTGTGGTGCTGGTGGGGCCTCGGCCGCAACTGGCGTGGGGCGCGTGGGGCGTGTCGGCGGACGGACAGAGGCCACCGGTGCCAGCGATGCCGCGGGTGTCTCTGCCTCGGTTACGATTTCCGTGGTCGTCTCTTCCGGCGCCGTTGGTGGCGTAACTTCAGCGGGCACTTCTGCATCTGATGGTGTCGGGGCGGGTACAACTTCGGGCGCGATGTCTACATCAGGCGCAGGGGCCGGTGTCGGAATCGACGCAATGCGCGGTGCCTCATTCGGCGCCGGTGTGTCTGATGGCGGCGCAGTCTGGTCAGAGGCGGGCGGCGACGGAGGTGTCGGTGTCGTGTCACTGACCTCGGCCTCTGGCAATGGGGCAATGTCACTGACGTCAGGCTCAATCTCTGGCTCTGGTTCAGGCGTCGCATCCGGTGCAACGGGCGGCGTTGGCGCGTCTTCAATTGCGGGCGGTGTCGGAGCTTCGGCTTCAGGGGTTGGAACCGGCGCGGCGGGCGTTTCAAAGCTGGGCGATGGCGCCACAACTGGGACAGGCGTGTCAAAGAGCGCGTCAAATTCCTGCGGAGTCAGCAAAGTGACGCCCGTCACTTCAAACTCTTCTTCAGAATCCTGAAACAGAGGCCCGCCAAATATGGCCCACAAAAGGATCGCTGCATGGATCCCGCCGGAGGCATAAAGGGCGCGCCGCACGGGGACGTTACCCTTCCGGCTCGGTCAGAGATGGGCCACCGGCGTCGGTAACGAGGCCGATTTCACGAAATCCGCCCGCGTTGAGTGCGCCCATCACCTGCATAACGTTTTCATAGGGGATATTCCCGTCGGCCCGCAGGAAAATCTGGTTGCTATCGCGCTCTCCGGCGATGGCTTGCAGGCGCGTGACCAATTCATCCATGGCCACTTCGGTGGTTTGGATCAGAACACGACCATCATCAGTCATTGTAACAGCCAAAGGTTCTTCATCCTGCTCGCCCGGCAAGGGCTCAGCAGCCGTTTCGGGCAATTCGATGGGAACGCCAACGGTCATCAAGGGGGCGGACACCATGAACACAATCAACAAGACCAACATCACGTCCACAAAAGGCGTTACGTTAATCTCGGACATTGCAACGTGGCGTGAGCTGCGGTTCCCGCGCCTGCGTCCACCTGTTTGTTTGTGTCTAACACCGGCCCCCATCGCGATTAATCCAACTGACGCGAAAGAAGGGTCGAAAACTCATCGGCAAAGCCTTCGTAGCCGGACACCAACCGTTCAGCATCGGCACTGAGCTTGTTATACAGGATAACGGCTGGAATGGCGGCCAGCAGGCCAAGACCTGTGGCCATCAGCGCCTCTGCGATACCGGGTGCCACAACGGCAAGCGAGGTGTTCCCCGAAGAGGCAATTTCCTGGAATGAGCGCATGATACCCCAGACCGTTCCGAACAACCCGACAAAGGGCGCGGTCGCGCCGGTTGTTGCCAGAAAATTCAGACCTGAGGTCAGGCGTTCGGATTCACGGGCAATGGCCACGTCCATAGAGCGGTCCACACGCTGCTGCACCCCCGGGATCAGGGCCCCGTCATCACGCAAACTGCGTTGCCACTCAGTCATGCCGGCAACAAACACGCGCTCAGAGGCGGATCCCGGCGACGGCGCCACAGCTTCAAACAGCTCATCCAAGGGCTCGCCCGACCAGAAGGCCGCGTCAAACTGCGCTGCGCGCCTGCGCGACAGCCGGTATGTGGCAAATTTCTGAAATGCGATGGCCCAAACCCAGATCGAGGCGGCCAACAAGGCAATCATCACCAATTGAACGGTAAATGTTGCGCGGAAAAAGAGAGCAAGCAGAGAGAAATCCATCTCCTGCGCCATGCTCAGCGTTTCGGTTTCCATGACGTGTAATTCCTGTTTGCCCGGCCTCAAATATGGGCGCGTTTTCGCACCTCATTTGAGGGCGACATTAGCAAACCGGAATAGGAAAGGCCAATGGTTCGGTTACTTAGCCGCCACTTGCCGGAAATTGCGTCAGCTTTTGGCGGATATCCGCCGGAATGCGTGCCGCCTTGCCGCCAACTTCCATACAAACGATCTGAACATCAGCAGCAAACAAAACCTCGGGCCCGCGCATCACTTGTTGGTAAAGGTCGAAGCTGGCCCCTTTGAGACGGGTGATTTCCGTTGTCACGGTCAACATATCTTCAAACAAGGCGGGCCCGCGAAAGTCGATCGCCATCTTTTTGACCGCAAAGACAACGCCATGATCAACCCGAAGTTGCGTTTGCGAGATGCCATAGTCCAACACCATCTCGGAGCGCGCGCGTTCGGTGAACTTCAGATAGTTGGCGTGATAGACGATCCCCGCCAGATCGGTGTCTTCATAATAGACACGCAATTTGTACCTGTGGCTCATGTGGCAAGGCCTACCCGCGCCGCCAACCTCAGGGCGTGTGCGGGATCTGTAGAATGGGCTGGCATAACCGGATCATAGGCTGCCTGAATGAGAGTTGCGATCTCTGGTTTCAAAACCGACGTACCATCCGGAGTTGCACCCAATGGCGATGTTTCGGCAAAAGCCGTATCGGACCACAGCAAGATGGTTTGCACCGCCTGCGTAAGGGAAATGGTATCTGCAGGCAGTTTGCCCATTTCCTCATCCATTCGAACAAAGACAAAAGCCGCTTGAATGGCGCCGCCATCGTCAAAGCGAAAGCTGCGATACTGGCTGGCATCAGACGCTTTTAACCGCGCCACTGTCTCCGCCAGATTTGGGATCAGCCGGTCAAGGTTGGGGGTCTCGGTTAATTCATCCCATTCGCGGAAAAAGAACATCATCAGGTTCGCGCCAAGCTCGGGATCGGTTTCGGCCATCTTATGACCGGCCAATGCGACCACGGCTTCTATCGCGCCCTTCAATGTTTTGATCGTGGGATCTTCGACGCCAAACACCACGGGGACAATGGGCCGCCCCCAACGGGCAAATAGGTAGCTGCCGTCAGAGCGAGTGAAGAAGGGCTCTATCGCATTGGCGTCCATAGCATGGCTTTCTCAGAGTTGGTGTTCCACTATCCACGCTGCAAATACGGGATCGGAGGAATGAGCGCCATAGGCGAGGGTCGGTTGGCCTGCTGAAAAAGTGCCTCAGCAAGGTTGCCGTCTGAGATTCGAGTGCTTCAAACGCGGGCTACAAAGTGCTGCTACCGTCGCCACGGAATAAGGCAAATGTTTCCTGACGATCCTTCTCGTTACAACAATTTCCCCTGTTCGGCGGCTTTCGGGGCCGCCAATCCAAGGTGACTCCATCCTTTGGAGGCCAGCATGCGACCGCGGGGGGTCCGTGCAATCAGCCCCTGTTGCAACAAATAGGGTTCGATGACCTCTTCAATCGCATCCCTGCTTTCCGATAACGCTGCGGCCATGGTTTCGACACCGACAGGTCCGCCACCGTAGTTTTCGGCGATCAACCCCATGTAACGACGGTCGGCGCCGTCAAGGCCCAGATGGTCAACTCCAAGGCGCGTCAATGCGCTATCCGCAATTTCACGTGTCAGACGCCCGTCGCCCTCTACCAGCGCGAAGTCGACAACACGGCGCAACAACCGGCCCGCGATCCTTGGCGTTCCGCGAGATCGTCGCGCAATTTCCATTGCACCTTCGGGGTCACTATCGATTCCCAACAGGCGAGAGCCGCGCGTCACGATCTCATGAAGCTCCGGGATCGTATAGAACTGAAGCCGCGTCGGAATACCGAACCGATCGCGCAAAGGCGTCGTCAAAAGACCCAAACGGGTTGTCGCACCGACCAGGGTAAAGGGCTGCAATTCGATCCGCACAGTGCGGGCCGCAGGCCCTTCGCCTATGACCAAGTCTAGCTCGAAATCTTCCATCGCGGGATAGAGCACTTCTTCAACCGCCGGATTAAGTCGATGAATTTCATCGATAAACAGCACGTCGCGCGCTTCCAGGTTGGTCAGGATCGCAGCAAGATCCCCCGCCTTGGCCAGTACAGGCCCAGAAGTCATGCGGAAGTTTACACCCAGTTCCCGCGCCATGATCTGGGCCAAAGTCGTTTTACCAAGGCCGGGCGGGCCGTGAAACAGCACATGATCCATCGCCATGCCGCGTTGTTTCGCGCTTTCAATAAACACGCGCAGGTTGGCCCGGGCCTCTTCCTGCCCGATAAACTCGCCCAGTTCCTGCGGGCGTAATGCGTGGTTTGGCGCTTGGTCTTCGGGCAATGGCATCGGCCGAAGGGCCGGATCTGGCTCGGTCATATCAATCTTTCGGCGCTAAGAGGCGCAGGGCTGCACGGATCAGGTCAGGCGTGACAGCATCAGAGTTGTCGCCCGCTGCCTGAGCGACCGCATGCGCTGCTTCAGCAGGGGCATAGCCAAGGTTTTTCAGCGCTGACAGCGCCTCTGCCTGAGCGGCGGCCGCTGGTGGCCTTTTCGGTGCCGCGGCCGTGCCAGTGGGAACGGTGTCCAGCACTTCGGCTGGAGTCTCGCCCATCGCCTCAACCACTGTCCCTCCCATCGCCATCGCGGCGGGGGCTTTGTCCTTCAATTCCATGACCACACGCTGCGCCAGTTTGGGCCCGACCCCCTGGGCGGCTTTGACCGCCACCGCGTCCCCCAACGAAATCGCGCGCGCGATCCCATCAGCACCCAGAGTACCCAGGATCGCCATGGACGCCTTGGCGCCCACGCCCTGAACCGACGTCAGCAACCGGTGCCATTCTCGTTCATAAAGTGTTTGGAAGCCAAAAAGCTGCAATAGGTCTTCGCGCACCAATAGTTCCGTGAAAACAGCCGCCACTTCGCCCGGCCCCGGCAGCGCTGCCAATGTACGGTCCGAGCAATGCACGACATAGCCCACACCATTAACATCCAGCATCATATGCCCATCGCCCTTGTGGTCGACCCGGCCTGTAAGCTTCCCGATCATCGCGCCGCCTCGATCGCTGTGGCCAGACGACCCGCATTTTGCGCGTGAAAGGAATGACAGATTGCAATCGCCAAGGCGTCGGCCGCGTCCGGGCTGGAGGGATCCGATCCTGGCAGTTGCAGTTTCACCATGTATTCCACTTGTTGTTTGTCCGCATGGCCCGCACCAACCACAGCTTTCTTCACCGCGTTGGGGGCGTATTCGGCAACACTCAGGCCGGCCTGCGCCGGGACAAGCAGGGCGATGCCGCGCGCCTGCCCCAACTTCAACGTTGCAACGCCATCGCGGTTGACAAAAGTGTGCTCTACGGCCGCCTGATCCGGCTGCCATCTGGCAAAAACATCCGTCAGTTGTTGGTGAAGAACATGAAGGCGTTCGGCCAGTCCGCCTGATCCGCTGTGACAGGTTCCGTTCGCCACATGGCTCAGGCGTGAGCCTGCTGCTTCAATCACGCCCCAGCCCATATTCCTGAGGCCAGGATCGATTCCGATAATCCGCATTTCAGCCCTGCCCGTGTTTTTTCGCCTTTTCGGATGCAGTAGCACGAAACGCGAACATTGGCCAGCAAAACACAGTCAGTCACCGATTCTTCCAAAATTTAGGCATCTCTCCCTCCAAAACCTTATTTTGCATGCCAGACGCACCGGAAAATGATGGCGTCATGAATTATTTATGAATTATTTCTGTTAGTTATGCAGAATTCCAACCCATGCACAAACTGCATAAAGGATATGCAGATTTTTGCATTGTTCTGCGATAGGCACCCTCCTATTTGCAGGTCATCGAACGAATAATTGCAACCCACCCGAGATCTAGAAGGAAGACTCCGATGGCACATATCACGACTGCACGCCCTGTCGGCGCTGGTTTCAGCGTCACCACCCTCTTCGCCGGTCTCGTTGGCCGCATCTCTGCCTGGAACGAAGCTCGTATTACGCGCAATTCGTTGATGGCTCTGTCCGACCGCGAGCTTGACGATTTGGGTCTGTCCCGTGCGGACATCGAATCCGTCGCTCAAGGCACATACCGCCAGTCTTTCTAAGACTGCGGTCAGCATCGGAAGAGCCGCGCTCATCGCTTGAGCGCGGCTTTTTTGTTGTCCAGATTCTGACTTTTATTGCGGCGGAGGGCCAAGGAATGCGGTCATTTGCTCGGATATCCAGACAGAGGCCGGGTCCATCGACAAAAGGCGCGCCGCAATTTGCTGACCCATGCTGCCGCCATCCAGCACCGTCAGCCGATCCCGATACGAGTCAGCCCCCTGGTTCCAGATCATGAACCCTTTCAGCATCAGACAGCAAAAAACCGCCAGCACCACACTACGCCAGGGAATCCCTGGGCGAAACCGACGTCGACGGCGCTGAACGATCAACCCGTCTGATTGAATATGAACATTGCTGGGCAGACGTGCGGCCGACGATCGGTTAATGCGACCGACCCGTTCCTGAAACCGATTTTGATTGTGATCCATGGGCGAGCACCAGATTCATGCAGCCCCCACGCGCCCATCATACAGTCGATTATGGCTTTTTTGTGCCGGTCACTTTTTCAAAGTCAGCGTGGTCCACTCGCCAAGCTCTGCCCGGTACTCCACCGCAAAGCCCTGGGCTTCATAGGCCGCAATCACGTCATCCGCCTGCGTGTTGAGCAGCCCGGACAAAATCACATGGCCGGCATCTGCGGTATGCTGCGATATCTCTGGAGCAAGCTCAACCAACGGGCCTTTCAGGATATTTGCGAACACCAGATCAAATGGTGCTTTGGCCGCGAGTTCAGGATGGCCAAACCCTGCGGCTTCAAGGCAAATCACGCGACCGGCCTCACCATTGGCCGCGACGTTTGCCTCAGCCACTTCGACGGCCACTTCATCGATATCCGAGGCCAACACCGGTTTGGGCCAAGTTTTGGCAGCAGCCAATGCCAAAACCGCCGTGCCACAGCCGATATCGACGACGTTGTGTTTGGTTTCTCCGGCTACGATCAGGCGCTCCAGCGCTTCAAGGCATCCTTTGGTCGTGCCATGATGCCCGGTCCCAAAGGCCATGGCCGCTTCGATCAACAATGCCACTCGATCTGTAGGCACCTTGTCGGCATCATGACTGCCGTAAACAAAAAAGCGCCCCGCCTCGACCGGATGGAGTTCGCGGCGCACATGGGCCACCCAATCGGTCTCCGGCAATTCAGAGACAACAAAGGGCTTGGCGTTATGGGCGGCTGCCAGCAGCGCCAGCGCGATCTCATCGGGGTCTTCCACGAAATAGGCACCAACCTCCCACAGGCCGGATCCGTCCTCCATTTCGAACACACCTACCCCCGTTGGGGCCGGATCAATCTCTTCCAATGCAAGGCCCAGGGCCTCTGCATAGGTCTTTTTTTCAAGAGTGGTCAGCGCTGTAAAAGTGGGCATGGCAACCTCCGTAAACTGAGGCCCCGCTTACCCGCCTTCCAAGGGATTCACAACGGTTGTTCAACCCCCGCGGCGGCAGCGGCCCAACGAATGCGCCCCTAAGGGCGTATGAGGAGGGCCGCCCGCCCGGTCGCCGCCATCAGGCGCCGACCCCAATGGGGCATGACACGCCCGTGCCGCCAAGCCCGCAATAGCCGTTGGGGTTCTTCGCCAGATACTGCTGGTGATAATCCTCTGCGAAAAAGAACTCCGGGGCTGGGATAATCTCGGTAGTGATCGCCCCGAACCCGGCCGATGACAATCTCTCCTGCATGGCCGGCTTTGAGGCCAGCGCCGCGGCCTTTTGTGCATCGGAATAGGTGTAAATACCTGAGCGATATTGCGTTCCCGCGTCATTTCCTTGGCGCATTCCTTGCGTCGGGTCATGGTTTTCCCAGAACGCCTTAAGCAGACTCTCATAAGAGATGACGGCCGGGTCATAAACCACGCGCACCACTTCGTTGTGACCGGTCTGCGCGGTGCAAACCTCCTCGTAGGTCGGGTTCGGTGTATGCCCGGCGGCATATCCCACCATTGTCAGGTAGACGCCATCAAGCTGCCAAAACACCCGCTCAACACCCCAAAAACAGCCCATGCCGAACATCGCTTCCTGCATTCCATCGGGGACATCCCGGGTCAGTGGACGACCCGACAGGAAATGCATCTCGGCCGTTGGGATTGCGGTATCGCGGCCCGGCAGGGCCGCCTGCGGGGTGACCATTTCCATTTTTTTTGACAGGAATGAGAACATGACGCGCCTCCTTTGTTCGGGGTCCCTATGGATATAGGTGGCGCAGGTGTCCCGGTCTACTCTGCCGGGCGGGGACTTGGTAAACTTAACGTGGTCTCTTGCCCCGGTTCCGGGTGGCGGGGGATCAGGACCGTAAGGATCAGCGACCCTATCGCCATCCCGGCCGCCAGTAAAAACACCATGCCCGGAAAGACCAGCCACAAATACCCCAGCAGGAATGGCAGAAACACCGCAGCGATATGATTGATCGTAAAGGCAACAGCTGCCGTTGGCGCGATATCAGCCGGGTCCGCGATTTTCTGGAAATATGTTTTCAACGCAATTCGCAGCGAGAAAAACAGATGATCGACCACATAAAGCGCAAAAGCCAGCGCCACGCCCCAGTCGAAATAGTAGATCCCGGCATATAGCAGGAAAATTCCGGCCAAACCGACATATTCAAAAACGAGCGCCGCGCGTTCGCCAAAAACACTTATGAGGCGGCCCAAAAATGGGGCCAATCCCATATTCAGAACCAGTGTTACCATAAAGAGGCCGGCCATTTCATGAACGTCGAGGCCGAACCGTTCGACCATCATGAAGGCGGCGAACACCACAAATATTTGCCGGCGCGCGCCTGACATGAACTGCAGCGCGTAATAAAGCCAGTAGCGCTTGCGCAGGACCATCTCCTTGCGCTGCGGTGTTGTCCCCTCAAACTGAGGAAAAAGGAAGTAGGCAAGAATGGCAACCAGAACCGTGAATCCGCCCGAAATCCAATATACGGCGGAATAGCTCAGATCAAACCGTGGCCAGAGCAGATAAATCAGTCCATAAGCCACAAATGTTGCGCCGGAACCTGCCGCCAATAGCCAGCCAAGTATTTGCGGCGCGCGTTTCTTGTCCAGCCATTGAAGTTGCAGCGATTGATTGACCGTCTCGAAATAGTGAAAGCCGATCGAACTGAGCAAGGTGATCATCAAGATCCCGCCCATAGACGGGAATTGCGCAGTCAGGGCCGTGGCTGCACCAAGCAACGCCAATGAGACCAGACCCAACACCTGTTCCCGCATCACGAACAAGACCAAGATCACGCCAACGGCCAGAAACCCCGGGATTTCCCGCACGGTGTGAAGCCAGCCAATATCGGCCCCGTCGAAATCTGCAACCTCAATGACGAAGTTGTTGAGCAACACTGACCACGTTGAAAAGGCAACGGGCATGGCGATTGCCATCAAGACAAGCAAAGCAATCGGTTGCCGCCAGATCGGCAAGGATGTGGCATCAGAGAGGGACACGTGGCGCATGACCGAGGGCTTACGCGGGATTTGGGTCCGCGGCAATCCAGCCCGAAGCGCGATTGACTTGTTCGATTGCGCACGAAAAACGCCGCCAGAGATATCCCTGGCGGCGTCAGATCTGGGAATTACTACGTCAGGCTTAGTTCTGTGCGTAGTATTCGATGACGAGGTTCGGTTCCATGTGAACCGGGTATGGCACATCTCCAAGACCGGGCGTGCGTACGAAGGTCGCGGTCATCTTGGAATGGTCGGCATCGATATAGTCAGGAACGTCGCGCTCGGCCAATTGGGTGGCTTCCAGAACAACTGCGATCTGCTTGGAGCGATCACGGACTTCAACAACGTCGCCTTCCTTAACACGGTAGGACGGGATGTTGACGCGCTGACCGTTAACGGTCACGTGGCCATGGTTCACGAACTGGCGGGCTGCAAAAACAGTTGCAACAAATTTGGCGCGATACACAACCGCGTCCAGGCGACGCTCCAGCAGGCCGATCAGGTTTTCACCGGTATCGCCTTTTACACGCTCAGCTTCGGCGTAAATGCGACGGAACTGTTTCTCGGTCAGGTCGCCGTAGTAGCCTTTCAGCTTCTGCTTGGCGCGCAACTGCAGACCGAAGTCGGACAGTTTACCCTTGCGGCGCTGACCGTGCTGGCCGGGGCCATATTCACGACGGTTGACGGGGGATTTCGGACGACCCCAGATGTTTTCACCCATCCGGCGGTCAATTTTATACTTGGCAGAGGTGCGTTTGGTCACCGTCTGATCTCCTTCGTTATAGGACGCTGCCCGATATGGGCGGCTATGAAGGGCGTTGTCCTCTGGCTTGCGCCTGACAGGGATCCCCTTGCGGGGGCCACCAACACCAATAATTTATCCCGGCGAGTCACCAAGCCGGGATGGGCGCGTTTTACAGGTTAAGCGGGGGGTGTCAATGCCTGGCGCGGCTGGTTTTCAACCCGTGCAGCAAAAGCGCGGTTTCGGCCTTGTCCAGCATTCGCCGCGCAGGAGCGCCGTATTGGAACGGATCGTCGCGAAGCATCGGAAAGAGCTCCAGTAAGTTTCGCCGCTGATTGGGCTGCAACGCATCCAATCCCATGAAACCCGGGTGGAAGGTTTCAACCTCCAACCCATTTGCCCAAACCACCTGATGGCGTTCAAGCATGAGATGCACGTAATAAGTTTCACGCAAGGAGTGGTCGACGGTAATATTGCGGTCGCCTACCAGGTCACTGGCTGCAACCAACACTTCCCCTTCATTCCAAAGCTCACGAGCAACAGCGCCTTTGACCAACACACGGTGCTCTGGCGACACGACCAAATCATCATCCGGGCGGTACAGACCAAGCGCCCCTGCCCTAATCCGGACAGGCCGCTGGCTGGGCATCGCGAACAGTCGTGCGCCGGACATCCGGCGCTGACCGGTCCAGATCACCTCTTGCGGTCCGTCGTCGCGAGTCAGAACGCGATCACCTGGACCAAGGTCTTCAATGGGAATATCGCCGTTTTCAGTTCGCAACCGAGTTCCGGGCGTAAAACAGACCACGGCCATTTCAACCGGCGCCATCCCGCCGGGTCGCGGCTGATTAACCCGCACAATGGTCAGGTCCTTACCTTGCGGAGGGATCTTTTCAGGGAACAGCAGGATCGGCAAACGATCCGCCCCGCCAACAACAGGGACCACAGAATAGAATTTCAAACCGTCGGAAACAATGAATGCATCTGCAAAAAGCGGATCGGCGCCAACGGCAGCATCCTGACCCAGAGTGGGCGCCGGGTGGTGCAGCATCTTGCGCACCACCCGAGCGGCCCGTGCACGAAGCTCGGCGTGATCTTGGCTGACTCCCAGAAGTAGCGCGGCGCCATCACCTTCCAATGGAAGAGCGCGGCCATGCCAGCGCCAGGACATCCCTTCGGCCAGTTCATTTTTCTTATCTGCAGATTCGCCCTCAATCAGGGTTTGCGACCACGCGATCATGGTCAGGCCCCGATAGCCCGTGCTCATTGCTCAATTGCCTGTTTTTATTGGTTTCATCCACCCGATGAAGTGATTCTAGCACGCCCGAATCACCTTGAGAAGAGGGTGATTCGCTAAAATTCAATTCCAAGGGAAATTGAGCCTACGGTCTGTCCCGAAGATTGGCCAACAAACTCTTCCGAAAGGTAGGTCAGCCCATAGAAGATATTGGAATGGCCGAAGCTGTAATTCACGCCGGCACGTATCCGATAGCGCGTGTCTTCGACGGTATAGCCCTGGTCAGATGGCAGGTAACGTGAACTGTCAACATAGGCTACGTCGCCGCCAAACAGAAATGAATAGCCAGAGTCCGATTCACTATCTATTGCCGAAATCCGGTGCCCTGTGGTGCTGTCACGAAGCCGTAGTCCGCCCTGCCCATAGCCGCCAAAGGTCAGGTCAAACCCGGTACGGGCCATTGTCTCTACGCCTGCTTGCAATTCGACAAATGGGCGCGCGCGCACTCCACCAAAGTCAAACTCCTGCCCGACCTCAACTGTGCCGTGTAGATAGATGCCATTATCAACCTGGAAATTGCGAACATTTGACGTCTGCAAGCTAAAGGCTTCGTGCACGATTTCTTGCATGTGACGAATGCCAGATTGTTCGCCCATGACCATCAGGTCAACACCCGTCGAAACCTCGAGCCCGTGCCAGGAAAAATGCGAGTGTGCGCCAACAGAAAATACTCCGGCGTAAAGACGGTCACCCGGTGTTGGGCTCACGATGCTGGCCGGTGTGATGACCTCACCGCGAAACCGGTATTCCATGATTTGGCCGAACTGAGAGGGCAACGCACCGTGCCAACCAGGACCGCGAACAGCGCTGACGCCATAAGCGCCAGACCGCCATCGGTCGCGCCCATCCCCCAAAAGGTCATTTGTAAACAACCGCGCTTGTCCAAGCGTTGCACGCTCTTGCGCGTCTACCGCCGGAGCGCTCAATACGCACAGCATTAGGATCAGCCCGAAACGGCCAAATACCTGCATCATTACTCGCCTCATTCTGACAGCCGATTTGTCTCGGCTTATCTAAACATTGCGGCGAATCTATCACGAGATCATGACTCCGCCTAGACGGATAATGATCACACCATGCCCCAGACATAACGCGCATATCGTTTAGGCGCTTGGGGGCTGTGCGCGTAATTTGATGGCCTGAAAAGATCTAAACCCTGTACCGGACCTGGCAGAACTTACTTCAGATACGATTTTGCTAACGGGGCGGACGCAACTTCGCTGCGAACCCCGCCAAAATTCAGATGCATCAGAACAGTTGCAGCTCTTTTGCGGCCAGCGCTGCTTGAGTCCGGTTTTGAACACCAAGTTTTGCAAGGATGTTCTTCACGTGCAGCTTCACAGTCACTTCTTGAACACCCAAGTCGCGGGCAATCTGCTTGTTGGTCAGGCCTTGGGTCAGCCCCTGCAACGTCTCACATTCACGGTTTGATAGCTCCAGCTTTGCGGCGGCAGCATTCCGGGTGCCGTCGGCAAACCCGAATGGAAAATAGCGCTCTCCCGACAGGACAAACCGAATGGCGTTTACCATCGACGCGGCCGGCGTGGACTTGGGCAAAAACCCATGAGCCCCGCGTTCCATGGCTGCGTTTGCGATCTCTTTCGTGGCCACACCAGACATAAGCGCCACACGAATATGGGGAAACCGTCGGCGAATTCTGTCCAGCCCTTCTAACCCGTTCATTCCGGGCATGTGATAATCCAATATCACAAGGTCAATCGGCAGGCTTCCGTGCAGCTGCTTTTCGGCCCCGCTCAGGTCGCTGGCTGTGACAACAGCAAACTCCTCCACCGACCCAAGGTAGGCAGCAACTGTGTCGCGCACGAGATCATGGTCATCTGCCACCAGAATGTTCTTCATCATGCTCGCCCTTCTGACCGCAACTTTATGAGACGTTTCTAAACAGGGACTTAACCGGCTTGATCAGAAAAACCACCCCGACCTATACCTTCGAGTAGGTCTTTATGCGGATGACCCGAGGCAACTGCCAATTCTTTCCCTATCTGTTGTGCTGTCACAACCTGCAACGTGGATGGCCCTCATGATCGCACGCGTATTCGGTCTTAACGCTTTTGTTTTCTTCACAGTCATCGCAATCGCAAACGCGCAGGAGCTGACAATTTCAGGAAATGGTGTCCCGTCTGGATCAGTAGCCTTTTCCATTGGTGATTTGGATGAGCTTGAGCAGGTCTCGTTCACAACTGGCACGATTTGGACAGACGATGAGGTCACGTTCAGTGGCGTGCCGGTGAGCACGGTGTTGCACGCTGCAGGCGCGACAGGGTCATTCGTCGAGATGATCGCGCTGAACGATTATTCAGCAACTTTGTCTCTCAACGAAGTTGGCCACCCGTACCCAATTGTCGCCACTCGACTTGATGGCCAGGAAATGCCCGTCCGCCAATACGGCCCATTTTGGATTGTTTACCCTTATGACAGCGATCCGGTTTATCAATCAGAACGGGTCTATGCGCAGAGTGTGTGGCAATTGCGCGAACTGACCGTATCTGAGTAGAGAAAGCAAACGCTATAGGGACCAAATTGTGAGGGCGACGTGAGCGGCCAACGCGTAGCGGCAAGAACGACGATTTTCCTGGCCATTGCCGGGCTCGGAGCGCTTCTGATTTTTTCCGGAGTCTCGGTTTGGACCCGACTTCAGGCGTTTTCTACCGCTCAAGGCGACAACACCCAATGGACGATTACGCAGGCCGAAACCGAGTTGGCCGGACTGACGGCCGAGCTGGCCGATACCGCGGCAGAGCAGAACTTCGATCAAGCCGCGGTAAGACTTCAGGCAAACCTGGCCCTCAGCCGATTGTCATTGCTCCAATCCGGGCGCGCCCACATGCTTTTGGCCGCAAGCGCAGAGGCACGTGGCTATCTTGATGAGATTGGAGACTATTTTACCCGGGTTGCAACCCGGCTGGATAGCGTTGAGACGCTCTCGACCGATGATATCCAATTCCTGCGAATCGAGACGGACCAAATTCGAAACGTCGTGCGCCGACTTGCCGTTGAAGGTGTTTTGGTGAGCGCCGCAGAGGCTGAAGAACGGCGCGAAGATGTTCTTGCACAATTGCGGTTGACCGGCGGCTCGGTTGCCGTGCTGATCTTGGTACTGGCCACGATCCTAATCATTCTTGACCGTTTATTGGCCCGCGCCCGCGACCGGGACCGGGCGGTCATGTCCACGTCTGACCGCCTAGCCTCTACTGTGGCTGCTTCGTTGGACGCGATCGTCGTGGCCGATGAAACCGGCAAAATCATCGAGTTCAACGCATCCGCTGAACGCATTTTCGGATGGGCGCGAGACGAGATTCTGGGCCAATCGATGGAACAGACAATTATTCCACCTGCCTTTAGGGAAGCCCATGCAAAGGGCATGCAACGGTTCCTGAATACACGTGAAAAGCGGGTCGTTGACGGTGGCCGGGTTGAACTTTCGGCGTTGCGAAAAGGTGGCGAGGAGTTTCCAGTCGAACTAAACATTACATCGGTTCAGGATGGCCCGAACACCACCTTCATTGCCTATTTGCGGGATATCAGCGACCGCAGGAAAAACGAAGCCTCACTGATCGAGGCACGCGACCGGGCCGAGAAAGCGGACCAAGCGAAGTCCCGGTTTCTAGCTGTTATGAGTCATGAGATGCGCACCCCGTTGAACGGCATTCTTGGCGTGCTTGACCTGATGCGAAACGGGGGGCTTAGCGAACGCAATTCTCGCTATGTGGATATCGCCACCGCCTCGGGTGAGATCCTCTTGGAGCACATCAATGAAGCATTGGACATCACGCGGATAGAAAGCGGCGAGCATGTTTTGTCGGTTCAGAATTTTGAACTGGACAAACTGGTGGCCAGCGTAACCGACGTGCTGCGCCCCTTGGCCGAGGAAAAGGGCCTGCCAATTGTACTCAACCACGAAGCGGACGCCGATTGGAGCTATCGTGGTGACAGCTTGCGTGTTCGCCAGATCCTGACAAACATTCTGGGCAATGCGATCAAGTTTACTCAAGATGGCGGCATCGACGTACAGCTCAAAAGGCAACCTGGCCTGGGCCGTGATCTGGTTATCCTGGCTGTCCGGGATACCGGCCCTGGCATCGGAACCGAGGATATCGAGCGCGTTTTTGAAGACTTCGTGGAACTTGGCCACCGCGCCGACGGCCGGCTCAAACGCGGCGACGGTTTGGGGCTTGCGATCTCTCGAAGGATTGCAAGGCAAATGGAGGGCGACCTCGCTCTGACCAGTCAAACGGGCGTGGGCAGCACCTTCACATTGACGCTGCCCCTGACCAAAAATAACCACTCATCGCACGAAAACCCTTCAGTCCAAAGTCAAAGCCCCGAAGCAGCGACTACCCCACTGAACATTTTGATTGTCGAAGACAACGGGACCAACAGAACTGTCCTGCGCGACATGCTGGAAGGAATGGGCCATGTTGTGGCTGAGGCGCGCGACGGTATCGAAGCGGTTCAAGTCACAGCCACGCAATCCTTTGATGCAATCCTAATGGATCTCAGTATGCCAAAGATGGATGGGATTGAGGCCACAACACGTATTAGGTCCGCCGTCGGGCCCAACACGGCAACGCCGATTTATGGGGTTACTGCACACGGGACCGAGGCCCATAAAGAAGCAGGAATGGCGGCCGGTATGACCGGGTTTTATGCCAAACCCGTACGCCTTGCCTCGCTCAAAAGCTTGCTCAGCGGAGTTGCGCACAGTGACGACCAGGCCACCCCCGAAGACTTAAATGTCGATCCCCTCTCAGATCTTGCCCGTGCAATCGGTACGGCCAGTGTGGTTAAGGCGATGGACCAGTTTTTCGAGGAATTCGACCGTGAGATTCCAAAACTTGGCCCGGGAGGAGAGAATGCAGAACAACCCGCGCGCGATGCGGTAATTCACCAGTTGCGCGGCGCGGCGGTGATGCTCGGGCTTGACGGCATTTCAGAGGATCTGGAACGTGCAGGTGGCGCCCGCCTTTCGGCCGAAACACTTGCCGGGATCTCTAACAGAGCACATGATCGGCGCCGCGCAGCGATGTCGCTTCTCGCAACATTGGATAACTGACAGCTCCATTGGTCATGTGACCTATCCCATGGTCTAGGTGGCCGTGCCGTTTGATCGCTGATCTATCCCCTTGGCCTGCCCAAACACATCAAAAACCTCACTAAACCTGTTTTCAGAAAGCGGCGCCAGAGGGGCGCAGCACTAAAACCAGGGATTAAGATCATGGGAACTGAAAAGAATATCCTCGTTATCGGTGGTGACGGGTTTTGCGGCTGGCCGACGGCTTTGCACCTGTCAAAACTGGGCCACAAGGTTACGATCATCGACAACCTGTCACGCCGCTGGATCGACCAGAAAATGGGCGCCGATAGTCTGACACCGCTTGCCACAATTGAAGACCGCCTTGCGGCCTGGACTGAATGCTCTGGTAAGACAATCGACTTTGAGTCCATTGACGTTGCGCGTGAATTTGATCGTTTGACCGCCTTCCTGACAGCGTTGCAGCCGGACACCATTGTACATTTCGGTGAACAACGCGCCGCACCTTATTCGATGAAGGGCGTTGCCGAAAAACGCTACACGGTCGACAACAATATTTCAGGCACTCACAACATCCTGGCGGCCGTCATCGAACTGGGCTTGGATCCTCATATCGTTCATCTCGGGACGATGGGCGTCTACGGTTACGACGACGATGGCCTGGAAATTCCCGAGGGGTATCTCAGCGTTTTTGTACCCGTGAATGGCCAGATGATGGTGCAGCGCGACATCCTCTACCCAACCAATCCCGGCAGCGTCTATCACATGACCAAATCCATGGATCAGCTGTTGTTCCAATTCTATGCCAAGAACAACAAATTGCGGATCACCGACCTGCATCAGGGCATCGTTTGGGGCACCCAAACCGAAGACACCAAGCTGGATGAACGCCTGATCAATCGGTTTGACTACGATGGTGATTATGGAACGGTGCTAAATCGCTTCCTGATGCAGGCGGTTGTTGGTCATCCTTTGACCGTACACGGCACCGGTGGCCAAACCCGCGCGTTTATCCATATTCAAGACACCGTGCGATGCCTGCAATTGGCCATTGAAAACCCTCCGGCGCGGTTAGGTACAGTCAACATCCTGAACCAGATGACGGAAACCCACACTGTGCGCGATCTGGCGCAGCTGGTCTCGCAAGTGTCCGGCGCGGAAATCGCCTTTGTCGATAATCCCCGCAAGGAAGCTGCGGAAAACGACCTGCGCGTATCCAATGAAACCTTCCTTGGCTTTGGTCTTGAGCCCACCACTTTGGCCGAAGGGTTATTGGAAGAAACTCAGGACATCGCCGCCAAATACGCGCATCGCTGTATTCCAGAGATGATCCCTTGCGTGTCTGTTTGGACTGCGGATCAGCGCCCTGGCGTGTTGAAAGACGCAGCCTAGACCACAAGGGACACCTTGGCGCGGACGGCCTCCACCCTGTCCGCGCCCTTTTGATTGCACCCATTGACCTCAGGATTTCGCATGAGACTACTTGGCATCGCATTATTGGCCTTTGTTCTTGCCGGCGCGTCCATCTTACTGGCGGGAAGTGACTTGAGCTCTCGCATGTCCGTGGTCTTTGGTGGACTGGACTCAGAGCCTGACCTGATTTTTGAAAGGGACGCCTCCTCAATTGAAGGCCAAGGGCCATCCGAGGCCTTTCGGATGGCGGGCATCGGTGACCCAGTTCTACTGACCGGCGTTCCGGCTTGGCAAACCGTTTCCTTCCTTCTGCCGCTGGACGTTCGGCCCGTCTCTGGCACAATCGAATTTCGCGTGACATCGCAGGTTCTCGAGGGCGTCGAGGCGACACTTCGGGTTTCAATCGGGGGCGCACGTCGGTCTGACATCCTGTTGCGCCCCGGACATCACCAGTTGCAATTTCGGATAGACTTGTCACAGGCTGACCTGCACGGTCGGCAATTGAATGTCTCGTTCACTTTGCAGGGCGATGGTCCGCCGACGCTATGTGCCCGTGTTGACGGGCGCAATGTCGTGGTTGAAATTGAACAAAGCTCATCTCTTAACCTGATCCTTGACGGACGGCTTGAAACCGCACGGGATTTGCTTGCGGCACATGGGGGCGTCGCAGAGATTCCCCTATCGACGGACACGGCCCAGTCTGCGAATTTTCTACTTGCAGCGCGGCTCTTGCAGCATGGCCAAGCAATCCGCTTTTCCGACCAGCCGTCGACGCATTCGACACTTGCAGAACTGGAAGAATTGCTGCGCCCCGAAATGGACAGTCCAGATCAGATGATGTGGCCGCGCGCAATTGCTCAAGGGCGCAATTCCGGGCTTCGTCGGTTTCAGCGTAGCACAGAATGGCGCATTGATCTGGCGGGGGGCGGAGGCGGCTTTATCCCCGGGCGCGTGGTGTTAGAATTCGGATTGGGGGCGCGAACAGGGGATGCGCCTTGGGTGTTGGACATTTCTCTGGACGATCAACTGATCTTTTCGGAAGAACTGCCCGCAGTGGGTTTGATCCATTCTGTAGATATCGACCTGACCGCGCACAATATCACCAGAACCAGCGAACTGATTTCGACCCTTTCGGTGTTTTCTTCGGGCCATGGACCGTGCAACGACGTGCCGGAACGCGTGGCCGAGTTGCGCTATTCCAGCCATCTTGTCGCCAGCGACCGAAGCTTTTCTAACCCGATCGCGCAGCTTCAATCGCTTATTTTACAAAACAACACTGTTGCGATCTCTGGCCGCCAATTGACATCACCGATCGATGCTATCGCGGCCTCCAACCTATTGGCAGAGGTCATCCCGCGGGGCCATATCGTTGGCCTTTCTGACACACCCACCATTGAATTGAGGTTTCTTCCCCCTGGCGCAGATTTACCGTCCGCCTCACTCTTGCGCCCGGCTTGGGCCGTTTGGCGGGATGAAGCAACCGGTCAATTGAACGTCGAACCCATTTCCACCGCCGCGCGTGAGGTGTCGCATTTGACAGTGGTTCTGTTTGGCCCGCTACGCCCGGCCAGAGGCCCCAGATGAGCGCCCCATCCACAGATGACAATCGCGATCAGATCAATTTTATTTCGGTCGACAGCGCTCCTAAACGGTTTGCCGGAATGGTTCCACAATGGCGCGGCCTGGCGTGCTTGGTCCTTTTCTCTGCCTTATCCACAACCCTGCTTTGGGCAGTAAATGCGCCACCGCTTGCGGCGATATTCCCCAATCATGATCTCGTTTTTTCCCCTTACGAGGGCTATCATGCGATAGCCATCAGGATCTTCATCCTGTCCTTCTTCATTGCCTTTGCCGCGTTCAGCTCGGCCACGATTTTTGGCCGCCTCATGTTCGCGCTGGACCTTTTGCTGTGTTATGCCGCCATTTGCGCCGCGCTGGATGTGGTGAACATATTTGTCTTTCGCCTCAGCGGTGTCGGCCTCACCCTGCATCTCAGTAGTATCGTCTCGGGGCTAGTCGGGTTTGCCGTCTATTCCTGGAAGTTGTTGGAACGTGGCCGCATGCCTGCCCGCATTCCAATCGAACATCGACCGGTCAGCATCTTGCGCGCGTTGATCCGTTTGGGTGTTACCACTTTCATCGCTGCCAGCATCGCGATCCATGTTGGTTCTTTGGAGTTGTCAATTGTCGCCTTCATGCAGCGCTGGACCCTTTTGGGGGGGATCGGGCCAGGTGTGTTCTTGTTTCTTCCGGTCCTCTTTGCGCAGCTCTATCTTTTGGCCATTTACGACGTCTACCGCGCAAAGCTGCCTGTGTTTCACCCTCCGGTCAGCGTCATCGTTCCGGCCCATAACGAAAGCTACATCATCGAAGATACTATCCGCGCGATGGACAAGGCCGCCATCCATTACGGAGGCGATGTATTTATCCTGATCATGAACAACAATTCGACCGACAATACCGCCGATATTGCCAAAGCTGCCCTTGCAGATTGCGAAGCAGCCAAAGGACGGGTGATTGATGTGCCAAAGCCGGGCAAATCCAACGCGCTGAATGCAGGGTTGGAGGCCGCTGAAACCGAATTTCTGGTTCGTGTAGACGCCGATACATTGTTAGGCGAAGACAACCTGACCAGGGCCATGCCCTATTTTACGGACCCCAATGTGGGTGTTGTGGGTGGCGTTCCCGTCCCACCGGGCGGCGCATTGTTCGACAGGGCGCGCTTGTTGGAAGTTCTGGTCAAACACGGGTTTTATTCCGTCGCCATGGCATCGGTGAACTGTGTTGTAGGTATCCCCGGAATGTTCGTCGTTTACCGCACAGAACACCCCCGATATCTGGGTGGGTTTGTTGAAGGCATGAACGGGGAAGATACCGACATTTCGCTGAGGATCGGTGAGCTGGGCTTCCACTCTGTGGTTGACCCCAAGATCCGTTACATTTCCGAGGTTCCCGCCTCCTACACCCATATGCGGGAACAGAGGATGCGTTGGTTCAGATCGATCTACCACATCAGCTCTCGCTGCAGGGATCTGATCTATGGCGAAGGCAAGACCCTGCGCGGCAAGGTGATTTTACCTTATATGCTGATCAATTCGGCCCGCCGTGCCATGTTGGTGCCTCTGGTGATGTTTGGACTGATCGAGCTGTGTTTGGGCTTCAACCCCGAAAGCCCGATTGTCTGGCAATCAATCGTAGCGGTCATGACAGGCGCCCCCGCTTTGGTCGCGATCATCGCGAGTTTTCTGAACGGAGTGCCGAAAGGTGTTCTTGCTTTACCTGATTATCTGATCTTTCGGGTCATGCGGGCCTATTTCACATTGGAGTCAATGCTCAGCATCTCGGTCGATACAAAAGCAAATCAGCTCGAGATCGCAACCCGGTTGGATATCAGACCAACGGGACCAAGACGGGTGGCTTAACGCGGCGCATATGTTGGGAAAAACAGCGGCCCTTAAATCCGTCACACACTGGTTTGCAGTTCACCTTTTCCCAACATATGTCGCCAATGCGGCTTCGGTCCCGACGTTCCAAATCAGGGAAAGCCAACGTTCAAAAGCTTCTGAAAACTTCGGATGTGTTGCGATATCCGCGTAATCCCCGATTTGCTCCAACCAAAGCTGTGGATTAGTCCGGGCGTCATTCGCGGTCTTTTGAAGTTTGGTCCAGAAAGGATCATTCGGATCAATCTGCTCGCCATTTTCACGGTTGCCGGCGCACATTCGCGCCCAAAGCGCTTCAACAAGGGCCAGCCCCTCGATCGATCCACCAGCAGCCAATGCATCCCGCAAAATCGGTAGGACAAAGCCCGGATGGCGCGACGATCCATCGAACGCAACACGATGGGTCGTATCCCGGATTTCCGGATTGGCAAAACGTCGTACAATCAATTCAAGATAATCTTCCGGAGATGTCCCAGGGACAGCGTCCACATAGGGCAGAATTTCTTCGGTTTGCACCTTTCGGAAAAATGCTTGAAGGCCGTCATTGGCCATACAATCTGCAATGGTCTCCTGCGACAACAGCTCACCTGCATTGGCAAGGACCTGATGCCCTGCATTCAGGATGCGTATTTTCATCATTTCATAGGAATGTACGTCCTGCGTAAAAGTTGCCCCAACCTCGTCCCAATTGGGGCGACCTGCGCAAAAGGCATCTTCCAGTACCCATTGGCGATAGTCTTCATGCGTAACCGGAGCCGCATCAACGACGCCCATTTGACGGGCGAGGGCCAGTTCGTTCGGCCCTGTTGCAGGCACAATGCAGTCAACCATCGAATTGGGGAACGCCCCTTCGACATCGATCCACTCTGCAAGCGATGGATCGGTTTGCGTCGCAAGGCCAACGACGGCCTTTCGCAGGATATTGCCGTTGCCGCGCAAGTTATCACAACTCAAACCTGTGAATGGAACCTGTCCTGCGCTACGCCGCAAGCGCAATGCAGCCACCATCGCACCGAAGGCCGTTTTTGGTGCGTCTGGATGTTCAACATCGTGCCGGATATCCGGGTGGCCGATATCCAAACCACCCGTTTTTGGGTCCATGTAGTACCCGCCTTCTGTCACGGTCAGCGCGACTATGCGAATGGCAGGGTCCGCCATGGCTGCAATAAGGCTGGCATTTCCCTCCTCAATTGGCAGGTAGTCGATCATCGATCCGGTAACTTCAGCCGAGTGGTTGCCCGGTGCCAGTTGGATCAAAGTTGTCAGGCAATCCTGTGCAAGAAGGTTTTCCCGCATGGCCGCATCATAGGGGCGGACACCAGCGCCGATAATGCCCCAATCAAGTGCCTTACCGATTTGCATCAGACGGTGGAGATACCAGGCTTGATGCGCGCGATGAAAGTTTCCGACGCCAATATGAACGATTCCAGGACTAAGGTCCCTACGTTGGTACTTTGGTACGTCAACTTCAGTGGGTAAATCTTGCAAACTCGAGCGCCCCAAGGGGATTGGTTTGCCAGCCGGGGTCATATCTTTCATCAGCTCATCCATTGTCCACCATCCACATTGAAGCATTGGCTGACGATGTAATCCGCCTCGTCACTGGCTAGAAAAACGGCCATGCCGGTCAAATCCTCGGCAACGCCCATCCGTCCAAACGGGACAGCGTCACCAACTTCTTTCTTCTTTTGTCCGGGAGCTTTGCCTTCATGCTTGGCAAAAAAGGCATCCACACCATCCCAATGTTCGCCGTCAACGACACCAGGCGCGATAGCATTGACGTTGATGCCATGCTGAATAAGGTTCAGCCCCGCGGACTGGGTCAGGCTGATAACGGCGGCCTTGGTCGCACAGTAAACCGCGACCAGTGCCTCACCCCGACGCCCGGCCTGGCTGGCCATGTTGATGATCTTGCCACCCTGCCCCCGGTCGATCATGTGCCTGGCAACCGCCTGCATCGTAAAAAGCGTGCCCGAAACATTTACATCAAAGACGCGCTGGTAATCCGCTCTGCTGATCTCAACGAGGGGGGCCGCAGTGAAGAGCGCCGCGTTGTTTATCAGAATGTCGACCCTGCCAAGGGCTCGGACTGCCTTGGCCAACCCCGCGTCGATGCTGGCTTGATCCGTAACATTCATCTGAATGGCAACGGCACCAATCTCTGCCGCAGTTTCCGAAGCGCGATCGATGTCGATATCAGCGATAGCAACCTGCGCTCCCTCCCGGATATAGGCCTCGGCAAAGGCGCGCCCGATCCCTCGGGCGGCGCCTGTTATCAGTGCTGTCCTCCCCTGCAACCTCATTATTTGATTCTGAGCCCTTGGGCGTCGAACTTATGAATGTGCTCTTCTTGCGGAGTGAGCCATACGGTGTCGCCGTGATGTGCCGTGAACTCACCATCGACACGGACGGTCATTGTTTTTGACGGATCTGAGTCTGGGTGGATGTGGAGGAAGGTGTCCGAGCCCAGATGTTCTGCCACGCCGACGGTGCCTTTCCAGGTGCCATCTGTGGTTGAGATGGTGACATGTTCCGGGCGGATGCCGATTGTGTCGGCGCCCCGCTTTGCGGCGTCTTCGCCGGTCAGCATGTTCATGGTCGGCGATCCGATGAAGCCTGCCACAAACGCATTGCGCGGTTTGCGATAGAGCTCTAGTGGGCTGCCCACCTGTTCGATGACGCCAGCCTGCAGGACCACGATCTTGTCGGCCATTGTCATGGCTTCCACCTGGTCATGGGTCACGTAGATCATGGTTGTGTCGAGGCGTTTATGCAGCTCGCTTATCTCCAGCCGCATCCCATGACGCAAAGCGGCGTCGAGGTTGGACAGCGGTTCGTCAAAGAGGAAAGCCGCCGGTTCCCGCACAATCGCCCGGCCAATGGCCACACGCTGACGTTGCCCGCCCGAAAGTTGCCCGGGGCGTCGATCCAGATAATCGGTGAGGTTCAGCGCCTTGGCGGCGGATTCGATCCGACGATCCTGTTCGGCTTGGTCAATGCCTGCCATCCGCATCGGAAAGGCGATGTTCTTTCTAACCGACATATGCGGGTAAAGCGCATAGGACTGAAAGACCATGGCCAGGCCGCGTTTTGCGGGCGGCACCATCGTGGCGTCGTTGCCGTCGATGCGGATCTGGCCGCCCGAGACATCCTCCAGCCCGGCGATCAGGCGCAGAAGGGTGGATTTACCGCACCCCGAGGGGCCGACGAAGACAACGAATTCACCGTCATCAATTGTCAGGTCCAGCGGTGGAATAACCTCGACATCGCCAAAGGCTTTGCGGACTTTATCAAGTGTAATGCGTCCCATGATTTTGCTTCCTTATTTGACGGCGCCGAAGGTCAGGCCACGGACAAGTTGCTTTTGGCTGAACCAGCCAAGGATGAGGATCGGGGCGATGGCCATGGTCGATGCCGCGCTGAGCTTGGCAAAGAACAGACCTTCCGGAGAGGAGTAGCTGGCGATGAACTGGGTCAACGGGGCAGCGTCCACTGAGGTCAGGTTGAGGGTCCAGAACGCTTCGTTCCAGGCCAAGATGAAGTTGAGCAACAGAGTGGATGCGATGCCGGGGATCGCCATCGGCGTCAAAACATAAAGGATCTCTTCTTTCAGGGATGCGCCGTCCATGCGGGCCGCCTCAAGGATCTCTCCGGGGATCTCCTTGAAATAGGTGTAGAGCATCCAGACAATGATCGGCAGGTTGATCAGCATCAGGATCACAACCATGGCCAGCCGGTTATCCAGGACCCCAAGCCTGATGCACAAGAGGTAGATCGGATAGAGAACACCAACCGCAGGCAGCATCTTGGTGGACAACATCCACAGCAGGATGTCCTTGGTCCGACGCGAGGGCACAAAGGCCATCGACCAGGCCGCAGGCACCGCGATGATGATGCCCAGGATCGTGGATCCGCCGGCAATTAGGATCGAGTTGCTCAGGAACCGTCCGTAGTTCGACCGCTCCATCACCTCGGAGTAATTCTCCAGTGTCCAGTCGAAGGCGAACAGGATCGGTGGGTTCGCAATCGCGTCTGCCTCGGTCTTGAACGATGTCAGGATCGTCCAGAGGATGGGAAAGAAGATCGCAAGCCCAACGATCCACGCGAGCGCTGTGTTTAAGGCTTTGCGTTGGTTTGTAACAGCTCTGGCCATATCAAATCCCTCACTTATCCAGGTTTTTGCCGACGATGCGCATCAGGAAGATGGCAACGATATTGGCAAGGATGATGGCGTAGACGCCGCCGGCACTACCCAGGCCCACATTCTGACTTTCCAGCACGCGCTGGTAGATCAGGTAGGTCAGGGTCCGGGTTCCAAAGGCACCGCCCGTGGTCACGAAGATCTCTGCAAAGACCGCCAGCAGGAAGATGGTCTGGATCAGGATCACAATCGTGATGGCGCGACTCAGATGCGGCAGGGTGATAAAGCCAAAGCGCGATAGCGGTCCCGCCCCGTCCATCTCGGCCGCTTCCAATTGCTCGCTATCAAGCGACTGGATCGCAGTCAGCAGGATCAGCGTTGCAAAGGGCAGCCACTGCCAGGACACGATCATGATGATCGAAAAGACCGGCATCTCGGACAGCCAGACCACCGGGTCGGCCCCGAAAAACTGCCAGATGTAAGAGAACACGCCGTTCACAGGGTCCATGAACATGTTCTTCCATACCAGTGCAGACACGGTCGGCATGACGAAGAAGGGCGCGATCACCAGGATGCGGACAACGCCCTGCCCCCACATCGGTTGATCGAGAAGGATGGCGAGCATAACGCCCAAAACAATGGAAATAAGCAGGACGCCGCCCACAATGACCAGGGTTGTGGCCACGGCGGGCCAGAACGCGCTGGACGAGACAAAGCGTCCGAAGTTCTCAAGTCCGACAAAGCCAAGGTCGCCACCGCGCAGCGGGCGGAAATCCCGGACAGAAAACCAAAGCGTCATACACAAGGGTACGAGCATCCAAACGAGGAGTAGAAAGACCGCCGGGGCCATCATTATCCGCGCCGCTGATCGGGAATGCTGGGTCGCCATGACACATATCCTCCTCGTTCGGGCCAATGGGCCCGGGTGAAAAAATTCAAGTTATCTTGGAGTAAGGTGGGGGGGAAGGCGGCGGCGGGCGCCGCCTTCCGATCTTGTGCCTGAAGGCTTACTGGTAACCAGCAGCTTCCATGGCTTCGTTGGTGATGGCCTGTGCGTTGGCCAGCGCTTCTTCTGCGGTCTGCTGACCGGCATAGAAGGCCGAGAATTCCTGGCTCACTTCGGTTGCGATACCGGCAAACTCCGGGATGGCCGCGAACTGGATGCCAACATAGGGGCTCTCTTCGACGGTCGAGTTGTTCGGATCAGCCGACAGGATCGAGTCCAACGTCATCTGCGCGAAAGGAACCGCCGCATATACAGGGTTTTCGTACAGCGAAGTACGTGAACCTGGAGGCACGTTTGCATGTCCTTCGTTCCAAGCAACCAACTGCATGTACTCAGTTCCAGTTGCCCACTCGATGAACTGCAGCGCTTCGTCTTGCTGCTGTGTGCCGGCAGGAATGGCCAATGCCCAGGCCCAGAGCCAGTTGGAGCGAACGCCCAGACCGGTATCAGGTGCCAATGCAAAGCCGACAGAGTCAGCAACGGTGGAATCTTCGGGGTTGGTCACGAAAGACGCTGCAACGGTGGCATCAATCCACATGCCGCAGAGGCCCTGATTGAACAGGTTCAGGTTCTCGGTGAAGCCGTTTGACGGATAACCGTTGGGGCCGGATTCCTGCATCATACCCTGATAGAAGTTCAAAGTGTCGAGCCAGGGTTGCGTGTCGAACTGGGCTTGCCACTCCATGTCAAACCAGCGTGCACCGAAGGAATTGGACATCGCGGTGATGAACGCGCCGCCTTCACCCCAACCGGGCTTGCCGCGCAGGCAGATGCCGTTGATGTCGTTGTCACGGTCGGTCATCGCAGCTGCAGCTTCGCGGATGAACTCCCAGGTGGGCGCTTCAGGCATCTCAAGGCCAGCCGCTTCCATCAGGTCCGTGCGATACATGATCATGGACGATTCACCATAGAACGGAGCCGCATAAAGCGTGCCGTCATGGCTCAGACCGCCGCGCATCGCAGGCAGAATGTCATCAACATCATACTCTTCCGACAGGCCATCCAGCGGCACAAGCCAGCCATTGGCACCCCAGATCGGCGTCTCGTACATGCCGATGGTCATGATGTCGAACTGACCACCATTGGTGGTGATGTCCGTGGTCACACGCTGGCGAAGAACGTTCTCTTCCAGTGTAACCCACTCAACCGCAATGCCGGTCTCTTCTGTGAATTGATCGGTATAGCCCTGCATACGGATCATGTCGCCGTTGTTCACCGTTGCAATCGTGATCGTCGCAGAGTGACCGTCGGCAAAAGCTGCCGTGCCCGCCACGCAAATGGCCAAGGCGCTCGAAGCGCAAAACGCGTTTCTAAATGTCATCCGAATCCTCCCTAGATGGATGTGTAAGGGCAAGATGCAGAATTATTGGTCGCGCGTCAACATTTTTTTTACGCGCGTAAAATTTGAACTGATTAGGCCGATGCTCTTACAACCAATTTTGCGGGGAACAGGGTCTCAACCCGCGTTTCGCAGCGCGCCCCACTTTCGATCATTTCAAATAGAATTTCGACGCTTCGATTGGCCACGTCAGAATAGCTATGCGCCGCCGTCGTCAATGCAGGACAGGTAAAGCGCGAATAGGGATGATCATCATGCGAGGCGACGCGCAGCGCACTGTCGGGGCTACGGCCCACACCCAGCCCGCGTTCATAACATGCAGCCAGTAACCCAATTGCCAATCGATCATTGCTGCACAGCACAGTGTTGGTTTTGAAGTCATTTGTTGCCAGGGCCGTGTGTGTCCCCTGCCGGCCAATCTCTTCAAATCCCCAGCCGTCACCCTCGATGCTAATAACCACGGGCTCTTGGCCATGCCGCTCCATTGCATCGATATAGGCCATACGGCGCTTGTTGGCATTTGGGTTTGCAGGCGTACGCATCTCAAAGAAACAGGGGGCTTCACCCGTCCGACAAAGGTAATCAACGGTTTGGTTGACGAAACTTGCATTGTCGGACCCTACGAACGCTTCGCCCATGCCGTCTAGGTTGCTGTCAAACAGCACGGTTGGGACGTCCCGACAAAACCTCTCGATTGCGGCCTTGTCGGAAATCCGGCCAAGCGGCGCGAACAGAACCCCCGCTGGCTTGAACGACAAAAGGCTCTCAAGGTTTTCCGCCTCTAGCTCACTATCACCATGTGAGCTTAGCAATATTGGGCGGAACCCCGCCTCGATGCACAGTGTTTCAATGGTGCGCGCCATCTCTGCAAAAAACGGATCCGCAAGATAGGGCACCATGATACCGATGCTTTTGGTCAAGCGTCGATTTTGGTTGACCGCATAGATATTGGGACGGAAGTTGTAACGCTCCAAGGCGTCTTCGATGCGCTTACGGGTCGAGGCGCGAACACTGTCGGGATTATTGAAGTATTTTGATACGGTCGGTCGAGATAGCCCGCTGAGCGCTGCAAATTCTTCCATGTTTCGTATTTTTTGTTCGGTCATTGCGCGGGTTTCCCGGTCTATGTTTTGCGCAAACACCGTGAAAAGGGCTTGCCTCACCTCCAATTAACCTGAAAAACATTACGCGAGTAAAGTTGAAACGTAAAATGGCACCGTGGGACCAACTGGAGTTCACATGTATCTGGGAATAGATCTGGGAACGTCCGGCGTAAAGGTTTGCGTTTTGCGTGACGACGGCAGTGTTGCAGAAATTGCCGGCACCCCCCTTCACGCACATCACCCCTTTGACGGTGCCAGCGAACAAAACTGTACAGACTGGTGGGCCGCGTGTTGTAGCGCCGTAACCAGTCTTGCACCCAACCTACGTTCGGCTATCCGGGCCGTCGGCCTATCGGGGCAGATGCACGGCGCCGTCGCATTGGATCGCACCGGGGCTCCGGTGCGCCCGGTCATGCTTTGGAACGATGCGCGAGCCACGCAAGAATGTGCCGATATGGCCGATGCGCACCGGCAGGCGGCGGAAATTGCCGGTGTGCCACCTATGGCGGGTTTCACCGCCCCCAAGGTTTTGTGGCTTGCCCGGCATGAGCCTGAGGCCCACGCGCGCATTGCCCATGTCCTTCTTCCCAAAGATTACATCGGGTATCGCCTTCACGGGCAGTTTGTCACGGACCCATCGGATGCCGCTGGAACATCCATGCTGGATCAGCGGACCCGGCAATGGTCCAAGCAGATTTGCGCAATCTGTGACACCAATCCTGAATGGCTGCCGGAGATTAAGTTTGGCACCGAAGTTGCAGGATTACTTCAACCCGATGCAGCAATGGCGCTTGGGCTGCCTGACAGCGTGCCGGTTGCAACTGGCGCAGGCGATGCTGCAGCTGGAGCCATTGGTATTGGCGCAATATCACCCGGCGACGGATTCATTTCGCTTGGCACCTCGGGGCAGCTTTTTGTTTCTACCCCGGACTATCGGCCAAACACTAATCGGTTGATTCATGCTTACGCGCATACTTTGCCCGACTTGTGGTTTCAAATGGCCGCGATGCTGAATGGAGCAAGGCCTTTGGCCTGGCTGGCCCAATTGCTTAACCGACCTCTGACCGAATTATTGGCCGCGGCTGCGGTGGCTGAACCTGGTCCAGTTTTCCTGCCCTATCTGACTGGCGAACGAACACCGCACGGTGACCCCAATATTCGTGGCGGATTTTCTGGGTTGGGTGAAACCACGACGCCGGGAAGCCTCATGCGTTCTGTCGTTGAGGCGGTGGCATTCACATTTGCCGATGCGTCTGATGCTTTCGAAGATGTTGGAACACGTAATGAGACCTTGCTGGCCATTGGTGGCGGGACAAAGAGTGATTTTCTGATGCAAACCATTGCTAATGTTACAGGGTGTCTCCTTGGCCGGAGCGATGACGCAGCTATTGGCCCTGCCTTGGGTGCGGCCCGCATGGCTTGTGTCGCGGAAGGTGGGCGATCGTTGCAGGACGTCATGACAAAGCCTGCCGTGGCAACATGGTTCACACCTAACGCTGATGAGGCCGAGAAACTCAAAGTGAGGCTGGCCAGCTTTCGCGCTTTATATCCCGCGCTGCGCACAGCGCAGTCCCGTCGCCATTAGCGAAATCGCTTCAAGAAACCAACAATAGGCTACCGATTTCTAGTACGCGCCCAGAATAGTGGCCTGTCACGGCGGTCACGCCGCCATACGGATGAACTCAACTGCAGATATTGCCATTTGTTACTTTATAAAATAACAAGTTCTAAGCAAGGGAGTGTGGCGGATGAGAAAGCGCGCGGTGAATCGGCAATCAGACGTCCTGAAAGTTCTGAACGCGTGTAACAGGCCAATGACGGCCTACCAGATTCTGGAAAAATTGCAGATGGGTGAGCCGAACATAGCGCCACCCACGGTATATCGCACGCTGTCTGCCCTGACAGACCAGGGGCGCGCGCACCGACTTGAATCCATCAAGGCCTTCGTTCCCTGCCGCTGCAAGCACATCGAAAGTGTACCGGTTCTGGCAATTTGTGAAGATTGCGGATCGGTCGAAGAACATGATGGCAGCGAATTACTACCCAAGCTTACGGCCCTGACCGCCCAAAGCGCGTTTCGGACTGCACGCCATATTGTCGAAATTCACGGACAATGCGGAAGATGTTCTTCCTGATATAGTTGCTCTCAATTTCTTTGGACTAGTTATGAAAAATATACTCTCACTGATTGCTTTGGTTGTCGCCACGCCAGCACTGGCAGAAGACGCCCGACAGCTCGGATCCCATGAGCATGGCGTCAGCACGCTCAACTTAGCGATGGACGGAACGAGCTTCTTGATGGAGTTTCGCTCTCCCGGCGCTGATATCGTAGGGTTTGAATACGCGGCAGAAAGCAATGCGGACCTGGCTGCGATCAACGCCGCTCTGGAAACGCTAAGTGCGCCGCTGGACCTCTTTGTTCCTCCGGCAAATGCCGCCTGTCGAGTTGCAGAAGTACATGCCGAGCTTGCGAGTGATGGCGATCATGATGACCATGATGACCATGATGACGGCCATAGTGATCACTCTGAGGACGAACATGACATGCACGCACACGACGATCACGACGATCACGACGATCACGACGATCACGACGATCACGACGATCACGACGATCACGACGATCACGCAGAACATGACGAGGAGGCAGGCCACACTGAATTTCACGCTGAATACATGCTGAATTGCAGCAACCCGGCCGCGCTGACCGAAATCACTTTCACTTTCTTTGAGGCTTTCCCAAACGCGAATGAAATTGAGGTTCAGGTTATAACTGCTTCCGGCGCGCGCGCCTTCGAGGTAGAGCGCGACGCGCCTACCCTGGACTTGGAGCGCTGACATCACGTGACGGGCCACATCCTGAACCTTTCTAACATTGAATACCGGTGGCCGGGACGCGCACCATTTACACTGACCGTCCCTGCGCTGACGGTGTTTAAGGGTGAAACAGTGTTGCTATTGGGGGAAAGTGGATCGGGGAAATCGACGCTTTTGTCACTGATCTGTGGCACGATCCAGCCCGATCAAGGGATACTTAATGTTGCAGGCAAAAATATTACCCATCTATCAAGCGGCGCGCGTGACCGTTTCCGGGCTGAACGGATAGGAGTTATTTTTCAGCAGTTTAACCTGCTGCCTTTTGGCTCGGTCATGGACAACATCCTGCTGCCATTGAGGTTTGCACCGGAACGCCGCATTCGCGCTGGCGATGCGGCGACTGAGGCTAAGAGCCTTTGCGCTGCACTGGGACTGCCGGACGACATTATCCATGCCAAAGCCAATGCGCTGAGTGTCGGCCAACAACAGCGCGTCGCGGTTGCCCGCGCTTTGATCGGTCAGCCGCCCCTGATTATTGCAGATGAGCCCACATCGGCCCTTGATGCGACCAGCCAATCGGCCTTCCTCGACCTCCTCTTTTCGCAAACACGGGCGCATGAAACCTCACTGCTGATGGTAAGCCATGACCGCCGGCTAGGCGAACGGTTTGACCGCGTGATCCGAATGGAAGAGATCGCAGCAGTTGAGAGGGAGGCGTGATGATCTTACGCCTTGCGATAGCGTCGCTTTTTGCACGTGCACTAACCGTCGGGATGACAATTCTCGCCATCGCCCTGTCGGTGGCCCTGTTCCTTGGGGTTGAGAAGGTTCGCACCGGGGCGAAGGCCAGCTTCGCCGATACTATTTCTGGCACCGATCTGATTGTCGGCGCGCGATCTGGATCGGTGCAGCTGCTGCTCTATTCCGTCTTCCGGATCGGCAATGCAACGAACAATGTCACCTGGGAAAGCTATCAAGATATCGCGGCCCGCCCAGAAGTAGACTGGATCGTGCCGATTTCGCTTGGGGACAGCCATCGCCAATTCCGCGTGATGGGCACAACCCGAGCCTTCTTTGAGCATTACCAATACCGGCAGGGCCGGTCGCTTGAGCTTGCCAATGGCGAAATTCTCGATGATCTTTTTGATACAGTGATCGGCGCGGATGTTGCCGAAACTTTGGGTTATGAGGTCGGCGACCCAATTGTCGTCGCCCATGGGCTTGCGTCATTTACGGAACACAGGGATCAACCTTTTCGCGTCTCGGGCATTCTCGCAAATACAGGAACGCCTGTGGACCGCACCGTGATTGTCAGTATGGAAGCTATTGAGGCGATCCATGTCGATTGGCAAAACGGTGCTCAGGCCCCCGGACGATCAACACCAATTGAAAATATCCGTGAGATGGATTTAACCCCTCAGGCGGTCACCGCGGCCCTTGTCGGAGTCGATAGCCCGTTGCAAATATTTGCACTGCAGCGCGCGATCAATGAATATCCTGAGGAGCCTTTGCTGGCGATCCTGCCCGGGGTTGCCTTGCAGGAACTCTGGAGCATTGTTGGCATCGCGGAAACCGCTCTTTTGGCCGTATCCGCCATGGTGGTTGTCACGGCGTTGATCGGAATGATGGCCACAATTTTCTCCAGCCTCAACGAACGCCGTCGCGAGATGGCCATTTTCCGCGCGATGGGTGCGCGCCCCGCGACCATTCTTGGGATGCTTGTCATCGAGGCCATAGTGATGGCCGCAATCGGCGCGATGCTCGGGGTGGCGTTTCTTTACGTCGGGCTAATCATTGCGCAACCCATCGTAGACAGTACTTTCGGAATTTGGCTGCCGATCAATGCGCCCACTCTGCAGGAATTCTGGGTTATTCTCGCAGTAATTGGCGCTGGCGCGATTGTGAGCCTAGTGCCCGCAATTCGGGCTTACAAAATGTCCGTCTCAGATGGCATGATGGTAAAGACTTAACGCGGGGAAGGATGGATCCAATGATTGATCGCAGGGCAACTCTGATGCTCATATCCGGCTCAATTGCTGTGCCAAAAATGGCATTTTCCAGCACCCCGCGTGAAATCATGTGGGATGACCTTATCCCACCTGGCGTGCCTTATTCGGAGATTATCGGAGAAGGCGAGCTGGACGAGGAGAATGATTTCTGGAATCCAATCTATGATGCCAATGCTTCCAGGTTAAACGAGGATCTGGATGGCGCTTATGTCAGGCTTCCTGGGTTTGTTGTGCCATTTGATATCGGCGCAGAGGGTGTGACGGAGTTCATGCTTGTTCCTTATGTCGGGGCCTGCATCCACACGCCACCACCGCCTGCAAACCAACTGATCCTGGTGAATTCCGCGGTTCCCTGGCCAGGTGACCTGATTTGGGATCCAATCTGGGTCACGGGGACCATGCGCACACAGCTTCAATCAACCAATCTGGGTCAGACCGGCTACTTCATTGAAGCAGACCAGATCGAACTTTACGAGTGGTAGGGCACTTTCTTTAGCGTCTTGTCTAGACCGCCGATTCTTGGCCAGCGTTTCGCATAAACACAGGGCCCGGCAGGTGTTTGTTTCAAACACCGGGAGGGTTCAGTCTTGTATTATTTTGATTTTGGTTGCGGGGGTAGGATTTGAACCTACGACCTTCAGGTTATGAGCCTGACGAGCTACCGGGC
>CANLZL010000008.1 GCA_947495575.1 uncultured Nioella sp. | reverse complement strand
TTTGGTCTTTGGTCTTTGGTCTTTGGTCTTTGGTCTTTGGTCTTTGGTCTTTGGTCTTTGGTCTTTGGTCTTTGGTCACCCGGATTCTGAGTGAAGTATCTGATTGACCTGTTGTGGCAGGTGGATGGTCTCTCAATGCGCAGAAACCTCCGAAACCGGCCATGCGCAGCTGGTTGGTCCGTGATTCACAATCGGGACTGAGTGGACACAAGAAGCATTATTAGGAACGGCAGCATAGGTGAGAAGCTTGTCAGCTTCGCTTCCTAAAGGCCGTCATTAATGCGGCGACTGCGATATTCAAACCGACATACAGATAAAGCCCCCGTTGCGGGCCCTCAGCATCAAGGCGGTATACTGGTAGGACCACAAGCACAGTGTTTTGCACGCCATGCATGATCCATGGCACCATAAGCTTGTAGCCAGAAAGTTCAAACAGCCAAAGCATCTGAACCGAGAACGCCATCGTGAAGATCACGAATACCAGAAAAGGGAGGTAGATGTGCGGGTCTCCGGGGATGATCCAAAGTGGCAAGTGCCACAGACCCCAAATCGCCCCTAGCAAAAGGCTTCCCCAGAGAAAGCCCAATCGCGTTTGCATGGGGCGCTGAGCGTAGCCGCGCCAACCAAATTCCTCTTGGCCACCGCCAAAGATCATCATCGAAAGAAAGGCTGGAATCAGCCAGATCACAGCCGGATATCCCAAGTCTGGGGGAACCATGCTTCCCGGTAACTCATCGATGCCAGTCGCAGAAACCAGTGCCACAGACACCCAAGCAAGCGCGATAGGCAATAAGGATGCAGCGGCGAGGATATGTGGTTTCGTGCGAAAATCGAAACCGCTCTTGATCAAAGCCCAAGCTGCCAGCAAACCGCCGTTTCGGCCAAGTAAGATCAGCGCGGCGATCAGTGGGCCAAACGTAGAAAAGAAACTCGCAAAACCATTGTATCCTTCACCGCCAATCGGCGTCGAAATTCCGATCCAATCTAGAAATGTCGGAATGAAGAACAGCCAGGATATGGCGAAAGTCAGCATAAAATAGTTCAGTAGCGAACGCTCGATCTGCATGACTTTCCCCCTTTTTCAAGTGAGAAGATATTAGGTTGCGTGTCGGCTGTCACCCCACGGAAGCCCTGGATGTTACTCTGTCTAACTAGCGTCCGTAGCGTAGGCATCGTTGCTTGCAATCCGACATTCAGGACTGGCGCAGCATTGGTCGATTTGGGCTCATTTTCTACTTTCGCGGCACCCTAACCAATGGTCCATTTCAACCCGAAAAAGGAAGAGTTGCCACCTGAAAACGACAATCTATTTGGCTATAAGGGACATAGTGCAGCCCAAAGGGGGCAAGCTATGTGGCCATTCACAGTCGGGAATTGGTGGAGCCTAGGGGGATCGAACCCCTGACCTCTTGCATGCCATGCAAGCGCTCTCCCAGCTGAGCTAAGGCCCCGGTCTGCCGTTTCGGACAGTAGAGGCGGTGTATGAAAGTGTGCGCCAATGATCAACCCAAAAAATGCGCGCCCGGGCAGGAATCTGCGCCGGACGAATTCTGGGCATTTCCAATGAAAAACGGGCGCTCTTTACGCCCGTTTTTACTATCCACGCTATGGACGCGGATCAGCTGTCGTCGTCGCCATCGTCGGCGGCAACATCTGCAAGATCATCGAGGGCGACGGTTTCTTCGTCGTCATCATCGTCCAGCAGATCATCGTCCAGATCGATATCTGCTGCATCATCTTCCAGCAGAACCTCATCTTCATCATCTTCAACCTTGGCTTTGGCATCGACCTGCGCCTTGTCCGGCTTATCAGCCGTCAAGGAGCGCGATGCTTTGCCTGTGTCAATATTCACGACGTCGCCGGTATAAGGGCTGACGACGGGAGACTTGTTCAGGTCATAGAAGCGTTTACCGGTGGTTGGGCAGACACGTTTGACGCCCCATTCTTCTTTGGGCATGACACCCCCTTCAATCATCGCTATCGAGGAATTGCGGTCAATTGGCACAATGTCGAGGGGCTGTCAAAGGCTTTCGGGCCTTTCGGGACCGGCAAACAAGGATGCATCCGGCGGATGAGGCAAAAAACCCATATTCTGGACGGTGGCCCCCCTGTTGAGGTGATTCTCAGACGGTCGGCCCGTGCACGGCGCTTTACGTTGCGGGTATCCCGGTCCACTGGCACGGTCAGCTTATCGATGCCTGATTTTGCCAGCGACTCCGAGGCCTTTGCGTTTCTTGAGACCCGCGAGGCGTGGGTGCGCAAACATTTGCAGGACGCGCCACCTGTGTCGCGCCCTGAGATCAGTGGAACAATCCCTGTTGAGGGCGTGCCACGCCCGATCATGGTTGGCTCAGGGCGATCTGTACGCTTTGTGACGGGTGAAATCCGAGTTCCGCCGGCCAAGGATCCCGGTCCGGCATTGGCGGCATTTCTGAAGCAAATGGCGCGCGACAAGTTGGTGGAAAGAGCGGATTTCTATGCTGAACAACTGGGGCGAACGCACGGGCGGATCAGTCTGCGCGACACCAAGTCCCGTTGGGGCAGTTGTTCCTCCAGGGGGGATCTCATGTTCTCTTGGCGGCTGATTATGGCGCCTCCGGCGGTGCTGGACTATGTCGCCGCCCATGAAGTGGCGCACCTAAAGGAGATGAATCACTCGCAGGCCTTTTGGGATGTCTGCAGGGATCTTTGCCCAGGATATGAAACGCCGCGGGCCTGGCTTCGCACAAATGGGGCAGAGCTTCTGTCCTGGCGTTTTGACCGCTTGCCCTGAAGCAGCGCATATGTTCCGGTGTGACCCATGCTGATCTCTCAACGCACTCCAGATACAGGGACGGTTTCCGCAGCCCATGACCGGGTTTATCGCACGTTGCGTACCCGTATTCTGCATGGGCAGATGTTGCCTGGCGTTGCCCTGACCCTACGCGGGATCGGCAAGGAATTTGACGTGTCCATGACCCCTGCGCGTGAGGCCGTGCGGAGGTTGGTGAGCGAAGGGGCGTTGTCCCTGTCTAGTTCGGGACGGGTGTCAACGCCGGAGCTTACAAATGAGCGGATCGAGGAATTGGCGGCGATCCGGGCGCTGTTGGAACCAGAACTGGCCGCACGGGCCCTGCCGCGTGCGCATGATGCGTTGATCGACCGGATGGATGTCATCAATGGCCTGAACGCAGAAGCCGTCGCGAAACGCGATCCGGTCAGCTATATCCGGACCAATTTGGAATTCCACAGGACTTTGTATTTAAGGGCGCAGGCGCCTGCGATGCTGGCCTTGGCTGAGACCGTTTGGCTGCAAATGGGCCCAACCATGCGGGCCCTTTACGGGCGACTCAGGCGCACCGATCCGCCGCGCCACCATCGCCTGATCCTGGCAGCCCTGAAGGCCGGGGATGAACCTGGTCTGCGCCTGGCCGTGCGCGCAGATGTGACCCAGGGCCTGCGGTTGTTGGCAAGTTGACCCGCGCTTCAAAACGACCGAAATCGACCTGTCACCCCCGGTGCACCATCTGTACACCCCCCGTACACCCCCTGTACTGACAATTTGGCATCTAAAATTGGGTTCACCGCGCTTGCGCGCGCCCGTTCCGGGCGCGAAATGGGGTGCTGCCCCCGGCGTCAAAGGCTCATTCGCTCGGGGGTATTTGGAAACAATTTAGATGGCAGGATCTGGTCCAAGCAGTTCACAGTCTTGAACGGGCAATCGGTGCGGAAAGGTTACGGTCACTGAGCGGCTGGCCCTTGCGGGCGCATTGGAGGTGCCGCGCCGTGGCTGAGGGAAAAAGAAAAGCAGCTTAGGCTGGGGCAAGGCAGGTGGCAGGCAGCCAACCGGTGTCGTCGTTGGCCGCGCGGCACCGCACCCAGCCCTGACGGATCGAGAGGATCTGGACCTCATCGCCCTCGGTCACGGTCAGTTCGGTGCTGTCGAAGGCCTCCAACGCCACGTCATCGCGAAGGATCGCGCTGGGAATCCAACCGCCAAGGCCCTTGGCGTTTTCGACCCAGTGCCAACCGGGATATTCTGTATCGGTGCGTATGGGGGTGATGGCCTCTCCGGCGCGGAGCTTAAGCGCCGGAGAATAGCTGGCCCGCCACGCTTTGGCGACGCGGCGGGTCAGAAGATCAGGCATGGATCGCGCCGTCACCACAGGCCAGCGCGGCTTCGCGCACGGCTTCGGAATAGGTGGGGTGCGCGTGGCAGGTCAGCGCCACATCCTGCGCAGACGCGCCAAATTCCATCGCGACGCAGATCTCGTGGATCATGTCACCGGCAGCAGGTCCGATGATATGAGCACCCAGAATGCGGTCCGTTTCCTTATCCGCGATCAGTTTGACGAAGCCTTCGCCCTGGAACACGGCCTTGGCGCGGCCATTGCCCATGAAGGAAAACTTGCCAACCTTGTAGGCGCGGCCTTCTGCCTTGAGCTCTTCCTCGGTCGTGCCGACGGCGGCGACCTCGGGCGTAGTGTAGATCACGCCGGGGATGACATCGTAATTCACGTGGCCATGTTTGCCCGCAACCACTTCGGCTACGGCCATGCCCTCATCTTCTGCCTTATGCGCCAGCATCGGGCCGGGGATTGCATCGCCAATGGCGTAGACGCCGGGGATGTTGGTGGCCCAGTGATCATTGACCTTGATCTGACCGCGATCGGTCATTTCTACGCCAATAGCGTCAAGGCCAAGCCCGTCAACGAATGGTTTGCGGCCGGTTGAGACCAACACCGTGTCGGCGTCGATCTGGTGGTCGCTGTCATCTTTGCGAAGCTTGTAGTTGACCTTGGCCTTTGTCTTGAGCGTTTCGACCGATTGCACGGCCGCGCCCATGACAAATTTGATGCCCTGTTTCTTGAGGATGCGTTGGAAGGTTTTGGCGACGTCGCCATCCATGCCGGGGGTGATCTGGTCGAGGAATTCGATCACGGTCACCTCTGCACCAAGGCGGGCATAGACCGAGCCCAGTTCCAACCCGATCACGCCCGCACCGATCACGACCATTTTCTTGGGCGTTTTTGCAAGCGACAGCGCGCCTTCGGAGGTGACAACGATTTTTTCGTCCACCTCGACACCAGGCAGGGAAGAGGGTTCAGAGCCGGACGCGATGATGATGTTCTTGGCCTCATGGATCTCATCGCCAACTTTGACTTGGCCGGCCGCAGGGATCGAGCCCCAGCCTTTTAGCCAGTCGATCTTGTTTTTCTTGAACAGAAACTCGATGCCTTTGGTGTTCTGGCCAATCACGTCATCCTTGTAAGCCTGCATTTGCGGCCAGTCGACGGAGGGGCTTTTGCCTTTGAGGCCCATTTTGGCAAAGTTGTGCTCGGCCTCGTGCAGGCTGTGGCTGGCGTGCAGCAGCGCCTTGGAGGGGATGCAGCCGATATTAAGGCAGGTCCCACCAAGGGTCTCGCGCGCTTCAACAACTGCGGTTTTCAACCCCAATTGCGCGCAGCGGATGGCGCAGACATAGCCGCCGGGGCCGGCGCCGATTACAATCACGTCATAGCTTGCCATGGGAGGACTCCTTTTTTAGCCAGCTTTCAACCTTGTTTTATGAAGGTTTGCGCCTTGAAAAGCAGGGCGTCAACAGGGATTCAAAAAGTGACCCAAAAAATGGGTCACTTTTTGGGGTGGGCTTTACATCATTTTCAGATTTGTGATCACAAAACCTGGGCGGTCACCGGCTTGCCTGCTATGAGTGCTGCAATCTCATCTGGATCTGCGGTCCACTCGGCGATCTTTTCAGGGGTTAGAATCCGGTCGCGCCGTTCATAGAACCAGTGCAGGGCCGCCTGTTCGAGATGGTAGAGGATCAGGTCCTCGCGCATCTCCTCCAACTCGTCCCTCACCAGATCGACGGTTTTCAAAATACTGTCATCGGTCACGTCATTGCGGTTCAGGCGGTGGTGAAACAGCGAGCCCATGAAGTATTTACCAAGGCCTTGCGTATTGGCCGCGCCCCGGTCGTTCTTCATCAGGAACGTGTCATCGGACCGGATGGCGTAGTGGTTGATCTGGGCGTTGTCCCAGGTCAGTTCGGCGCGGTCCATTTTCCGGTGACGCTCATGCGCGGGTTTAAAGAGCGAATCCGCCGAGACCTCATTGCCGCGCGTGTTGTGGTGGCGGATTTTGGCGTGGGTCGGGTGTTTTGGCATATGGATCGAAATGGCCGAGAATTTGCGGGCCTTGAACATGGCCTTATGAAGGCAAGTGTTCCAGGCTGGCGTTTCGCGGGCCTTGGTGAAGTTTTCCATCACCAAACCGCCGGGCCAGCGTTCATGGCCATTATTGCCAAAGGGCCGCCAGGCGATGGATATCGTCTCGGTTGGCGGCATGATGTCGAGCAGATTGTCGACATGCCCATTGCCAAGTTTCACATCCAGAAACTCATCGCTGTCGACATGCAGGCACCATTCGGCTTCAACCAGCTCATCGGCCTCTTCGCGCGCGATGCGCAGGCTTTCCATTTGCGGGCGGCCTGATCCGCGCCAGTCATTTCGCAGATGGCGGACGTAACCCATCTGCTCCAGCCGGTCGAGCATCAGGTCGGTGCCATCGGTGCAGTTATTGGTGACGATCACCGCCTTTTCGAACCCGATCACGCGGTAATAGGCGATCCATTCCAGCAAAAACATGCCTTCGTTGCGCATGCAGCTGAGGACAACTTTTGATCCATGTGAGCTCATCTCAGGCGGCCTCTTGATCGTCCAGCGGCACTGTCCATTCGGCAATGCGTTCCGGCGTCAGAACCTTTTCACGACGGTTGTCCCACCAGATTTGCGATGCCTTTTCCAAAGTTGCCAAGAGCGGATCGGCGCGCAGTTCATCCATCACCTCATGCATCGCGGGCATGTGGCGCAGGATCGAAACCTCTTTTCGCTTGTTGGTGTTGTAGCGGCGGTAATAGGTGGAGTTCTTGTGATACTTGTTATGGGTGCGGTGCATGCTGTCGCCGCGATCGTTCTTCATCAGAAAGAGGTCTTCCGAGCGGATCGCGTAGTGGTTCACGCAGGCACCTTCCCAGGTCAGCTTGTCACGCTCCATGTTGCGGTGGCGGTCATGGATGTCGACAAAAAGCGACGAGGTTTCGACCTCCTGTCCCAACGCGTTGCATTGGCGGACATTGGCGCGCATCGGTGCCTTGGGCATGTGAATGCCAAAGCTTTGGAACATGCGCGGCCGGAAGAGCGGTTTGTGAAACCCGGTAGACCAAAACGCCTTCTTGTCACACATGGTGAAGTTTTCGAGCACATTGCCACCGGGCCAGACCTTGTGGCCATTATCGCCAAATCCGCGCCACGCGATGGCGCAGGCGTCGAACTCATCCACCACGTCGATCAGGTCATCAATCAGGTGCTCGCCATGGTAGATGTTGAGGAACTCATCGCTGTCGATATGCAAGAGCCAGTCGACATTGCCGGTATGGGGATGTTCCTTGGCCAGTTGCAGCCCGCGCATCTGAGGCCCAAGTGTACCGTAATCATTGTTGCGAATATGGGTGACGAAACCCATTTCCTGCATCCGGTCCAGCATCAGGTCGGTGCCGTCGGTGCAATCATTGGTAATGACCGCCAGATGGTCAAAGCCGAGAATGCGGTAAAAGGCGACCCATTCGATGAGGAAGAGGCCTTCATTGCGCATACAGGACATGACGCTGCGGGTTCCGTGGCGGCTGCTCATTTTGGCGGGCCCCTCGTTGTGACTGCTCTAACGCGCTCTTTGGCGCTTTGAACGTAGTATGACGCGAAGGTCAAAAAAGGGCAAATGAAAGCGCCCGTACTGCAAATACGGCCGCGTCAAAAATATTCCGGAATGTTTTTGGACCCCAAGGATTTTTCTTGAAAATTCTTCTTGGACAGCGTCAGACCAGGGCCGCAAGGATCATGAGCGTGGTTGCGCCAAGGCCTATCGACCACAACAGAGATCGCCATGGCACCCAGCCAAAGGCATAGGCCGGGATGTAGAGAATACGGGCCGCCAGATAGGTCCAGGCGCAGGATTGAGTGAGCCAGTTGCTGCTGTCCGAAAGGGTGACAACAACCACCGCGATAATGAAGAGGATCAGCCCTTCGAAATGGTTGTTCATGGCGCGATAGATTCGGGCCGTGCGGTTGGACAACTCAGCTGACAGGTGGGGCCCGTCGCGCGGGGCCAATGTTCTTGCGGTCCCAAGCTCCAGATTTGCCGGCACAGCCATCAGGGTGATCTGGAAGACCTGGAGCAGGGCGGCGAGGGCGAGGGCGGTCAGTTCGGGGGTCATAGGGCATCTTTCAGAGACGAAAACCGCCCGTCCGGAGAAACCGGACGGGCGTTAATAGATACGTAGCTCCGAAGGGATTGGATCAGAGATCCATCAACAACCGGCGCGGATCCTCCAACGCTTCCTTGACGCGAACAAGGAAGGTTACTGCGCCTTTGCCGTCCACGATGCGGTGGTCATAGCTGAGCGCAAGATACATCATCGGGCGGATCACAACTTCACCGTTGATGGCCATCGGACGGTCCTGGATCTTGTGCATGCCCAGAATGCCCGATTGCGGCGGGTTCAGGATGGGCGAGGACATCAGCGAGCCATAGACGCCACCGTTCGAGATGGTGAAGGTGCCACCCTGCATTTCCGCCATGGAAAGCTTGCCGTCACGGGCGCGTTTGCCCTTTTCAGCGATGGCTTTCTCGATCTCGGCAAAGGACATGCTGTCAGCATCACGGATCACTGGCACAACAAGGCCGGTAGGCGTACCCGCAGCCACGCCCATATGCACAAAGTTCTTATAGACGATGTCGGTGCCGTCGATCTCGGCATTGACCTCGGGCACTTCCTTCAGCGCGTGGCAGCAGGCCTTGGTGAAGAAGGACATGAAGCCGAGGCGAACGCCGTGCTTCTTCTCGAACTGGTCTTTGTACTGTTTGCGAAGCGCCATCACTTCGCCCATGTCGACCTCATTATAGGTGGTCAGCATGGCCGCTGTATTCTGGCTGTCTTTCAGACGGCGCGCGATGGTCTGGCGCAGACGAGTCATTTTGACCCGCTCTTCGCGGGACGCGTCATCGGCTGACACCGGGGCGCGCGGCGCGGCGGCGGCGGGGGGCAGGGCTGCGGCGGGGGCCGGGGCAACCACTGCTTTCATCACATCCTCTTTCATGATGCGACCATCACGGCCAGTGCCGGTAACCTGATCGGCGCTAAGGCCCTTTTCAGCCATCAGTTTCTCGGCCGAAGGGGCGTTTTTGATATCGCCGCCGGATGCGGTTGCGGCAGGGGCGGCTGCAGGGGCAGATGCCGGGGCTGCAACAGCGCCAGCGCCGCCAATCACGGCCAGCTTGGCAGTTGCATCGACAGTTGTGCCTTCAGGGGCCAGAATCTCGGTCAATGTGCCAGAGGCGGGCGCGGGCACTTCGACAGAAACCTTGTCGGTTTCCAGCTCGCACAGCATCTCATCCTGGGAGACGCTGTCACCCACCTGTTTGAACCATGTGGAAACGGTGGCCTCGGTCACGGATTCACCAAGTGTGGGCACCATAACGTCAACAGCGTCGCCACGACCAGAAGCCGGGGCCTCTGCAGCGGGTGCTGGTGCTGCGGCCGCGGCGGGCGCAGGGGTCGCCCCTTCGCCTGCAGTCAGCGTGGCCAGCAGAGCGTCAACGCCGACGGTTTCGCCCTCTGCGGCAACAATCTCGCCAAGGGTGCCAGCGGCGGGTGAAGGCACTTCGACCGTTACTTTATCGGTTTCCAGCTCACACAGCATTTCGTCAACGGCAACAGCATCGCCGGGTTTCTTGAACCAGGTGGCGACCGTGGCCTCGGTAACGCTCTCTCCCAAAGTGGGTACGCGGATTTCTACAGACATGGATTAGTTTCCTTCGATCGTAAGCGCGTCGTTCACGAGCGCGGCTTGCTGTGCTTTGTGTTGGCTGGCCAGACCCGTCGCCGGCGAGGCAGACGCCTGACGTCCGACATAAACGGGGCGGGTGTTCTTTGCGCCAAGGCGGTTCAGGACCCATTCGATATTGGGTTCCACGAAACTCCAAGCGCCTTGGTTTTTCGGTTCTTCCTGACACCAGACAACTTCGGCGCTCTTGAACCGCTCCAGCTCTTTCATCAGGCTGAGGGCCGGGAATGGATAGAACTGTTCCAGGCGCATCAGGTAGACATCGGTCAGACCCCGGGCATCGCGTTCTTCCAAAAGGTCGAAATAGACTTTGCCGGAACACATTACGACGCGTTTGATCTTATCATCTGCCACCAATTGCGTGTCGGAATTGCCATGTTGAGCATCATCCCAAAGAACCCGGTGGAAGCTGGATCCGGTCTGGAATTCTTCCGCTTTCGACACGGCCATCTTGTGACGCAGCAAGGATTTCGGCGTCATCAGAACCAGCGGTTTGCGGAAATCGCGATGCAGCTGGCGGCGCAGAATGTGGAAGTAATTCGCCGGGGTCGTGCAATTGGCCACGATCCAGTTGTCACCGCCGCACATTTGCAGGAAACGTTCCAGACGGGCCGAGCTGTGTTCGGGGCCCTGGCCCTCGAACCCATGTGGCAACAACATCACCAGACCGGACATACGCAACCATTTGCTTTCGCCCGAGCTGATGAACTGGTCGAACATGATCTGCGCGCCATTGGCGAAGTCACCGAACTGCGCCTCCCACATGACCAGCGCATTGGGTTCGGCCAGCGAGTAGCCGTATTCGAAACCAAGAACGGCATATTCCGAAAGCATCGAGTCGATGACCTCGTAATTGGCCTGCCCCTCGCGGATATTGTTCAGCGGGTAGTAGCGTTCTTCGGTTTCCTGATGGATCAAGCCCGAATGGCGCTGACTGAAGGTGCCGCGGGTGGAGTCCTGACCCGCAAGACGCACTGGGTACCCTTCGGTCAGGAGCGAGCCAAAGGCCAGCGCCTCACCGGTGGCCCAGTCGAAGCCCTCACCGGAATCGAACATCTTTTTCTTGGTGTCCAAGAGGCGGCCGACGGTTTTGTGCAGTTTGAAATCGGCAGGTGCCGTGGTCAGCGCGCGCCCGACCGCATCAAAGGTTTCGGGTTTGATCGCGGTTTGGCCGCGCTCATAGTCTTCACCTTCGCGGTCCAGATGGCTCCAACGCCCGTCCAGCCAGTCAGCCTTGTTGGGCTTGTATTCCTTGCCGGTCTCGAACTCTTCGTTGAGATGGGCCTGGAACGCCGCTTTCATATCCTCGATCTCGCCCTCGGGGATCAGGCCGTCTTTGACCAAACGATCTGTATAGAGTTGCAGGGTCGTCTTATGGCCCTTGATCTTCTTATACATGATCGGGTTGGTGAACATCGGCTCGTCACCTTCGTTATGACCAAACCGGCGATAACAGATGATGTCGAGAACCACGTCTTTGTGGAATTTCTGGCGGAACTCGGTCGCGACACGGGCGGCGTGAACCACGGCCTCGGGGTCATCGCCGTTCACGTGGAAAATCGGCGCTTCAACCATCAGCGCGATATCGGTGGGATAAGGCGAGGAGCGGGAGAAGTGCGGTGCCGTGGTGAAGCCGATCTGGTTGTTCACAACAATATGCATTGTGCCGCCTGTCTGATGACCGCGCAAACCAGAAAGGCCAAAGCCCTCGGCCACGACGCCCTGACCCGCAAAGGCCGCGTCACCATGCAACAGGATGCCCATAACGGCGGTGCGATCGACATCGTTGAGCTGGTCCTGCTTGGCGCGGACTTTGCCCAAGACGACCGGGTTCACCGCCTCAAGATGCGACGGGTTTGCCGTCAGTGACAGGTGAACGGAATTGCCATCAAACTCGCGGTCAGAGGACGCGCCGAGGTGATATTTCACATCGCCCGACCCGTCTACATCTTCGGGTTTGAAGCTGCCGCCCTGAAATTCGTTGAAAATCGCGCGGTAGGGTTTGCTCATCACATTGGCCAGAACCGACAAACGGCCCCGGTGGGGCATGCCGATCACGATATCGCGCAAGCCAAGGCTGCCGCCGCGCTTGATGATCTGCTCCATCGCCGGAATCAGGCTTTCGCCACCATCCAGACCAAAGCGTTTGGTGCCCATATATTTGACATGCAGGAATTTTTCGAACCCTTCGGCCTCGACCAGCTTGTTCAGGATCGCCTTTCGGCCCTCGCGGGTGAAGGTGATTTCCTTGTCAAAGCCCTCGATCCGTTCTTTCAGCCAGCCAGCTTCTTCCGGGTTCGAGATATGCATGTATTGCAGCGCGAAAGTGCCACAATAGGTACGGCGCACGATCTCGATAATCTGGCGCAGAGACGCAACCTGAAGGCCCAGAACCTGGTCGATAAAGATCGGGCGATCCATATCGGCCTCAGAAAAGCCATAGCTGCGCGGGTCAAGCTCTGGATGGGGTGTCTGATCACGCATGCCAAGCGGATCAAGATCTGCCACAAGGTGGCCCCGGATCCGGTAGGCCCGGATGATCATCAGCGCGCGAATGGAATCGAGCACGGCGCGTTTGATGGCCTCTTCCGAAACCTCGACACCCGCCTCTTTGGCTTTTTCCTTGATCTTTTTGCCCGCGGCTGCGGCTTCCGGTTCGGCTGGCCATTCGCCGGTCAGCGCGCCGGTCAGGTCATCATTGGGCTGCGGCGGCCAATCGGCGCGCGCCCAGGAGGGGCCAGCGGCCTCGGCCGTGACATCGGGTTTGGCATCGCCAAGCGCCTGGAAGAACTCGGCCCATGCCGCATCAACCGCATTGGGGTCATTGGCATATTGGGCGTAGAGCTGTTCGAGATACTCAGCATTGCCACCCGCCATGAAGGAGGAGGCATGGAAGAGGTCGTTAGGGCTTTGATCGTTCATTGTTATTTCTCCTTGGGCGGAGCTTGGAGGTGAGGGCTTTTGGAAAGAGGTCGCTTTGTCAGTCGTCGTTTGGGTAAACGTCTAAGTTGGCGACCAGATTTATTGATTGCATTGAGTCAGGTAATAATTCGCGAGGGAAATTTGTGACGATCTGAACCATCCCAAACGCGCGTACTTCAGTGTCACCGAGAATTTGAACCATCGTCGACCATTTGAACCCATCTTGCCTGCCTGGAATACCGTGGAGTTGATCGCGGACAAAGTCACTATGTGGTGCGTAGTTGCCCGCAAAACGGCACGATAGTCTGCGAGGTCCTTCGTCGTCTCGGTGTTCTTCGAGTACAATCGCAGTTTGTGGAAACAAGCTGTGACGCATCGCATCTACTTGTGCAAAGTCATTGTTGTGTATGGGATCGGCCAAATAAACTGAGCTTGCGATTGCGTCATCAATCTCGTCTTGCACAAACGCCGACTCGTTTTCGGGGCCGCGCAATACACCGTGAAATGCAACTTGATTTGCAGCTACTTCCACTTCCTGTGGAAGTAGCAGGAGTGTCCACCCCTCAGACCGGAGGAACTCAATACGGTTCTCGTGGCCCATATCTGGGCCACAATCTTCGACAAAAGACTCGTAGGGGAGCATGTCCGCATTTGCAGAACCTGCTGCCAACATGGCGCAAGTTACGAAAAGCTTCGCGATTGCTCCCCTTAGAACCATATTTTATCCAATCGCTTTCAGAACAGCCTCGCCCAATCCGGCAGGGCTTTCGGCAACGACGATACCAGCCGATTGCATGGCTTCGATCTTGTCTTCTGCGCCGCCTTTGCCGCCAGCAACAATCGCGCCAGCGTGGCCCATGCGGCGGCCCGGAGGTGCCGTGCGGCCAGCAATAAAGCCAGCGGTTGGTTTCCAGCGGCCTTTTTTCTTTTCAGAGGCGAGGAATTCGGCGGCTTCTTCTTCGGCAGAGCCACCGATTTCACCGATCATGATGATGCTCTCGGTTTCATCGTCGGCCAGGAACCATTCCAGCACATCGATATGCTCGGTGCCTTTGATGGGGTCGCCGCCGATGCCGACGCAGGTGGATTGGCCGAGACCAACGTCGGAGGTCTGTTTGACCGCCTCATAGGTCAGGGTGCCGGAACGGGAGACAACGCCGACCGAGCCACGCTTGTGGATATGGCCGGGCATGATGCCGATTTTGCAGGCGTCGGGCGTGATGATGCCGGGGCAGTTGGGGCCGATCAGCTTGGAGGAGGAGTTTTCCAGCGCGCGCTTGACCTTCATCATGTCGAGCACCGGGATGCCCTCGGTGATGCAGATGATCAGTTCCATCTCGGCATCAATCGCCTCAAGGATCGAATCCGCCGCGAAGGGCGGGGGCACGTAGATGACGGAGGCATTGGCCTCGGTCACGTGCTTGGCCTCATGCACCGAGTCAAAGACGGGCAGGTCCAGATGGGTCATGCCGCCTTTGCCAGGCGTCACGCCGCCGACCATCTTGGTGCCATAGGCAATGGCCTGTTCAGAGTGGAATGTGCCCTGCGAGCCGGTAAAGCCCTGACAGATCACTTTGGTGTTTTCGTCTACGAGTACGGCCATGGCCTGATCCTCTGTCTGTTATTCGGTGGAGGGCGTGAGCCGCTCCACATTCATGAATGTCTCAATGCCGTTTGGTCCGGGGCGGGTGCCCACATGAACAACGGCAATGCGGTTTGGGTTGAGCTGACGGGCGCCCAGCAAGGCAGTGCCGGGCGTCGCGTCATGGGTGTCTGGCAGGGGGGCTGAGGCTCGGATGCCCTCGGCCTCAAGCGCGGCAAGGACTGCCTCGGCGGCTTGATCGGAATAGTCACCGTCGAAAGAGACCTCGCACCGCCGGTCTGTACCGGGAGTTGCGTCCAACGCCACACCAAGGGTTGGTGGAACATTGGAAAACGGGTCCAGATCGTAAAAATCGACCCGCGCGCCGGTGGGATCCAAACGCTCGGTCACAAGCTGCCCGGTCAGCCTTGGGTTAAAACAATGCGCTGCAAAAGCCGCAATCGCGTCCTGGGCTATCGAGGGCGCTTGCGCGCCTGCGACAGACCCCGCCAGGCAAGCGGCAAAGCCTGCACCAGCTAAACGCGATATGGAATTTGCAACCATCATAATTACCGTTGGGCGTATGGGCTTTGACCGTTCAGGACGACGGGCACCCGGTTGTTTTCGAGCTGCCGTTCCATGTCATTGGCCGAAATGGGCGGAAAGAAGGACGTATTCACCACGGGATTTACGCGTGGAGAGCATCCTGAAGCCACCAATGCGACAACAGCCAAAACCGGGAAGGTGACCCTGCCAAACATCCGTTAGCCCTTCACCGCGGCAACGATCTTTTCAGCGCCGTCTTTGAGGTCATCGGCTGCGATCACGTTCAACCCGGAGGTGTTGATGATCTCTTTGCCCTTCTCAACATTGGTGCCTTCCAGACGAACGACCAGCGGAACCTCAAGGCCCACTTCTTTGACCGCTGACACAACGCCCTCGGCGATGATGTCACAGCGCATGATGCCGCCGAAGATGTTGACCAAGATGCCTTTGACGTTGGGATCAGAGGTGATGATCTTGAAGGCTTCGGTCACTTTCTCTTTGGTGGCGCCGCCGCCCACATCGAGGAAGTTCGCAGGCTCGGAGCCATAGAGCTTGATGATGTCCATCGTCGCCATGGCAAGGCCTGCGCCATTCACCATGCAGCCAATCTCACCATCCAGTGCGATATAGTTCAGGTCGTATTTCGACGCGGCCAGTTCCTTGGGGTCTTCCTCGGTCTCATCGCGCAGCGCGGCGATATCGGCGTGGCGGTACACAGCGTTGCCGTCGAAGCCAACCTTGGCGTCCAGAACTTTGAGATTGCCACTGTCGGTCACGATCAATGGGTTGATCTCAAGCATCTCCATGTCTTTTTCCATGAATGCTTTGTACAGAATGCCCATCAGAGCAACGCATTCCTTGACCTGTTTGCCCTTGAGACCAAGCGAAAAGGCGATGCGGCGACCGTGATAGGGCATATAGCCCGTGGCGGGGTCGACGGAGAAGGACAGGATCTTTTCCGGGGTCGCGGCTGCAACCTCTTCAATATCCATGCCACCTTCGGTCGAGCAGACAAAGGACACGCGGCTGGACTGGCGATCAACCAGAAGCGCGAGATACATCTCGGTCTCGATGCCCGAACCGTCTTCGATATAGATGCGGTTCACTTGCTTGCCGACCGGGCCGGTCTGGTGGGTCACAAGGGTGCGGCCCAACATCTTCTTGGCCTCATCTGCGGCCTGTTCGACCGATTTGGCCAAACGAACACCGCCCGCTTCGCCGGCGTCGGCCTCTTTGAAGCTGCCCTTGCCGCGTCCACCTGCATGGATTTGCGCTTTGACCACCCAAAGGGGGCCATCGAGCTCACCTGCTGCTGTTTTGGCGTCTTCGGCCTTTAGTACCACGCGGCCATCGCTGACCGGGGCGCCGTAGTTGCGAAGCAAAGCCTTCGCCTGGTATTCATGAATGTTCATGAAACTGTCCCATGTTGCTGTCGGTTGCTGACCACTAAGCACAGGTTTTTTGATTAAAGAAACGGCATTCTGACGCATCCGGGTGGAATTGGCGAAAATTCCACAATTTGTGATCACAGCTTGAAAAACTGTGATCACAAATAAAAATGGAATGGCGATATCCATGAAAACATGGCCGAATCACGCCATGGTTGTTTGGTGCTGGTCGCCAGCGGACCTAGGGGGAAACCCATTCTGGCGCAGCAGCTTCGGTTTCGGGAAGCGCCAAAGGCGCAAATTCGGCAAATCCGCCCTGCAGCATGGCGCGCGCCGAGGCATAATTGAAACTGTCAAAGAACTTGCCGACCCCGTACTCTTCCAGCGTGACATCCTGCCATTCCTGAACGATATCCGAGTAGCTGTCTTGCAGGGCTGTTGAATGGGGGTCCAATTGCGACAGAAGGACGAGGCCGGTCGGCGCACAGTCCAACACCTGGATGCGCAGATCCGGGCGGTGTTTTTGCAAGATCGGGATGAGCTTCCAGACATCCCCGGTCCAGGCCGTGCGGGGTGTATCATCCAGAATACGTGTCGTCATTTGGTGATCATAAGGGCAGCAATCATGCAGCGCGATAATTCCGCCTGGATGGCTGTTGCGTTCCGTTCCGATCAGATCACGCAAAAGGAACTCAAAAAGATGCATCCCATCAAGGAAGGTAAAGCTGAGCTCTATATCCAACGCAGCGAGAAAGCCCGAGGCAAAGAACTCGTCACTGGTTTTCTGCAAAATATGAAGCTCGGGCTTTGGCCCGATGACGTTCCGGTCAATTCTGAAGAAGGGATCAACCGCGATCGTTTTTGACCGCACATTTTGGAAGGACCGCCCGGTCCGGCATCCGATTTCCATGTACCAATCGAACAGGTGCTGTTCGTGAAGCTTGCGCAAGAAACGGACATAGCGCATTCCGTCTGCTTGTTTGAACATCGCGCCGATCCCTACCTAAATATGGCTGTTCGAATGTGGGCTGCCCGCGGTCCCTGGTCAATGGCCGACAAAAAAGGGCCGGTCAAACGACAGGCCCTTTTTCAACATTGGGAATTGCAGCTTATGCCAGAGATTCGTCGATCTCTTTACAGGCCGCAACGAGACCTTTGACAGCATCGACCGATTTGGTGAAACCAGCCTGCTCTTCTTTCGACAATTTGACTTCGACGATTTTTTCGATGCCGTTTTTGCCGATGATCGTCGGTACGCCAACATACATTCCGTTGAGACCAAATTCACCATCGCAATAGGCGGCGCATGGCAGCAGGCGACGCTGATCTTTGAGATATGCTTCTGCCATCTCAATGGCGGAAGTGGCCGGAGCGTAATAGGCAGAGCCGGTTTTCAGAAGGCCAACGATTTCCGCGCCACCATCACGGGTGCGCTGAACAATCGCGTCCAGTTTCTCCTGCGTGGTCCAGCCCATTTCTACCAGGTCAGGCAGCGGGATACCGCCAACTGTGGAGTAGCGGACGGAAGGCACCATCGTGTCGCCATGGCCGCCCAGAACAAAGGCTGTGACGTCGCGCATTGAGACATCGAATTCTACCGAAAGGAAGTGGCGGAAACGCGCGCTGTCCAGAACACCGGCCATACCGACCACTTTGTTATGGGGCATGCCCGAAAACTCGCGAAGCGCCCAAACCATCGCGTCAAGCGGGTTGGTGATGCAGATTACAAACGCGTCTGGAGCGTTGTCGCGAATGCCTTCGCCAACGGACTTCATAACTTTGAGGTTGATGCCCAGAAGGTCATCACGGCTCATCCCGGGTTTGCGGGGAACGCCCGCCGTAACGATGACAACGTCAGCGCCGGCGATGTCGGAATAATCCGTGGTGCCGGACATGGCCGCGTCGAACCCTTCGGAGGGGCCGGATTCGGCGATGTCGAGGGCCTTACCCTGAGGGGTGCCGTCTGCGATGTCGAAAAGGACGACGTCGCCAAGTTCTTTGATTGCTGCCAAATGGGCGAGCGTACCGCCGATCTGTCCCGCGCCGATGAGCGCGATCTTGGGTCTAGCCATGGGAAAAGGTCTCCAAGCTCGGTTGCTGTTGGCCCTGTGCCCTAAAGCTCGGAAGAGAGTCGCGCAAGAGTTTGCTGCGCGGCGGAAAGCCTCATGAGAGGCGGGGCGATGCCGCATTTTGGCATAAGCATCTGAATTTCATCAATATTTTCATTTTTCTGCATTTGCACAATTGTATGCGAATGTATGCAGCATTTCGCCTGAAATAGGCGAATTGCGGATGAAATCCCAGACGTTCAGATGGCGTCGCCCGCCGGAATGGGTGCCAGATCTTCCCAATATTGCCCTGCTGCAACCAAGCATGTGCGCCCGTCCGGGGCCGTGATGGTGATGGTCCAGGTTCCGGTTTCTTCGGATGCAAAGACTTCGATGATCCGGTTGCCCGGGCCCATGCCCCAGCTGCGCGGAGTTTCACCAAAGCGCTCCGTGACGGCGCCAATAATCTGGTCGCGCGCACCGCAGATAGTCGCGCCAGCCTGCGCATTCACGGGTTGGCCAAGGCCCATGAGGCCGAGCAATCCTGCTACCAAGATATGTGATGTTTTCATTGTCTTGCCTTTCATGCCTGCGGGGAAGCGGCGAAAGGCGGCGTCGGGAGGTCGAGCGACGGTCCGCCCCGTAGCTCCCCCCGTTCGTTGCCGGGTCCGATGGTTTGGCCCAACGGATCTCCGACGATATGACACCAGAATAGCAAATTTTTGGTTAATTCGCCATTCACCCCAAATCACATCATTCAGAGGCTGTGTGATTTCCGCAGCGCAACAAAATTACGCTACGGTGCGGCGAAACGGAACTTGCGTTCGCAGCATTTTCGATGTTTTGTGCCGTCCGACCTCTCTTTGAAAGGATCCTTGATGTCTCAGATTGCGCGCCCATACCGTTCGGTTCTCTATATTCCTGCCTCGCGTGAACGCGCGTTGGAGAAGGCAAAGACCCTGCCAGTGGACGCGATTATCTTTGATTTGGAGGATGCGGTTTCAGTCGATGAAAAGGTCAATGCACGGCGCATTCTGGCGGCAGCTTTGTCGGCAGGCGGTTACGGTGGCCGTGTCAAAATCGTGCGCATCAATGGCTTGGACACGGAATGGGGCCTGGACGATGCCAAGGCGGTCGCGGCAATGGCTTGCGACGCCGTGTTGCTACCCAAAGTGGAAACGGCACAGCAGCTGGATGCCGTTGCCGCAATCGTCGGGGACAAGCCTATCTGGGCGATGATGGAAACCCCGCGCGGCATGATAAACGCGCCCGAAATCGCGGCCCATCCGTCAATGCAGGGCTTTGTGATGGGCACAAACGACCTGGCAAAAGAGTTGAACACCCGATTCCGTGCAGATCGATTGCCGATGATGGCGGGCCTTGGCCTATGTCTCTTGGCTGCAAAAGCCGAGGGGATTGTCATCGTTGATGGCGTCTACAATGCCTTCAAAGATGAAGCCGGGCTTGAGGCCGAATGCGAACAGGGGCGGGATATGGGATTTGACGGCAAAACGCTTATCCACCCCGCGCAAGTGGCGATGGCAAACAAATGCTTTGCACCAACGGAGGCTGAAATTGACATCGCCCGTCGCCAGATCGCGGCATTTGAAGAGGCCGAGGCCGAAGGGCAGGGGGTGGCGGTTGTCGACGGAAAAATTGTCGAGAATCTGCATGTGGTCACCGCGCGCGATATTCTTGCAAAAGCGGATGCAATCGCCGCTCTGATCGACTAGGTGTTAACGCGGTTAACATTCTCTGGAGGTCGAAAATGGCTTTGATGATTGCAGGTCTGGTGCTGTGGTACGCGGCGCATTTCTTTAAACGCGTAGCCCGTGGAATTCGCGAGCCGATGGGCGATAAAGGCAAGGGTCTTGTGGCACTGGCCATTTTGGCTGGTGTTGTGTTGATGGTTCTTGGCTATCGCGGCTCTGAAACAGTTCAGGTTTGGTTTCCGCCAAGCTGGGGCTTTCCAGTAAATAACCTTGCGGTTTTGATCGCGCTCTATTTCACAAGCCCAGGGCCGTCCAAAGGGGCCATATTCTATAAAATGCGGCACCCGATGCTGACCGGGTTCCTGATCTGGGCCGGCGCTCATCTACTGGTCAACGGCGATCTGTACTCGATGGTTTTGTTTGGCGCTCTGGCGGTTTGGGCGGTTCTGGAAATGATTGTGATCAACCGGTCCGAGCCTGACTGGACCCCGAACCCGAAAGGCACGATCGCCAAGGACGCAATGTTCATTGCTATTTCGGTCGTTTTGGTTGGCGTGATCGGCTTTATCCACGGGCTGATCGGTCCATCGCCGTTCGGGATGGGATAAGAATGCGCCTCTACCGGTTCCTGAGCGAAGACGACACATCAGCCTTTTGCCACAAGGTAACTGCGGCGCTGAATAAAGGGTGGGATCTGCATGGTCCCCCCACCTATGCCTATGATGAGAAACGCGGGGTCATGCGTTGCGGCCAAGCCGTTACCAAAGAGGTGCCCGGCACTTATTCCCCCGATACCAAGCTTGGAGAGCATTAGACCATGGCCAAGACCAACCCCGGCAATTTCTTCGAGGATTATTCCATCGGGCAGGTGATCAACCATGCCGTGCCGCGCACTGTTTCGGGCGGGGAGCGTGCGTTATATCATGCGCTCTACCCGGCCCGACACGCGCTGTATTCGTCGGATGAATTCGCACGGGCCTCTGGTCTGCCTGCAGCACCCTTGGATGATCTTGCATCTTTCCACGTGGTGTTTGGTAAAACAGTTCCCGATATTTCACTGAATGCGGTGGCAAATCTTGGTTACGCCGAGGGCCGTTTTCTGCGTCCGGTCTACCCCGGTGATACGTTGCGGTCAGTGTCCGAAGTCATTGGACTCAAGCAAAACTCCAGCGGGAAAAACGGAGTGGTCTATGTCCGCACCAAAGGGCTAAACCAACGCGATGAGGTGGTGCTGGAATATGTGCGCTGGGTTATGGTGAAGAAGCGTGACCTAGATGCACCCGCACCCGAGACGGTGTTGCCGGACCTTCAGAAGGTCATCCCCGCTGCGGATTTGGTTGTGCCTGAGGGGCTCGACTTTTCGAACTATGATTTCACGCTGGCTGGCGACCCGCATCGATGGGCTGACTATGACGTCGGTGAAATAATTGACCATATCGATGGTGTTACCGTCGAAGAGGCCGAGCATATGATGGCCACACGGCTTTGGCAAAATACAGCCAAAGTGCATTTTGATGCGACCGTTCGCCCAGACGGGACGCGTTTGATCTATGGCGGTCACGTGATTTCGCTGGCCCGCACGCTCAGCTTTAATGGTCTGGCCAACGCACAGATGGTTGTCGGGATCAACGGCGGCGCGCATGCCAATCCTTGCCTATCTGGCGATACCGTCAGGGCTTGGACTGAAGTGTTGGACAAGGCCGAAACCGACGCGCCCGGCGTTGGAGCCTTAAGGCTGCGCCTGGTCGCAACCAAGGGAAGCGAGGCTGGCGCCCTCAAAGGGGATGACGGCAAATACCTGCCCGATGTTCTTCTGGATCTAGACTATTGGGTGCTGATCCCACTTTGACCTTTCGCGCACTTCGGGTACGATTCCTGCCAGAGCAGCGCGAAAGGGCAGGGACATGCCAACATTATCACTGGCCCTCTATGGGTTGAGCGCCATGGGCGCAATCGTTCTGGCGGCCGGTTATATGGTGGGCGACGTGCCCAAGCCGTATCATCAGGAGATCTTTGATCAGGAGGGGCAGGAAGTAACGCCTGGACTGAAGCTGATCCTGACGGCATTGTTTCGTATCCTTGGAGCAGGGGTATTGGCCACCGCGGCCTCGATTTTTGTGTTTGCCGCCCAAATCGACGAAGGCGATCCGATGTTGGCCAAGCTGCGCCCGCTTTTGGTTGGATTGATCGTTGCCGTTCCGGCCAGCATTCTACCACGCAGAGTTGAAGCTGCGACCGGTGTACGAACACCATGGCGGGCGGCGGTGGCGCTAACGGCTGTTTTACTGGCGGCTTTTGCAACTTCCATTTTGTGATCACACATTTTCAGCTTGTGATCACAAACCTTGATTCTGCGTCGTTTCGACCCAAAAAAGTGGTGGAAAAACGCAAGGGAACAGGTGACTCACGCGAAAAACCCGTTATGGATAGGTAAGAGAGACGTTTAGACCGAAGCCAAAGCTTTGAAGGGTGTTCGCCATGGCAGATGTAAACCGGGGTAACCGGCCGCTTTCACCTCACCTGCAAGTCTATCGCCCTCAGCTGAACTCCATGACATCGATCCTGAACCGGATCACTGGCATTTCGCTTTTGGGCGCGGCCGTTCTTGTTGTGTGGTGGCTGATGGCGGCGGCAACCAGCGCTGAATATTTTGAATTGGTAGATGGCCTTTTGACCTGCTGGGTCGGGGACATCTTGTTGAGCCTGTCGGTTCTGGCGCTTTGGTATCACGCGCTGGCCGGTGTGCGTCACCTTGTTTGGGATATGGGCATTGGCCTTGACCCTGATGTCAGCGACAAGATGGGCTGGGGGATCATCATCGGATCTTTTGCCCTGACTTTCCTGACCATTATCGCGATTTGAGGAGGCAACAATGGCTTTGATGACCGACCGCAAACGTGTGATTGGCCTGGGGTCCGCTAAATCGGGCACCGATCACTTCTGGAAAACCACCATGACCGCCGTGGCGCTTTTGGTGATTGTTCCGATGTTCCTTTTCAGCTTTGGCCCACTGCTGGGCGAGCCTTATGAAGATGTGATCGCGGCCCTGTCCCGACCCTTCCCCGCCGTGTCGACAGCCTTGATGCTGATCGTCGGCTTTTACCATTTCCGCCTGGGCACCCAGATGGTGATTGAAGATTATATGCAGGGCCTGTCCCGCAAAATCGCAATCATTGTTACGGCCTGCCTCAGCTACGGTTTGATGGCGTTCGGCCTTGTGTCGCTTGCCCAGATCGCACTGTAACGGACAAGGAGCATCCGAAGATTATGACCGCGTCCTACGACATTACTTATCACTCCTATGACGTTGTCGTCGTTGGTGCCGGCGGCGCCGGGCTGCGCGCAACGCTTGGAATGGCCGAACAGGGGCTTAAGACCGCCTGTATCTCGAAAGTTTTCCCAACCCGCTCGCACACAGTTGCAGCGCAGGGTGGCATTGCAGCATCGCTCAGCAATATGGGTCCCGATAGCTGGCAATGGCACATGTATGACACGGTAAAAGGGTCAGACTGGCTGGGCGACACAGACGCGATGGAGTACCTTACCCGTGAGGCACCCAAAGCGGTTTATGAGCTGGAACATTACGGTGTTCCCTTCAGCCGGACTGAAGAAGGCAAGATCTACCAGCGTCCCTTTGGTGGTCACACCACAGAATATGGTGAAGGTCCCCCCGTGCAGCGGACCTGTGCGGCCGCTGACCGAACCGGTCACGCGATCCTACACACGCTTTACGGTCAATCGCTGAAGCATAATGCCGAGTTTTATATTGAGTATTTCGCCACCGATCTGATCATGTCCGAGGACGGTCAGTGTCAGGGTGTTGTCGCATGGAAACTCGACGATGGGTCGATGCATGTCTTTAATGCGAAATCGACCGTGCTTGCGACCGGCGGCTATGGCCGCGCCTATTTTTCCGCCACCTCTGCCCACACCTGTACTGGTGATGGTGGCGGTATGGTGGCCCGTCAGGGGCTGCCTCTACAGGATATGGAATTTGTTCAGTTCCACCCGACCGGCATCTACGGCTCGGGCTGCCTGATCACTGAGGGCGCACGCGGCGAAGGTGGCTATCTGACCAATTCCGAAGGCGAACGCTTTATGGAGCGGTACGCGCCGACCTATAAAGACCTGGCCAGCCGGGACGTGGTTTCTCGCTGTATGACGATGGAAATCCGCGAAGGCCGCGGTGTCGGTGCTGAGGGTGACCATATCCATTTGCACCTGAACCATTTGCCGCCAGAAACTTTGGCCGAGCGTTTGCCCGGCATTTCAGAATCGGCGCGCATTTTCGCGGGTGTTGATCTGACCAAAGAGCCGATCCCGGTTCTGCCGACCGTGCATTACAACATGGGCGGTATCCCAACGAACTATTGGGGTGAAGTGCTGAACCCAACAGCTGATAACCCTGACGCCATCGTGCCCGGCCTGATGGCTGTGGGTGAGGCGGGGTGTGCATCGGTTCATGGCGCGAACCGTTTGGGGTCGAACTCTCTGATTGACCTCGTGGTCTTTGGACGTGCCGCCGCGATCAAAGCGGGGCAGGTTGTAGATCCTGAGACGTCTAACGCCGAGTTGAACCAAGCATCTCTGGACAAAGCCATCGGACGTTTTGATGGTTTGCGCTACGCAAATGGTGACGTTCCAACGGCCGATCTACGTCTGGAAATGCAGAAGACGATGCAAGCTGATGCCGCGGTGTTCCGCACAGATAAGACGCTGGCCGAAGGCGTTGTGAAGATGGAAGGCGTGGCCGCCAAGCTCAATGACCTGAAAGTCTCGGATCGTTCGCTGATCTGGAACTCGGACCTGATGGAAACGCTTGAGCTGACCAACCTGATGCCAAACGCATTGGCAACGATCGTGGGCGCTGAAGCGCGCAAGGAAAGCCGCGGGGCCCATGCGCATGAGGATTATCCGGATCGCGACGACAAGGAATGGCGCAAGCACTCCTTGGCGACGGTCGATGGCAACAAAGCCACGCTCAGCTATCGCCCGGTGCACCTTGATCCGCTGACCACGCATGATGAAGGCGGCATTGATCTGAAGAAGATCGCCCCCAAGGCGCGCGTCTACTGATGCAGGCCCTCCGGGATACCTCTTTGGCAGCTCCGTCTCGCAAGGGGCTGGCTGAGGCGTTCCGGGCGCATCCGCATCCAGGCGGCATTATCGTGCATCCTGAGCGACGCTTCATCTATATGAAGCCAACGAAAACAGCGGGAACCAGCATTTTACGAAAGGTGCTGGAACCAAAACTGGGCGGCTTTATCCATCACAAGGATCACCCAGAAGCGTTTGCCGACTGGCTGACCAATATCTCGGATGAAGAGCTGACCAGCTACTACATTTTTTCGGTCGTACGTGACCCGTGGGACCGGTTCCAGTCGATGGCGGCGCATTTGAAAATTCATGTGCAGGATTTGGTTGAAAACTTCGATGAAGTCACGGCCAAGGAACCAGCTTTCAGCCATACGTTGCCGCTAATCCTTTACACCCATCTGGATGGCGAACCATTTGTGGACGCTCTGTGCCGTTTTGAACATCTGGCGGGAGATATGGCAGCACTTTTTAAGACCATTAGCCTGCCGGAAACAGAACTGCCTCATGCGAATAAATCCAATCGCAAGAAATTCGCCAACGCCCTGACCGCTGCCCAAATTGATTGGGTGGCCAACCATTATTCGCGTGACGTTGCCGCCTACGGCTACGCCGCCCCAAAGATATCCGCTTAAGAGGAGCTGACCGATGGTCCAATTCACGCTTCCGCGCAATTCCAAGGTCATGACGGGCAAAACCTGGCCCAAGCCTGAAGGCGCGACCAATGTCCGTAAGTTTCAGATCTATCGCTGGAATCCCGATGACGGTAAGAACCCGCAGGTCGACACCTATTTTGTCGATATGGATAATTGCGGTCCGATGATTCTGGATGCGCTGATCAAGATCAAGAATGAGATTGATCCGACGTTGACCTTCCGCCGGTCTTGCCGCGAAGGCATCTGCGGCTCTTGCGCGATGAATATCGACGGGATCAACACGCTGGCCTGTATCTACGGCATGGACGAGGTGAAGGGCGACGTGAAAATCTACCCGTTGCCGCATATGCCGGTGGTGAAAGACTTGATCCCCGATCTGACGCATTTCTATGCGCAGCACGCGTCTATCATGCCCTGGCTTGAAACCAAGACGCAGCGGCCAGAGCACGAATGGCGCCAATCGATCGAGGATCGCAAGAAACTCGATGGTCTTTATGAATGTGTGATGTGCGCCAGCTGCTCGACCTCTTGCCCAAGCTACTGGTGGAACGGCGACCGCTACCTTGGGCCAGCGGCCCTGCTGCACGCCTATCGTTGGCTCATTGACAGCCGCGATGAGGCAACAGGTGAGCGCCTTGACGAGTTGGAGGATCCCTTCAAGCTCTATCGCTGCCACACAATCATGAACTGCGCCAAAACTTGCCCCAAGGGTCTAAACCCGGCCAAAGCCATCCAGTCGATCAAGAAGATGATGGTCGAGCGGCAGCTCTGAACTCTGACTAATCTGCAATTTGGGGCCGGTGGATGAAAGTCCGCTGGCCCTGTTCTTTTGATCGGCAACGCAAACGCGGAATCGGTTGTAATCGTTGTAGTGTCAGACACGACCAAGCATTGAATGTTTCGCAATCAAAGGCATGACTGGTCGACAGAACCCCCCCCATTTGTTGCGCCATTTGGTGGTTTTGGAAAAATGGTATTTTGGGCTGAGATTTCTCTTGATTTTGAAATCGAAAAGCCGCAAATGGCCCGTTACGGACGCCAACGCACGCACCTCTGTCATGGGGGCTTTCACGCCCCGCAGTTACGTAGCGACGGTAACGTCTCCTTTTGGAAGTGAGCGGTCATATATGGCCGGGTCTGATGGAGATGACCATGAATGCTATGTTGGACGGGGTTCGTTCCCCTGCCTATTTCACCGAACTGACACGCGCCGAGGCCTATATCGCCGCAAATGAGTTTGCCCAGCCAACCTTGGTCATAGACCTGGATGCTGTTTCCGACAGGTATGCTCGCCTTCAGCGTGGGCTGGGGGACGCATCCATTCACTTCGCGGTCAAGGCAAACCCCGCGCCTGAGATCATTGGGCGTCTTGCCTCGCTTGGCTCAGGCTTCGATGCAGCCAGCCGGGCGGAAATTCAGCTTTGTCTTGAGAATGGCGCGTCACCGGATCGCATTTCGTTTGGCAATACCGTGAAACGGTCCAGCGACATCGCCTACGCCTATGCGCATGGCATTCGCCTGTTTGCAGCAGACGCTGAGGAAGAGTTGGAAAAGATCGCGGACAACGCCCCCGGATCGCGTGTGTATCTTCGTCTTATTACCGAGTTTTCTGAGGCAGATTGGCCTTTGACCCGGAAATTTGGCTGCACCCGCCCGCGCGTTGTGGCGCTGGCTGAATATGCACAGGCGCTTGGGCTGGAACCAGTTGGGTTGTCCTTTCATGTTGGTTCACAAACCCGACGGGCGACCATGTGGGCCGGAATTCTGGACGAAGTGGCCCTTAGCTGGCAGGCTTTGAAGAGCGCAGGCTTTTCTCCATCGTTGTTGAATATCGGTGGCGGATTTCCCGCGTTCTACGGTGAAGAAGTTGATGGACCCGAACTTTACGGGGCCAAGATCCGCGCGATGATCGTCGACCGTTTTGGGTCTGATTTCCGCCTTATGGCTGAACCCGGGCGTGGGATGGTGGCCGAAGCCGGCGCAATTGCCGCCGAAGTATTGTTGACGAACCGCAAGGCCGATACAGATTTGCACCGTTGGGTTTACCTCGATATCGGTAAATTCTCGGGTCTGGCAGAAACCATGGATGAGGCAATTCGTTATCAATTCCTTACAACGAAAGATGCCGGTCCAATGGGCCCATGTGTTCTGGCAGGTCCGTCCTGCGATAGTGCCGATGTACTATACGAAAAACGGCCCGTGTTCTTACCGCTTTCTTTGAAGGCGGGCGACAAAGTTATCATTCGCAATTGCGGTGCCTATACGTCGTCTTATTCCAGCGTAGGTTTCAATGGATTTCCGCCATTGGATGTCGTTGTCATCTGAATTGAAGAACGGAGCGGCTTTTACGAAAAGGCCGCTTCCAATGCGATTTCAACCATGTCCGAGAAACTGGATTGTCGTTGATCAGACGGCAGGGCCTCTCCGGTTTGCAAGTGGTCCGATATCGTCAGGACGGCCAGGGCACGGCATTTGTGGCGCGCGGCGAGGATATAGAGCTCCGCGGCCTCCATCTCAACCGCTAAAACCCCATGACGGGTCATCTGCTCATTTAGGTCAGGGCGTTCGTCGTAAAACACGTCCGACGAGTAAATTCCGCCAACGTGGGTATCGCAATCGAGTTTACTTGCGGCAGCGTGCGCGGCAAGTAATAGCTCGAAATCGGCGCAAGGTGCGTAATTCAGTTCTTTCAGGATACCGCGTGATGGCGTTGAAAGCGTGGTTGAAGTCATAGCAAGCACAACATCACGCAGTTTGACCTGAGGTTGCATCCCACCAGCAGAACCAATTCGGATCAGAGTTTTGGCGCCAAATTCCGTGATGAGTTCATTGGCGTAAATGGAAAGGCTGGGCATGCCCATCCCAGACCCGTGAATAGTGACTCGATAGCCTTTCCAAGTGCCGGTAAATCCGAGCATCCCGCGTGTTTCATTTACGCAGACCGGGTCATCCAGAAAGGTTTCTGCGGCCCATTTTGCCCGCAATGGGTCACCCGGCAACAAAACAGTCTCAGCGATATCGCCGGGATTTGCACCAATATGGACAGTCATGACGGGGTCCCCTATCTCTGGTCGGAAAGAACTTCATCCTGCCCGAGTTTTCTTAATTGGAAAACACAGAATTGGATGATCGCTACGGCTTTTTGGTCCGCACTTCCGTAAGACTGGCCCACAGGGCCTTGAAAACTGCTAGATCTCAAGGTCGGCAGGGGCCTTCCCCGCATCGATTGCGTCTTTGAACCAGGCGGGTCTGCGCCCTCGGCCGCTCCAGGTTTGCGAGCCATCATTGGGGTTACGGTATTTTGGAATTGCGCTTTTGGGCGCACCGCGTTTGCCCATGATCTCTTCCAAAGAAAACCCATGTTCCTGGGCCGCACGTTGAGCTGCCGCAAGGGCGGCTTCTTTTTGGCGCTTTTCAAAGCTTTGCAACGCTTTGTCGACGGCCTTTTTGAGGGCTACCAATTCGTCTTTCGTCAGGGATTCGAGATCAGTCAATTGTCATTCTCCTCACTATTTGAGTCGCAATTAGAATTTGTAATGACGCAATTCAATTAAAAACGCATTGCCCTGCCTAAAAGGACAGGGAAATGCGTCTTAAGTTGACTGTAAATCAACCCAAAGTTGTGGATCAATTGGATTTGTTATTCTGCAGCAATCGACTGGTTGTCCACCAGGTGCACAATATCCATCATGATGCGGTTTAGCTCAAAATCTTTGGGTGTATAGACCCGTGCCACACCAAAACTTAGCAATTGTTGCGCGTCCTCATCCGGAATAATCCCGCCAACCATTACCGGAATATGGCCCAAAGATTCGTCCCTCAGACGCTGCATAACTGTTTTGATCAAAGGAATGTGGCTGCCAGATAGAATAGACAGCCCAATGACATCAGGCGACTGTTCCTTGGCGGCCTCTACGATTTGATCGGGAGAAAGCCGAATGCCTTCATAACTGATGTCCATCCCGCAATCTCGGGCGCGGAACGCGATTTGTTCAGCCCCATTGGAATGGCCATCCAGCCCGGGTTTGCCCACCATAAACTTCATACGGTGGCCCAGTTTCTTGGATACGGCATCCACTGCATCACGGATATCGTCCAGCCCCTCGGTCTTGTTTGAAACGGCACGGCTGACTCCGGTGGGTCCGCGATATTCTCCGTGGACAGAGCGCATGACCCCGGCCCACTCGCCAGTTGTAACGCAGGCCCGCGCCGCGGCAATTGAAGCAGGCATAATGTTTTCACCAGATTTGGCGGCGCGTCGCAATTCCTCCAACGCGACTTTTGCTGCGTCATTGTCCCGTGTCGCGCGCCATTCGTTCAGGCGACCGATTTGGTCTTTTTCAACCTCTGGATCGACAACCATGATTCCGCCTTCGGAATCCATTAGCGGTGAGGCTTCACCTTGAGTGAACTTGTTCACCCCAACCACGATGGTTTCGCCAAGTTCGATGGCGTTGACCCGGTCGGCATTCGACTCGACCAAACGTCCTTTCATATAGTCAATGGCCGCAATTGCGCCGCCCATGGATTCGAGGTTCGCCAATTCTGCGCGCGCATCTTCCTTAAGGGATTCGACTTTTGCGTCGACAACCGGGTTGCCGTCAAAAAGGTCGCCATATTCCAGTAGGTCTGTCTCATAAGCCATGATCTGCTGCATACGCATGGACCATTGTTGGTCCCAAGGGCGGGGCAGGCCAAGCGCCTCATTCCACGCCGGCAACTGAACCGCACGGGCACGTGCCTTCTTGGAAAGCGTCACCGCAAGCATCTCGATCAGAATACGGTAGACATTGTTTTCTGGCTGCTGCTCGGTCAGGCCAAGGCTATTGACTTGTACACCATAGCGGAAACGCCGGAACTTAGGATCTTCAACGTCATAGCGCTCTTGGCAGATCTCGTCCCAAAGATCGACAAAGGCGCGCATTTTGCACATCTCGGTCACAAAACGGATACCGGCATTCACGAAGAATGAAATGCGACCGACGAGGCGCGGAAAATCTTCCGCAGGTACGCGCGGTTGTAGTGCATCAAGAACGGCGATGCCGGTCGCCAAGGCAAATGCCAGTTCTTGTTCTGGCGTCGCACCCGCCTCTTGCAGGTGGTAGGAACACACGTTCATCGGGTTCCATTTGGGAACGTTCGTGTAGCAATATTCAGCCACATCCGCGATCATTTTGAGCGAAGGCTTTGGCGGGCACACATAAGTCCCGCGGCTGAGGTATTCTTTGATCAGATCGTTTTGAACGGTCCCCTGCAATTTGGAGACATCTGCGCCCTGCTCTTCGGCCACGGCAATATAGAGCGACAAAAGCCAGGGGGCCGTCGCGTTGATCGTCATCGACGTGTTCATCTGTTCCAGCGGAATTTGGTCAAACAACGCACGCATATCGCCCAGATGAGAGACTGGAACACCCACCTTGCCCACTTCGCCACGCGCAAGCTCGTGATCGCTATCATACCCGGTTTGGGTTGGAAGATCGAAGGCGACGGACAGGCCGGTTTGCCCCTTGGCCAGATTGGACCGGTAGAGCGCATTTGAGGCTGAGGCGGTCGAGTGACCGGCATAGGTGCGGATCAACCAGGGGCGGTCTTTTTGGGTCTCGGTCATGGCGAAGGCTCCGATTCCATCTAGGTAATCTTATTTCGTTCATAGGGGGTATATTGGGAATAATAATACCCTGTCAACTCGCTGCGTTGCGGCAATCGTGCAATTTTTCTGCACTTGCGAGGGGCAGGGCGGTTTGCAAGAAAAAGGTGCATTCTGAAATTGCTGTGGCTGAGATGCCGCCACAGGCCCGCGACGCTTCGCATTGCATTGATGCGCCCTTCATTTCCTGTCACCGTCCCACCTAATGACGAGCTTGATCGAAATCCCCCTGTGGCTGCTGGTTCTCGTGCTGCTTTTTGCGGCTTTGGCAGCGCTTGACTGGGTGTTGATGCCGTCCGTCCGTTGGTATTTTCGGCGGAGGCTGGAACGTGCCGTTGATCGATTGAACCAACGTCTTTCCTTTCCCATACAACCGTTCAAGCTGGCCCGTCGCCGCGACACGATCCTGCGCCTTCGCTTTGATCCGGAAGTGGCCAAAGCCGTTGTTGAATACGCCCGTGCGCACAACATGCGCGAGGATGTGGCTGCTCAGAAAGCAGAACAATATGCACGAGAGATTGTACCCTCCTTCTCTGCATTCACCTATTTCGGTTTTGCCATTCGGGCCGCGCGTATTTTGTCGCGCTCGCTCTATCGGGTTCGGGTGCAGCAATCCGACGCCAAGGCGATCGAGACCATCAGCAAAGATGCGACAGTGGTTTTTGTCATGAACCACCGCTCAAATATGGATTACGTCTTGGTGACATGGCTGGCCGCAGACCGATCCGCGCTGGCTTACGCGGTTGGTGAATGGGCCCGCGTTTGGCCGCTTCAGCCCCTTATCCGCATGCTTGGCGGGTATTTCATTCGTCGTCGTCACAACAACCCACTCTATCGCAAAGTGTTGGCGCGCTACGTTCAGATGGCGACCGAAGCAGGGGTAACACAGGCCGTGTTTCCCGAGGGAGGACTGAGCCGTACCGGCGAATTGCGGCCGCCGAAGCTTGGGCTTTTGTCCTATATAGTCGAGGATTTCGAACCGGGTGAAAGCCGTGATGTCGTCTTTGTGCCAGTGGCGTTGAATTACGACCGCGTTATGGAAGATCGCAATTTGATCCATGCGCAGACAGGCGGCACGCGTCACTTCCGATTTTCGTTGAAACCCATCTTTCGATATCTCCGGCGGATCATCTGGCAAAAGATCACACGCCGGGTGAACCGTTATGGCATTGCAGGGGTGAGTTTTGGCATGCCGCTCAGCCTGACGGAATTTGCCCTCACCAAATCCCGCAGCGCAGAGGACCTTGGCGAAGAATTGATGGGTCGGATCGGCCAGGTTATGCCAGCGGTTCCGTTCCCCATGATTGCGCATGCCTGGCTGGCCGGCGCCAAGACCCGCGCAGATCTTGAAGCGGCGCTGGAGGCCAGAATCGCCTTTGCCAGAGAAAATGATCTGCCACTCTTTCTTCCGGGTCGCACGGACCCGGCCTTTATGGTGGCGACAGCGCTTGCCACGCTGAAAGAGCGAAAAATGCTGCAACTGCGCGACGATTCGTTGGAAATCAGCGAGGAGGGCGAGCGTTTATTGGCGTTTTATGCCCGGTCGCTCGATCCTGTCTTTGCTGATTTTATTGAGAAATAGACTTTCGTAGTAGAAAAGTCGACATCCTCACGACATAATATTACAACAAACACCCATTTTAGGGTTGCATAGTTGCGCGGCCCCTTCTACGAATGCTGCAGAAGCACGGATTTGTTCCGCAGCGCAGCAAAAATGTCAGGAGGAGCCGATGGCCTTGGACAGCAACCCCGCGATCGCAAGCTACGATGCGCCCGAAAAGGACCTCTATGAGATGGGAGAGATCCCTCCGATGGGGTTTGTGCCCAAGCAGATGTATGCTTGGACAATTCGTCGTGAACGTCACGGCGTCCCTGAAAAGGCCTTTGAGGTTGAAACCGTCGATATCCCGGAACTTGGCAGCAACGATGTGCTGGTCCTCGTTATGGCCGCGGGCGTAAACTACAATGGTGTTTGGGCTGGCCTCGGTGTTCCGATCAGCCCGTTTGATGGCCATGGTGCACCTTATCATATTGCCGGCTCTGATGCGTCCGGCATCGTTTGGGCGATTGGAGACAAAGTACGCAACTGGAAAGTGGGCGACGAAGTTGTCATCCATTGTAACCAGGATGATGGAGATGACGAGGAATGCAACGGCGGCGACCCGATGTATTCACCGTCGCAGCGGATCTGGGGTTATGAAACTCCGGATGGATCTTTTGCTCAGTTCACCCGCGTTCAGGCGCAACAATTGATGCCGCGGCCCAAGCACCTGACCTGGGAAGAAAGCGCGTGTTACACCCTGACGCTCGCCACCGCTTATCGGATGCTGTTTGGTCACCACCCGCATGAGCTGAAGCCGGGCATGAACGTGCTGGTTTGGGGCGCCTCTGGGGGCCTGGGATCTTATGCCATTCAGCTGATCAACACAGCCGGTGCCAACGCAATCGCCGTGATTTCGGATGAGAGCAAACGAGAATTTGTTATGAGCCTTGGTGCCAAAGGTGTCATTAACAGACGCGACTTTGATTGCTGGGGGCAGTTGCCAACAGTGAACACACCGGAATATGCGGCCTGGTTCAAAGAGGCACGTAAGTTTGGCAAGGCCATCTGGGATATCACTGGTAAAGGCAACAATGTCGATATCGTGTTTGAACACCCTGGCGAGGCAACGTTCCCGGTTTCATCGCTGGTTTGCAAAAAAGGCGGAATGGTCGTGATCTGCGCCGGCACTTCTGGCTTCAATTGCACGTTCGACGTCCGTTACATGTGGATGCACCAGAAGCGTCTTCAGGGCTCACACTTCGCGCATCTGAAGCAGGCGGCTGCGGCCAATAAGCTGATGTGTGAACGCCGTTTGGACCCATGTATGTCGGAAGTATTTACATGGGCGGAATTGCCAGCTGCGCACACGAAGATGCACAAGAACGAACACAAGCCTGGTAACATGTCGGTGCTGGTTCAAGCGCCGCGCACAGGCCTGACCACTCTGGAAGACGTTCTGGAAGCAGGCCCCACCGTCTGAATTTGACCAAAGACAAAGAGGACCGTCCCTATCTGACTGGTGGGGGCGGTTTTTTTTGGGTCGCCGCGCTTGGCGCGCCGACCGGGGCGCGCCCCTCGTCAAGCTCCCCATGGGGAGCCCTCCTCGGGCCGCTGCTGCCGCATGCAAAATTCACCGACAAATGAAGAATTCTGCCGTGGTGCTTGGCGCAGGCTGGCCTTAGGGTGCGGCCATGGCAGGGCAGGCAATTACATTCTCAGACGATCAGGCAGCGGCTTATGACACGCTGGCCGAGGCGATGCGCAGTGTCGGTGTCGATCTGGAAGCGGAAACACTGATTCCCGCAGCCGAAGGCAAGGCTCAGGTCTTGGCCGTGGTCGGAAAGGCTGGCAGCGGCAAAACCATGCTGTTGGCAGAATTGGTCAAGGCTCTGGAGGAGCTGGGAGTCGACATCGTCTCTGGCGATTGGGAAGGCCGCCGACGTAAAGAACGGCGGACGCTGGCCGTGCTTGCGCCGACCAACAAAGCGGCCTCGGTCTTGCGAACGCGCGGCGTTCCGGCCACCACGATCCATCGAATTCTCTACACGCCCGTTTATGACCCGGAATATGAAAAGGTCGCCGAGTGGCTTGCGGGGCAGGGCGAACGGCCAGAGATAGAGGCCTTAACCGATGCCGCCTTGGATCGGGCAAAAGCAGTGTATGACGCGCATAGATCGGTACCTGCCGCATTGGCGGCTGCGGGCCTCAGAGGGTCAGATTTCATCACGGGTTGGAAGCGGCGCGAAGATGGGCTGGATATAGGCTTTGTCGATGAAAGCTCCATGCTGGATGAACGGCAGCTTGAAGATTTGCGCGAAATCTTTCCGATGCTTGTGCTCTTTGGAGATCCTGCCCAGTTGGCGCCGGTGGGGCAATCCGGCACGATGGTGTTCGATAAACTAAGCGGTCCGAGGCGATTGGAATTGGGCCGCATTCACCGCCAAGAGGCCGATAATCCAATTCTCGATCTGGCCCATGCGCTTGCGGACCCGGAGCTAGGCTTTGAAGCCTTCGAACGAATGATCGAAGAGGCTGCTCAAAGTGATCCGCGCATTGTCATCGCACAGCGCGCTGACAGCGATTTGATGGCGCGTAGCCCGGTCCTTGTCTGGCGTAACGCCACTCGCATTAGACTGATCCGTGCGTTTCGAGTGGCCAATGGAGCGCCAGAGGACGCGCTTTTGCCCGGTGAACCGCTGATCTGTGACGGGATCGAGCTACCGGCGAAACACCGTAAAAAGCGTATCGACTTGGAGGCGCGAGGCCTCATCAAAGGGGCGCAAGTGGTCTATATGGGCCCTGGACGTAAACCCGGGTTTTCCCGGTTGCATGTCGTTGGTGCAGAAAGCCCTCAGATCTCAGCCGCCTCGATCGTCAAGATCGAAAAGCCGGATGAAGAGGAACCTTTCATTCCCTACGCGGCACGTATGGGAGCCACGTTTCTACACGGCGCTGCGGTCACAATCCACAAAGCCCAAGGCTCACAATGGAAAGACGTTCAAGTTTTTGCCCCTGATATTTACGCGGCAAGCCGGGCAGGGCGGATGGAAGCGGGCCAGGCCCTGTGGAAGCGGCTGGCCTATGTTGCGATCACAAGGGCCGAAGAACGCTTACTTTGGATCACCCGCTATCGCCTTTCGAAACCCACGGTCGAATTGTCGACCAAGGATCTGGAAGTGCCAGTTACGCCACTGAAACTGGAGATGGAGGAACCGGACCCATGACAAAAACCATTGCTGTAACGGGCGCAAGTGCAGGTATTGGCCGCGCCGTTTCGGAGTTGTTTTTAGACCGCGGCTGGAATGTAGCTCTGATCGCACGTCGGAAAGCACCACTTCTTGAGGTCGCAGCCGGTCGGGGCAACGCCATGGTCTCAGCCTGCGATGTGACGAATGAGGCACAAGTCGAAGGCACTTTCGCAGAGCTCACGGCGCGTTTTGGCCGGCTGGATGTCTTGTTCAATAACGCGGGCAGCTTTGGCACATCCGGTGCAATTGATCAGATCAGCCTTGCCGAATGGCAGGCCGTTCTGGATGTGAATTTAACGGGAATGTTCCTTTCGGCCAGAGCGGCCTTTGGGCTCATGAGGCGTCAGACTCCTGCCGGCGGCCGGATCATCAATAATGGCTCGATATCGGCACACACACCGCGCCCGGGGTCGGTTTGCTATACCACAACGAAGCATGGGGTGTCGGGCCTAACCAAAACGCTGTCTCTTGACGGACGCGCTTTGGGAATCACGGCCGGTCAGATCGATATTGGCAACGCCGCAACCGAGATGACCAAGGCCATCTCAGAAGGCGTTCCGCAAGCGGATGGCAGCGTCCGGCCTGAACCGGTCATGGACGCGCACGACGTTGCTGAAGCCGTTTGGTACATGGCTAATCTTCCAGCGGACGCGAATGTGCCGTCGATGACCGTTATGGCCAATGGAATGCCCTTTATGGGCCGGGGTTAGACGATCAGCTGCGGATATAACGGAAGACCGCCGACGCCCCCCAACCAGCCGCAATTGCGATGAAAAGCGACAGCAGACCGTAGATTAGCGGGCGCTCGTGGGCGAGGTTGTAGATGATGCGTTCCAGGCCAACTTTGGCAACTTCAATCTCAGTCTCAAAATCCGCAACGATCTGACGATCACGCGTGAGGAAGATACGCGCAGTGTAATCCCCTTCGACCAAATTTGAGGGCAGACGGATTGATGTATCAAACAAAGTGTCAGAACGGACCTGAACCGCGCCCTCCAGGGTTTGGTACAAGTCTTCGTTTTCCCGAATGCGAATGACTGCATCAATGAAATCTTGTGGGCGATCCGAGTCGATATAATAGGCGTGAATTGCCCGATTAATCGTAATGTCGAGGGCATCGTCCTCAACGTCTGACAGGATGTCCTCAAGCGGTGCATTGGTCGCCACAGCGTAGAAAGTTGGCGCCGAGTCGATCTCGACAGCCTCTGTGTTCATCCAAATACCATAGCGCCGGTCCATCCGACGCACTGTCAGGCCACGGTCAGGCCCTTCGACGGTTATGATGACACCGAGAATGCTATCCTCAGGCGCCGGGGCCTGTCGTTCAACTGCACCAAAAATCAGAATCTCGGAACCACTGAAATTGGCAGTGATGGCGACGGTGTTCTGGCTCAAACCCGCAACGACATTCTCGTCTTGCGCAACGGCCGCTACCGGGGCCACCAAAAGCGCGAGGATTAGGGAGAAATGTTTCAATGTCCGCCCCCCGCACCAATAGAGAAGAGTTCGGATGGCTGGACCAACAGGTCGAAGGCCAGTTTTCCGCAGACCAAAAGAACCATAAGGGCCAACAAAATCCGCAATTGTTCAGCTTTCAGGTAAACGCCGATCCGTGCCCCGATCTGGGCCCCTACAACGCCGCCAACCAAAAGAAGGACGGCCAGAACCATATCAACCGTGAAGTTTGTGGTCGCGTGGAGCAGCGTTGCGAAGGCGGTCACAAAGATAATTTGAAAGAGCGATGTGCCAACAACAACTTTGGTTGGCATGCCCAAAAGATAAATCATCGCTGGAACCATGATGAAGCCGCCGCCGACACCCATGATTGCCGAAAGGACGCCCACGGCCAATCCAACCAAAAGCGGTGGAATTACAGACAGGTACAGGCCTGATGTCCGGAACCGAATTTTGAACGGAAGCGCGTGAATCCAACCGCGCGACTTGCGCTTGGGAACCGTCGTGGTCGCGTTTCTGGATTTGCGAATGGCGTTGAGGCTTTCGATGAACATCAAGCCGCCGATAATCCCTAGGAAGATGACGTAGCAGAGGCGGACCAACAGGTCGACCTGCCCTTGCGCTTTCAAGAGATTGAAGATTTGGACGCCCAGTGCGGCGCCCGTTAAGCCCCCGATCAGAAGAACGAACCCCATCTTCAAATCGACGGTTTTGCGCTTGAAATGAGCCAACACGCCAGAGAAGGACGACGCAACGATCTGGTTCGCTTCGGTGGCGACGGCCACTGCCGGTGGAATACCAATGAAGAACAACAGCGGCGTCATAAGGAAACCGCCGCCTACACCGAACATGCCAGACAAAATGCCGACTAGTCCGCCGAGTCCAAGCAACAGAAACGCGTTCACGCTCACTTCCGCGATTGGCAAGTAGATCTGCATTGGGGGGTGTTCTCCTTCACGCTATGGACGTCCATTAGCGCTGTGACTTGTTCAAGGCCAGCCCCTCCCCCCTGCGACAGATCGGAACAGCCAGTCTCAATAAGTGGATTTGCACAGGTTGAGCAAAAGAAAACCCCGCCGGATCAGTCGGCGGGGTTCTTTTTACAGCCAAAGAATAGGCTTTATCGTTCTTTGACGTAGGGCTCACCACCGGCGCGTGGCGGGATAGCTTTACCAACGAAGCCCGCCAGAATCACCACCGTCAGGATATAGGGCAAGGCTTGCATGAACTGCACAGGCACCCCAAACCCGAGGATCTCGATATTCTGGAAGATGCTGCCTGTTGCGTCCAGAAATCCAAAAAGCAGGCAAGCCATAAGAGCATACCACGGCCGCCATTTTGCAAAGATCAATGCAGCCAATGCGATGAAGCCGCGCCCGGCGCTCATTTCTTTGATGAACCCGGCGGAAAGGCTAGTAGCCAGATAGGTGCCAGCAATGCCGCAAAGTGCACCGCAGATCAGCACGGCTGTAAAGCGCAGCCTGACGACCGAAATCCCCGCTGTATCGACCGCTGCCGGGTTTTCACCAACAGCACGCAGGCGCAGACCGAAACGGGTTCGGTTCAGTACCCACCATGTCAAAGGCACCATTAAAAGGGCCAGATAGACCAAGGCGGAATGACCTGAGATGAGTTCTGAATAAATTGGGCCGAGAATTGGAACGCCGGAAAGGCTCTCCGCAAGCGGCAGTGTGAGGTCTTGGAAACGGCTTGCGCCCTCTAGTTGCGGGGTGCGTCCGCCCAGTTGGTACCAACTGACGCTGACAACGACGGTCATTCCCGACGCAAGGAAGTTAATGGCCACGCCGGATATCAATTGATTGCCCCGGAAGGTGATTGAGGCCACGCCATGCAACGCAGCAAAAACCATTGCGGAGGCCATACCTGCCAAAAGGCCCAGCCAAGCGCTTCCGGTTGAATAGGCGGCAGCCGCTGAGAAGAAGGCAGAGATCAGCAGCTTGCCCTCAAGGCCAATATCAAAGATGCCCGCGCGCTCAGAATAAAGACCTGCCAGGCACGCCAGAAGCAGCGGGGTTGCAAGACGGACGGAACTGTCGAGGAGTTGAAGGACAATATCAAAGCTCATGGCTTAACCCTCCTTCCGCATGGCAAGGAACATGCGTTGAACCGGAGATCGCACCATGTTGTCGAGCGCGCCGGTGAACAGAATGACAAGGGCTTGGATGACCAAAAGCATTTCCCGGCTGACGCCGGGCATGTCGAACGCAAGCTCTGCGCCGCCTTGATACAGCATACCGAAGAGAACGGCAGCCAACAGCACTCCAATTGGATGCGACCGGCCCATAAGGGCCACTGCGATGCCAACAAAGCCTGCGCCCTGTACCGGGTCGAGAACCAGACGCTCCGCCTCGCCCATCACCGAGTTTATGGCCATCATGCCGGCCAATCCTCCGGATATGAGCATCGAAATCATGATAATCCGAACCGGATTGATGCCTGCGTAAACAGCGGCCGTTTCAGATTCACCAAAAGCGCGGATCTCATAGCCAAGCCGCGTACGCCAGATCAGCAGCCACACAAAAAGGCAGGCCACGAGGGCGACAAGAAATGAGACGTTGAGCGGAGTTGATCGCGGAAAGCCGAGCCATGGTGCGATTGCATGGGCGTTTGGCAAATGCGCACCCTCTGCGAACCGGGCCGTTTCCGGTGCCATTGATCCCGGAACGCGAAACACATTAACCAACAGGTAAACCAGCAACGCTGAGGCGATGAAGTTAAACATGATGGTGGTGATTACGATATGACTGCCGCGCTTGGCCTGAAGATAGGCGGGGACGGCAGCCCATGCCGCGCCAAAGGCAGCCGAGCCGAGGACGGCAGCAATCAGGGCCATGGACCAATGCGGCCATCCGACCGAAAGGCAGACAACTGCCACACCTAGTCCGCCAAGGGCGGCTTGACCTTCGCCCCCGATATTGAACATTCGGGCGTGAAATGCGACGGCCACTGCCAGTCCTGTAAAGATGAAGTTTGTGGCGTAATAGAGCGTATAGCCCCAGCCATAGGCCGAGCCGACAGCGCCGCGCACCATAATCGTCATTGCCTCCACCGGGCTTTCCCCGATGTAAAGAACGACAAGCCCGGAAACGATTAACGCGAGCAACAAATTGATAAAGGGGATCAGGGCCACATCGGCCCATTTTGGCATCTTATCCATTTACGCGGCCCCCTTGGTTACGCCGGCCATCAAGAGGCCAAGTTCGCCTTCATTGGTCTCAACGGGGAGTTTTTCGCCCATGATCTGCCCGTCGAACATCACTGCGATGCGGTCTGACAATGACATGATTTCATCCAGCTCTACCGAAACCAGCAAGATGGCTTTCCCCTCGTCGCGCAACGCAATGATCTGTTGGTGGATAAACTCAATTGCTCCGATATCAACACCGCGTGTCGGCTGGCCAATTAGCAAAAGGTCGGGATTGCGCTCGATCTCACGCGCAACCACAATTTTTTGCTGGTTGCCACCCGAGAAATTTTTGGCAGCAAGGAACGGATCAGGCGGGCGCACATCAAAACGCTCCATCTTTTCGGCCATGTCGGATTTCAATGCGCTGTTGTTCATAAACAGGCTGTTTTTCTGGTAAGCCGGATCGTGGTGGTAACCGAAGGCCACATTTTCCCACGCAGCAAAGTTCATGATCAATCCTTCTTTTTGGCGATCCTCTGGCACATGGGCGATGCCATGTGCGCGGCGGCTTTGCCCGTCGGATTCCTTGCCCGTCAGATCGAGGGCCACACCGTTCAAAGCGATTTCGCCGCTGGTGGCCGGGATCATTCCGCCCAGGACTTCAAGTAATTCGGATTGACCGTTTCCAGCGACGCCGGCGATGCCCAAAATCTCGCCCTTGCGAATTTGGAAAGAAACGCCTTTGACGCGCTCGACCTTTTGGTCGTCATGAACCTGTAAATTGCGAACGTCCACGACAACGTCGCCGGGGGTGGCAGGCACTTTTTCGACTTGCAAAAGGACTTTGCGACCCACCATCAACTCAGCCAAATGTTCTGGACTGGTCTCCGACGTTTTAACTGTCGCCGTCATCTCACCCCGCCGCATCACGCTGACCGTGTCCGTCACATCCATGATTTCGCGCAGCTTATGGGTAATCAGGATGATGGTTTTCCCCTGTTCCTTCAGTCCATTGAGGATGCGGAACAGGTGATCGGCTTCGGATGGGGTCAAAACGCCTGTCGGCTCATCCAAAATCAGGATGTCGGCATGGCGGTAGAGCTGCTTCAGGATTTCAACCCGCTGCTGGTGACCCACGGAAAGCTCTTCGACCACTGCGTCGGGATCAACATGCAGCTCGTATTCTTCCGCCAGTTCGGTCAGCAGTTTGCGCGCTTTTGAGATTGAAGGCTGCAACAACTCTCCATCCTCTGCACCCAGAATGACGTTTTCTACCACGGTGAAGTTTTCGACCAGCTTGAAATGCTGGTGGACCATGCCGATGCCTGCCCGAATGGCGGCCTGGCTATCGGGAATCGGCGTCAATTTGCCATTGATATGCACTTCGCCGGCGTCAGCTTTATAAAAGCCATAGAGGATGGACATCAGCGTGGATTTGCCCGCACCGTTTTCGCCCACGATGCCGTGGATTGTCCCTTTTCGGACAGTGATAGAAATGTCCTTGTTGGCCTGAACTGGGCCGAAGGCCTTTGAGATGCCCTTGAGTTCGATCGCATAAGGTGCATCCGCAGATGTGGTCTGGGTCATGAGGTTCTTTGTCCCGCGTTACCAGTATGGGCCGCCCCCCTGAAAGGCGGATTCGAAAAGACTACTCTGCGACCCATGACCTGTACAGGCAGGCAGGACACAAAGTTTGACCTACTTACGAAAGGAAAAGGGCCACCCGGTTAGGGGCAGCCCTCAGAATTTCAGTTCTGTGCCGGATTATTCGACCGGGCACATGCCATCTTCGGTGTAGTTATGGACCGAGATTTCGCCGGCAATGATTGCGGCGCGCGCATCGTTGACGGCTGCGATCATGTCTTCGGTTACCAGTTCCGCGTTGTTATCATCCAACGCAAAACCAACGCCCTCTTCTGCAAGCCCCATCACGAACAGTCCGGTTTCAACATCGGCACCGGCGGTGAAGGCCTCATGCACGGCGACATCCACACGTTTGACCATCGAGGTCAAAACCGAGCCGGGGTGCAAATAGTTCTGGTTCGAGTCGACGCCGATCGAAAAGATGCCTTCATCTTCCGCGGTTTGCAGAACACCAAGGCCTGTGCCGCCAGCGGCAGCAAAGACAACATCAGCGCCTTGGCTGATCTGAGTCCGCGTCAGCTCGCCACCGCGAACCGGGTCATTCCAGGCAGCCGGGGTTGTGCCGGTCATGTTCTGGATGATGGTTGCATCGGGATTAACCGCACGCACACCTTGAGCGTACCCACAACCAAAGCGACTGATCAGTGGGATATCCATGCCACCTACAAAACCGACAGTGCCGGATTCAGAGGCCATCGCAGCAAGCATACCGACAAGGTAAGAGCCTTCGTGCTCCTGGAAGATAACCGAGCGTACGTTGGGTTCGTCCACCACACCATCGATGATAACGAAAGTTGTGTCGGGATAGTCAGGTGCAACAACCGACAGGGCAGATGCCTGGCTAAAGCCCGCCATGACGATTGGGTTGGAACCAGCTTCGGCCAATCGGCGCATCGCTTGTTCACGCTGCGCGTCGGATTGCAGTTCAATTTCACGATAACTGCCGCCAGTTTCCTCGGCCCAAAGCTCAGCCCCGTTAAAGGCCGCCTCGTTGAACGAGCGGTCAAACTTGCCGCCAAGGTCAAAGATGATGGCAGGGTCGGCAAGCGCTGCGCCAGCGGTTACAGCAAGGGCTGCAGCAGTGCCAAGAAAGGTCTTGAAAAGAGTCATTTCGTCTCTCCCAGGTTGGATAATTTTCGGGGCATTCGTAACGTGTCGCGCCCCTTGTTAAAAAAGATCGTGTGATCCCCAAGAAGAATAAGGACAAAGCCCGGGCGCAGGGTCAACTGGATTCTGACCAATTGATAAAGGTTTCCGTTAGGTCCAGCGCCATAACAACCGCGTCGATGCGGGTTCCCTCTGGGGATTTGTAGTATTTTGGGCGCAAGCCGGTTCTCAAAAAACCGGCCTTTTCGTAGAGGGCAATAGCCGGCTTGTTCTCGGCGGAAACTTCCAGAAAAACCTGCTCTGACCCACGTGACTTCGCCATGTCGCACAGCAGCCGGATCAAGTGCGCCGCGATTCCGCGCCGCCTGAACCCTGGTATCACGGCAATAGTCAACAACTCGGTTTCGCCCGCAACGCTACGGATTAGGGCAAAGCCACCCTCTGCGGACAGAAGGTCCGTATTGGTGTCTGCCGTCAACGCGGCAAATTCCTGAGCGCTCCATGGGCGTGGCGTGGTAAAGCAAGCTTTGTGAATCTCCGCCAGCTCATTAGGGGTCATGTCAGAATCTTAGGCCCAGAGTCCTTTGACGGTGCCGCATCTGCAGCCCGAACATAAAGTGGGGCCGGTCGTGGCGCAGGCGATTGCCATCGTGCGCTTGCAATGCGGGCGATGGCCGAGGCCGGAGCAAAAGCCGCCGGTCGCGCTGTCATATTGAAGGTATCAGCAATCTCATGGCATCGGTTTCCGATCACACTCAACCCGGGTTCGGCCCAATGCGAGATGTCTTCAAACGAGACCATTTCAGGCCCGCGATCCCGCCCGGTTCCAAAGCTTTGGAGGTAAAGATTGCTTCGTCGCGCATCGATTGCGCTAAGGCTCGGTCCATCATGGCCATACCGCAGGGCCTCAAGCAGCGAGACGCCGATGGCTGGAATTCCAAGCGCAAGGGACAAGCCACGTGCTGCGGAGACGGAAATGCGAATGCCGGTAAAGTTTCCGGGGCCCACACCAACCCCAATGGCTGCAAGGTCTGCCACATCAACGCCGGCCTCGGACAAAACCTCATCAATCATAGGCATCAGGCGTTCCGCTTGACCGCGAGTCATATTTTCATATGCGGCAGCAAGGCAGGTGTCGCCAGATAGCAATGCGGCCCCGCAATGCGAGGCCGACGTATCAAATCCGAGTATGATTGGGTCAGACACCGACAGGGCGCACTTCGATAACTTCAGGGATGTAGTGGCGCAGCAGGTTTTCGATTCCCATTTTCAACGTCACAGTCGATGACGGACAACCGGCGCATGCGCCTTGCATATGCAGGTAGACGATGCCGCGATCAAACCCGTGAAAGGTGATGTCGCCACCATCTTGAGCGACGGCCGGACGCACGCGTGTATCCAGCAGTTCCTTGATCTGGCCTACGATTTCGGCATCTTCGCCACCATCGTGATCAGCGTGACCACCTGCGCCGCCTTCACCCTCAACAGCGGGCGCGCCGGATTGGAAATGTTCCATGATCGCGCCAAGGATGGCAGGCTTTACATGATCCCATTCGGTTTGGTCGTTTTTTGTCACTGTCACAAAGTCGGTGCCCAGAAAAACGCCGGTCACGCCAGAGACACCAAAAATACGGGATGCCAGCGGCGAGGTGCCGGCGGTATCGGCGGACGGGAAATCAGCCGTACCAGCCCCAAGAACCTGCTGTCCGGGCAGGAATTTCAGGGTCGCCGGGTTCGGCGTGGATTCGGTCTGAATAAACATTGGGCAGGCTCCTTCGCAGCACCCACTCGATATGCGCGCACGTGCTGGAAATGTCAAGATTTAGAACGATTCTAAGCGGGTTTGGAAAGCGCTTCCAAACGCTCTTTCGGCAACTCGCCTGGAACGATCGTGATTGGGATCGGTAAAGTGCCCGCAGATTTCGACAGGGCTGAGATAATCGGACCCGGGCCACCTTTGTCAGAGCCCGCCCCCAGAACCAGAATACCAATCTCGGAGTCTTCCTCAATCTGCGCAAGGATTTCGGTGACCGTTTCACCTTCGCGGATCACAAGCTCCGGTTCGATCCCCTGCTTGTCACGCATCCACTTGGCGTAAACCTCATAATGTACCTCGATCCGCTCGCGGGCTTCGGCCCGCATGATATCCGCGACCCCGATCCAGTGGTTAAACTCCTCGGGCGGAATGACCGACAGGATTTCGACCCCGCCACCTGTGGCTGAGGCCCGCATCGCGGCGAAGCGCATGGCGTTCAGGCATTCGCGAGAGTCGTCAAGTACGACCAGAAATTTACGCATGTTCAGTCCCTAGTTGTCCGGCCATCATCATGACCGAGGGGGCGGGGTGACGCAACAAAACCTTTCTGATCGCGCCATCCCGCCGCAACCGGGTTTGAGGTTTCCAGTTAGATCAACAGGTTACCTCAATCAGATTGATCCGGAAGCAAAACCCAACTGGTAGTCCATTGTCGTTGCTTTGACCGGGGACTTGATCTCTTCATTTGGTCGTTTAGGGGACGCAATAGGCGTCTTCTGGCTATTGTTCATGCCAATCCTCCTCTTCTCAAATGTTTGGGACCGTGCGCCTTTCCCAAAGGCTGCGGTGGCGGAACTATCCGCCACAAGTGCTAACACGGAGTTAATCAAATGGGGGCGTCGGCCAGTTTTACAAGTGCCGGGATATCCAAGGCTGCATTGACCATCGCGAGATGCCCATTTGCATCACGTGGCCAGTCCGCCTTCGGCCGGTCCCAATAAAGCTCAATCCCATTGCCGTCCGGATCGTTGAAATAGACGGCTTCGCTGACGCCATGGTCGGCAGCACCTTCCAGCACAACGCCCGATGCGATGACCTGCGCGACAGCTCGGCCAAGTGCGGCGCGTGTCGGGTATAGATAGGCAATGTGATAAAGGCCGGTGGTGCCGCGCGGCGGGCGCGTGCCGCCACGACTTTCCCATGTGTTCAGGCCCAAATGGTGGTGATACCCCCCTGCCGAAAGAAAAGCGGCCTGATTTCCAAACTTCTGTTGTACCTCAAGGCCCAGCACATCGCGATAAAAGGCGATTGAGCGATCAAGGTCAGATACTTTCAAATGGGCGTGGCCAATGACCATGCCGGGATCAGCGGTAAAACTCATGGCAAATCTCCTTCACCATGAACCTAGTAGCTGTTCACCCCTGCGCAATTAGGCGCGCGTGCACCTAAAGGGTGCGTGGATGCAGGGGTGTTAGCTTCGCACCATCCCGACAATGTCGTAAGTTTCGTCCAAAATCGGTGCAGCAATTTCGCGCGCGCGCTCGGCCCCGCGGCCAAGAATGCGGTCAATCTCGGACTGATCCTCCATCAAACGTGCCATTTCACTGGCAATGGGGCCCAGTTTGTCCACCGCGATGTCAGCGAGATCCTGTTTGAAATAGCCAAATAGCTTTCCTGCATTGGCCTCGACCACCTGCGCCGGGGTCTGATCGGTCAAGCCGGACCAGATATTCACCAGATTGCGCGCCTCTGGACGCCCCTCCAGACCCTCGATGGTTTCGGGTAGGGGGTCGGGATCGGTCTTGGCCTTGCGAATTTTCTTGGCGATGGCATCTGCGTCATCGGTCATGTTGATGCGGGTTTTCTCGGATGGGTCCGATTTCGACATTTTCTTGGTGCCATCCTGCAGGTTCATCACCCGCGTTGCCGCGCCCTCGATCACCGGTTCCGCAATTGGAAAGAACTCACGCCCGTAGTCATGATTAAACTTTGTGGCGATATCACGGGTCAGCTCGATATGCTGTTTTTGATCCTCGCCCACCGGCACATGGGTGGCGTGGTAAATCAGGATGTCGGCCGCCATCAGGGCAGGGTAGGCCAGCAGGCCAAGCGAGGCCGCCTCGGCATTCTTGCCAGATTTATCCTTCCACTGGGTCATCCGGTTCATCCAGCCCATGCGGGCCACGCAATTGAAGATCCAGGCCAGTTGTGTGTGCTCGGGCACCTGACTTTGGTTGAAAAGGACGGATTTCTCAGGGTCGATGCCGCTGGCAATAAACCCGGCACACAGTTCACGTGTGTTCCGCCGCAAGGTCGCGGGGTCGATGAACTTCGCGGTGATCGCGTGCAGGTCGACCATGCAATAAATCGTTTCATGCGTCCCGGCTTCCTGCCAATCGACAAACCGCTTAATCGCACCAAGGTAATTGCCCAGGGTCAATCCGCCCGAGGGCTGGATCCCGGAAAATACGCGGGGGGTAAAAGCGGTGTCGCTCATCGGCTTTGGCCTCTTCGCATCTGCCCCTGCGCGGATGGGGCACTGGAAATGCACGCGCGCTTCGCTTACCCACGGGGGAAAGGCCCGTCAACCAGAGGCCGCACGAATGAGGTTTGATATGCAGCCTGCCAACAATTCAGTTTTCAACGCATTGCCGCCCGCCGTGGTCGCCCTTGCCGTCGTGATTGGCGGGTTGGAGATCATGTTCCAACTGGCGGCTGAAGGCATTATCGGCGGGCAGGATGGTATTGGATGGCGCATTTCGGCCATTGAAAATTACACCATCGTGGATTCTGTGGTGGAATGGATGCTGGCCAACGGTATTTACCCGGCAGACCAATTGGCGCGTTTTGTGACCTACCCGCTGATCCATGGCAGTTTTGTACATGCGGCATTTGTCGTTGTCTTCGTGCTGGCCCTTGGAAAAATGGTGGGGGAGGCCTTTGGCCAGGTCGCCTTTTTTGCGGTTTTTTGGATTTCCGCCATTGTTGCGGGCATTGTCTATGTGTCGTTTCTGAATACGCGAGTTCCGCTCTTGGGCGGTTACCCCGGCGCATACGGATTGATCGGTGCCTTTACCTATATGCGTTGGCTGATGGCGCGCATGACCGGCGAAGGGCAACATCAAGCCTTTTCACTGATTGCTATGCTGGCCGCGATCCAGATCATCTTTGCCGTTATCTATCGCGACTATGGAAACCTATTGGCCGATCTCACCGGATTTACAGTTGGGTTCCTTGTGTCCTTCATCGTTTCACCGGGGGGATGGACAAGGCTTCTGGCCAAGTTGCGACAGCGTTAACCGCGTCGCATTGCGCCTTTGAATTCGGAAAGCCGGAACGCGCCGATCTTTTGGCCGATTACCCCATAGAGGATGATTCCCGCACCGATCAGCACGATAAGGGCCAGATAACGCCAGTAATCGGCATGGAGCGCGCCATTGAGGGCCAAGGCCAAGGTCCAGACTGCTGCGCCCATTGTCGCGGCGGCCACCAACACCCTGATCAGGCGGCTGCGAAATTGGTTATCAAACTTTGCAACCTCACCATATTGGCGTGCGCCCAGGGCCAACAGGCCCGACATGACCCAGGCTGAACATGTGGCGGCCACAGCGGGCGATAACCAGCCAATGACAGGCAACAGTCCAAAGGCAAGACCTCCATTTACCGCCATCGCGACCAGCGCATAACGAAATGGGCTTTTGGTGTCTTCGCGCGCAAAGAAGAGCGGTTGTTGCAGTTTTTGCAGCACAAAGGCCGGTAGGCCAAGCGCATAAATGGCCAGTGCTGCAGCAATCGCCACGCTGTCTTCGGCATCTGTTGCGCCACGCTCATACATGACCGAAACCAAGGGCAGGGGGATAACCACGAAGGCAACAGCGCAGGGAATGGTCAGAGCCATCGCAAACTCTCCGGCACGGGAATAGCTGTGGCGCGCGGCCTCGGTCTCATCGGCTTTGAGCCGGCGGGATAGCTCTGGCAGCAGCACGATACCAACGGCGATTCCGACAACTCCAAGCGGCAATTGGTATAGCCTGTCAGCGGCGAACAGCCAGCTGACTGCACCCTCGGTTTGAGAGGCGACCAGCTGCCCCACGACCAGGTTGATCTGCACAACGCCATTGGCCAAAGCAGCAGGCAAGCCAACCGCGACCAGATGCTTCATCTCTGGTGTCCATCGTGGACGACCGGGGCGCAGACGAATGCCCGCACGATCCGCTGCAACCCAGACCAAAGAAAGTTGCGCGACACCGGCCAGCGGGATGGCCCAAAGCAGCCAGCGGATAACATCGCCGCCTACAAAATATCCCAAAACCATTGCGGAAATGGCCAGGATATTCAGCAAAACAGGCGCGGCGGCAGCAGCGGCAAAGCGGCCATTCGCATTCAGGACACCAGAAAACAAGGCGGCCAGCGACATGAACAGAATATAGGGGAAAACAATGCGCCCATAACCAACTGCGATGTCGAACCGCGCATCATCGCGGAACCCTTCGGCCGTGGCCCAGACAAGGGCGGGCATAAAGACCATGCCAAGGCCAACCAGGGCAAGCACAACCAATAGCAGCCCGCTTAGCGCGTCGGCGGCAAACCCATTGGCGTCCTCGTCGCCCTCTGCGCGTTTGGAATACATTGGTACAAACGCGGCGTTAAACGCACCTTCGGCAAAGAAACGGCGAAACAGGTTGGGCAAGCGAAAGGCCGCCACAAAGGCATCAAGGATAACCCCTGGCCCAATCAGTGCGAGGATCAGGATCTCTCGCGCGAAACCAAGGACGCGACTGGCCATTGTCCATCCGCCCACCGTCAGAAAACTTGCCAGAAGGCGAATGGGTTTTGCGCTCATGCGCCTGCCCGCTCCGCCACGCGAGCAATTGCCTCACGCAGCTTGCGCTCAAGGGCCTCCTGGCGATGCTTCGCATGTAATTTCAGGCCAAACATATCTTTCACATAAAACGTATCGATAACCTGCTCACCATAAGTGGCGATCACAGCGCTGGCGATATAGATGTTATTGGCCGCCATTGTCTTGGACAAGTCGTACAACAGCCCGGGCCGATCGCGTGTGTCCACCTCGATGATCGTGTAGATCTCGGACCCTTGGTTATCAAACGTGATATTGGTAGCGACATTGAACGGGCGTTCGCGTTTTTTGATCTTGTCGCGGCGATCCATCGCTTCAGAAGCGACAACTTCACCCAACAAGGTTTTCTGGATCATGTTGCGCAGACGCGGCAATCGGGCGGCCTCATAGGGGTGGCCTTCAATATCCTGTACCCAGAATACTGCGGTCGCATAGCCATCCTTCGATGTATAGGTGCGCGCGTCCACAATGTTCGCCCCCACAAGGCTCAATGCCCCTGTTAGGCGGGAAAATATCCCCGGATGATCGGCAAGTGCGAAACATACGCGTGTGGCGTCGCGATCAATATCGGGCGAGGTGTCGATGCAAATCTCGTCGTCTTTGATCCCGTTCAAGAGACCTGCGATAACGGCCTGGCTATCGGTATCAAGCCCTTGCCAATACGGGCCATAGTGACGCCGGGTTTCGATGTTGAGGTCTTTTTTGTCCCAACCCGAAAGACGTTCCCGCAAAAGCCGTTTTGCTTCGGTTTCCCTCTTTTCTCGGTTGAGGTCCTCCAAGCCGGTATCCATTGCTTCGGCAGTGGCGCGATAGAGCCCCCTGAGAAGCGTCGCCTTCCAATTGTTCCAAACATCCGGGCCAACGCCGCGAATGTCACAAACGGTCAATACAGTCAGCAGGTCGAGGCGAGCCTTTGTCTTTACCGCTTTTGCAAAATCGCGAACTGTGCGCACATCGCCAATATCGCGCTTTTGCGCCATGTCAGACATCAGCAAGTGATGGCGAACCAGCCATTCAACGGTTTCCGTTTCACTGGCTTTTAACCCAAGCCTTGGACAAATCACGCGTGCCAGCTTGGCCCCAAGGATCGAGTGATCCTCGTCGCGACCTTTGCCCAGATCGTGGATCAGGCAGGCCAGATATATGACTTTGCGGTTGACCCCACGCTTTAAGATGCCCGACGCAATCGGAAGTTCCTCGATTAGCTCTTCGCGTTCGATTTGCGCAAGCGTCGAGACCACCTGGATGGTGTGCTCATCGACCGTGTAGCTGTGATACATATTGAATTGCATCATCGCGACCACAGGGGCAAATTCAGGGATGAACGCCCCTAACACACCCAATTCGTTCATGCGGCGCAGTGCGCGTTCCGGATTGCCGTGTTTCAACAATAGGTCAAGGAAGATGCGGGTTGCTTCCTTGTTGCTGCGCATTTCGGAATCAATCAATTTGAGGTTGGATGTTACAAGCCGCATCGCCTCTGGATGGATCAGATATCCTGTGCGCAACGCCTCCTCAAAAAGACGCAATAGGTTAAGTTTATCTGACAGGAATTGTGTATCATCGGCGACGGCAAGGCGCCCTTGTTTCAGTTCAAACCCTTCTTTCAGCTTTTTCTTTCGGCCGCGCCGATTCTTGAGGAACCCAATTAACATCGGCTCGGGCTTTAGCTGTGCGGCCTCCTTCGCCGTCAGAAAGATCCGTGTCAGTTCGCCCACGACCGTGGCGTGACGGAAATAGTCCTGCATAAAGTGCTCAACTGCACGTCGTCCCCCATGATCGACGTACCCAATGCGGTCGGCCACTTCGACTTGTAGGTCAAAGGTGAGCTGGTCCTGTGCGCGACCGGTGATCAGATGCAAGTGACAGCGCACCGCCCAAAGAAAGCGTTCGGCCGCATCGAATGCCGCGAACTCTTCGGGTTCAAAAACGCCCATCCCGACCAATTCGCCAGCCTTTTCGACGTCATGCTCGTATTTGGAAATCCAATAAAGCGTTTGGAGGTCTCTTAGACCGCCCTTGCCTTCTTTGATATTGGGCTCAACGACATAGCGCTGGCCACCTTGCTTTTTGTGACGGCTGGCGCGTTCGTCGAGTTTGGCTTCAATAAATTCCGAAACAGTCGAATTGAACAGCTGAGACCGCATGGTGTCCTGCAACTCTTCGGCTAGGGAAGCGTTTCCATAAAGGAACCGCATTTCCAAAAGGGTCGTTCGGATAGTGTAATCTTGTTTGGCCATGCGCACGCAATCGGTGATGGACCGGCTAGCATGACCGACTTTCAGACGCAGATCCCAAAGAATGTAGAGGCAGGATTCAATGATGCTTTCAGCCCAACCACTCAACTTCCAAGGCAGAAGGAACAGCAGGTCGACATCGGAATGGGGGGCCATTTCTGCGCGCCCATAGCCGCCAACAGCCATAACCGCCAGTCTTTGGCCTTCCGTCGGGTTCGGATTTGGGTGCAGAACTTCCAGCGAGATACGCAGCGCTTCTTGGACCAGTCCATCGGTCAGAAACGCGTAGGCGCGTGTGATCCTACGCGCGGCCAGAGGGGTTTTTTCAAAGGCCCCCGCTATCACTTCTCGACCATGGCGTTTGGCCGCAAGCAATTCTTTGACGGTAGCGGATCGGATCGCGCCCTCGTCAGATAGGTCCGCGATTGCGTCATCAATCCGCGCGGCCACTGCTGCACGGTCAAAGATCAATTCGGGTGAAACGATCAGTTCGCCCTGTGGGGCGGCTTTCTCGGTTTGGCGTGGGTTCCGGTTAGAGGCCGGAACCGCCAAGGCGTCCTGGGGCAGGGTCAATTATCGAAACCTGACTTTCTTGTACTTGTGCAACAGCCATAGCACGTTGGATTGTGCCATTGAGCCGAAGGCGGAATACCCCGTTTGCCCCGGCAAAGCCAGAGGAAGCGGTCAGATCCCCGGCACCAAGCGCACCAAACTCAGCAGCGGTTTCGGCCACAGCACGCATTGCGTCATAGCCAATGGGGGCAAGAACATGCGGCGCGTCGCCATAGGCCGCGATATAGCGCGCATTGAAAGCTGCGTTCGCATCGGGGTCAGGCAGGGCAAACCAACCGCCCTGCAATCCCGAAAACTCCAATGTTTGCGGCGGGACATCCCACCGGGTTAGGCCCATCACACGCACGTCCTCGGTATCCAGTCCGTTTTCAGGCAGAAGCTGCGCAAAGAGCGGCAGGGCACCGGATGCGTCCGACGTGATCACCAGCCCATTTGCGCCGGAAGAACGGATCTGGCTCATCACGTCAGGAATGGCTTCAACCACACCTTGTTGCGAGAACTCATAGCTTGCGACACCAGCGACCGAGCCACCTGCATTGGCCACGGCTTGTTGAACCGCATCGCGGGCGATTTCACCGGCCAGGTTTTGCGCGTGAAGTATAACAATGCGGTTGCGGCCCTGACGGACGGCATAACTGGCCAAACGCTCGGCCGTATTGGCGAATGTGTGCCCCAGAACAAAAACGTTCCCGCCGGCAATTTCTGTGTTGTTGGAAATGCTCAGGACACTGACATTGCGTCCCGCAACCGCAACGCCGACAGCCGCTGCAGCGTCCGAGCGCAATGGGCCAACGATTACGCGCGCGCCGTTCTGGACGGCGTCACGCGCAACTTCGGCTGCCTGCGCGGCATTGCCGCCAGTGTTGTAAACCGTGATCTGCAAATCCGCGCTTTGGATTTCGGCGGCGGCCAGCCGGGCTGCGTTTTCGAGACTGCGGGCAACAATCTCATCTCCGGCATTGGCCGAGCCATAAGGCAGCAACAACGCAACGTCGATGGGGGCCCCAGCGCGTACACGTGGTCCGTCACCACCGGGTAAGGCAACTTGGCACCCAGCCAACACAGCTGAAGCAAGAATCAGAAGGGCCGCGCGGCGTGACTTGCGGACAAAGCGGAAAGCAGAGAACATAGAGGGCCGTCTCCCGAAGGCGATGAAATATTCGCTCGGACCCTACGCGGTCGGACATCACAAGTAAACGCCAAGAGGCCCCAAGATGAGTGATCAGCCAGCCACCGCCGGTGCAGCGCGAAGAACCAAACTTGCCGCTGGCCTGTATCTGGTTTCGACACCTATCGGATCCGCCCGCGACATTACCCTAAGGGCTTTGGACGTCCTGCTAAGCGCAGATGCCATCGCAGCCGAAGACACCCGCACTGCCCGAAAGCTGATGGAAATTCACGGCGTGCCAGTCGGCGGGCGGCCAATGATCGCCTATCATGACCACAGCAGCGCAAATGCGCGAGAGAAAGTCATGATGATGATCGCTCAAGGGCAGGCGGTCGCTTATGTTTCCGAGGCGGGAACGCCGCTTGTGGCCGATCCGGGGTTCCAATTGGCGCGCTCTGCCATTGCTGAAGATCTGAAGGTTTTGACGGCCCCCGGTGCGTCGGCGGCCCTTGCCGCGCTTTGCGTTTCTGGACTGCCAAGCGACCGTTTCCTTTTCGCAGGCTTCCCTCCTTCGGGAAAGTCCGCTTTGAAAACGTGGTTGAAGGACCTTGCCCCGTTGCGGGCGACCCTGATCCTCTATGAATCCCCCAAGCGTATTCACAAATTGTTAAACGAGTTGGACGAAGCTTTGGAAGAAGACCGCCAGATCGCGGTTTGCCGGGAATTGACCAAGAAATTCGAGGAAGTCATCCGTGGCCGGATTTCTGAGGTGAAGGCCGTGATATCCGAGCGATCGCTGAAAGGCGAAATCGTGGTGATCATCGATCGCGGCGATGGCCCCCAGGTGAGTGCCGCCTCGATGGAAGAGCAATTGGAGGACGCATTGAAAGAGCTGAGCGTAAAAGACGCAGCCGCTAAGGTGGCTGCCGACATGGGCCTGCCCAAGCGACAGGTTTATCAAGCAGCATTAGCGATGAATTCCAACGCGTGAGCGGCCAAACCTCATATCTTGCAGGCGTTTCGGCAGAAGATCAGGTGGCCCATACCTATGCCCGAACGGGCCATGTTATTCTGGCCCGTCGGTGGCGGGGAAAAGCCGGCGAAATCGACCTTGTGGTTGAGAAAGACGGAATGGTGATTTTCGTCGAAGTAAAGAAAAGCCGGACCCATGCACGTGCTGCCGAACGATTGTCGCAACGCCAATTGGCCCGCATCTACAAAAGCGCCGAGGATTTCCTTGGTCACTTGCCCAAAGGGTCAAATTCTGACGCCAGGATTGATGTTGCGCTTTTGGATTCGATGGGCCAAATCGACATTCTTGAGAATGTATTCTGTGCGTAGCAGCACCAATCTGCCCATTGCGTGTGCGGCCTCTGGAGTCCATCTATGCGATTGAAAGATGGAACGGAGACCACGCATGCCCCTCAAGATTGCCTTTCAAATGGATCCCATCGGACCCATTGATATCAGCGCTGACAGCACGTTTCGTATCGCGGAAGAGGCGCAGGCGCGCGGTCATGAGTTGTTTTATTACACTCCCGACAAGCTTGCCTATCAAGAGGGCCGTGTGACAGCCAGGGGCTGGCCCTTGACGGTGCGCCGGGTCAAAGGCGATCACTTCACCCTTGGCGACGAGGTTGAGGTTGACCTGAGCAATTTCGATGTCGTTTGGCTGCGTCAGGATCCGCCCTTTGACATGGGTTATATCACGACAACCCACATTCTTGATCGCATTCACCCGAAAACGCTGGTTGTGAATGATCCGTTCTGGGTCCGAAACTATCCTGAGAAGCTGCTGGTTCTGGATTTCCCGGACCTGACGCCTCCCACGACAATCGCCCGTGACATCGCGACGTTGAAGGCGTTCAAAAAGCGTCATGAAGATATCATCCTCAAGCCGCTTTATGGCAATGGCGGCGCTGGCGTATTTCGCCTTGATGCGAATGACCGCAACCTCAATTCGTTGCACGAGCTATTTACCGGCATCAATCGAGAACCCTTGATTGCGCAGAAGTTCCTTCCCGACGTCTCAAAGGGCGATAAGCGTGTGATCCTGGTAGATGGCGAGCCGGTCGGGGCGATCAACCGTGTACCGGCCAAAGGCGAAACCCGGTCAAACATGCACGTTGGCGGGCGGCCTGAAAAGGTTGAATTGACCGAGCGAGATCTAGAGATCTGTGCCCGTATCGGCCCGCTTTTGCGCGAAAAAGGTCAGGTTTTCGTGGGCATTGATGTCATCGGTGGCTGGCTGACTGAGATCAACGTGACTTCACCCACTGGCATACAGGAATTGGAACTCTTTGACGGAACCAACGTTGCCGAAAAGATTTGGGAAGCGATTGAAGCCAAGCGCAAATGAGTTGGCAGTTAACCTGTCTGTTACCGATCTTGAGGCACATCACTAAGCGTCAATTGGCACGTTTGGCTGATCCACCCGCGGCGCGTCGAAGTATGAATCGCGCGGCCAAACACCTGTTTTGCAAGCCGCCTTTTCTGCGCAGCTATGACAGGCCAGATGGACTGACCTGGATCAGTGCCGGGCCCTGTCATCCTGGGAAACTAATCCTCTACTTTCACGGTGGCGGATATGTTGCGGGCGGTCCCCATACCCATCTTGGGCTTTTGGGTCGCCTGTCTGCCTTAAGCGGGTTTGAAATCTGCGCGCCGCGTTATTCTTTGGCACCTGAGTTTCCTTTTCCGGCGGCTTTTGTAGATGCAAAGGCGGCATGGGACCGGTTAACAGGCCTTGGATACGCGCCATCCGATATCGTGATCTCGGGGGATTCCGCTGGCGGTGGTCTGGCCCTGGCGTTGCTTTCACACCTCTTGATGAATGAAACAACGCCGGCCGGCGCGGTTCTTTTTTCACCGTGGACGGACCTGACAATGTCCGGTGACAGCCTCACAAGAAACGCCGATATTGACCCGCTATTACCCGCGGGCAGGATCACCGAACTTGTGGATTTCGTGACATCGCCCGCTGATCGACCCGACCCGCGACAGTCTCCGCTATTTGCTGAGTTCCCAAACTGCCCGCCTGTCGCGATTCATGTCGCGGCAACGGAAATTCTGTTTGATGATAGCGTAAGAATGGAGCAACGCCTGGCGGGATTTGGCGCTGAGGTCAGCGTGCACACGCACCCAAATGCGCCGCATGTCTGGCCAATACTGGACGGCTGGCTGCCAGAGGCGCGCGACACGCTTCGGCAGGCTGCCTGGTTTGCTCAGACCTGTTTGGCCGACACCAGCCGAAACCCCAGTGCCTCGGCGATGTGAGGCATCCTGACGTCGCCTGATCCTTCCAGATCGGCAATCGTGCGCGCAACCCGCAGAATGCGATGGTAACCGCGCGCGGTAAGGTGGAACTTGTCGGCGGCCTTGATCAGCATCTCGCGGCCTTCGGGGTCAGGGGCCGCAATCTGATCCAAAAGCGCGCCTTCGGCATCCGCATTGACCAAAGCCTCTACGTTTAGTTCTTGAAAGCGCTCTGCCTGCTTTTGCCGGGCTGCGGCAATTCGGGCGGCGACGATGTCAGATGTGTCGCCCGATGGCGGAAGATCAAGGTCGGTGAACTGAACCGGCGGCACCTCAAGACGCAAGTCGAACCGGTCCATCAGTGGGCCCGAAATCTTACCTAGGTAATCCTGCCCGCAAATGGGCGCCCGACCGCAGGCCTGGTCAGCTTCATAAAGATGGCCGCAGCGGCAGGGGTTGGCGGCGGCGATCAGCAGAAAACGGCAGGGGTAAGTGACATGGGCGTTCGCGCGCGCAACGACCACGTCGCCGGTTTCGATGGGTTGGCGCAGGGTTTCCAGCACGGAACGTGGATATTCCGGAAATTCATCAAGGAACAAAACTCCGTTATGGGCCAGACTGATCTCACCGGGTTTTGCCCCTCGTCCGCCACCGACAATTGCGGCCATCGATGCCGTGTGATGGGGTGCCCGGTAGGGGCGGGTTCGTGAAATACCGCCTTCATCCAGCAACCCGGCCAGCGAATGGATCATCGAGGTTTCCAGCGCTTCGGCCGCCGAAAGGGGGGGCAGCAACCCAGGCAATCGCGCGGCAAGCATGGATTTCCCTGACCCTGGAGCGCCGACCATCAAAAAGTGGTGCCGACCGGCTGCCGCGATTTCGAGCGCCCGTTTTGCGCGTTCCTGTCCGCGGACGTCGCGCAGATCCCGGGTTGAGGTTTCATTGAGAACCTCCCCCGGTTCCGCCGGTGGCAGAGGGTTTTTGTCGGTCAGATGGGCAATGATTTCAGCCAGCGATCTGCCCGCGAAAACCGGGGTGGCGCCGACCCATGCGGCCTCTGCCCCGCATGCGGCGGGGCAAAATAGCGTTCTGTCATCCTCGCCCGCCGCCAAGGCGGCAGGCAGTGCGCCGATGACTGCAACAAGTGACCCATCAAGCGACATTTCACCCAAGCTTACGGCTTGCTCTGCCCGCTCACGCGGCACGACATCCAAAGCGGCCAAGAGTGCAAGCGCGATTGGAAGATCGAAATGTGAGCCTTCCTTGGGTAAATCCGCGGGAGATAAATTGATCGTCACACGTTTGGAGGGCAATGCGATCGCCATCGTGGACAACGCCGTGCGCACACGGTCCTTTGCCTCACTCACCGCTTTGTCTGGTAATCCAACGATTGAGAAAGCGGGCAGGCCGGGTGTGATGGCGCATTGCACTTCGACCCGTCGTGCTGCCAGCCCTTCGAAGGCGACAGTGTAGGTGCGGGCAAGCGCGTCGGGTCGGGCAGAGTCGAACATAGTTAACGACTAGCTGCCCAATCCTTTACGAACGGTAAATTTCCATGAAGGCAGGCCAAGCTTCCGGGTCTGCAACAGTCTTGTCACGGCATCCCGGGTTGCAAAACCCAAACACCCGACCATCCAGTTCCAGAAAATCTGTCACGGGTTTTCCCGAATAAGGGCAAATGGCGTTTTCTGATGGTCCAGTTTCCACAGCCTTCGCAGCTAGCATGTTTGGCATGGGAAAGGGGCGTCTGGCCAAGCCCATGTCATAAATGGGCTGTTCCGCCCCTTGCGCCTGACCCATCGCGCGCCACCGGCGGAATTCGGGTCGCGCGATATGCGCCTTTGCATAATCCAGAACGTGCCCCGCAACCGACAGATCATAGGTCAAAATGCGCGTTGCCACCGGAGCAAAGAAAACATCAGCCAGGGAATACGCTCCGCAAAGCCACGGACCGCCATGCGCTGCAAAGGCCTGGCGAAACACCAAATCCAATCGGGCAAGGTCAGCCTTCACAGCGTCATCTGCGAGGAAGCCTATCCACCCCGTCCGCAAATTCATCGGGCAGGCGCCGCGCAATGCGGTGAATCCAGAATGCATTTCAGTGATCAGGCTCATGGCAGTGGCGCGGGCCATGGGGTCGGCCGGCAAGAGGCCACGGTCGGGAAACGCTTCGACCAGGTGCCATGCAATCGCCAGCGAGTCCGTCAGCAGGCCGCCGTCAGGGGTTTTGACAATCGGCACAGTACGGCTCAGAGGTGAAAAGGCCTGCACATCTTTTAGGAATTGGTCGCAATACATGCGAGTGGAGTGAACCGTGACCGGCAGATCAAACGCGGCAAAGGACAGCCAGCCACGCAAGGACCAACTGGAATAAGATTTATCGGCAATCAATATGTCATGTGTCATATGCGAGACGGTGCCGTAATTGGGACCTGCTTGTCCAATTACAATAATTGAGCAATTGCATCACGGAGTGTGATTAATCGTCTCCACAGCCCACTGACCGCGCTCATGCCGAATACGCGTGACCGACAGGTTGTGGATTTCATGGGCCAGCACCTCATAGGCGCTTTGGCCTGTTGCGCGTTGGATTTGCGTCAGGATAGTGCCGAAATGGGCAACCGCGATCACGTGAGCGTCAGGATAGGCAGCATTCACCCGATCCACGGATTTGGCAACACGCGCAGCGCCGTCATTCCAGCTTTCGCCGCCGGGCGGGGCAACGTCCCCGGGCTTTTCCCAATATTCGCGCGATAGCTCCGGATGGGTTTCAGAGACGTCCGAGAAATGGCGCCCATCCCAGTCACCGAAATGAAATTCGCGAATATCGGGGTCGTGATCCAGTCGTATGCGACCACTACTTAATCTATCGGCGGTTGCGACGCATCGGATCAGGTCAGATGAGAAAATCAGGGCTGGTCGCGGTAGGTGTTCATCAAGACGGGCGATTTGATCGTGATCCGATAAGTCTGCGGGCACGTCCCGCCAGCCGGTAAAGGCCTTTTCATGAGTTGGCCCGTGGCGCACCCAGTGCCAGACCGTCACGGCTCTGTACCCTTAAGGGTCAATGGCAGCCCCGCGATAACCGTCACAACCAAATCCGCCTCCGCCGCCAAAATCTGGTTCAACTCGCCTTGCGCCTGCCGAAACCGACGCGCCAAATCGTTTTCGGGAACAATTCCCTGTCCAGTTTCATTGGTCACAACAATAACAGGGCAGGACGCGGAGATGAGCGCGGTGGTTAGTAAATCCGTTTCTGATCGCCAATCCCTGTCGGCGAGCAAAAGGTTGGTTAGCCAAAAAGTGGCGCAGTCCAACAAAATGATTTCGCCCAGCTCGCGCTTGCCAACTGCGCCTGCCACATCAAATGGTGCTTCAATGGTGTTCCATCCATCTTGCGCGCGTGCGGCCTGATGGCGGGCGATTTTTGCCTCCATTTCGGTATCAAAAGCCTGAGCGGTGGCAATGTAAACGCGACGGTCACTCGCGTTGCGCGCCAGCGTTTCCGCATAGGCCGATTTGCCTGAGGCGGCCCCGCCAATCACCAATGTCAGTTGCGGCAGAGGGCTCATGCGATCTCCGACAAGAAAAAATGATCCGGTTTCAATCTGCGCACGTATTGGATGCAAACACGCATTCGACAGGAGGACGTTATGGCACTGGACATGAATTCTGACCAGACCCTTTCCCGGCAAGCGCGCCGCGCGGAATTGCTGGATGCGGATACTGAACGTGAACTTGCCATTGCATGGCGCGACCACCGGGATGAACAGGCGCTGCACCGTTTGATCAATGCCTATATGCGATTGGCAATATCGGTGGCTTGGAAGTTCCGCGGCTATGGCGCATCCATGAATGATCTGATCCAAGAGGCGGGTCTTGGCCTTATGAAGGCGGCAGATCGCTTTGACCCGGATCGTGGCGTTCGGTTTTCGACCTATTCGGTCTGGTGGATCCGCGCAGGTCTGCAGGATTTTGTCATGCGCAACTGGTCGATGGTGCGCACTGGATCAACCTCGCCTCAAAAGAGCCTGTTCTTCAATCTACGCCGTGTACGGGCCCGGCTGGAGTCAGATGCAGCCGCCGCAGGTGAAGAGTTGGACGGTCATCAACTGCGCGTGAAAATCGCAGAAGAAATTGGCGTTTCACTTAAGGACGTCGAGATGATGGAAGGCCGGATGGCTGGCTCAGATTTTTCGCTCAACGCACTACAATCCGATGGGGAAGAAGGGCGCGAGTGGATCGAGCTATTGGAAGACGAGGGCGAGCAAGCCGCAGAGCAGATTGAGCGTGAAAAAGATGGCGCGCAGTTGAAGGAATGGCTTTATTCCGCATTGGGCGCCCTCAATGATCGTGAACGCAAAATCATCAAGGCCCGAAAGCTTCAAAGCCCGACACGCACATTGGAATGCCTTGGCGATGAGTTGGGCCTTTCAAAGGAGCGCGTGCGCCAGATCGAAGTCGCGGCACTTACAAAAATGCGGACGCAACTATCGCCTCAGGAAACAGAATTGCGGGCGTTGATAGACTGAACCCCTCGGGCTTCGGGACATTGTCTTCGAGGCTCTGGCCGGCAGCGGACCTCGCGCTGCCGGCCATTCGTTTTTTTAATGTCGTCCTGACAGGAGACCTCTAGCGTCTTGTCGCCCGGCCCGCCCGCGCATAGGTTGCGAGGATTATGCCCGACCAACCCGGCGGAGGCCCCATGCTGGCAAATAAGCGAATTCTCTTGATTATCGGCGGCGGTATCGCGGCTTTCAAATCGCTTGATCTTATCCGACGCCTGCGCGAGCAGGGGGCCAACGTTGTGCCAGTGTTGACCAAGGCCGCAGAAGAGTTTGTTACGCCGCTGTCAGCTTCGGCTCTTGCCGCTGAAAAAGTCTACCGGGATCTCTTTGATCTGACGGATGAGGCCGAGATGGGCCATATCGAGCTCAGCCGCGCTGCAGATCTGGTTGTTGTCGCTCCGGCGACGGCTGATCTGATGGGCAAGATGGCGGGCGGTTTGGCCAATGATTTGGCGTCGACCCTTTTGATGGCGACAGACAAACCTGTGATGATCGTTCCTGCGATGAACGTAAAAATGTGGGAACATCCGGCAACACAGCGCAATTTGGCGACGTTGCAGACCGATGGGGTGCGGGTTGTTGGACCTGATGAAGGTCCAATGGCTTGTGGTGAATTCGGGCCGGGTCGGATGGCCGAAGTGCCTGAGATCGTCGACGCTGTCTCGGCTTTCCTGTCAGATGGCCCGCTCAAGGGCAGGCATATCCTTGTTACCTCTGGTCCGACGCATGAACCCATTGATCCTGTTCGCTATATCGCCAATAGATCCTCTGGCGCACAGGGCACGGCGTTGGCCGAAGCGCTGCGCGATTTGGGGGCGAATGTGACCTTTGTTACTGGCCCGGCACAGGTCGCCCCGCCTGAAGGGGTCACAGTGCGGAAAGTGGAAACAGCAGGTGAGATGCTGGCAGCAGTAGAGGCCGCGCTTCCCTCTGATGCGGCGGTTTTTGCGGCTGCCGTAGCGGATTGGCGGGTCGAGAATGCCTCTGACCAAAAGATGAAGAAGACCGAAGGCGCCGGTCTGCCCGCGTTGGAGTTTTCGGAAAATCCCGACATCCTCAAAACTGTTTCACAAATGACAACCGGGCGGCCTGGACTGGTGGTGGGATTTGCTGCAGAGACCAACGATGTTGAAGCCAATGCAACTGCGAAACGCGCTCGAAAGGGCTGCGACTGGATCGTGGCCAATGATGTCTCTCCTGAGACGGGGATTATGGGTGGGTCCGAGAACAAGGTTTCGATTGTGACTGCTGATGGGGTTGAGGATTGGCCGCGTCTGAGCAAGCAGGAGACCGCGCGACGTCTGGCAGCGCGCATTGCCGATGCCCTGAAATAAGAATTCAAATGCCGCCTGCGGGGGCATTTTGCAGAGAAGAAGGGGCAGGACGTGCCTGTATCCGTCAAAACCATCTACGAGAATTGGGCCGATCGCACGATCACCCTACCGGTTTATGCGACCGCTGGTGCGGCCGGCGCCGATATACGGGCCAATTTGGCAGAAGACCAACGCACCGGGGGCATAACCCTGATGCCGATGGAACGTAGGATCATCCCAACCGGGATTCGTGTCGAAATTCCCCAGGGCTATGAAATGCAGATAAGGCCCCGTTCTGGCCTTGCCTTGAAACACGGGATTTCCTTGCCCAACACGCCGGGCACAATCGATAGCGACTATCGTGGGCCCTTGGGCGTTTTGCTGATCAATCTGGGACCTGAGCCATTCATGATCGCTCATGGAGATCGCATTGCTCAGGCCGTCATTGCGCCCGTGGTTCAGGCCGGATTTGACCTTGTTGATGTCTTGGATGAGACCGAACGCGGCGAAGGTGGCTTTGGCTCAACGGGGCGCGGCTGATGGTCTGGGTCTTCGCATTGGCGCTGGGTCTCTGGGGGCTTGGCGTTTTGATGAAGGCGCCCCTACAGGCGCGGTTCCTGATGCTGGGATTTCTCTATATCGGTGTGCTCTTGGTACAGATTGTTCTGCCCGAAGGTCACGCAGCGCGTGAGGCAACTGGCGGTAGCCTTGGCGAATGGCTGGTCTTGGGGGGGCTTGTGGCTATTGCCTTAGGGTATCGCGTCATTCTGAGGCAAATAAAAGCCCGCGCAAGTCTGGTTGAGGCGGCCCGGGAAGGCAAGAATCCTGCGCAGACCGGCACTTTTTCAGCGGGAGAATTGGAACGGTATGCCCGCCACATCACCCTGCGAGAGATCGGCGGGCCAGGCCAGAAAAAGCTGAAAAATGCCTCGGTTTTGGTTGTGGGCGCTGGCGGTCTTGGCTCGCCAGTGTTGTTTTATTTGGCGGCCGCCGGTGTCGGCACGATCGGCGTCATAGACCATGACACGGTTGATTTGTCGAACCTTCAGCGCCAGATCATTCATACCGATGAGGCGCAAGGTATCCCCAAGGTTTTTTCGGCAGAAGCGCGAATGAAGGCGCTGAACCCGCATATCACCGTCAAACCCTATCACCGCAAACTGACGGACGAGATCGCCGAGGAGCTTTTCGCCGAATATGATTTAATCATAGATGGAACTGATGGCTGGGATATCCGGGATCTGATCAACCGCGCCGCAGTGGCCACGGGAAAGCCCGTTGTTTCAGGCGCGATTTCAGCGTGGGAGGGGCAGGTAACGATCTATGACCCCGCCAATGACGCGCCCTGCATGGCTTGCGTCTTTCCCGAGGCGCCGCAACCGGGAATGGCCGCGACCTGTTCGGAAACCGGCGTGATCGGGGCCTTGCCCGGTACCGTAGGCGCGCTGATGGCAGGCGAAGCGATCAAAGAAATCGCAGGCGCAGGCGAGGGGCTACGCGGCCGGATTTTGATCTTTGATGCGTTATACGCAGAGACCAGAATTATCCGCGCAAACAGGCGTGATGACTGCGCCGTTTGCGGCGGGCAGGCAGATTAACCCGATTGTGACCGTGACCGGGATTTTTCCGGCAATATCCGCTCGTATCTCGTTTGCCTTGCTCCTATCTTTTCGTCAAAGGAGATCATTTCATGACCAACCCCTTGCTGCAAAACTGGGACACACCCTTTGGCTTGCCACCCTTTGATCAGATCGAAGACTTGCATTTCGGGCCCGCGCTGGAAACTGCCCTGGATGCGGCGCGCGCGGCGATGATCCAGATTGCAGAGAACCCGCAACCGCCGAGTTTTGCCAATACGATCGAGGCGATGGAGCTGTCGGATAAGATGCTCAATCAGGCGGCGAATGTTTTCTACAACCTGGCGGGCGCGGATGCGAATGAAACGCGAGAGGCCTTGCAGCGCGAGATGGCGCCGAAGCTTTCCGCGTTTTCGTCTGAGATCACCAATAACGAAGCGCTTTGGGGTCGTATAAGCACCCTTTGGGATCAAAAAGATCAGCTTGGTCTGACGGATGAACAGGCACGCGTCCTGATGTTGACCCATCGCAGCTTTGTGCGCTCGGGCGCTGCGCTGGTAGGCAAGGACCGGGACCGGCTGACCGAAGTGAAATCGCGTTTGGCAGTTTTAGGCACTGAGTTCATGCAAAACCTGCTGGCCGATGAGCGCGAGTGGTTCATGCCCTTGGCAGAGGAAGATCTGGAAGGTTTACCGGATTTTGTCGTCGATGCGGCCCGCGCTGCGGGAAAAGAGAAAGGCGCGGATGGGCCGGTCGTGACTTTGTCGCGCTCGTTGATTGTTCCCTTTTTGCAATTCTCGCCGCGCCGCGATTTGCGCGAAAAGGCGCAAAAGGCATGGGCCGCGCGTGGGGCCAATGGCGGCAAAACTGACAATCGTGCCAACGCGACCGAAGTACTTGCCTTGCGCGCCGAACGCGCAGCGCTACTGGGCTATGACAGCTTTGCCGATTACAAATTGGAGACCGAAATGGCGGGGGCGCCAGATAAGGTGCGCGACCTGCTGATGAACGTCTGGTCGCCTGCCAAGGCACAGTCCGAGGCCGATGCCGCGATCCTGACAGAAATGATGCGTGCCGATGGCATCAATGGTGACCTTATGCCGTGGGATTGGCGGTACTATTCAGAGAAGCGTCGTAAGGCCGAACACGATTTGGATGAGGCTGAGCTGAAGCCATATTTCCAACTTGATCGGATGATTGAGGCCTCGTTTGATTGCGCGAACCGCCTTTTTCGGCTTGAGTTCCGGGAATTGGATCAACCGATGTACCACCCTGATGTACGCGCATGGGAGGTTACACGGAACGGACAGCATGTAGCTGTTTTTCTAGGAGATTATTTCGCGCGCGGGTCCAAACGGTCTGGCGCGTGGTGTTCGGCGATGCGTAGCCAGTCAAAGCTGGGTGGCGATGTGCGGCCCATCGTGGTCAACGTCTGTAACTTCGCAAAACCGGCAGACGGCGCGCCTGCGCTATTGTCTTATGACGATGCCCGCACCTTGTTCCACGAGTTTGGTCATGCGTTGCACCAGATGTTGTCTGATGTCACCTATGGATCGATTTCCGGCACTTCCGTTGCGCGCGATTTCGTAGAGCTTCCAAGTCAGCTTTATGAGCATTGGCTGGATGTGAAAGAGGTTTTGGAAAAACACGCGTTGCATTCAGAAACGGGGCAGCCAATGCCAAAGCCATTGCTGGAACGGCTTTTAGCGGCGCAGACATATGACATGGGCTTCCAAACTGTCGAATATGTGGCCTCAGCCTTGGTGGATCTTGATTTTCACGCCGGCGCAGCCCCAACAGACCCAATTGCAGCAGAGGCCGCTACTTTGGCCCGCATCGGGATGCCGCAGGCCATCACCATGCGCCATGCCACGCCACATTTTGCACATGTCTTCGCTGGCGACGGTTATTCCAGCGGGTACTATAGCTACATGTGGTCCGAGGTCATGGATGCGGATGCGTTCGAAGCCTTTGAGGAAGCTGGCAATGCCTTTGATGCAGGCACGGCGGCCAAACTAGAGGAATTCATCCTTTCGACCGGCGGTAGCCAAGAGGCCGACGCACTTTACACCGCGTTCCGGGGCCGGATGCCAGGGGTCGAGGCTCTGCTAAAAGGCCGCGGCCTCGATAAGGTGGCTTAGACCCACTCTCCTTCAAAATCTGTTGGCACCATCAGGTTGTGCCGGCCGAGATTGTGGACATCACGCTCGCCACAGAGCGCCATGGTCTTGTCCAACTCCATGTGGATGACTTCTAGCGCCTTGGTCACGCCGGCTTCTCCCATCGCGCCAAGCCCATAGACAAAGGCACGGCCGATATAGGTGCTTTTGGCCCCCATCGCGATGGCCTTCAAAACGTCCTGACCGGATCGGATGCCACTATCAAGGTGGACTTCGACCTTGTCTCCGACGGCCTCAAGGATTGATGGCAACATGCGGATCGAGCTGAGGCAGCCATCAAGCTGCCGCCCGCCATGATTGGATACAATGATCGCATCTGCCCCCAGCTCGGCGGCTTTTCGGGCGTCATCTGCGTCCAGTATCCCTTTCAGGATCACTTTGCCGCCCCACATATCCATAATTTCCTTCACCCGATCCCAATCGAGCGAATGGTCAAATGCCTGACTTGTCCAATCCATCAAAGAGGCCGGGTTTTCCACGCCACTGACGTGGCCGATGACATTGCCAAAAAAACGGCGTTTGGTGCCCAGCATTCCAATACCCCACCGCCATTTCGTGGCAAGATCGAGCGCCGTGGCAACCGTGGGCTTGGGTGGGGCGGACAGTCCGTTCTTCAGGTCTTTGTGGCGCTGCCCCTGCAGTTGAAGGTCCAAAGTGATAACGATCGCGGAACATTTGGCGTCCTTTGCCCGCTGGATCAGACGGCGCATATAATCGTTGTCTTTCAAAGTGTAGACCTGCAGCCAGAACGGTTTGCTGGTATTTTCGGCCACATCCTCAATCGAGCAGATGGATAGGGTGGAGAGCGTGAAGGGCACGCCAAATTTCTCTGCGGCGCGGGCGGCCAAAATCTCTCCATCGGCATGTTGCATCCCGGTCAAACCAACGGGGGCAAGGGCCACTGGCATCGCCACATCCTGACCAATCATCTGGGTTTTGGTGCTACGGTTGGTCATATCCACCGCCACCTTTTGGCGAAGGCGTATCTGACTGAAATCACTAGAATTTTCGTGAAAAGTCTGTTCGGACCAGCTGCCCGTTTCAGCGTAATCATAAAACATTTTGGGTGCGCGGCGACGATAGATCCGCTTCAGATCCTCGATATTGGTAATGACGGGCATCAAGCTTTCTCCGGTATTGGTTAGGTTTCTTTACCAATACGGGGGAGATTGATCAATAGGTGTCGTGAACAGGCAGAACGGTGCTGAACTTTGTCCGCCGTAAAACAAAGTTCGTATGCGAGGACCGCACCACGCCAAGGCGCAAAACCCGATGCATAATAAATCGTTCTAACCCTTCGGGATCATTGGCGAAAACTTTGAGAAGATAGTCGTTTGAACCCGTAATGGAGCAGCATTCCACGATTTGATCTTCGGCCTGAACGAACTGATCAAATGTCTCGATCGTCTCTTCTGCATGATCGACCAAAGAGACATGCAAATAAGCCAATGCGTGCAACCCAAGTGCCTTCGGATCGAGAATCGCCGCGTATCCGGTGATTAGGCCCCCCTCTTGCAGGCGCTTGACGCGCCGCCAGCAGGGCGAGGAAGACAGCCCTATCGACTTTGCCAAATCATTTAGGCCAATTTTTCCTTCGCGCTGTAAATGACGCAAAATTTTTCTGTCGAACTCATCCAGTTCCATAGAATTTTCCCAGCTGGTCGATTTGGAGGCAATTTTTGCCACCAAGTTGGGTAAAATCAAGCCAAATAGGCAGCTTCTTTCGCGCCGGTTGGACCAAAATGCCCGCAAGGAGGTGAATTCATGCCAAAATCAACCAAATACATCGCAAAGAAACCTGATACGCAGGGCTATATTGCCTATTCCTCCGAGGAAGACGCCGTTTGGCGTGATCTTTTTTCGGCGCAACAGGAACCGGTGCAGACATATATGGCGCAGCCCTATTTGAATGGATTGAAAAAACTGGTGTTGCCAGGCGACCGCGTGCCTCAATGCCCAGATATTTCGAGGAAACTTGGCGCGTTAACCGGGTGGAAGGTTTCCCCGGTCCCCGCTTTGATCGGGTTCCAGCAGTTTTTCGGAATGCTGTCTGAGAAAACCTTTCCTGCAGCCAGTTTCATCCGATCTCGTGAAGATTTCGACTATATTGAAGAGCCGGACATATTCCATGAGGTCTTTGGACATACACCGCTTTTGACTGACCAGCGTTTCGCGAAATTTAGCCAAGCGATTGGAAAAGCTGGATTAAGGGCCGAGAAAGGCGACTATTCTTGGCTGATCCGGCTTTATTGGTTCACCATCGAATTTGGGCTGACCCGCGAAAACGGCGTGCTGAAAGCCCTTGGTTCAGGGTTGGCCTCTTCTACCAGCGAACTTATCCATGCCGTGGATAGCAATGAGCCTGTATTACAGAGGTTTGATGTCGGAAACATCCTGCGGACGCCTTATCGCATTGATATTCATCAGCCTGTTTATTTCGTGATTGAAGACCTGGACGAGCTCTTTGCAGCGGCCGAACGCGACTTGATTGCAGATGTGAAAGTCGCCCAGGCCAAGGGACTTTTTGCGCCGCTCTTTCCCCCAAAACAAAAGGTATCGTGATGACTGTTTGTGATTTGACCGCAGGTGTTTGTCAGCCCTGCGCCGACGGAACCGGCGCTTTGGGCGATCTTGAAATCAACAGCTTTCTCAAAGACTTGCCGGAATGGCGTCGGGCGGGCGAGTCGATCATACGCCGGTTTGAGTTCAAAGGATTTGCCAAAGCCGTTCAGATGGCCAACCTGGTGGCCTGGCATTCAGACAAGATGGGCCATCACGCCGACATCTCTTTTGGTTGGGGCTATTGCGAGGTGACTTATACGAGCCACGAAGCAGGTGGGTTGACGCAGAATGACTTTATCTGTGCGGCCAAGTTAAATGCACTGGTAATGTGAGTTTCCGACAGAGGTGTCAGAATTTCCTGACACTTCTGTCGGTTTTTTTTGGCTTTGCGTCGAAGCGTGATTGGACGCAGCCCTCGACCACGGAATTTTTGCCGAACAAAACAAGGCGGGCGTAAAGAGGGCCTTAACCCGAAATCGTCAGGCGCGATGCGCACCATCGGCCAGGCCTTTGACAAATGCCAGCACGTCCGCAACCGGTTTGCCTGCTGCAATCTCAGACACGATGGCAGAGCCAACAACAGCACCATCAGCGACCGAGGCAATTTTTTCAGCAGCCTCCGGCGTGCGAATGCCGAAGCCCACGATGACAGGCAAGTCGGTCTGGGATTTAATTCGGGCCACTTCGGGACCAACGTCAGTGGCCTGGGCGGCGGCGGCGCCGGTGATGCCTGTGATCGAGACGTAGTAGACAAAGCCAGAGGTATTTTGCAGCACTTTCGGCAGGCGTTTGTCATCCGTTGTGGGCGTGGCCAGACGAATGAAGTTCATGCCAGCCTTTTGCGCCGGGATACAAAGCTCTTCATCTTCTTCCGGCGGCAGGTCGACAACAATCAGCCCGTCGATTCCGGCGGCCTTTGCGTCCGTCAGAAAGGTCTCGACCCCGCGGCTGTAGATCGGGTTGTAGTAACCCATCAGCACAATTGGAGTGGTGTCATCGGTCTTGCGAAACTCAGCCGCCATATCGAGGGTCTTTTGCAGAGTCATGCCGCCTTCAAGGGCGCGTTGGCCGGCCAACTGAATGGTGGGACCATCGGCCATCGGATCGGTGAAGGGCAGGCCCATTTCGATCACGTCAACGCCTGCGGCAGGCATACCTTTCAGGATTTCAAGCGAGGTGTCGTAGTTGGGATCGCCGGCCATGAAATAGGCCACAAAGGCCTTTTTGTCTTCTGCCTGTAATGCGGCGAATTTTGCGTCAATCCGTGTCATGGCGTCCCTCATCTCGTGCTCTGCCCGGTTTGGCGAATGATGACGGGGAAATCAATGCCCTGATTTGCCTGTCTGAGGTCGGATATGACGATTTGAAATGGATTTCTTCAAAAATCCGAATTTGTAATTGGCAGTAGCGCTGGCCAGTTTGAACATGACAAAAGAGATCGGAGATGGCTCATGACTGTTCAAAAACTGGCGTCCTTTACGCGTGACGGCAAAGGTGGAAATCCGGCAGGGGTAATGCTTGCCACCGTACTTCCCGAAGCAGAAGAAATGCAGGAAATCGCGGCTGATCTCGGCTTTTCCGAAACCGCATTTGGTGCGCCCGAGGGTGATGGATATCGGGTTAGATATTTTGCACCAAAGGGAGAAGTGCCCTTTTGTGGCCACGCCACAATAGCGATCGGAGCGGCAATTGGGCAGATGCGCGGGCCAGGCCGTTACCCCCTGACGTTGAATGATGCGGAAATCGCTGTTGAAGCGTATCAGGATCGCGGAGCATGGGGCGCGCGCCTGATCTCTCCGCCGACGCACCACGTATTGGCCGAACCTGCGCTAAGGACCGAAGGACTGGACGTTTTTGGGCTGACCGAAGCTGATTTGGACCCCGAGATTGCGGTGGCCCGAATCCACGGCGGGGCGGATCACTTGCTTTTGCCGCTGAAAGAGCGGAGGGCACTTTTTGAAATGCGATATGAGTTCGAGGCCGGCGCGGCCTTCATGCAAAAGTACAGGTTCGTGACGGTCAACTTGATCTGGCGGGAAAGCGAAACACTGATTCACAGCCGCAACGCTTTTGCAGGGCACGGTGTCTATGAAGACCCAGCAACTGGGGCAGCCGCCGCGGCATTGGCCGGGTATCTGCGCGATGCCGGACTGCAATGGCGACCATTCCGCGTTGCGCAAGGCGATGACATGGGGGCGCCATCGGATCTGTGGGTCACGCCAAAGGCCGAGCAGGGCGGGCCTGTTGAAATCGCCGGAACCGTCCGATCGCTTGCAGCATGATTAGGCGGCCGGCACATCGGGGCCCATGATCATCCAATGGGTCCCGAACTTATCACGGGTCATGCCGAACCCTTGAGAAAAGAAGGTCGCTTCGAACGGCATAATCACATCGCCTTCGGCGTCCAGCTTGTCGTAGATCGCGCGCGCCTCATCGACGGTGTCATAGGACACGGAAATCGAAACGGCCTGTTGGGGATAGGACGGCATCCCCGGCGGGTTGTCGGATGCCATGAGCATGGAACCGTCGGCCATCTGAAATGACGAGTGCATGATACGGTCTGACGCGCCGAACCCGGCCTCGGGTGGGGCGGAGGAATAGGGCATAAAGACAAGGTCGGTGCCGCCGAAAACCTCGACATAGAATGTCATGGCCTGTGCACAGCAATCGTCAAAATGGATATAGGGGATAAAAGGCATAGAGTCCTCGCTGTTTGGAGAATCACTCGATCATAGCATCACGTGCATTGCAGCGCGCGGCCCATAGGAATAGAAGGCGCCGAAACTAGGATGCGGAGGGCCGGACATGGGCTTTAAAATGGGTATCGTCGGATTGCCGAATGTTGGCAAATCCACACTCTTTAATGCACTGACAAAAACGGCTGCCGCGCAGGCCGCCAATTTTCCCTTCTGCACGATCGAGCCGAATGTCGGCGATGTGGCGGTCCCCGACCCGCGCCTGGACAAGCTGGCAGCGATTGCGGGATCGAAGCAGATCATTCCAACGCGTATGACCTTTGTTGATATTGCCGGTCTGGTAAAGGGCGCCTCAAAAGGTGAGGGGCTGGGCAATCAGTTTCTTGCCAACATTCGTGAGACGGATGCGATCGCACAGGTTCTGCGTTGCTTCGAAGATGACGACATCACCCATGTCGATGGCCGCATAGACCCTCTTGCGGATGCCGACACGATCGAGACCGAGCTGATGCTGGCCGATCTGGAATCGATTGAGAAGCGGCGCGCGAACCTGGTGCGAAAGCTCAAAGGCAATGACAAAGAGGCGCAACAGCAGGACCGCCTGCTGGCTGAAGCACAGGCCATGCTGGAAAATGGCAAACCTGCGCGACTGGTTGAAGTGAGTGCCGAGGATGCCAAGGCATGGAAGATGCTGCAGCTGTTGACCACCAAGCCGGTGCTTTATGTCTGTAATGTTGACGAGGGCTCCGCCGCCTCTGGTAATGAGTATTCGGACCAGGTGGCTAAAATGGTAGCAGAACAAGGTGCGGCGCATGTCATCATCTCGGCAGCGATCGAGGAAGAGATCAGCCAGCTTGAGGCCGAAGAGGCCGAAATGTTTCTGGATGAAATGGGACTTGAGGAGGCCGGGTTGGATCGCCTGATCCGCGCCGGTTATGAGTTGTTGCATCTGGAAACGTATTTTACCGTTGGCCCGAAAGAGGCGCGCGCCTGGACCATTCGGCAAGGCACCGCCGCCCCACAAGCCGCAGGCGTCATCCACGGTGATTTTGAACGCGGGTTTATTCGCGCAGAGACCATAGCCTATGATGATTTCATTTCCGCAAACGGGGAGGCGGGGGCCAAGGAAGCAGGCAAAATGCGGATCGAAGGCAAAAGCTATGTCGTAAAGGATGGTGACGTCCTTCACTTCCTTTTCAACACCTGAACTCGCCAGATCTGGGCGCTGCGCGATTTGTTTCTGCCAATTGCGGAAGAGATTGTAACGAAGTTACGGCAGGTTGAGGTGCTTTGCGGCCAGGGAATGCCACGCATCGACGCGATCAGGCAAGTGCAGATAACGGAACAGACGTTCTATCGCTGGCATAAGCAATATGGCGGTATGGGAACCGACCAACTGAAGGAAGTCAAACGGCTTCAGAAGGAGAATGAACGGCCGCGGCGGGCCGTATCGCACCTGACGTTGGACAAGCTGATCCTGGCAGAGGCTGCACGGGGAAACGACTGAGCCCGTCACGTCGCCGGGCTTGCATCGATCACATTCGCAGTGAGATGCGGGTGGTTGGTGAACGACAAGCGGGTCGAATGCCTGTGGCGGCGTGAGGGGTTCAAAGTACCGATAAAAAACCGAAGAAGGGGCGGCTCTGGCTGAACGGCGGCTCATGTGTCCGGTTGCGGCCTGAGTATCGTAACCACGTTTGGTCGTATGACTTCGAGCACCACCGGACAGATGATGAAAAGGCATTCCGGACTGTGAACATCTTGGATGACCACGGCCGGGAATGCTTGGCGATCCGAGTGAAACGCAAGCTGAACTCGACAGATGTCATCGATGCGCTGACGGACCAGTTCATCCTGCGTGGTGTTCCGGCTTACATCAGATCGGACAACGGCCCAGAGTTCACAGCTCAGGCTGTTCGGGACTGGATAGGGGCGGTCGGAGCCAAAACAGCTTACATCGAACCGGGTTCACCTTGGGAAAATGGATACTGCGAGAGCTTCAACGCCCGATTCCGCGACGAACTGCTGAACGTGGGGGGCTTGTGAAGCTTAAGGGAGGTACAAATCCTGATCGAAGAATTGAACCTCTCAGCGAATGCATGCATTCGCCTGTCGGTCAGTGGGAAACACTACAACACAAAACGACCACATAGTGTCTTGGGCCACCGCCCGCCGGCCCAGGAATCAATCGTCCCGATGGAACCAAGGCCTATCATGCACTAACCTTTAAACTGGACCACTTAGGTGGGGCTGATCACGTCTTCACGGCTCATAACATCGAATAGTTTTGGCTCTTTCATTTTCAGCGAGTTCAGTATGCACTGCAGCTTCATCGCGAGCAACATTGCGAATCTTCGAATAGGAACATTCGTGCGATGCGCAGCATCCATCACTTTGGGCACTTTGCGGGCTTTAGCCGCGCTCAAGATCATTGTCGGCTTTGGGCTGGGATCGGTCACTTGGCAGCGATTTGGTAACCGGGAGCCAAGCGGGACGAAGCAGCCATTCTCAATCAACTTAAGAACGGCTGCTATGCGATTCTGTAAGGCAAAAACCGAAACCACTTAAACGTCAGGTGAAGCAGGGGCTGGATCAGTGGGCGTATTTGCTAGCAACACGAAATCATGCGAAATCTCGCGGGATATTGGTCACAGGCTATCGCGGCTCGTACTGACGTGATCAAACCCCAATCGGCCTCCATTTAGCGTGGCCTTAATGCAAGAAACCAGCGTGCTCAGGGGGGCAGGTGTTTGGTTGTTTTCACCATAGGCGACGACGTAGCGATAATGTAACCGGGGTTCAAAAGGCCGCGTGACCACACCGTTATTCTCCCAAATTTTTGCCGCAAAGGGTTCGATCAGGGCAATTGCATGCCCCGCGGCAATCAGGCTGTAACCGGTGTGTGAACTCTGGATGCCCAGATTTGAATCAAAGCGGATTCCAGCTTTGACCAGTGTTTGCTTTGTCTGTTCCCAATTCACCATACCAACGGGCAAAATCCGGATGACATTCTCCCCTTCGAGATCAGCTGGCGTCACGACCTCCAACCGAGACAGCCGGTGATCTTCGGGCATCGCACAGACATGGGAAGCCTCTACCAGGGTTTCCTGAACGACACCGCTAACCTCTGGAAATGCATGGGAAACACCGACATCGGCCCGTAGCGATTTCAGGCTTCGGGCAATCTCGGAGGAAGCCACGTTTTCGATCCGCAACCCGACACTGGGATATTCGTTTCGAAAGGATTTGATGGCACGGGGCAGGACAAAGGTCGAAATCGACGGGGTCGCGCAGATCGTCAGATCGTCGGGCTCGCTGGCCCGGATCAGGTTTGCCGCCGTATCAAGCTCGTCCAGACCCACATAGACCCGCTCTACACTGCGCATGAAACGGCGCGCTTCCTGTGTTGGCTCAAGCCGGCCGCGAACGCGTTCAAAAAGCTTGAACTCCAGCTCGAACTCCAGATCGGAAATCAGTCGGCTAATGGCAGGCTGGGTGACCGAAAGGGCATCCGCCGCCCCGATGGTCGTACCCGTCAGCATGACCTGCCGAAACGCCTCAATCTGCCTGTGTTTCATCGCCACCTCTCACATTTGGTATAATAAAATAACATATACCCATAGGTTAATATAATTTGATATGATTGCAAGGCTTCCGCAATCTGCCCGTCAAATCTGAGACGGAGTTGCTGATGAGTTATCCCCCAAAAATCGTTCTCGCCGGATATGGCCGTTGGGCAAAGGCCGTGTGCAACCCGGCGGCGCAGATTGCCCGGATGTTGCGCACCGAGCGTTTCGTTGGGTGCGAGCTCATCTCGCTTGTCATTCCAGTCTCGACCTCCGATCTCACTGATTGCGTCAGCCAGATCCTGACCGAGCATCGACCCGATATATGGCTTGGTCTTGGCGTCAATACCGCGGGTACGGTGATCCAGCCGGAAATGGTCGGCATCAATTGGCGGCATTTCTCGGTTCCGGATGTGGATGGGGCACAACTGGACTGCAGCCCGATCTTTGAAGGCGGGCCGGACGCCTATAATGCCGATATTCCAAACCGCCGGATCGTCGAGGCGCTTTGCGCCCAAGGCATCCCGGCCCGAGTGTCGTTCCACGCCGGAACCCATCTTTGCAATCAGATGCTCTATTCCGTGAACCATCTGAGCCGCGCCATGGATATGCCGATCCGCAGCGGATTCATTCACGTTCCCCAAACCCCTGACAATGTCGCGAATGCGGCGAATGACGCCACGCCCTGCGGGTCGATGAGCCTCACGATGATGGCCACGGCCATTCGGCTGAGCATTGGAGTTATCTGCGATGACTTCAACCCGTCCACAGACATAGCGGCGTAGAGGAGACTTCGCGATGACCAATCAAACCTCACTACCAACTGATACTTTGCTGTCGGTTCAGAACCTGACCGTGCAATTCGGCCAGGGATCCGGCGCCGTAAAGGCCGCAGATGACCTGTCCTATACGCTGGCGCGGAACAAAACCCTGGCCATCGTTGGCGAATCGGGGTCGGGTAAATCCGTATCGTCCTTGGCGGTGCTTGGGCTGATCCGGCATCTGGGCGGACAGGTCGCCAGCGGCAAGATCCTGTTCAAGAGCGATGTTTTGGGGCGCGAGGTCGATCTTTGCACCTTAGCGGAAGAGGATATGCGCCACATCCGCGGCAATGAGATCGCGATGATCTTTCAGGAGCCGATGACTTCGCTCAACCCGGTATTCACTATCGGCTCGCAAATCGTCGAAACCCTGGTGCTGCATCAGGGGATTTCGCAACGCGCAGCGCGCCGGAAAGCCAGGGAAGCGCTGGAGCTTGTCCGGCTGCCCAATGCGGCGCGAATGCTCGATTCCTACCCGCATCAGCTCTCCGGCGGCATGCGCCAGCGGGCGATGATTGCGATGGCGCTGTCCTGCCAGCCGAAGATCCTGATCGCCGATGAGCCGACGACGGCGCTCGACGTCACCATTCAGGCACAGATTCTCAATATCATTCGCGATCTGCAGGCCGAATTCGGCACCTCGGTCATCTTCATCAGCCACGACATGGGGGTGGTTTCGGAAATGGCCGATGACGTGCTGGTCATGAAGGCCAGCAAACGCGTCGAAATGGGCAGCGCCAAAGAGGTTCTGGGCTCTCCAAAGGACGCCTATACGCAAGCCCTTCTGGCGGCGGTCCCTCGGATCGGCAGCATGACCGGTACTTCCCTGCCGAAACTCTTCGATATCCCCGGGCAGGCCCCGACCGAAGAAACCCCGGCCATATCCGAGGTCGATAAATCGCAGCCGATCATCGAGATCGACAAGCTGACAACGCGCTATGACATTCGCGGCGGTTTGCTGAACCGCGTCACCCATCGGGTGCATGCCGCCGAACAGGTCTCGTTCAAAATCCATCCCGGCGAAACCCTGGCCCTAGTCGGCGAATCCGGCAGCGGCAAATCGACGGTGGGCAAAACCATTCAACAATTGGTCGAGCCAGTCTCGGGCGCGGTTCGTTTTCGCGGTAAGGATATATTCTCACTGCCGAAAGAAGAGCGGACGGCCTTTCGCCAGCAATCGCAATATGTGTTCCAGGACCCCTATGGCTCGCTCAACCCGCGCAAAACTGTGGGCGACAGCATTCTGGAACCGGCGCTGGTCCATAACATCGTCGGCGCAGGCGCCGAGGGGCGCGACTATGTCTGCGATTTGTTGGAAAAGGTCGGGCTGAGCTCCAGCCAAGTGGACCGCTACCCGCATGAGTTTTCCGGCGGCCAGCGCCAGCGGGTCTGCATCGCTCGCTCGCTGGCCTGCAAACCCAGTCTGGTGATCGCCGATGAGGCGGTTTCGGCCCTTGATGTCTCGGTTCAGGCGCAAGTGGTGAACCTTCTGATGCGGCTGCAGGCCGAGGAAGGTTTGGCCTATCTCTTCATCACACATGACATGGCGGTGGTCGAGCGGGTCAGCCACCGGGTGGCGGTGATGTATCTGGGCCAAATCGTCGAAATAGGCACCCGCCAGCAGATCTTCGAAAATCCGCAACACCCCTATACCCGGCGCCTGCTTGCGGCGGTGCCGGTGCTCGACCCGGGCAACCGGCCCGATCGCAAGCCACTGGAAGGTGAGATCCCAAGCGCCACCCGCGCGGTGGGTGATGAACCGCAGATCCTCCCGCTTGAGGAGGTCGCAACCGGTCATCTGGTGGCCCGCGGAACCAAAGGTTTCGACGGGCTGCAGTTGGCTTGACGGCAATCCTGCATACCGCGGATGCCGCCCCACAGAAAATCCACAACAGGAGAAAAAGAATGACGTCATTTCTTACCAGTTTGTTGGGCCAGCTGCCCCGACGCAGTGTCGCGCTTGCTGCCGCGCTGGCGGTGCTGCCGGTGGTCGCTCCCGGCCAGGCCGAAGCGCAGAGCGTGCTGACCGTCGCCCAATCGCGCGATCCGCAGAATCTGGACCCGATTGACACGTTCCGCGTGGCCTGGGGCTCGGTCGCCAGCAACATCTTCGAAGGGCTGATCCTGCGCAATGAAGATCTGGAGCTGGAGCCGGGGCTGGCCACCAGCTGGGAATTCCTCGATGACGATACCCGCATCCGCTTCCACCTGCGCGAGGGCGTGGTGTTCCATAATGGCGAGCCCTTCAACGCCGAAGCCGTGCAATACACCTTCGAGCGGCTTCTGGGTGAGGCCGGCGCCGCTGGTCCGCAACGCGCGAACTACACCTCGATCGACAGTATCGAGGTCGTCGATGAACAGACGGTCGATTTCCTGATGAACCAGCCCGATCCGGTGCTGATCACCAAGCTGGCCGGATACGGCGCCATGATCGTGCCGCCGCAATATATCGAAGAGGTCGGCGAAGAGGCCTTTGACATGCACCCGGTCGGCACCGGCCCGTTCCAGGTGGTCGAATATACCCCCACCGTCGGTCTGCAACTGGCCCGGTTCGATGGCTATTGGAACGGCGAGGCGCAGGTGGATGAGGTGAATATCCGTTTCATCCCGGAGGCCGCCACCCGAATGTCCGAACTGCTGTCGGGCGGGGTCGATATTTCGCTCGATATCGAAACCAACTCGGTCGAAACCATCCGCAACGCCGGCAATGTCGGGTTGGTGACCGTCGACGGGCCAAGCGTGACAATCCTGCGCTTCCACATCAACGAAGGCATTACCCAGGATCCGCGGGTGCGCCGCGCCATTACCATGGCGATTGACCGGCCCACGATCATCGAAGCCATGCTGGGCGGTCTGGCCAGCCCGATTGCAAGCGCGCAGGGTGCCGGTTCTTTCGGTTATGACATGGCGCTTGAGCCTTATCCCTTTGACCCTGAAGGCGCCCGTGCTCTGCTGGCCGAGGCCGGTGTAGCGCCGAGGACCGAAATCACCCTGGATATGAACAACAGCAATGACACGTTCCGCGAGATCAGCCAGGTGATTGCCGCCTATCTGCAGGCGGTCGGGCTAGAACTCAATATCCGCAGCCATGAAACCAGCGTGTATTTCAACGACATCCTGGCCAATGGGCGCACCGGAGAGATGTATCTCTTTGGCTGGGGCGGCTGGACCTTCGATTTCGACAACACCGCCTATCTGCTCTACCACACCGGCGAGCGCAACAACCCCTATATCGACGATGCGCATCTGAACGCGCTGCTCGATCTAGAGCGTTCGACCTATGACCGCGATGTGCGCGAACAGGCGCTGCAGGATGTGGCCGCCTATGCCAATGAAAACGCGCTGGACCTGCCGCTTTACAACACGGCGACGCTCTACGGCGTGAACGAGCGGGTTCAGGGCTTTGTCCCGGCCCCCGATAGCCGGATGCGTTACATGAATATCTCCGTCGAGTGACGGGGATATCCGGGGCCGCCCTCTCCCGCCGATGATCGGTGTATAGCGGCCCCGGATTAGATCGTCGGGCATATCTGATCGCCCGAAATCTCCAAATCCCTTTGAAAGGACAGGATCAATGCCCGTCATAAGGTTCATAACCGTGCGGTTGCTGCAGGCCATATTGGTCACCATGGCCGTCACTCTCTTTGTCGCCTTCGCGATCCGGCTGACCGGTGATCCGGTGGTGATGATGGTTTCCGAGGCCAGCAATGTGACCGAAGAAGACCTCGCCCGAATCCGGGAATCGCTTGGGCTGAACCAGCCGTTTTTAATGCAATATTACGACTTCATAAAAAGCCTGGTGACGGGCGATCTCGGCGATTCCTTCTTCCGTGGTCCGGTCTGGGACCTGATCGCTGTCGCGATGCCCGCAACCTTGCTGCTGGCGGCCACCTCGATGCTGGTATCGATCCTGATCTCGATCCCGCTCGGCATCTATTCGGCGGTCCATAAAGGTGGGTTGGCCGATCAGGTCATCCGGGTGCTGTCGCTTGTCGGCCTCTCCTTCCCGAATTTCTGGCTCGGCATCATGCTGGTGCTGGTCTTTTCCATCACCTTCCCGATCTTTCCGGCTAGCGGGTATACCGGGCTGGCTTCGCTGGTGCTGCCGGCGGTGACCATCGGCATCATCCTGACCGCGACCAATGTGCGTCTGGTGCGAACCACGATGCTCGAAATCCTCTCGGCCCAATATGTGATGGTGGCCCGCGCCAAAGGGCTGAGCGAGCGCAAGGTGATCTACAAACACGCGCTCAGAAACGGTGCCATCGCGCTGGTGACCTTCATGGGTCTGCAATTCGGCAACCTCATTGGCGGGCTGGTCGTGGTCGAGCTGGTCTTCAACTGGCCCGGCATGGGCACGCTCTCGGTCGAGGCCATCGCCCAGAGGGATTACCCACTCTTGCAGGCCACAGTCTCGATCCTCGCGATCATGATCGTTGGCGTGAACCTGGCTGTCGATCTGATCTACGGCCTGATTGATCCTCGTATTCGGGTGGCTTGAGATGACCGATCAAACGCAAAATGTGAAACCCCGCGTGAGCTTTCGCCGAAAATATCACCGGTTCTTCAAATTCGAGTTCATCGCCGGCATTGTGCTGACCGGCATCCTAGGGGCGTTGGTTCTGGCCGCTACCTGGCTTTTCCCCGAAGGCGGGCGCACGGTCGACCTGATGGCCCGTCTGACTCCGCCCTTCCTGAGCTGGGAGCACCCATTGGGCACTGATCCCCTGGGCCGCGACATCCTAGAACGGGTGATCCTTGGCGGGCGGATATCCTTCACCGTCGGCATCCTCTCAGCCGCTGGTGCGGTGGTTCTGGGCACGGTGATCGGCCTGCTGGCGGGCTATTACCGCGGCCTTTGGGATACGCTGATCATGCGCTTTGCCGACATCCAACTGGCGCTGCCCTTCATCCTTCTGGCGATCACGGTCATTGCCATTGTCGGGCCTGGGACCGACCGGATCATCGTACTGATGATCGTCTCGCAATGGGTGCAGTATGCCCGTCTGGTGCGCAGCTCGGTCCTGTCGCTGCGCGAGCGCGAATTTGTGCAGGCCGCCCGTAGTTACGGGCTTCGCGACCGAAAGATCATTTTCGGGCATATCCTGCCCAATGCCCTGGGGCCGCTGATCATCCTTCTGACACTCAACGTGGCCAATAACATCCTTCTGGAAAGCAGCCTGACCTTCCTGGGGTTGGGTGCGGATCCGCAGACACCGACCTGGGGCGGCATGCTGTCCGAAGGCCGCAACTACATCCAGACCGCCTGGTGGGTGACGGTCTTCCCTGGTGTGACGATCATGCTGACGGTGTTGGGCCTCAATCTGTTGGGCGATTGGCTGCGGGACGAGTTGGACCCGCTTGGGCGCACTTCGCGCTGAACAAGCGCCAAAGAACCGAGAGGAGCGACCGGCCAACCGCCGGTCGCCTCCACTCTTTAAAGAGATTTCAGGACCCGAAGAAAATGGACCGACACCGCCTCAAAACGGACTTTGACCTTGGCAATGGCGTCGCAATGCACGTGCTGACCCGCGAGGATGCCGACGACCTGTTTCAACTGGTCGACCAGAACCGAGACCATCTGCGGGAATGGTTGGGTTGGCTTGACGGCACGATTTCGGCGGCGGATACACAAAACACCATCGATAAAGCGGCCGCCGAGATCGTGGCGGGAACGGCTGTTACCTGCGGGGTGTTTTGGAAGGATCGCCTGGTCGGAATGTGCAGTTTGCGAAATATCTGCCGCGGAACCGGCCTGGCCAATATCGGCTATTGGCTGTCTCCGGATGCGGAAGGTCAGGGGACCGTAACACGCTGCGTCGCCGCATTCATCAGCCACGCGCTTGAGGATCTGGGCCTGGACGAAGTGCAGATCTCGGTTGCCGAGGCCAATCGGAAAAGCCGGGCAATCTGCGACCGGCTTGGCCTGTCCCAGATCGGCATCAAAGCAGGGGCCGAGACGCTCTATGGCGTCTCGGTCGACCATGCGCTCTATGCGATCTCGAAACCGGCGTGGCGCAAACGGGCGTAGGACGTTGTGCGGCCGGCCTTTGAATTTCCATAGCTATCCAGCCCGAGCGACCAGATGGCGATCGAGGCGATATTCGGCGCGATGATCAAGAGTCCGCCGTCAACGCCGCTTTTGCTAGGCAGCCCGACCTGAAAGGCAAATTCGCCCGATCCGTCATAATGCCCGCAGGTCATCATCAGCGCATTGATCCGCCGCGCGTGCAGAGGGGAAATTACTTTTGGCGCCCAGGGCAGCGCCTCCAGGGATCGGCCGGCCCGGGCCAATTGCTCGGTGCTCATCTCGATGGCGCATTGATGGAAATAGGTGCCCAGGGAAAATTTTGGTTCGTTCTGCAAATTGCCATGCGAATCGAGGTAAGGCGCCAGCTTCGGCTCCCGCCCGGCCAGCAGCGCGTCCGTCGTGACCAGCGCCCCGGCGTTCAGAAACGGATAGCAGGGGCTGCCATGTTCGCCTTCCAGCAAAACGACCGAGTCAAAAGGTGTGTCCGAGGGTTCCTTTCCGACCCGTTCCCAGGGCTGATCGCCGACCCGGCCCAATGCGGCGATGGGGGCAAAAACCTAGGAGATGCTCCGGATCGAGAGAGGCTGGCCGCTCTGCCCGGCAGACATGCAATCACCCTCAGCGGTGCAGATCGAGATGGCAAATTGCGCCAGGTCGATCTCGACCAATTGGCGGAAATATTGCTCGGGTTGGCCCCAATCGGCGTCAATCGGCCTCAATCGGCCTCAATCGGCCTCAATCGGCCTCAATCATGATCGGGTCGCAAACCGCGTCAAGCAGGCAGTGCAGGTCATCCATATCCATCTTGTGCCTCTTGCTTTTATTTGGGCGCGGTTTCGATATAGATCACATTCGGTCCCCGATCAGGCGAAATTCCCCTTTCCCGGTATTAAAGACAAAAACTGGGTATTTCAGCAGTGTTTTACATGCTTAATGTCGGCATTTTGAGAGATTAGTCGATATGTCCGTGCACCGCCTATCTAAGTGTCCCATTGTTTCGTCCCATCATCTGGCCGAGAGTGAAGGCTGGGAGGCGTCTGAAGTCGAATATGGATGATCATCGCCTATGACGTCTTTTCGCGCTGGATGACCCAATGCATGGCCGCGGCCGGCAATGAGGCGTTGTCGCCGGTGGAGATTTTGGTTCTGCATAATGTCAATCACTGCGGTCGCGACAAGCGGCTGAACGATATCTGTTTTCTTCTCAATATCGAGGACACACATACGGTCAATTATGCGTTGCGCAAATTGATGAAGATGCAGTTTCTGACATCGGATAAGCGCGGCAAGGAAGTGTTTTTCTTAGCGTCTACCGAGGGTGATCGGTTTTGCGAGGCCTATCGCAATGTGCGCGAGCGGTGTTTCCTGGATGGCTTGGCCCATCTCGATATCACCGGCGACGAAATGCGCGACATCGCGGCCAGCCTGCGTGCCCTGTCCAGGCAATATGATCAGGCCAGCCGCGCTGCGGCCTCGCATTAACCCGACATCAGCTGCGGCAACAATGTAACGATCTGCGGGAAGATGCAGATCAGCAGGACGCCGACCAGCAACAGCAAGAAGAACAGGAACGCCGCCTTGGCGATCCGCAGGATGTCATTTGGGTCATCCCCTGGATCACGAAGAGGTTGAAGCCCACCGGTGGGGTGATCTGGCTCATCTCGACCACGATCACCAGATAGATGCCGAACCTCAGCCTGGAGCCGGACAGGTGGAATTCAGAGGCAATCAAGGGCGGTCAGAGAACCTTCCGGACTCTGGTTTGTGCGCGAAGCTACTATCCAAGAACCATGCAGCATCAGGTACTATGGGCTCTTTGCGGGCTTTAGCTGCACCCTAGATGAATTCGGCATTGCGGCTACGTAGCGGCCCTTCGACCGGACTAGTGCGTAGGGTAGGCTTGGGCCATTGCTCTCCGTACATGGTCCCTCTCATGCAATGGTCCCGTCAAGTTCCCAAAGATCTACGCAACCTCATCCAAGAGGCCGATGCCTCTTCCGGCGGCGAGGTTGATGCGATCCCGATTGCGTTCTGTGAAGTCTTGTCGGGACTTGCAATTGAGGTCAGTCCAGAATTGCCGGACGACTTTCAGTGGCAGCTAAGAACAGTCGCCCAACCCCAATATCACGGCGCGCGGGACTTCTGGACTGAGAATCGCGAATGGCTGATCAAGCACGATATTGCTGCGCCAGATGGGTTGGAAATCGTGCGTCACCAAAGGCCTGAGTTCTACGACCAGTGAAGATGTCTTTCGATTTCCGCAATTGGCAATGAAACGATTGGTGAACGTTGTTGCTGGATTCTTGCCAACATCCTATGCGTGTTCTTGCGCTGTTCTGCGCAGTTGGCACAAAAGCCCTTTTGATGAATTTCCTTACTTCTGCAATGTTTTTAGCCTTGTTCCCATGGTTCTAGCCGGTTAAACCCGCCAGCGGAGACGTGGCCGAGTGGTCGAAGGCGCTCCCCTGCTAAGGGAGTAGGCGGGAAACCGTCTCGAGGGTTCGAATCCCTTCGTCTCCGCCACCACACATAACATGTTGATTCTGTAAGTTAATTTCCGTGATGCCCAATCGAGCGTTGTCCAAAGTGGTCAACAGCGAGGACGTTAGGGAAGACATGCGATACCTCAAGCAGCCTCGTGGTCCGGGTAGGAGCTGGGTGTTCCGGTTTCCGACACCCGACTCATTGGTCGGCATGCCCAATCCTCGGGACGGCAAACCGATGATGAAATCCATCACGAGAGGGCTGCGCACACGTCGTCTGCCCAGGGCCCGCAGGTTACGTGACAACCTGCTGGGTGACGTCCGTCGGCTCCAGCAGCGCGTGGCGGAGGGCGGCTCGTGGAATTAGGAGCCAGCGCTCTCGTTACAGGAGACCATTGCCACCGAAGAACGTGTGGCTCTCGACCCTGCAAATGTCTGGAGCGTAAATCAACGCTTTTCTCGCAGTTACAGAAGGATGGAGTTCACCAGTGACGGGGGTGCCGGGCGAGAGGGAGGGTTTGGTGTCTCAGGTCCCGGCCGAGTGGGCCACCCGCGCGTCGCGGCGGGTGTTTTTGGTTTTATGGGTTGAGGGGGAAAGGGTGCGTGGGATTGGGACCGTGCTGTCCCAGCCCGGGAGCGGGAGCGTGGTTTTGGTGAAGGGGTGAGGGTTTTTGGCGTAGCTCCTTCAAGACCTCTATTCGCATGACCTGCCAAACATACTTTTCACATGCGGTGTATCAATGCATAGAGCGGGAAAACCTACGCGATCTTGCCAATAAAAACTAAAAAGTTACAGGAATAGGAAATGGGTCAATGACCAAACCAGAGGGAAAGTCACTAGAGAGTTCCCTCAAAATTGAATGATCAACAAGCAAATTTCCAAGAATAGTGAACAGGCCACTACTGACAGGTTAATTGAACGAAATTGAAAGTGGCACAACAGAATATCTCATCTTCAATCCCTTAAAAATTTCTCTATATTCATCAAAATCTCTTATTTCACATTCCTCACCGAATTCACCGAGTGGCGAGACCGCGATTCCGGCAGCCAATTCCCCAAATCTCTTCCTTATCTCTGAATTTCGAATAATTCGAAAAACGCTATCTGAATAATCCAAGTTGAAGTCACGAGTATGAAAACTCTCATGCAAAAAAACACAACAAATGGGAATTTCTTTTCGGGCCGATCAAGTGCCGTGACATTCACAATTCTGATTTGCGCACCTAAAAATCGAGTGTCGCCACCTATACGTTTGTATAGTGGTTCATGTATTAGAACCATTGTTGAATGAGCTACGCACATGATCTACGAAACATCGATTCCAGGGCTTAAAAATTATTTGATTTCCAGAGCTTCGAAGAGTGAGCGTTTTTTTTGGAATCTGATGGCCCATTTCCCAGCTTGAAGCTTCCTCAATTGCGTCACTTCGTTCCAGATCAAATGGGTAAGGTCCTCCATCAACAGGCGCAAAGTGGCTTGCATTCCGGCAGCGAAAATATACAGGCAATTTCCTCTCCTCTAATCCCATAGCCTTTGACCATTTTCGACAATATCTTCAGCCTCATCCGCTGCCAGTTGCCTCAACATATCCGCAAATTCGTCGGGTGTTGCATCTGGGAATTTTTCCTGAATCTCCTCTATCATTTGCCGAATTCTGTTCGAGTATCCGGGATTTGGGCCATGTCGGCCAATTACCGCGGCTCCATTTTCTAACCCATTAAAGCGAAATCCTCCTTCAAGTGCAGCCTGTACAGCAGGCATGTCAAGTAGTTCTACAGGAATTAAATGATGTGCCTCTATCCAGCTTGAATACCGGGAATCTACACTCTTAAGCTCCCCTGTCTTTCCAATGCGCCCAGAGCGAGCTCTGCCCGCCTCACGGCTCGCTCTACCATCTGGGATCGAGCAAAAAAATGCGAAATCGACGGCGGGGCGCAAACCAACCGCGATCTGACCCAATTTCCCGAAAAGGCATCATTAAGTGTTTGAAGATTGTCCATTTGGGTCATCAGGTCAGTAGTAATTCGTTGTGCTGCTGGGATGTTCGAAGTGAAGTTTCTTGCACGTCGAACTATGGCGGTCGTTCTTCCGGCTGCTGACCGTACGCACGATCGGAATAGTCCTCTTGTAAAAACGCTATTCCCGCCCGGATCCATCAAATTGATAGAATCATTGAAGCTGTACGCCTACCTATTCGTCCCGACGCCTGGTTCTGTGACTTCGAACCAATTTGGTTGTATGAACCTTGCGAGTTCGGGGTCATAGTATCTTGCGTTTTGGTAAACTGGTAAATTTCGGAAGTCCATTCGTCACGAGCCGCAAGATCGTTCTTTATGAACAATCGCCGAAAGCCACCTTTAGGAGGGGGTTTCAACAATACGGATGAATGCCGGCCAACCCGAAAATTTTTGCGAGTTCACGCTCATGCCTTGGATGGCAGAAAGCTCAAAGTGAGAATTCTTTGCGCAGACGACTGGATTGTGCACCGATTTCCGGTGCGGCAGTGGACGACCGGCTGCGCTCACCGTTCACCCGTAAAGGGGATCGTGTCAGCATCAACGGCGTGCCGCGTTGGTTTTCGACTTTCTGGATAATGTCGAGGTTGTGGAACGCGTCTTCTTGCAGGAATTCGGTCCAATCCAGAACTTTTGAGCACCAGATGTCGTGCGGCTGAAGGCGATCCAGCCAGTGCTGGGTCGGTCTTTGAAAGAGTTGGGCCGCAATCAGCCGCTTGATCTCATCCCGTTCGCTAAACCAAGTTTCGGGCCGATCCGCATAAGAGTGTAGGTCTGCGATTTCCAGCAACTCAGCCAAATGGCTGATCGGCGTCATCGCGATGGCCAGATAACCGTCCTCGGTCGGATATACGCCGTAGGGGGCCGACAATCCGACATGGGCCGAGCGGTACTTTGAGCGTTGCGGAGGGCGACCACCATCATTGAGATGAGTTGCCAAAACCTCAAATTGGAAATCAACCATGCTTTCCAAAAGGCTGGTCTCGATCAGGCTGCCTGTTCCTGTAATACCCTTCCGAACCAATGCCGCAAGGATGCCTTGGGCAAGGTTTGCGCCCGCAAACATATCGGCCACCGCCAGACCAAACGGAACCGGGCCGTCATCTGAATTGCCGTTTAGCCACATGACGCCTGAACGCGCTTGCGCCAACAGATCCTGCCCGGGAAACTTCACCCATGGTCCATCTGGCCCATAGCCAGAGACCGAGCCATAAACGATATGCGGCGCGAAGGCTTTGACATCAGGATAGCTCAGGCCAAGGCGTTCGATCACGCCGGGTCGAAAGTTCTGGATGACGACATCTGCCTGCGAGATCAGTTTCTTGAGCGAGGCCATGTCTGTGGCGTCCTTAAGATCCAGTGCCAGGCTTTCCTTTCCACGATTGATGGCGTGAAAGATCGTGCTGTCGCCGTCTACCATCGTGTCGGACAGGTAAAGTTGACGAGACAAGTCGCCGCCATCTGGACGCTCGATCTTGATCACCCGCGCGCCAAGGTCCTGCAACCTGAGCGAACAATAGGGTCCGGCCAAAAATTGCGAAAGGTCGATAACCAAGAGGCCATGTAGGGGGAGGTGATCCGTCGTCATTTTTGTCGTTCAGCTTTCCATCAGAAATATGCGATCCATTTCGGCCCAAAACTCACCCTCGGCGCGGCTATCCAAGGGCTCCATCATGGGTTTGCACAAATCCCACCATTCTTGTGTCTTTGCGTGCTCAGCCATTTTGTTCATATCGGCGGCGTGATCTTGGCCGTGATATTCGTAATAGCCAAACATCAGAAATTCGGGTTCATGCAGAAAAATCGAATAATTGCGGATATTGCAATCCCGTATCTTGTCTAACACTTCAGGCCAAACCGCAGCGTGCACCTCCTTATAGCGGTCCATATCAGCGGGTTTGACACGAATGACAAAGCCTTTGCGCTCCATCTTTACGCCTCCACTGGCAGGGTTGGAACTGGTTCGCATGGTCGAGTGGATGAGGCATAGCAGGCTTCGACAATGGCCATGGTTGTCCATGCGCTCTCGACCGAAGTCATCAGTTGGTCATCTTGGCCTGCAACAAAACGCTGCATGTTATGCATGATGAGTTCAAAGGAGTCTGGGAACCAAGACCCTGATAGTGGCACTTGTTTTAACGGACCACCGCGCTGGCCCATCCAAAGCTCATCTGGTTCGCCGCGCGGGTAATCCAACAACACCCCCAATTTGACCACGGCCGCGCCTTTGTCGCCCTCGAACCGGATCGCGCTGTCCTGGTGTGAACGCCCGAAATCATGATGATGATTTATCGAGAGAGTGACGCGCAGATCGGTGTCATATTCCAAAATGGCCGTTGTGCGAGTGTCAGTCAGCATGCTGTCAGGGTGCGAAAAACTACGTGCAAAGCACCCTTTTGGGGTGCCGACAAGACTATGAATGAGGTCGATATAATGGATCGAATGCGCCACAATCTCGACCCGCGGATCACCCTGCAAATTGGGAAAAAGATTCCAGGGTGTCACAAGGTTCAGGTGAACCTCAATCTCGGTCATCTGGCCAAAGAACCCTTTGGACATGGCGTCCCGAACGGCCAGCATCATCGGCGTAAAGCGCAACTGGAAATTGACAGCAGCGTTCAGGTTTTTTCGACGGCAAGTGGCCAGAATTTCGTCGGCGACTTGCAGATCCAGCCCCATAGGTTTTTGTAGAAGAACCGCTGCGCCATCGGGAAGGACGTTGAGCATATCGACATGCACTTGCGGACTGGTGGCGACGTCAAAGATTACATCCTTTTGGTCTGCCACCTCGTCAAGGGTATCAAAAACATGAGGAATTCCGAACTGCTTGGCCACTTTATGCGCGCGCTCTGGGCTCCGATTCCAGATCCCGACCACCTCGTAGCCGCCCTGTTGATAGGCCGGCAAATGGCTGTCGACCACGATGCCGCCAGCGCCGATAATGACGATCGGGCGCGGATTGGTGGGCTTCGGCCAGGTCTGGTTGAAGGTCATGTCAGTATCCTTGAGGATGATCGTTAATCGAGCGCGATCAGCTCGGTGATTTCTGCGCCGGACCGGATGACGGCCTCTCGAATCTGGTTTCGGTCCGGTCCATGGGCGCTTTGCAAGGTGGCCACAATCAGCGCGGCTTTGATCTGGCTATGATCGGTGCCGATCAGCACACCGACATCCAGACCACCGACAAAGCGTTCTCCATCCGCGATTTCATATCCGCGTTCAGCGACCGAACGGACACGGGTGAGGAAGTTGTTTTGGAATTCCTCGGGCAGGGCGTGGAAATCTGTGTAATCCGTCAGGAACCGGTCACGCTCTTCCTCTTGCATGGCGGCGAGGATGATCCGCCCGGACGTCGTCGCAAGGGGAGAATGCCGCGATCCCACCTCAACCGACAGGCGCAGGGCTTTGGGGGCCTCATGCTGTGCAATCACCACGATTTGCCCATCACGGAGCGTGGTCAGGTGACAGGTCTCGCCAACCTCGTCCGATAAACGCCGCATGACAGGTTGTGCCACGCGCAAAAGCTCGTCATAGGGTGACCAGCCGCGGCTGAGTTCATAAAGCTTCAGTGTCATGCGGTACTGGCCCGCGAGGGTCCGCCGGATATACCCGCGATGTTCCAAGGCAGAAAGCGTGCGGAAAATTTCGCTTGTTGACCGATCCAAAGCACGTGCGATTTCGGCCTGCGACATGGATTCAGCGTGCTCACTGAGTAATTCGATGACATCCAACGCCTTATCCAATGCAGGCACGGAATAGGTCTGTCCGGTCTTTTTGGTTTTGGGCGGGAGCGTTTCTGTCATGTCGTTTTCCTGGCTGAGCCTGTTGCGTCCCATATGTTCGCGGAAAACACCGGGGGCGCAAGCATTTGCGGGATCAGGCTGGGGCCTTCTTCTTGCGGTTTCCGCCAACCGTATAGATCGCAGCAGCGGCAACAACGACGGTACCTTCGATCACACCTTGATAGTTTGCACCAAGATTGAGGATGTTGAAGCCGTTGGTGAGGGTAAAGAGGAGCAGGGCGCCAACAAGGGTTTTGATCACGCTACCGGCACCGCCGAAAAGGGAGGTCCCGCCGAGGATCGCAGCGGCGATGACAGTGAGTTCTGCACCCTGCAACGCGGTTGGGTTCACCGCGCCGAGGCGCGAGCCAAAGAGGATGCCTGCAAAGCCAGCTGTTGCACTGGACAGAACAAAGCCTGCCATTTTGTAGGCATTGACATTGACCCCAGAAAGACGCGCTGCGACCGGATTACCCCCGGTCGCGTAAACACGGCGACCCGTGGTGGTAAAGCTGAGAACCGCCCAGACCAGCAGGGTATAGATGCCTGTGTAAATGACAGGTTTGGCCACGCGCAATTCGGGACCGGCCAATAAGGCGACCCCAATCAACGCGACGCCGCCAATGATGCCGCCGGGGATGCCGGGGCCGACCCGTTGGCCTGCGGACCGGGCCCTGATCAAGCGGATAAGGAAAAAGGCGGCTAGTAAGGCACCAATGACGATGACCGCCGTTTGCACGGGCACGCGACCGCCTTCAAACGCCACCATTTGTGCACGCGCCTCTGACGTCGAAACGATCAGTGAGCGCCCATCGGTCAGGATCAACACAAGCCCGCGAATGGCCGTGAGCGTTCCAAGTGTCACGATGAAAGCGTTGATGCCCAAAAGCTGCACGATCATGCCGTTCAGGACGCCAACCATCGCGCATGCCAGCAGCGCGACCAGCGCGGCGACCCAAAAGCCCAGTGGCCCGGCCAGGCCAACGCAAACCGCAGCGCCTAACGCGGCAACCGATCCCACGGAAAGGTCGAAATTGCCAGTGATCAGGATCACTGTCATGGCCACACCCATCATCGCGATCATGGAGCTTTGATAGAGGATATTGGTGATATTCAGCGGGCTGAAATAGGGAGGGCGGTCGGCCATGAATGTGATGACGCCAAGCGAAACCATCAACAGGATCAGCGCGTAATAGACCCCGGCATCGCGCAGGCCGAAATGCCGTTTCCAATCGGATTTAAGCATGGTTTGTCCCTTTTTCTTCCATATTGGCGCCCGCTTGGGCTGCCTCTGTCTGACTGAGGCCACTGGCCAGCAAGATGAGCTCCTGATCGTCGGTTTCGGCGGCGGGACGCTCGGCAACAACAGCCCCGTCACGCATCACCAGGACACGGTCGGCAACGGCCAGGATCTCGTCGAATTCTGAGGAAATGATGACGATGGCGACACCGTCGGCTGCCAGTTTTCGCACAAGCGCTAGAATGTCGGCCTTGGCGCCCACGTCGATGCCTGCTGTCGGCTCGTCCAGGATCAGCAACTTTGCGTCGCCGAACAACCAGCGCGCAACCGTGACCTTCTGGGCGTTGCCGCCGGATAACTCGGTCACAAAAATCTCGGGATTGTCGGCTTTGATGTTCAGCGTCTTGATGGCCTCTTCCGCCCAGTCCATTTCTTTGTCACGATCCAGGCGCCCGCCCGGTTTGGTGGTTTTGTCGAGATATGGCAGGGAATTGTTTCGCCAAATCTCAAAGACCGGAATGATGGCCTGCTGGTCGCGATCTTCCGGGACAAGGGCCATTCCGGCCTCAACAGATTTCGCCGGTGACCGGCTCATGATTTTGCCGTTCAGAACGACCTTACCGGTTGCGTGTTTATCCGAGCCATAGATAGCGTGCACCAATTCACTACGACCAGATCCAAGAAGGCCCGCAATCCCGAGAACTTCTCCAGACCGCAATTGCAGGCTGGTGGAGCGCAGACCCTCGGGTGAGGCAAGGTCGGTACAATCGAGGACAACGTCCTCGCGGATCGTGCCGCGGCTTTCGCGTAGGTGTTCCAGCGTGCCAACGGTTTTCCCGGCAATTGCGTTTGCGATATCGGATTCTTCGACCTCTGCAGTCACCGCGTACATCACGGCTTTACCGTCACGCAGGACAGTCACCTCATCGGTCAGGGCTACGATTTCGTCCAGGAAATGCGAGACAAAGATGATGCCCTTGCCACGTTCGGCTAGGCGGCGGACCGTGGAATAGACAATTTCTCGTTCTTCCTTGGCAAGCGAGGCCGTCGGCTCATCCATCACAATGAGATCAGCGCCAAGGCTCAGCGCTTGCAGGATACACACCATCTGGCGCGCGCCGATCGAAAGATCGCCCACTAAATCATCCGGTTCGATGTGATAGCCGATTTCGTCACAAATTTCCGCAAAGCGTGTGCGGTCGCCAGAGTCGCGCCGCCACCCGGTTTCTTTCCAGAGAAAGACATTTTCCAGCACAGAAAGGGTCGGCACCAATGGGATATTCTGGTGGATCGTTGCAATCCCGGCTTTGTTTGCGGCCAGTGGGGTTTGGAACGACACTTCCTGATCTTTCCAAATTTGTTTTCCGCCTGTCGCGCCGTAACTGGCCGACAGAATGTTGATTAGTGTCGACTTCCCGGCGCCATTGGCGCCGAGAAGACCGTGAACTGTCCCGGCATAGGCTGCGAAATCCACCCCGCGAAGGGCGACCGTTCCGTTGGGAAAGGTCTTTTGGATTCCATGCAGCTGCAACAAGGGGCGTTCACCCTTATGACGGGGCAGTTCACTCATTTCAGATCACCACTGACCTTCGCATTCGTCGATATTCGAGATGCTGACGCCCGGGGTCGGGTATGTCAGGAACTCTTCGCTATGCTGAGCTTCGCCGGTGGCCACCTCGTAAAGCACCTGGAAAGAAATCCGGCCGATCTCTTCTGGTTTGTAGCAGACGGTTCCATCAACCGAGCCTGCACGGATCGATTCAATGGCCAGACGCGAACCGCCAAAGCCGACCAAAAGGGCGTCGGATCCTGCAGAGTCCACAGCGCGGGCGCAGCCCACAACCATGTCGTCCGCCTGGTTAAAGAACAGGTCGATATTGGGGTTGGACGCGAGGATATTCTGGCACACGGCTTCACCACGCTCAGACGACCAATCGCCGGGCTGTGCCGCAACGATCTCATAGGCTTGACCCGCTTCGTTCATACCCATCTCAAATCCTTCGGTGCGCTGGCCAACTTCAGCGTAACCTGCGGCGCCTTCGATGATGGCAACCTGCGCGGTTTCGATACCGGCTTCGCCGAGCAAACGCGCGGCCAGCAGGCCCACCTCACGACCTGCGGCGACCTCTTGTTGTGTCACAAGCGCGGCAAGGTTTTCATACACATCGTCGATGGGACGTGTGCTGGTGTCCCCAATCATCGAGGCCGAAGCCACAACAGGAACGCCAGCTGCATGAGCTGCGTCGACCCAAGACACCGCAACGGCGGAGTCGTTTGGCATGATCGCAATGCCGGCCACGCCTTGGGCCAGCAGATCGTCGATATCGTTGGTCTGTTTCAGAACATCGCCCTGCGAGTCGAGCACGATGGCCTCGACCCCGGCTTCTTCTGCCGCGTCAGCAAAGCCCTGCGCGACTGCGGCCGCAAAGGGAAAACTTAAACCGTTGCTGGAGAAGCCGAAGGTGCTGGCATGCCCGTCTGCGCTGACCGATCCGGCCAATGCAAGCGTCGCAAGCGAGGCGCTGGCGAGAAGTTTTAGTTTCGAAGTCATGGTATTCCTCCCAAAGATTTGGATATTGCCTATTCCTCAATGGGCACTCTTCGTACCCATATTCCCTTGCCGGCGTCGTTATGCCAAAGGTTCCTTTCGCACGACGAGGTAAAGGTGCTCACAGACCAGAACGACCTCGTCGTTTTGGTTGGTGATTTCGACGGCTTCATGAACGAAGCCATGTGTCTGTCGTTTCGGGTGATCGCGCTTTTCGGTGATCGTTGCGCGCGTTTTGATCGTGTCGCCGATATGGACCGGACGGATAAAGCGCATCTTGTCGTAGCCATAAGACATGGCGTGCGGGTTTATGGTGGAGGCCGTCAGGCCAATGCCGATGGAAAAGACCATGGTCCCATGCGCCATGCGACGTTTGAAATCCTGTGTTGCGCACCATTCCTTATCCATATGATGCGGAAAGAAATCGCCAGTGTGGCCTGCGTGAACGACAAAGTCTGTTTCGGTTATCGTGCGGCCAAAGGTGCTGCGGGCAAAGCCGATCTCAAACTCTTCAAAATATTGCTCAACGATCATTTGGCCGCTCCTTCCTTTACTTGTCCCATCACGCGGGCTGTATCTGATCCCAGCGCCGGGGCAGGGCGCGGGTTGGTCAGCACATGGCCGTCAATTCGAATGGGACAAGTTGTTGTTTTTATGTGTTGTTTATCTGACTTGCTCAGGCTTTGAACCACGCCCAATGCGTCCAATGCGCCTGAGGACAGGAGCTTGGGCCAGTCCAGAACTTCTGCGCACCAGACGCCAGTGGGTTCCAGTAAAGATATCCAGCGACCGGTCGGTGCCGTCTTAAGGTAATCGCGCAATATGCCTTTGATCTCGTCCCGGCGCGGGAACGCCAGATCGGGATCTGAAAAGGGCGCCAACCGGTCTAGGGAGAGCAGTGATTGCAACTGGGCAATCGGAGTCATCGCGATGGCGATATGGCCATCCTTTGTCTCGTATATTCCATAAGGGGCAGTCGCGTGGACATTGGCCCCGTTTACGGCGCTGCGCGTGGGTTGCAACTTGTCATCACCATTCAAGTAAGATGTGAATTGTTCAAATTGCAGATCCATGGCCGAAGCGAGAAGGCTGACCTCGATTAGGCTGCCTTTGCCGGTTCTGGCTTGCCTGAGCAGTGCCGCAAGGATGCCTTGGGCCAGGTGTTGGCCCGCAGTGATATCAGTGATCGAAATGCCCATGGGGATTGGGCCGTCATCCGCGCTGCCTGACATCCAGACAAGGCCGGATCGTGCCTGCGCAAGAAGGTCCTGACCGGGCAGAGCGCTCCATGGTCCGGAGGTCCCGTAACCAGAGACTACGCCATATACAATGCGTGTGTTCAGTTGGCCGACATCCTCAAAGCCAAGGCCGATGCGCTCCATTACGCCGGGACGAAAATTGTGGATCATCACATCCGCCGTTTGGATTAGCGCCTTGACGTCCTGCAGGTCGCCTTTGTCTTTTAGGTCCGCTGTGACGCTTGCCTTGCTGCGATTGATTGTGTGGAACAACAGGCTGTCGGAACCCAACCATTGATCCGCCACTGCCATGCCGCGGCACAGGTCACCACCGTCTGGACGTTCGACCTTGATGACTTCGGCGCCAAGGTCAGCCAACCGCATGGCGCAGACCGGGCCAGCCAGGAACTGAGAGAAGTCCAGGACCCGAATTCCGTCTAAAGGCAGGGGCGTTGATGTCGACGGTGCAGTCATGTGATTCCTCAAATTTCATGTATGAGAAAACATTTTACATACGAACCATCAAGAAAATAATCCGCCGCAATGCAGCGAAAATACGGAAAAACTTTGCAAAACCGCCATAGAATGAAGGACACACTCGCCAGTAAAATTTCAAAAATAATTGGTGTTGCGAATTCCACTCAGGTGTTGGAGGCTTTGAGCAGGCCTGGATTGGCCGTGATTTGAACCGAAGGAAGACCCATGCTGCCCTCCGTAATTGACGCTCACATCCATTGGCGCGATCCTGAAAATCATCCCTATGAGAGCCTGTCGGATGGGGTGGATGAAGAAGGTGAACGCACTGGTGCACAGGCCGAAACCTATTTGCCCGCCAGTTACCTGGCAGACATGGCAGGGGTCGATGTGGCAGGCGTGGTTCATATAGAAGCCGAATGGACCAAGGCCGATCCGGTTGGTGAAACCCGGTGGCTACACAGTTTGGCCGAACAAGACAGGGCCGAAGGGCTGCCGCTGGTCATCGTCGCCCATGCCGACCTGGCCAGCGATGCCGTTGAACCCGTTCTGGAGGGCCATGCCGCAATGCCGCTAACCCGGGGAATCCGCCAAATGCTATGCCGGGTCGATGGGCGGCCAGACCTGTGTTGGGCCGATCAGGACTACATTGATCTTCTGCAATGGCGCGCGAATTACGCGCTGCTGGCAAAATATGGGCTCGATTTCGATCTGATGTGCTTTGCCCATCAAATGCAATCTTTCGCAAAGCTTGCGGCGGTACATCCTGACATTCCAGTGCATGTAGAGCATGCAGGACTTCCCTGGGATCACAGCGAGCAAGGGCGCTTAGCGTGGCGCACCGGTCTAAAGGCCCTTGCTGAACTGGATCATATCGATATCAAGATTTCCGGGTTTGGAAATACCGTTCCAAACTGGACCACGCAGAAGATCCGCGACTATGTTTTGCAGACCATCGAGATTTTCGGAACCGGTAGGGTAAGCTTTGCCTCGAACGCTCCGACCGATCTGCAATTTGGACCAATCTCTGAAATCTGGGATGCGTTCGATACGATCACCCGCGATTTTTCAGTGGATGAACGTGCCGCTATCTTTGCGGGTAACGCGCGCAGGGCCTACCGAATGTCCGGAAACTAAACAAAGGTCAGAAAGTGGATTTGTCACGCTCTTGCGGGGTGGCCCCCACTTTCACGGCAGAGCTGGATTTCAATCGCGCACTCATTTGACGTTTGAAATCAGATGGCGTCATTCCGGTCAGGCTACGAAAGCTCTTGTTGAACTGCGAAAGCGAGCCAAAGCCGCTATCCATTGCGACCTCCAAAACATTGGTTTCTTCGTCCAATAGCTGTGATTGAGCGTAGGATAGGCGCAAGAGCTGCACATATTGATTCAATGTCATGCCGGTCGACTTTTTGAAAACGCTCATCGCGTATTTCGGGTGCAGACTAGCGGAATCAGCAATCAGGGTCGCGTCAATTTCGTCCCGGAAATTGTCCGTGACGAACTCCAACATACTGCCCAAACGATCAAAACCCTTTTGGTTCGGCGCCTCAACAGCAATGTCCTTTTCCGCCCCGAATTCGATCAAGCGGTAGTCATCAAACGCGAACCGTTCAATCCTCAAGAGCAGTTCTTCGGCGGCAACCTGAACCTTTTCTGCATCGCCAGATCGGAAGTAATCGCACCAACGCTGAAAGGCGTGACGGTCTTCCTCCAACGGGGTGTCGGTGATCAACGCCGCACCGCGCATCAAAGTCTTCCTAAGTTCATCTGGAAGGCGCAAACGGAAGAAATACATCAGTGGCAAATGAATGGAATCCATTTGGCCAGCTGGCGGACAATCAGACAGGCGATGCGGGAGGCCGCCCCAGAAAATGGCGACCTGACCCTCTTCGATGCGGAAAGATTTTCCTGCCATTTCGTAGTGCGCATAGCCACGCCAGACATAGTTCAACTCGATCTGGGAATGCCAATGCGAGGTGGCCATGATTCCCGCTTTGCCACGACCCAAAACAATCTCATTTGGTAGTTTTTCGACCAAACTTGTGGCCGGATCCCAGATAAAACTTTCGGAATCCTTACCATATGATGAGTCTGGCTGTCCTATCGGCAAGACAGGGCCTCCTTGCGTTTTCTACGTTGGAACCCGGGATGCTAACACAGACCCAACCCTTTTGGGAGGAGTAGAAAATGAACAAATTCACCACCTGCGCGGCGGCCCTGTTGGCCGTGTCCGCTGGCAGCGCAAATGCCGATCAAACCGAAATTTCCGTTTGGGCTTGGGGGGTTGCGGCCAGCAGCCTTTCCGCCACTCTGGAAGGCTTCAATGCCCAACACCCAGATATTACAGTAAATGTCGAACAACTTGGCTACAGCCAGGTAAAATCGCGGGTCCTGGCGGCGTGCGCGGCGGGCGGCACTGGCTTGCCGGATGTTTTTCAGTTCCAGAATGTCGAGATGGAGCTGATTTCGGCCCAGTTTCCGGATTGCGCGGCTGACTTGACCGAGCTTGGGTTCACGGACGAAACAGCGGCCCTGTTCCCAGACTTCAAAATGACCGCGTTGCGTGATGGCGACCGCGTGATTGGGATGCCTTGGGATACCGGTCCGGTCATGGTGTTCTACCGCCGCGATTTTTATGAAAACGCCGGCGTCGATGCAGACTCCATCGTGACCTGGTATGACTTCATTGCGGCAGGTCTTGCCGTTCAGGAGGCCAACCCCGGTGTCGTCATGACCAATGACAACCTCAATGGCGGAGCGGAATGGTTCCGCATGATCGCCAATGAACAGGGGTGCGGTTATTTCACTCAAGACGGCGAAAGCATCGCAATCAACGGCGAAGGATGCGTTGCCGCACTGGAAATTCTGGGCGAGATGCACGGTCAGGGCTTGCTGACGGCTGGTGATTTCGGGGAGCGTTTGCAGAACGCCTCGGCCGGCACCGTTGCGTCCTTGATGAACGGCGCTTGGTTCGAGGGTTCGCTCAGAACCAATGTCGATCAAGATGAGCATTCTGGACTTTGGGGTGTTTATCACATGCCAACCGTCGCCGAAGGTGGTGACCGGGCCGCCAATGTCGGCGGATCGCTTTTGGCAATCGCGTCCAACAGCGAAAACCAAGATGCCGCGTATGACTATATCAGCTACGCGCTTGGCACGAATGAAGGCCAGATCACCATGTTGCGCGAATATGGTCTGGTCCCATCCTTGCTGAGTGCATTGGATGATCCTTATGTCAGCGAAGAGCTGGAGTTCTGGGGCAATCAGGCGGTCTGGGTTGATGTCCTCTCCACCCTTGATCGTATCCAACCTGCTGTTGGCACTCCGTTCTTCGGTGACGCGGATCAGGTCATGCAGGCTACTCAGACTGCGTATCTCAATGGTGACCACGACAGCGCCCAGGAAGCCCTGGACGAGGCGGCACAGCAGATCAGCTTTGCCACCGGACTGCCAATTGCCGAGTGATGTGATCTGAGCGGGCGCGGGGCCGCCTCCACGGCCCCGCGCTCCCTAATTTTTTCGGCCACCTGAGAGCGGAATTTGAATATGCGAAGAAGATCTCTCACAGCATACGGGTTTCTGGCGCCTTACCTCGCCATCTTCGCCGTCTTCTGGCTATGGCCGATCATCTATTCCTTTATGCTGTCCTTTATGCAGACGCGCCGGGCGCCTTGGGGTTTCAACCCCAATATGACCTGGGGCCGCATCGTGCAGGACCCCGCGTTTTATAACGCGTTGAAGAACACGCTGACGATCCTTGCCATTCAGGTTCCGATCATGCTGACGTTGGCGACCCTGTTGGCCGTTCTGCTGAATTCAAAACTGCTGAAAGCCCGCGGTCTGCTCCGCTTTGCGTTTTTTGCACCGGTCGTAATTGGGGAGGCTGCCTATGCAGCGCTGTTTCGCCTGATGTTCAACGCAGAATTCGGAATCGTGAACAAAGTGATCGAGACCATAGGCCTGAATGGCGTGAATTGGTTTGGCGATCCAGAAGCTGCGATGGCGGTTATCATTATCGCCGTGACCTGGCGATGGGTCGGCTATAACGCGATCATCATCCTATCGGGACTTCAATCCATTCCTGATGATGTGTACGAGGCCGCCCGTCTCGACAATGTCTCGCCCCGCCAGCAGTTTCTATACATAACACTGCCGCTCTTGCGCCCGGTGATCCTGTTTAGCCTTGTTTTGTCGGTCATCGGGTCGATGCAACTATTTGCTGAGCCATTCCTTATCACCAATGTTGGTGGACCGGGCGGGGCCACCGAAACGCTTGGCCTTTATCTCTATCGTCAGGGCTTCCTCAACTTGAACTTCGGCTATGCCAGCGCGATTGCCTACACCATTGCCGCGCTTGCGGTGGCGATTTCGGCGCTCAACCTCTGGATCGGAAGGGAAAAGGCATGAAGCTCAACGCCCGAAAAACGCGGATGAATGCAATTGCGATTCATGCCGTCATGGTGCCCCTCGCAATCCTGTGGCTCTTTCCGGTTTACATGATGTTCATCTTTGCAACGATGGGCGACAATGCCATGTTCAGCCACCGGATCCTGTTGCTTCCCGGTGATCAGTTCTGGACCAACCTCAGCGATCTACAGCGCGATGTTGGGTTTCTCAGAACGCTATTCAATTCAGTCGTGGTTGGCGTGATCTACACGTTTCTGTCGGTGCTTTTGACTTCGATGGCCGGTTGGGCCTTGGTCAATTACAAGTTTTTCGCCAAGGGAACGGTGGTGGGCATTATCCTTGGGACGATGACACTGCCCTTTTTCGTCGTCGTGATCCCGCAATTCATCATGATTGCGCGCGATTTCGGTCTTTCCAACACTTGGGTCGCCCTGATCGTGCCGCCCTTGTTCAACTCGCTCGGCGTTCTTTTCATGCGGCAGGCCTTTTCGATGGTTCCCAAAGAGCTGTTTGATGCCGCGCGAGTCGAGGGCGTTTCAGAATGGAAGATTTACCTGCATGTCGGACTGCCATTGGTCAAACCAATGCTGGCGGCGCTGTCCATCATTCTTTTCCTGCACAGCTGGAACAACTATCTCTGGCCGCTGCTGATCACCAATGATCCTGAGATGATGACCGCGCCGGTCGCGCTTGGTTCCCTGATTGGCAATGTCGACATCTCTTGGGGCAGCATAATGGTCGGGGCGGCCTTGCTGACGGCACCGATGCTTTTGGTGTTCGTCTTCCTGCAAAAGTTCTTCATGGCAGGCATCACTGCGGGGGCCGTGAAATGAGGCCCACGCATCAGATGCACCACCCCCCCCTTCATAATGTAACGATCTGAACCTTCACCTATTGCCGACCTACAACCCCCCTGAGCTCTGCGCGTTCAGGAGAGAGAGAGTTTTTATGTCCATGGACCCGATCAAAACCCAGACTTTGGGCGTGTGCTACTACCCTGAACATTGGCCTGAGGAGCGTTGGGAAACCGATGCAAAAATGATGGTCGAGGCAGGGATTGAATATGTACGCATCGGCGAATTTGCATGGAGTCTGATGGAGCCCGATCCCGGCCAATTTGACTGGGATTGGCTGGACCGCTCATTCGAGGTTCTTCATGCCCATGGGTTGAAGGTGGTTCTGGGCACCCCCACAGCGACGCCGCCAAAATGGCTTGTGGATCGTATGCACGACATGCTGCCCGTGGGCGCTGACGGAACCTCGCGCGGGTTTGGATCACGCAGGCATTATTGCTTTAGTCATACGGGCTATCGCGAGGAATGCGCGCGGATCACCACCGAGATGGCCAAACGATATGGCGATCATCCGGCTCTGGCGGCGTGGCAGACGGATAATGAATATGGCTGCCACAACACGGTACTCAGCTATTCAGACGCGGCGCTTGCGGGCTTTCGCGACTGGCTGGCGCAAAAATACCAATCCACGGATGCGCTGAACCGAGCCTGGGGCAACGTGTTTTGGTCGATGAACTACCGCAGCTTTGACGAGATTGAGTTACCAAACGGCACGGTGACACAGGCCAACCCAAGCCATTCTCTGGATTTCCACCGCTATAGCTCGGATCAGGTTGTGGCCTTTAACAAGCTGCAATCGGATATCATCCGCGCCCATTCGCGGGGCCGCCCGGTAAGCCACAATTACATGGGCAAGTTTTTTGACTTTGACCATTATGCAGTCAGCGAGGATTTGGATATTGCGACTTGGGATGCCTACCCTTTGGGTTTTCTTGAGCGTGAAATCGGTGATGAGGACCTGCTCAAAAAATACATGGGCGTCGGCGATCCGGATTTTGACCCGTTCCACCACGATCTCTACCGCGCCTGTGGGCAGGTCCGAAACGGGCAAGAAAACGGCCGTTGGTGGGTGATGGAACAACAACCCTACGGTCCACTCAACTGGGCCGGTTTCAATCACAGCCCACGGGACGGTGCCGGACGTCTTTGGGTTTGGGAGGCCTTTGCCGCCGGGGCTGAGGTCATCAGTTTCTTCCGCTGGCGCCAGCCGTCTTTCGGACAAGAACAGATGCATGAGGGGCTGCTTTTGCCAGATGGCACACCGAATGAGGGTTACAAGCTTTGCAAGGAAATCGCGAAAGAACTGAAGTCGCTTGCTCCCAATCCGTCGCAGGCGCGCGCTGATGTAGCGCTGGTGTTCGACTATCCAAGCCAATGGATGATGAAATACATGCCGCACGGCGCAGATGCGTCACATTTCGACAGCGTGTTGCGCTACTATCGGGCACTGCGTCGGGCGGGGCTAAGCGTCGATATCGTGCCACCCACTGCGGCTGCGATTTCAGGGCGGAAAGCTGTTTTCATTCCGATGTTGATGGGCTTGACGCCTGAATTTATCGCGGCCCTTGGTGCCAGCGGCGCGCAGATCGTTGCGGGACCATGGACAGGCGCGAAAGACCAGAATTTCGCGATCTCTGAGGGGATGGCACCTGGACCGTTGCAAGCTTTGATCGACATAAAAATTCGCCGCGTTGAAACCCGCCGCGCCTTTGCGCCGCTTGATTTGGAAAACGGTGGGACGCTTGCCGGATGGCGGGAATTCGTTGTGATTGGCGACGGTGTTGACGTGCTTGAGAACACTAAGGATGGGTATCCCGCTGTTCTGCGCTCTGGCAAAGTGACCTATCTGGCGGGCCGGGCCGACGCCAGTGCCTTGGATAGGTTGATCCGCCCAATTCTGGATACTGCAGGTGTGGACTGGATCGACCTACCCGAGGATATCCGCGTGCGAGACAATGGTGACCTTCGGTTCATCTTCAACTACGGGCGCGAAACGGTCGATCTGATCCAGACGTTTGGAAATGTAACCCCAGCCATGGGTGAAATGCAGATCAAACCCTGTGGTGTGACCTGTTTAAAAGTGTCCTAATTCGGGTTCACTGAAACCAGCGATCCCACCCATCAAGGTAATAGCCGACCAGTGCGTGGGATTGCAGGGTGTTGGCCTCAACCGGCAGTCGAGACGTATCGGCGCCAAATCCCTGTGCTGCCTGCCATCTGTCTTGGGTCAGGTATTCTAGCCCCTCAGGCAACGATAATGCGCGCGGCGCAAGGGGGGCGGGGGAGGCCAAAACAAACCCCCATTCGCCAAAGCTGGGCACATAAGTGTGATAGGGCAGGGCAGCGAGGCCCGCTTCGGGCTGATGCGGGTTGGGGGCTGACTCGAATGTTTCGACGATTGACCAAAACGCCTCTCGTGCGAACAGAGGTGATCCCGATTGCGTGACGATCAGACCTTGGCCGGAGATGTGTTCGGCCAATAACCCATAAAACTGCCGGGTATAAAGCCGCGACAGCGCAAGGTTCTTGGGGTCTGGCAGGTCGATGATTACGACATCCCAGATTTGATCGCTATGTTCGACAAATTCCCATGCATCCTGATTCAGGATCGTGACGCGCGGGTCATTCAGGGCAAAATCGTTGAGCGGTGTGAGTTCAGGGTGGTCATGGAACAGCGCGGTGACGGCGGGATCAAGGTCAACCAATGTGACCGACTCGACATCGTCATGCCGCAGCACCTCGCGTGCGGCCATGCCATCGCCGCCACCGAGGATCAGGATATTGGCGACACGGGGCGCAAGAGAAATCGCAGGATGAACCAGCATTTCGTGATACCGATGCTCATCATAGCTGTCGAACTGGATCGAGGCATCAAGGAATAGTCTGGTTCGGTCGCGATAGCGGGTGACAGTGATTTGCTGATACTGCGTCGTCTCTGAAAAGATAATGTCATTTTCATAAAGACCGGCTTCGGCCACCGATACAAGTCGTTCGGATGAGATCAGCCCCGCCAAGGCGGCAAGGAAGGCCAAAGCCCAAACTCCGATTTGGGCAACAGAGGATCTCTCCCGAAAGATCACCAGCGACAGCCCAGCGACAGCCAGATTAAGCGCGCCAAACGCCAGCGAGGCCGACATCAACCCCAATTGCGGGATGATCAGAAGGGGAAAGGCAAGCGCCGCCACCAACGCTCCGACATAATCGACGGTCAGGACGTTCTCAAAACGGAACTCGGTAGCGCCTTCCTCTTTCAACACACGTGCGATCAGCGGGATTTCCATGCCCGACAAGATGCCGATTGCGATCAACATTGAGAACAGAGGAAGGCCCACATCGCCCGACCAGCCGTAAATGAGGAAGAGGGCCGGAGCCATAAACCCACCGATAACGCCCAAAAGGATCTGCGCCCAAATGAACCCGCGGACTGCGTCAGCCACGTAGCGAGATAGCCAGGATCCCAGCCCCATCGACGAGAGGAAAACGCCGATCACAAGGGAGAATTGGCGAACAGAGTCACCCAGAAGATAACTGGACACTGTGGCCGCGATCAGCTCATAAATCAGGCCGGCAACGGCCACCAGAAAGGTTGCCGCCAGCAGCCAGACCTCGCGAAACCGCGGGGCCGTCTGGTCGGTCATGAGACGATGACGGCAGCGATGATGATCGCGATCGAGACAAAGAGCAGACCGATCAGAATAGCCAGCGCGATATTTTGATCTTCTTCGATCTCTTTTACGATTGGGAAGGGCGACATGGCCACAATGACCTTCCACACAATCCACATCAGCAGCATCCCCATGCCGGTGTAAAAGATAGTGCTGACGATCTCAGCGATTTGAATGGCAGAAAACATTTCTTTGATATCCTCTTCGGTTTATTTAACGCGGCCAATAACGCCGACCCCGCGCACGCCACCGCTGCCGGTGCGCACGGAGGCGTCCAGGTCGGTGCTTTGGCGACCGTAGCCGTGATAGGAAACGTAAGCCGTCCCGGCGATGGCGGTAACGGTGATGACTAGAAAGACGGTTCGAAACAGGCTCATCTCATCAATCCTCGTCTGACCAGTCAGACCCACTCCAACGGCGGGAATGATGCAGCCAGCGTTGCCCGACCTTTACCAGCGCAAACAGCCCAAAGGCGAGCCCGAGAATAACGAGGAAAAAGCCGCTCGACCTTCCAGACTCCGCTGACACAGTTATAGTTCGCAGCGCGGGCACATTGGACCTTGCGACCCCCGGGCCTGTCCAATGCTGCGCCTCTTCCAGACTTAGAGTGACCAAATGACGGCCTGCCTGCTCGGGCCGGAACCTGAGGCTGGCGCGATTATTGCCTTCACTCCACGTGCCTTCGCTGTCGCGACCAGTGTAATACTCAACCGCACGGCCCGCTTCGAACATCGGTGTGCCATCCGGGCCTTCGACTTCGACGATCAATGCGGCCCAACTGTTATACGTGTCGCCATTGAGCGTTATTTCGGTCAGGCCATGAGTGCTTGGGATCTCCATGGGTAATGTGATCGGCAATTGCTCGACCCCGACGCGGGTTGGCTGCAAGGTAGCTCCGCCGGACATCCCAGAAAAGACCGCTGCCATTACAAGGCACAAAACGGCCGCAATCGCAGAGACATTGCGGATGAAAAGGTGGTCTGGACCTGCCTTGAAAGGTTGCAAGGCGTGGGTTTTCACCGGGGAGCCGTCCAGCGTTATGCCAAAAGCCTTCTCTACTTCGGCTCGCGACAGATAGATCGACCTTTCGACTTCCCGCTCTTCACCCGATTGGCTGAACGTCAGCATTGCGCTGCCGCTCATCGCAGAGATTGACGTAACCCGATCACCGATCTTTGGGCGCCACGTGAATTCGCCTTCGGCAAAGGTGATACGATGAACAGACGTCTCGTAATATCGAAAGGTCTCTCCACCTAGGGTAACAGTGGGACGCGTTTCCGAGGATGCGACCTGTAACTCGGTCATCCATTTATTGGTTCGGATGCGACGGGAGAAAACGAAATGGCCGTCCTCCCACGTTAGCCAGGCATACCCATGCGTGGGCGAGAAGATCTGGTGATCGACCCATATCCAGACTTTATGGCCCCAAGTCTCACGCTGTTCCAAAGTGCCGATGACCGTGTAGTCAACACCAAGGAGCTTGCCGCTCATCCCGATAGAAATAGGAGTTTTGGGGCGCTCAAGATCGGAATATTGCGCGATGACTTTGTAATCGTTCTGCGCGTCAAGTTCGGATCCGCAATAAGGGCATATGTGAACCTGAACCCGGCCACCGCCAAGAATATCCAGGCCCGCACCACAAGAGGTACAATTGACTGAGGTCAGGCTGGCATCGCGTGTCATTTCGCGCCCTCACCGACCCGGACCTCAAACGGGTCGACCCATTCGCCAACATACCAGCTTGCTTCGGTGCCCCAGAACTCGCCGGACAACAAACCGCCATCGGGGGCCTGGGCATTCACAAAGCGATAGGTTTCACCAACATGAAGCTCTTCATCAAATGTTCCGCGAAGGGCCATGCATTCTGCCTGATCCAATTCAGTGATGTCATACCGTTGACTGCTATGGGTCAGAACCTGACCGACCCGGTATGGTGGATCGGTGGTCGGGGTGTTGGCCGGCGGGATGGGTGCCTGGAGTACGATATCGCCCTCATCAACAGAGACCCAACGCGGCTCCCCTTTGGCGGTCAGCCCCCAATATTCATCCCAATACCCGCGGCCATAAGAATACCGGGCGTGGCCCAATACCTCGACGCTTTCCTTGCCGATATGAATGGTATCTCCGATCCCGAACAAGGCTGGCCCATCATGCATGACGCCCTGTTCGCCAGCCAATTTGACAGCCTCATCTGACAAAAGAACAGTCGTCCCGCAGGACGTGCAGCTCATCATTTTGATGGCACTGTTGCGGGGTTTCAGATCACTACCGCAATTTGGGCAATTCTTTTGAACCATTGGATCGTAACATAAATCAATAAAAAGGATGGTCTAAGCCAACGATATAGCCTTAGCCGGGACAGGCATGTTTGGCTAGAGCCACGGTGGGACAAGGGATCGGCGATGGAGAAGACAAACGGAATTGATTGGGACGATGCGTTTCTCAATTTGGCTTATTTTGAAGGCGCAGAAGATCTGCCTGCGTCTTGGGCATGGCGCGCTGCGGATTTTCGCAAAAGCTGGCGGGCCGCGAAGCTGGATCTGCCCTATGGGGAGGGTGTGCGGGAACGGATTGACTTGTTCCAACCCGACGGGCCCGCCGAGGGTCTGCTGATTTTCGTGCATGGGGGGTATTGGCTGGAATCGGACAAGTCCGATTGGTCGCATTTGGCCAAAGGGGCCTTGCAGCGCAACTGGGCAGTAGCGATGCCCGGCTACACTCTTGCGCCCGCTTTGCGAGTTTCAGAGATTGGTGAGCAGGTCACACGTGCCGTGGTCTTTGCAGCCACACAGGTTGAAGGGCCGATTCATTTGGTGGGCCATTCGGCCGGGGGCCAACTGGTGGCACGTGCCATGAGCGGTCGTAGCAATCTACCCGATCACGTTGTGCGGCGTTTGACCGGCGTGACGTCCGTTAGTGGAATTCATGACTTGCGGCCCTTGCTGGAAACTTCATTGGGCCGTTCCTTGAGACTTACCGCCGATGAGGCAGCAACAGAAAGTCCGGTTTTGCGTAGCCCTCTGCCCAATATCCCGGCTTCGATCTGGACTGGCGCCAAAGAACGACCAGAGTTTTTGCGGCAAGCCGGATTGCTGCGAGAGGCTTGGTTAGCCTACGGCGTAAACTGCTCAATTCGTTTTGCTCCCGGCAAGGACCATTTCAGCGTGTTGGATGACTTCGCTGCGGTGGATAGTCCATTGCTGGAAGCCATCATTGGCTAGTGAAAGCACCCCAAAGTTGAGCAAATGCCTAATTTGAGTGCAATTGTTACGGGGTCGCCAAAAAATCAGACAAAACACGCTGAGGCGTTGTGCTATGTCGCTGCGATCCTTCCAAATCCGCCTGAAAAAAGGGCAGTTTCTTTTGGCGCTTGCTGAGGGGAGGCCGCTATCACAAGACCGTTTTTCGCAGATGAGGCCGAAGGCGCCGCACCCTTGCAACCGCGTGCCATCGGCGCGGGTCATGTAGCAGTGGGCCAGGGCGGACTGACGCAATTGCGGCAGTCCGGCGCGACCCGGTTGCTTTTCCCGCGTGTGGCCGAGAATTGGCTGACTTCGGTCTTACTGAATACCTCTGGTGGTGTCACCGGAGGGGATAGTTTTTCGCTCAAAGTTGAGGCGACCGAAGGCGCCCGTCTGACCGTGACAACGCAGGCCGCCGAACGCATCTATCGTGCAAATGGCTTGATGGCTGGCGCGGTTCGGACCGACATTACGATAGGAAAAAACGCCCGGGTCGATTGGTTGCCGCAGGAGACCATTGTTTTTGACGGCGCGCATTTGCGGCGCAAATTGTCGGTCGATATGGCCGAAGACGCCCGGCTGTTGGCTGTTGAACCTCTGGTGTTTGGGCGACAGGCCATGGGTGAAAAACTGCACCAGATTGATCTGACCGATCGGATCGAAATTCGGCGCGGCGGCGGTCTGGTTTTTGCTGATGCCACGCGACTGTCTGGTGATGCCGCAGCTCAATTGACCGATGCCGCAATTGCTGGCGGCGCAGGTGCTATGGCCAGCGTGATCTTTGTGGCCCCGGAGGCAGAGGTGCATCTAGACAGCATCCGTTCTGCGTTGCCTGAAACGGGCGGGGCCAGCTTAATCCGCCCGGGCGTCCTATTTGCCCGCATCCTTGCGCCGGACAGTTTTGTTCTGCGCGCCTCACTAATCCCAATTCTTGAAGCTCTCTCCGAGACCGATCTGCCCCGAACATGGATGCTCTGACATGCAACTGACCCCCCGCGAAAAAGACAAATTGCTAGTGGCGCTGGCCGCCGAAGTGGCCCGCAAACGGCTGGCACGCGGCGTGAAGCTTAACCACCCCGAGGCCATCGCGCTGATCACGGATGCCGTGGTCGAAGGCGCCCGCGACGGGCGCAGCGTGGCCGATATGATGGAGGCAGGCGCCGCCGTAATCACCCGCGGTCAATGCATGGAAGGTATTCCTGAGATGATCCACGAAGTGCAGGTCGAAGCCACGTTTCCCGATGGCACTAAACTTGTCACCGTTCACAACCCTATCCGCTGAGAAAGGACCTCACCGATGAAATTTGCTCTGCCCGTTCTCTCGCTTTTCGCCGCGACCGCCGCAATGGCCCATGAAGGCGCGCATCTGCATCCGCATGAGACCAATGGTGCAATGCTGGCCCTGTTCCTGATCCCGATTGTCGCCGTGGCGGGCTATGCGCTTGGACGTGTCCACAAATGATCCCCGGAGAGCTGTTCCCGGCAGAGGGTGAAATCACGCTGAACGCGGACCGTGAAGCCATCACTCTGATGGTCGCCAATACTGGCGACCGGCCGGTTCAGGTCGGTTCACATTACCATTTCGGTGAAGCCAATGCCGCACTTGATTTTGATCGCGACGCTGCGCGCGGCATGCGTCTGGACATTGCCGCAGGAACAGCTGTGCGGTTTGAACCGGGCCAGAGGCGTGAAGTGCATCTGATCCCGATTGGCGGCGACCGCAAGATATATGGCTTTAACCAGCAGGTTATGGGAGCACTCTGACATGGCCACCACCATCAAACGCGCCGATTATGCGGCCATGTTCGGCCCCACCACCGGCGACAAGCTGCGATTGGCCGATACCGATCTGATCATCGAGGTAGAGCGTGACCTGACCGCCGAGGCCGTGGGACGCGCCCGGACAAGCGGCACAGGTCAAAATGCTGCGATTTATGGCGAAGAGGTGAAATTCGGCGGCGGCAAGGTGATCCGCGACGGGATGGGCCAGGCACAGACCACGCGGGCCGAAGGGGCCGTTGATACCGTCATCACCAATGCCCTCGTCGTCGACCACTCAGGCATCTACAAGGCTGATGTTGGCCTGAAAGACGGGCGAATCCACAAGATCGGCAAGGCCGGAAATCCGGACACTCAACCGGGCGTCAATATCATTGTCGGCCCAGGGACCGAGGCCATTGCGGGTGAAGGGAAGATCCTGACCGCAGGCGGGATCGACAGCCATATCCATTTCATCTGCCCGCAGCAGATCGAGGATGCGCTGCATTCGGGCCTGACCACCATGATCGGCGGCGGCACAGGGCCTGCGCATGGTACACTGGCCACCACCTGCACGCCCGGCCCTTGGCATATCGGGCGGATGATGCAGGCGGCAGACGCCTTTCCAATGAACCTCGCCTTTGCAGGTAAGGGCAACGCCTCACAACCCGCCGCGCTGGAGGAGCAGGTCAAAGCCGGCGCCTGCGCGCTGAAATTGCATGAGGATTGGGGAACAACGCCCGGTGCGATTGATTGCTGTCTTTCCGTTGCTGACGCAATGGATGTGCAGGTGATGATCCACACCGATACGCTGAATGAAAGCGGGTTTGTGGAAAACACCGTGAAAGCCATGAAAGGCCGCACAATTCACGCTTTCCATACGGAAGGTGCGGGTGGCGGCCACGCGCCCGATATCATCAAGATTTGCGGGGAAGAACATGTGTTGCCCTCCTCGACCAATCCAACCCGGCCATTCACGGTGAACACGTTGGAAGAGCATCTGGATATGCTGATGGTCTGTCATCATCTCGACAAATCCATCCCCGAGGACGTGGCCTTTGCCGAAAGCCGTATCCGGCGCGAAACCATTGCCGCCGAAGACATCCTGCATGACATGGGTGCATTCAGCATAATCGCATCCGACAGTCAGGCCATGGGCCGCGTGGGCGAGGTTCTGATCCGTACTTGGCAGACCGCGGATAAGATGCGCAAGCAGCGGGGGCGTCTGGCGGATGAAACCGGCGAGAACGACAACTACCGCGTCCGCCGTTACATCGCGAAATATACGATCAACCCTGCCATTGCCCATGGAATCAGCGCCCATGTCGGCAGCATCGAGGAAGGCAAACGCGCCGATCTTGTGCTCTGGAGCCCTGCTTTCTTTGGCGTGAAGCCCGAAATGGTGCTCTTGGGTGGTACCATTGCTGTCGCGCAAATGGGTGATCCCAATGCCTCCATCCCAACTCCGCAACCGGTCTATACCCGGCCGATGTTTGGGGCCTATGGTCGGTCGGTCGAACAATCGGCGGTCGTTTTTGTGTCTGAGGCAGCGCAGGCGGACGGCATTGGCAAGTCGCTCGGCATCGCCAAATCGACATTGGCTGTCAAGAACACACGTGGGATCGGGAAGTCCGATCTGATCCTGAACGATGCGCTGCCCGAGGTCGAAGTGAACCCCGAGACTTACGAGGTACGCGCCGATGGCGAACTGCTGACTTGCCAACCCGCCACAGAGCTGCCGATGGCGCAGCGGTATTTCCTGTTTTGAGAAGCGCGAGATGAGTGTGGAAATCACTGCGCTGGCCTATCACGGGCATGGGCATAAGGCTCCGATTGGATCCATCAGCCTGACCTATGAGGATCGGTTTTTGCGCCGCAAAGTGCTGACGCTGACCGATGGGCGCAAAGTGCTGGTCGATTTGGCCAAGACGACATCTTTGGATGATGGCGGCGTGTTGATCACAGAGACGGGTGATGAGATCACGGTGATCGCCGCGCCCGAAGCGCTTCTGGAAATCACGGCGCCTGATTTGGCCCGCATCGCCTGGCATGTCGGCAATCGCCACACGCCCTGCCAGATCGAGGCCGGTCGGCTTTTGATCCAGCATGATCATGTGATTGCCGATATGCTTGCACTTCTTGGAGCCACAACCAGTGAAGTCAACGAACCGTTCACGCCAGAAGGTGGCGCTTACGGGCATGGCCGCACCCATAGCCATGATCATGGACACGTCCATGACCACGCGCATTAGCCCATGACCGATGCCCTTGCCCCCGAGGATCTGCTGATCTTGACGCAATGGTTGTCGCCCGCCTATCCGGTCGGAGCATTTGCCTATAGTCACGGTTTGGAACAAGCGGTGGCCGACGGCCAGATCACCGATTGCGCAAGCGCCGAGGCTTGGATTACGGGTGTGCTGCGCCACGGCGCTCCGGTAATGGATGTCGCACTGATGGCGGCGAGCTATCAGGCAGACTCGGATGACCTCTTTGAAATAGATGCCCTGTCGCGTGCCTTGGCGCCGTCGGAAGAACGGCTGTTGGAAACCGTCCAGCAAGGGGCAAGTTTTGCCAATATCACCGCCACGATTTGGCAGGGCGATCTGCCCGAAATGACCTATCCTGTGGCAATTGGCCGGGCTGCACATTTGCAGGGCATCGCGTTGCTGCCACTTGCCACAATGTTCCTGCATGGCTTTGCTGCAAACCTCATCTCAGCGGCGATCCGCATCGTTCCGCTTGGCCAGACCGACGGGCAGGCGGCGTTGGCGCGGCTTTCGCGTCTTTGCCCGGAACTGGCGCAGACAGCGGTCCAAACCAACCTCAGCGAAATCGGCAGTTCCAGTTTTGCAGCGGACATCGCCTCGATGCGGCATGAAACTCTCTATTCAAGGATCTTCAGATCATGAGCCAACACGGCCCCCTTCGCGTGGGCATCGGCGGTCCCGTCGGTGCCGGAAAGACCACATTGACCGCTGCCTTGTGCGAGGCGATGCGCGACAGGTTTTCGGTCGCGGTCATCACCAATGACATCTACACGCGCGAAGACGCGGAGGAGTTGATGCGCCAACAGGTTTTGCCGTTGGAGCGGATCATGGGCGTGGAAACCGGCGGCTGCCCGCACACGGCAATTCGTGAGGATGCCTCCATCAATCTGGCGGCGGTCGACGAGATGACAAAACGCCTGCCTGATCTCGATGTGATCCTGATCGAAAGCGGCGGCGATAACCTGTCGGCAACTTTCAGCCCCGAACTGGCCGATATCACGCTCTATGTCATCGACACTGCGGCGGGCGAAGAGATTCCGCGCAAAGGTGGGCCGGCGATTACGAAATCCGACCTCCTGATTATTAACAAGACTGATCTGGCGCCTTATGTGGGTGCGAGCCTGGAGGTGATGGAACGTGATGCGACCCGAATGCGGGCCGGTCGACCGTTTCTTTTTGCGCAACTCAAACATCGCAAAGGCGTGGCCGAGATTGTTGCGGCAATTACGGAAGTCGGTGGGTTGGTTCCGGCTTGATCTGATTTTCAGGCAGAACAAACTACTCCTTTAGCCTCATTCCTAGGCGTTTTGGCATTGGATTAGGCAGCGATGCCGGGTTTGATAGGGGTCTTGGTACCCAGTTCGATCCCGATGAAAGGTTTCGCCCGATGTCCCCGCCTCATTACCACGCCCCAGACGGCGGTTTGCCGCCGCAAAGCCAGCTATTGACAAGTCGGGCGGTGTTCACTGAGGCCTATGCCGTCATTCCCGGCAACAGCATGACCGACATCGTGGTGTCCCGCTTGCCCCATTGGCAGGGCGCACGGTTTTGGGTTCTGGCTCGGCCAATGAGCGGGTTTTCAGAAACCTTCTCGCAATATATTGGGGAAGTTGTTCCGGGCGGCGGGTCTGATCGACCTGAAACTGATGACGGCGCCGAGGCTGCGATATTCGTTGTGCAGGGGCAGGTGACTATTCAGGTTGGTGAGGACACTTATTCTCTGGGACCGGGTGGCTTTGCATTTATCCCTGCAGGCATGCAATGGCGGCTGAATAATACGGCCGAACAAATCGCTAAGTTCCACTGGATTCGGAAAAAATACGTTGCTGTTGAAGGTATTGCTGGACCACAACCGATCATTGCCAATGAGGCAGATATTACGCCGGGCCCGATGCCTGATACCGAGGGGCGTTGGGCGACTACCCGGTTTATGGATCCCGAAGACCTAAGTCATGACATGCATGTCACCATCGTGACCCTGCAACCCGGCGCGGTGATCCCGTTTATGGAAACCCATGTGATGGAACATGGGCTATACGTGTTGCAGGGCAAGGGCGTCTACAAGCTCAATCAGGATTGGGTTGAAGTGGAGGCCGGTGATTTTATGTGGCTTCGCGCCTTCTGTCCGCAGGCTTGTTATGCCGGTGGTCCAGAACCATTCCGCTATCTGCTTTACAAGGATGTGAACCGGCACATGCCGCTATGACTGTCTAGGTTCAGCTTAGGACAATCGAGCGGTTCCGAAGGAAAAAAGGCCGCGCCCTGAATTGGGCGCGGCCTATGTCGTTTATCTTGGAAGCGATCCTTTGCTGCTTCCGGATAGGCCGCCCGAAACCTCTTCCGTCGATTCACCGCTCAATTCTTCTGGCAACACAAGGTTCAAGACAATTGCAATGACGGCGGCAGGCAAAAGGCCGGACGTCATCAGGATACGCAGCGTGTCAGGCAAATATTGCACGGCGCCGGGTTCAAGCTGAAGGCCAAGCCCGACAGACAAGGCAATCGCGAAGATCACCATGTTGCGTCTGTTCCAATCGACATCGGACAGCATCGAGATACCGGCGGCGACAACCATACCGAACATGACGATGACGCCGCCGCCCAGAACCTCGATGGGAACCGTACGGATGACGCCGCCCACTTTGGGGATCAGGCCGCAGATGATCAGGAAGATTGCACCGCAGGTCACGACGTGGCGGCTCATAACGCCGGTCATCGCAATTAAGCCGACGTTTTGGCTGAACGAGGTATTTGGGAACCCGCCAAAGATACCGGCCAGTGCCGATCCGAAGCCATCCGCATAGGTCGCGCCCTGAATCTCTTCTTCTGTTGCCTCGCGGCCCGCACCACCCTTGGTTATGCCTGAGACATCGCCCACGGTTTCAATCGCTGAAATGAAAGCCATGAGGCAGAAACCGATAATCGCGGCGGCCGAGAATTCGAACCCGTATTTGAAGGGTTGCGGCAGGGCAAATGCCGAGGCGCGGCTCCAGGATCCGGTGATCGCGTCAATCGAGAGCATGCCCACAGCAATGGCGTAGATGTAACCGACTATGAGGCCAAGCAGGACCGCCGAGATTGACAACATGCCCTTGGTGAAGAACTTCAGGCCAAGCGTCACAAAGATCACGATAAGTGCGGCGGACCAGTTCAGCACGCTGCCATATTCCTCTGTTCCGATTGCTGGAACGCCACCAGCGGCATATTGGATGCCCACCTTGACCAGTGCCAGACCGATCATGGTGACGACTAGGCCGGTGACAAGCGGGGGAAGGGCAAAGCGGATCTTGCCGATGAAAAGGCCGATGCAGGCATGGAAAAGGCCACCAACGATGATGCCGGTAAAGACGGCTGCCAAGGCGTCAACACCCCGACCGGCCACCAGAGGGATCATGATCGGAATGAAGGCGAAACTGGTGCCTTGCACGATTGGCAGGGCGGCCCCAACCGGACCGATGGTGATCGTTTGCAAAAGCGTGGCGACCCCAGCAAAGAGCATCGACATCTGGATCAGATAAAGAAGCTCCGGGAAATCGGGTGAATTCGAGCCAAAGCCGAACCCTGCCGCACCGGCCACGATAATAGCCGGCGTGACGTTGGAGACAAACATGGCCAGCACATGCTGGATGCCGAGCGGGATCGCCTTGCTTAGGGCGGGGGTGTAGTTGGGATCGCGAAGCTGTGCCGCTGTCCCAATGGACGTATCAGCCATTTTTCTCGTTTCCTTCCGTTGGACAACTGTCCGGTTGCCCCGCTCTTCCTGGCGGGTATTTTAGGGCACGGGCTCGACAGAAATGGGGCTGTCGAACCAGTGTTCTTCCAAATTTTCGCCATCGCCGACCCGGTCGATGACGGCATAAGTTCCGCGGGCGCCGATAGGGCAAAGCACGCCATGCCAGACCCCGCGCAGCAGGTTAACGCCCTGTCCTGGCGCGGTTACAAAGGCGCGCAGTCCAGCAGGTTGCCCGGCCTCGTCGTCAGCGACCACCACCAGAAAGGGCGTCCTGTCGAGTGGCAGAAAAGCCTGACTGCCAAGCGGATGCCGTTCGACCAAGGCAATCTCGCAGGGCCAGTGACGTGCCTCGGCGTCAAACAGGCTGATCCCGGCGCGCCCACCTTCGATGTCGACCCGCGCGAGGTCATGATGACGCCCGCACATGCCTTGGTTGATGATCATGTCGGGCGTGTCGCGCAGACTGATCACGTCGCCAAAAGGCTTGAACGCCTGCTCTGTTAGCGGCGCGGCGATCAGCGTACCGGTCACGGCAACAGATCCTTTAACCTGAATTCAGCAATGCGTTCGACTTGCTTGCAAGCCTCGTTCAGCTCGGCAGAGGTGTCATTCTCAATTCGCGCTGCGAATGCCGCTTTTATCGACGCTTTGCTGTGATCGCGGACAGCGATGATAAAGGGAAAACCGTGTTTTTCGACATAAGTGGCGTTCATCGAGGTGAAGGCCGCGCGTTCCTCATCTGTCAACATGTCGAGGCCCGCCCCGGCCTGCTCTGCCGTGGATTCCGCCGTCAAGCGCCCGGCAGAGGCAAGTTTCCCAGCCAAATCAGGATGGGCCAGAAAAACGCCTAATCGTTCGTCCCCTGTCGCGCTGCGGAATACGCGGGTTAAAGCATTGTGCACACCGGCCGCGCAATCATGTGCCGGGCCAAGCTCCAGGTCATAGGCGCGCTCAGCGATCCACGGCGAATGCTCGTAAATGCCCCCGAAGGCAGAAACGAAGGTCTCTTTGTCCATGGCAGATGGTAGAGCGGTTGACGAAGCGGGATGGGTTGTACGCCAATGATCGGCGATATCGATCCGGCGGGCAAACCAAACATCCGCGCGAGATTGCGCATAATCAAGGAACCGTTTCAGCGCCATCATTCGACCCGGACGCCCAACAAGACGACAGTGAAGGCCAACCGACATCATCTTGGCCGCGCCTGCCTGACCTTCGGCATAGAGCCCATCAAAGGTGTCTTTCAGATAAGCGAAGAATTGATCGCCCGAATTGAACCCCTGCGGCGTGGCAAAGCGCATATCGTTGCAATCAAGGGTGTACGGGACGATGAGCTGATCCTGGCCGTCGAGATTGCTCCAATAAGGCAGGTCATCGGCATAGCTATCAGCGATGTAGTCCATGCCGGCTTCAGCTGCCAAAGCGACGGTGTTCATCGAGCAGCGGCCGGTGTACCAGCCGCGCGGGCGTGTGCCGATAACTTCAGTGTGCAGGCGAATGGCCTCTGCTATATGGGCGCGTTCGTCTTCTGCCGGGTAATCCTTGTACTCGATCCATTTCAGGCCGTGGCTGGCAATCTCCCAATCTGCGGCCTTCATCGCGGCGACTTGCTCCGGGCTGCGGGCAAGGGCGGTGGCCACGCCGTAAACAGTTAGAGGGATACCCATCGAGGTGAACAAACGGTGCAATCGCCAAAAGCCTGCGCGGCTTCCGTATTCGTAGATCGATTCCATGTTCCAATGCCGCTGACCCGGCCAAGCGGCTGCCCCAACGATCTCGGACAGGAAAGCCTCTGATGCAGCATCACCATGCAGTATGTTGTTTTCGCCGCCTTCCTCATAATTCAAGACGATTTGCACAGCGATCTTGGCACCGCCTGGCCATTTTGGATCGGGGGGCGTCGCGCCATAGCCGCGCATGTCTCTTGGGTATCGGGATGCCATTTCGGGCCCTCGTGGTCTTTTGCTGGGACCTTAGTCTAACTTACCCCTCGTTGACTTTCTGGAGTTTTTTGAAACTCCTGTAGCGTCAGGGGCCTATGCCGGGTCTAATGCGGACGGGCATAAGGGCGAAAAGCCAGGGAGGCATGCAATGGCCGGATATTTGACAACCCATGTTCTGGACACGGCAAAAGGATGCCCGGCTGAGGGGATCAAGATCTTGCTCTATTCCGTCTCGGGCAATTCACATCGCAAAATTGCAGAAGCTATGACAAACGAGGATGGCCGCACCGATACGCCCATCTTGCCAGAGGCAAAGTTCAAGACGGGCACGTATGAGTTGGTATTCTTCGCCGGTGACTATCTGCGCGCATCCGGGCAGGCAGGAACCAACCCTTTATTTCTCGACCAAATCCCGATCCGGTTTGGGATCTCGGAACCCGAGTCTCATTACCACGTGCCTTTGCTATTGTCGGCGCACGGATTTTCGACATACCGGGGAAGTTAGGGCAAATCCTTGAGGATTTTCTCAGCCATGAAGTCAATCAGCAACCGGACTTTCGGGTCCTGCCGCTTGCGATGCATATAAAGGCAGGCCAATTGCACCGGCACGGGCGGCTCGTTTGTTAAAACGGGCACCAAGGCGCCCGAGGCAAGATGGTCTGCCACTTCGAAATAGGGTTTCAGGATGATGCCCTGACCCGATACAGCCCATTCGGTCAGAACGTCCCCGTCATCAGATTCGAACGGACCTTGCACTGGCACCCTTCGAACACCTTCGGGTGATTGCAATGGCCATTGAAATTCCGGAGCGCCGGGGTAGCGGAGGTTCAGGCAGTCATGTTTGCCGCCGCTGAGATCGGATGCTGTTTGCGGCATTCCTTTGCGGGCGATGTAATCCGGCGCGGCGCAAAGAACCCGACTGCAATCTGCGATCTTGCGGATTCGAAGGGTGCTGTCTTCTGGCACGCCAAGAAAGAACATCACGTCCAACCCTTCGGCGGCCATGTCCAGTTTCCGGTCTGATAGTCGCAACCTGATATCGACCATTGGGTATTCTTCTTTGAACAAGGGAATTGCTGGCCCGACAAGCCGCCGCCCCAACCCCAAAGGAGTCGCCACATAGATCGTGCCGCGAGGTGTTTGTGTGACCTCGTTTACAATCGCCTCAGCCTCTTCCACGGCCTCAAGGATTTTGCACGCCCCCCGATAGAATAACAGGCCCTGTTCGGTGGGATTCAATTGCCGCGTGGTGCGAAGAAACAACCTCACGTTAAGGTGCTCTTCCAACTGGGAAATCCGAGACGAGGCAACGGCTGCCGAAATGCGTTGATCCCGCGCAGCGGCAGACATCGAGCCAAGTTCGAACACGCGCACAAAGGTTTTGACGTTATCGAGGTAAGCCATAAGAGTATTCTTAGCAAAATTTTGAAACAGCTGGGCAATTTCTTGCAATACCGGGGAATTGTCCAGCGAGATAGACCTGAAACAGCGCTATTTGCAGAGGATTTGGGCGATGAGTGATTTTTTGATCATGTGGGACTGGCTGGGATTTGCAGTCCGCTGGCTACATGTCATCACAGCAATCGCTTGGATCGGGTCCAGCTTCTATTTCATCGCGCTAGATCTGGGGCTGCGTCGCGATGGTGATCTGGCCGGGGCCGATGGGGACGAGTGGCAGGTCCACGGTGGCGGCTTTTATCATATCCGCAAATACCTCGTAGCCCCGGACGAAATGCCCGAGCATCTGACGTGGTTCAAATGGGAAAGCTATTCGACATGGCTTTCTGGTGCCGCGCTGTTGATGATCACGTATTGGGCGGGGGCAGAGCTTTATCTGATCGACGCGAATAAGGCCGATTTGGCGACATGGCAGGGCATCCTGATCTCTGCGGCGTCCTTGACCATTGGCTGGCTGGTTTACGATTTCCTGTGCAAATCGCGATTGGGGGATCAACCGACGGTTCTGATGCTTCTTCTCTTCGTGCTTCTGGTGGCGATGGGCTGGGGCTACAACCAGATCTTCACGGGCCGCGCAATGATGCTGCATCTGGGCGCGTTTACCGCCACGATCATGACGGCCAACGTGTTCTTCATCATCATGCCCAATCAACGCATCGTGGTAGCCGACCTTCAGGCCGGGCGCAAACCGGATCCCAAATATGGCAAGATTGCAAAGCTGAGATCGACACACAACAATTACCTGACCCTGCCCGTTGTTTTCCTGATGCTCTCGAACCACGCGCCTTTGGCGTTTGCCACGCAATACAATTGGCTGATTGCGGCGATTGTGTTTTTGATGGGGGTCACGATCCGGCATTTTTTCAACTCAATGCATGCCCGCGAGGGTGAGCCGTATTGGGCATTGGCGGTGACTGTTCTGCTGTTTTTGTTGATTGCCTGGCTCTCTTCCCTCGGTCTGGATCATGACACCTGGGAAGAGGCAGAGGCGCGCGATTTGACCCCGCGCGAAGAGCGGTTGATGGCGACAGAGGGATTCGACGAAGTAGCCTCAATTGTGCTGGGCCGATGTTCCATGTGCCATGCGCGTGAGCCATTTTACCCCGGCATCCGTCGCGCTCCGCGCGATGTCCTCCTAGAAACGCCGCCCGATATCGCGCGCGCGGCGCGGGCCATATATTTGCATTCCGCAGTCAGTGTAGCCATGCCCCCGGCCAATGTTTCGTTCATGGAAGGGACAGAGCGCGCGCTAATCCGCGATTGGTATCGCGCGGCCTCGGAAGATGCGTCAATGTGGCTTGCTCTTCTCAACGAAAATTAACGCTGTCCTAACCAACGCTACCTACACTAAAGAAATCTTTTCCTTTGTGCGTATTGGTAGTGCCCCCAGTGTTGACCTCAGTTGAAATCGGTCTCATCCGAACCAGCTTCTCCATGGCTTTGCAAAGCAAAGCGGAACTTGCCGACAGGTTTTATGAAAGGCTGTTTGAAATCGCTCCGGAAACGCGGAAATTGTTCAACTCCGACCAGACAATTCAGCGTCAGAAAATCACGCAATCCCTGGCGCTGATTGTTCGGGCCGCCGGAGACGAGGCCGCGTTGCGCCAAATCGCACATGGGCTGGCACAATCGCATTTCAGTCACAAAGTTCCGACGCGATACCTGGAGGTTTTTCCCGCCTGCCTGTTGGCTGCGTTGAAAGATTGCTTGGGATCATCTTTCACGATGGCAACGGCAGAGGCGTGGCGAAAAGCCTTTCACCAGTTAATCCCGATGATCACCAGGAAAATGCGAGAATTGGACGAAGCCTGAAGGGGCGTTCAGCCAGCAACCGACGCTTTGATCGCCCGGATGTTTTCACCATATGGCGATGGGTTTTCGACCGATCCGCCGCGAAACACGGCAGAGCCTGCAACAAGAACATCCGCGCCAGCATCGACGACCAAAGGCGCCGTATTAGGGTCAACGCCGCCGTCGATTTCGATGTGAATCGGACGGTCGCCGATCAGTGCACGCAATTTGCGGATCTTGGCAGTCATGTCGATGAACTTCTGACCGCCGAAACCGGGGTTCACGGTCATGACGCAAACCAGATCAGTCAGGTCCAGCACATGCTCAACGGCTTCGGCTGGCGTGCTTGGGTTCAGCGCCACACCCGCCTTCATGCCCGCGCCGCGGATGGCTTGCAGGGTACGGTGAATATGTGGCCCGGCTTCGACATGGGCCGTCAAAATATCCGCACCGGCATCGGCATAGGCGTCAATATATTGGTCGACGGGTGAAATCATCAAATGCACGTCCATGACCGTTTTTACATGCGGACGGAACGCTTTCACCGCCATTGGCCCAAAGGTCAGGTTCGGCACAAAATGGCCATCCATCACATCGACATGGATCCAATCGGCCCCTTCACGTTCGACGGCCTGAATCTCCTGTCCGAAATTAGCAAAATCGGCAGAAAGGATCGACGGGGCGATCTTGATGGAACGGTCAAAGCTCATGTCGCTTGGTCCTTTGGGTCTGGCAGCGCGTTGACGTCGAAGTAATCGGCCCGCCCCTGCAGATCAACCGTGATATGCTGCGACAGTTTTGAGGACGGAGAAGCCATAAAGTGCCTCAAACCCTTTTTCGCGGCCATGGCCTGAATGGCCTATACCGCCAAAGGGCAATTCTACGCCACCTGCTGCCCCATAATTGTTCAGAAATACCTGCCCCGCCTTCAACCGTTTTGCCATGCGCATCTGCCTGCCGCCATCGCGGCTCCAGCAACTGGCGACAAGCCCGTAATCGGTGCCATTGGCAATTTCGACTGCGTGATCCTCATCGCGGAAGGGAAGGATCACCTGAACCGGTCCAAAAATCTCGTCCCGGGCGAGACTGTGATCCGGCGCAATGCCAGAAATCAGAGTGGGCGCGATATAGTGACCACCCGCAGGGGCATCCTCGACAATTCGGCCACGACTGAGGATGTGATTGGCGTCGGTTTGAGCCAAGAAGCCCTCTACGATTTCTTTTTGACGGGCCGAGATCAGCGGGCCAACATGCAAATCGGCTGAGGCCGCGCCGACGGTTAAGCCATCATAGGCCGCGGCCATACGCGAACACAGCTCATCATAAATTCCCTCTTGTACAAGTATACGCGACGAAGCTGAGCAGGTCTGGCCTGCATTTTGAATGCCTGCGTTGACAAGGAAGGGAAGGGCCGCGTCAAGATCAGCATCGTCAAACACCACCTGGGGCGATTTCCCACCCAGCTCCAAAGTGACCGGGACAATGTTATTTGCTGCGGCTGCTTGAATCATGCGACCGACTCCGACGGAACCGGTGAAAGACAGGTGCCGCACAGACGGGTGGGCGGACAAGGCGGCGCCGGCTTCTTCGCCCAAGCCCGGAACGACATTTAATGCCCCATCAGGCAGGCCAGCCTGACGCGCCAGATCTGCAAAAGCGAGGGCAGACAGGCAGGCCTCTTCGGCTGGTTTCAAAACGCAGGCATTGCCCATGGCTAGCGCGGCCCCGACAGAACGGCCAATGATTTGCATCGGGTAATTCCAGGGGATGATATGGCCCGTCACGCCATGTGGCTCACGCAGGGTATAGACGGTGAAGCCCTGATTAAACGGGATCGTTTCGCCCATCACCTTGTCGGCTGCTCCACCATAGAACTCGAGATAGCGGGCCAATGCGATCGCATCATTGCGTGCCTGGCTAAGTGGTTTGCCTACATCTGTGGATTCGATCTGCGCCAATGCTTCGATCTTTTCGCTGACCAATCGCCCCAGCTTGGCCAGCAGTCGCCCACGTTCTGCGGCGGTCATCCGACCCCATTCGCCATCCAGGGCGGCCTCTGCCGCGGCAACGGCCCGGTCGATATCCGCGGCCCCGCCGCGTGCGATAAACCCGATCCCTGTGCCGGTCGAAGGGTCCTCGATTGGGAGCTTTTCATCCGAAAGCGGCAGTTGCCATCGTCCGCCAACAAAGACTTCTTCCGTATCGAACCAAAGCTGCATTATCAGGTCCTTTCCGTGGCAAAGTCGGGCAGGCGCGGCGCGGCTGCCAAAAGCGTTTTTGTATAGTCATGTTGAGGCGCGTCAAAGACAGTGGCCGTGACGCCTTCTTCGACGATCTTGCCCGCCTGCATGACCAATACCCGATCAGTGATCGCCCGAACGACGGTCAGGTCATGGCTGATAAACAGGTAACTGAGGCTGAGCCTGTCCTGCAAGTCGGCCAAAAGATCAAGGATCTGCGCACGGATCGAGACATCCAGCGCCGAAACCGCTTCATCAAGAACCAGCACTTTCGGATTGGTGATCAACGCGCGTGCAATGGCTATGCGTTGCCGTTGACCGCCCGAAAACTCATGCGGATATTTGTCCATGTCAGACGCGGCTAATCCCACGGCGCGCAGCGCTTCGGCCACCCTGTTGCGGCGTTCCTGAGCCTGCGGACGATCTGAAAGCAAATGATAGGGTTCGGCCACCAAATGCTCGACCGTCCAGCGCGGGTTAAAGCTACCATAGGGGTCCTGAAAAACGACCTGAATGCCCGCCCGCATCTCGCGCGGCATATGGGGCGTAACAGAATTTCGGAAGAGGGTTATTTCGCCCTCTTGGATCGGATCAAGGCCTAGGATGGCTCGGGTCAATGTCGATTTTCCGCAGCCGCTTTCACCGACCAATCCTAAGCTTTCGCCTTCGGACAAGGTCAGCGACACACCCGCGACGGCACGTACAGGGGCGCCGCGCCGAAACCCTTTGCGCGGGCCGGGGTAGTGACGGTGGGCGCCGGTCACAGTCAAAAGCGGGTCACCGGATGGACGCGTACGGCGGTCGGGCTGATGGCTGGAGGCTTCAAACAGCTGCCTGGTATAGGCATGGCGCTGCTTGCGCAGGACCGTTGTAGTGGGCCCTTGCTCGACGATCTCACCCTTGCGCATGACTGCAATATGATCTGCCATGTCCGAAACGACGGCCAGATCGTGGGTGATCAGCATCAGCGCCATGTTTTCTTCTTCGACCAGCCCTTTCAGCAGGGTCAGAATTTGCGCCTGCGTCGTGACATCCAATGCTGTCGTCGGTTCGTCCGCTATCAATAGTCGCGGGCGCAGGGCAATAGCCGTGGCAATGCACACCCTTTGGCGTTGTCCGCCGGACAGTTCATGTGGAAAGCGATCCAACGTGATATGGGAAAGCCCGACCCGATCCAGTTTTTCGCGTGCGATATCGAGAGCATCCGCCCGGTTGGCGGCGCCGTGAATGCGCAAGGTCTCGGCCACTTGATCGCCAATGGTTTTTACAGGGTTGAGCGCCGTCATGGGCTCTTGGAAAATCATGCCAAGGTCATTGCCGCGTAGGCCACACATTTGGCGTTCAGAAAGCCTGAGTAAATCAGTTCCGTCCAATTCGGCGCTGCCGGTTGTTTCCGCGCCACTCGGTAATAGCTGCAATAGGCTAAGCGCGGTCATGGACTTTCCCGATCCACTTTCACCTACAAGGCCAAAAACTTCACCCGCGCGCATCGTCAGGGACACATCCTTCAGGATGGGTGTGTCGTGAATTTGTAAGGACAGGGCTTGAAGTTTGATCACATCCGCGCCCGCCGTAATCTCGGGTCAAGCATGTCACGCAAGCCATCTCCCAACAGGTTCAGCCCAAGGACCATCATCACAATCGCCATTCCGGGCAAGACGGCCAGCATGGGATGGGTGTAAATCAGTGTTTGAGCATCGGCCAACATGCGGCCCCAGCTTGGGTTCGGCGGCTGCACGGACAATCCAACATAGCTGAGCGCCGCTTCGGCCAGAATGCCTAGCGAGAACTGAATGGTCGCTTGAACAATGAGAAGATTGGCAATGTTGGGTAAGATGTGTTCGGCACTGATCCGGGCTGGGCCCTTGCCCGCAACCCGCGCGGCAAGAATGTAGTCCAGCGTCCAAAGGCTAAGCGCCCCGCCCCTCGCCACGCGGGCGAAGACAGGGATATTGAAAATGCCAATGGCCAGGATCGCGTTGAAAGCAGATGGGCCAAAAACTGCTGTGATCAGAATGGCGATGACGAGGCTTGGGAAGGCAAAAATCAGGTCGTTTCCGCGCATGATGAACTCATCCAGCAAACTCCCACGAGACGCCGCAGCCGCAAGCCCAAGTGGAACCCCCACGATCATACCAATACCAACAGCCACAAGCGCGACAGAGAGCGAAACGCGCGCTCCTGCCATCAGCATCGACAGCATGTCGCGCCCCATTTGATCGGTGCCCAGCCAAAACGAAGAACCAGACGGTTGGAACCTGCGAGAGATGACCAACTCGGTCACATCATAAGGTGTCCAGAAAAGGCTGAGAAAGGCCAAAGACAGGAAGAATGCGCTAATGACGCCGCCAAGGAGAAGGGGGAATGGCAATTTCCTCATGCGCGCCGCCGCAGTCTGGGATCAGCGATTGCATAGGCTATATCGACAAGGAAAGTGACGACGATCACGGCAAAGACCAACAACATGGTTACAGATTCAACAACGATCAGGTCCCTTTGCGTGATCCCTTGGAAAATCAATCGTCCAAGGCCGGGCAGGAAAAACACATTCTCAATGATGATCGCGCCAGCCAACAGAAACGAAAACTGCAGCCCAATGATGGTGAGGACCGGTATCATTGCGTTGCGAAGTGCATGGCGCAGGGTGGTTTGGCGGCGCGTCAGGCCCTTGGCGCGCGCGGTGCGGATGTAATCTTGGCCTTGCGTTTCAATTAGCGCCGAACGCATGACGCGGGCCAAAATCGCGGCCTGAGGCAAAGCCAAAGCGATGGCCGGGAGAGTCAAAGATTTCATGGCGGCAGCTGGGTTATCCCAGCCGGGAAACCCGCCCGAAGCAAACCAGCTAAGTTTCACTGCAAAGATCAGCACCAACAGCATTGCGAACCAGAAATTTGGCACTGCGATGCCCAATTGCGTGCCGCCCATGATTGCATAATCGGCGGCGCCGCCACGATTTGATGCTGCGATTAGCCCCACCGGAAAGGCGATCAGCGTTGACAGGATCAATGCAAATAGCGCCAGGGGAATTGAAACCCAAATACGTTGCAAAACAAGCTCTGAGACCGGAACCCGGTAGGTGTAGGACGTGCCAAAATCGCCCTGAACCAGCCCAGTGATCCATTGGAAATAACGGCTGGCCTTGCTGCCCGTCAGGTTCAGTTCAGCGCGGAGCGCCTCAACTGTTTCGGGATCCGCGCTCAAGCCCAGCATAAAGGCCGCCGGATCGCCCGGAATGACCTCGATCACGACAAAAATGATCAGGCTGGCAGCAACCAAGCTGAGGCTGAGCGAGATCAGACGTCCGAGGATAAAACGCAACATGAGACGGAGCGTAGACGGAGTTTTCCGATTGGGCCATAGGAAGTTATCTGTTGGCGTTTGAGAGGAGTGACCCGTTCAGATCAAGGATTTCATTCAGGCGTCACAAATCCTTTGCGCTTCTGTCACAATAGCCCGTCAGGGGAGTGCGGACATCAATTAAACCGGAGAGAAACGCATGTCGCATCGCGTCCTTCTGCTCAGTTCTGCCATGGCGCTTGTGTCTGGCCCGGCCCTGGCAGACATGAACTTCAACCGCATCGCCTCATTCCCAGTGGCGCTCAACATCCCAGAGGCGGAAGAGACTTCGTCCGAGATCATCGCCGCATCGAACGATGGCATGACGCTGGTTTACACAGACAGCCCGGCCGAGGTTTTGGGCTTTATCGATATCACCGATCCAGCCGCACCGCAGGCCGCAGGTGTGGTTGAGCTGGATGGCGAACCAACCTCGGTCGCCGTAGCGGGCCAGGTTGCCTATGCCGGCGTAAATACCTCCGAAGACTATGTGAATACCTCAGGTCATCTCCTGGCGATTGACATGGAGAGCCGCGAAGTTCTGGGCGATTGCGATCTCGGCGGTCAGCCAGATAGCGTTGCCATTTCTCCAGATGGCAGTTTTGTCGCTGTCGCGATTGAAAACGAACGGGACGAAGATTTGGGCGACGGCCGCACCGGCCAGATGCCGGCAGGGTTTGTCGATATCATCCAAATCCGCGATGGTCGTCTGGATTGTGCCAGCCTGAACATGGTGGAACTGACTGGATTGGCCGACGTTTCGCCAGAGGATCCCGAGCCGGAATTTGTTTCGATCAACGCCGAGGGCGAAATTGTTGTGACGCTTCAGGAAAACAATCACATGGTCGTTCTCTCGGCGGCTGGTGAGGTTCTGAACCACTTTTCTGCTGGCTCCGTGGATCTGGAAGGCATCGACGTTGACGAGGAACGCGCGTTTGTTTTCACAGGGACGCAAGAAGGCCGCGTACGGGAACCAGATGCGGTGACTTGGATCGACAACAGCCACTTCGCCATCGCCAACGAGGGCGATATGGATGGCGGCAGCCGTGGCTGGACGATCTTCCATCAGGATGGCACCGAAGTCTACGAAAGTGGCACTTCCTTTGAGGAAGCAATCATTCAGGTCGGCCACTACCCCGAGCGGCGTTCCGGCAACAAAGGTGTTGAACCCGAATCCGTAACCTTCGGTGTTTTTGGCGACACGCCATATGTATTTGTCGGAGCCGAGCGGTCGTCGATCGTGGGTGTTTATGACGTGACCGATCCAGAAACTCCGGTGCTGGAGCAATTGCTGCCGTCCGGGATCGGACCAGAGGGGTTTGTCACGATCCCTTCGCGTAACCTTTTGATTTCGGCCAACGAAGTTGATGGCTTGGAAGATGGCGCGGCACGAAGCCATGTCATGATCTTTGAGTATCAAGACGCCGCTGCGAGCTATCCGCATCTGACTTCTGAGGGTATGGAAGACTTGACAGGCTGGGGTGCAATTTCGGGCATGGTGGCCGATAATGAAACCGGCCTTATCTATGCGGTGAATGACAGTTTTTACGCACTTCAGCCCACAATCTTTGTGATTGATCCGAGCCAGCAGCCTGCTCAAATCATTGACACAATTCGCGTTACCCGTGGTGGTCAGCCCGCCCAATTGCTGGATATGGAAGGCATCACGCTGGACGGCGAAGGCGGTTTCTGGATTGCCTCTGAGGGGCGCCCGGGTCGTCTGGTACCCCACGCGCTTTACCACGTTTCCGCTGATGGTGAGATCGAGGACTATGTGACCTTGCCAGAGGAATTGGCCTCGGTGCAGCGCCGTTTTGGGTTTGAGGGCATCACCATGGTCGGTGAAACGCTTTGGATGGCCGTGCAGCGGTCTTGGGAGGATGATCCGGAGAACACTGTGAAACTTGTGGCTTACAACACCGACACAGAGGAATGGGGTGCCGTACATTACCAAACCACCGCGCCTGAGCGTGGCTGGGTCGGACTGTCCGAGATCGTGGCCCATGGTGACTATGTCTATCTGATCGAACGCGACAATCAGATCGGTGATCGTGCCGTGACCAAGATGATCACTCGCGTCTCGCTGGATCAAATGGTGCCCGCGCCCTTGGGCGGAGAGTTGCCTCTGGTAGAGCAAGAGCTGGTGGTTGATCTGATCCCGTACCTGACCTCAACGGGCGGCTATGTTCTGGACAAGGTTGAAGGCTTGGCACTCTTTGAAGATGGTACGATGTGGGTCAGCACCGATAATGACGGTGTTGATGATCACTCCGGTGAGACGATGTTCTTCCAAGTCCCGCTCGGCTCCTCGATGTAGTAAACCTTTATTTGTTCGAGCCCCCGACAAAGCGATTTGTCGGGGGCTTTTCGTGTCCGCAGATCAGCAAATTTGCCTGCAGTGCGTAAAATGTCCAAACCTCATCATACAAAATTGTATGATATCCATCCGGAATTTGGCAATTCTCGTTTGGGTCACGCAGCTCTATCTCTGAACTCAAATCAGAGAAAGGAGAGCCGACATGTTGGCCATGCAATATACAAAATATGGGGCAGCTGATGTTGTGCAGCCTGTTCTTATCGAAACACCCAAACCCGGCGCCGGGCAGATCAGAGTCAAAGTTGAGGCCGCAGGTGTCACAACTGCCGACTGGCGTTTGCGCGCATCGGCTTTTCCGGGCGGCTTGTGGCTGGCAGGTCGACTGATGATGGGGCTTTTTCGACCACGGCGGAAAACACTTGGTGGGGATTTTGCGGGTGTGGTCGACGCGGTGGGTGAAGGCGTGACCAATTTCAAGCATGGCGATCCAGTCTTTGGCTTTAGTCAGTTCGGTGCCCATGCCGAGTACCTTGTGATGCCCGCCACTGGGGCAGTGGTTCATCGCCCGGCGACGCTGACGGCGGTTGAGGCCGCCGCCCTGCCATTCGGCGCGATCTGTGCGCTTGACTTCTTGCGCGACCAGGCGCGGCTAACAGCGGGGCAGACAGTCCTGATCGTAGGAGCCTCTGGCGGGGTTGGTGTTTATGCAGTCCAAATCGCCAAGGCGCTCGGGGCAGATGTCACGGCGGTGGCCAGCGGGGCCAATGCGGCCTTGGCGATGGATTTGGGGGCAGATCGGTTCGTTGATTACAAATCTGTCGATCTCGCACGGTTGCCTGAGCAGTTTGATTTGATCTTTGACACGGTCGGGGCTTTGGATTTCAGCACCGCAAAAGGATTGCTGCGGCCCGCTGGTCTGTTCCTGCCACTCAATTTCGGGCTGAAGGATATTGGCCCTGCGTTACTGCCTGCGCGTGGCAATCGCCCGCGCATGAAATTGTATGTGAACACAGATACACAAGATCATTTGAAAACGCTGTGCGAGATGGTTGAGGCCGGGGCTTTGCGCCCCGTTGTGGATCAAGTTTATCCATTGCGCGCTATTGCGGCGGCCTATGCACATGTAGAATCTCGCCATCGACGTGGTGCTGTTGTGCTGAAGGTTGCCGCTGCCGGGCGGCCGGTTGTCAAGGCGATCCCAGTCGCAGGTCCCAGTCCAATTTGCGCCTGATTGGCTCTATGCGCTGCAGCAGTTCCGTCAGCTAGGCCTCATTTTTGGAGGGTCGCCGCCCGAACTACGCGGCGACCCTCTTATTCATTGTCAGATCAATCTGTCCAGCGGACGCCGGTCAGGTCATTGGCCTGCGTCGGAGAGTTCTCCCACAAGCCTTCGATATTGGCATTGGCCACGCCGGTTTTGGCCAGCTGGAAGAGGTAACCATTAACGTAATCCTCAGAAATGATGGTCTGGGCCTGATGCAGTAGCGCTGTGCGGTCGGCAGGGTCTGTTGTCAGGTTCAACTCATCCATCACTGCGTTGAATTCAGGGTTTTGATACTGAAAGTAGTAATCCTCGCGCGCGTAAATGCCGATATCGGCGGGCTCTGTATGGCTGACGATGGTCAGGTCAAAATCGCGGCCCCGGAACACCTGTTCCAGCCATTGTGCCCATTCAAGGTTTGAGATTTCGACGTCGATCCCCACATCGCGCAGTTGTGAGGCGACAATCTCACCGCCCCGGCGCGCATAGGCGGGCGGTGGCAGCATTAGGCGCAGAGTGATGCCTTCGGCCCCGGCTTCGGCCAGCAATTCGCGGGCGCGGTCGGGGTTGAACTCGGACATGCCGGTAAGGTCAAGGTAATCAGGGTTATGTGGTGCGAAATGGGTGCCAATGGGCGTGCCATAGCCGAACATGGCCCCGTCAATGATATCTTGTCGGTTGATGGCATGGGCAATGGCCTGCCGCACTCGCACATCCGAAAGGTTGTCGGCCATATTGTTAGTGGACAGGATGGTTTCGCCTTCGGTGGACCCCACGATGACATTGAACATTGGGTTGGCTTCGAACTGGGCCAAAGTCTCAGGGGCGGGGAAGACTGGGAACGCGTCGACATCTCCGGCCATCATGGCGGCAAAGGCGGCATTGGGGTCCGAGATGAACTGGAAAGTGGCGCGTTCCAACGCAACCGGTGCGGCCCAGTAATCCTCGTTCCGGACCAGCTCAACACGGTCGCCCTGAACCCATTCCGAGAACATGAACGGGCCGGTGCCAACAGGGTTGGTGGCATTGGTTTCCGCGCTTTCCGGTGCGACCATCACCGCGTCGCCCCATGCCATGTTGAACAGGAACGAACCGTTGGGTTCAGACAGCGTGACAACAAGAGTGGCGTCATCTACGGCTTCAGTCGTGGCGATTGAGGCAAAAAGCGCGGCCTGCGCATTGGTGGAACCTTCGGCGCGGGCGCGATCAAGGCTGAACACGGCATCCTCAGCGGTGAAGCTGGTGCCATCGTGGAACATCACGCCTTCCTGCAAATAGAACGTGTAGGTCAGGCCATCCTCGGAAATATCCCAATGCGAGGCGAGGCCGGGGTTCACGGATCCGTCCGATCCAAAGCGTGTCAGACCTTCGAAGACGTTGGAATATACCACCTCGTCAATCGCGGCGGCAGCGCCCCCGGTTGGGTCCAGATTGGGTGGCTCAAGCTGCATTCCGATGGTGATCTCGGTCGTCGTGGCATAGGCGGTGGTCGCGCCAAGCACCAGCGCCAGCGCTGTTGATTGCAATATCCGCATGGTTCTCTCTCCCTGTGGTGACCGCGTCAAAGCGCGATCTTCTGCACCTATGAAAGGGCGAAGTTGGAACAATATCAAGCGTCAGGTTGCGCAAGAATATTGCGCGCGTCGTCACGTCCCACTGGATTTCTGCATTGCAGCGCGGTATTGCGGCGCACCAAATTCGCGATGGAAAGGGACATCCAATGAGCGCGACCGCCAAGAAAAAGGCGCCGATGCCGGCAGATATTCTGGCCCGCAAAGGCGGCGAGCCATTGGTTTGCCTAACGGCCTATTCCACCCCGATTGCCCGGCTGACTGACCCGCATTGCGATCTGGTTTTGGTGGGCGACAGCGTTGGCATGGTTCTGCACGGGCTGGAAAGCACATTGGGAGTTACCATGGACATGATGATCATGCATGGGCGCGCTGTGCGACGCGGGCTAGAGCACGCCTTGATGGTCATGGATATGCCCTTTGGCAGCTATGAGGAAAGCCCAGAACAGGCGTTTCGCAACGCGGCTGAGCTGATGCGGGAGACCGGCGCAGGTGCCGTGAAACTGGAAGGCGGGGTTGAGATGGAAGAGACCATCCGCTTCCTCACATCACGCTCGATCCCTGTCATGGCACATATCGGTTTGACGCCGCAGGCGATCAACACATTAGGTGGATACAAGGTTCAGGGCCGTGGCGATGATCGCGCGCGGGTCATGGCGGATGCCGAAGCCGTGACCCGGGCAGGCGCGTTTTCCGTGGTGCTTGAGAAGGTCCCGGCCAGCCTGTCAGATGAGATAACTGCGGCGATCCCCATTCCCACCATTGGCATCGGAGCCAGCGCAGGCTGTGATGGCCAAATCCTGGTGGTCGATGACATGCTGGGATTGTTCACCGCCTTCAAACCGAAATTCGCCAAGCGTTATGGCGAACTGGGCCAGGCTGCGGATGAGGCGATTGCCGCCTATGCCGCCGAAGTGCGCGCGCGGAGTTTTCCCGCGCCGGAACATGTGTTTGGCGACGCAGCGCCGGAGGCTAAGACATGACTGCGCCGATTATTCGAACCAAGGCCGATTTGCACGCCCTGACGCTTGGATGGCGGAGGGCAGGCGAGGTGATCGGGGTCGTACCCACCATGGGCGCGTTGCATGAGGGACATCTGAGTCTCGTGGCGGCGGCAAAGGTCGGCTGCGACAGGGTGATCGTGACGATCTTTGTGAACCCCAAACAGTTCAACGATCCCAAGGATCTGGAGGACTATCCGCGCACCGAAAACGAAGATGCGCGCAAGCTGGCCCGGTTTTCGGTCGATGCAATCTATGTGCCGGACCCGGATCAGATTTATCCTGATGGGTTCTCCAGCACGGTCTCGGTCGCCGGTGTGGCCGATGAACTTGAGGGGGAACACCGCCCCGGCCATTTCGACGGCGTGGCGACGGTTGTGACCAAGCTTTTCACTCAGACGATGGCCGATAAGGCTTATTTCGGGGAAAAGGACTACCAGCAATTGCAGGTGGTGACGCGACTATCTGCAGATCTCGATCTGGGAACGGAAGTTGTCGGTTGTCCCACTATCCGCGAAGAGGACGGGTTGGCCATGTCCTCGCGCAACCTCTTGTTGTCGGACCGCGCGCGGATCAAGGCACCGGCGTTAAACGCGGCGATGGAAAGGGCGAAAGAACGGATTGAGGCGGGTGAGGATATGACGACGGTGCTGGGCGAAGCCAAGGCCCAGGTGCTGGCGGCCGGGTTCAATGCGGTGGAATATCTGGAATTGCGTGCAGTCGGCACGTTGGCGGCAGTGACGACGCTTGAGGGGCCCGCACGTCTATTGGCTGCAGCGCAATTGGCCGGGGTGCGCCTGATCGACAATATCGCAGTAGGTTGAGTTTCTATCTCATTAGTTGAGCACTGCCTTTGTCGCGTCATCTGCCGGAAACAGTAGCTCAACCCGCATTTCCGCCAGTGCGATGTCTTCGGCCGACCCAAATTGCGCGATGGTGGAGAAAAAACTGAGCCGCATATCCCCCATTCGAAAGATGGCAGGCAAAAACGGTGGCATTGGTCCGGTTGCGGTGGCGACGTCGTCAGGAAGCATGGCTGCCAGCTGTTTGGCAGCTTCATCAAGCACATCATCTCCTCCAAAATGGGCGCTTTCGATGCGAATGCGTGTCAAGGTGTGCTCTAGTATCTGTCCTGCATTCTCCAACGCGCTAACAAGGGCCTCGTTTTCAAGATATGCCGCCAAAAGGTTATCGCCCTTGCTTATGCCAACCGACGCAAAGAGGGCCGTAGCGGGTGGGTTCAACGCGAGCAGCGTCCAGTGGCGATCAAAGGCAAAGCCGGGATAGGGCGCGTGTCGGTTCAGCATCCATGAAACCGCCTCCTGTGCCGGCGCCATTTCCGCATCTGAGGGCGCACGGGCTGCAAAGGCCGGGGCAAAACCTGCCAGTGACAACAATTGGTTGCAGACATCCCGCGGCACATCCAGATGCCGGGCCAGCATCATCACCATCGGCTGGCTGGGCCGGGACCTGCCGGTTTCCAAAAACGAGATATGCCGGGCCGAGACATTAGCAGTGATCCCCAATTCCAGCTGGCTGAGCCGCCGCCTTTGGCGCCAGGATTTAAGTAGCTCTCCGAATTTCGCCATGGTTGCCCTCTTTGAAATGTGCAGGTCAGCTTATCGCAGACAATGTCCATTTGCACTTACCTCTGAGGTAATTGAATGCATGACGCGTCACAGGCCATATCCGTTACAACAGAAACATTTTAGAGAAAGGAACGCGCAATGACGGCGTTCAAGATCCTTCTGATCGCAATGATCGCGGTCATTTTTACCTATACAGGCGTTGTCATGTTCCGCGAAGGCGCCGACTTTCTGACGCCGTTTTTTGAGGCGGTACTGTCGATTACATGGGGCGGTCAATTTGCGCTCGATTTTGCCTGCTACCTGGTTTTCTCAGCTCTTTGGGTCATGTGGCGGCATGGGTTCACTATCGGCGGAATCTTGTTTGGTCTGGTTTGCGGTCTGATGGGCTTTGTTGTGTTTGCGCCCTATCTGCTGCTGCAAACGGTTCGCGCTCCAGATGTGCGGTCTTTGGTTTTGGGACCCGCAAACACAGCTCAAAAATGAAAAAGACCAACCGCGAGGGAGGGCGCGGCTGGTCTTTTTTTGTCGGTCAGGGCAGGTTTGTGCGGTGCCGAGACCGAGACGATGCGAATGCTTATTTCCAGGTGCCAGCAGTGCCGTTCAGGAATTCGGTCCAATGCGGAGTAGTCTCATCGACTTTTCTTGAGTCAGAGCGGAATCCAAGGGCTTTGAGCAAAGTTCCCAGCAATGTGGTTTGTGCGAGCGTGGCCATAATAGCCTCCAAACTTCTAAAAGATATGTCAGTCTTGAAGTCTGTGTAATCCTGCGATGGACCAACCACCACCGACGATTGATCAAGCCCGGAATGCAGTTTTTGCATGCCGATCGGGCAAACGGGTCTTCACGGTCAATCGCCAGAAAGGGAAAAAAGGGTCCCCATGGGATCCCTCCAAAGAAGAACATCCGAACTGATGATCCGGCTTGCCCCCAAATCCGATAATCTATGAGAAGAAAGATCACTGATCCTGAGCGTCGGCACCCACTGGCTGATCGCACCATGCTGGGATGTTGAGCCGATGGGATTCCCATCAGCGGAAACAATCTCGTGCTCAGTCGCAGAAGATTTGGTCGCCGTGATGTACCAGCCAAACAAACGCGAATAGAAGGATATGGGAAAGGCTTCGTTAGCCGACAAAAAAACGTCTGGGCCAAACTGCTTGTTTGGTATCGGATAGTTGTGGCTGGACGTGGCAATACCGATCAAAGCGCCGGCCGTGTCCCTGATTATTGCATTGCGTCCGACTCCCGGAACGTCAAACGGATGTCTCTCGACTCCGCCTCCCAGTTCAAGCGATTGTTGTGCGGTCGCATCTACATCGGACACCTCAACATAAGGCAGCCAGCCTTTGGGCATGGCTGGTTTCCATTCCACCAGACCGGCTCCGGCCTCTCCGCCAGACAATGCCAAAGTGTAGTTTCCGTCACCTCCGCCCCATGCGAAATCGGATGCGGTTTCCGTAACGAAATGCCAATCGGATAGGGCACCGAGAAATGCCTTTGACCGGAAGACATCCGAAGTAAATAGGTCGTGCCAGACCACTCGCCCAAGCTTTGTCATCGCCGCCAAATCTCTGCTCTTAGTATATAGAGACCGGCTATCAACAGCGTTGGCCATAGGCCTTGACGTATATCAAAGTGGCGTGGCAGCACCGGAACGACGCGAGGGGTTTTCAAATTAAGATAACAGTTCTTCCAGCGTCAGCGCCATGACGCCTGCACTGTCGATCATATCCTGAACGCCGACCCATTCATCGGGCTGATGTGCGAGATCGAGGATTCCGGGGCCGTAGGCGATGCAGTTCTTCAGTTTGCCGATGCGGTCGATATGTTTCTGATCGTACGTGCCGGGCGAGACAACGAATTCGGCCTGGGTATTGAGGACCTTTTCAATTGCGGCCTGCACGGTTTTCACAACCGGGGCGTCCTCTTCGGTCATTGTCGGCTGAACTTCAAAAAGATCACGGATCTCATATTCAAAGCTTGGTCGCGCAGCCTTCACGCTTTCGAGCATCGCCGCAACCTCGGATTTGACTTCGACAATGTCCTCTTCCATCAGAAACCGCCGATCAATCACGATCTTGCATCGGTCCGGCACGCATGCAGACGGAAGACCTGTGTAATCTGCGTCCTGCACAGGCTCGCCCCCATGGATGGAATTGATGTTTAAAGTCGATTGCCTTGCCCCGTCTGGCACCACGGGCATTTCTGTACGTTTGCTGGCCAGAAGTGGAAACAGGGTGGCTTCCATTTCTTCCAGCACGGCCCCCATATGGCGCACGGCGCAATCGCCGAGAAATGGCATCGAACCGTGGGCAATACGGCCGTTGGTTTCGATCTCTGCCCACCAGACACCTCGATGGCCAAGGCAAATGCGATCTTTGTTGAGCGGTTCGGGTATAATAACATGCTGCACCCGATCAGGGTTGAAATAGCCCTGCTCTGCTAAATAGGCGACTCCTCCATATCCGCCAGACTCTTCATCTGCTGTGGCGCTGATCTCTATAGCTCCTGCATAGTCGGGATTGGCGGCGATAAACGCTTCGGCCGCAATGACCGAGGTCGCCAGGCCGCCTTTCATGTCACAAGCCCCGCGACCATAAATCTTGCCATCTTTCAGCTCGCCACCAAATGGGTGTGTGGACCAGCCATGCCCCACCTCGACCACGTCATGGTGACTGTTGAAATGCACACACTCTCCAGGTCTTTGGCCTTTGTGGCGGGCTACCAGATTCCAACGCGGGTATTTTTCGCTATCAGCCAGCGCACCTTTTGCCCGGACCAGCTCCACCTTGAAGCCAGTTTTCTCCAACCGGGTTCCTAGGTATTCGCAAATGTCCAGATACCGCAGCCCCGGCGGGTTCAAGGTCGGGATGCGGATCAGGTCTTGGGTCAGGCGGATAAGGTCGGCCTCACGGGCGGCAATGTTGGACAGTAGGGTCATGGAGATCACTCTGCGATGATGCTCATGTTGCCGCAAGCCCTCGCATTTGGCTTGGAGGTCCCCATCTGAAAGGGTAGGAGTGGGAAACCCCGCTCCCTGTGACAGGAAAGGTGCCGCCATGAGATGGGCCCGTTGGATCATTTTGCTGTTGATCGCACTCTTTATCGGGAGCTTTCTGCACTACACATTACCGGGTCGCGACATCGTGCGTATCACCGGAACCGAGATTATCCGGGCCGATCTTTCTGGTTGGAACCGAATGTTTTATGCCCAATCCGATACCGGCAATGAAACTGGCGTGAACCGTGATCTGCGTCTGATCAATACAACGCAACCCGATGGGCAGGTGGCGGTGTATCGAAATGAAGATACCGGCTTTGGCTGGCCACCCTATTTCAAACTCGACAGCTCTGATTTGCACGCAGAGGCCACCGATCTGACATCGACCTCGGCCAACCCGCAATGGGTGGTGGTCACGCATTATGGGTGGCGATTTCGGGCACTGTCGATCTACCCAAACGCCGTTTCCCTGCGGGCCGTGGACAGCCCTGATGTGAGCCTCTTTCCTTGGCTGAACCTGGTGATCCTTGCGGCTTTAGCAGCAGTGCTATTTGTATTGTGGCGCCTTTGGGAACGCTTTGAGGATCGCGTGATTGATCCCATTGTTGACTGGGTGCTTGTGCGGTGGGCCAAGCTGAGAGATCGCGTTGCAGGGCGTTAACCGTCTGAATTTGGTTTAGGAATGATACCGCCCCCGCGCCGAGTTAAGGTGCGGGGGCGGGTTTGCGCCCTGACGAAAACCAACGCAACGCAGTGGTGTCGCAGAGGCCTGTTCCGTGAGTGTGATCAGACATGGGCGCGAAGAAGAGTGAAACTTGGCGACCGGCCTGTTTCCAATCCCAGCTATCAGCTTCCTCCGTCATCATGCTCTTCGATGACGAAGCGGGCGAAGATTTCTGCGGCGCGGTTGGTGTGTCCGAAGC
>CANLZL010000007.1 GCA_947495575.1 uncultured Nioella sp. | reverse complement strand
TCCCGTTAGCGCCTCAGCGCCGCCGGTGAAGGGGGTTCTACGGTTACTCACCAATACCCGCAAGACCTTTTTTGAAGAAAGTTCAAAATTTCTGCACCTTGGCCTGTTTATCCTTTAATTATAAGCCTTTAGATCGTCGAAATTCTTACGTCGCGTTGCCATTTCGACCGCAAATCCACCTCCTCAGCCCGACTCAAAACCGACTCGACTTGGTCATCACCACAAAAATCACCGTATTTGCCCCTGAATTCGGTGAAATTGGGGTCCAAATTCCATGATTTGGGGCGACTCGGATCCCAAAAAAGAAAACGCCCCCCAGCCAAAAGGCTGAGGGGCGAGTCACTCGACCTATTGGGGCCTATCTAGCCACATTTGGAGTGGCCACAACTGGCGCAGGTCATACATCCCTCAACCATCCGCATCTCATGTTCGCCACAGCTGGGACAGGCGGGGGTTCGAGGGCGCCCACCAATCTCGACCACCTGCGCCTTGGGATCTGCTTTCAGACCCATACCTTCGCCTTCGATAAAGCCGATGGCGATCAGATGCTTTTCGATCACGCCGCCAATGGCGGCCAGAATGGACGGCACATATTTGCCCTGCATCCATGCCCCGCCTCGTGGGTCGAATACGGCCTTCAGTTCCTCCACCACAAAGGACACGTCGCCGCCACGCCGGAACACGGCTGAGATCATCCGCGTCAGGGCCACCGTCCAGGCGTAGTGCTCCATATTCTTAGAGTTGATGAAGATCTCAAATGGGCGCCGGTGTCCGGAAATCACGATGTCATTGATGGTGATATAGATGGCGTGGTTAGAGTCGGGCCACTTCAGCTTGTAAGTATGCCCTTCCAATTCCTGCGGGCGATCCAGCGGTTCTGCAATGTAGACAACATCCCCATCGGCATCTGCCTCCACCGGAGCAGTATCCTCAGCCTCACTGACAGACAGCACTGACCCTGTGACGTCGTTGGGCCGGTATGTGGTGCATCCTTTGCACCCAAGATCCCACGCCTGCATGTAGACATCTTTGAATTCTTCAAAGCCGATATCTTTGGGACAGTTGATTGTTTTCGAGATTGAGCTGTCGATCCATTTTTGCGCCGCCGCCTGCATCTTTACATGCGCGGCAGGTTCCAATGTCTGTGCATTGACGAAAAATTCCGGCAGCTTGGCGTCGCCCATCTTATCGCGCCACATTTTCACGGCGTAATCCACCACTTCTTCTTCGGTGCGGCTGCCGTCCTTTTGCAAAACCTTGCGCTTATAGGCATAGGCAAAGACCGGCTCGATGCCTGAACTGACGTTGCCAGCGTAGAGGCTGATCGTGCCGGTTGGCGCGATGGAGGTCAGGAGGGCGTTGCGTATGCCATGCTTGCGGATCTCATCCCGCAGATCTTCATCCATCGCCTGCATATTGCCGGACGCCAGGAACTGCTCTGCGTCGAACAAGGGAAAGGCCCCGCGTTCTTTTGCAAGGGCAACGGACGCGCGATAGGCGGCGTGGGCGATCTGTTTCATCCAGACCTCGGTCTGGGTGGCGGCGGCGTCCGAGCCATAGCGCAAGCCCAACATCAGCAGCGCATCCGCAAGCCCGGTAACGCCAAGACCAATCCGGCGTTTCGCCTGCGCCTCTTGCCGTTGTTCCTCTAGGGGGAAGCGGCTGGCATCGACAACATTATCCATCATTCGAACCGCCACCGCGACCAGATCGTCCAGAGCCGATAAATCCAGCTTGGCGGTGGCTTCAAACGGGTTGCTCACGAGGCGGGCCAGATTGACCGAACCCAGCAAGCAGGCCCCATAGGGCGGCAAAGGCTGCTCTCCGCAAGGGTTTGTTGCGGCGATCTGTTCTACGTAGTTCAGGTTGTTGGCGGCGTTGATGCGGTCGATAAAGATTACGCCCGGTTCAGCGTAGTCATAGGTCGACTGCATGATCTTGTTCCAAAGATCGCGCGCCTGAACGGTTTTGTAGACCTTTCCATCAAAGATCAAATCCCAGCCGCCGTCTGCTTTTACGGCCTCCATGAACGGATCTGTCACCAGGACCGAAACGTTGAACATGCGCAGGCGGGCAGCGTCTGACTTGGCGGTGATGAACTCTTCGATATCCGGATGGTCGCACCGCATGGTCGCCATCATAGCGCCACGGCGGCTGCCCGCGCTCATGATTGTGCGGCACATCGCGTCCCACACATCCATGAAGCTGAGGGGGCCTGAAGCATCTGCCGCAACGCCTTTGACCACTGCGCCTTTCGGGCGAATGGTCGAGAAATCATATCCGATCCCCCCACCCTGCTGCATCGTCAACGCCGCTTCTTTAAGGCCTTGGAAAATCCCCGACAGGCTGTCTGATATCGTGCCCATGACAAAGCAATTAAAAAGCGTAACATTGCGCCCGGTGCCTGCGCCGGCGGTTATGCGTCCAGCAGGAAGGTACTTGAAATCCTCCAAAGCCGAATAGAAACGCTCTTCCCAGTCTGCCGGCGACTCTTCAACCTCGGCCAAAGCGCGCGCGATTCGGCGCCAGCTATCCTCAATCGTTTGGTCGATCGGGGTGCCGTCGGCCTCTTTTAGCCTGTATTTCATATCCCAGATTTGCTCGGCAATCGGGGCGGCAAAGCGGCTCATCGGCTAGATCCTATTCCTAATCCTTGGGGAAGGGCAAAGGATAGCCACAAGACCTGCCTCGGTCAATGTTGCCGGGACAGGTTGGGCGCTCTATGTTGCATCCCAGAAAGGGACCATTCCATGTCTGCCAGCATGACCCATTTGATCAAGCTCTCTGTCGGGTCCGAATCCGTCGAGACCATGGCCGCATGGCAGGATCACGCGCGCCTGAAATGGACCGATAAACAACCCCGTCACGTGACACGGATGTGGCCCAAACGTGAGGCTGAAATCCTCAATGGCGGGTCAATATTCTGGGTGATCAAAGGCGTCGTTCAGGCGCGGCAAGCCATTCTGCGCCTAGATGAGGTGATCGGAGAAGATGGAATTCGTCGCTGCGGCATTGTCCTGGACCGGCGAATTGTGCGTGTCGAGGCGACTCCAAAACGGGCCTTCCAGGGCTGGCGCTACCTGAAACCTGAAGATGCGCCGTCGGATCTGAAAACCGGTCGCCTCAAAGAGGATCGTCTGCCGCCAGAACTGCAGTCAGCGCTTGCTGAAATCGGGGTGCGCTAAAGGGTCAAAACCGTAAGCTAGAAAATACCGCTTGAGTTCCGGTTCGCTCAAAAAATCAGAGGGTGGAAATTCCGAGGCCTTAGGAATCGACGTTCAGTGTTAACGAAAACGCCGAATTCGAAAGGGTGAGGTTGCCCACCCGTTTATCACCACCAACGTCGGCGCCGTTTCAGAAAATGATAAGCGACTTCGTTCACGACTCTGATCAAATCGACCCCAACTCTGATCGGAAAGCCGCCGATACCCATGTCGGTTGTTGAAAATTCAAACCGCTCGGGAAGATTGGATGGTAGACAGAATCAGATCGACCTTGGACAATCTCTTCAAGATTGCGCAAATCTGAATCGAACAACCCCAGTAACCCACTCATGAAAGCGGACTGAGGCGTTTACAGGCGTTCAGTAAGATCGGCCAAAGCCGCCCGTTCCGCGTCGCCCCAGCTGGCCTTGCGCGACTTGAACAGAACCGCTTGGCTGCGGTGAATCAGACCATCGCTCAAAATAGACAAATGGTTGGCCCGCAGCGTTTCCCCGGTCGAAGTAATATCAGCCACAGCCTCGGCAGTCAGGTTCTTGACGGTACCCTCGGTGGCGCCCTGACTGTCGACCAATTGGTAATCGGCAACACCTGCATCCTGCAGAAACTCACGGACCAGGCGATGATATTTGGTGGCAATGCGCAACCTGTGTCCGTGTTCAGCACGAAAGGCAGCTGCTGCTGCATCAAGATCATCCAAAGTCGTGACATCGACCCAAAATGCCGGAACTGCGATAATAAGATCGGCAAAGCCGAAACCCATCGGTTGCAGTTCTTTCACAACCTCTTCCCAGGCTGGAATGCGCTCGCGCACAAGGTCAGAACCGGTCACACCCAGATGGATGCGCCCCGCACGGAGTTCACGTGGGATTTCGCCCGCGCTAAGTAGAACCAGCTCAAGGTCAGCCCCCTCAACTTGGGCCGCATATTCACGGTCAGAGCCCGTGCGCTCCATTTTGATTCCGCGTTCGGCAAACCAGTCGAAGGTCTTGGCCATCAGCCGACCCTTGGACGGCAATCCAAGCTTTAGGGTCATACCAACCCCTCCCGCAGTTCCTGCACCAATTCGGGGCGGATCACTCCACCAACAGCCGGGATTTCTTGGCCACCACCAAGCACTCTGGTCAGCGCATCATACCGGCCACCTGTAGCAACCGGCGGCAAGTCAGGCCGCGACTCGGCCATGAAGCCAAAAACAAATCCGTCATAGTATTCCATATGGGTGCGGCCAAAGCTGGCCTCGAACGGTAGCCCGTCCAGATCGATTCCAGCATCATTCAGCGCATCCATCCGGCGTTCCATACGCTCCAGCGCGCTATTGAGGCCTGTCAAATCAACAGCCAGGTCACTGAGATGCGCAAAGGCATTGGGCAAGGTTTCCCGCAATGCCAGTATCGTTTCCAATACTTCGGCTTCCATCCGACCAATCAGGGGTTCTGCTGCATCATTGAGCAGAGCGTCGGTCCGGCGGATCACTTCGCCTCGGCTGCGAAGCCCGATTTCAGGACCGGCCCGATCAACCAGGGCAACTGCCCCCTCTTTTTGCGCCACCGCCAAAAAGGCCGTGCGCGCAGAGGATGGCGCAGCTTTTCCCGTGAACTGGTCCAACAGGGCGCGAAACCGCCGTGGCCTCCAAATGTGGCGCATCAATGCCGCTTTGCGCTTTTCCGTGGTCGACAAGCTGGCGACGGCCGCTTTTAGAATCCCGATATCGCCAGTCGCGGGACGCAGCCCCAAAGGCGACAGCACTTCCGCAAAGAGCGAGAACACTTCCGCATCCGCCGCCTCCGGGTTGGACCGATCAAAGACTTCGTAGCCTACCTGCAAATACTCAGTCGCACGGCCCGACCCGGCCTGCTGCATCCGGAAGACTTCGCCCAGATAGGTGTAGCGCGCGGGCTCTCCGCCCTCGGCCATATGGCGTTGTACCACCGGCACCGTGAAATCCGGGCGTAGCATCATTTCGCCCTGATCCGGATCATGGGTGACATAGGCGCGCGCGCGGATATCTTCGCCATACAGATCTAACAGGGTGCCTGCAGGTTGCATCAAAGCGGCATCAACAGCTTCTGCGCCTTGCGCTTTGAAAAACGCAAACAGGCGCTCGGCCTCGGCCCGGACTAACAGCTTGTCACTCATGCGTTCCGGTCCAGAATTTCCTGCACTTCCGCAACCAGGTCAGTCTCAGCCACTTCGCGCTGAGCCGGCTGTGATTTCCATTCTTCCAGCGTCGCTTCAGCTGCAATTTGCGCGCCAAGGACCAAATCCTTGATCTGCACAACGCCACGCTCTGCCTCATCCGAGCCTTGGATGATCGCCACCGGACTTTCCCGCTTATCGGCATATTTCAGTTGGTTGCCGAAATTCTTCGGATTGCCCAGATAGACCTCGGCGCGAATTCCTGCATTGCGCAACGTGGTCGCCATGGACTGGTAATCGGCCATCCGGTCGCGATCCATCACCGTGACAACGACAGGCCCCGTTGCGTGGGTGCCAATCCGCCCTTTTTCACGAAGAGCGGCCAAAAGCCGGTCGACGCCAATTGACACTCCCGTCGCGGGAACAGCCTGCCCAGTGAAGCGCTTGACCAAATCGTCATAGCGCCCGCCACCGGCAACTGAACCAAACTGGCGCGGACGGCCCTTTTCGTCGAACACTTCGAAGGTCAGCTCGGCCTCGTATACAGGTCCGGTATAATAGCCCAATCCGCGCACGACGGAGGGGTCGATTTCAATGCGATCTGGCCCATAGCCTTGGGCCGCCAACAGCGCAGCAATCGTTTCAAGTTCAGCAACACCTTCGGCGCCAGCTATTGATGCGCCAACCGCTACCCGCAGATTCTCCAGCGTGTCCTCTGCCGTTGACCCTTTCGACGTCAGGAAGGCCAAAACAGGCTCGGCCTGATCCTCTGTCAGTCCAACACCGTCGATATATGCTCCAGAGGCATCCAACCGCCCTTTGCCCAGCAACTCGCGCACGCCGGACGCGCCCACTTTGTCAAATTTGTCGATAGTACGAAGGACGTCGGCCTGCTTGGCATCATCGGCCACTCCCGTGGCCTCCAACACACCATTCAACACCTTCCGGTTGTTGATGCGTACAAGGTAGTCACCGCGTGGGATGCCTACCGCCTCAAGCGTATCGGCCAGCATCGCACAAATCTCGGCATCTGCCGCGACAGAGGCTGAACCGACTGTATCCGCATCACATTGATAGAATTGGCGATAGCGTCCGGGCCCGGGTTTTTCATTGCGCCAGACCGGCCCCATCGTAAATCGACGGTACGGTGCGGGCAGGTCATTGCGGTATTGCGCGGCCACGCGGGCCAGTGGCGCCGTCATATCATAACGCAGCGCCAGCCACTTGCCGTCATCCTCTTCTTGCCAGGCAAAAACCCCTTCATTGGGGCGGTCGACATCGGGCAGGAATTTCCCCAAAGCCTCGACCGTTTCTACAGCAGAGGTTTCCAGCGGATCAAAGCCATAACGATGATACACCTCGGCGATCTTATCCAGCATATGCTTGCGATCGGTCACTTCCGCGCCAAAGTAATCGCGGAAGCCCTTGGGCGTTTCTGCCTTGGGACGAGGTTGTTTCTTTTGCTTGGCCATATCTCTGATCCGAATTGGGGTCGCGGGGGCTCGCCCGCCCTCTAACCTCTGTGCGCGCGAGGGGCAAGTCGGCGCTCTGGCCTTTCGCGCGATTCCCTCCTAGAGAGGGCATATGAGCGACACAGAAAAACTCGAAGAAATGCTGGCCCACCTCACCCGTCAGGTCGAGGATTTGTCAGACGTTGTAGCCCGACAGGATGGCGAGATTGCCGTACTGACGCGTCGCGTGGCGATGTTGATGCAACGCGAAGCCGAACGTGAAGTCGACGGCGGCGGGACAGTACCGCTTGCCGATCAAAAACCACCACATTGGTAATTCCCACCTTCGGCTTTCATTTTGCCAAAAATACCTGAACATGCGTGCCCGGCAAACGGTCACCGAATACTATTAATGCGCGCATGTCGATCTCGCGGCAGCAGCGGCGCGAGGATGGCTCCGGCAGGAGCGTGACGAGCGCCGCTTTGCCCTCACACGCCCGCAGACCGCAGACCGAACCAGCTTTCGCTGCGAGAAAACGGCACCAACCTCTCATCCTCTTCATCCCATAGTTTCAGGGAAAAACTGCGTAACGCCTCCGGCCAGTTGATCGTCGGCAATCCAAATTCATCCCGGATCGCCTGATGACATTTCCGCAATCGATAACTGGGGATGTTGGCGTTGAAATGGTGAATATCATGATAGGCAATATTGCCCGTGGCCAGATCAAACCACCATCCAAGATCCAACGCTGAGGATCCTTGCAACGCCGCCAGATCATGGCGCAGCTCGGGGCGGCGATCCCAATAGGTATCCTCGAAATTGTGCTGCAGATATACCAGAAAGACCCCTGAAAACGCAGCGACACAAACAGTCGCCACATAGATATAAAGTGCGGGCCAACCCGCCATCCAATATAACAGCCCAATCCAAGCCACCAGCAGCGCATCATGGACCAACACGCCCGTCACGCCGATCTGCCAGGTGTTCTTGGGCCAGCGATACCGCAGGACGTAAACAAAAATTCCACCAACTGGGATCAGGAACAACGGATTGCGATAAAGCTTATAGGCCAGGCGGTGCAACCTTCCGGCCTTTTCCCATTCTGCTACCGTCATCGTATGGATTTCGCCTGACCGGCGATGCTCCAGATCGCCAAGATATTTATGATGTTCATTGTGATTGTGCTGCATCAGGCGGTAGGGCGTCAGCGTAAAGGTCGACAGGCCATAGCCCGCCCAATCATTCATCCAGCGCTGCGAAAACAGTGAGTTATGGCCACAATCATGTTGCAACACATAAAGCCGCACGCCGGCCATGGCGTTTATCACCACCAATGGCGCAACTAATGCCCATGATCCATAGGCCGTCACAGCCAAATACAATGTCAGGAAATAGACCGCGAAGGTCCCGAAATAGCTGACGGAGGCCAGCACGTCGCTGCGCTCACAATAGGCGCGTGTCACTTCTCTAATCCGCGTCATATCAACTGTCTCTCGGCTTTTTGTCCGTCGGACCGGGATTTGATGATCGTCTTACTAACTCAGATGGGTCCGCCCTGGCGGGTCTCAAAGAGAATTCTCGTGATAATTTAGCGCGATAGGTCGCCTGCGTCGACCTTTACGTCGTATCGCTACGCCGTCGGACATTCTTCCGCCGACAGGTTGGCCCGATTGCGCTAGTCCAACAAAGAATTGGGCGAAACGCCTATCCGATCCAGAAATTGTAGCGCGGTCCGATCTTCAACTTCATCGCGCTGAATATCGGCGGCAACACGTGCAATGGTTTTAGCATATCGCCCGCGCCGCTTTGGATCGACGCTGCCGCGCGCCATTTTGGCATCAAATTCCGCCTGCGACAGTGTGTAGTAATGGTGCAAGCGCAATGGGCCCGCCGCATGAAATGCAGATCCCTCTCGGACATCATTCTTAAAAAGATGACCAGCGGTATTCGCAGTTTGGTCGCCCATATCGGCGGTCTCATAGGAATGCACCCGAACCGAAGTCACATTCGTTCCATCCACAACACATTTACAGGACCGCATAAGCGCACCCTCACTGCCCGGGCGTTCGCGCATCAGGTAGTTTTGCAGAACGCCGCCATCAGGCGGGCGCGCAAAACCGCTGGTACCAAACATTTGCCACGGCAGGGAAATGTTGCTGAAATCTCCGATCGCCTCAAGCGCCTCGGGGATAGATTTATGTTCGGTGGGAATCAGGAACTCGTCAATGTCGACACAAGACATCCAACGGTATTGACCCGCAAAATTTGAAAACGCGTGCGAGAAGGCAAGCACCTGATTGTGGAACGTGATGCCAGCGCGGGGATCGCGCGCAATGAACCGCCACGGAATGATCGAATATGTTTCAGCTGGCAGGGCGGCCTGAATTCGTTCGACTGTCCCATCCGTGCTGCCATTGTCGTAAAGAATGAAATGCCGCACGCCCGCTGCGTGGTGAAATCGCAACCATTCACCGACATAGGTTTCTACGTTTTTGATCATTGAAACGATGGCCATCCCGTGCCGCCCATCAATCGGGGGCGCGGCCTCGATCTGCAACTTGCTGATCGTCCTCAGCTTATCAAAGGCTTTCTTGAACATGGACCAAGCCCTTTCCCGCGCGCCGATTAGCGCTGATTTCTTTTGGTCTTGCGCGCCGCGTTCAGGCGCTTCAATGACTTGCTGACGGCACCCAGTTTGCGCCCACGTGACCGCCCGACATCGCCCCAGGCATCAGCCTGTAGTTTGTAATCTGGGAAAGCGGTAATAAGATCGTCAACGCTATCTTTATCCGTGTTGAATTCGATCAATTGTCCGGGTTTATCAGCGAAGAAACTGCGCGCACGGGACAGATGTTCATCCCAATCCCGTCGCCAGAATTCAGCACATTCCTCACGCGTTTCAAATCCGTGCTCGGCCATGACACGGGTCACGAAATCCCCATGCCCGTGTTTCATCCGGGAATTGATCCAGTTTTCCCGATCCCGGTGATTGAGTAAAAAAAATGTGTCGGGATAGTCACGATAGATCAGATCGAAATCCTTGAACGCCTCATAACTTTCCGCGTCGCTTTGCCAAACCATGTCGGCATAGAAATCATAATCCTCAAAGCCGGCAAACATCCGGCGACCGGCTGTTTTATTGGCCAACACCAACTGTGCAATGTTTTGCGAAGACCGAAAGGGTTTGCGAAACTTATGATGCGCAGCCTTGTGCCCAGACCCGGCAAAAAGCTCTGTCAAACTGCGCGTCGCGCATTTGTTAAATCCGATTTGAACGACTTTGGGCAAATGAGACACGAGTGGCAGGGCTTTCGGTTCAGTTCTGAAACAGGTTTCGTCTGATAGCGCGGGCTGGATCATTTTGCCAGTTCCGGGGAACCGACGGCCGGCTATGCTACATCTCTTCCACCATCAGAACGCCATCCAAGCTTTTTAACGCGCCCTTGATCTGCGGGTTTACCGGAAAATCCTCTCCCAAAAGCACATCCACCTCTCCGGGCAGATCTGGGTCCATCAGGCAAAGCTGCACCGGACCGCGCCCTTTCAGTTTGGCGTCTGCCTTGGCGCGATCCAGCAATCCAGCCACGCCCGTGATCGCTAGCTCTTCTTCTACAAATATGCGCAAGCCCATACCGCCTGCTTCGGCCACGACACCGTCAATGGGTTGCACGCCGCGCGCCAGCAGTTTCAGTTGTTCACCTTCGTAGGTCGCCTCAACAGTCAGTACCACATTCGACCCGGATTCCAGAAATTCGCGCGACACCTCCAAGACGTCAGAAAACATCGTAACCTCATATAGCCCTGTCGGATCTGACAGCTGCACAAAGGCAAAGCGGTTGCCGCGCTGGCTTTTCCGTTCCTGCCGGGAAGAGACGGAGCCGGCCATTTTGGTCACGAAGGCCCCACCCTGCACTTTCAAGCTAACCTCTTCGAGAGTCATACATTTCTTGCGCCTAAGCGACGGCATGTAATCGTCCAACGGGTGTCCGGAAAGATAAAAGCCAATCGCCTTGTGCTCTTCGGCCAATCGCTCATTGGGCAGCCAATCCGCGGGGTTTGGCAAACGAGGTTCCGGAAGGTCATCGCCAGCCTCGCCAAATAGACTCACTTGATTGGAGTTTCGCTGCTCGTGAATCGCAGCTGAATAGGCCACAAGACCATCAAGGCTTTCGAATACGCGGCGGCGGTTCTTATCGAGCTGATCAAAGGCCCCTGCCCGGGCCAGCATCTCCATCGGGCGTTTGCCTACACGTTTTAGGTCAACCCTGCGGGCAAAATCGAAAAGCGTCGCAAAGGGCTGTCCGTCCCGCCCATCAACAATTAGACGCATCGCGTCTGTGCCGACATTTTTTAACCCGCCTAGCGCATAGACAACACAACTATCTTTCACGGTGAATGTTGCGGCAGAGCGGTTCACGCATGGAGGGACCGTCTCGATCTCGAGTCGGTCAACCTCTTGCTTGTAGACATTCAATTTGTCGGTCAGATGGATATCGCAATTCATGACAGCCGCCATGAACTCAACTGGATGGTTCGCTTTTAGCCAGGCCGTTTGGTAGCTGACGACGGCATAGGCGGCAGCGTGAGATTTGTTGAACCCGTAATTGGCAAACTTCTCCAACAGGTCGAAAACTTCGCTCGCCTTTTTGGCAGGAACACCGTTTTCAGCCGCTCCCTTTTCAAATTTGGGCCGTTCGGCATCCATCGCTTCCTTGATCTTCTTACCCATAGCGCGGCGCAACAGATCAGCGCCGCCAAGCGAATAGCCTGCCATAACCTGGGCGATCTGCATCACCTGTTCTTGGTAAACGATAATCCCCTGAGTTTCCTCAAGAATATGGTCGATTAGTGGATGAACGGATTCACGATCTTTGAGCCCGTTCTTGACCTCGCAATAGGTCGGGATGTTTTCCATCGGACCGGGACGATAGAGGGCCACCAGTGCCACGATGTCCTCTATGCAGGTCGGTTTCATGCGCCTCAGCGCGTCCATCATGCCTGAGCTTTCAACCTGGAACACAGCAACGGTGGCGGCAGAGGCATAGAGCTTGTAGGTCGCCTCATCATCCAAAGGGATAGCGTTGATCTGGTTCTCTGCGCCCGCCGGTGGTTCATAGAGCCGGTTGCCATCCGGCCCCTCATTCAATTGCCGGCCAGAAGAATGGATCAGATCAATCGCGTTCTGAACAACTGTTAGCGTTTTCAAGCCCAGAAAGTCGAACTTCACCAGCCCTGCGGGTTCCACCCATTTCATGTTGAACTGGGTCGCCGGCATATCTGAACGCGGATCTTGATAGAGCGGTACCAGCTCATCCAGCGGACGGTCGCCAATCACCACACCCGCCGCGTGGGTCGAGGCGTTCCTCAACAATCCCTCGACCTGCTGGCCATAGGTCAACAACCGCTCGACCACTTCTTCCTCGCGGGCGGCATCCCGCAATCGCGGCTCTTGTTTCAACGCTTCGGAAATTGAAACCGGTTTGACCCCTTCAACGGGGATCAATTTCGACAGCCGGTCCACTTGCCCGAAGGGCATTTGCAGAACCCGACCCACATCGCGTACGGCCGCCTTAGACAAAAGCGCCCCAAAGGTGATGATCTGGCCAACTTTTTCGCGTCCATATTTCTCCTGAACATAGCGGATTACCTCTTCGCGGCGATCCATACAGAAGTCGATGTCGAAGTCAGGCATCGACACCCGTTCTGGGTTCAGGAAACGTTCAAAAAGTAGTTGATAGCGCAGTGGGTCAAGGTCGGTGATCGTCAACGCGTAGGCGACAAGGCTACCTGCGCCTGACCCGCGCCCTGGCCCGACCGGTATATTGTGTTCCTTGGACCAATGGATGAAGTCGGCAACGATCAGGAAGTAACCGGGGAACCCCATGCCCTCGATGATATCCAGCTCGAAATCCAGCCGATCCTGATACTCTTCAGGGGTCGCTGCATGCGGGATTACGGCCAGACGCGCCTGTAGGCCCTCATTGGCCTGACGGCGCAACTCGGTCACCTCATCATCAGCAAATTTTGGCAGAATCGGATCATGCGTGCGCGCCCGGAATGCACAGCGTCGCGCAATCTCAACCGTATTTTCCAAAGCCTCAGGCAGGTCCGCAAAGAGTGTTCCCATCTCTTCGGGCGTCTTGAAGTAATGCTGAGGCGTCAGACGTCGCCGCTCCTCCTGCTGATCAACATAAGCGCCTTCCGCGATGCAGATCAGGGCATCATGCGCCTCATACATATCTGATTTCGGAAAATAGACGTCGTTGGTCGCCACCAAAGGCAGATCCATGTCATAGGCCATCTCGACATGGCCGCGCTCAGACAGCCTTTCAGCCTCTGGCAATCCGTCCTCTCCCGGGTGCCGCTGCAACTCCACGTAAAGGCGGTCACCGAAAGTTTCCTTCAGGCGCGCCATCAAGGCCTCGGCCTTGGGGCGCTGCGCGTTGCGAAGAAGCCGCCCGATCGGTCCGTCAGGTCCGCCTGACAGGCAAATCAGTCCCTCTGAATGACGCGCCAGTTCATCAACCGTAATATGTGGCAAGCTGCCATCGCCGCGCAGATAAAGGCAGGAATTGAGTTTCATCAGGTTCATGTAACCTGCCTGATTCTGGATCAGGAGAACCACCGCCGCAGGCCTTCTTGGCTTTTCGCCCGGCTGCGCCGGGTCGTAATCCACGTCGATCTGGCATCCCAGAATGGGCTGTATTCCTGCCCCCGCCGCCGTTTCGGAAAACTGAAGTGCCGAAAACATATTGTTTGTCTCGGTCACGGCCACGGCTGGCATACCCGCAGCCTCGACCTGACCGGCCAGTTTTTTGACACGCATCGCCCCTTCAAGAAGCGAATATTCGGTATGAAGGCGGAGATGGATGAATCGGGGATGACTGCTCATCCCGACACGCTATCCCAGCCTATCAGGCCGCGCCAGATCACGCTTCGCAGTCTCATGAATTTTCAGGCAATTTGACCTATTTTCGCACAAAAGCTGAAAGTCCTTTCGTACCCAACCCCCACTGCCGCCTTGCCAGACGCGACAAAAGCCGCTTTGTTCTTATTCTGACAGGGAATAGGCGCGCCACGCTTTACGTCGCATCGGGCGGGCGCAAATTGAGGGGGAAAACCCCCTCCGACCAGACCGCGGCTTGAGAATGTTAATGTCAGAAGAGGTGAATTTCCTCCTGAATGGCCAACCGGTGACAATCACCGGCGCGGCGCCTACACGCACGTTTTTGGATTGGTTGCGCGAAGATCAGCGGCTGACTGGCACCAAAGAAGGATGCAACGAAGGCGATTGCGGCGCTTGTACCGTCGTAGTTAGCGACGTGTCCCATACACGCGCCATGAATGCCTGCATCCTGTTCCTACCACAGCTTCACGGTAAATCGGTTCGCACGGTCGAGGGCATCGCCGGGGACAACACCCTGCACCCGGTTCAGGAAGAGATGGTCGAGAAGCATGGTTCTCAATGTGGTTTCTGCACGCCGGGTATTGTCGCTTCGCTTGCGGCCGCACATGCCAATGGGCGCAGGGACTTCGACGATATTCTGGCGGGCAACCTTTGCCGCTGCACCGGCTATGCGCCGATTGTACGTGCAGCAGAGGCGGCCGCAGATACATTTCCTCCTCTGTGGCTGGAATCAGATCGAACCGCCCTGCAATCGTTAATTGTTCAAAAGACGACGTCGCAGGGCGGTTTGGGCGACAGACAAGACGAGAAGAAAACGACCCCGTTCCGCCCCGACAATTCAGATGCGCTGGCGGAATGGTATTCCGCAAACCCCCATGCCACCCTTATCGCCGGGGCAACGGATGTCGGGCTGTGGGTCACCAAACAGCTGCGCGATCTGTCGCCCGTTGCCTTTCTGGCCGGTTGCGATGATCTCAAGACCATTGAGGAAACACCTGAGGGCCTTCGCCTTGGCGCCATGGTGAATTGGACGGACGCCATTCCGGCCATTGCCCCAGTTCATCCCAGATTTGGCGAGCTTATCCGGCGTTTCTCCTCGGTTCAGGTGCGCAATGCGGCCACCGTCGGAGGCAATATCGCCAATGGCTCTCCCATTGGGGATGGTCCACCCGCGTTGATCGCGCTTGGCGCGATTTTGCATCTTCGCAATGGCGCTGAACGGCGCGATATCGCACTGGAGGATTTCTTTCTCGATTACGGCAAACAGGACCGCGCGCCGGGGGAGTTTGTCGAGGCCGTGACGATCCCGCGCCAGCCCGACCGCCTGCGCTGCTACAAGCTGTCCAAACGCTTCGATCAGGATATCTCTGCGGTCTGCGGATGCCTGTCGATCACGATTGAAAATGGCACCGTCACCGCCGCGCGGATCGCCTATGGCGGCATGGCCGGCATCCCGAAACGCGCCGCCCATGTCGAGGCCGCGCTGATCGGCCAGCCCTGGACCGAGGCCTCGGTGCAAAAGGCCATGGTGGAATATGCCAAGGATTTCACCCCGCTGACCGATATGCGCGCCTCGGCTGGCTACCGGCTGCAAACGGCCGCCAACATGCTCCTGCGTTATTTCCATGAGGATCAGGGCACGCCCGCCAATGTGCTGGAGGTGCGCCCATGAGCGTCGCCAAACCCCTGCCCCATGACGCCGCGCCTCTGCATGTGACCGGACAAGCCCGCTATGTCGATGACATTCCCGTGCCCGCCGACTGCCTGCATCTGGCCTTTGGCCTGTCCGATATTGCCTGCGGCCGTATCTCCTCAATCGACCTGTCCGCCGTTCGCGCCGCCCCAGGTGTTGTTGCAGTGATTGCCGGCACGGATCTGGCGGAGATCCCCGATTGTTCGCCCTCCAATCATGATGAGCCGCTTCTCTCGGATGGCGCGATTCATTTCCTTGGGCAGCCCGTTTTCCTAGTGGCTGCCACCAGCCACCTCGCTGCACGCAAGGCCGCGCGGCTGGCACGGATCACCTATGATGAAACATCGCCGATCCTGACAATCGAGGCCGCGCTGGCGGCCAATGCCCGGTTCGAGGACGGCCCGCGCATCTATGAAAAGGGCGATATCGACCAGGCCCTGACGCGCGCTGCCCACGTTATCGAGGGACAGATCGAGATGGGCGGGCAGGAACATTTCTACCTCGAAGGCCAAGCGGCGCTGGCCCTGCCGCAAGAAGGCGGCGATATGGTGATCCATAGCTCGTCGCAGCATCCGACCGAGATTCAGCACAAAGTGGCCCATGCCCTGCACCGCCCGATGAACGCAGTTCGGGTCGAGGTGCGCCGCATGGGCGGCGGCTTTGGTGGCAAGGAAAGTCAGGGCAACCATCTGGCCATCGCCTGCGCGCTGGTGGCCGATCAAACGGGTCGCCCGGCCAAGATGCGCTATGACCGCGACGATGATTTCATGATCACCGGCAAACGCCATGATTTCCGCATCGACTATCGCGCGGGCGTCGATGCCGAGGGGCGGCTGACCGGCGTAGACTTCACTCAATACACCCGCTGTGGCTGGGCGATGGACCTGTCCCTGCCGGTGGCCGACCGGGCCATGCTGCATGCCGACAATGCCTATCACCTGCCTGCGGCCCGCATCACCTCGCATCGGCTCAGGACCAACACACAAAGTGCCACCGCTTATCGCGGCTTTGGCGGTCCGCAGGGCGTGTTGGGTATCGAGCGCGTGATGGACCACATCGCAGAGCTGCTTGGCAAAGACCCGCTCCAGATTCGCCGTCTCAACTACTACGCAGATATGGGTGCCAAACCGGGCGCGCGGCCTGATGAGGCTGTCGAAAAAACCGGCGCGGGCAGCGCGCATAAGATCAGTTCCGGCACCGGTAAAGCCAAACGCTTTGGCGGCACGCATTCGCCTGAACCGATGGAAATAGGCCAGCAAACGACGCCCTATCACATGCCGATCACGGATTTCCTGCTGAATGGCCTGACTGACCGTCTGGCCAGTCAATGCAATTACGCCGCCCGTCGCGCCGCCATTGCTGATTGGAACGCCAGCCAGCCGATCCTGAAAAAGGGCATTGCGCTGACTCCCGTGAAATTCGGCATTTCCTTTACCCTGACCCACCTCAATCAGGCCGGCGCGCTGGTGCATGTCTATCAGGATGGCTCGATCCACATGAACCATGGCGGCACCGAAATGGGACAAGGCCTGTTCCAGAAGGTCGCGCAGGTGGCGGCAGACCGTTTTGGCGTCGATCTTGAGCACGTTAAGATCACGGCCACCGATACCGCCAAGGTGCCAAACACATCCGCCACTGCCGCGTCTTCGGGCACCGACCTTAACGGTATGGCCGTCAAAGATGCTTGTGACACGATCCGAACCCGGATTGCGGAGTTTCTGGCTGCAGAGCATCAGGCGGATGTGGCCAAGATCCGCTTCGCCGACAATCACGTGCATGTCGGTGATCAGGCGATCCCCTTTGCCGATGCCGCGGCGCGTGCCTATCTGGGCCGGGTCAGCCTGTCTGCCACCGGGTTCTACAAAACACCCGATATCGAATGGGACCGGATCAAGGGTCGTGGGCGACCGTTCTTTTACTTCGCGCAAGGCGCCGCCTGTTCCGAGGTGGTGATCGACACGCTGACCGGTGAAAACCGCATTCTCAGAACGGATATCCTGCATGATGCGGGCAGTTCGCTGAACCCGGCGCTGGATATCGGCCAGATCGAAGGCGGATTTGTGCAAGGCGCGGGATGGCTCACGACCGAGGAACTGGTTTGGGACGATAAGGGGCACCTCAGGACCCATGCCCCGTCGACCTATAAAATCCCGGCCTGTTCCGACCGGCCCGACATCTTCAATGTCGCCCTCTGGGATGCGCCCAACCCTGCTAAAACCATCTACCGGTCCAAAGCAGTGGGTGAGCCGCCGTTTATGCATGGGATCAGTGTATTTTCTGCCCTAGCCCATGCCGTATCAGCCTGCGGCCCAAACTATCCCGACCTTCAGGCCCCCGCCACAGCGGAAGCCGTGTTAGCCGCAATCGGGAGGGCGCGGGGATGAGCTTCAGCCCGCATGCCTCACTCAACGCGATCCATACGCCAAAGGCGATGGCCCGCATCGTGATAACCGAAACCAAGGGATCCACCCCGCGCGACGCCGGCACCGAAATGTTGGTCTGGCAGGGTGGCCAATCCGGCACGATCGGCGGTGGTCGACTGGAATGGGAGGCCGCGAAATACGCGCGCACCCTCATTGAAAACAAAACGGCAACCGCATCCAAGACCTATCCGCTTGGCCCCGAGCTTGGCCAATGCTGCGGCGGCGCCGTGACCTTGAGTTTTCGCTATATCAGCGAAGGCGATTTTCCCGATCCGTCGCATCAAGGTCTCGCGCAATTCAAGGCCCCATTCCAGTTAGATAACCGGCTGGTCGAGCACGAAAACCAGACGACACGTAACATCTGGATCCACGGCGCAGGCCATGTCGGGCGCGCCATTGTCGACCTCATGGCACCTCTGCCTGGCATTGCAATCACTTGGGTCGATACGGGGTCTGAGCGGTTCCCTGAAGACGTGCCGGAAACCGCTCAGATCCTGCCTACGGCAGCGCCGGAACGGGTTCTGCGTCACGCCCCAAAAGATGCCATGCACCTTATCCTGACCTATAGCCACGAGATTGATTTCGCACTCTGCCACGCTGCGCTCTGCCACGACTTCGCATTTTGCGGCCTCATCGGCTCGGCCACCAAACGGACGCGATTTCGCAAACGGCTGAGGCAACTGGGGCACAGCCTTGCCCAAATAGACCGCATCGCCTGCCCGATCGGCGACCCTGGGCTGGGCAAGCATCCGCAGGCCATTGCGCTTGGCGTTGCGCGCGACTTACTGAAATTGCCGCCGCACGCGGCCAATAATGACAGAACGCGGCCACAGGCTCGCGGAATTACCGGGGGGACTTCATGGTTTCGAAAGGCAAACGCTGCAAAGGTGGCCACATATGAGTGACACGGCCCTTCTCAGTATTAACAGCCTGACCAAGGCGTATCCCGGCGTTGTCGCAAACGACTCTGTCGCCTTTAAGATTCAACCGGGCGAGGTTCACGCGTTGCTGGGGGAAAACGGTGCCGGAAAGTCAACCCTGGTTAAAATGATCTATGGTCTGGTGCGCCCCGATAGCGGATCGATGGATTTCATGGGGGCGCCTTATGCACCAACTGAACCGCGTGCGGCCCGCTCCACGGGCGTTGCCATGGTGTTTCAACATTTTTCGCTTTTTGAGGCGCTAAATGTGGCCGAAAACATTGCGCTCGGCATGGAAAACCCGCCAAAGCCGCGCGATCTGGCGGCCCGTATCACTGAGGTGAGCGAGGCTTATGGTCTGCCCTTGGATCCTGACCGCCTTGTAGGGGATCTGAGCGCGGGTGAGCGCCAGCGGGTCGAAATCATTCGCTGTCTGCTGCAAGACCCAAAACTCCTGATCATGGATGAGCCGACCTCGGTTTTGACCCCGCAAGAGGTCGAAATCCTTTTCCACACTCTGCGCAAGCTGAGCGCGGAAGGCACAGCAATCCTGTATATCTCTCATAAGTTAGAAGAAATCCGGACACTTTGCGACGAGGCCACTGTTCTGCGCTTGGGGAAAGTCGTCGGAACCTGCGACCCAAAAACTACTTCTGCCGCAGAAATGGCCGAGTTGATGGTGGGCAAATCGCTGGCAACGCCAGCGCGCACCGATGCCAGCCATGGCGAGGTGATTTTCAAGGTTTCCGGCCTTTCCGTAGAACCCGCTAATCCATTTGGCACACCCCTGCGTCATATAGGGATAGAATTGCGCGCGGGTGAGGTTTTGGGGATCGGCGGCGTTGCAGGTAATGGACAGGATGAACTGCTAGCCGCCCTTTCCGGCGAGACGCCAACCGCCCCGGGCGCGGTCACACTGATGAAAGAACCAATTGGCCACACAGGGCCAAATGAGCGGCGCCAGATGGGTATCCTGTGCGGGCCAGAGGAACGGCTTGGCCATGCAGCAGCCCCTGATATGAGCCTTGTAGAAAACGCGCTTTTGACGGCGCGTCATCGCAAATCACTCGACAGAAATGGCTTCCTTGATTGGAAAGCCACCCGCAAATACGCAGAAGACGTGATCGAAACCTATGACGTTCGGACCCCGGGGCCCGACAATGCAGCACGTTCGCTTTCCGGCGGAAACCTGCAGAAATTCGTCATTGGGCGAGAGATCATGCAAGACCCGAAAGTGCTGGTTGTGAACCAACCCACTTGGGGTGTCGATGCCTCGGCCGCCGCCGATATCCGGCAGGCGATCCTAAATCTCGCTCAACAAGGTGCAGGCGTAATCGTGATCAGCCAGGATCTGGATGAACTGTTGGAAGTGGCCGATAACTTCACCGCCTTGAATGAAGGGCGTCTGTCCAACACCCGCCCAACCAACGGCCTGACGATGGAGACCATCGGTCTGATGCTGGGTGGCGCCCATGATATGCACGACGCGGCGGAGGCGGCCCATGTTTAAACTCGAAAAACGCCCCTCCCCCTCAAAACCATGGATTCTTGCCACTCCGATATTGGCCGTGATCCTGACGATGATTGCGGGCGGTTTGATGTTCGCGGCACTTGGCAAAAACCCGTTCGAAGCCATTCGTATCATCTTTTGGGATCCGCTGTTTTCCCAACAATTCGCGGCTTATTCGCGCCCACAATTGCTGGTCAAAGCCGGGCCGCTGATCCTGATCGCCATTGGCCTTTCATTGGGTTTTCGCGCCGGCATCTGGAATATCGGGGCAGAAGGGCAATACATCATGGGCGCCATCGCGGGTGCCTCCTTTGGCCTTACCTTTTACCCAACGGAAAGCGTGTGGGTGTTCCCCGGAATGGTCATTGCAGGCGCGTTAGGTGGATGGGCCTGGGCCATGATCCCGGCCATTCTGAAAACTCATTTCCGTACCAATGAAATCCTCGTTTCGCTTTTGTTGGTCTACGTAGCAGAGAAATTCCTTGCCTCTGCAGCCGTCGGGTTCTTGCGGAACCCAGAAGGATCCGGTTTTCCTGGATCACGGCAACTAAACCGGATTGAAGCGTTTTCGAACCCTGAATTGATCGCCAATACCGGCATGCATTGGGGCGTTTTACTGGCGTTCATATCGGTCATCGCGGCCTATATCCTGCTCAATAAACATTTAGTTGGCTACCAGATCAAACTGGCCGGTCAGGCGCCGCGCGCGGCGCGGTTTGCAGGTGTGAACCCGACCCGCCTGATCCTGCTTTGCATGGGTGTTTCGGGCATCCTTGCGGGCCTGGCGGGCGTTTTTGAGGTGACAGGCCCGGCGGGTCAAATCTCGATCGACTTCAATGTAGGATATGGTTTCACTGCAATCATCGTTGCCTTTCTCGGGCGTTTACATCCGGTGGGCATCCTTTTGGCGGGCTTGTTGATGGCGCTGACCTATATCGGCGGTGAACTGGCGCAGCTGATGCTGGGCATCCCGGCCTCGGCCATTCAGGCCTTTCAAGGCATGTTGCTCTTCTTCCTGCTCGCGCTTGACGTGCTGTCGAACTACCGCATCCGCATGAGAAAAGAGGGGGTCGCATAATGGCTATTGATCCAGTCACCCTGATGGCAGCGCTAATCGTCGCCTCGACCCCGATCCTGCTGGCAGCCATTGGCGAGTTGGTGGTCGAAAAAGCAGGTGTCCTTAATCTCGGCGTCGAGGGCATGATGATTATCGGTGCGGTCAGCGGCTTTGCGATTGCTGTGCAAACCGGCTCTCCTACGCTCGGCTTTTTGGCTGCGGCGGTCGGTGGTGCGCTCTTGGCGCTCATCTTCGGAGTTCTCACTCAGTTTTTTCTGTCCAACCAAGTGGCTACCGGGCTTGCACTGACCCTTTTTGGTCTCGGCCTCTCTTCTCTTATTGGGGAAAGCATTTCTGGCGCGACGCCACCACCGGTGGCCCGCCTGAACATTCCGGGGCTTTCAGAAATGCCCGTACTGGGTCCAATCCTCTTCTCTCATACCGCGATGGTTTATTTCTCAGTGGCACTGGTCATCGCGGTCTGGGCTGTGCTGAAGTTCACTCATGTCGGCCTCGTGTTGCGCGCAGTAGGCGAAAATCATGACGCGGCCCACGCCCTTGGATACAAGGTGATCCGCATACGTCTTATGGCAATCCTGTTTGGCGGTGCCTGCGCCGGGCTTGGCGGCGCATTTTTCTCAATGGTTCGTGTGCCGCAATGGACCGAAGGTATGACGGCCGGTGCTGGCTGGATCGCACTGGCGCTGGTTGTCTTTGGCAGCTGGAAACCCGGTCGCGTCATGTTGGGCGCTTACCTGTTTGGCGGTATTACAGCCTTGCAATTGCGCCTGCAGGCGGCTGGCATAGCAATCCCGGTCGAACTGCTGGCGATGTCGCCTTACCTGATCACCATCATCGTTCTGGTCATTATGTCGTCGGGTAAATCCCGTGCCGCATTGAATGCGCCCGCTGCTCTTGGCAAGGTGTTCCATGCAACCGGCTAGGATACCTTATGAACCGAAGCGAAATGCACGACATCCTCGATGGGGCCGATCCCAAATTCGGACCCTCAGTGGCTTTGCTTCTGAACGGGCTGATCATTGCGTCAGCGCTTGTCATCGCGTTCGAAACCTTGCCGAACCTGCCAGAAGGATTAAGGCGCGCATTTCAGGGCTTCGAAGCGGTCATTCTGTTGATATTTATGGCCGAGTACGCCCTACGGGTTGTGACCGCGCCCAAAAAATGGCGCTACATTTTCAGCTTCTGGGGATTGGTCGATCTTTTGTCGATTGTGCCCGCACTGGTGCTGTTCAATCCACAATGGGCAGCGCTCAGAACCCTTCGGCTGATACGACTGGTCCGCTTGCTAAAACTATTTCGTACCAGCAGAGCACTCGACCGAATGGCCCATGCGTTTCAGTCCGTCCGCGGCGAGTTAACAGTATTGGTCGTACTGGCGATCATGATGCTCTACGTCTCAGCAGTGGGCATCTACATCTTCGAACATCAGGTCCAGCCCGAGATCTTTTCGTCGATCCCCAAAGCCTTTTGGTGGGCGGTCGCCTCACTGACCACGGTTGGGTATGGCGACATGGTTCCCATCACTATCGGCGGACGCATCTTTACCACCATGGTCCTCTTCATCGGGTTGGGCGTGGTGGCCGGCCCGGCCGCAATCATCACTGCTGCGCTTCTGGAAAACGAACTGGAAGAGGCAGGTATTGAACTACATGACACCACACATGAAAATGACGACAAAGACAGGGAGTAAAAAATGAAAAACATCACCAAATTACTGACCGGGGCCGCACTGGCAACCGGTTTGGCCACCAGCGCATTTGCGCAAGACGACCCGCTGCAGGTGGGGTTTGTCATGGTTGGCTCGATCAATGATATGGGTTGGAACACTGGCCACTATCACGGGCTAGAGGCCGTTCAGGAACATTTCGGCGATGCCGTTGAAACCACCTATGTCGAGAATGTGCCAGAAGGTGCAGATGCCGAACGCGTGCTGACACAGATGGCACTGGCCGGTGCGGATATCATCTTCACTACGTCCTTCGGCTTTATGGACCCAACCAATAACGTAGCTGAGCGGTTCCCGAACGTCATGTTTGAACATGCCACAGGCTATCGTCGTGACCATCCCAACGTTTCAACTTATTCGGCGCGTTTCTACGAAGGTCGCGCTGTGATGGGCCATATCGCCGGTCACATGACGGAATCGAATATCATCGGCTACATCGCCTCGTATCCCATTCCCGAGGTTATCCGTGGGATCAATTCAGCCTATCATCACGCGTCCGAGGTGAACCCGGATGTGGAATTCCGCGTAGTCTGGGCGTTTACATGGATGGATCCCACAATTGAAACGGAGGCCGCGCAGGCCCTGATCGATCAGGGCGCTGACGTGATCATGCAGCACACCGACACGACTGCCCCTCTGGCCGTTGCGGCAGAGGCTGGCGCGATCGGCTTTGGTCAGGCGTCTGACATGATCCAATTTGCCCCCGCCCCCCGCGTCTCGGCGATTATCGACGACTGGGGTCCCTACTACATCGAACGGGTTCAGGCGGTTATGGACGGGACCTGGGAATCTGGCGACACCTGGGACGGCATTGGCCCTGGCATGGTTGGCATTGGTGAGATGACTGACGCAATTCCAGAAGAGGTTCGCGCCTCGGCCCAAGCTATGGTTGAGGCAATTGCCGCTGGCGAATATCACCCGTTCACTGGCCCAATTAACATGCAAGACGGCTCGGCTTGGCTGGCCGATGGCGAAGTGGCCGATGACGGCACGTTGGCGGGCATGGATTTCTATATCGAAGGTGTGACAGGCGACATTCCGAACTGACCCCCTTCACATTCCAAAGAAAAGGCCCGCATCTCGCGGGCCTTTTTCCGTTTTCAGATACGGGGGCCGCTGCCCTCTTCCAGCCAGTGCCTTATATCGCTGTCAGGAACCAGAGACGACATGCGTGCATCGTATCTGGCCAAGTCTGCATCACTCAGAATACCCTCCCATTTTCCTGTACCGCCACGATCAAAAAAGGCTGCGTCATTGTTCCAAAACCCCTTACCGCCTTCGGGCACGAAACTGGCGGCGTCAGCCTTCATGGAGGAGAAGCCGGTTGCCTCGACAATACGGGTTAACTCCGCATCTGAAACCTCAATCTCAAGGGCATCGGCCAACCCTGAAATCGCGCCCCTTCGGTCGGCCATCATGTCGGCATAGTGCAAAACGGTCAGGCTGGGTAATCTGTCCGACGCAACGGTTCGATTGTAGTGGTCTACCAACAAAGACAAGGAATCGCGATCGATGTCGTTGGGTGTCACGTCCAAACTGAGGTAATCGGCAAAGGCCTCACTCACCGGGCGGTTCATTGGATGATCGGGGCGGTTTTTCATGTTCATCCCGTGTTTACGCAAAGACAGAAACACATCTAGCGGGTGACGATAGACAGCTACGACATGAACGCCCTCCCACACGGGGAACCCGTCGGCCGATGTATGCGTTTTGACGACCCGCCGGTCCGGCTGCGACGCCAATTCATCCGTGACCTCGTCGGCTTCGCCCAATGCTGAATCGACCCACGGCGAGATCACCGGAATAGGCCCCGCCAAACCGTCGCCGCCGCTCAGCAATTGAGCAATGATTGTTTGAGTCCAAGTCGTTCCGCATTTCGAAGGGGTGCAAACCAGAATATCGCCCTGCCTCGGCACCCAGGTGGCCCATCTTTCAGGCGTTGTCAGCGGCCCGCGATAGGTTTGACTTGCGGGTGAAATGATGCGCGCGTTGGCCATCCGTTGTCCTTTTCTGATGTCCCGGAAGACTAGCCAGTCATAAGGGTCCTTGTCACCTGTGCTCTGCCTTGTTCATCCCACATATTCATGCAAACCATATTGTTATGATCTACGACTTCCTCATCATTGGTGGCGGCATCGCGGGCCTGTCAGTTGGCGCAAAAATTGCACCCCTTGGCACTACCCTTTTGCTCGAAGCGGAACCGGCTTTGGCCTATCACGCTTCGGGCCGGTCGGCCGCCCTGTATGAGGCGCGATATGGCCTACCGGTGACCATCGCGCTGAACGAGGCCAGCCGGGAGGAACATGAAACCATTGATGGCGGCGTTCTCAGCCCGCGAGGATTGATGTTTCTGGCCGGTCCAGATCAAGAGGAAGAAATTGAGCGCGATATCGCAGATTTCCACCTGACCACGCTGTCGCCTGACGAGGCCGCCAAGATCGTCCCCATCCTAAATACTGACCATGTCACTGTTGCGGGCCACCATGAAGCGGCTTGGGATATCGACACAGATCGTCTGATCCAATGTTATGCAAAGGAGATGCGTTCCCACGGGGGCGAGATCCGCACAAAGGCCAAGGTGACCTCCATTTCGCGGAACGCTGATCTTTGGCAGGTTCAGGTTGGCGCAGAAACTGTCACGGCTCGATATCTGATTAACGCCGCTGGCGCGTGGGTTGATCAGATTGCGCAAATGGCAGGGTTGCCGCCAATTGGAGTCAAACCGCTGCGCCGGTCTATTGCGCGAATGCCCGCACCCGGAGGGCATGATCCCTCAGCCTGGCCAATGCTGATCGGTGCAGGCGAAACTTGGTATGCCAAACCGGACGCAGGCAAATGGCTGGTATCTCCTGCCGATGAGGATCTTATTAAAGATCCGCATGATGTCTGGGCCGACGATATGGTGCTGGCCGAAGGGATCGCGCGTTATCAACCCTTTGTTACTGAGGAGGTCACCCGTGTCGACACATCCTGGGCGGGGCTCAGGACCTTCGCGTCGGATCGTACATTGGTCCTTGGGCCTGATCCGGCGTCCTCCAGCTTCTTCTGGGTCGCCGGGCAAGGCGGATACGGCATCCAAACGGCCCCAGCAGCCAGTTCGCTTTTGGCCGACCTTATCTCCGGGCGCAGCCCATGCTTGCCAAAGCATGTTGTCACCGCACTCAGCCCTGCGCGGTTCAGATGAGCGGCCGATTTAGGCAATGGGATAATCCCCAGCCCGAACCCGATGGACGTATGTTCGCGCCCGCAGCAGGCAGAAACATAGACCCAATTCTTGCAAAATTGACAAAACTGCACTTGCCCCAGGGCCGCGCGCTTGAAATCGCCTCCGGCACAGGCGAACACGCCGCTCGGCTTGCCGATGCCTTTCCCGGCCTACAGTGGCAACCCACTGAGATTGATCAGGCCCGCATGGCTTCAATCCGGGCATGGGTTGCGCATGCTGGGCAGCCCAACCTGTTGCCACCTGTTGAGATGGACGCGACGAAGCCGGGATGGTCGTTAAAGCACGGCCCGCGTGACCTGATCTATCTGGTCAACCTTCTGCATCTGATCCCGGCGCCCGCTGCAAAAAACCTGCTGACTGAACTCATACAGGCGCTGGCCCCGGATGGTATGGCCCTTCTCTACGGCCCCTTTTTACGTGACGGAGTGCCCACCAGCGAGGGCGACGCCAGATTCCACGCCAACCTGCGAGCCGCTGACCCGGCAATCGGCTACAAGGATATTGATTGGGTGATTGCGTCACTGAAACCGCGTGACGTCTCGGTAATCGATATGCCAGCAAACAACCTGCTTTTGGTGGTCACTTGACCAAGGTCAAGGCACGTTCAGGGCCCTCATGATGTTCCTTCGGTAAACCAAATTGCCCAAAGGATTGTTTTGATGAGCTGGACCGAAAAACGAAACGAGATGAATGCAGCTCTGCGCACGCTCTCAAAAGCAATACCAGATGTCGCCACGGGATTTGGCACGCTTTCGAAAGCGGCCAAGACCGACGGCGCGTTGGATCTGAAGACCAAGGAATTGGTCGCAATCGGCATCTCGGTCGCGGATCGCTGTGAACCCTGTATCACGTTCCACTGCGCTGCTTTGCTGGCCGCGGGCGGCACCCGCGCGGAATTGGCTGAGACGCTTGGCATGTGCATACAAATGGGCGGTGGCCCGTCGATGATGTATGCCGCAAAGGCGCTGGACTGCTTCGATGAGCTTTCGGCAAAGGCTGGCTGACCCACGGGAACTATGTCCCGGCCCCTTCCCTTGCGTATTCATTCGTGCTGACTTGGGTCTATTGGAACACGCGCAATCTATTGGGGGAAACCGAATGTCTATTTTACGAATGCTACAACAAGCCCAGGGTGGACAGGGCCTTGGAGAACTGGCCAGCCAATTGGGACTGGATCAGGGTCAGGCTGATCAATTGACTTCGCTTTTGGCACCCGCACTTGGATCTGCCGCACGCGAACGGGCAGAGCGCGGCGGTCTGCAAGACGTATTGGGTGCGCTGCGCGGCCAGGATCAGGCGCGCAATTTCGATAATGCCGCCGAGGCCGCCAGCCCATCCGGTCAGGCGCAAGGCCGCAATTTCCTAGAAGCTCTGCTTGGCGGTCAGGCTGAGGCCGATAATCTGGCCAGCGAGGCCGCAGGCCGCGCCGGAGTGGATCTGTCGACCGTCCAACAATTCCTGCCTGCGTTGGCGGCAATGACCCAGGGTGGTTTGCAAAGAAACATGCCCGACGAGGCGATTGACGAGGTTGAGGCGGAAGCCAGTGGCGGCGGATTGGCCGGGCTGGTCGGAGGCTTGCTGGGCGGTGGCGGTGGCCGACGTCAGGGCGGCGGGTTGGGCATGCTCAACGACCTGCTCGATGCCGATGGCGATGGCTCGGCCATGGATGACATCCTTGGTCGACTGATGCGGTAACTCTGAGAGTCGAATGGCCTGACGGCCATCCGCCCCGCGGGGGGATCCTCCCCCCCGCCCTTCTCTGTGGTTTCCAAAAAAAAGGAAGCGGCTAGCCGTCCTTGCGGATGGTTTCGTTCTTTGGATCATACGGGCTGTCGCAGGTTATCGTGGCATCCCAGAGCTGGTCGAACATTCTGACCTTTAGCTTCTGGCCCTCCTTGGCCAAATGTGGCGGAACATAACCCATACCGATGGATTTCTCGAACGCCACCGAATAGCCGCCCGAGGTCAAGCGCCCGACCCGCGTTTCACCATCATAGAGCGCCTCGCGGCCCCATGGGTCTGCATCTTCCGGTCCGTCAATCAGTAGGGTCACGCATTTCGACCGGATACCGATCGCTTCCATTTCCGCTTTACCGTGGAAATCCTTGGACAGGTCGATGAAGCGTGGCAGGTCGGCCTCGGCCGGGGTTGCGTCACGGCCAAGCTCTGTACCAAATGCACGATAGCTCTTTTCCTGCCTAAGCCAGTTTTGAGCACGTGCGCCCACCAGTTTCATATCGTGTTTTTTACCCGCAGCTTCCAGCAAATCGAAAAGGTAATTCTGCATCTCGATCGGATGATGCAACTCCCATCCGAGCTCACCCGTGTAGGCTACGCGAATGGCATTGACCGGGCACATGCCCAGTTCGATCCGCCGGGCACTGAGCCACGGAAAGCGCTTGTTTGAAAGCACGGTCGCCGGGTCAGCATCCTTGATGACCTCGTTCAGAACATCACGGGATTTCGGGCCAGCAATAGCAAAGACTCCCCATTGGGTGGTCACATCCTGAATCTCAATATAGCCGAACTCTTCGGCCTTATCCTCGGCGGCCTTGCGCATGAAATCGGCATCATATTCCGTCCAGGCCCCGGCCGAGACCAGGTAATATTCATGCTCTTTCATCCGCACGATTGTGTATTCGGTGCGAGTGGTGCCCGCCGCCGTCAGCGCATAGGTCAGGTTGATCCGCCCCACTTTCGGCAGCTTGTTGCAGGTGAACCAATCCAGAAAAGCGGTGGCGCCGGGGCCTTTGACGACATGTTTGGTAAAGGCTGTGGCATCAATCAGCCCGACGCCTTCTCGAATCGCCTTGGCTTCGTCGACCGCATGTTGCCACCATGCCCCACGGCGGAAAGACCGGCTGTCATGGTCGAAATTATCGGGCGCATCGAGCGGGCCAAAATAATTGGGCCGCTCCCAACCATTAACCCAGCCGAACTGCGCGCCGCGCGCCTTTTGCCGGTCATAGGCCGGGGCGGTCCGCAACGGGCGGCAGGCCGGACGCTCTTCATCTGGGTGATGCAGGATGTAAACGTGGTCGTAGCATTCCTCGTTCTTGCGTGCCGCGAACTCGGTCGTCATCCAGTTGGATGAATAGCGTTTGGGGTCGAGCGAGGCCATGTCGATCTCCGCCTCGCCGTTCACCATCATCTGGGCCAGGTAGTAGCCGGTGCCGCCGGCGGCGGTGATCCCGAAAGAGAACCCTTCGGCCAGCCACATATTGCGCAGGCCGGGTGCAGGCCCGACCAGCGGGTTGCCATCGGGCGTGTAACAGATCGGCCCGTTAAAATCATCCTTCAGCCCGCTTTCCTCGCAAGACGGAATGCGGTGGATCATCGCCATGTATTGTTCTTCGATCCGCTCCAGATCCAGCGGGAACAGGTCGGCACGGAAACTGTCGGGTACGCCATATTCGAAACAGGCCGGCGCGCCCTTTTCATAGACCCCCAGAATCCAGCCGCCACGTTCTTCGCGGACATAAGACTGGGCATCGGCATCGCGCACCACGGGATGCTCCACATTGCCATCGGCCCGAAACTGTACGAGCGACGGATCCTGATCCATGACGATGAACTGGTGTTCCACCGGAATGGCCGGGATCTTGATCCCAAGCTTTTTGGCGGTGGTCTGTGCGTGGTTGCCGCTGGCTGTCACGACATGTTCGGCCGTGACCACGATCTGCTCGTCCGACGGCACCAGGTTGCCGCCCTTTTCGACCATCTTGGTCGCGGTCACCTCCCAATGGCTGCCGGTCCAGTGAAACGCATCCGCCTGCCATTTGCGCTCGATCATCACGCCGCGCTGGCGTGCGCCCTTGGCCATGGCCTGGGTCACATCGGCGGGGTTAATATAGCCGTCGGTGTTGTGATAAAGCGCGCCTTTCAGATCCTCGGTTCGGATCAGCGGCCAGCGTAGCTTGATCTGGTCGGGCGTCAGCCATTCATAGGGCACGTCGCAGGTCTCGGCGGTCGAGGCATAGAGCATATACTCGTCCATTCGCTCCTGTGTCTGCGCCATCCGCAGGTTGCCGACCACGGCAAAGCCGGCGTTTAGCCCGGTTTCCTCTTCCAGTGTCTTGTAAAAATCGACGGAGTATTTGTGGATATGGGTTGTCGCATAACTCATGTTGAACAGCGGCAAGAGCCCTGCGGCGTGCCAGGTTGAGCCGGACGTCAACTCGTCACGCTCTAACAGCATCACGTCATCCCAGCCCGCTTTGGCAAGGTGATAGGCGATCGAGGTGCCAATGGCACCGCCGCCAATGACGAGGGCTTTGACTTGGGTTTTCATGGCGCGACTCCGGGCGTAGATGTTGGCCACACTTTGGCGGATCGCGCAGAAAACAGGTAGGGCCAGCCGACCAAAACCAGTCGAAAACCGACCTGAGGTGTCGTGAAATCTCCGATCTAACGGCGGTGCGCGCGCCACGCCCAAAAGGCCGTGAGGATGAGCGCCAGGACCCCGCCGATCAGCCCGCCCAAATAACTCAGTGAATGCATGACGGCGGCGGCAACAAACCCTGCCTCATCACTCACCGTACCTGGAATTGCGAAAAGGTCGTAATTCTCCACCGGCATGGGGAAGAGTAATGAACCGCTTCCAAGCGCCAGTGCAGTAATTACAACGATTAGGGTTGCCCAAATGAAGGCGCGCACCTGCGCCGCGCCAGTTGGCATCAGCATAGAGACAATTCCAATCGGCAGGCCCAGAACCAACCCCATCCACCAACTTGCCTTCCACCCGACAAGCGCAGCACCGCCCCGGCCATAAAGCGCATCGGGAATCCGAAATTGCAGGAATTTCAGATTATGGAAATAATCTGGGCCAACGGAATAACTGATCTGATTGTGCAGGGCTCCGTAGAGCCCTGCCACCACACAAGAAAAACCAAACAAGACAGGCAAAATGGTCAGCTTGCGGATCATGTTCGCGGCCTCACAAAAGAGATTTCCGGAAAACTCTTCCGGCCCTTTCCGTTCACAGCATATTCGGCACAACCAGATCCGGCGGCCGATGTCCGTCATCGAAGGTCTTGATGTTGATGATGACTTTTTCACCCATTTCGACCCGCCCCTCTTCGGTGGCCGATCCCATATGAGGCAGAAGAACCACGTTTTTCAGCTCACGCAGGCGCGGATTGACCTCATTGCCATGTTCGAACACATCCAAGCCCGCACCCGCGATATCGCCAGATCGCAGCATTCGTGTCAGCGCGTTCTCGTCAATCACCTCGCCGCGTGACGTATTCACGATGACAGCCGATGGTTTCATCAGCTTTAGGCGGCGCGCATTGATCAGGTGGAACGTCGACGGCGTGTGAGGACAGTTGACCGACAGGATATCGACCCGCGCCAGCATCTGGTCGAGGCTTTCCCAATATGTGGCCTCAAGCTCTTCCTCGATATCAGAATGCAGCCTCCGGCGATTGTGGTAATGCACCTGCATGCCAAACACGGCAGCCCGACGCGCCACCGCTTGCCCGATCCGACCCATGCCCAGGATGCCAAGGCGGCGCCCGCCAATACGGCCGCCCATCATCGCGGTTGGCGCCCAGCCATCCCACTTGCCCGATTGCATCACGGCCAACCCCTCTGGGATGCGGCGCGTGACGGACAGCAACAAGGCCATCGTCATATCGGCCGTGTCTTCTGTCGCGGCCCCGGGGGTATTGGACACAAGAATGCCGCGCTGGCGGGCCGTGTGCACATCAATATGGTCGACACCCGCACCATAACTGGCAATCAGCTTCAGCTTTTCACCAGCCTGGCCAAGCAACCCTGCATCAATTCTATCTGTCACAGACGGCACCAGCACGTCGGCCCGCTGGACTGCTGCCACAAGTTCAGACCGGCTCATGGGGCGGTCTTCCTCACGTAACTCGACATTGAACAATTCAGACATCCGCGTTTCGACTGCCTCTGGCAACCGTCGCGTAACAACAACACTCAGCTTTTGACCTGGCATACCCGTCTTCCCTTTACTGGCATTTCAGCCTTACCCGTGACAGTCTCTCATCCGAGGCAAGGGCGCAAGAGACGCCCGCCAAAGAGCGACAAAATCACCAAGCGCCCCGATTGGATCGGGACAACAGGCAAGACTAGTGACAGCACTGACCAGACGCATGACAAGCTTGATCATGGCGGCCTCCCTTGTGATGGCGGCGACGATTTCTATGGCGCAGGACGTAGGGCCGGTCACCGGTTTCCCCTTGCCTCGCTATGTCTCGATAAAAGCGTCAGAGGCCTATGCGCGACGGGGCCCGTCACGTAGCCACCGGATTGACTGGGTCTTTCAGCGCCGCAATATGCCAATGCAGATCGTGGCGGAACACGGTCATTGGCGCCGCGTGGTTGATCGTGATGGCGCGGGCGGCTGGATGCACTATTCGCTACTGTCAGGTGTGCGCACTGCGATTATCGAGGTCGACATGGTTGAGCTACGCCGGCGCCCGGACCCTGCCGCGCCAGTTAGCGCTCAAGCCGAACTGGGCGTCATAGCATTTATCGACGAATGCAACGGCGCATGGTGCCACCTGAATGTCGGCGGGCATCGCGGATGGGTTCCGATGGAGGCTATCTGGGGCGTCGATCCGGGCGAAGTCTTAGAATAATCCCGTTTTGCTTGAGTGCATGGGATCGCCGTGGCAGGTTTGGCACCGAAAGGGCCGCCCCAATGTATTTCGACTTGCACCATCTACGCACTTATGGCGAGCTTGACGGCAAGACATTCCTTATCTGTGTCGGTGCCATGAAATCCGCCACAAGCTGGACCCATGACTATCTAAGTGGCCTGCCCGACGTCGTTGTTTCTCCGCTGAAAGAGCTACATTTTTTCAACACTAAATACCCCTCTCATGCGCTTGGGGATATGGATGGCATGGCCCTCAACCGGCTGAAGTTTCACCTGGAACAGAAAGGAGACACAGCCGATAATTTACGGCGACGCGAGACGTTTCAAGCCAGCCTAGACCGCGCACAAATGATTTATGACGACAACGCCTATTTCGCCCATTTCGCACGTCTTGTCGAAGCTGACACTCGCACCTTTTGCGATATCACGCCGGCCTATTCCGTGCTGGGCCCCACCGGGTTCGAGTATCTGAGGGAGTTCTGCGCCTCTCAAAATGTCACGCTGAAACTACTCTTCATCATGCGCGATCCCGTGGATCGGATGTGGTCGCAGCTCAGGCATATGGCGCAGACCAGTTCGCAATCAGATTTTCTGGACAATTGGGCCAAGGCTTTTGCCTCACCCAGCATATGCGCACGGGCAGATTATTGTGGCATCGTCAGCGACCTCGACAAAAACTTTGACGCCGAAGATGTCCTGTACCTCTTTTACGAGGACCTGTTTTCAGAGGCCAGCCTACGACAGCTTTGCGATCACGCAAACGCACTCTATAGCCCGGGCGACGCAGGCAAAACGCATAATGAAACCAAGGTGAAAACGCCCATTTCGGCCGAGGCGCTAACCGACGCCAAGGCGCTTTTGGCACCACAATACGCGTTCTGCCGAGAGCGTTTCGGCGACAGAGTTCCCGCGAGTTGGCAAGGCTGACCCCACAATTACCATCGAAAAACTTTTGAACGTTTCCGCGCCATCGCCCGACCTATGGACATTGCGGCAGGCGCCGCCTGAGCAATTCAAGAATTCATATGGCCAACACCTATTTCAGGCCAAACCCATTTTAGAAGAGATTAGGAGAATACTATGGCTGAAGACGCACTCCTCGGTTTTAAATTTACCGAATTTGAAGAAGACAGCAAATTTGACGACGCGATCGAGATCGTCTCGCAAAACCTTTTCAAGGAAATCGGCAACGGTCGCGGCGAAACCCGCGAGACCGCTCCCGAACCAGTGGCAGAAATGGATCCCGATGAGTTCCAGTTCATGGAAAGCTTCGACATGATCCTCTAGGGTTGGATCATCCCAAATGTTCCGACGGCTGCGTCATTATTTAAGGCGCAGCCCTTTTTTGATGATTGCTCTGCAACGCGATCACCAGAACCGGCACCAGCCAAAGCAAGATACCGACCATCGAGAATGAGGCCCGCAGTCCGAAGCCTTGGGACACAAATCCCATCAACGGTGGGCCGATAAAAAACCCGAAATAGCCCAAGACCGTGACCCTGCTGATGACCACTTCGCGCCGGGCAGGGTCCGCCATTTGTCCAGCCAGCGCCAGCATCATTGGCGCGATCACCGCCACGCCAAGACCCAGCAGGGCAAAGCCCAAATAGGCCATGCCCGGCGCAGGCGCGGTCGCAGCGACAAACGCACCAGTGCCAGACACGATCGCGCTGCCGATCAATACTTTGATCTCGGACAGACGTCCCATGATCAACTGGCCGCTCAACCGTCCAAATCCCATTGTCAGGCCCAGCATCGCTGGTCCCAATGCGCCTTCCGCCGCTCCACCGCCAAGCGTGCGCTCGATATGTAGCGCCGACCAGCCCTCAGTGGCGTTTTCCGACAGGAACCCGATTAAAGTGATCAAACCGCCCAGGATGATCAGGGATCCCATGCGCGCCGGCGCGACTGTGGCAGCACCCTCGTCCTCCACAACCCGGGGGGCGATCATCATCAGGGATGAGGAAATAACAACTACGCCCCAAAAAGCGAAAACCCAGCCAGGGTACACCCCGGCTTCCCGCACCAATCCGGCCGTAATGGCACTAAACGCATAGGCAAAGGAAAACGCCGCGTGGTTAAGGTTCATCAGACTGGTCTTATGCCGCGCCTCTTCAACTGTCAGACGCGCATTCATGATGACGTCCAGGCAGCCGGACCCAGCCCCGGCAAACAGCATCAAGGCCGCAAAGGGAACGACGGAGGCCACCCAAAGCGGGGCCTGAAAACTCAGCGCAAACGCAATGGCCGCAACTGCAATCGCATATCTCCCCGTGCGGGCCGAAACCCAGGGCGCCACCAGCATCGCACTAACCGCACCAATGGCCGACACCAGCAGGGCCAAGCCAAACGCCCCATCTGACGCGCCGATATGCGCTTTGATCTGCGGAACATAGGCCGCGAAAGCCCCCCAAAAGAACCCTTGCGCCGCAAAGGCGGGCAAATGGCGACGAGACAGGGATATGGCGCGCAACAAAGACATGATTTCGCGCTTGTCACGATGTGATTTCCAAAGCAACTCTCAAAGTTGGATTGTTTCAGCGCCTAGCAAAGATTCGCTCTTTCCCTCTTTCCCATTTTGTCCTATAGGCCGGGCTTCAACCGGGCGGCACCCTTGGAGGCCGCCCCTTTACATTATGGAGAATAGCAATGGCTGGTGAGGTTCCAAATCTCGTAGCTGAGGCACGGACGGGGACAGGCAAGGGGGCCGCTCGTCAAGCACGCCGTGAAGGCAAAGTGCCCGGAGTTGTATATGGCGGTGGGTCCGATCCCATTTCCATTCAGATCCCTTTCAACGAACTGCTGAAGCGCCTGAAGAAAGGCCGTTTCATGTCGACCCTGTTCAACCTGCAGGTTGAAGGCGAAGAAGATGTTCGTGTGATCTGCCGTGGCGTTCAACGCGACGTTGTCAAAGATCTGCCGACCCATGTTGATTTCATGCGCCTCAAGCGCACCAGCCGTGTGAACCTGTTCATTCCGGTTGAGTTCATCAACGAGGAAGAATCCCCCGGCATCAAGAAAGGTGGCGTTCTGACCATCGTTCGCTCCGAGGTAGAGCTGCGCGTAACCGCGGGCGATATTCCAGAGAAGCTGACCGTGGACATGACGGGCCTCGAAATCGGTGACACCATCACCATTTCGTCGATCGATCTGCCTGAGGGCGCACACCCAACCATCGACCGTGACTTTGTTATCGGCAATGTCGCAGCGCCATCCGCGCTTGGCGGTGCCAGCGATGATGAGGACGATGCAGCCGAAGGCGAAGCCGTCGAAGCCGCAGAAGGCGAAGAGGAAGCCGCAGCAGAGGAGTAATCCCTGCCTTAGGCTTTGCCAAAACATTCAAAACCCCGCGTGGCACACTGTCATCGCGGGGTTTTTTTCTTGGGGCAAAGCATCGTGGCCGGCGCGGCGTCCATGGGCCGCGGGGCCATGTTATGCGTCCAATTCCAATCGGCGAATTGTTTTGACTAACGCGACCCGACCTGTCAGCGTCCACCCCTTAACCCATTTGGAAGGATATCGGATGATACGCAGAGGTTTCATGGCATTGGCAGGCTTAGGTCTTGCCCTGGTGCTGGCTCAAGGTGCATCGGCACAAGAAAACCGATGGGTCAGGATCCACAATGACACCGGCTTTGACATCATCACCTTTCGCGGCTCACATGTTGGCACAAATAGCTGGGAAGAGGACATCCTTGGCTCTGCAATATTTCCGACGGGGCGATCGATAAACATCAACTTTGATGATGGCACAGGCTATTGTAACTTTGATTTACGCGCGGAATTTAGTGATGGGGACGTGCTGGTGCGAAACAATGTGAATATCTGCGAGATCGGAAATATTTACTTCCAATAATAGGATTAAGAGAGAGAGATCCAGAGCCTGTCTTATGGACAGGCTCGCTAGGCCGCCGGCTGATCTGAAAACCTGAAAGATGGCAACCTGCGGGCTGGTTTCCGCAAACCTGCGGCGCGCCCTTACTCCTCTCCCCAGACACGTCGGAACCCCAGAATACGACCCGAAGATGTGACGGGGTCATAGGTCAGACCGGTTTCCGACATGCAATCGACAATCCGCTTGATTGCCTTTGTGCCATAGCGGGGTGGGTGCAACTCGACGATCAGGAACCGCAGTTGTGCGTTCCACGGATGATCAAACAAATTGGCCTCGGCCCCTTCGATATCCATCATCACCACATTTGGGTGATAATCGCGCAATAATTGCCGAAGGCCGATCCGGGGCACATTGACCACTTCCTCCTCTTTAGAAGTTTTGCGCGCAATGCTGCCACCCAGAAAGGCCGCGTTGGCCTGAAATGAAATCTCGCCTCCACCCGCACCGGGCACCACTGCACCGTGCAAAACAGTGGCCGCGTCATGCCCATTGCGATCCAGATTGGCGCGCACAATCGGCGCCATGAAGGGATTGGCTTCGACGCTGACGACATTCTCAGCCCCTGCCAGCCGCGCACAGATCGAGCTCACATAGCCCAGCCCCGCGCCCAGTTCCAACACGCGAAACCCCGGTTTCACGCGCGCCTCGGCCGCCTTGGCCTCTGTGTTTTCATAGCTGCCGCCTGACAGGCGATTCATCAGCCCCGGCGTGCGAACATGGGCGGGCACCTGCAACGTGATCCCGTTCAATGTTACCGTACTAACCTCTGCCAAGTTGTGCCCTGCCTTGATTGATCCCGAAGCCTTCGACGACTATAGGACGGAAAGGAATAGGTTTTGGCAATGACGTTCATGAAAGACCCCACGATATGCAACTTTGGGTAGGTCTCGGAAATCCCGGCGCAAAATACGCCGGCAACCGTCATAACATCGGGTTTATGGCGCTTGATCGCGTGGCCGAGGATCATGGCTTCGCCCCATGGCGGGGCAAGTTTCAGGGCAGTCTGACAGAAGGCCGTTTCGGCTCGGACAAAGTTCTGCTGTTGAAACCGGAAACCTTCATGAACCTCTCTGGCCAATCGGTGGGCGAGGCTATGCGTTTTTACAAACTCACCCCGGCCGATGTGACCGTCTTTCACGATGAGCTTGACCTTGCCCCCGGAAAATTGCGCGTCAAACAAGGCGGCGGACATGCGGGCCATAACGGCCTGCGATCGATGCACGCCCATATCGGCGCTGACTATGCCCGCGTCCGGCTTGGCATCGGCCATCCCGGCCACAAGGATCGCGTTTCGGGCTATGTCTTGTCGGACTTCGCCAAGGCCGAGGCCGATTGGCTGGATGACCTGATGCGCGGCATCTCGGATGGGGCGCCGCATTTGGCAGCAGGCGACAGCGGCAAGTTTATGAATGCTGTTGCTTTGCGCCGGGGGCCACAGCGGCCGGAAAAATCCAAGCAGCAGACAACCAAAGCTGCGGCCCGCAAGGACCATGTGGCACCCGAGCCCGCACCAGATGACCGGACGCCCCTACAAAAGCTTGTCGACCGCTTTAAATAGTATTGCGCGCAGACTGCGCCGTCACAAAGGTGATCTCGATGCCGACAAAAGACCCCTCTCTGAACGTGATGGGCGACGCTCTCGCGGCGTGCTCTAATGACCCCGTTACCGGGTATTTCCGCGATGGTCATTGCAACACCTGCTCAGAGGATCGGGGCAGCCACACCGTCTGCGCGATTGTGACCGCCGAATTTCTGGCCTTCTCAAAGTACCTTGGAAATGACCTCAGCACGCCGCGCCCTGAATTTGGGTTTGCCGGATTGAAACCCGGCGACCAATGGTGCCTTTGTGCCAGCCGTTTCCTGCAGGCCCAACAAGAAGATTGCGCGCCAAAGATACGTCTGGCCAGCACGCACTTTCGCGCGCTCGATATCGTGCCTTTGCAAGCTTTGATCCGGCACGCCGTGGACGCGCCAGATCAGTAGGGTCAGGACGCCGTTGCCCCAAGAAGCATAGCCGCCATAGCCACGGCATGGATCAAGATGATCGCACGGTCTTTCCAAAAGACCCCCACGGTCAGCCATCCCAGCACGCCAATAACAAAGAGATACAGGTTCCACGGCGTCCAACCAAATCCCGTTGCAGTATATCCCAATATCTGCACAATCGACGCCGCCCATTTGATCCCGAACACCATTTGGTCGCGCGACCCCGGCCATGCAATGAGGTCAGACTGCACGTGTCAGCCCACCATCAATGCGCAGGTTTTGCCCGGTCACATAACCGCCGCCCTTTGAGGCCAACCACGATACGAGCGATGAGACTTCTTCAGCCCGCCCATATCGTCCCATTGGGATGCGCGCCCGGCGGTCCTCGGTCTCTGGCAAGCTGTCGATGAACCCCGGCAGCAGGTTGTTCATACGAATATTGTCGCTGGCGTATTTATCGGCAAATAGCTTGGCAAAGCTGGCCAGCCCTGCACGGAACACTCCAGATGTTGGAAACAGCGGATCGGGTTCAAACGCCGCAAAGGTCGAGATGTTGATAATGCTCCCGCCACTTTGCGCTTGCATAATTGGTGTGATCATCCGCGTTGGACGGATCACGTTCATCAGATAAACCTCCATGCCCTGGTGCCAATCATCATCCGACATTTCGAGGATCGGACCCTTTGGTCCATGCCCTGCGGAATTGACCAGCACGTCAACTCGGCCCCATCGCTCCATTGCGCCATCGACCAGTTGTTGCAAAGCATCACCGGACAGGTTTGACCCGGTCACGCCGAAACCGCCAAGCTCGTTACCCAAAGCTTCGCCTTTCCCCGAAGACGAAAGCACACCAACGCGAAAGCCATCTTTGGCCAATTGGCGCGCTGCATCGGCACCCATGCCGCTACCGCCGGCTGTAATTAGTGCTACTTTTTCTACAGACATTTCGAGACTCCATATCTTTCGCATTTATCATATGCGCTTTTGCACAAGGGTTCGCTGTAGAATTGACCTGCTCTGATAGTAGAATTACTACTGTCAAAATGAGCACCTTACCTTCTCTCAACGCCCTTCACGCTTTCGATCATGCTGGGCGGTTCCTGAATTTCCGGGCCGCAGCCGATGCGATGGGCGTGACCCAAGGGGCCGTTGCACAGCATATTCGCCAGCTCGAGTCGGATTTGGGGGTTCAGCTCTTTCGGCGGCAGCCCAAAGGCCTGTTGTTTACAGCCGAGGGGCGCAGCTATCATGCACGCATCAGTGCCGCCTTTGCCGAGCTCAAATCCGCAACCGACATGCTGAAGCCGGAACCGGGTAAAGTGCTGGTCAGCGTAACACCGACCTTTGCGGCCAAGTGGCTAATCCCCAATTTGCCGAGCTTCTCTGCTCAACACCCAAAGATCGACCTTCGCATACTGGCCACAGAGGCGCTCAGTAGTTTTCATCGCGACGGGATTGACCTTGCGATCCGACAAGGAACGCCACCATTCGGCGCCGCGTTGACAGCAGATCAGCTATTTCGACAAGAAGTAATAGCAGTGGCATCACCGGCCCTCTTGCAACGTCACACCTTGGGCGAACAGAAACCTGACCTGACGGCACTGCCTCGCATATTTGACGCACACGATCTTTGGCCAGAATTTTTGCGTCAAATCGGAATGCCCAACACCGACGGGCACGGCTTGCGCCTTAGTCAAACCGCGCTGGCAGTCGACGCCGCCTTGGCTGGGCAGGGTGTCGCCCTCGTTAGCCGGTTTTTGGTTGAACGTGACTTACAACGTGGCGACTTGGTTCAGGTGACGGATCACACCCTTACCGGAACACAAGACTTCTACCTGCTGTCTGAACGCCGATCACGATCAGATCCGGCCATTCAAGCGGTTCGCGGCTGGTTGCTGTCGAAAGCCGAACTTTGACCGTTCCACTCAATCCGGAACGACCGCCAATAGATCGTCAATGAACAGGCTCAGCAATTGCGGGCGCCCACTTACTCCTGCTTTGCGATAGATAGCGTTTGTCTGCGCCTTGACCGTGCCTTCGGAGGTTTCTCTGAGCCCTGCGATTTCTGCCAGGCTCATGCCTTTCAAGGCAAAAAGAGCAACATCGCATTCGGCTGGGGTCAGGCCCCATTCCGAAAACCTTTCATGTACCAGCGCCATAAACTCACCCGATGCAGCGCGCAGGCGTTCCTCAGCCAGTTTTTGGCGCGCATTGGCGCGGATCAAAGCCTGCGTGCCCAGACCCAAGCCAGCCAAGAGGCCAAAGGCCGCTGCAATTTCAATAAGTTCACGTGTCTGCCACGAAACCGGCGCGTTGCGCAGGCCCAGAATACTTGCAGCAAGATCCCAAAGGAATACCAGCGCGCAGGCTGCCTGAAACGCGACCAATCCCCGTACGGCCCAGGTCATTGCGCGACCCCCAGATCAATCATCATCATCCGGCCCGTCAAAAAGGTCTTCAAAGGGGTGATGAAACTCGCCATCTTCGGCACGGGATACATCGCGTAACACTTCGCCGGTGCTTCGATCCAGAACGATCTCGCGCTCGATCCCGTCCCGTTCCCCTTCAATGCGGTATCGGCCCAGCCAAGTCCGCTCGATCTCGATATCACTATAGCCTTCGCTTTCCAAAACCTGCACCCAAAGCCGCGCGGCCGCGGCCCCGTCCGCAAATGCGGGGGAAGCAAAGAACAGTGCAAAAACAATGACTAATCCGCGCATAGCGGTGCCTCCTGCAAGGGGATGGTCCCGCTAGTTCGTGGCGGGACCTGTTGGCCCAATCCGGGCTCAGCTATCGTCGTCATCCTCATCTTCATCGTCGTCATCTTCGTCATCATCTGTCTCGACGTCATCGGACAGAATTTCGCCCGTGACCGGGTTGATCAGGATCTCGCGTTCGCCGTCGGGGCCTTCGGCCTCGATCTCCACCAGGTCGCCTTCAGCCTCAGATTCGATATCGGTATATCCCATGGCTTCCAGTTCCGCGATCATGTCTTCGACCGGCCCTGCGACCAGCGCCGTTGAAGACATCAGTAGAACAAGGGCAGAAATTTTAAGGTTTTGCATAACAGTCATCTCCTGAGTTGAGCCCGAACAGTCCGTGAGTGATGATCGGGCTGGGTGAGGATGAGATGACGGGTGTGGGGCAGTTTCTCTATTGGCGTCGGGTTTAATTGACCCTGCCTAAGCCCCTGTAATATGTCCATAAACTGAGGTTTATGGGGATAGGCCCGCCCGAATATGTACGGACGGGCCCAGATTAGTCGCGCAAACGCACGAGGTCAGACATCAAGCCTTCGGTCCCGTTATGGACCGTCAACTGATCGACTTTACCGGCGATAGTTTCCAACGCCTCCAACTCTTTCAACCGCAACATGACGGGGTTTTCCGACATGACTTTTGCAGTGTTCAACAGCGACCGGGTCGCGTTGGTTTCTTCACGCCGGCGGATCACGTTGGCCTCTGCCTCTTTTTGGACAGCCACAACCTGGTTCAAGATCTCGCGCATCTCGCCGGGCAAGATCACGTCTTTCAACGCGATGTCACCCAATTCGAGGCCGATCTTGGCCATGTCGCGGCGCACCACGTCGGCGGCCTCGGCATCCACCGTCACTTTCTCGGCCAACAACCGATCAAGCGTCAAAGCGCCTAAAGTCTTCCGGAACGCCAATTGCAACGCCCGGTGCAACGCTTCTTCGTGATCTCGCACGGCGGTCACAGCCAAAACCGGGTCAATAACCCGAAAGTCGGCCGAGATGTTCACCCGCAAGGTCACGCGGTCTTTGGTCAAGATTTCCTGACCGGTCACCTCCTTGGTTTGCCAGCGGGTATCCACAAGCTTCACCAAGTGTTTCCGACCAAGGGTCCAGAACCAATGCGTTCCAGAGGTTAAAAGCCGGGTTTGCACACCGTCGGTGAACAAAAGACCAACCTTCCCTTCCGGCACTTCATGCGCAGCAAGGGTCCGGGTCAAAGCCGACCGCATCAACCGTTGCGCCAAAGCCGGATCAACGCCGTGATCCGAACCGATCGAAACGCGCTCGACCGTCCAGGGACCGGCCTCAGTCCAGAAAAGCGCCCGGGTGTCCGGAGTAACCACATCATGGGCACGCGCATCGCGAACCACAATGGCCACTTCGTCGGCACCGGTCCGAACTTCGGTGATCTCATCCCCTGCCATCTCTGGCGCGTCACGCATCAACGCATCTACCAAAGGCGACATGATACGGGAATTGGCGATGTCGAACCGGGTAAGCTCGGTGTCTTTCCGCGGGATCATATGTTCCCCCGGCCCCAAAAGCGCGTGGATACGGCCCTTGCAGATGACCATTACTCGGGCGTTCAAAGGAACGATAACCCGTTGACGGTCAAGTATAGTTTTCAAAATCGACATCTCAATTCTCCTTTTCTCGTATCAATGTCGTCGTCGCAAAACGCGATCTCCTTCTTTGGTTTGGGTTGCGCAGAGGATTCCGCGACAGGTGTGGCGCAGGGGCGGGATTGCCCAAACGCGAAATAGGAAAGGCCCGAGGCCGCTCCGTTGCCATGCCCCAAGGCGGAGGCCGTCGGGAGAGGGCCAGCAATAGCCGGGCCGGGACGGAGGGCGGATCGAAATCCAAGACCCGTCTGGGCGGCGGCATTCAACTGGTCATCCCGCGACCCCGGCCAAAGACCAGAGCGCAAGAGGCCCACCCCTGCACCGCGGCCCGAACGGGCGTTGTCGCAGAAGGAAGGGTCACTTGCACATAGGGCGACCCCGGAACCAAATATTGTGACCACTCTCGTGGACTGACGTGAAGGTCAGCGCCCCTGACGGGCGTTTGGATGAAACAGAGGGATTCGAACCCCCTACCCACAGATTAACGGTCTGCTGCTCTACCCGATGAGCTATGCTTCCAATGTACGGGCGGATTTGGCCCGCTGGACACCTAAGCCAGGTTCCTGCGCCTTGGCATACGGGAAGTCGGCAGAGCCGCCCGCACCAGTGAGGTGATCACCCTCATCTGAAAAGACCCAAGCCCGTTGGCTGGTGAGGGCGGTTGATAAGCGAGTGGGCCTGAGTCAGTCCATTATTTCATTTGTGTAACAAATACACCGTTGCGATCGCGCAACAAAATTGCGTACCTGCGCAATAAATGTAAAGGGCGCCCGGTTGGAGCGCCCTGAAAACTTTAAAGACTCATCTGTTGATTTGCAGATGTTTCAATCCGCAAGTCGGCCCTCTGGGCCCGACATGTCAAAGCCCAGATGCTTGGCGACGGTAAAGATATCCTTGTCGCCGCGACCGCACATATTCATGCAGATGATGTGGTCTGCGGGAAGGTCCGGCGCGATTTTCGCAACATGGGCCAGCGCGTGGCAGGGCTCCAATGCGGGAATAATGCCCTCGGTCTCGCAAGACAGCTGGAAGGCGGCCAGTGCTTCTTTGTCGGTCACCGATACATATTTCGCGCGGCCGATTTCATGCAGCCAGCTGTGTTCGGGGCCAATGCCGGGATAGTCCAAACCAGCCGAAATCGAATACCCTTCCAGGATCTGGCCATCGTCGTCTTGCAGCAGATAGGTCCGATTGCCATGCAGTACACCGGGGCGGCCACCGGTCAGGGATGCGCAATGCTCCATCTTCTCATCCACGCCTTTGCCGCCGGCCTCAACGCCAATGATCTCGACCGATTTGTCATCGAGGAACGGATAGAACAGACCCATCGCGTTTGAACCGCCACCGATGGCGGCGATAATCGTGTTAGGCAGGCGGCCTTCGGCCTCTTGCATCTGGGCCTTGGCTTCTTTGCCGATGATTTGTTGGAAATCACGCACCATAGCTGGGTATGGGTGTGGGCCAGCCACTGTCCCGATGCAATAAAACGTCTCGCGCACATTGGTGACCCAGTCGCGCAGCGCGTCGTTCATTGCGTCTTTCAGCGTTCCCCGGCCAGAAGTTACCGGAATGACTTCGGCACCCAGCAAACGCATCCGGAATACGTTGGGTTTTTGCCGTTCAACGTCATGCGCCCCCATGTAGACCACGCATTTCAGCCCGAATTTTGCACAGACGGTGGCCGTGGCGACGCCATGCTGACCTGCGCCGGTTTCGGCGATGATCCGGGTTTTGCCCATACGACGGGCCAGAATAATCTGGCCAAGGACGTTGTTGATCTTATGCGCGCCGGTGTGGTTCAGCTCATCGCGCTTCATATAAACTTTGGCACCGCCCAGGCGTTCGGTCAGTCCTTCGGCAAAATAAAGCGGACTGGGGCGGCCGACATAATGCGTCCAGAGATAGTTCATCTCATCCCAGAAACTCTGATCGGTTTTGGCCCGTTCGTATTGTTCTTCCAGTTCGAGGATCAGCGGCATCAACGTCTCAGAGACGAAGCGCCCACCGAAATCACCAAACCGGCCCTTTTCATCGGGGCCATTCATGAAAGAGTTGAACAGGTCTTCGGCCATCAGGATCTCCTTGAATGCAAGGCGATGGGCCCTGCGCGTTTGGTGCAAGTTGATCTGCACCTATCCGACTATTCGATATATCACCTGCCAAAGGCAGGACCAGCCTTATCGGCAAATCAAACGTGAAAAGGCTGCGAAACAGTCGGTTCCATCGCCAATGCGTCCGCCAATCGTGACATTTGCCCAGAGATAGCGGTTCTCATAATCGATATCGACGAGCTGCTCGACCAAGGACGAGCAGCTGCCAGGGGCTACCTGACAGATACCAAGAAGCATTTGACCAAGCGCATCGTCTTCGGCCACACCAGCGCCCTGTTCAATCTGCGCGTCGATCCGCGCGCGCAGCAGCTCTCGAACATCCGGCTCAGATGGCCGCGTGGCAAATCCGGCGCCAGCAATAGCGGCAACCCCTAATCCAAGGGCTTTGGTTAGCAATCCCATGGTACGTGTCCTTGCTTAACGTAACGCTGCGGCAAAATTTGCGATGAGGCCCGCATCTTTGACCCCCGGTGCCGATTCAACGCCCGAGCTGACATCGACCTGTTTGGCGCCCGTTAACCGCGCGGCTTCCGCCACGTTTTCGGGCGTCAACCCGCCTGCCAGCATCCACGGTTTGGTCCAATATTTGCGGTTGGCCAGCAGCTGCCAATCGAAGGTCAATCCATTACCGCCCGGCAAATCCGCGCCCTTTGGCGGCTTGGCATCGATCAGCAGTTGGTCGGCCACTTCCGAATAGATGTCGATCTGATCCAGATCGCTGGCTTCCGCCACACCAATGGCCTTCATCACAGGCAGGCCATAGCGCGTTTTCACGTCAGCCACACGGGCCGGGCTTTCGCTTCCATGAAGCTGCAACATGTCCAATGGCACGCGTGCAGTCAGCTCGTCCAGCAACGTGTCATCTGCGTTCACCGTCAGCGCAACCTTCGCCAAACCCATCGGCACATCGACCGCCAAATCAGCCATGTCTGCCACGGAAACATGGCGCGGCGATTTGGCGAAGTGAACGAACCCAACATAGCGCGCGCCAGCCTCAGCCGCGGCACTCACGTCGGCAGGACGGCTCAAGCCGCAAAATTTGATTGAAGTACTCATGAGGTCAGATGTAGCGCGAAAGCTTACGCATCCTCAACCAAGGCCAAAATCTCATCCTTGCCCTCATTGCGGCGGCCTTTCAGGGAATCTACTTCGCGCGCCAGCTGGTCACGTTCTTTTCGTTGTGCCTTGGCTTCGGCCCGCAAGTGGTGTTCGCGGAACCATTCCCAGACGAACCCAATCAGCAGTCCTGACACTATGCTGCCCAGAATAACCAGAAACAGCGGCAGTGTGATGATGAAGTTCCAATTTACCCATTCAGCCAGACCTTGCGGCAAAACCGTCAATGTGACCGGTTCCCGATTGGCAAGCGCGATCAGCACCAAAGCCAGAGCGATGACAGCCATAAACAGGTATTTGATATATTTCACTGGTCAGGAGTCCTCTAAACCGTTCAGCCTGTCGCGCAACAGTTTGCCAGCCTTGAAGAAGGGAACATGTTTCTCTTCGACATTGACGCTTTCGCCAGTGCGCGGGTTACGGCCTACTCTGGCATCCCGCTTCTTGACTGAAAACGCGCCGAAACCGCGCAGCTCAACCCGATTTCCATCGGCCAGTGCACCAATGATTTCTTCGAAGATCGCACTGACGATGCGTTCCACGTCTCGTTGATAGAGATGTGGATTTTCGTCAGCCAGCTTTTGGACTAATTCAGAGCGTATCATTAAATCCCCTGGCTCCCCGTGTTCCCCTGGTAAGTCACGACTATAGGTCGAAATTTCATTTTGGGGAATTGCAAAGCCGTTGGAATTTGGGCGAAATCTGCGACTTACCGCCTGTTCGGCGCAGCCATCCGCCGATTTTCGCGGCCTCATCCACAGGTTGTGGATTGGTCAGGGAAAACCGATTTCACCTGATTCGGGTGTTTTTAACAAAAAGGGCCCCGCATTTCTGCGGAGCCCTTTTCTTTGATTGCGATCAGGAGACTTACTCGTCGCCCTTCAGTGCGGCGCCCAGGATATCGCCGAGCGATGCACCGGAATCGGAGGAACCATACTGTTCAACCGCTTCTTTCTCTTCCGCGATTTCACGGGCTTTGATCGACAGACCCAGACGACGCGAACGACCGTCAACATTGGTCACGCGAACGTCCAGCTTGTCACCAACCTGGAAGCGCTCAGGGCGCTGTTCGGCACGATCACGGCTGAGGTCCGAGCGGCGGATGAAGGATTTCATGCCTTCATATTCCACTTCGATGCCACCTTCTTCGATCGAGGTGACTTCAACAGTGATGATCGAGCCGCGCTTCACGCCATCAATGGCTTCTGCGAAGGGGTCGCCTTCGACGGCTTTGATGGACAGCGAAATGCGCTCTTTGTCGGTATCAACTTCAGAGACGACGGCCTGAACCATGTCGCCTTTGCGGTAGTTGCCGATCACGTCTTCGCCACGACCTTCCCAGGTCAGGTCGGAGAGGTGAACCATGCCGTCGATGTCGTTGTCGAGGCCAACAAACAGACCGAATTCGGTGATGTTTTTGACTTCGCCTTCGACTTGCGTACCAACAGGGTACTGCTCTTCGAACACTTCCCATGGGTTGCGCATGGTTTGCTTGAGGCCAAGGGAAACGCGACGCTTGGCAGTGTCGATTTCCAGCACCATGACTTCCACTTCCTGAGAGGTGGAGACGATCTTGCCGGGGTGTACGTTTTTCTTGGTCCAGGACATCTCGGAGACGTGGACGAGACCCTCGACACCGGGCTCCAGCTCAACAAACGCACCGTAATCGGTGATGTTTGTGACGCGGCCAGTATGCGTGGACTCCAGAGGATACTTGCCTTCGACAAGGCTCCATGGATCGTCTTGCAACTGCTTCATGCCAAGGCTGATGCGGTGGGTCTCTTTGTTGACCTTGATCACCTGAACTTTGACGGTCTCGCCAATGGTCAGGATGTCTTTGGGGTCGTTGACGCGGCGCCATGCCATGTCAGTGACGTGCAACAGACCGTCAACACCGCCCAGATCAACGAAGGCACCGTATTCGGTGATGTTCTTGACGACACCGTCAACCACATCGCCTTCGTTCAGCTTGCCGATAACCTCGGCGCGCTGTTCGGCACGGGATTCTTCAAGGATGGCACGACGCGATACAACGATGTTGCCGCGGCGACGGTCCATTTTCAGGATCTGGAACGGCTGCTTGAGGTTCATCAGCGGGCCAGCGTCGCGCACGGGGCGTACGTCAACCTGAGAGCCGGGCAAGAAGGCCACAGCGCCGCCGAGGTCAACGGTGAAGCCACCTTTGACACGACCGAAGATCGCGCCTTCAACGCGATTCTCGTCAGCATATGCTTTTTCCAGACGATCCCAGGCGGCCTCACGGCGGGCCATCTCGCGGCTGATAACCGCTTCGCCACGTGCGTTTTCGACGTTGCGCAGATAAACCTCGACGTCATCGCCAACGGCGATCTCGGGGGCTTCACCAGGGTTTGCGAATTCTTTCAGATCAACGCGGCCTTCCATTTTATAGCCGACGTCGATGATGGCTTGACCGGCTTCAATCGCCAGAACTTTGCCTTTGACAACAGAACCTTCTTCAGGTGTGTCAATCTCGAAGCTTTCTTGCAGGAGGGCTTCGAATTCCTCCATCGATGTGTTTTGAGCCATGTGGTCTCAGGGTCCTTTACAAACGTTTTTTCGGGCCGAGCGGTTGTCTCCGCCGGTCTTGGTTGATGTCCACCTTTGGCGAACGGGTTGGTCTTTACGGTTTTCTTTCGCAAACGAATGAGGGCCGGGGGAAAACCCGACCCTGCTCTGCCGCGACGTTGACCGCCTGCTTGACGAGGGGTGCTATATCGCGGGTTTCCCTTAAACGCAAGGGCTTGGGCGTGGCGCTACAGCTCTTCTCCACGCTCCAGAAGATCGTCGATCACGCCCCGGAAAAGCTCGATGCTGTCGCCTCGGCCAAAAACCTGCTCGCCGCTTGTATAAAACGTGCCATAGCTGGTGGCCAGATTAACCGTCTGCCCTATGCCCGAGATCAATTGATCGCGGCTGAGCTGGGCCAGAGGATGCACATAGACCGACCAAAGCCGCCCCTGTGCAATCGCGTATCGCGCATCCAGGGCCGTGTCGAAATTGGCCTGCATCACACGGATCAAATCCTCTTCGCTCAAAGATGCGACTGAGGCGATGGGTACCAAAACCCGCATCCGGTTCGCCGTCGGGGCCAGAACAATAGCCACGGGTACATCTACAACGGTCATGGAGGCGCCAGTCGGGCCAATCTCCGCCTCAGGATCCAACGCCAGAATGATGCGCGAGAACCTTGCGAAGGTCATCTGTGGCTCGGCTTCCTGTGCGGTAGCCGGCAAAGCTATGAACAAAGACAATACGATTGCGCGGAGCATACGGGCATCCTTTTTGAGGGCTACTCCAGACCTAATGCGAAACCCTGCTCCGGCCAAAGCACGTCTAGGTGAAGTCTCTATTATTTATCCGGCCAATTTTCCGGAGAGCGTCGCCAAGCCAGCAAATCCTCGGCAAATTCTTCAAAGTGGTGGTAGGGAATAATGCATTTGTTACCCTCAAACCCTATTTCAAAATCATTTGCCCGATCTGATCCATCGTGAACGAAGAATATCAGATGCTCCTTCCTGAGACCCCAAAACCCCATTTTCACTAAGATATGCGCTTCAAAACGCGCCCGTTTTAGGTTCCAAACCCAGTCTAAGTTCATAGAGCGCAGCGGCCCGGGATATTGGCCCGGGGGAAATCCCAGATGCGCCTTAAGTGCCAGATGGCATAGCGCACCACTCCCTTAAGCACGAGTCGCTCGAACACCTATCACTGCCACCGCCCGTTCTACGGCCTGGTCAATCGACAAATCAGAGGTATCCAGCAAAACAGCGTCATCCGCTGGCTTCAGCGGCGCAGTGGCCCGCGCCTGATCGCGGGCGTCGCGCTCCTGCAGCTCGGCCAAGACAGTCTCAAACGAGATATGGCGGCCACGCTCGACCAGCTCCTTGTGGCGCCGCCCAGCCCGGGCCCGATCGGACGCAGTAACGTATAGTTTCACTTCCGCCTCGGGACAGATCACCGTTCCAATGTCCCGCCCGTCCAGAACGGCCCCACCCAAGCGCCGGGCAAAAGCGCGCTGAAAATCCAGCAGGGCCGAGCGAACCTCGGGGATTACGGCCACTTTCGAAGCCGCCTGCGCCGCCTCCGCCGTGCGCAGATCGGGATGTTCTAAATCCCCGGCCACTAGTGCACACGCCGCCGCTATGGGCTCTTCGCCCATCAGCATCCTTTGGCCCACCGCCCGGTACAACAGCCCGGTATCGAGATGCGCGAACCCGAAATGAGCCGCGACCGCCTTAGAGATCGTGCCCTTGCCCGCCGCTGCGGGACCATCAATTGCAACTGTAAAACTCATGCGATCTGCTTAGCGCCTGATGGGCGGTCCGACAAGACGGCCGCGAAACGCCACCAACCCGCTCACGAAATATTTCACTTGGCCTTTTCGAACTCATTCTTTTAGGGCGGTTTGCATGGCCTTTAATTACGACAAACTATATGGCGAAACGCGTAACGCTTTGGGGGCACCCACCCCAATTTTTGTTGGTTTCTTTGACCGCTACACCAAAAGCAATGCCCGGGTTCTGGATATTGGGTGCGGTCAGGGGCGTGACGCCCTTTTCATTGCGCGCCGCGGACACCGCGTTCTGGGCGTGGACATCTCTCCAAACGGGATTTCAGACATGTGCAAAACGGCGCAAGCCGAAGGGCTGCCTGTTGAGGGCATCGTGGCCGATATCACGACATTTGTGCCCGAGGGGATGTTTGACATCATCCTGATCGACCGGACGCTTCATATGTTGGCCGCAGCACCCCGCTTGCGAACCCTCACCCGTTTGCTTGACCATGTCGCTGCACAGGGCTGGCTTCTGATTGCAGACGAGGTTCGAAATATCGCGGCAATGCAGCAGGTGATATCGGATTATTGTCAGAATTGGCGCATCGAGACTGCCAAGGGCGGCACACTGTTTCTACAGCGTGATTAACCATTCGGCTCAATCACGCAGCTTCATTGTCATGTACAGATCATATCCGCCTACCTGTGGCACACCATCTGCGATCTCGTAATAGTCGCCTTTGTCACCGCAATAATGTGATCCGCGATAGCCAATCCTATCATGCCTTCCAAGCAGCCTGCAAAGTTCAAGATAACCTCACCAGGCCTAAAACCTCAGCATCGAGGCACCACAAGTGCCGCAATGGCTGCTTCTTGTGATCACCGCGCCGTCCTCCCGCGCCTTAAGTTGCGCCAACCAGCTAAGAGGGCGGCCAGCAAGAACCAGCTATAGACAATCATATCGCCCAGGGATTTGACTAGGGTGAACATGCTGGCCCTGGCGGCGACCTCAGGGAAAATCCCATGGGACAGCATTGAAGCAACAGCCGCGTTTTCCATGTAATCTGCGCCCTTGGCGACGATCACAAGAACCACGAATATCCAGAACCAGGGTCGGGGGATCAACAGCATCCCGCCCGAGATCAGCGCCACCGCCATTGCACCGGGAAAGACCAGGTCCAGAAGGTGCTGCACATCGCCATAATAGGCGCGCCCCTCGGGCCCCAGGGCCGCCAGCAATTCCACGGCCTCCGCCTCAGAATACCCCATAGGCCGCATGTCAAACGGCGCCAGGCCTCCGGCCATCTCCATCAGGGTTGGCAAAGTCACGGTCAGCATGGCGGCATACACCGCCAGCCCCAGCAGGAATGACAGCCAAAAGATGCGTTTCATTGAAAAAGGCCCGGCGCGATGGATATCGACCGGACCCTAACAGTGAATGGGAACACTTGAAACCCGTGCCTAGCTCTAGCCGTTGTCGCGCACGACTTGCGCGCCAAGGCCGGCCATCAAAGGCTCGAAGATCGGGAACGAGGTCGCAATCGGCCCCGCGTCATCAACCTTCACCGGCTTCTCAGCCGCCATGCCAAGACAGAGGAAGGACATGGCGATCCGGTGATCCAAATGGCTTTTGCAAAGGCCACCACCCGGCACATTGCCCGCTCCTTTGCCTGTCACGATCCACCAATCCGGGCCGTCCTCGACCGTCACGCCATTGGCGCGCAGACCACTGGCCATCGCCTCGATCCGGTCGCTTTCCTTGACCCGCAATTCTTTCACGCCGCGCATCACAGTCTGTCCTGTTGCATTGGCCGCGACACAGGACAGGATTGGATATTCGTCAATCATGCTGGCCGCGCGTTCTGGGGGCACCTCAATGCCTTTCATGTCGGGCGAATAGCGCGCGCGCAGGTCGGCCACAGGTTCGCCGCCCTCTTCGCGCATGTTCTCAAATGTCAGGTCTGCGCCCATCTCTTGCAGGGTGTAGAACAGCCCGGCCCGCGTCGGGTTCAGCCCGATATTGGGCACCAACACGTCCGACCCCGGCACCAACAGAGCGGCACAAACTGGAAAGGCTGCCGATGACGGATCACGCGGCACGATGATGTCGAGCGGCTTCAACTCAGGCTGGCCTGTCAGGGTAATGACCCGTCCGTCGTCCGTTATTTCGGTGCTGATTTCCGCGCCAAAGCCCGCCAGCATCCGTTCGGTGTGATCGCGGGTTGCTTCCTTTTCGATAACGACAGTTTGCCCGGGCGCATTCAGCCCGGCAAGCAGCACTGCCGATTTGACCTGAGCAGAGGGAACAGGAACCTCGTATCGCACGGGCACAGGCTCGGCTGCGCCTACCAAGGTCATCGGCAATCGCCCACCCTCGCGGCCCACTGCCTGCGTGCCAAAAAGCGCCAGAGGATCGGTAACTCGTGCCATTGGCCGCCCGTTCAGACTGGCGTCGCCGGTGAACGTCACCGTGATAGGGCTGGTCGCCATCGACCCCATGATCAACCGCACGCCAGTGCCGGAATTTCCGCAATCAATCACGTTGTCAGGCTCCGCAAACCCGCCGACGCCCACGCCGCTGACGCGCCATTCACCCTCGCCCAGTCGTTCCACATCCGCACCAAAAGCTGCCATCGCTTTGGCCGTATCCAGCACGTCCTGCCCTTCGAGGAGGCCAGTGATATGGGTTTCGCCCACGGCCATGGCGCCAAGTATCAAAGACCGATGCGAAATCGACTTGTCGCCCGGCACATGTGCTTCGCCCTTCAATGGCCCACAGGGGCGAGAGGTCATGGGAATAGGGTCACCGTGGCTGGACATAAGGGGCGCATCCTTTGCTTCGCGTTTCGGCCAACCTGATAGCGCCACCGGTTGGCAGGGTCCACTCCTCTTCTTCAGGGCATTCCTTGTTCTTTGCTCAAAGTCCCCAAGGAAGTTTCAGTTGGACGTTCCCCGCATGGGTCGCATTGCAGTGGTTAGGCGACCCGCTCACCCTGGCCTGCCCCCTCAATGTTGCGTGTCTGACCACCACCCCCTATAGCGACATGGTCAGTCGCATTTCGCCAACAAGGGCCACACCATGGATTTTTGGATTGTCGCTGGCCTTGCCGCCTATCTCATGGGCCTCTCCAAAGGGGGCGTGCCGATGATCGCAATTTTGGCGGTGCCGCTGATGTCCCTCTTCATGGACCCCGCATTGGCCGCGGGCCTATTATTGCCCATCTACATCGTCGCCGATTGCTATGCGGTCTATCTTTTTCGCAAATCCTTTTCGCGGCGCAATTTGGCAATTCTATTGCCGGGCGCGATCGCAGGCATTTTGATCGGGTTTTTCGCTGTTTCCTACGTTTCCAGCGATCTTGTAAAGCTTTTGGTGGCGGGCATTGGGGCGTCCTATCTTGTCAACGCGCTACGCGCGCGGTTTGCCAAAACAGAACCTGCGCCAAAATCTGCAGATGTCCCGCGAGGTGTTGTTTGGGGCACTTTGGCCGGGCTGACCAGCTACATTTCCCACGCTGGCGGACCACCGTTTCAAGCATATGTGTTGCCTCAGAAACTGGACAAGATGGTCTATCTCGGCACCACAACGATATTCTTCACGATCGTTAACCTCATGAAAGTGCCGCCCTTTATCCTTGCCGGTCAAATCACGTGGGACAGCGTTGCCCAGGCGGCTTGGCTTGCTCCTCTTGCACTGGCCGGTGCCTGGAGCGGAGCCAAGATCGCGCGGGTCTTGCCGGAAAAGGTGTTCTTTCTGCTGGTTGAAATCGCATTGGCGGCCGTGACCGTAAAACTGGTTTGGGAAGTGGTCACCGGCTGAGATCAGACGCGCCGAAACGTCAGATAATGCGGCACCCGATCTTCGCGCAGCGCTTTCTGTTCATATCGTGTTGAGATCCAATCGCCCCAAGGCTGACGCCAGTCAGACGGCCCTTCGGCCAGCCATTCGAACCCGTAGCGCGGCACTTCTTCCAATGATTGACGGACATAGTCGGGGATATCGGTCGCCACCCGAAAAATCGCACCCTTTTTCAAGACGCGCGCCAACGGCACCAGATGTTCCTCGGTCACGAAACGGCGGCGATGGTGCCGTTTCTTGGGCCATGGATCAGGGTAAAGCAGGAAAGCCCGGGAAATCGATCCCTCGGGCAACACATCCATCATATCGCGTGCATCACCGGGGTGAACTTTCAGATTCTGAGCCCCGGCCTTTCGGATTTTGCCCAGCAGCATCGCGACGCCGTTGATATAGGGTTCGCAGCCAATGATGCCGACATCAGGGTTTTGAACCGCCTGATGCACCATATGTTCGCCGCCGCCAAAGCCAACTTCCAGCCAGACGTCTCGATCATCGCCAAAAACCTTTGGCAAATCCAACGGAGTCCGATGTGGATTTGCATCCCAGTCAACGGCACCGGGGCTAAGGCCTGCCAGGTCCTCTTCCAGATAGGCCTCTTGGCTGTCGCGCAAGCCCTTGCCTTTACGACGTCCGTAGAAATTCCGCCAAGGGGCCTGAGGGTGCTTTTCACTATCGGTCATTTGGGCGGTCTTCCAGAGTTCTGATCAGCGCCTGCCATAGCGCCCTCCGGGCAGAAGCTCAACTCCCCTCGAGTTTGCGTTTTCGCGCTTCTGCCGCCCGAAAAGCGGACCACAGAAACAGCCGGAAGATCGGGATTTGCAACACTAGGCACAAGGCCAACAATACGCCCACGAACATCCCCTGATCGGCGGGCGGAACACCGGGCGTTTGCCAACCAAGCACGAACAGAACCACAACCAGAGCGATGTGAATGCCCAAAGCCATTACTGCCCACAGCGCGGATTTTTTCCACGCTTCACCCGAAGGCATCATCTGTCCTTCATTTTCCAGATAGCTGCGCGCAACGTTTTGGAAAGGAACAAGCATCGCCCCAACCGATCCGCCAATTACCGCGCCGCGTAAGATCGAGTTGTCCATTTGCAAGCCCATGACCGAGAAAAGGATATACAGAACCGCGGCAGCAACCACCGCAACAGCCACGTAATTTCGGAGAAATTGAGATGTGTAAGTTGCGGATGTAGTTGCCATGAAAACCTTCCTTTCAACATCACTCGGCTAGGGCGCCGAACAATGCGTTTTAGTAACATGATTATTGAAAACTGCGCAAAACCGAAGCGGTGCACACCAATTGGCTAGGGACTGATTCAGTGTGCAACTGCGCACCCTTACTGTTGTGTTTCACGGAATTTCACATTGCTGAAAAACATTTAGGTGGGTTCGCATACAGCAATGAACGCTGCCCATCAGACCAAAGGAACAATACCATGTCTTTGCTTTCGCAAGCGCAAACCTATGCCGCCCCGGTGGCCCGAGTTCTCCTCTCGCTTATTTTCATAATGTCTGGCGCCCAAAAGATCGGCGGCTATTCCGGCACCCAGCAATACATGGAAATGATGGGCGTCTCGGGTTCGCTATTGCCGCTCGTCATTTTGGTCGAACTTGGCGCTGGCCTGGCCCTTCTTGTTGGGTTCCGCGCGCGCCTGGCGGCTTTTGTTCTTGCCGGGTTCTCACTTGTATCAGGCGCAATTTTTCACCTTGTCCCTTCCTTCGCGATGGAGGGGTTCGAAGCCCAAATGCAGATGATCAACTTTTGGAAAAATGTTACGATTTCCGGCGGTTTGCTGATGGTTGTCGCTGCTGGAGCAGGCATCCTTTCGTTCGACAAGAACGCCTCTGCTGTTACCGCGTAAAAAAATGGGCGGGTTCGCAGTCAGCGAGCCCGCCTGTCATTTTCTGGCTTTGCGTGATTACACAGCCGCTTTTAGTGCTTCAACCAGATCAGTCCGTTCCCAGCTAAATCCGCCATCTGCATCCGGTGTCCGACCGAAGTGACCATAGGCCGCTGTTCGTTCGAAGATCGGTTTGTTCAAACCCAGATGGGTGCGAATTCCGCGTGGCGTCAAATCCATGCATTGGGCAACAGCGCGTTCGATCTCGCTCTCATGAACCTGACCGGTGCCATGCGTATCGGCATAAATCGACAAAGGCCGCGACACGCCAATGGCGTAGGACAACTGCAAGGTGCAACGTTCCGCCATGCCAGCGGCTACAACGTTTTTCGCCAGATAGCGCGCGGCATAGGCGGCTGAGCGATCCACTTTGGTAGGGTCCTTGCCGGAAAAGGCGCCGCCGCCATGTGGCGCTGCACCACCGTAAGTGTCGACGATGATCTTGCGCCCGGTCAATCCAGCGTCGCCGTCAGGGCCACCAATCACGAATTTCCCGGTTGGGTTCACGTGCCAGACCGTTTCATCCGTCAGCCACCCATCAGGCAGGGTTTCACGAATGTAAGGTTCGATGACGGCGCGCACATCGGCAGAGCTCATCGCCTCATCCATGTGCTGTGTGGACAGAACGATCGACGAAACGCCAACAGGCTTCCCATCGTTATACCGCACGGAAAGCTGCGACTTGGCATCTGGGCCAAGCGTTGGCTCTTGACCGGATTTCCGGACTTCTGCCAATCGCCGCAATATCGCGTGCGCGTACTGGATCGGTGCAGGCATCATCGCCTCGGTTTCATTGGTGGCAAAGCCAAACATGATCCCTTGGTCGCCCGCGCCTTCATCTTTGTTCTCAGCGGCATCTACACCTTGGGCGATATGCGCGGATTGCTCATGCAGCAAGTTGGTGATTTCGACTGTTTTCCAGTGGAATTTGTCCTGTTCATAGCCGATGTCGCGAATACATTCGCGGGCGATCTGATCGATGCGCCCCATATATTCGGTCAGCTTGGCCTGATCGCTTAGGCCCACCTCGCCGCCGATGACCACACGGTCCGTTGTGGCAAAGGTTTCTGCGGCAACGCGCGCCTCTGGCTCTTCTGCAAGGAAGGCATCAAGAACGGCGTCCGAAATTCGGTCGCATACCTTGTCCGGGTGTCCCTCCGAGACGGACTCGGAAGTAAAAATGTAGTTATTGCGGGCCATGAGATCGCTCCATTATCTGTTACGCCGCCACGCCAGGAAGCCGTTGTGGGGCAGAGATGATCAGGGCCATACGCCCTAGCCGTCCAAGGTTCAATGGGCGTTTTTGGGACGAATGAACGCAATCAGCCCAAGGAGGAGGATCAGCAACACATAAACCGGTGTATTTCCAAACTGGGCATAGACGGTTGGCGGCAAGGCAGGTGGAATCGCCACATCCAATGCGCCTTGGGTTCCTAATGCCAAACTCTCGAGCACTTGACCCCGGGCATTTATCACCGCTGTGATTCCGGTATTGGCCACACGGAGCAACGGCAAACCTTGCTCAACTGCGCGCAATTGCGCCAATTCAAGATGTTGGTATGGGCCACTCATCTCGCCAAACCACGCATCATTTGTGATCTGAACCATCCAATCGGGGCGATCAACCTGACGAATATAACCGGGAAAAATGGTTTCATAGCAGATCATCGGAAAGGCCATGCCAAGCGGACCCAGATCCAAAAGATCCGGCCCCGACCCTGGCGCGTAGCCACTGCCGATCACATCCGCCAAACCCCGCAGCCCGAGCTGGCGCGCGACGCCTGCCAAGGGGAAATACTCGCCAAACGGGACCAGATGATGCTTGTCGTAAATCTGGACCACCTGACCGTCTGAGTCCAAATAAAGGGCCGCATTTCGCACAAGGCCGTCTTCTCCGATCCGCTGGCCACCAACGATAACCTCTGCTCCTCCGGCCGCGTCGGAAATGGCTTCACGCCATGGGCCAGAGTTTCGCAAAAGCGGCGGCAACGACGTTTCTGGCCAGATAACCAGGTCCGGCACTCGCGCACCGGGATCAACCCCGCGCGTCAGGTCCAAAGCACGATCAAAGAATACAGGGATCATCTCCGGCAGCCATTTCAGATGCTGCGGGGCATTTGGCTGCACCAACCGTACAATAGGCGCATCATCCGCAATCCTAGGCACGGGTTCCGCCAGATAAGTGATGGTTCCAAGCCCCAGAAAAAGACAAAAGGGAAGGGCCGCGAAAGCAACATGTCTTACTACTGCAAGCATCCCACCCGCTGCGGCAAGCAATGTGATCAACGTCAATCCATGCGCGCCGATAATGCTGCTTGCGTGCATCAGTGGCGATCCGATCCAGATATGTCCCGGATGCGCCCAGGGAAAGCCGGATAAGATATTGGCCCTCAGGACTTCTGCCACGGTAAGGGCAATAGACAGGGCCAATACCTCTCGCATGATAGATGGCGATCCGATCCGTTTGGCTAAGACGGCCGCGCTCACCCAAAAAAGGCCCATTCCGGCAGACAGAAACAAAAGGGCAAATGGCGCCATCCAGCCGTGGCGCAAAGGATCCACCAAAAAAGGCTCAACAATCCATGAAAGGGAGAGGCCAAAATACCCAATTGCTCCGGCCAGTGCGGTCCAACCGGTTTTCCAGTTTCCGGTCTGAATTGCGATTAGACCGATGAGCCCGGCGAACCCAAACATTGACAGGACAGGCAAATTAAACGGCGCCAATCCAACGGCAGCGATCGTGCCTAGAAATACGGCGAGCCCAAGACGCGGCCATCGGCCCAGATCAGCCAACCGCGCCTCGATCGATGTCACTCGGTCGCCCCATCCGGGCGGCGGACCCGCAACCGCTTGATGCGGCGTGGATCTGCGTCAATCACTTCGAACTCAACGCCCGAAGGATGTTTGACAACCTCGCCTCGTGCCGGAACACGGCCCGTCAAAACAAAGATCACGCCGCCCAATGTGTCGATTTCATCGTCATCCAGACCGTCAGTCAGATTCATTCCCAGCACGGCCTGGAATTCATCCAATGGCGCTTTGGCACGGGCCAACCAGCATCCAGGCGCCTCTTCTGTCCAAAGCTGATCCTCTTCGACATCATGCTCGTCTTCGATTTCCCCGATGATCTGTTCAATCAGATCCTCGAGAGTAACAAGACCGTCCACGCCACCATATTCGTCGATCACAAGGGCCATATGGGTGCGTTCCGTCTGCATCTTCTGCAAAAGAACACCGATAGGCATCGAAGGCGGCGCGTAGATCAGTGGACGCAGCATGCTTGTCACGTCAAAATCATTGATTGCACCATTGAACCCATAGTTCAGTGCCAGATCTTTGAGATGTAAAAGACCGATTGGTGTATCCATAGTCCCGTCATAAACCGGCAGGCGGGTAAAACCGCTTTCACGGAAGTGTTCAACCAGATCGGCCAAGGCTATGTCTGAACCAACCGCCACGATTTCGGCACGTGGCACGGCCACGTCGTCAACCCGCAAACGGCGTAAATTATACATGCTGATAGCAGCATAGGCCGCTGCGCCAACCGGAACAGATTGCGCCTCGGATGAGTCATTCGGTTTGGTGGATGAGGGGGATTGGCCGTTACCAAAAAACCGGGCAATAAAGCCGGATTTCTGGTCGGTGTTTTCTTCAACCTCCTGCGCGCGATGCGCCGCGCTAGAGGATGCGTCAGGGGAGTCGCTCATGGCTCCTTTCCAAGGATTACGTCGGGCCAACAAAAACGGCACCGTGCCCTAATATGGGTCAGGCACACCCAAAGTTGCAAGGATGCGGGTTTCCAAACCCTCCATATGGGCGGCATCTGCATCGTTTATGTGATCAAAACCCAACAGATGTAGCGTGCCATGCACCAACAAGTGGCGCACATGATCCACGAACGGCTTGTTTTGCTCTTTTGCTTCGCGCTGGCAAGTTTCAAAGGCGATGGCTATGTCACCCAGTTCCACAATCGATCCATCATCGGCAGGATTCGGCAATTCCGGGCTTTGCCCCAGAGGTAATTCAATCACCTCTGTGGGCCAACTAAGCACATTGGTGGGCAGCGGTTTTCCCCGAAAATCTTCGTTCAACGCCGAGATGCGATCATCATCGCAGGCTAACAGACTGATTTCGAACCGAGCAGCGTCTAAATTCAGCCCCACCAAGGCAGCGCCACAAGCTTCCGCCGCCAAACTATCCAAACCGATTTCCGACCAGAGGTCTGACTCGATAATGACATCGACCAAACTCATGGCGTCATGGCCATACTCTGCATGACACCGCACATCTGCGTCGAAGAATGTCTCATCTACCGTTCCGCTGGAGCGTCAGAATCATACGCTTCGATGATCTTGGCAACCATTGGATGTCGCACAACGTCTTTCGCCGTGAAGTAGTTAAATGAAATCCCTTGGATATCGGAAAGGATCCGTTCCGCGTCCCGAAGGCCGCTGGTGACACCGCGAGGCAAGTCCACCTGAGACCGGTCGCCTGTGATGACCATCCGGCTGCCCTGCCCCAAACGGGTCAGGAACATTTTCATCTGCATAGTCGTCGCGTTTTGCGCCTCATCCAAAACAACAAATGCATTCGACAAGGTCCGCCCACGCATAAAGGCCAGCGGCGCGATTTCGATGGTCTTTTCCTCGATCAGTTTCGCCAGTTGTTTACCCGGCAAAAAGTCATTCAGCGCGTCATAAAGCGGCTGCATATAGGGATCGACCTTGTCCTTCATATCGCCGGGCAGAAACCCCAGACGCTCACCCGCTTCTACCGCCGGACGACTAAGAATGATCTTATCGACATGGCCGTTAATCATTTGGTTCACCGCAACAGCGACCGCCAAATATGTCTTACCAGTCCCGGCAGGCCCGATCCCAAAGGCCAGCTCGTTCTTCATCAATGCGCGCACATAGGCCTGTTGCGCGACTGTACGCGGCTCAACAGTCTTCTTGCGGGTCTTGATCTCTAGCTCGCCGGTTTGGAACATCTCGATCTGATCGCCCGCGCGGCTTCCGGTACCCTCACCGGAATTGCCCAATCGCACAATCGCGTCGATATCACCGGCCTCGATCCCTCGGCCCGCCTCGCCACGTTCGTAAAGAATTTGTAGGGCTTTCGCGGCTTCCTCTCGTGAACCGCCCATCACAGCGATTTCATTGCCGCGACGCACGATCTGCACATCCATCAAATGCTCAATCTGGGCGAGGTTTCGATCAAATTCACCGCAGAGTTCGATCAACAACCGATTGTCAGGAAATTCCAGGACAAGTTCTAAAGGCGCTTCGGCCGAAGCCGGGGGCAGCGTGGTAGTCGCCAAGTGAGTCTCCTGCTTGGTGTTGGCTTGAGTTCAGTCTGACTCCTCACATGCGCCAACGCAACACCTAGGGGGTCGGTAATGTAAAAAACACGAGATACTGGTAGTTTGATGACCACAAATGAAAAAGGGCCGCCCCAAACCGGCGCGGCCCTTCTTTACAAAACTGGCGCAGATCAGGGGCGACGCGGGACGCGGTCGGGAATACCGGCACCGGCCTGAGCATCACCGATGATCGAACCTGGAGGCGCAACTGGCGTACAGACCGGCAAGCCGCTCACGGGATCACGCCGCGCATCGATGTAGCCCTCAAGGCCGTCATCGGCGATCCAGTGGTGACACCCGTCCGGATCAATCCAAATCCCTGCCTGCAATTGTGTCAGACTGCCGGAATCGCGCCCACGGTCTTCACCAATGGCACGCAGTGGGGCGGGATCGCTGGTGGAGCTTACACCCTCGAAATTTTCAGCGCAGGCCGACAGGAATAGAGCCGAGCCCAGAACTGTCGAGATTTTCATCATTGTGTTCATTCTGGTCATTGCGATCACCTGTAGCACACGATTTCAACACGGCGGTTCAACTGCATATTTGCAGGGCTGTCATTGGGTGCGCGCGGGCGGCGCTCTCCGTACCCAACTTCACGCGCGACACGCGCGCCGACCGCATGGGCCACAGCGGCGACCGAGGCGGCGCGACGCTGAGAAAGCCCCATATTGTATTCATCCGAGGCACGGCTGTCGGTATGGCCGTAAATGGCATAGGCAAAAGCGCCCGAACTGCGGAAAAACTCTTCCAACATCTGGCGGCCGCCATGGGTCAGATGATGGCTGTCAGTGGCAAACAGTGTGTCGGTGTTCGCCACTGCGCAGGTGTTTACTTCCATACAGACCGGCATGCCGTTTTGTGGGTTAACCCGACCAGTCATGTAACCTTCGACCCCGCCATCGGCGACCCAATGCATACAGCCGTCAGGGTCAATCCAAATCGCTGGATTGATGGTGCCTGTAACACCGCCCGCCTGCGCCAGAACAGGCGCTGACGACATGGCCAGGCTGAGGCCAAGCGCAGCAGCACCCAATATGGCCGTTCTTAATTTCGGAAAGATCGAATGCATCTTCGGTTCCCCCTGTTGCTCCGAATTTCGGCCCCTTTGGCAGAAGGCGACGCGAATGAAATCGTTAATTTTTTCCAAGGATATCAAGATTTAGCGGTATTGGAAGCCAAAATATCCATAATTGGACGCTATTTCTAAACTGGTGCTGGTTCTGTCTCGTTTGCCGCTTTTTCCCGCCGCTGCATTAACGTTTCTGTAACTGATTGGCGGAGGGGAACGCAGCGCAGTGATTCGGAAATCTTTGAAATCAACCCTGACGAAATTTGGCAAATTTGCGGCCATGTTCGGGTTTTCCGACGAATTTCGTCTGGGTTTGTATCCCCCGCAGGAACAATTCAGGCCGGTGGATTACATCGTTTCCGGGATCACCCAAGATGGTTACCAAACCCTTCACAGATCGCCCGCTTAGGGTACAGTGATGCGGCAACAGGCAAGAAGAGTAGAGGGGGAACGAACCGCTTCACTCATCGGTAGGCAAAGACAATGAACGCACTACGAAAGGAAGAGTTGCTATGAAGCGCTCCGTGATTGCGACCGCTCTAATGGCCGGCCTGTTTTTCCAGGCACCGGGGATGGCCATGGCTGACGGCGCCCATAATGGATACGGACATGGACACAGCCATGGCCATGTTCACCCTCAAAGCCACCACCACAATGCCGTTGTCGTCGATCGTGTGAACGTGACGATCAGCTGCTTCCGTGGCCCCTGGAATGACGTTATCTGGGACCGGCCCGAGCCGGTTTTTGTCGATAGCCTGGTGAATGCCGGTTACACATTCCCCGAGGCACATGCGATTGCCGAACGGGTTTGCCGTGACATTGACGGCGTCAACAATCCCTCACATTCCCGCTCTGTCATGATGCAAATCTTTCAGAGCAATCCACCGCATTGGCATCCAGGCTCTTAATCGCCGCGATACATGCGTCACATTATGAAAAGAGGCCTGTGGGGACGGGCCTCTTTTTTCTTTAGATCAACTCGCCTTTTAGTGAGTTGGGACCACTCTCCACGATCCGCACTTTGGCGATTTCACCCAACAAGGTTTTTGGTGCAACGACATGCACCGCATGCAAATAGTCCGATTTTCCGACCAGCTGCCCGTCCAAACGACCCGTTTTTTCAAACAGGACCGAAACCTCGCGACCAACCATTGCGTCCTGTGCTGCCTTTTGTTGTGTCGACAGCAACGCCTGCAAACGTTGCAAACGGTCATTGGCGACAGCCTCATCGACCATTGGCTTTTCTGCCGCGGGCGTTCCCGGGCGCGCGGAGTATTTAAAACTGTAGGCCTGTCCGTAGCTCACGGTTTTCACCAGGTCGAGGGTCGCCTGGAAATCCTCTTCCGTCTCGCCTGGGAAGCCAACGATGAAATCACCGGACAAAAGCAGATCTGGCCGGGCCGCGCGGATGCGCTCGATCAGCTGGACATACTTTTCAGCCGTGTGCTTACGATTCATCGCTTTCAGGATTTTGTCCGATCCCGACTGCACGGGCAGATGCAAATAGGGCATTAACTTGTCGCAGGTGCCATGCGCCTCGATCAGCGCATCTTCCATGTCATTGGGATGGGATGTTGTGAAACGAATACGGTCCAGACCGTCAATCTCGGCCAACTCCCAGATGAGGCGAGCAAGGCCCCATTCGCCGTCCGGACCTTCGCCGTGATAGGCGTTGACGTTTTGCCCTAAAAGAGTGATTTCGCGCACGCCGCGCTCGACCAATTCCCGTGCTTCCCTTATCAGGCGATCAACCGGGCGGCTGACTTCCGCACCACGCGTGTAGGGAACTACGCAGAACGCACAGAACTTGTCGCACCCCTCCTGCACCGTCAAAAACGCGGTCGGGCCACGCTTGGGCTTTCGGGCTTTTGGCAGGTGGAGAAACTTATCCTCCTCGGGAAAGTCAGTATCCAGTGCCTTTTCGCCCGCTTCAACCGCGCGCGCCATGGCGGGCAAGCGGTGATACGTTTGCGGCCCCACCACCAGATCGACCAAGGGCTGCCGGCGCATGATCTCTTCACCTTCGGCCTGAGCCACACATCCGGCAACGCCGATTTTCAGATCCGGGTTTGCCTCACGCAGAGGCCGGAACCGCCCAAGTTCGGAATAAACCTTTTCAGCGGCCTTTTCTCGGATATGGCAGGTATTGAGCAGGATCATATCGGCCTCTTCTGCCGAGCCAACCTGCTCATACCCTTCAGACCCCAATGCCTCGGCCATACGCTCGGAATCGTAAACATTCATCTGGCAGCCATAGGTTTTGACGAATAGCTTTTTGGGCGCGGTCATCGGGATGTGCTCCTGTCAGGGTTCCGCGCCATGTATCGCAAGCATCCGCCGCATTCAATCACCATAGGGGCAGCGTTCGTTTGCAAAATCGCAACGAGACGGGCAGAGTATGGGCGGGCAGAGCAAATAAGATAACCAAAATGATTCACCCTTCCCTGGACGCATTTCGCAGCCACCATGCCAGCGCGCCGCTCGGCAAGGGGCCATTTGCCGTTGTCATTGCCGAAGATCCGGTCGAGCTGTCGTCCACCCTGAACCATTTGATCCACCTTGGGTTCAAACGCCTGTTTCTTTTGGCCCCGGAGGGGGTTGATCTGCCGGTCGACGTGGACGATCCGGAATCAATTGATCTTATCCGTCATCCAACCCGGCAAGCCGGATCGGCGCAGGACGCTGTTAACGCGCTTATTGCCTTGGCGCCGGGCGAATGGATCCACTACTGCTATAACGCGGAGTACTTCTTCTTCCCGTTTTGCGAACAGCGCCGCGTGGGAGAGGCCATTGCCTTTGTCACAGAGGAGCGCCGCAACACGGTCCTGACTTATGTTGTTGACCTCTATGCACAGGATCTGACGCTTTACCCAGATGCTGTGAACCTAGACACCGCGCATCTGGACAGCTCTGGCTACTATGCAGAGACCCGCCGCGATCAAGATGACACCGTATTAGAGCGCCAACTGAACTTTTATGGCGGTTTGCGCTGGCGGTTCGAGGAACATGTACCCATTCCAAAGCGCCGCATCGACCGTGTTGGATTGTTTCAGGCCACCGAAGGACTGAAGTTGTTGGACGACCACACCCTCAGCGACCCGGAAATGAACACATATACATGCGAATGGCACCACTCCTTGTCTGGTGCAATATGCTCCTTTCGTGTGGCGAAGGCCTTGCGATCAAACCCAGGGTCCCGCCACGACGTCGATACGTTCAATTGGCATAAAAGCACACGGTTTTACTGGTCGTCCCGCCAGTTGATGGAACTGGGACTGATGGAACCGGGGCAGTGGTTTTAACCAAATTGTTGGTTGCTGGTGTGCGGAGCGGCGTTGAAATTTGCAAAATTTGCGCCTGACACGACTTTCAGAATTCTGCAAAGACGGTCGCCCTGCCGTCCGGCTGGTCGCTTCTGCATGAGGAATTCCTTCGGTACGGTATCAAGCTACATTTGGCTTGGCACCTAATCGACGCTGTTAGTTAAGTCTAAGCCGAAGAACAATAGCTTCGCTTCAACAATGGCCGAAAACTCGAAGTAGGGTTCACAGGGTTGAAAACCAAACTTCCGGTAAAGCGCAATGGCCTCGTGCAGTATAGAGATGGTGTTGAGTTCGATACGGTGGAAGCCGTTGTCAGCTGCCTGATTGATCAACGCCGCAACCAAGGCTTTACCAAATCCTGATCCCCTCACATCAGCTGAAAGAAAAACACGTTGAATTTCGCATGTGCGTTGATCAATCGGGTTTGTCATACCGCACCCAACTGCAACATCACCATCATGGACCATGAGGATCGAACCCTTTGGTCGGGCATGAGTAATGGGCAGATCTTTCAACATTTGGTCAAATGGGGCATCGGCGTATTTTTTGTCTATGACGGGATGATCGAACAAAGGCGCTCGTTCATAGGTCAGTTTACGATAGCCATGCATGAGTTGGATCAGATCATCGTTGTCTCGATCTGGATCGTAGTGAGAGATTATGCCCACGTTCCTACACCCATTCTGCAATATACTTGAAAACAGATTCTAACTTACTTCCGTACTTCTGGCCAAGTGTGGAAGGGGAGTTACTTACACTAAAACTTCTCTTTGAGCCGTCCGATTTACTAAGTCGGCAGGAAACACGGTCTTGATCGGTTTTGAATAGAAATAAACACTCATTCACCAATCCACTGAGCCCATCTTCGCCGAACTGGCGTAGAAAAAGCGCGGCCTTTGGGGCCACGCTTTCCAAGACGGAGGGAGGAATGTCTCTTGGGGAACGACGGTTAGGCGGTTTCTGCCTCAAGGGCCGGTGCCGTTGGGGCCGAGGATGCAATCTCGATCCGGCGAGGCTTTAGCGCTTCTGGCACTTCGCGCACGAGGTCGATGTGAAGCATTCCGTTTTCATGGGCCGCACCCGTGACGCGGACATGGTCGGCCAGGGTGAAGCGCTTTTCGAAAGCGCGTGTCGCAATACCGCGATGCAAATAGGTACGGGCCTCGTCTTCCTTGGCTTTTCGTGCCGACACAAGCAGTTGATTGTCACGCTGTTCGACGTTCAGCTCAGCATCCGAGAAACCGGCGACGGCCACAGAAATGCGGTAAGCGTCTTCGTCGGTTTTCTCGATGTTATAGGGAGGGTAAGTGCTGGCCCCGACATCCTGATTTGTGACGCGATCAAGCATATCTGCGACGCGGTCAAAGCCTACAGTGGCACGGAATAGGGGTGAAAAATCGTGGTTACGCATTGGGGTCATCCTCTTACGTTTGAGCAATAACGATATATGCAGGCGGTCCATCTGGCCCCGCCCAGGGTTATGTCCCGGCCCCATCCTGGGCACCGGTACATCCTTCATGTAGAAATACGATTTTCGTGGTTCAAGGGGTAACGGTGATGAATCTCGCGCCAATATCGCCTTGTCCATTGTTGCCATGGGTCAATGTGCGTAGCCGGGCAGCATCGCGACTAAAGACATCGTCATTGCGGTCCAGAATATCCAGAAGCGGCGCCAGCCCACCCCCCAGATCCGCGGCCAATGCCACCGGATCGTCGCGCCAATGGGCATGTGCCGAAATGACGGATACGATGCCGATACGTCCCTGACTGCTCATGAACACGGGTGACCCCGAGGACCCGGGATCGATATGGCAGCTCAGCACTTGCAACCCGTTGTTACCCGCCTCAACGAAACAGCCATCTTCAAGGGATGCATAATCCTCCCGGTCACGACCATAAGATACAATTTGAACCCGGTCGCCTTCCACCGCGTTTCCTCGCGCAGGGATCGGGGTCACTGTGCCCGTCGGGATCGGGCGATCCAATTCCAATAAGGCAATGTCGCTGCGGACACGGTCCAGCTCGTCTGGCAGGTCAAATCCATATTCGGGGTGCATCACTGTGCGACGGATCGACCGAAAAGCGACCGGATGGCCATTTCGCAGCCCAGCCTGAAACGAAAAGCCAGATTCAGGCAGCCGCGCGCCAGTTGTGGCGTCAAACAGGCAGTGGGCCGCGGTCAAAACCAGATCGGCGGCGATAAGAGTTCCGGTACAAAAACCCGCCCCATTTTCAAACCGCCCCACGGCTTGCCACTGGCGTTCGGTTCCCTGCCCGGTCACTGCGCGCAACGGCGGCCCCTCAGGTTCAATCGTTGGCAAAGACTGGGCCGAGGCCATAGTGGCCAGACAGAAGAAGGCGATGACTGCGCGCATGGGGTGCCCTTGTTTGATCCGGGTTTGGCGCAAGCCATAGCCGGGAACTGGGGCAAAAATGGGGCTTTTAGCGCAGGATTGGTACCTCTTGCTTGCCCGGCGCATCCAGCGCGGCAGGACGCGGACCGCCTGTGGCCCAGTCCAATAACTCAACGGTATGAACGATTGGAACCTCTGTTCCGCCCCCGATCTGGATCATGCATCCGATATTCCCGGCCGAGATGATATCTGGGTTCTTGGCCTCCAAAGTGCGCACTTTGCGCTCTTTCAGCTTGGTCGAAATTTCTGGCTGCATCAGGTTATAGGTGCCGGCCGATCCACAGCAAAGGTGGCTGTCGACGGGTTCGACTACTTTGTAGCCGGCGCGTTTGAGCAGGGTCTTGGGGTGGGTTTTGATTTGTTGGCCATGTTGCAGCGAACAGGCGGCATGGTAGGCCACAGTCAGGCCCTTATTGTCGCCCTCAGGCAGATCGAGCTGCATCAGCAGTTCCGAGATATCCATGGCGATCTCTGAGACCGCCTTGGCTTCCTCCGCCAGATCCTCATTGCGGAACATATGACCGTAATCCTTGACGGTGGTGCCGCAGCCGGACGTGTTGATGACGATGGCATCCAGCCCGTCGCTCTGCATCTCGCGCCACCAGGCGCGGATGTTCTTGGCCGCCGTGGCATGGCTTTCGCGGGTTTTGCCCATGTGGTGGGTCAGGGCCCCACAACAACCTGCCCCTTCGGCCACCACCACTTCACAGCCAAAGCGCCTCAGAAGCCGGATCGTGGCGTCATTGATGTCGGTGTTCAGCGCCTTTTGCGCGCAGCCGGTCATCAGGGCCACGCGTTTCTTGCGGGCGCCCTCTGGTGCGAAACTTTGCGGATCGTCATTGCGGCTGGCCGGAGGAATTGTCTTCGGCGCCATTTGCAGCATCGCTTTCAGTCGGGCATCCGGCATCAGGAAAGCGACAGGCCGGCCCAGCTTGGCCATGGCCAACGCCGCACGAAACCGCATCGGATAGGGCAGGATCTGTGCCAGCGTCCAACGCAATACGCGGTCCATGAAGGGGCGCTTATAAGTCTTCTCAATATGCTCGCGCGCATGATCAACCAGATGCATATAGTGCACGCCCGACGGGCAGGTTGTCATACAGGCCAGGCAACTCAGGCAACGGTCGATATGTTTGACCACCATTTCATCAGCAGGCCGGTCATTTTCCAGCATATCCTTGATCAGGTAAATTCGGCCGCGCGGACTGTCCAGCTCATCTCCCAACACCTGATACGTCGGGCAGGTGGCCGTGCAGAACCCGCAATGCACGCAGGAGCGCAGGATTTCATTGGACCGGGCAATGCCAGGGTCTTGCAACTGCTCATCAGAGAAAAAAGTCTGCATTTTTCTAGCCCATCAACCCGGGGTTCAGGATCCCTTTCGGGTCGAATTTCGCACGCAATCCATTCGCCAATGCGGCCACCGGCGCGGGCTCAGGCTGGAACACTGGGATGGCAGATTTCGTGGCGACATTTGCACGGATCAAAGTAGCATGACCCCGGAAATGGCCCAGTTTGGTCCTCAAATCAGTTCCCGATGGCACCAAGGCCCAAATCAATCCGCCGCCCCAATCAAAAAGGACGTCGCCGCCGACACGTCCGGCAATCTCCGGTCCATCCGTTGGTTTGACAGAGATCCGCCAAACGTCACCTTCTCGTCCATGAAAGGTTTCCACATCTCGCACCCAAGCCCAACCGGCCTTTACCTTGTCAGGGTCGGATTCAACCTGCATGTCGCCTACGCCGTCAAGCAAGGTCATCAACTGCTTGGCGCGATAGGTGACGCTATCAGCAAAGCCCTCCAACCGCAGCATTGTGACCGGATGACCGTCCAATCCTGATGGAGTATGAGCCGCGCCCGAGATTTCAAAAGGCGACCCGAGTGCTGTGCACATCGCGGCAACGGCAGCATCATTCGACAATCCATTGATCAAAACGCATGCCTGAGTTTCAATGCCAGGGAGAACCTTGAAGGCCATCTCGCTCATCACCCCAAGCGTGCCGTAGCTGCCGGCCATGAGCTTGACCAAATCATAACCGGTGACATTCTTCATCACCCGGCCACCGTTTTTGAGGACTGTGCCCTGCCCATCGACAAACCGAACGCCGAGCAAAGCATCGCGGCAGGCCCCGGCCTGTATCCGACGCGGGCCAGAGACATTGGCCGCGACAACACCGCCGATCGTGGGTGTTCCCTCAGTGCCCATCAGACCGCGATGATCCATTGGCTCGAACAGCAAGCGCTGATTTTCGGCGGCGAGTGCTGCTTCAATCTCAGCGACAGACGTTCCGGCTTTGGCAACAAGGGTCAACGCGCCGGGATCGTAAAGTTCGATCCCAGTTAGCCGGGCTGTCGTAAGAACCACTTGTGCCGATGTCTGGCCAATAGGCCGGGTACCGCCACCCTGAATGTGAATAGCACTCGTTGCGTCTTTAATCGCTTCGGCCAGTTCAGCTTCGCTTGTCGGGGCAAGCATTGTGTCAGTGATCATGCGGCAAGGCTCCTGCGATCAGCCGAGATATCCAGTGGAAAGACTTTGGCCGGGTTCAGCAGCCATTTGGGGTCAAACACATCTTTGACCTGCATCTGAATATCCATATCCGGGCCGTTGAACTGGGTCTTCATCAGGTCGCGCTTTTCAATACCCACCCCATGTTCGCCGGTCAGGCATCCGCCAACTTCGACGCAAAGTTTGAGGATTTCCGCACCGAGCGCTTCACAGGTTTCAAGATCACCGGGTTTGTTGGCATCAAACAGGATCAGCGGGTGCATATTACCGTCGCCCGCGTGAAAGACATTGCCAACATCCAGCCCGTATTCCTGGCTCAGCTCCTCGATCCGGCGCAAAACATGCGGAAGCTCGGAGACAGGGATTGTGCCGTCGAGGCACATGTAATCATTGATCCGCCCCATCGCACCAAAAGCGGATTTCCGGCCAAGCCAGATCGCGGCACTTTCTTCGGAGGACGTACTTTCGCGCAGCTCAACAGGATTATGTTTGCGTGCGATTTGAGAAATCACGCCCAGCTGGCTGTCGATCTCGGCATCTGATCCTTCAACCTCGATAATCAGGAGTGCTTTGCAATCGGGATAGCCTGCACCAACAAAGGCCTCGGTCGCTCGAATACAGGGCCGATCCATGAATTCGATCGCAACCGGTAAAACGCCCGCCTTGATAATGTCGCTGACACATTGGCCCGCCACTTCGTTGCTGTCATAGCCAACCAGGATCGGGCGCGCGCCCTCTGGCTTGCGCAAAATGCGCAGAGTGGCTTCGGTCACGATCCCCAACTGCCCTTCTGATCCGCAGATGAGGCCCAAAAGGTCATAGCCCGCCGCATCCAGATGGGCGCCGCCGATTTCAACCACGGTGCCATCCATCATCACCATCGTGACACCAAGAAGGTTATTTGTCGTCACGCCATATTTCAGGCAATGCGCCCCGCCGGAATTCATCGCGATATTGCCGGCTATGGCACAGGCCAATTGGCTTGACGGGTCAGGGGCGTAAAAGAAATCCTCTTCCTCAACCGCACCGGTCACCGACAGGTTCGTTCGCCCCGACTGAACCCGGATAATCCGGTTGTCATAGTCGGTTTCCAAAACCTCGTTCATCCGCGCCACGCCCAAAATGACGCTATCTGCCGTAGGCAAAGCCCCACCGGCAAGCGAGGTTCCCGCCCCGCGCGGAACAACCGGCACGTTTTCGTCGTGGCAGATTTTCAGGACGGCGGCGACCTCTTCGGTTGAGGCAGGCAAAACCGCCGCCAAAGGCGGGCAGCGATAGGCCGCCAGCGCATCACATTCATAAGCCCGGGTCTCGGAGGGATCGTCAATCACGGCATCTGCTGGCAGGACCATGCGCAGTCGAGCAACGATTTGAGCCTTACGCGACAGGATCGCACTATTTGGCACCGGCATTTCCATGGCAAAGCCTCCTCTTTGGTAAATAAATATAACCAATTTTCCAAGTTGGCAAGGTTCCCGCTTGGCGTATAGGGTCCGCGACATGCGAATATTGGAACAATTGGCGCTATTTACCACATTCGATGCGGTCGCCGTGGCATTTGCGCTGGCCAGCTGGGCCGTTTTGGCTGTGCTGATCGAATCGGAAAGCCTAAAGCGCCCGTCCGTGACGGTTCTGATGATTGAATACCGACGCGATTGGATGAAGGAATTCATCACACGAGAGCCACGCATCTTCGACGCCGCGATCCTCGCAAATCTACGCAATGGCACCAATTTCCTCGCCTCAGCCTCGATGATTGCTTTGGGAGGTCTTTTGGCCCTGATCGGCAATACCGAACGCCTTTTGGGCGTTGCAGAGGATTTTACGTTGGCTGGTCAACCTGCACTGGTTGTTGAGGTGCGCCTGATGCTAGTCGGGTTTTTCCTGCTTTACGCTTTTCTCAAGTTCATATGGGCCAATCGATTGTTCGGTTACTGTGCCGTCCTGATGTCTGCGGTGCCCAATGATACGACTGATCCGCGCTGTATGCCGCGGGCCATGCAAGCCGCCGAAGTGAATATTCGTGCGGCCTTCAATTATAATCGCGGACTAAGGTCGCTTTACTATTCGCTGGCATCTCTTGCTTGGCTTCTTGGACCCATCGGTCTCATCGCCTCGATCACGGTCGTCAGTTACATCGTCTGGTCACGCGATTTCGCGTCGCATTCCCGCAAGATACTGCTCGAGGCTGAAGACTAACGAAACTGTCATATGACAGGCTCGTCTGCGCGTGCCATGGTCCGGCGCATGAAAAAATTCGCCCTGATAACTGTCCTCATCGCCCTTCCTCTTTCTGCAACAGCCGACCCGGCGCAAATCCTGGCTGTCGACCTTAGGCCGTCTGGCACATCTTGGGTCATTGACGTGACGCTGGAACATACCGACACCGGATGGGACGATTACGCAGACGGGTGGCGGGTCGAAGATGCTGACGGAACAGTTTTGGGGACACGCATCCTGCACCACCCCCATGTGAACGAACAGCCATTTACGCGGTCGCTTTATGACCTTGAGTTGCCGGAAGGACTGCACCAGGTTCATATCCGGGCCAGCACCTCCGTCACTGGTTGGTCCGATGCAAGATTGGTTGTCGATCTGCCCGAGTGAGCCGGCGTCAACGTCCTTCGCGCAGCCACGCCCCCAACATCATCGCCGCCGCCAACAAAAGGTAAATCCAGGCCGCCAATATCGGTTGTACGGTGATATCAGCGGTCAGGAACGCGCCACGAGGCGTCACACCGATCCAGCCGCGCCCAACGGCGTTTCGACCCTCGCCGACGCGGCGCAGGTCAGGCAAACCCTCGGCAACGCGGATGACACCGCCCCGTCTTGCCTCTACCAACGGCGCGACCAGTTCGTCATCTGCAAGTGTCGCGACGAATTCCCTTGGTGCTGCTGGGCCCAGGGCAATAACCGCCTCTTCGTCACCTTCGCCTAACCGGTAAAGGCCAATCTCTGGGCCAACAATTTCGGCGGTAAATCGACCCGGTGCGGACTGCTGCAAAGCGACAACTCGCTGACTGCCATCCGGTAACGTCACCGTCACATCACCGACGCTGTCGCCCATCGATTGACGGGTGATGAAAATCGTTTGTCCGTCAGCCTCAGCCCTCAGGGCCTCCTCTTCCAGCTCTGGCTCGCCCATCATCCAATGGGCCAGGCGGCGCAACAGTTCCAATTGCGGCCCGCCGCCTTCATAGCCGCGATCCCAGAGCCACGCGTGATCGGACGCCAAAAGTGCAACCCGGCCTTCGCCGACACGGTCAAGCATCAAAAGGGGGCGCCCCTCCAAGCCGGTCATTACTGTGTGTCCTGACTGTTCCGTCAGTTCGATCTGGCGGAGCCATCTTCCCCAAGGTGCATCGCTGCCGGGCAACGGCGTATGTGTGTCAGCCAATCCTGTCGTGACCGGATGACGGGCGCCCAGTTCCGAAACCACGGGAAGATAAGGCGCTTCCAGAACTTGTGCGGTTGGTCTCCCCGGCATGATCTCGGCCAAGGGCGTTCTGAACAGGGAATCTGCACTTGCGAAATCCGGCCCGGTGGCCATCAGCAACGCTCCGCCCCGTTCGACATAAGCGCGAACATTGTCCAAATAGACCATCGGCAAGATGCCTCTGCGCCGGTAACGATCAAAAATCACCAGGTCGAATTCGTCGATCGTCTCCAAGAACAGTTCGCGCGTTGGAAACGCGATCAGACTTAACTCGGTCACGGGCACACCGTCATTACGATCTGGCGGGCGCAGAATCGTGAAATGGACCAAATCAACTGCAGGGTCAGACTTCAGCAGATTGCGCCATGTCCGCTGACCCGGATGTGGCTGCCCCGAGACCAAGAGAACTCTCAGCCGGTCCCGCACGCCATTGATCTGCACCACGGCAGAATTGTTGCGATCGGTGAGTTCACCCGGCGCTGCAGGCAGTTCAAACTGCAAGACGTTCATGCCTGCGTGCGGAAGGGTCAGTGGCAGGTCCAAATCACGACCGACCGGCACAACGTAGTTTTGTGCCGGTGCACCGTCGATTGAGATCCTGATCTCGGCCTGATCGCCAATTGATGCGGGCACGGCCCCCTGATCTTCGATCCTGAGGATCATGGTAAATTCTTCGTCCAAAATGGCAAAGGACGGGGCATTCTGGATCAGCAGGCGTCGATCCCAGTCTGTCTCGCGACCGGTCAGCAAGGCATGCAAAGGTGCAGGTAAATCCGGGGCGAGGTCTAGATCGTGGATCTGACCATCCGTGACCAATATAGCTCCTGCAACGCGCGCGCGCGGCGTTTCCGCAAGCAGGTCGGAAAGGGCCGTCATGACTTGCGACCCCTGATTGTCGTCGCCGTCGCCAACAAACGTATCCCGCAGTTCCATCCCTAGGCTTGCCACCTCGGCACGGATATTGGCGATGGCCGCGGCGGATTGTTCGCCACGATCGGACAGTCGTTGCGAGGCGGACTCGTCCACCACCAAAAGGACAATATCCTGCAACTCCTCACGCTCTTCGTTTTGGAGTGCGGGGTTAGCCAAGGCAACGAGCAGCAGGGTCGCCGCCAAGCCGCGCAGCCACCACCCGGACAATCCGCGCCATATCTGCAATGCCAGCATCGCCAATGCCGCGCCCGCCAATCCAAGGATGAGCGGCCAAGCAATGAGGGGATCAAAGAGAATATTTTGCGTCATTTCATTGCCCCAACCGTTCTAGCAGGGCAGGCACATGCACTTGGTCTGATTTGTAATTCCCGCTTAGGACGTGCATGGCTAGGTTGACACCAAAGCGCAACGCGATCTCGCGCTGTCGTTCGCCAGTGTACCCTCGCCCGACGGGCAAAAGCGGCCGACCTGTTTCATCCATCGCCCATGCAGCCGCCCAATCATTGCCACCCATAACCACAGGCGTTACCCCGTCATTTAGGTTTCGAAATGGCATCCCTTCGACTTGTTCGGCATCCTCTGGCGCGGCCTCAACCCAAACGATCTGGCCCGGATGACGACCCGGAAAGCTTTGAAGCAGGTAGAATGATCGAGTGAGAACGTGGTCTTCAGGCACGGGTTCCAGCGGCGGAATATCCAAGGGTCGGGCTAACTCACGCAATCGACGGATGTTTGGCGTCGTCGCCCCAAACTGCGCGATATCTGCATCGCGAGTGTCAAACACGATCATACCACCACCGCGCAAATACGCGTTCAGCCGGGCATAGGCCGCGTCCGATGGTGTGGCCTGATCGGCATTAATTGGCCAGTACAGCAGCGGAAAAAAGACCAGCTCATCCGCTTCCAGATCCACTCCGATTGGGGCAGCAGGCTCGATTGAGGTACGTTGCGTCAAGGTCAGGCCAAGGCCCCATAGCCCGGCACGCGAAACCCGATCAAGTTCTGCATCGCCGGTCAGGATATATCCAAAAGTGATCTCTGAGGTTGCCAGCAATGCCAAAATCTCATCATCGGTTTGCTGTGCATCCGCGGGCGGTGCAATCACTATCGCTAAAAGGATGGCTGAGGTTTTCAGATACCCACCCAAGCGTCCAGAGAGCCAAAGCGCAGCAAGTGAATCGATCAACAGCAGGATCAGAACAGTGACGAGAAATGCCGCCGATAGATCCAGAGCCGGTGTCGTTCGAAATCCCTCGATCGGAATGTCCTGCGGCCAAGTTGCCGCCGCAAGTTCATCCTGCCCTGTCCAGACATTGCGGGCGACGCGGCGCTCTGACCCGCCATAAAGCCCAGGCAACAAATCAGCTGAGAGCGGGTCCTGCGCCAACGACAAGCCAGACACACCTGCCAACGCCCCGGCATCCCGTCGCGTTCCAAAGGCATCCAGAACAACATCTGGCACCCATGTGACACCCTCAAGATCCGCGGCATCTGGCGCAATGGGTCGTGTTGAAATTGCCAGCCGTTCCAGCATCTGAACGAAAAGGCCTGACAACGGCAAAGATGACCATTCCGCATTTGCGGTTACGTGAAACAAAACCACCTGCCCCTGCCCCAAACGGACCCGTGTGACCAAAGGCGTTCCGTCCGCCAGGGAGGCGATAGTGCGCTCTGATAATTCAGGGTCGGGTTGAGCCAAGACCTGGCTGGTAATCAAAACGTCCTCGGGAATGGGCAACCCGAAGAAAGGCGACTGATCATCGAACGGGCGAAGTGTCTTCGGCTCTCCCCAGCTCATTGTGCCGCCGACCGTGCGACCGCCTTCCCGCAGTCGCACCGGCATCAGTGGATCAGTATCTGCACGTGCGAGGTCCGACGACGCGAGGCGTGGCCCGGCAAATCGTACCAAAAGACCGCCGCGTTCGACCCAATCGCGCAGACCTTCATCCTCTTCCGGACTAAGCCGGGCGACATCGGCCAGAATGATAACATCCGGACTGGCCAAAAGCAGGTCGGACAGTTGTACCTCCAGCAGGTCCGCCGACGGGGCCAAGGCACGGCGCAAATAATGCAGGGGCGACAACAGGGCTTGCCCCTCCTGATCGGCGGCTCCGGCCAAAAGGCCAACTTCGCGCCGTTGCAACGCATCGTCGCTGAGCGCGACCGCGCCTGCGTGGCGGGCGCCCTCGATCTGAAAACGGCTGATCCTGTTGCGCAATTCTGCCGGGACATCAAATTCTACAAGCCCGCTATCGGCCCCATCATCAAAGCCCAGCACCTCGCGAGCCAGTTCCCGTTCGATACCGGCAGGGTCCAGACCAAAGGCCTGCACGATGCCGCGGCCGGCTCGCTGATCACCCAGGCGATCGGCTTCGATCCGTATCATGCCATCTTCGAAAAGCGGTGGGCCCAGAGCCAACAGCGGACGCTGACCCTGAAACACTCTTACATCGCCAGCCTCTTGCAGCGTTGCCAGAACAGTTTCGCGGCCCTCCCGCTCAAGTCCGTCCGAGACCCAAAATGTCTGAAAGGGTTGTTCGACGCCACCTAGCCACTCCGCCACGCCGGCCATATTCGGCTCAAACGGTCCCGGTTCAAGATTATCCAGGCGCCGTGTCCATCGGTTGGCCGCCTGGAACACACCGCCTGTATCAGGCGGCAAATCGGTCAGCTGCACTAGTGCCACCGCGCGCCCATCGCGCCCCGCCTCTTCCATCAGGCCCCTAACGCGTTCGATGCGGACCGACCAGTCGCCTGCTGACGCCCAAGAGGCGTCCATCAGCACCAAAAGTGGCGCATCGGACGGGCCGTCCTGGTCTGGGTTCACCACAGGCCCTGCAAAACCAATTATCGCAGCCGCCACTGCCAAGATCCGCAGCAACAGCAACCACCAAGGCGTTTTGTCAGTTTCGCTATCGTCGTCCTTCAATCCCATCAACAAGGCGACGCCGGGAAAACGACGTCGGATCGGTGTGGGAGGAACCGCCCTGAGCAGCCACCACAACAAAGGCAAGAGCACGAGGCCCAACAAGAGAAGGGGCGTGGTAAAGGCAATTGCGCCGATCATGCGTCAGCCTCCGCGCCATTCCGCGAGAAAATCCGTAGTAGCAGGTTGGCCAACGGCGTGGGCAAATCCATCACCTGCCCCCTTTTTCCAAGGCGCGATAAATCCAAAGTAGCCCGGGTTCTGCCGGGTCGCTTGTGTGGTGGCAGTGATACTGCCACCCCGTCCGGCGCGCCATCTCTTTCAAATGGGTCTTTCGTTTGGCCAATCTCTCTTTGTAGCGCGTGCGCAACCCGCCTGCCTTGAGTGTCTCAAATCGCATTGCGCCACCCATGCTTTCAAAGATTGTGCGCCCTTCAAACGGGAATAGCTCTTCATCCGGATCAAGGATCTGCACCAATGCGCCGCGCACACCACGATCAGCGGCCTGACCTAACGCGCGCTCAATCGCTTCTGGCGGGCCAAGGAAATCCGAGAAAAACACCGCGCGGCTTCCTGCTGGCATCACTTGCGGTTTGGGCGCCCCGTAATCTTCGGCCACACTTGGGTCCATCAGGGCCGACGCCACGCGCAATAGTTGCGCCTCGCCGCCACGTGGCGGTTCAGCCAAATGGGTCAACCCTACTCGTTCCCCCCCTCGCACGGCCAATATTGCCAAGGCCATGGCCAGCGTTTGCGCCCGACGCAGCTTGGAGGGGCGCGATGCATCGCCTGAATAGGCCATGCTTTGCGCATCATCGACGCCAATCATCACCGATTGCGCGGCCTGCCATTCGGTTTGGCGGACAAATTGCGTATCGGCACGCGCGGACCTTCGCCAGTCGATGGCCCTTAGGGGATCACCGGTCTCGGCCTGACGGTATTGCCAAAACTCATCACCGGTACCGGTCCGTTTGCGCCCATGCTGGCCCAAAAGAATTGTCGCCGCCAAATGCTGGGCATCGGCCAAAAGCGACGGCAGGCTGCCTGCAACAGACTCGGATCTGGAGCGGAGGGATTCCGGTGTATGGAGATGCGCGTCGCTCAAGCGGCGGCCTCCGTACGTGTCGCCTGCTGCGTGACTTCATCAATGACGTCCTCCAGCACGATCCCTTCGGCCCGGGCCGCAAAGCTCAGCGCCATTCGGTGGCTGAGAACGGGCCGCGCCAGGGCGGCAACGTCATCGGCTGAAGGGGCCAAGCGCCCATCCAGCAGGGCGCGTGCGCGGCAGGTCAGCATCAGCGCCTGTGCCGCACGTGGGCCGGGGCCCCAGGCGACATGATCGCGAACAGAGGCGGGCGCTGCTTCATCATCAGGCCGACAGGCCCGGACCAGATCAAGAATAGTTTCGACCACAACTTCACCAACCGGCATACGCCGAACGACTTGTTGGGCCGCCATCAGACCTTCAGCCGTAAAGACCTGCGCGGCCTCGGCCTGCGCGGTCCCGGTTGTGGCCATTAGGATACCCCGCTCGGTATCGCGATCCGGATAATCAACATCAATTTTGACAAGGAACCGGTCTAACTGAGCCTCGGGCAGTGGATAAGTACCCTCTTGCTCAATAGGGTTCTGCGTGGCCAGTACGTGAAAGGGCTGCGGCAAGGGATGGTGGACACCCGCCACGGTCACTTCTTGCTCCTGCATCGCTTGCAGCAGGGCCGACTGAGTTCGGGGGCTAGCGCGGTTGATCTCATCAGCCATCAAAAGTTGACAAAAGACAGGCCCATTCACAAATCGAAACGACCGCGCCCCGTCATCGGCGGTTTCCAGCACTTCCGACCCCAAAATATCGGCAGGCATCAGATCCGGCGTGAATTGAATACGGGCTGCGGACAGGCCCATGACGGTCGACAGGGTATCAACCAACAGAGTCTTTCCCAAACCCGGCAAGCCCATCAGCAAGGCATGGCCACCTGACAACATTGCAGCCAGAGACAGGTTCACAACCTCCTCTTGCCCAATGATTTTTTGACCGATAGCGGCCTTGGCGCGGGCCAGATCACCCCCAAGTTTGTCGATTTCGGCAACCAGACCTTCGGGGTCAGACATGGCAAAGCTCCTGAGATGGGTTATGTAGGCCTAGTAAAGACAACTATCGCGATAAGCTCAAACGGCAAAAGGCATGAACGGACAAAACATTGTGAAAGCGTCGCCCGAAAGCCTGATGGCAGCGGCAAAAGCAGCCCAAAAAGAGGGCAAACTGCCGCCGGTCCATCTGTGGAACCCCGAATTCTGCGGTGATCTGGATATGGTGATCAAACGCGATGGCACATGGTTCTATATGGGAACGCCGATAGGTCGCCATGCCCTGGTCAAGCTTTTCAGCTCAATCCTGAAACTTGAAGACGGCGCTTATTACCTGGTCACTCCAGTCGAAAAGGTCGGCATTCGCGTTGTCGACGCGCCCTTTGTGGCTGTTGATATGGAGGCCGCCGGACAGGGCGCAAATCAGGTCATCACCTTTACAACTAACGTTGAGGATGTGGTGATTGCGGGACCTGATCGCCCTATTCGCATCATCCGCGATGAAACCGGAGAGCCGTCACCATACGTCATGGTTCGGGCTGGCCTGGAGGCGCTGATTGATCGCAAAACCTTTTACCGGTTGATTGACTTGGGAGATTCCAAAGTAGTCGATGGCACTGACTGGTTTGGCGTTTGGTCGTCTGGGCAGTTCTTTCCAATCATCCCGGTGGCCGAGCTTGGCGTGTGACTTTGCGGGAATTACGGTTGTTTTGACAAAAATTTGATATTAATTGGCTACGTCAACCAAATTGATCGGAGCCAATTGATGATTCCCGCCCGTTTTGCGCCCGTCCTTGTTGCCCTGCTTCTCTCGGGCATCATGTCTTGCATCGTCACTTGCATCGCGACTTTTAACGCGCTCGGTATGATTGACGGATTTGTCGGAAAATGGCTTGGCGCCTGGATCATGGCCTGGGCCATCGCCTTTCCGACGATGGTGTTTTTTGGCCCCTATGTCCGGGGTTTTGTGGCCCGGCATACAGCCAAGTAATTACAGGTATTTCGGTGCCCGGTTTTGTATTTGCGCCATGACGGTTTCGACCTGATTGGGGGCGCCCAGGATCTCAGCCTGTAATACGGCCTCAAGTTTCAAACCATCGCAGGATGGATCACGCCAGACCCGATCGACAAGTGCCTTGGCCGCGCGAATAGCATCCGGAGAGCGCAGAGCCAGCGCGGCCGCTAAATCTGCGGCGGCGGAATGCGGATCGTCGGCCAGTTCCGTGACAAGACCCGCAGCAAAGGCGCCCTCGGAAGAGAAGATTTCTGCGCTCATTATCAACCTCTTGGCCTGATCCGCTGGCATAAGTTGCGGTAGAGTCATGGTGATCCCCATATCCGGGATAAGCCCCCATTTTCCCTCCATAATCGACAGGCGCGCGCTGCGTGCGGCAATTCGGAAATCCGCGGCCAGCGCCAGTTGCATCCCGGCCCCGAAACACACACCGTCAATCACGGCGATTACCGGAACCGGCAGATCAATCAGCGCCTTGGCCGGGCGTTGAAACCGGTTGGCGCCATCGTCGTCCGGCGTCAGAATTTGCGCCTTGATTGCATCGATCTGGCCCGCGATTTCCAGAAATGTGGCGGTGTCCAGCCCGGCGCAGAAATCGCCGCCCGTTCCGGACAGAATGACCGCGCGTAATTCGGGCCGATCCGATAGAGACGCCACGGTGGCGGCAAGGACATCCAGCATGTCCAGCGTGACCGCATTCTTCTTTTCGGGCCGGTTCAACCGCAAATGGGCAATCGGGCCGTCAGGGTTTTCAAGGGTAACGAGATCGGTCATGGCGCGCCTCCTGCATACAGCAAACGCCCATGGTGGCGCGGCGGTCAAGGCTGACGTCGAGGCGCGAAAACGGCCTGTCACCCCCAGTGCACCCGGCGTACACCCCCTGTACACCCCCTGTGCATACAAAGGAGCGCACAGGATGGCCTAGCGGCCAATCCCGTCCCGCGATGCAAGATCGGCCAAGGTGCGCGATTGCAATGCTTTGAGCAGCGCCAATGCCTCTTCAGCCCGATCGGCAGGCACAAAGGCGTGGTCGTGATGCAGACCGGCGACCATGTTGCAGGCAATGCGCGCCTCAGCCAATTCGGTGGCCACGGCGGCGGTCAGGCCGAACCCTTCAAGCGAGGAATAGACCATCAAAGTGATGCAGCACATCGCCGGGCCCGTTGACGTGCCAAGCGCGCGTGCTTCGGCTTCGGGCAAGATCATGGTCAGCCCTTCGGCTTCGCGGAAACTGGCGAAGGCGCTGGCGGGCGCGTCGGTCAGCCCGGGAGGAGCGGCTGCAAAAAGGTAACGCCCCGGTTGTAGTTCCGGCGTCATGCCTGCGATCATGGCCTCGCGGTCTTGGACAGGGCCTGCCACGCTAATGTGCCTCTGCCCAGTTGGCCCCCTGGCCCGCATCGACGATCAAAGGCACGGCCAATTTCACTGCGGGTTCTGCTGATCCCTCCATCACATCGCGTGCGCGGGTGATCAGTTCATCTGCCGCGTCTTCGGCGACCTCGAAGATCAATTCGTCATGCACCTGCAGCAGCATTTTGGCCGGAAGGCCCTCAATGGCGTCATCCATCCGGATCATTGCGCGGCGGATAACATCGGCCGCTGTGCCCTGAATCGGGGCGTTTATGGCAGCACGGCCTGCGAACCCGGCGCGTGGCCCCTTGGCATTGATTTCCGGCATATGGATTTTTCGGCCAAACAGCGTTTCTACATATTCATGCTTCTTCGCAAAGGCCTTGGTGTCGTCCATATAGGTCCGAATACCGGGGAAGCGTTCGAAATAGGTGTTTATGAAATCCTGCGCCTCTCCTCGTGGAATGCGCAGGTTCCGGGCCAGACCAAACCCGGAAATGCCGTAGATCACCCCGAAATTGATTGCCTTGGCGCGGCGACGAATCTCAGGCGTCATATCCTCCATCGGGACGTTGAACATTTCCGAGGCCGTCATGGCGTGGATGTCATCACCGCGTTTGAACGCGGCTTTCAACGCATCAATCCCGGCGATATGAGCCAAAATTCTAAGCTCAATCTGGCTGTAATCGAGGCTGACCAGCACATTGCCCGGCTCAGCCACAAAAGCCTCGCGGATCCGGCGGCCCTCTTCGGTTCGCACCGGGATGTTCTGCAAATTGGGATCGGTCGAGGCCAACCGCCCGGTATTGGCACCCGATTGCACATAGCTTGTATGCACGCGGCCCGTTTCGACGTTGATATGGTCTTGCAGCGCGTCAGTATAGGTGGATTTCAGCTTGCTCAGTTGCCGCCAATCCAGCACCCGTGCGGGCAGGTCATGACCAGTTGCGGCCAAATCTTCCAGCACATCGGCCCCGGTCGCATAGGCCCCGGTTTTCCCTTTTTTACCGCCCTCGATCCCCATTTCATCAAAAAGGATTTCTCCCAATTGCTTAGGGCTACCGACATTGAAAGGCCGACCGGCCAAAGCATGAATATCCGCCTCCAGCCCTGCCATTTTTTGCGCAAAGGCATTGGACATCCGGCTGAGCGTATCGCGATCCACTTTGACGCCCCGCATCTCCATCTTGGCCAATACCGGCGACAACGGGCGCTCAAGCGTTTCGTAAACTGTTGTGACCTTGGATCGGTGCAGCTTGGGCTTGAACGCCTGCCACAGCCGCAATGTGATGTCGGCATCTTCTGCGGCATAGGCCACGGCATCGTCGATCTTGATCTGGTCAAACGTGATGGCCGATTTGCCCGTGCCAAGCAGCGATTTGATCGGAATAGGTGTGTGACCCAGATAGCGTTCGCTTAAGGCATCCATGCCGTGATTGTGCAGTCCACCATGCAGCGCATAAGACAGCAGCATCGTGTCATCAATCGGAGCCACATCAATGCCATAACGCTTCAGCATCTTGGCATCATATTTCATGTTCTGCCCAATCTTGAGGACGCTGTCATCCTCCAACATCGGTTTGAGCAGCGCCAATGCATCATCCAAGGGCATCTGACCTTCGGCCAGTGCATCGCCCCCGAAAAGGTCATCCCCGCCCTGTTTATGCTGCAACGGAATGTAGCACGCCTTTCCGGCCTCAACGGACAAGCAGACACCAACCAGATCGGCGGTCATTTCGTTTAGTCCGGTGGTTTCGGTATCAACCGCGACATGGCCCCTTGCATGTGCAGCCGCGATCCATTTGGACAGCGCCGTCGCGTCCCGCACAGTCTCATAATTTGCAGCATCAAACGGCAGGTCTTTGGGTGCATCTACTGGCGCATCAGCGCTGCTTGGCATCTCGATGACGGGCGGTTCCACCCCCATCTGATCGGCCAGCCGTTTGGTCAGAGTGCGGAACTCCATTTGCGCGGTGAAGGCCAGCAACTCCTCTGGAATCGGCTCCCGAACTTCGAGCTCTTCAAGCGTGACGTCGACAGGCGTGTCGCAATCCAGCGTGACCAAAGTCTTGGACAGCCGGATTTGGTCGGCATTTTCGATCAGAGATTGGCGGCGCTTGGGCTGCTTGATCTCATCCGCCCGCTCCAGCAGGGTTTCCAGATCGCCATATTCATTGATGAGCAAAGCGGCGGTCTTGATCCCGATACCCGGCGCGCCCGGCACATTGTCAACGCTGTCGCCTGCAAGGGCCTGAACGTCGATCACACGCTCTGGCCCGACGCCGAACTTGGCCTCCACCCCTTCGCGATCAATGCGGGCGTTCTTCATGGCATCAAGCATTTCAACCCCGCCGCCGACGAGCTGCATCAGGTCTTTGTCCGAGCTGATGATGGTGACGCGCCCGCCCGCATCACGCGCACGGCAGGACAGCGCGGCGATGATGTCATCAGCCTCGTAGTTTTCCATTTCAATGCAGGCGATGTTGAAGGCGCGCGTTGCCTCACGGGTCAACGGGAATTGCGGCACCAGATCCTCCGGCGCCGGCGGACGGTTGGCCTTGTACTTATCATAAAGATCGTTGCGGAAGCTTTTTCCGGAATGATCAAAGATCACCGCCACATGGGTTGGTGCATCGGGGCCGTGATTATCTTCGATAAACTTGTGCAGCATGTTGCAAAAGCCAGCAACCGCGCCGACGGGCAAGCCATCAGATTTGCGCGTCAGGGGCGGCAGCGCATGATAGGCCCGAAAGATAAACGCCGAGCCATCGACCAGATGCAGGTGATGTCCTTTGCCGAATGCCATATCGCAACCCTTCCCAATTCGCCACGTTCGCAGTTTGTGCCACGGGTCAGGTCGGGGGGCCAGAGCTTAGTCGGCAAATTGCGGGCAAGGCCAAAGGAATGTGCCGTTTACGGAGTGCGGCCGTCGTCTTCGACAGAAGCGTCGGCTCAACTGGCTTTGGACGCGTGAACGAATTTCTTATCGCAATAGCCGCATTCGACCTCACCCGTGTCACGATCGACCGAGAGGTATACGCGCGGATGGCCCAAGGCCCCTTCGCCACCATCGCAGGCCACGCGCCAGGCAGTCACTACTTCGGTTTCAGGGGCGTCGATTGTCATTGCGTCATCCTTGAATGGGCCAGCGGTTAGATTTACCGCGGCCCATATTACAAATCACACATGCAGGGGCAAGACGCGATAGGCCCCTTATGGGCGCGGTGAACCGCCCCAGTTGACCGATCTTAATCAGGGTGGCCAGAAGATTGCGGAGCTGAATCACAGATTTCGACCCAATCTGGCTTCTCCCCAACAAATTCATGCAAGCTGTTTCGCGCGGTCAGCTTTCCATCCAGGGCGTGCGCCGAAATGGGAAAACTGTCATCCTCTGAAAGGATTTCACCCAACGATGTGCCGCAAATCTTGCAAAAACATCGTCCATATTTATAAGGCGCTTTTGGTTGGTAAAGCGCAACATTTTCACGCCCCTTAACCCACTTCAGATCGTCCTTTTTGACAAAGACAATCGTGCTGGCCCCGGATTTGCGGCAGCGCGAACAATGGCAGGTCGCCATCATTGACGGTTGCGCCGCCAGGCTAAACTCAACCGCACCGCAGCAACAACTTCCCGGTATCATATCCTGCTCTCCTTACCCAAAGCTCACAGATAAGAACATTATGTGAACATTGCTTTTTTGGCAAGACGAGCGTTGCCGCCATAGACGTCTCAGGCCTTGTCCAGCATCCGCCCAAGTGGCCGCCCGGCCAGGATATGAACGTGCAAATGTGGCACTTCCTGCACACCCGCGCGGCCCGCATTGGAAATCAAGCGAAATCCATCCTCTTCCAACCCAAGAATCTGGCAAATCTGTCCGACCGCACGGGTGTAATCGACGATCTCTGCGTCGCTGGCCTCAGCTGCAAAATGGTCATAGGTGACATAAGGGCCTTTTGGGATCACCAAAACATGATGCGGCGCTTGAGGCGTGATGTCCCGAAAGGCGAGGCTATGTTCGGTCTCTAAAACCGTGTCATTCGGGATCTCGCCGCGCAGAATTTTGGCAAAGATGTTTTGGTCGTCATAGGTATAGGCCATCGTCAGCCTCCTTAATCGTCGAACAGGTAGGGCGTTTCAGCGATTTCGCGCGCCGTGTCCCGGTCTATGTTGAAAAACTCGGACAGGACCGAAATGTTGTCTTCGATCGAGTGGTTCTGGTGAACGCGGTAATGCTTGGTAAAGCCAGCTTCACGAATGCGGGTGGCTTCGTAATCGAACTCGTGACGCAAAGTCGGCAATAGCTGTTCTACCACTTCTGGCGGCGTTTCTTCGCGGGCAAGGCCAACACGGTGCGCATGGCCAATCAGATAGTGATCGTCGAACTGGCACTGGATTTCCAAAATCCGGTTCGAGCTTTTATCCGACATGAAATCGCGCATCAGATCAACATTATTGGGGTCAAGGCAGATCATCAGCCGGTTTGCCCCATAATAATCGAACAAGAGCCGCATTACGGCGCGGCGGTGGCGATTACGTTTCTCCAGAGTCCGCTCCAGCCCGCCAAGATGCGGGATCTCACAGGACGCCTCGTCGAACATGTATTCAAGGCCACGCGTGTGGGTGACCCGCTTGGCAGTGGCCAATAGCCGCTTTGCCACATGCCATTTTTTGCAAACCACCATCAAGAGCTCCCGCTCCTGACCGAGCGTGCTTTCGTTTTCCCAAAACCGAGGTGCAAACCGGCGACCGATCCGCCCTCTGCCGGTTAGGAAATGGTGCAGCTTCTTACCTTCACCTGATATGACAAAATCCTGTCGACCTGACGCCCAAAGCTCGCCCAAGCGTTCCTTCAGCTCTGTCGATTCAGGGCTGATTTTGCGGGCAAAGAGAAAATCCTGGCTGAGCAGAAGGTCAAAATGGTCGTTATAAAATGTCACCGGCATGCCGTAATCGGTGAACATCAAGAAAGTCAGTGTACGTGTCTCGATCTCGCGGTCGGCCACCAGATGGCGCACGATGGTTTGGAAAAATGTCTCATCCGGAATCCATGTCCTGCGAAAGAACCGCATCACGTCCGAGCGTTCCCGACAGAACTCCAGAACTTTTTCCACCGTTGATCGGCGCAAACACCACCACTGGCTGCCAATCATGATTTGCAGATCGTCGGGAATTTCACGTTCAAGTTTCATTTTTCGCTGAAGATTCAGCAGCCAATAAAACAGTGTCTTGTGTTTGCGTTCATTGACGAAATGCCGATAGATCAGGCGGTCGGCGCGCATCCCGGTCTTGATCCAGCCGGACGTGAAAAAGTCAAAGCTTTCAATGTAGTCTTTGTCGTTTTGGTCCAGAAATCCATGGGCATAGGCCCCGGATTTGATCGAATTGCAGTCCCCTGACAGCATATAGAAATGAGTGGCTTCGGGAAAGGCTTCGACAGCGGCTTCAACCGCGTTGAGAGTTGCCTGCACAAGGCTCCATTCACCCCAGCCACACTTGATCCGGCGTTTGGCAAAGGTGACAGATGGATTGTCAGCCAGCGCCGTCTGAATCTGTGCATATTTGTCAGATCCGGCACGTGCATCAAAATGAATCGAGATAAAATCACCCGCAGCCGTCAGACGACGCGCCTGCAGGATGATTGCCTCAGGATCTTTGTGGCACAGAAGGATGAAGGCTATTTTTGCCATGCGCGATTGAGAGGCCTCAAACTTTCCTTATTATTGTGCCATTACTGCGGCAAAGCGGTTAAAGATAGACTAGTTTGTTGACGGATTGTGTTCAATCCGTAGTTGATAAAAGAAAAAACGATAATTGAGGAGCAGTTGCATGGGGTTCCCCGGAACTTGGATGACCGAAAGCGAGAGCGTTGTCTATCGTGTGGTCCCGAAATGTGCATGTTCGACCATCGGCCAGATCATGTATTATTCGGACAATGGCGAATTTTTTGATGGCGACATCCACGATGCCAAGCAAGGGCTGCATAAATGGGCGCTGGATGAATCACAGCCAAAGATCGAATCCAACGTTCGCAGCCACGGTTCCTTCGCCTTCACCTGCGTCCGCAACCCCTACACGCGCATCCTGTCCAGTTTTTTCGATAAAATTTGTGGCATTCAAAGGAACGGCAAGCGGTATCGCGGCAACCTTGTCCCGCTCCTGATCCAGAAATACGGAATCGAAGTTGGCGGCGACGATGGCAAGGAAGAGTTCGATCAGATCGCCAGTTTCCGCCGCTTCCTGCTGTTCACCCGCGACACTATCCGGTGGCGTCGTCCGATGGATCCCGACATCCATTGGTCTGCCATGTCTGGCCATATCTCAACGTTCATCGTCAATGGCGGGCGCTATGACAAGATTTTCTGGACCGAAAACTTCAATGACGGGATGCAATCGGTCCTGGACAACATAGAAACAAAACACGATATCGTTTTGAACGACATCCCCCGGTTCAATGAATCCGAGGGCCACGGCCCCAAGCGAGCGCACCCGGTTGAGGACTATTTCGACGATTTGTCGAAGCACCTGGTCTATGAAATCTACAAACGCGATTTTCAGCTCTTCAAATATGATTTCGAGAACCCGGGCAACAAGATGCCAATTGGTGAGATCGACCTTGATGAAGTTCACGCCAAGCTGGGGGATTAACAGTCATCCAAGGTGAATGACGGCTTTGAGTCCAATTCGACCGATGCTGAATCGCATACGAATGTCTGCTCGGCTCCTGTTCGAGCTCTGGTCAGGTAGCACCAAGCGTCTGAAGAATTGCATCTACGATCTTTTGTCCGCCTCTTGACGATGGCTCTATTGGCGACATCTCTGAAAAGTCGTCCTGATCTGCGCATGCCACGTCTAGTCGGATCACCGAAATGCCACGAGCTTCTGCGAGACGTAGGATGATGGCATTAAATGCGCCAATTGCGGATGGTGCATGATCCCTCATTTCCTGCTCTGCGAAAGGGATGGCAGTGTAAATTGTACAAGCGCTTACCCTTAAGCCACGCTCAGAAACTGCGTCTAACATCCAACCATACGCGATTTCGAAATCTGCAAGCGGCGACGCGATTAGTTCATCCAGCTTGGCTCCTTCCGCAACCTGCGCGAGCAGATGGCGGAATTTCATGAGATCGTTTCCACCGATACTCACGACTATATCTGTCATGTGAGTTGGTACCCTCTCAAGCTGGTTAGGGATGTCTTCAATACAGTCGCCATCGACAGCGACCTTGAAAGCCGACCAGGACTTTGGAATTGAACGGCGCATCTGTTCGATGACGCCAGGTTCCCCTAGAATGTACTCATCATTGTCGAAGATGGAGTCTCCCATCAGACAAATATGCTTCTCAGCCATCGGATTGCTCGTTCTTGAAATACAGTTCGACGGACTACTATCTGATCGAGCCATAAATTCAATCACCGCTCCAGAAAGCGGTCGCTCCTACAGCTTCGGGGAACGGCAGCAAAGTCCCGCATTGTTGTCTTTGTTAACCCCACTATACAATCAGTTCTAATGCCCTGTCGCCAGCGGACTACCGCTGGCAAAACAGCTCTGTAAATGCGCAAAGAGGAAAGCGACCATGAAAGCACGCGTCAAATGGGCCGAGAAGCGGACCTTTATCGGCAAATCAGGCACCGGGCACAATTTCGTCTTCGGCACCAAGGAAGAGGACGGTACCACGCCCGGCCCCAGCCCGATGGAGTTGGTTCTGATCGGCACCGGTGGCTGTTCGGCCTATGACGTCGTCTCGATCCTCGAAAAAGGCCGCCAGCAGATTGACGATGTGGTGGTGGAACTCGACGCCGACCGCGCCGACACCACTCCGGCTGTCTTTACGCGCATCCACATGCATTTTGTCGTAAAGGGTCGTGGCGTCGACCCGAAAAAGGTCGAGCGCGCCGTTGAATTGTCGGTTGAAAAATACTGCTCGGCCTCGGCTATGATGGCAAAAACCGCAGAGGTCGCTCATACGTTCGAAGTATTGGACACCGCCTAGGATTTGAGATCCTGAGCTAATGTCCAAACTTTCGAGCTCAGTCTGTCGAGGGTATCATTGGCCTCGATCGCCTCGCCGAGGATCAAGTCATTCAACGATCCCATTCCACCGAACAGCATTATAGCTTCCTCCACGCAGCGCCCGTCAGACCGTTCTGCCTTTTGGCGGATCAGAGCAACTGTCCTTGCCCAGTGGCTTTCGCCGTACCGCCGCAAATGGTCTTCCAACTCATTCAATGCCGCCGCGAAACGCGCTACATCAGGATGCAGTTTCGCAATCAAATCAGCCCTTCTTCCGCGAAGATGATTTTGAGGGATCGTTTCGGGCGCGGTCCGATGTGGCGGATCACTTCGGCGGCGGCAGCGACGCCCATCTTGCCGCAGGTCTCCAGCGTCTGGCCCGTGGCCAGCCCATAGATAAACCCGGCGGCAAACTGATCCCCTGCGCCGGTGGCATCAACTGGTGTCACCTCTCGCACGGGTACTTGCACTTCCTGATCGTCAGATCGAATGATCACTGGTGCACCGGATCGTGTGCAAACCACGATAGGACATACCAGCGCCGCCTCATTCATGGCTGTGGCCAGATCCGTCGTTTCATACATGGAAAGCCATTCGGCCTCGTTCCCGATCACGAAATCCATTTCATCTTCGATGAGGGTGCGGAAACTGTCGCGGTGACGGTCAACGCAGAAGGGATCAGACAAGGAGATGCCCGCCTGACCACCGGCATGACGGCAGGCTGCTGCGGATTTCTGGAAGGCCTCTTTGCCCTTGTCCTTGTCGTATAGATAGCCTTCAAGGAAAAGGTAACGCGTGTCTTCCATGACCGAGATATCGACATCTTCGCCGGAAAACTCGGCCCCTGCGCCCAGATAGGTGTTCATCGACCGCTCACCATCGGGGCTAACAAAGATCATCGAGCGTGAGGTTGGGTTCGGATCGTCGGCCACTGGCGGGTTTGGAAACGCCGTGCCCTCTTCAACCATCTTGGCGGCGTAAAACTGGCCAAGCGGATCATCTTTGACCCGTCCGACAAACGCCGTTTTCAACCCAAGCGAGCCTATGCCCGACATCGTGTTGCCAACAGATCCGCCCGGCGCCTGAACACGGTCCTGCATCGAGGCATAAAGCAGCTCGGCACGGTCGCGTTCAATCAGCTGCATGATGCCTTTTGTGATGCCCATATTGGCGAGAAAATCATCGTCGCCATGAGAAATGATGTCGACCATCGCATTGCCGATGCCGACGACGTCGTAGCTTTTGCTCATTCGGTTTTTTCCTCGAAAGCGCAGAGATCTTTGATGATACAGGTGGGGCAGCCCGGCTTGCGAGCCTTGCATTTATAGCGGCCATGCAAGATCAGCCAGTGATGCGCATGGTGCTGAAATTCAACGGGAATATGGTCTTCTATCGCGCGCTCAACCGCGTCAACATCCTTGCCGGGACAGATGCCCGACCGGTTGCCGACCCGGAAGATATGGGTATCAACTGCCTGCGCGGGGTGTTTCCACCACATATTCAGGACAACATTCGCAGTTTTGCGGCCGACGCCCGGCAGACTGACAAGGGCCGCACGCGAGGATGGAACTTCGCCGCCGTAATCCTCAACCAGAATACGGCTGAGCTTCATCACGTTCTTGGCTTTGTTGCGGTAGAGGCCAATCGTCTTGATATGGTCGATGAGCTTCTCTTCGCCCAGATCCAGCATCTTTTGCGGCGTATCTGCGATTTGAAATAGCGTCTCTGTGGCCTTGTTCACACCGACATCAGTGGCCTGTGCCGACAACGCGACAGCCACAACCAATGTGTAGGCATTGGTGTGATTAAGCTCACCTTTAGGCTCCGCCTCTGCATCGCGAAACCGGGTAAAGATCTCTTGGATCACGTGATAGGGCAGTTGCTTGGCCATCAAGACGCCTGAGTTTGGCAGCGGGTTTCAATCCCCCTAGCCATTGCGGGCGCGAAGATCAACGGCTCTGGGCAAGTCGCGCAGCCCTCCATTCCTTTTCGGCCTCATTTGATCCCGGCCCGAAAACGGCGACGGTACGACCAGAGTCAGGAAAGTGGTAGACAGCATTCGAGGAAAATGGGCCGCTGCCGCTGTGGCCGACAGCCAGCCCCGCTGTTCCGGTCTGCCCGATCATCAGGCCCAGCCCATAGCCTGTAGTCAGCCAAGGCCGCCCATCCAAAGCCCCGCCACGAAAATGGGTTTCCTGCATGTCGGCCTTTTGCGCGTCGGTCAGGAAATCGCCGGCCACGATCGCCCGGACCATCCGCGCCGCCTCCCGCGCCGTGCCTACAAGCGTGCGGTGAAAGACCCAGCCGGGATGATAGCCCTCGGCCCCGGCGAGCGGGATCGTGGCGAAATCCGCCGGGGTTTCAGCCAGTTTAGCCGAGTTTAGGTCGAGCGGCTCAATCAACTGCGAGGTCATCAGTTCCGCAAGATTGCGACCTGTGCGTTCCTCCAGCCACAAGCGCAAGTAAAAATACCCGATATTGGAATAGGCAAAGTCACCACCCGGCGGCCACAACGGATCGTCGGCGTTGGCGCGGTCCAGCATGTCAGCATCGGCCCATGGCAGTTCCCCGGCGCTGACTGCCTTGTGGTATTCTGGCACGGCGCCGTAATCGCGCAACCCGGCCTGATGCGCCATCAGGTGACGCAGAGACCAGGCTTTGCCCGGCAAAGGAGCATCCAAGTCGATGCCTTCGCAGCTGGCCTGCCGGATCACCAGCGCGGCAATGGCGGTTTTGGTGACACTCCACCACGGCAGAATAACGCCGCCCGCGTTGTTTGCTTCCTGACCTTTACTGTCGACCCAGGCGTAATACATTTCCCCTTCTTATCTCTTTCGGTGCGCAAGGAAGAGATGTGCCTCTTGCGGCATCACAAATTCGTCGCCCCGGTCATAAGGGGTCAGCTTGCGCGCTACCTCAGCAATCACCGCCTCTGTAGTCTTGTCGCCCGCGGCGCGCAGATCGGCCTCTACCGGGAGGGCAAGGATTTGCGCCGCCAGATCGGGAAAGCGCCGTTCGAGGATCACAGCATCTCGCGGCGCCACGTCGAACCCGGCCTCGACAAGTAACCGTTCGATCAGCGCGCCATCACGGAAAGAAAACGGCGCCCGCGCCTTTTCTGCCGCCTCAGGGCCAAGATGCTGCTCAAGCGCCTCGGCCAGTGACCCGTTAAATGCCGAAATGGCGCGCCAGCAAGTCAGATAGAGCCAACCGCCGGGCTTGAGCACACGCCGGATCTCGGCTAACGCCGCCGGCTTGTCGGGAAAGAACTGCAAACCCTGCTGAATAAAGGCAAGGTCGAAGCTGCTGTCTGGATAGGGAATGGCACAAACATCGCAGGCCTGCCATTCGATCCGGTGCAGTGTCGCGGGTTGCTGTTCACGTGCGACATCAATCATGGTGGCGTTAAGGTCGACGCCAACCACCCGCCCCTTGCCCGGCAGGGCCGATGCGATCTCCCGCGTCAGCGCTCCGGTGCCGCAGGCAATGTCGATAACGTCAAGGTCCGGCGCCAAGATGATCTTTGCCAGAGTAGCTCGCGCCAGGGGGCCAAACATCGCCGGAACGGAGTTATTCTGGTATTTATCCGCCGCCGCGCGGGTCAGTCGGAATGATTCGCTTTGCATCTTCCACCCTCCCTTTCCCGCGAAGGTTAGCCGAAATACTTGCCCCTGCCCCCCAAAAAGGCGCAGGATTCGGATCGAACGCGGTCCATGTGCGCGATAAGTTTCCCTGGAAAGGAGACAGACCCATGAACGCCCGACCCGAGACTGCATATCATTACCACGTCATCCGGCGGGCGCTTGAGGTTATTGACGCGGCGCCTGCACCAGGGCCGTCCCTGGAGGAGTTGGCAAACAGTTTGGGCATGAGTCCTGCCCATTTGCAGCGTGTGTTCTCGCGTTGGGTGGGCGTTTCGCCCAAACGTTATCAACAATTCCTGACACTCGATCATGCTAAACACCTGTTGCGCGACCGGTTCACGACCCTTGCCACTGCCGACGAGGTCGGGTTGTCGGGGTCCGGCCGATTGCACGACCTCTTCCTGAAGTGGGAGGCGATGAGCCCCGGCGAATTTGCAAGGGGAGGCGCAGGCCTGACCATTCGATATGGCTGGTTCGACAGTCCCTTTGGCCAGGCTTTGATCATGGGCACCGACAAGGGCATTTGCGGCATGGCCTTTGCCGCCGAAACCGGCCCCAACACCGCGATGGCCGACATGACATCTCGCTGGCCAGCTGCGGAATTTGTCGAGGATCCTGAGGTACTGGCACCATGGGCCAGATCAGCGTTCGGCGCGGACGGCATGGCGCAGCTGCACCTGATTGGCGCGCCGTTCCAGATCAAAGTCTGGGAGGCCCTTTTGCAGATCCCGTCAGGGCATGTGACGACATACTCGGAAATTGCGCAATCCATTGGCAATCCCAAAGCCGTGCGCGCCGTGGGAACTGCAGTCGGCCGAAATCCGATCAGCTGGTTGATCCCGTGTCATCGTGCCTTGCGGAAGTCCGGCGGGTTGGGCGGCTACCATTGGGGCCTGCCCGTCAAACGTGCCATGCTGGCTTGGGAATCCGCCGACCTGGAAGATAAGGCCCGCGCCTGAATGCTGCCGCAAAGTTAATAAATTGCCCCAAAATCAACGTTGTTTTGGCCGCAATCCAGCCGGGATTTTGCGCGAAAACACTCTCTTGAAACCCCACGTTAAAGCCTTAGCGCTACCAAGACGCTTGGGGTGACGAGTTTTTTGTTTGCGCGAAAGGGTGCCCAAATGGCGTTAGAAACTGTGTTGGTCTACCGGATTACGTCCGGTGATAACACTTACCCGCATTTCAATAATTTCACGGTCGCTGAAGCCGGCAAGATCGTCATTGACGATTCTGATGGTGCCGGCGATGCGCAATTTGGCGACTACACGCATACCGGTGGCTATGACACCTCTGATCAGGATGTGGTCAGCTCCACTGTCAGCGGGATTTCAAACGGTGATCTGGTCGACCTTCGCTACAAATACACGTTCACCGGCAGCGATGGCTCCAGCGGGACGGTCTATTTCCTGGCAACCAATGGGCAATCCAACTATGGGCCGCTTCTTGCCTCAGATACTCAGCTAGACCCAAATGTCACTTACAGCTTTCAACAGTTCAATACCGATGGCGCCGTTGATTATGAGGATCTGTTTATTTGTTTTGCCTCTGGCACCCGGATCGTAACCCCAGACGGTGCGACCCGCGTCGAAGAATTGCAGGCAGGCGATATTGTACGAACTGTCGATGACGGGCCGCAGCCTTTGCGTTGGATCGGACATCGGCAATTGGACTGTTCAGCTTTGTCATCTGCACCAAACCTGATCCCCATCCGCATTCGCGCGGGCGCCCTCGGCCCCGGCATACCCAGCCATGACCTGATCGTTTCCCCTCAGCACCGGGTCTTGGTCCGATCAGCAATCGCGCACCGCATGTGTGGCACAAGCGAAGTACTGCTGCCTGCCAAAAAGCTTCTCGCGCTGCCTGGCGTATCGCGAGCGGATGAGTTGGACGAAATCACCTACGTCCATTTCCTTTTCGACCGCCATCAATTGGTGATCAGCGAAGGTGCGGTCACCGAAAGTCTGTTTACCGGCCCGGAGGCCTTGCGGGCCGTTAGCCCGGCCGCCCGAAAGGAAATTCTGACGCTGTTTCCGGAATTGAGTGATGTGAACTTTTCAGCCCGATTGGCTCGGCCCGAACCAATTCGGCGCAAGCAAATGGACAGGCTGATCGCTCGCCACGTCCAAAACCGAAAATGGGTACAACCGGCATTACATTGACCATGCGGATCGGGCCAGGCGATTGCCGGCCCGACCTGCCCGGCTCTTTCAGGTTTGAAGTTCGGCCAGGATTTCCGCAAGGATTTCCATCCCGGCACCCCAACCTTTGTCGAGGCCAGCGACGGCACCGGCGAAGCAGGCGATCTCGGCCTCTGTTGCTTCATGCGGCTCCCATGTCAGCCGCATCACTGTCTCGTCGCCTTCCTCTTCAAATGTGACCACTGTCATCAAGACCCGCGGCCAGTCTGGCATCATCGGGTTAGCGGCGATGTTCCAGTCCTGATCGGCATTGGAATGCAACCATACCAATCGCTCAGGAGCCGATACCTCGACATATTCGACGCGTTGATAATTGGAGTTCCCGCCCCATTTCATTTCATTCAACCACACACCACCCGGCGTGACATCCAACTGATGGATCACGGTCTCGACCCCGGGGCCGTACCAACGGTTTAGCAATTCTGCTTCTGTCCAGGTGCGCCAGACCAAGGCGCGTGGCGCCTTGAACCTGCGTTCCAATGTGTAAACCGGTAATTCCGACATAGAGATTAGTCCTTTTTGTCTGACGTCTTTAATTCTTCTAGAAGAGCGTCCAGCTGATCGAAGCTTCCCTCCCAGAAAGATTTGAACTCCTCCAGCCACGCGACGGCCTCAGCCATTGGTGCAGCTTTCAACCGGGCCGGCCGTCGCTGACGATCGATTGCCCGTTCGACAAGACCCGCCTGCTCCAACACTTTCAGATGGCGGGATATGGCCGGTTGAGAAACGTCATAGGGCTCGGCCAGTTCATTGACCGAGGCCTCACCGCTTGCCAACCGCGATAGGATCGACCGGCGGGTCGGGTCTGCCAAGGCTGCAAAAACAGCATCAAGTTGCGAAGATGGGTTTGTATAACTAAGTGATTCCATAACAATTATGTTATATGAAGGATCGGACAAGTCAAACCAGTACTTTCAAAACCCATAACGCAGCCCATATTGGCAGAAATCCGCCAGCACCGGTTTTCACTCTGTGTCCGCCCACGGGCTCTGCTATAACGGCCTGAAGAACCCGGAAATTGGATCCGGGCACCTAATTTGGGAAAGGCAGAAAAATGACATTTCGCTTGAAACTCGTGTCCCTTACCGTGATCTCGGCCTTTGGTCTGGCGGCATGTGATCCGGCCTATCTGAATGATCCGAATGGCAATCGCACACGTGATGGCGCGATTGTTGGTGGCATTTTGGGTGGGTTCCTGGGCGCACGTGCAGACGATGATAACCGCGGTCGGAATGCATTGTTGGGCGCCGCAGCCGGGGCCGCCCTTGGCGCGGGGATCGGCAACGCCTTGGACAGACAGGCCGCTGATCTGCGCTCACAGCTGGCCAATGATCAGATCATGATCGAAAATCAGGGTGATCAACTGCTGGTCACGATGCCGGAAGGCATTCTTTTTGACACGGACAGCGCCGCCATTCGTGCAGGTCTGCAGGGCGATCTCAGGGCTTTGGCCAACAACCTGCAGCAATATCGTGACACGACGGTCGACGTAATTGGCCATACCGACAACACCGGTTCGGCTGACTACAATCAAGACCTGTCGGCGCGGCGCGCCAGCGCAGTGGCGGGTGTCTTGCTTGAACAGGGCGTCTCACCCTCGCGTGTCCGCAGCTTTGGCCGTGGTGAAAACGAACCGGTCGCGACAAACCTGACCCCAGACGGGCGTCAATTGAACCGCCGTGTGGAAATTATCATCCGCCCGACGAGTTAATCTTTAAGGATCCTCTGGACTTCCCTCGATCTGGTCTACTAACCTGACCAATCAGAGGGAGGTCACGGACATGCCTTTTCAGAGAATTGACGCCGAGAAATTATCGCACTCGGTTGTTCGACAGATCGAACAATTGATCCTGCGCGGCATATTGCGGCCGGGAGAACGCCTGCCATCCGAGCGTGAATTGTCCGAACGATTGGGCGTCTCTCGCCCGTCCCTTCGCGAAGCCATCGCGGAATTGCAGGATCGCGGATTACTAACAACACGTGCTGGCGCCGGTATCTACGTAGCCGAAGTTCTGGGTAGCGCCTTTTCACCCGCCCTGATCCGGCTCTTTGCCCATCATGACGAAGCGGTGTTCGATTACTTGTCCTTTCGGCGAGAGCTGGAGGGAATGGCCGCAGCGCGGGCCGCAAATTCCGGAACGGAAACAGACCTCAAGGTCATCGACAAGATCTTCCAGAAGATGGAAGTCGCACATACCAAGCGGAACCCATCAGATGAGGCCGAACTGGATGCGCAATTCCACCTTGCCATTATCGAGGCCAGTCACAATGTGATCATGCTGCATATGATGCGTTCAATGTTCGATCTGCTGCAGGAGGGCGTGTTCTACAACCGCTCGGTCATGTTCAAGCAGCGCAATACGCGCGACATCCTGTTGGAACACCATCGTGCGATCAACACGGCTATTCAGGCCCGCGACCCTGGCGCCGCTAAAGAAGCCATCCATGTGCATCTGACCTTTGTCGAAGAAGCGCTGGACTTGCAGCAAAAAATCGCCCGGAACGAAGAGATTGCGAAGCTGCGCTACGCGCATGAAACGGAATAGACCTCCCGCTTGCCACGCGGCCCAAGCTAGCGCATTAAGCGACTAGACCACCACGGCACACGCGCGGAGACAGATCGTGACCATCAGCCCGTTTGACAGCGCGATTTACCGCGATCTTTTGTGTGACCCAAAGATTGCGCGATTGTTCTCGGACAGCGCCGAAGTGCGTGCGATGATGCTGGTTGCGGGAACCCTGGCCAAAGTTCAGGGCGAAAGCGGTCTGATCCCCCCAGAAAGCGGTGCGTTTTTGCATCGCGCAGCAATGGAGGTTCAAATTGATCCCTCCGGGCTTGCGCATGGAACCGCCAAGGACGGCACTCCGGTTCCTGCCCTTATGGCCGCGTTACAAAAAGCGTTGGAAGCCCCGGAGCATGCGCAATATCTGCAATTTGAAACCGCGTCGGATGACGTTCAGAACACTGCATTTGCTCTCAGGCTACGCCAATCGCTGCGCGTCATCGACGCCAGCCTTCAAAGCTTATGCGTTGACCTTGCCACCGTGTCGCCAAACCTGGCGGGCGAAACCAAGTCTTTGACCAGCGCCTTGATCCTACACCAAGGGCAGATCGCGGAAATATCCGATCAGATCGCCCAGGTTTCCTATCAAGGGGATGCTGGCCTTCGCAGCGCCTTGGCAGCTGCGCTTGGGCTTTCTGTTGGAACATTGAGCTTTCCCGAAGCGCAGCGGGTGCTTGCCTCATGGCTCAACGACGTTTGCCAAAAACTGACCCGGCTACCTTCAGGATCCGACATCAAGATTGCTCCTATCCAAGCCTCCATGGCGCGCCATTCGGATCTTCTGAACGCTGGCATGAGGACTCATCCTGACATTATCGCGACGCAAATGTTGCTCCCGCAATTGGTCATGATCACAGCGCACGGTTTGCAAAAGTCGCGCAGCGAAATTGGCGCCAGTAGCGAAATCGACGAGACTACCGAAGAGGTGGCGTTGAAATTCAACCAACTTGCCGCCACCTATAGCGACAATGGATAACACGCGTCTTCCCACGATCTTTATCGTAGTTACAATCACCATCGACGCGATGGGGTTCGGCCTGATCATGCCGGTCATGCCCGATTTGATCCGAGAGGTCATGTCAGTTGACCTTGCAGATGCGGCCCTTTGGGGCGGGATTTTGGCGGCGGCCTTTGCGGTCATGCAATTCCTGCTTAGCCCAACCGTCGGCAATCTGTCCGACCGGTTTGGACGCAGGCCCATACTATTGATCTCAATGGCCGCATTGGCCGTCGATTATGTAATCATGGCGCTGGCCGGAACAATCTGGCTGCTGCTGATCGGACGGATCGTGGCGGGCATCGCCTCGGCAACGCATGCAACGGCCACCGCCTATATTGCCGACATCACCCCTAAGGACGAGCGCGCGCAACGGTTTGGTTTAATCTCGGCCGGGTTTGGCATCGGATTCATCCTGGGGCCTGCGTTAGGTGGTCTATTGGCCGGGCTGGACTCCCGCGCGCCCTTCTATGCGGCGGCGGCCCTTGCAGGGGTCAACTTCCTTTTCGGGTATTTCGTTGTGCCAGAGTCCCTGCCACAGGAAAAACGCCGGGCCTTTGATTGGCGCCGCGCTAATCCGCTTGGGGGGTTCCTTAAGATTCGGGAGCTTCCGGGCATGGGATGGCTCTTGTTGATGCTCTTCTTTTACACCACGTCTGGCTTTGTTTATCCGGCGATCTGGGCCTTCTATACTCAGGCCGCCTTTGGCTGGGATTCTGCTTTGGTTGGCCTGTCCCTAACGGTTTACGGGCTGGCCACTGTGGTTGTTCAGGCAGGCCTAATTCAGCTGGTTATTCCCACATTGGGCGAAGTTCGAACAGTGCTGTACGCCCTGATCCTTGATGCAGTCATCCTTGTAGGCTTTGGACTGGCCTCAGAGGGCTGGATGGTCTGGGCGCTGACACCCATCGCCGCCATCGCGGCGCTGGCAACCCCTGCTCTGAACGGTTTGATGAGCCGGAAGGCAGGTGATGATCAGCAAGGCGAGTTGCAGGGGGTTATTGCCTCGCTTAACGCCATCGCGATGGTCATCTCCCCTGTGATTATGACTCAAGTCTTTTTCCGCTTTACCCGCGACGGGGCGCCAATCCATTTGCCGGGCGCGCCTTTTTTCCTGGCACTTATCCTGATCCTGATTTCGATCGGAATATTTGCAATGCTTTTGCCCGGGTTTCGCCGGGAAAGCGCGCGACGTTAAACTTACCGCAGGAAGGGCAGCGGCGGCACCGGACGGAACACTTCCTTCGGGTCCAGCCCGATATCACGGATATGATGATCGCTGAGGCGCGCCAAGTGATCTTCAAGCTGATCCTCACATCCGGCAGCCCCGTGATCCGAGGCCGAGAACTCGGTTATCAACTTTCTGAAATGTCCAAACATCGGCATGCTCCATCATCTTTTGATGTAGAAATACCTAAGTCCGCGCAGGCAGAATTGCGAGAAAATCAGTTTTCATGTCTCGTTAGCTCAGCTAACATATGAAAATGGAGAAGATGCCCCCTATAGCGGCCCTCAGAGCCTTTGAGGCCGCAGCGCGCACTGGCAGCCTGACGCGCGCAGCGGCTGAATTAAACGTCACGCATTCCGCGATTGCGCAGCAGGTGCGCAAACTGGAGGCCTGGCTTGAAACGCCGTTGATGCAGCGAAAGGGGCGCGGGGTTGAGGTCATTCCGACGGCCAACCAGTTCGCCAAAGACCTGAGCGCAGGGTTTGATCAGATCAAGGCAGCTGTTCGTCGGCAAGAGGCCAACAGGTTAACCGCCCCATTGCGTCTTGCGACCACGCCTGCCTTTGCTGAGACCTGGCTTTTGCCGCGCTTACATAGCTTTTGCGCCACGCATCCAGACATCGGCTTTGCGATCGAGCCTTCGGTTGAACTTGTAGATCTGACCCAAGGGGTATTCGACGTCAGTTTCCGCTATGGAGAAGGCCCATGGGATGGGTTGGAGTCAACCTTCGTCGTTGCCAGCCACATGGTACTTGTAGCCGCCAAGAGCATGGAAAATGCGCTTGGCGACAGATCGCCCGCAGCGCTGGCTCGCGCGCCTTGGGTACAGGAAACTAACAGCTCCGAGGTCAGTGATTGGTTGGATGCGCATGGGATCGAGGATTTTCCCCGGCAAGTGACTGACATCCCCGCGCAATATTCCCTTAGCGCCATCTTGTCCGGGCGTGGGATTGGATGGGCGACAACAATGTGGATTGAAGAAGAGCTCGCCAGTGGCGACCTGATCTTACTTGAGGAAGCAGAGGACGGTCCGACCACGGGCTACCATCTCTGCCATTTGCCAGCCCCACACCGCCCCTATCTGAAAGCATTTTTGGATTGGGCGCAGGAACAGATCAGGCTGGATCCACCCCGAGTGAAAGATGCGCCATGATCTGCCCATGATCTGATGCGAGCTTGTTATAGGGCGCCTCAGGATGTGAGCCATCGGTCAGATGGTCATTCAGAACCGAGAAATACGTCATCTCACCTATGCTATCGGGAGAGTTCGGCAGGAAATGTCGAGACAGATATATCTGGTCAATGCTCTCAAACTTGCCTCCGAACGCCGCCGTATACACCATATCCCGCAGGGATTTCCGCACAAACAGACGCTCAGCCGAATGCAGGCGCATTGCCTCGATGCTTTCTTTGATCTGGATGTTCTCTGCTTTGCTGTAACGGTCATTTGCTTGTTCCGCATCATGCCTGCGCATCCAGGAATAATTCTTGAACGGTGCCTCGCCAGCAATGATCTCAGAGGACACGGCGTTTTCGTGATCGTTGAAGTCACCCATGACGATGACCGGATTCCCGGCCCGCAATTCTTCTACAATAACCCGCCGCAGCACAAAGGCTTCGGCCATACGCCGCAAAGCCGCGCGAAGGCTGCCCATGGCGCGCGCAACTGGATCGTAGTTGGTCAGGTCAGCGGCGGGTGCAAACGGCGCTTCCAACGGACGGTCATATTCCCCCAGCTTTGATTTCAGGTGACAGTTCAGAACTGTCACCACTTTATTGCCCATCGGCACCCGCACTTTCAAAACCGGGCGCGACAGGCGTTTCAAAGTGAAGGCTCCGGCCGACGCGTCACCACCAAGGGCCGAAAACGGGATCTCAACAGCAGGCGCCACTTCTTGGATCACCTCGGCCTCTCCCACAAATCCAAATCGTGACACCATCGCCAGACCAGGGCGCCGTTCGCCCGGCCCGCCATCATTGAGGTTTGGAGCAAAGGCCAAGGCAGCATCGCGATAACCCTCTACCTTCAGCCGCCGGAAAATCGCCTTGCGCGCATATCGCGTTCCGCGTTCGGGCTGGGCGACATCGTTTAGATCTTGCGCGCGGCGGTCTGCTTCATCCAGCACATCCCTTAACGCCGATTCAGTGAAGATTTCCTGAAAGCCGATAATATCGGCATCCAATGCCAAGACTTGATCGGCCAGCCAATCGCGCTTCCATGCATATTCTTCCGAGGAGTATTTTTCGAAGCGATAGTATTCCTGCTCTGCTCCGATCAGGTTTTTGACGTTGAAGCTGGCGATGGTCAGGTCAGTCATTAAGCCTCTCCCAAGGTATTCAGAGCCTCTGCAAAGACAGAAGGATCAACATTACCGCCAGACGCGACAATGATCACCGTGTCACCTTCGATCTGGTCCCCATGAAACAACGCAGCAGCCAAGGCGATGGCCCCGCCTGGCTCCAAGACGATTTTCAACCGCAAAAACGCCAGCGCCATGGCACGCAAGCAGTCAACATCGGGCACTGCAAGGCCGGGGCCGCAAAGGCGTTTCAGGATCGGGAAGGTGATTTCGCCAGGGCTGGGTGTGATGATCGCATCGCAGATGGAGCCCGCCAGTTGCGCATTTCTTTCAATCTTACCAGACGCCAAAGAACGCGCGACATCGTCAAACCCCTCCGGCTCAACCGGACGCGGACGTAGGCCCGGCGCATCAGCTTCAAGTGCAAGGGCCAGACCGGAGGTCAGCCCACCGCCGCCGCAGCACACCAGAACATCGGCAGACGTAATCCCAAGCGTATTGGCGTCCTCAGCGATCTCCAAACCAACGGTTCCCTGTCCGGCAATCACCAATGGCTCATCATAGGGGCGGATCAGGGTCAGGTCCCGTTCGGCCGCCAAGGCCTGTCCAATGTCTTCACGGTTTTCACCACCAGGACGGTCGTAAAGCGCCACTTCGGCCCCATAAGCCCGTGTGTTCGCGATTTTCAGGGCCGGTGCATCGGCTGGCATCACCACCACGGCGGGAGTTTCATGTTGCTGCGCGGCCAGTGCAATTCCCTGCGCATGATTGCCCGAGGAATAGGCCAGAACGCCTTTCGCACGCGCATCAGCAGGCAAGGCCGAAATGGCAGAAAACGCACCGCGGTATTTGAAGCTGCCTGTGTGTTGCAGCGCCTCTGGTTTCACCAAAACCCGGCGCCCCGCGATCTCATCCAGAAAGGGAGAGGACAAGAGAGGCGTCCGTCGGGCATGGTCTTTGATCCGTGATGCTGCCGCACGGATCGCCGCTATATCTGTCATGCAATTTGCTCCAACACTGACGCGATAATCATCTGGGCTTCGGGTTCATTCAAAAACGGCACATGGCCACGATCCGGCACTTCTGCTGCTGCCATATCTGGGCGGCGGCGGCACATTTCGTCGTACGTCTTGCGGGCCAGGATGTTCGAATGCTGCCCCCGGATCAGACCAAGGCGCACATCTTTCAGCGCGTCGAAAAAGGGCCAAAGATCTGGTGGTTCTAACCCTGCCGGATGGCTTAGGACCGCATCGCGCAACTTGGGGTCGTATCGCAGCGCTAACTTTCCTTCGGCGGTTTCAGACCAAAGCGCCCGACAATGTGCAGCCCATGTTTCGCCTGACACGTTATGGAACCCGGCTGCTGCCATATCAGAGGGGCGACGCTCCAGCGCCTCTGACATCGTGTTGTAGATCGGCGGGCGACCCAGATAGATCTCGATGAACTGCAACCCCGCCTTGTCGATATCCGGCCCGATATCATTGAAGATAACCGCGCTGAGGCATCCGGGGCGGAGCGCCTGCATAGTGATGGCCAATAGCCCACCGCGCGACGTGCCCAGTACCGCCACCTTTTCAAGGGCCAAATGATCCATCAGGGCCAGAGCATCCTGTGCCTCCTGCAAAATGGAATAATTCATGAAGTTGGGATCGAAATCGGATGCGCCGCGCCCGCGACTGTCCAACCGTATGACTCGCGCATGATCCGCAAACCCATCCACTACGGGCAGGAAATCATCCATATTCCGTGTAAGACCAGCCAGACAAAGAAGGTCCGGCCCCTGTCCCGTTACGTCATAGGCCAGGGTCAGCCCATCGGCCGTCTTGAAGCTCTGCATCTATAGCTGTCCTGCGATTTCGGGAACATTGGTCAGATCGGGCGCAATGACATCCGGTGCGTCGGGCAATCGGTCGAGGGGCTCCCCCGCGCGGTTTACCCACAACACGCGGAACCCGTAAGCCTTGGCCGAGGTCGCATCCCACCCGTTCGATGACACAAATAGCACCTCATCTGGATTGCAGCCAAAGCGGTCTGTCACCAATTGGTAGATCCGTGGATCGGGCTTGAATATGCCCACGGCCTCGACGCTCAGACTGTCATCCAGCACCGCGCCAATTCCGGCGCTGTCCACGGCGCCATTCAACATCTCGGGCGAGCCATTTGACAGGATTGCCGTGTTCATTCCGGCCGTTTTCAGCGCGGTCAGCATGTCCGGCACTTCAGGATAAGCGGCCAGCGTAAAGTAGAGCCCCAATAGCCGCTCCCTCAATTCCGGATGGGTCTGACCGGTCTTTTCAAGCGCCCAATCCAGCCCATCTTGAGTGACTTGCCAGAAATCGACGTGCCGCCCGGTGATCGCTCTGATCCATGTATATTGCAGTTGCTTTGCTCGCCAATGTGCGCTGACCTCTTCCCAGACAGCCGCAAACGCGTCCTGTCCGGGTTCGGCTGCAACAGACCGGGCTGCAGCATTGACATCGAACAAGGTGCCATAGGCATCAAATACGCATGTGGTAATGGGCATGACAATCTCCTTCCGCCGCAAACTTGCATAGAGGACGCAGAGAGGGAAGAGCACGCGTAGGCAAGAACCATGTGCTAAACCTAACGAAACTCAATCATCGTGGATCGGAGAAAGGTCAATGAAACGTACTCGCGTCTCAAATGGAAACCCAATGGAGAAGATCGTCGGCTTTTCGCGCGCGATCCGAGTTGGCCCCTACATCAGCATCGGTGGAACTGCACCGGTTGGGATTGATGGAAGAACAGTTGGAGTAGGCAATGCGGCGGAACAAGCTGAACGCTGCTTCGAGATCGCCGGTGATGCACTGGCACAGGCTGGATCTGGCTGGCACGATGTGGTTCGAACTCGGATCCTTTTGACAGATATCTCGGTCTGGAAAGATGTCATCGACGTACGAAAGAGGTTTTGTCGGGACGCCATGCCAGTAGATACCATTATGGAGGTGAACAGGTTCGTGAACCCCGAATGGTTAGTTGAGATAGAAGTGGATGCAGTTGTCGCCGACACGGAATGAGGCCAGGCAAGGTCCAGGTTTCGGGTTTACAACCTCGCAGGCCAAGTTAGTGTGTCGCCCTCATCCGGCGTTGCAGGCTTGTATGCGTCAGCCTCCGCCACTGATTTCTCCTATCCAAAGGACTTCCCCATGACCCAAGCCGCAGATGGCAAAACGGTTGCATTCCACTACACTGGCACCCTGACAGATGGATCGGTCTTTGACAGTTCTGATGGGCGCGACCCGCTGAGCTTCACCATGGGACAAGGGCAGATCATCCCCGGGCTTGAGGCCGCATTTCAGGGCATGACGGCGGGGGACGAGAAAACCGTCACAGTTCCCGCAGCGCAAGCCTATGGTGACCATGACCCCAAAGGGCTTCAGGTGATCCCACGCAGCAACATACCTGACAATATTCCACTTGATCCCGGCACACAGCTGCAGATGTCTTCTCCAAACGGACAGGCAATCCCGGTTGTTGTCAAAGAAGTGACCGATACCGAAGTGACCCTGGATGCAAATCACCCGCTGGCCGGTCAGGACCTGACCTTTGCCGTCCAGATCGTCTCGGTCGCCTGAAGCTGTAACTTTAACGCTACAATCAACAAGCGCCTCATGCGGGCGCTTGTATTATTTTCCACTGGCACGTTCGGCGGCGGTTGGACGCGGCACGTCGGCGGCCGAGCTGCGCGGAAACCATTTGGACATACGCCCGGATATCAACTTGTCTCCGATGACATCCAGACGGCCATCGGCCCTTGCATCGGCCACAGTGATATCTCCCATCCAGATGCCAATCATATCCTTCGAATGGGCCGTCAGATATACCGTCACATCCTTTCCGGGATCTTGAAAACACAAATCGATATTTCCGGCATCGCACACCAGCCACCAGGTGCTGAACGTATCGAGGTCGGGATACTGAAAGCAGAAAACCGTCTCTCCGTCCGGCAATGCGTCAAGCACCAGATTGCGCTGGATGTCGAACATCAGGAACGAGACGTCCATATCGTCGCTCTGCATTTCATCGCGCGCCCATCGCATCCCCCAAATGGCCAAAGATTCAACCACTGCGGCCAGTTCACGGCCCGCCGGCGTCAGGCGATACTCGTGACCCCGCTGGCCAGAGATGGGGCGTTTTGAAATGACTCCGTTGGCCTCAAGATCTTTGAGCCGCGTATTCAGCACAGTGGGTGAAATCTTGGGCATCCCCTTTTGCAGCATCGAGAACTTGGTGCTGCCAAGAAGCATTTCCCGCACGATCAGCAAAGACCAGGAATCCCCCAAGATCTCTGTCGACTTTGCGATCGGGCAAAACTGTCCATAGGATTTCATAGCGCCAACTCCCTGTGCAAATCCTATTCGGATCAAGGCCAACTACGCAATCCGTAGTTCATTACTATCTTTCACGCAGTATTGCGACGCTCAGCCAACGCATAGGCAAGGGTCATCAACAAAAGCATGACCCTGAAAGGACCATCCAATGACCTATCTTAAATCCGTTTTGGAACTGTTTGGCATCGTCTACTTGCGCTTCAACTGGCTGCCACGAATCTGGTGCGTCTGGCTGGTTGGCGTAAATGCCGCCTGTCTGTTCTACATCACCCATTTAGAGGCGCAGGTTGTTCTGGCCATCACAGCCATCGCCGTCGTGACACAGACGATCCTGTACCGGCGTGCGGGCTTCACCCGTATTCTTGGAACAGCGCACGCCCTGTGGTTGCCAATGTTTGCATGGATGGCAACGCGGATTGACACAATCGCTGCCGATCCCGGCCTTTCCAATTGGCTGATCATCCTTGCAGCAACCAATGCCGTGTCCCTGTTGGTCGACATCGTTGATGCAACTCGGTTTGCCCGTGGTGAACGGTCTCCGCATTACGTTTGGCACCAAACCGCGTAGCGCTTCGCAAAAAAGGAAAAGCCGCCCCAACAGGCGGCCTTTCTCAATCAGTTTCGCCCGAAATTACAGGTTCTCCGGCTGCATCATTCCCAATACGTGATATCCGCCATCGACAACGATGATTTCGCCCGAGGTGCAGGCACCATAATCTGAGGCGAGGTAAACGGCTGTACCGCCAATAGATTCCAAAGTCGCATTGTCGCGCAGCGGAGCGTTGTTTTTGGTGGTGTTAAATGTCCGGCGCGCGCCAGAGATGGCAGCGCCAGCAAGGGTTTTCATCGGCCCCGGCGAAATTGCGTTCACCCGAATGCCCTTTGGCCCCATATCATTGGCAAGGTAACGCACTGCGCTTTCCAATGCTGCTTTGGCCACACCCATGACATTGTAGAATGGCGTCACACGGTTTGACCCCAGATAAGTCAGGGTCAGGATGGTGCCACCGTCGGTCATCAGCGGCTCTGCGCGGCGGGCCACATCAATCAGCGAATAACAAGAGATCGTCAGTGAGTTCTTGAAGTTTTCCCGGCTGGTATCAATGAACCGTCCCGCCAATTCATTCTTGTCGGAAAAGGCGATGGCATGCACAACAAAATCCAGCTTGCCCCATTCTTCCTCAATCTTTCCAAAGCAGGCGTCCAGCGAGGCATCATCAGTTACGTCCACATCGACCAACAAGTTGGCGCCAACCTGGTCTGCCAGCGGCTTTACCCGTTTGCCAAACGCATCACCCTGATAGGAAAACGCCAATTCGGCACCTTCTGCGTGCAAGGCTTTCGCGATGCCCCACGCGATCGAGCGATCATTGGCAACGCCCATGACCAGCCCCCGCTTGCCCCTCATCAAATCAGCCATCGTTTCTTATCCAGTATACTTTGAAAGCAACATGGAGCCGTTGGTGCCCCCGAAGCCAAATGAATTTGTCATGACAGTATCGAGGCCTGCGTTTCCAACCAGCGAGGTTGCTATCTCGCCTTCGTTCAGGGCCGGATCAAGCGTTTCGACATTGATCGAGGGTGTGATAAAATCGCCTTTCAGCATCAACAGACAGAACACAGCCTCCAATGCACCTGCCGCGCCTTGTGCGTGACCTGTCATGGATTTGGTTGAGCTGATGGGGGGGGTAGTTCCCTCACCAAAGACCCTGCGCACCGCTTCAACTTCACCAACATCGCCAACCGGCGTCGATGTACCGTGGGCGTTGATATAGCTGACTTTGCGTCCCTCAGGCAGTGTCGCCATCGCGACGTTCATCGCCCGCTCACCGCCCTCACCGGACGGCGCGACCATGTCGGCCCCGTCAGAGGTCGCGCCGAACCCGGTCACTTCCGCGTAGATCGTTGCGCCACGGGCTTTTGCACGCTCCAGCTCTTCCAGAACCACTATCGCACCGCCGCCGCCAATAACAAATCCATCGCGATTGGCGTCGAATGCCCGACTGGCTGTTGTTGGGGTGTCGTTGTATTTGCTGCTCATCGCGCCCATAGCGTCAAAAAGGCAGGAGAGCGTCCAGTCAAGCTCTTCCCCGCCGCCTGCAAACATCACATCCTGCTTGCCGAACTGGATTTGTTCGGCGGCCGAGCCTATGCAATGCAGGCTGGTCGAACAGGCCGAGGTGATCGAATAGTTGATCCCTTTGATTTTATAGGCTGTAGCCAGATTGGCAGAGATGGTCGAGCTCATGCATTTTGGCACAGAGAACGGCCCGATCCGCTTGGTCGCGCCGGTTTTCAAGACCGACTGGTGAGCCGTGAACATGGCAGAGGTCGATGGCCCACCAGAACCCGCGATCAGACCCGTCCGCGGATTGACGATATCATCTTCTTCCAGACCAGCATCAGCAATCGCCTGTCCCATCGCGATATAGGCATAGGCCGCACCCGGCCCCATAAACCTGAGCGTGCGCTTGTCGATATGTGCGGCCAGATCGATATCCAACGTGCCCGCGACCTGACTGCGGAAACCATGTTCAACCATGGCCTCAACGCCCTCGATCCCCGAACGGCCCGCTTTCAAAGAGGCCGTCACCTCTTCGGCATTATTCCCGATGGGAGAGACTACTCCCAACCCGGTGACAACTACTCGGCGCATCGACGCCCTCCTCTATTAGCTGTTTCCTTAGTAGGGCATTGGCTTGGCAAGGTGCAAGGAGATGCACTTATCGAATTCAGGCGCGGCAGCAAAATAACCCCAAATGAACTGGGCCTTAGCAAGAAGAAGCCCCAGCCTGAAAATTTTTTGGCTACGCGGACTGGTGCCCGGGGTGTTTGGCCCAGTTGTCGCGAGACAGGCGGTAGCTGGCCCATGCGGGGTTCGCAAGGCCAACCCGAACATAGGTTGTAATCCTCGTTCGAATACCTTCAGATCGGGCGATGCGATCTGGCAAGGCGGCCATGATACGATCAACAGCAAGATCTTCAGAAATGAGGCCTTCCTCAGCCAATTGTCCTATGCGGACAGACACTTGCCTCAATGGTTCCTCAAAATCATCTTCGCGAAACTTCGATACCCGCCAGAGGTCAAACTCCAATACCTCTGACATGCGCACGCTTCCGAAAGTGTCTGTTAACGTGTGGCGCCCCGACGGAACAAAGCCCAATCGCCTTTGCACAGCATCACTGGCGGGATTTAGTTTTGGCCAAACACGGGTAAAGATCGCCTCGACGTCAGATGTCTCAAACACATGCTTGCACAGCAAAAAAGAGGTGTCGCCAGACACACCTTTCCGCCAATAATCTCTGGCGACCGCCGCAAAGGTCGCAACAGAATTTGATGGAAGGCCCGGCGCTTCAAATACCCCCCGAAGGCCGACAAACCTTCCTTCGTTGGCTTCGTCGATTACAGTCCAAAGGCCGATATGCTGAGGGTTTCCTGGGTTGTTTTTCCCGTCAACGGCAAGGGTATCGACCCAGGCGTCGGTGGCGATCAATGCCGCCTCAGTCGTCGAAACGTTGTGGACGAGAGTTTTCGCAACCTCTACGTCGCCAAAGATATGCTTGGCGATCGCCGCCCTGTCAGCCGCCACACTAGGGCGTATTCGGAATTTTGATCGGGAAAGATAGGAGTCCACCGGCCTCAACCTCCAACGTTTCAATCCTCTGGCACATCAGGGCCAAGGTCAAGGTCGCGGTAAGGTGCAAGGCTCGCTATGCACGCGCGTCCCGGTTGGGCTAAAATCGGAAACTCGCCAAAAAAAAGAGGCCCGCAGGCCTCTTTGTCTTACACAATTTGACACGCCTCAAGCGTCCGACAAAGCCACGCGCATGTCTTTGACTTCGTAGATCACGTCGCCATCTGCTTCGACGATCCCATCAGCGACACCCATCGTAAGACGCCGGGTTTGCAGGGCTTTTTTGAAGTCGATTTTGTAGGTCAGCATTTTACGATCAGGACGCACCATGCCTTTGAGTTTTACTTCGCCCACACCCACGGCCATTCCACGACCTGTCCAGCCGCGCCAGCCGAGGTTAAAGCCGGTCAGCTGCCAGAGGCCATCAAGGCCGAGGCATCCGGGCATGATCGGGTTTCCGGGGAAGTGACAATCGAAGAACCATAAATCGGGGGTAATATCGAACTCGGCCAACACATGGCCCTTGCCATGTTCGCCACCATCATCTGAGATGTCAGTAATCCGATCCATCATAAGCATTGGCGGTTCGGGTAATTGCGCGTTGCCGGGGCCAAACAGCTCTCCACGTGCGCATTTCAACAAATCGTCCCGATCAAAGCTCGTGGGGTATCCCGCCATATGTCGTTTGTCCTTACCCTATTGTATTACGCCATGCCCCAACTGCAGGCGCCTTCCCTTTCACCTAACACCGCCAAAGACAGAGGTGCAAGGCAACACCGGATGGCTGAAAGCCGCACGGGAACCCGAATCGGTTTGAAAATGGGTGCCAGACCGGCCTATATTGAGAATGAGTTTCACTTCAGAGCGCCCCAATGACACCCGAAGCCCTCGAACGTAGCCGCAACTGGCTGGCCCAAGCCGACCTCCGCCCGACACGCCAACGGCTGTCGCTGGCAACGCTTTTGGTCGGCGATGGACAGGATCGTCATGTCACGGCAGAGGGTCTGCATGCCGCGTCCCACCGGGTGGGCGATAAAGTGTCTTTGGCCACGGTCTATAACACCCTTCGCGCCTTTTGCGACGCGGGTCTGGTGCAGGAAATTACCGTTGATGGCACCCGGTCCTATTTTGATACCCGCATGGATGACCACCCGCATTTCCATTTCGAAGAAACGGGTGAGTTGATCGATGCTGAGGCCGCTCAATTGAAAATCGCCGGCCTGCCCACCCCTCCGGACGGGTACGAAGTTGCCAAACTGGATGTTGTGATCCGGCTGCGCAAAACCTCCTGATCGTCGCAAAAGCACGCTTTGCTATAGCCTTTTGGCCCGGGCTGCGATATCGCGCGCGGCAACACATGTTATTTCCCGAATTTGGACGCGCCCTATGGACCTTCGCAATATTGCGATTATCGCTCACGTTGACCACGGCAAAACGACCCTGGTTGATGAACTTCTGAAACAATCCGGCGCTTTCCGCGAAAATCAGGCCGTAGCCGAACGGGCGATGGACTCGAACGATCTGGAGCGCGAGCGCGGAATTACGATTTTCGCCAAGCCCACCAGCGTGGAATGGAAGGGCACCCGCATCAACATCGTCGACACACCCGGCCACGCCGATTTCGGCGGCGAGGTCGAGCGGATACTGTCCATGGTTGATGGTGTTGTGCTGTTGGTGGATGCCGCTGAAGGCCCGATGCCTCAGACCAAATTCGTAACCTCGAAAGCGTTGGCCCTTGGGCTGCGCCCAATCGTTGTGTTGAACAAGGTCGACAAACCCGACGCCGAACCTGATCGCGCACTGGATGAAGTTTTTGACCTCTTTGCCTCGCTGGACGCGTCAGAAGATCAACTCGATTTCCCGCATATGTATGCCTCTGGCCGGGCCGGTTGGGCCGATGCTGAACTGGATGGCCCGCGCAAGGATCTGCACGCTCTGTTCAACCTGATCGTCAATCACGTGCCCGAACCGAAACAGCTGAAAGCCAAGGACGATGATTTCCGCATGCTCGCCACCACACTTGGTGCTGACGCCTTTGTGGGTCGCCTGCTGACCGGCCGGGTTGAATCCGGCCGCCTAAAAGTTGGGGCAACCGTTCAGGCGCTCAGCCGTCTCGGCGAAAACATCGAACGCTTCCGCGTCACCCGCATTCAGGCCTTCCGCGGTCTGGCACAGCAGGATATCGAAGAGGCGCAGGCAGGCGACATTGTCTCGCTTGCCGGTATGTCCAAAGCAACCGTGGCCGACACGATCTGTGCCCTGGCCGTGGATGAGCCGCTGGAAGCGCAACCCATCGACCCGCCCACCATCACGGTGACTTTTGGCATCAATGACAGCCCCTTGGCCGGTCGCGATGGCAAGAAAGTCCAATCGCGTGTCATCCGCGAACGTTTGATGAAAGAAGCCGAATCCAACGTCGCAATCAAAATCAGCGACACCCCCGGCGGCGAAGCATTTGAAGTTGCAGGTCGAGGCGAATTGCAGATGGGTGTTCTGATCGAGAACATGCGTCGTGAAGGGTTCGAGCTCAGCATCTCGCGCCCTCAGGTTCTGTTCCGTGATGAGGGCGATGGCAAACTGGAACCGATCGAAGAAGTGACGATCGACGTCGATGACGAGTATTCCGGTGCTGTAATCGAAAAACTGACCGGTGCCCGTAAAGGTGACCTGGTCGAGATGCGCCAGAACGGCGGCAAGACCCGCATCATCGCCCATGTACCGTCGCGTGGCCTTATTGGCTATCATGGTGAGTTTCTGACCGACACGCGCGGGACAGGTGTTTTGAACCGGGTGTTCCACGAATGGGCCGCGTTCAAAGGTCCGATCCCGGGCCGTCGAGCTGGTGTTCTGATTTCCATGGAGAACGGTACTTCAGTAGCCTACGCGCTTTGGAACCTCGAGGATCGTGGCAAGATGTTCATTGGCGCCCAGGCACCAGTGTACCAAGGTATGATCATCGGCGAGCATAGCCGCGAAAACGATCTGGAAGTGAACCCGCTGAAGGGCAAAAAACTGACCAACGTGCGGGCATCGGGAACCGACGAGGCGGTTCGTCTGACAACGCCTGTGACCATGTCTCTGGAACAGGCGATTGCCTATATCGACGATGACGAACTGGTGGAAGTGACCCCCAACGCCATTCGTTTGCGCAAACGCCACCTCGACCCGCATGAACGCAAGCGCGCTTCGCGTGCGGCCGATTGAGACCAGACCGGTCTTCATAGTTCATAATGGCCGGCCTCATTTCGTTCTGGAATGACCGACCATCACCGGTTTCGCCGCCTTTGGCGGCGACCGATGCGAGAGGGCTCTGCCCCCTCGCGCTGCCCCAGGGTATTTGCACAAAGAAGAAGCGTGACCTTTGGGGTTTGCCGACCTAACCTTTCTGGAGGAGGGCGCGACATGAAGAAGATCCAAGCTCAAGGCGTTCATCACATCACTCTGACCGGTGCGGACAGACAGACTTCGATTGATTTCTGGGAAGGGCTATTGGGTATGCCCTTTATCTTTGACCAGCCAAATCTGGATGATCCCAACCAAGGCCATCTCTATTTCGATCCCGGGGACGGGCGGCTAATCACGGTCTTTACCAATGAGACCCGCAAAGCTGATCCGGCGCGCACACCGATGGATCCGGGCTGTGTGCATCACCTGGCGTTTAACGTCAGTCGCGCATCTTTCCTAATGGCCGTCGGGAGGTTGGACGAAAGAGGGATCGAACACACCGGCGTGAAAGACCGCGGGTTTATGGACTCGATCTATTTCACTGATCCGATGGGCCTCTTGATTGAATTGGCTTGCTACAAGTTCGAGCCGCCCTTTGGCTGTTCGCATGCCGATGTGATGATCGAGGCGCACCGGTTGCGCGTGGCGCGTGGCGATTACAACATCCAGGAAGGGCATCTGGCCGACGCTATCGAGATGCTGGTTGAACGCCGCCAGCAATCTCTGTCTGAAGATCGCGGGCCAAAACACCCTTATTGAACCGCCAAAATGAGAAGGGCGACACCAGTTGGGCCGCCCCTCTATTTGTCTTTTCTGAGGGGATCAATCGCCGTCTGCCACGCCCTCGGCCCGCGCACGGGCGCGACGTGCCCGGTAGCTGGGCAGGACCACGAGAATGACCGCAATGACCAGAAGACCAAGGGTCATCGGACGCTCAAGAATGAAGCCCGGCCCATCATAAAGCTGCATCGCGCGGCTGAAGTTGTCCTCCAACATCGTGCCAAGGATGAACCCGATCAAAAGCGGCGCCAGCGGGTAATCTGCAAACCGCAGAACGGTCGCGCAAATTCCGAATCCGACAAGGATCAAAAGTTCGGTCGAGTTGTTCTGCCCGATATAAGAGCCCATCAACGTGAAGAAGAGGATGAAGGGGATCAGGTAGTTGCGTGGGACCGCAAGGATCTTGGCGATATAGGGAATAAGCGGCAGGTTCAGGATCAAAAGCACCAGGTTGCCGAGATACATCGAGATGATCACGGCCCAGAAGATCTGCGGCTCATCAATCATCAGGCGCGGTCCGGGTGTTACGTTGAGCGCAATAAGCGCACCCAACAGGATCGCCGTGGTGCCAGAGCCCGGAATGCCGAGCGTCAGCAAAGGCACGAACGATCCGGTACAGGCCGCGTTGTTGGCGCTTTCTGGTGCCGCAATGCCTTTGGCCGAGCCTTTTCCGAACATCTCCTGCTCTTCTTTCGTGGCGATGTTGCGTTCCACTGCGTAACCAAGGAAGGACGCAATCGTGGCCCCTGCCCCCGGCAACACCCCGATCAGGAAGCCCTGGATGGACTGTCGTCCAATAACCGGAGCTATGGCTTTCGCCTCTTCACGGGTGATGCGCAGATCCTTGATCTCGCCGCCGCCACTTTCCGAGGCGGATCGCGACGGATCAAGCACAAGGTAAAGCGCCTCTGGCAGAGCAAACATTGCCATCGCCAGCGTGATGAAACTGAAGCCCGACTGCAGATCCATCAGCCCCATGGTGAAGCGGGGCATGGAGAACTGGGCGCCTTCGCCTATCGTTGCCATAATAAGACCCAGGAGGGTCATCAGGACGGCTTTGGCGACATTGCCTGTACCGGCAAAGGCCGCTATGGCAGACAAGCCCACAACCATAAGCGCAAAATACTCAGAGCTGTGAAAAAGGAGCGCGACGGTGGCCAGCGCCGGGGCGAAGGCCATCAGCAGAATGGCGCCAATTGTGCCGCCGCAAAAGGATGAGATCGCGGCGATGGTCAGAGCCTTACCAGCCTTACCTTGACGCGCCATGGGATAGCCATCGAAACTGGTCGCAACGGTCGAGGCGACCCCCGGCGCGTTGATCAGGATCGACGATGTGGAGCCACCAAAGACAGCGCCATAATAAACACCGGCCAGCAGGATAAGCGCTGCGGAAGGATCACCGATAGTGATAGCCACCGGGATCATAATCGCGATGATCGACATCGGGCCAAGGCCGGGCAACATGCCGATGAATGTCCCGATCAGGCAGCCACCAATGACCATTAAAAGGTTAGTGAGGGAAAAGGCCGTCGATAGGCCCATCATGATGCCTTCTAACATGTCTTACACCCCCATGAAAAACGGCATGGGGCGCAGGAAGATGCCAAGCACCACCTGCACCAGATACCAGACGATCCCTGTCGCCAAGAGGGCAATCGGGACCATGTATTGAAATTTGCGCTCACCCAGGATGAACGATCCGCCGATCAGAAAGACAGATGTCGAGATCAGGAAACCCGCCGGGCGCAGCATCAATGCGTAGAGCACCATGAGGCCAAGCAGCATTAGTGCCTGGCCAAGGTGATAGTCACCAAGGCGGCGATAGTTGATCTCGGGGACCTTTTCTTCGGTCGATTTCTCAAGACCAAGAACAATGACCAATGAGGTTGCGATGGCGAGCACAGCCAGAACCTTAGGGAAGGTCGACGGCCAAACCGGGTTACGCTGCATGAAGGGTGGCAGGCTGCCATCCATCGTGAAAAACGCGCCATAGCCATAGGCCAAGCATATCATAAGGATCACCAGTGCAATCCATCGGTCGAGCGCCATGGCTCCCCCTCCTCGCTTTTGACAAGAAACTGCCGGACCCGTCCCGAGGGCCTCGCGGCTTAGAAAAAGGCCCGCGCCAGCACACAAGAAGTGCAGGCACGGGCCGGTAGTTTTGGCTTTACAGGAAGCCGAGTGTCCGCATCAGATCACCGATTGCCTCTTCCTGTGCTTCCAGGAAGGTCAGGAAATCGTCGCCGGAATTGTGGATGTCGACCCAACCATTGCGGTCACGCACGGCGCCCCAGTCGTCGGTCTCGTACATCGCAGCCAGCGTGTCGCGATAGGCCTGAGCCGTGTCATCCGGCATGCCAGGTGCACCAAAGAAGCCACGCCAGTTGACGAAAGTTGTGTCGATGCCTTGCTCAACCAGTGTCATCGCGTCGGGGGCCGCAGGCACACGTTCGGGCGAAGTTACGCCAATGATACGGGCCTCACCTGCATTGGCCATATCGACCGCTTCAGAGAATCCGGTAGAAATCGCAACGATTTCACCCGCCAGAAGGGCGGCCATTGCGGCGGCGCCTGCGTCATAGGCGACATAACGAATGTCCAGTGGATCCTGACCAGCGGCTTGCATCGCCATTGCCGCGACAAGGTGATCCATACCACCGGGAACCGATCCACCACCAATCGCGGTCGCACCGGGATCCGCCTCAAACGATGCAATCAGATCGTCCATGTTCTGGATCGGGCTGTCTGCGTTCACCACGAGTGCAGCATAGTCACCAATGGTGCCCGCGATCAGGGTCAGGTCACGGAAGTTATGAGGGAAAACGCCGGTCAAGGAGCGGATCACGATCGGGGTGGAATTCACCATAAGCGTGCCGTGCTGGCTTTCTGCGTTTTCAATCAGGAAGCCGATGGCAACTCCGCCGCCGCCGCCGGACATATTCTCGTAGCTCGCCGAGCCGACAAGGCCAGCATTGGTCAATGCCTCGCCAGTGCCACGCGCGGTGCCGTCCCAGCCGCCGCCTGCGCCGCCGGGAATCAGGAAGTGGATGCTATCCAGCATCTGATGCCCATCGGCCAGAGCAGGTGAGCCGAGGCCGAGTGTTGCCACAGCTGCCGCCATAATCGTCCGGCGTGTCAGGTTCAGTTTTGTCATATTTTCCTCCCATGGATGACAATTCGAATTTTGTTTGGGGCAGGGTTTCTAAGGCCGGGAGTTATGTCTGCGTCACACAGCACAAACCCCTCAAACCGCCATGCGCGCCCATCGTCCTCCAGCGGTGGCGCTTGCGTTTGACAAAGGGCGCTCCTGCCGCCCATGACTTAGAGAAGCACCCGAACCTGACACGGTCCTGTCACGCGGTGGATTTGAGGAGGAACGATCAATTAATGCGATTTCTGCTGGTAGAAGATAATCCGCAATTAGCGGCTGCCGTGTTGGACCGCCTGTCGTTGGACGGCCATGTGGTGGATCATGCCGGCGACCTGGCAACCGCAGACGGATTTATTTCGACGACCGATTACGACTTGATTTTGTTAGATATAATGCTGCCAGACGGCGATGGCAGGGATTTCCTAAACGCCCATCGGGCCCGCGGGCGGACTACTCCTGTGATCGTTTTGACGGCGCGGTCCGAGGTGTCGGATCGGGTCGGCGCACTGGATATGGGCGCCGACGATTATATCGCCAAACCGTTTGATTTTGCCGAGTTGGAGGCTCGTTGTCGCGCGGTATTGCGACGTCAGGCAGGGACGGCGACCAATGTCACACGATTCGGAAATGCCAGCCTGAACCGATTGGCGGGCACCTTGGATGTGGCCGGAAAATCAGTGGAGCTGCGCAATCGGGAGTTGCGGCTGCTGGAAGTTTTTTTCGCCGCCCCCGGCCAAATCATCCCAAAGCCCAAGCTGGTCGACCGCCTGTTTTCCTATGACGAAGAGGTCTCGGAAAACGCCATCGAAGTCTATGTCGGGCGGCTCAGAAAACATTTGGAAGGCAGCGACGTCTCTATCGTGACTGTGCGCGGTCTGGGTTACAGATTGTCCGTTCCATGAGCCTGCTTCGCCCTTCTTCAAGCTCCATCCGGCGTCGACTAACTTTGCAACTCCTTGTCAGCGCCGCAGTGCTGGCGCTGGTCCTGTTTTTCATAGTGTTCAATTTTGCCCGCCAGATCGGATCGGAATCGCAAGACCGAGTATTGCTCGCCTCAGCGCGATCCGTTCTGGACGCCAGCACGATTCAAGATGGCGAGGTTTGGATTGATATCCCCTATTTCGCCTTCTCTATGTTGGACAATCCCAGCGATGACCGGGTCTTTTACCAGATCGTGCAGGATGGCGACCTGCTGACCGGCTACGAAGATCTTCCGCAGGCGCGCAGCGACGGTGCGGAGGCCGGGTTTCTGACTGTACCCTACCGGACCGAGACGCTGCGAATAGTCACTTTGACCCGGCGCTTGTCTGATGGCGGTCAGCCGGTTGAGGTGACGGTGACCGTTGGCCAAACCCGCGATGAGCAAGCCGATGTTCTGAACCGGATTTCCCGCATGACAGTACTCTTGGGGCTTGGCTTTTTCGCGGTCTCCGCAGTGCTGGCAGTTCTCGCCGGGCAATCCACTGCATCTTCGCTCAGTCGCCTTGCCGGGTCGGTATCGCGTCGCGGTCCACAAGATCTGCGGCCGGTTGTGGCCGACGTGCCCAGCGAAATGCGCCCGCTTGTCCGATCATTAAACAGCCTTATCGCGCGGCTGTCTGGGGCGTTCACCCGAACGGAGGATTTCATCGCTGAGGCCGCACACCGTGTGCGCACCCCGTTGGCAACCGTCCGCGCCCATGCGGAAAACACGCTGCGCCGTGTCGACCGTGAAGAAAACCGGGTCAGCCTCAGGGAAATGATCCGCGCAATTGACGAAAGCAGCCGTGCGGCGGGCCAATTGCTGGATCATGCCATGGTTTCACTCAGGGCCGATCAGTTAGAGCTGCAACTGGTTGAGTTGAGCAGCCTTGTGCGGGATTTGGTCGAGCGGCTGTCGCCGGTGGCGGAAATGCGTGACATGCCAATTCGAATTAACGCAGAGGTGCCCTGCGAGGTGATGGGCGATCCCATCCTGATCCAGAACGCCGTACGAAATCTGCTGGATAATGCCGTGAAATATGCCCCCTCGGACACGCCGATCGAGGTTGGCATTGCCGCCGAATCCGGGAACGCCATCATCACCATTCGCGACCACGGCGCCGGCTTTCCCGATCCGACCGACGCGCAGCTCACCCGCCGGTTCACTCGTGGCGAAAATGCAGCCGGTACCATCGGTTCAGGCCTTGGCCTGACCATCGCGGAAGAGGTCGCACGCGCCCATCAGGGGCACTTGGTCATTAGCAACCATTCAGACGGAGGTGGCGCATGCGTGCAGTTATCTATTCCCTTGCGCTGACTCTGTTGGCGTTGCCCGCCATTGGGTTTGAAATCGAAGAAACCTTGGACTTCCCGGGCGCAGGCGACGGACCGACCCTGCGGATTATTTCTACTGCCGACACCTCCGTCTTTAGCCCAATCATCACCGCCTTTCAGGATGCAAACCCCAGCGTTGGCATTGAATATGTTGCCGTAACATCATCCGAAGTGATGACAGCTTTGGCAGAGGAAGGGGCAGAATTTGACCTGGCCATTTCCAGTGCAATGGATCTGCAGGTGAAGCTGGCCAATGACGGCCTTGCCGATGCCTATTTTTCGGATCTCACACGCGCGTTGCCCGATTGGGCGCGGTGGCACGATCAGGTGTTTGCCTTCACCTTGGAGCCAGCCACCATGGTGCTGTCACGGGCCGCGTTTCAGGGGCTGGAACTCCCCACCACGCGGCAGGAATTGATAACGCTCCTTAGGGATAACCCGGATATGTTCCGTGGGCGCATTGGCACCTATGACGTGCGCGAAAGCGGGTCGGGTTACCTCTTCGCAACACAGGATGCCCGCACTTCTGAGACCTATTGGCGCTTGTCCGAACTAATGGGCGGCCTGCAGGCCCGCTTGTATTCAAGTTCGGCTGATATGATCGGCGATGTGGCCAGCGGCGAAATTGCCGTCGCCTATAACGTCCTGGGCAGCTATGCAGGCGCACGAGATGACCTGCACGACCAGATCATCATCATTCCACCCGCTGACTTCACGACCGTCATGCTGCGCACGGCCCTAATTCCAAACTCAGCCAACGAAGTTGAATTGGCTGGTCAGATGATTGATCATCTGATCGAGACCAGTTGGCTCGGGTCGGACACCAGTTTCAATTTTCCTGGCGTCACGCCGGACGCACTTGCAGAAAATGCAGCCTTGCGGCCCATCCAGCTGGGGCCGGGCCTGTTGGTCTATCTTGATCGGCTGAAGCGACGTCAGTTCTTGGCTGAGTGGGAGGCCGCCCTGGTACAACCGGAATAGGCCTTCGCTGACAACCTATTCTGCCACTCGTGGCTCTACTTCGATTGCAATGACGCTCCAAACCCATTGCGAGGAACCGCCCTCTTCCACTGGCTGCGGCCCAAGGTCCGGCACAAGCCAAAGCGGTCCAGTACCCCCGATCGGCAGCGGAATCCCGTCTTCATGTGTGGCCAGGATCCATGTTACTTCGGCGCGATCTTCAGCGGATAATCCGACTTCGTAGCCGTCCAGAGCCATAGCATAGATGGTCGCGTCTGGCGCCGCACCTACATGAGCCAGCACGGCGTCAACGCGTGGCCCACTGAGGGTACGAGCCCATGGCCAATCAGGCCCCCGCATCGTAGCGCTGGCCTGCTCAAGTTCAGCAAGGGCGGCAAGGTCAAGCGAATTTGCCTCTTCAAATTCTATCCCCAAAGCACTCAAGATAACGTCGTATCCGGGGACCAGCGCGCCACGATTGGGTTCGCTGATCGCGCCATGAACCGTCGCGACAACCAGGCCGTCCTGGGCGTGGACGGATGAAATGAAGGCGGGAAGGAAAAGAAGAGATAATATTAGGGGGCGTAAACACATTGGTTCGTCCAAATTACAGGGGGGCCGCTCAATACAAGCCCAGGCGCCACAACTTCAGGTCTCATCTTTGCCGCAGCGATGGAAAAAGTGACCTTATGTCGTCGGGAGTTTTGGTCATTCACGGATAGCCGTAAGGACGAAACGTTACGAAAAGATTGCGCCCCAATCGGCCAAGGCGAAAATTGTCGCCTCAAATGCACTTTCTGACTGGTGGTGGGCCTTTCCAACAACAGAATAATTGCAGCAAAGAACGCTTGAGATCACAGAACGGAAGTTTGGTGAGAAGATTGCCGCTGGTTGCCGGCGGCACTTTGCCCAGCAAGGCGCCCGAATACCGCACCGGATGTCAGGCCGGATCCACCAGGATATCCCTCGAAAAACACGCCGCCAACCATTTCTCCACATGCAAATAATCCAGAAATTTCTGAACCGCTTTCGTGAAGGACGGCCCCCCTATCTGATACCGCCAGGCCGCCATAGGTGAAGGTAATGCCACCTGTAACCGGATAAGCCCTGAACGGGGGCGTATCCAGACGTTGCGCCCAGTTTGATCGAGCAACCGGCAGCCCGATTGCTGACTTTCCATCAAGGATGGTTGGATCAAAGGGCTTACTCTCATCCACTGCAACATTGAACTCCGTCAGTGTAGCCAAGGCCTCGTCCGCATCGACGCCATCCAGCTTTTGACAGATCTCTTCCAAGCTGTTCGCTTCGACAAAATGGGCGTCGTGGAACCGGTATTCGGCATAAAGAAGCTCCTCGACCTTGGAATCAAAGACCTGCCATGCAAAGTGACCGGGTTGATCCAGAACCGCCTGACCGAACTGAGCGTAGGTATAATTGCGAAAATTCGCCCCTTCATCCAGGAACCGTTCTCCCTTTGCATTCAGCATGACGCCCAGAAAATAGCAGATCTTACGATAATTCTTGCGCTCTGAAGGCGGCAAATGCAGGCCTCCATAGTCGGCCATATGCAAATCCATCGGGGTCGCGTGGCATCCTGAGAATAGCCCGTTCTTTTTCGCTCCGACAGTAAGTGCCATCGTCAGGCCGTCGCCGGTATTATGCGGTGTTCCCCGAACTTTCGCCTTCGCCCAGTTTCCGCCCATCAGACGATCCCGCATCTCCGGATTGGCCTCAAATCCTCCGCAAGCGAGAATGACCGCGTCAGCCGGCAAACGGTCGTCCCCTACAAAAACGCCACGCACTTGACCATCTTCAACCACAAGATCCGTTACCGCGCTATTGTAGCGTATTTGGCCGCCCATCCGCTGGAACGCCGCCAGTTCCATATCGAACAGGCCGACGCCTTCATTTTCTGCCGACAGGGTCAGTCCGCCCCAAAAGATGAACTTTCCGCCTTTCTCGAAGCTCTGGCGCGAATAGATGGGTTCGAAAGTGACACCGTGGCTTGCCAGCCAGTGCATCGTTGGCAAGGACTGATCGATCAGGCGGGTTTGCTCACTGGAAAGGGCCCGCCCGCCGTTGAAGGCAAGCAAATCCTCTGCGAATTTTTCACGCGTATAGCCGCCAAACTCGGACCGTTCCAAACGCGGGTCGGATTTGTCGCGCAAAAGCGGCCAGAGATCGTCTTTGTTGTCATAGGCGAACCGCATCGCACCGGCCGTGTATTTGGTATTGCCGCCTGCAAGTGCCTCATCTGCTTTTTCAAGCATCAGCACATCGGCGCCACTCTCCAACGCGGCTATCCCTGCACATAGCGCCGCATTTCCCGAACCCACTACTATGACTTGCTTTGACATCTCATTCTCCTCACGTTAGATTATTGTATCCACGTGGATACAATTTTGGAAGTCTGAAATGTCGACCCCTGAGAAATCCGGTTTTTCCAATGGTGAATTGGCATATTCCGCCCTGATAGAGGCTATTCGTTCCGGGATTTACGTCCCCGGCGATCGCCTGCGGGAAGTGGAAATTGCGGATCGTCTTTCGCTGTCCCGCACCCCGATTCGAGAGGCATTGCGCCGGCTGGAAGCGGACGGAATAGTGGAGCATCGCGCCCGAATTGGCGCCGTCATCCGTCAGCTTGACCATGCAGAGGTGGTTGAGCTTTACGAGATGCGTCTGGTCTTGGAACGCACCGCTGCTGAAATGGCCGCCAAACACGCAATGGAGGCGGAAACCGACGAACTAGATCGCATAAACATGGCCATCGCGGATAGTATCGCAAATCCGGCAAAAGCGGCCGCCCTGAACCAACAATTTCATAGATGCATGTATGACGCGACCCGCAACCGGTTCTTAGGAGAATCCGCGCGAGCCTTGAACAATGCATTGCTGCTTCTTGGTCCCACAACTTTGGCAGATGAAGTGCGCATCGATGTTGTTTGCAAACAGCATCAGACCATAATTGACGCCATCCGCGCCGGAGATGAGGAGGCCGCCGGAGCCTCTGCCGAAGCCCATTTGCAGACGTCTTTGCGGCATCGGTTGGCGACTATGCGGTCATGATCCTGTTTCGCACATATTTGATTGCCATCGCGGGCGTCATTGTCTTCAGCATCTTGCATTTACCCTTGCCATTTCTTTTGGGTCCGATCCTTTCCTGTCTCATCGCCGCTTTGTTAGGCGCGCAACTGAAAGGCAACGCTACTGTCAACAATGCGATGCGCGCCATTCTTGGTGTTGCTGTTGGAGCCACCCTGTCTTGGGCCGTGGTGCTGGCAATCCCCTCCCTTTGGCCAACTCTTTTGATGATACCGGTCATGATCCTTGCTGCAGGGGTGGTCGGAGTTCCTTATTTCCAGCGTCTGTGGGGATTTGATTTTGCGACCAGTTATTACTCGGCCATGCCAGGTGGTTTGCAAGACATGCTCATATTCGGAGAAGAAGCCGGCGGCGACGTTCGGGCCTTGTCGCTGATCCATGCAACCCGGGTCCTGCTGATCGTGGTCGCACTGCCCTTTATCTTGCAGCTGGTTTGGGGAATTGACCTGTCAAACCCACCAGGCGCCTCGGCAAACAGTTTGGCACTGTCGCAGATGCTGATCATGGTGTTTGCCGGTCTGGTTGGCTGGCGGATCGCCAAATATATGGGACTGTTCGGAGCGTCCATCCTTGGCCCGATGATTTTGGCAGGCCTTTTGGCCGTCACAGGTGTTTTGCAGCACCGCCCGCCTGCAGAAGCGATTTGGATGGCCCAATTCTTCATCGGCATGACTGTGGGAACCAAATATGCGGGCGTGACAGGCGCCGAAGTGCGCCGAGACGTGGCAGCGGCGCTTGGCTATTGCGTCATTCTAATTGTGCTGGCGGCCGTGTTTACCGAGGTGGCCATCCTATTGGACTTAGCCCCACCGCTTGAGGCATTGTTGTCCTTCGCCCCGGGCGGACAGGCCGAAATGGCTGTTCTGGCTTTGATTGCCGGAGCCGATGTCGCCTTTGTTGTGACGCATCACATTTTCCGGATTTTGACCGTTATCCTTGGCGCGCCGTTGGCGACTAGGCTGTTGGCGACCAGACCTCGGGGTTGATCATGTGGATCGGAGCCCCTCTCGTATAGGCATTGATCTGGTCAAAAATATCACTGAATTGAAGATCGAACTCGTCTTCGGTGACGTAACCGATATGGGGGGTCGGCAGCACGTTTCGATGGCTCAAAAGGATGTTGGATTTTTCTAGAAGCGGTTCATTGTCGAAAACATCAACGGCCGCAAAAATTCGCCCCTTGGCAATTTCCTGTTCCAAGGCGCCAGGCGTGATCAGCCCTGATCGCGATGTATTCACCAAAAGGCTGCGGGGGGACATCTGACTCAGATCACCGTCCGTAATAATGCCTCGCGTTTCAGGCTTCAGACGGACATGCAAACTGACAATGTCAGAGGATCCGAAAAATGCCTCTCGGCTTTCGGCAACCTTGACGCCATCGCCAATTGCGCGTGCTCGACCCTCCTCAGAGCTCCACCATTGAACGTTCATTCCTAAGGCTTCGGCATACCCGGCAACGGCCCGGCCGATCCGGCCATAGCCGTAAAGGCCAAGGGTGCGGCCCCGCAGGGTACGACCAACCCCGGCCTGCCAATTGCCGCTCCGCACCGACGCCACCTGTTCGGGGATTTGCCGATAACTGGACAGAATTAACGCAAGCGTCAGTTCCGCAGCCGCGTAAGACGGCGTGTCACTATGCATGTTCGAGCAGAGCAGAACTTTGTGATCCGTGCAGGCGGGCACATCGACATGAGGGTAGACACTACGCTGCGAGAGGAGCTTCAGTTTCGGCAACCGTCCAAGCAGGTCTTGGGTAATTTTGGTCCGCTCACGAAACAAAACAAGGCATTCCGCGTCCTGAACCCGCGCGGCCAGTCTGGCCGGATCAGGTTCATGATCTGTCCAGACCGTCACGTCATAGCCCGTCAGTTTTTCAAAGCAAGGCAATCCCCGCAATGTGTCGAACCAATCATCCAGAATGTGGACCTTCATCGCGATTCAATACCTGATTGCGGGCTGGGCGTACGTGGAGTTGCAACAAATACAGGCTGTTCAAGCTTATCAAGTGCAGCGCGGACACGGTTTCGTTCACCAATCATGAAATTGTATTGGGCATCGCACCCAGACACCGGTGTGGGATAGGCGCGCAACTCATCTGACAAAAGCTGGCTGGCATTTTGCAGCGCCTTTTGAGCGGCCTTGATTTGAGACGTGAACAATTCGGGCATATCATCCTCCTCCGTCATGTATACCATGGTATACTTAAGTGGATACCTCGTCAAACCCTGCCCAGATAGCTCGCGGAATCATGACGTCTCCGCGGGCCAATAGTCGCGCAGTCCTGACCAGCCCGGCTGATTTCAACTCTAACCCGGTATCAGTCAATGCGTAGTCCACAACAACGTCAATCTGCCCGCTGGCATGTTCCAGAGTTATAGTCGCCGGGGTTGCATTTGGCCGTGCCATTAGTCTGTCGGCAACACTGCCCTGTGCCAGCACACAGGATGCCAGACATTGCGCGCCGGTGACCGCCATTGTCGGGTGCGTTTTCCACGGCATAAAATAGCGCGCTGCAACTGATCCGCCGGATTGCGCGGGTGCCAGCAGGCCAAATTTCGGTGTTACAGAGTCCGCGACATTGCTCATTCCCATCGCCTCACCTGCCTTGATCCTCACGGCCTCCATCCGATCGAAAAATTCCCGATCGGCATCCAGCTGGTCAACGGTTTCATACCCGGTCAGGCCAAAGTCAGCGGCCCGCGCGATCACCATCGGCATAGCCACGTCCATACAAGTTACGTCAATGCCGTCGAAGGTATCGACCAGATTGCCTGTAGGTAGAAAGGCCCCGGTCGCGCCGCCAACCGTGTCCATAAATTGCAGGGCAATCGGCGCGGCAGTTTCGGGGACGCCGTCAATCCGCGCTGCGCCGTCATAGGTCACACAGTCGTTCGCGGTTTGTACGACTGAGCGAACGCGGGCACCGGTATTTACGGCGCGAATGTTGATTGCAGTTTCATGGGGTTCGGGAGCGATCAATCCCATTTCAATCGCCGCCGGGCCGACGCCTGTCAGAATATTCCCACATGTTGGTTTGAAATCGACCGTACGTTCTTCGACGCTGACCTGCGCAAAGAAATAATCGACATCCGCCCAATCATCTTCCGACTTCGACAGCATAGCGACTTTCGTCGTCACCGCATTTCCGCCGCCAATGCCATCAATATTCAGCGGATGGCCTGACCCAACAACGGATATCAGGATTTCAGCCAAATGATCCTGATCCGCTGGAAGGTCGTCTCGCCGGAAATACGGCCCACGCGAGGTTCCCCCCCGCATAAACCAGAATGGGATCGCTGTTTGGCTCATGTCAGCGGCCATGGCAGATCAAAGAAGCTTTGCAACAGCCCCGGGGGGAAGTCGCGGTTCAGCGATGCAGCCATCGCACAGATAAATGCTATTCCGACAGCCGTATAGATCGCTGCAAAGCCGACACTCTTTCCAGCCCGATACCGGATGAAACAGAACAGGAAGCCCGCAAGCGACAAGATAAAGCCGAACAGGGCTGTTCCAATCAACAAGGCAGCAAACCATCCCATGGTCGGCCATAGTCCGTATGTATTGACATCACGATCTTCGACTTCCCGATCTGCAAACAAGGGTGTCGTTTCAGGTTGCAGGCGCATCTGCACCAGCAGAACCGCACAGCCAATCAAAGAAACCGTCGCAACGAAAACCGGGAACACACGGTCCATCTGAGCATAATCCGGGATCGCCGCGGCATTCCAATAGGCCAGACCGATATAGGCCGTGATAGCCAGCAGAAAGACCAGCGGCGCGCGCTTACCACCTGAATTTACATCACCCTCGGCCTGGATGTTCTTGGCCTGCTTCAAGCCGACATAGATCGACAGAACCGTGATGACGATCAGCACGATCACAATCGGGCTGAAGATATAGTCCAGACCTTCATCAAACCCGCGGCGGAACCGAGAGCGCGCGATTTGAAAGGCTTGGTTGGTATAACGTTCCGCAGGAGAGGCCAAAACAAACCCGATAAGGAATGCAGGACGTGACCAGTCGAACCGGCGCATCATGATCCCCAAAATGCCAATCCCGAAAAGCGCAACCAGATCCCAGATCGACTGTCGCGATTGGAAGGCTGCAAAGGCGATGATCATGAACAGGAACGGCGCCAGCAACGCAAAACGGATATTGGTCAGGCGTGCAATGCCGCCAGAGGCGATAATGCAGATGATCGTGCCGACAACATTCGCCAGAGCCAGCAACCAGACGATTGCATAGGTGAAATTGAGGTTGTTGTTAATCATCGAAGGACCAACTTCGATCTGACCTGTGCCAAGCAGTGCCACGCCAGAAATGAAGATCGCCATCGACCCTGACCCAGGAATGCCGAATAGGAGCGTTGGGACAAGGCCCCCACCCTCCTTGGCGTTGTTGGAGCTTTCAGGCCCAATCACGCCGCGAATATCACCCTTGCCGAATTGCGAACGATCCTTGGCGGTCTGGACAGTATGTCCATAGGCGATCCAATCAACAACAGAGCCACCAAGACCGGGGATGACACCAACCGCAACCCCGATCAGCGAGCACCGAACGGACAGCCAGATATTCGACCACCAATCTTTGATACCAGTCATCCAGCCGCCGCCCAAAACCTGGCGATCTGAGATCGCCTTGTCCTGCCGCAGCAACGCAATAATCTCGGGGATGGCAAAGATCGCCAGGCCGACGATAACCAGCTTGAACCCATCCATCAGATAGGGCGTGTCAAAGGTCGACATACGTAGCGCGCCAGCGCTGGAACCTTCCCCGATTGTGCCGATCAATAGGCCCAAACCCGCGGCAACAATCCCTTTGATCGCGACACGGCCTGCAAGGATGCCCACCATGGACAGACCAAATATCGTGACCATCAGCAATTCCGGTGTTTGGAAAAGCAAGACAATCGGTCGGGCTGCAAGAATGAAGAATGTCAGAAAGGTTGCGCCCAGAACTCCGCCGAACAGCGATGACGCAAATGCGGCTGACAAGGCGCGCGCGGCCTGCCCTTTCTTAGCCAATGGAAACCCGTCCAGAACCGTGGCCTGACTGGCCGACGATCCGGGTATGCCCATCAGGACTGATGCGAAAGTGTCAGATGTCGGAACAACCGCGACCATACCGACCATTAGGGCCAGGCCTAGAAGGGGTTCCATCCCGAACATGAATGGCAGCAATAGCGACAATCCAGCAATGCCTCCGAGGCCCGGGAAAACTCCGATACAGAGCCCCATCACCACGCCAAGGATCAAAAACCCGAGGACCTGGAATTGAAGGATCATGCCAAAGGCATCTGAGAGCGCTGGCAGCGCATCAGCAAAGAGATCCATGACTGGTCTCCATTCTGTCATTCAGGGTAAAAAGGGGCTCTCCCGCCGAAATGGCAGGAGAGCAGGGTAACGCGTGTTACTGCAAAACGACGCCGTAGCGTTCGCCGAGCCAGTTGATGACGAAGTCACTGGCTTCCTCGGGAACTACAGTTGCGCTTTCCAAGGCGGTTTGCGCGGCATCACCTGTCAACTGCGGATAGATGCCCAGACGCGCGACCGAGATCTCTTCAAAATCAGCACGTTCGGTGATTGCAGCAAAGGCCTGGGTGTAGGTATCAATCGCCTCTTGTGGCGCACCGGCGGGCAAGAAGACCATTTTCTGTGCAGGGAACCCGGCAACAAAGAATGCCTCCCATGCGTCCCAGGCGGGACCACTGGTTTCACAGGCTGGGGCCGCTTCGCAAACTTCGGCAAAGCTTGGCATGTCCGGGAATGTGGGATCACGGACAATGTTTCCGTCAGCATCCAATGCGCCAAATGAGAACCATGGAACGGCTGTGCCTGCCTCTACCAACGGCGCAACGCCGGACAGGTAAGAGGACGAGGTTTGATAGTCGATATTGGCTTCACCACGTTCGAACATCAGGCGGCCATCGCCGCGACCTTCGATGCCAAACACGGGCTCAACATCCAGTCCCAGCATCTCCCATGCCAGAAGTGGCACGAGGTCAAGACGAGTTGCACCTTGCGAGCCGTAGATGAAGTTTTCATCCATCAACGCGTCAATGCCGCCATTTTCCATGGCTGTTGCCAAGTCTGCCGGCAGGTAAACAACACCACCGGTGCCCGATGCCAGAACGACGTTCCAGTCACCATATTCATACCGTACGCGTGGATCATTCAGAAGGTATGGGAACTGGGTTGACCCGGAAGATCCAAAGATCGTGGTTCCATCCTCGTATTCCAGACCTTGGAAATGGTTTGCGCCTGTTGTCGACCCTGCGCCGGGCATAAATGTGACGACAACGGTCGGGTTGCCAGGCAATGCTTCGCTCAGCAAAGGCGCATAGAAATTTGCCCACCGTGCAGAGCCGCCAGTTTCCGAAAACGGAATTATCCATTCGACGGTTTCACCCGACAAATCCAGGCCGTGGCCATCAGCCAATGCTGCCGTGCCGAAGCATAGTGCTGACGCGCCTGCAAAAAGTGCCGCCGAACGCTTTGTGATCGTGTTAATCATCTTTTCCTCCCATAAACCCCGACCTCCCCGATCAGGGTGCTGTATCTGGAGACATCGAATGCCTCCTTGATGACCGGCAGTGTTAAGTGCCAATCTTGCACGAACCTTTCATTTTGGAAAAAAGATTGAGTGGGGTCGGCGTGCGCATTGTTATCGTTGAAGACAATATCTCGGTTGCGAAGGGCGTTGCCTATCGTTTGAGGGATGAGGGGCACGCCGTTGACATGTTGCACGATGGCGCTGAGGCGGATCAGTTTTTGCGCAGCGACGGGGCTGATCTTGTGATCCTGGACATCAAACTGCCGGGCCAAAGCGGCATCGACATTCTAAAAGCGATGCGCAATCGGGGTGATGACCGGCCTGTCCTAATGCTAACGGCGCAGTCTGAGACCTCCGAGAAAATCCTCGGACTGGACGCAGGCGCCGACGATTACCTAATTAAACCATTTGAAATGGATGAGCTGTCTGCAAGAATTCGGGCCCTTTCCCGACGAAAGGAACGACCAGGTCATGCCATCCAGACAATCTCGGATCTGACCTTTGACGCAACGGCGCGAATGGTTGTTGGCCCAGACGGCCCCTTAACGATCCCGCGTAGGGAGGTAACGTTGTTTGAAACGCTTCTTGCTGCCAAAGGCCGGACCGTGTCAAAACAGATCCTGCTCGACAACATGTATGGCACGGGCAGCGACGTCGATGAACCCGTGGTCGAAGTCTACGTGTCTCGCCTACGAAAACGTCTGAAATCTCATAGCATAGAAATTCGCGTACAACGCGGGATTGGCTACCTTATGCAAGAGACACCCAAATGATTTTGCGGGTCTCTTTGAGAGCCCGATTGACTCTTATTATTCTCCTACCGCTGCTCGTCATCGCGTTTGGTCTGTCGGTTTGGGCAACAAATGATGCAGAGCGCCGCGCCGCGGATCGTTTCGACCGCTCATTGCTGGTCACTGCTTTGGGAATTTCCCGCGACACGGCATTCAGCGGCGGCGACGCCCTCAGCGAGGAAACCCGGGACTTGCTCAGGGATACATCAGGCGGACAGGTGTTTTATCACGTTTATGCACCCGACGGTGTCTTTGTGACAGGCTATGCAACTCCGCCTGTTCCGCCTGAAAGCGTTCGGGACGATGCGGAGCGCTTTACGTTCTACGATGCCATCTACCAGGATGTACCGGTACGAACCGTTCAATTCAGCGACCAGATGTCCATTGATGGCCTGAGCGGCGGGTTCACATTCACCGTCTGGCAAAATCTGTCGCTGCGGGATGGGTTTGTGCGCAGCCTGTCACAACGAACCTATGTTGTGATGGCCACGCTTGTTTTGGCGGTTGCTCTGATCGTCTGGTTCGGCGTCAGATTTGGTCTGCGCCCCTTGATCGACCTGGAAGAAGCTATCGGCCGCCGTTCGCCCGAGGAACTGGCCTCAATAAAACGCCCGATCCCAATTGAGGTTAGCGGAATTGTTGGCAAGCTTAATGAGCTGTTGAAGGAGTTGCAGGCCACCCTACGCGCCAAGGATGACTTCATATCAGACGCTGCTCATCAACTTCGCAACCCGATTGCTGGTGTCCTATCCTTGTCCGAGGCGGTCGCCGCCGCCAAAACCCTGCCGGATGCTCAGGAACGCAGCCAAGATTTGGTGGAAGCGACCCGGCGGGCGGCAAAACTAACCGAGGATTTGTTGGCCTTTGAACGCGCAAGATCCCGGCAACTGGTGGAGTCCTCGGAACCCATCGATTTGGCTCGGTCGCTGAACTATCTGGCGAATGAGCTTGAAAAAAAGGCCTCCGAGCAGGGCGTCGCGCTGATCGCGTCTATTCCGGATCGGCCCGTCTTTGCTTTGGTAGATCCAGTTCTCTTTGATCAGGCCATAATCAACCTGGTAACCAATGCACTTGATCACGGCGGAAGCGGCTTGTCACAAATTTCCATCTCGATGAAAAGAAAAGGGAAACTGGTCGAACTGACCATCGCCGACGACGGCGTGGGATTGACACCATCTGAATTTGACCTCGCACTTTCAAGATTTGGTCAAGTCACTCCATCTGACGGCAGCGGCCTGGGATTGCCAATTGCAAAAGCGGTTGCTGATGGTGCAGGCGGTCGGTTGGAACTGCGCTCAGGCGAGCCGGGCCTGATGGTCAGTATTTCCTTTCCCGAAACAGGGCCAATCTGACATTTTCTCATGCCATCAGGTCAATCCTGAAATGCAAGACCCTTTGCCCGATACCACGCAGGTTCATTCATCAAAACAATTCTTGTTGGACGATCGGCTATTGCTCCATCACCGCTTCCAATGTGCGCCCAATACTTGTCCAACGACAGAGCTCCGTCATCCGACCCTTATCATGCAATCGATATTGATTTGAAAAGTGGCGATCCCTGAAGGACTCGAACCCTCAACCTGCTGATTAGAAGTCAGCTGCTCTATCCAGTTGAGCTAAGGGACCGCTGGCCCCTTATTGCGGTAGGATGCGGGGCTTGGCAAGACTTAGAGAGCACGAGTCATAAAGGTGCTGAGCGGATCCCCGATATAGTCGCCAAATGGCGGGCACTCCGCAAAATCCGCCGCCCTGTAAAGCGCGCGGGCTGCCGCGAATTCAGGGGCTGAGCCGGTTTCCAAACTCAGCTGCGTTGCCCCGAGTTTGCAGGCATGCGCAATCATGCTGTCCAATAAGACCGTCCCCAACCCGCGCCCGCGGGCTTCAGACGGGACATGCATGGATTTCAGCTCCAGATGACCCGGGCCGATTGTTACCATTGCGCCAATTCCGACGATCTGATCGCCATCGCGCAAGGAAAAGGTCATGGCGCCCGCCTCAGACAGCTCGTCGCTGGTTTTGACGTGGCAGCTTTCTGGTGGAGATTGTGAGCGCATCAGAGCGTGATGGCGCGCCAGCAGGTTGGCCACATCCGGGGCGGCCGGGTCATCAAGTTGGAAGGTGAACGCCTCTGCGCTCAATGTGTCCAGACCTGGCGGCGATTGGTGGCAAAATTCTCACCATATCCGCCGGGGCGTACATTGGCCTTACGGCGCTGCGGTTGCAGGACGACGGCTTCAATCCCGCGCTCAGCTGCGTATTCTTTGGCTGCCTCCAGGCTATCGAAACGCAGCTTGACCTGGCTGTCCATATCGCCCGAGCTGGTCCATCCCATCAGCGGGTCAACTTCACGCCGTTCGGCGGGCGCAAATTCCAGAACCCAGGTCTTGGTTTTGCCAAGTCCTGATTGCATCGCGTTGCGGGCGGGTTGGTAGATTCGTGCGCGCATGTGATTGGGCTCCTTGATGGTCCTTGGACTTATCCAGAATCGTAGCCAAGGATGCAACGGTCAATTCGGTCGCGCATTGGGGAAAACCTGCGAAAAAGGGGAATGCGTGCAGGTTGCCGGGCGACCTCGTGGAGCGAGGGGTGGGGTGGGTGGTGCGAAGCCACCCGGCAACCTCTATTGCTGCTAGCCCTTCGGGGGTGAACCCTTTGGAGTCGGGCAGCCTCTGAACACTGCAGGCAATTCGTTACGAATTCGTTTAAAGCAAGTCCCATTTTCTGAATTGGTGTCGTGCATTTTTTTGCAGGCCAAATGTCACCTCCTGACACAAAGATGTCAGGAGGGGTTTGCTATTCTGTTAGCGGTTCTCGCCCTCCCCCTCTTGCATGGGAACAAAATAGGACCATTCTTAAAGGATCAGTTTAGGAATCGTTCATCCATGTCCGACACCACCATGCCCATGATGCAAAAACCTGCACGCGCCAAACTTGAAGGCGGCAGACCGTTTGTCATGCACACAACTTTCAAACCCGCAGGTGATCAACCGACGGCGATTGCCGAACTGGCCGGCGGAATAACGGACGGCGAACGCGATCAGGTGCTTTTGGGTGTCACTGGCAGCGGCAAAACATTCACCATGGCCAAGATTATCGAGGAAACACAGCGCCCCGCGATCATCCTGGCCCCGAATAAGACCCTCGCCGCGCAGCTCTACGGCGAATTCAAGGGATTCTTCCCGGATAACGCGGTCGAGTATTTCGTCAGCTATTATGACTACTACCAGCCCGAGGCCTATGTCGCCCGGTCTGACACCTATATTGAGAAAGAATCCCAGATTAACGAGCAGATCGATCGCATGCGCCACTCGGCGACCCGATCCCTGTTGGAGCGTGATGATGTGATCATCGTCGCCTCGGTCTCATGCATCTACGGCATCGGCAGTCCGGAAACCTATACCGCGATGACGCAGGATCTGGTGGTTGGAAAAGAATACAATCAGCGTGGCGTCATGGCCGATCTGGTAGCCCAACAATACAAACGCAACGATTCAGCGTTTCAGCGGGGGTCGTTCCGGGTGCGCGGCGACTCGCTTGAGATCTGGCCAAGCCATCTGGAAGATCGCGGCTGGCGCCTGTCCTTTTTCGGGGAAGAGCTGGAGGCGATCACCGAGTTCGACACGTTGACCGGCGCCAAAACCGACAAGCTTGAAAAAGTCCGCGTTTACGCGAATTCTCACTACGTGACGCCGACGCCCACGATGAAACAGGCGATCAAGGGCATCAAGGAAGAGCTGACGCTGCGCCTGAAACAGATGGAAGACGAAGGCAAGCTGTTGGAATTGCAGCGGCTGGAACAGCGCACGCGATTTGACCTAGAAATGCTGGAGGCCACGGGGGTCTGCAACGGCATCGAAAACTATTCGCGGTACCTGACGGGGCGTGCGCCCGGCGAACCGCCCCCCACATTGTTCGAATACATCCCCGATAACGCGATTGTCTTTGCCGATGAATCTCATGTCTCGGTGCCGCAGATCGGCGGCATGTATCGCGGCGACTACCGGCGTAAATTCACCCTGGCCGAACACGGGTTCCGCCTGCCCTCCTGCATGGATAACCGCCCTCTGAAATTTGAGGAGTGGGATGCGATGCGGCCTCAGTCGATCTTTGTTTCAGCCACACCCGCCGCGTGGGAGATCGAGCAATCGGGCGGCGTCTTCACCGAACAGGTGATCCGTCCCACCGGGCTCTTGGACCCGCCGGTTGAGATCCGGCCCGTCACCACGCAGGTCGATGATGTGATGGATGAGATCCGCCGCGTAACCGCCGCAGGCTACCGCACGCTTGTGACCACGCTGACCAAACGCATGGCCGAGGATCTGACCGAATACCTGCATGAACAGGGCATCAAGGTGCGCTACATGCATTCGGATATCGACACGATTGAACGGATTGAGATCCTGCGCGATCTGCGCCTTGGGGCCTTTGATGTGCTGATTGGGATCAACCTCCTGCGTGAGGGGCTGGATATCCCCGAATGCGGGCTGGTCGCCATTCTGGATGCGGATAAAGAGGGCTTCCTGCGATCCGAAACCTCACTGGTTCAGACCATTGGCCGGGCTGCCCGAAACGCCGATGGCCGGGTGATCATGTATGCCGACCGCATGACCGGCAGCATGGAACGCGCGATTGGCGAAACCAACCGCCGCCGTGAAAAGCAAGAGGCCTATAACCTTGAGCACGGCATCACGCCCGAGACGGTGAAGAAGAATGTCGAGGATATTCTGGCCGGTCTCTATGAGGGCGATGTCGACATGAACCGCGTGACGGCCAAGATCGAGAAACCCCTGCACGGCGCCAATCTGGAGGCGCATCTGGACGGATTGCGCGAACAGATGCGTAAAGCCGCTGAGAACCTTGAGTTCGAAGAGGCCGCCCGCCTGCGCGATGAGGTCAAACGTCTGGAAACGGTCGATCTTGTGGTCTCGGATGATCCGCTCGCCCGGCAATCGGCGGTTGAGGCTGCTGTGGACGGCCTTGCCAAGGCCGAGGGGAGGTCAACAGCAGGGAGGCCGGGGCAGAGAGGTGGGAAGAGGCGGCGGTAGTAGGCCTCGAGTATGCAAATTTCAAAAAACCATCACTACGTTCCGGAAGCGATCACAAAGAATTTCTGCATTAGCGGAAAAACCACTCTGTATACATCCAGAGCCTATGAAAACAGGAAGATTGAAAAGAGAAACATCTCATCCATCTTCAAGAGAAGACACTACAATTCTTACATTAGGAAAGATGGTTCCAAGGATGACAGTCTTGAACGCTTCTTTGGGAAGGAGTTTGATGACTACATTCCCAACTGGATTGAAAAATTCTCGTTAGTCTTTTCAGGAGACAGAAGTTATCTTTTCGATGATGAGCATGACCGTCGCCGGTTCATACAGTTTTTCTACAACCATCACCGTCGATCACCTGACTTCATGGAGCCAATTCTCGAAGACACTGTCGGTGAAACTTTCCACGAAAACTTTATTGAAGAGTTTGAAGAAAGGTATCGCCCCTTAACAGCGGACGAAAAATATCACCTCAATGACCCTGTGTTCCAAGCCTTGGTTGCTGGAAACAGCAGAGTGTCTAACGTTAACAAGCAAACTGTTCACATCCTCGAAACGATGGCTAAACTTTCAGTTGTGATTGCGACGCCCTCTCGGCCAAACAAACAATTTATTGTCGCTAGCAACCCTGTGGTTCGGTTCGAAGACAAAATTCGGCAACCTCTTGGAGAAGGCGGCGTTGAACTTTGGACAACCCTGACGCCGAAAATTGCGGTTGGTCTTGCAAAAGTCGAAGATCGAACTGGCGTTTTGTCGTTGCCTGACCGCGAAACGCGAAAGCTGAACCTTCAACTAGCCAAACACAGCCAGTCATTTGCCGGAACTAGTGAGAAACTCCTACTATCGCTGGCCAAAGCAGCTTGGCCCAAGAAGCCTAGAGACACGCGCCCGAACTGAGGGCGGCTGCGAGTATCGCGCCCGCCTTGGGGCCGGTCGGGCGCGATGCGCGGGTTTCCCGCGCATTCCTGATCCAGCCGTTGAATTTCTCTGCCCGCATAGCACCGTAGGTGCCGGGCGAGCGCCTGCCCGTTCGGGCGGGCTGGCGCCTGAGGGACAATTGCTCTCCGGTCTGAGTTAGGATGTCTTTGGCGAGATAAAGTGCTCAGAACGGAGGTTGCTGCGCCATCCCACGGGCAGGCGCTCACCCTTTTCCGAACGGTCAGAGGCCCAATTCCGCCCGCAGCTTCTTCGTCAATCGCGCCACGGCCATGTCGTAGCTCATCACGATATGCTCTTTCAGCGTGGCGTCGCTCATGGCGCCGTCCTCATAGACCTGCAACCATTTCATGCCGCGTGAGGCCAGATAGGGCGCGGGGCGGATGCCGGGCTCACCTCCCAAAACCTCAAACGCGATATCGCCAGCTTTGAAGGTGAACGCATCCGCGCCGTCATTCCAGCCACAGACGGCAAAAAGCTTGCCGCCCACTTTCCACACATCCGAATTGCCCCATTGCACGACATGGGTTGTGGCCGTCAGGCCGCCACAGAACCGATTGAACTCATCACGTGTCATGCGCCCTACCCTGCCGCGACCATTCAGCCGCCGCAACCCGTGCGGGCATGATCCGACCGATCCGGGCCTCACGGTTGTTTCCCTTCACAAATCCAACGGTCCTGCTAGGCTTTGCCCATGCGATCTCTATTTGCCCTTGCCCTGATGACAACCTCCGCTTTTGCCTGGGAAGCCGGCACAGACGGTCATATCTGCACGCTGTCCCATCGCGGCGACACGCAGGTGCACCTGACCTATGATCCCAATATCCCTGAATATGCGATCACTCTGACCTCTGAGGCCGGTTGGCCCATTGCGCCAGTGCTTGGCATCCGGTTCGACGGCCCCGCGATGAACTACATCACCACCGACCGGCATGAGCTGAGTGCCGACGGTTATGCGCTGAGCGTGCGCGATCGTGGCTTTGGCAATGTTCTGGACGGCTTGCAATACAATCTGCGCCTCATCGCCATGACCGGATCGACGGCGCGCATCGTTGAGCTCGAGGGGGCCGCGCCGGCGGTTGCCGATTTCCGCACATGCACCGAAGCCCCATCGGCCTGATCCTCCCGGAAAATTTGAACCTTTTGCAGGGCTTCCGCGTCTAACCTTTACATGACCAAGGGAGGGGCCGATGCGCCGGACAATTTCATTTTTGATCACTGCGCTGAACCTCGGCCTGACCGGACCGGCCTTCGCCCATATCGGGGTGGCAGGCTTGAACCACGACCAACCTGACCTTTTGCGCCTTGCCGCAGTTACGCAGCCCCGCGAACCGGCTTGTACCACAGACATTTTTGGCGCAGGTGCCGATCTGCCGGATCTCTCACTGGTCGATAGCATTACCTGCCTCGATCAGATGTGCCTGACACGCGAAGTGGTGGTCTGTGGGCGCCCGGACTAGGCGCAACTTGCCTGAACGCAGGCTTACAATGATAGTGATTTTGAACTAAACTGGCCCCCAGGGTCCGATTTCCAAAAGGAATTTGATATGCGTAAATATTTGACAATTCTGGCGTTTCTGGCCTCAGCGGGCGCCGCCTCGGCCGACCAGTTCATTGCGACCTTCCTGAACCCAAATCACCCGCGCAACCTTAACATTACCATCACACAGATGGATGCCAGCGGCGGTGTTCTGGATACTGATCGTCGTCGCCTGGCGCGTGTCGGCGCCAACCAGTCAACCTGGGCCGTGATCCTCGAACGCAACGCCGCGCGCGTGTGCGTCACGCTGCGCGGAGGTGCGCAAGCCACGGGTGGCACTGTCTCGCTAAATAACGGGCGCAGCCAACCTTTGCGCGTTGGTCAGGAAATCACCTCGAATGGACAACAGATTTGCCCAGCCGCAGATCCCGGTGACATTGGCATCGCCATTATCAATTGGCAGTAAGGGACGGCGCGGCTGATCGCTCACCTTCAGCCCGCCCCTTCCGGCAATCAAGTCAGAAGTCGAAGATGTCGCCAAGCAGGGATCCAATCCCGTCTTTCTTTTTGGATCTTTCGGGCGTGCGCCTATCTGGCGCGCCTCTGCTGTTTGGTCCCGTGTAATCGGAACTGCGGTCGATGATCTTGTCCAATTCGCCCCTATCCAGCCACACACCACGGCAGGTGGGACAATAGTCGATTTCGACCCCACTGCGATCTGTGATCACTAGGTCAGATCCATCAACAGGACATTTCATCGGGTTCTCCTCAGCAATTGCAACATTCCCTACAGATAGTTGGAATCCGGCATGGCTCAAGTCAGAACCTGACAAAAATCATCACCTTAACGGCCTAGCTGAATCTGTTCGGCAATTTGACTGGCCCAATCCCCGATCACAGGGATGAAATCTATGTTGCTCAGAGAGTAAACCACGACCGAGACAAGCGCCGATGCGCCTACAACCGTGCCAAGGCCAAAGGCCAAACCTCGGGCAAAATTGAAGGCCAGAAGGCGCGGCATCGAATTATGCATTCGGATGAAACGGTGTTGATTCAGGCGCGTCAGTTCCGCGCGAACCTGGGCAAGCTCCGCCTCAAGTTCGGTCGCTTCGCTCAATTGAAGCTCTCCGAAACATCATACATCACCGGCTCAAAGCTTTTGCACAATGTGTTGATATGCCGGTTGCGCTTACGCATCTCATCGCTGCGCAGCATTGCCTGAAAATCCTCTCGCCGCTCCCATTGAGAGTAATTGGCGACCCGGGTTTGGGCATCATTCACATGCAGGCCCGCGCCGATGAACCCGGGCTGTTTCGAGATAAAGGCGCTATAGGCATCGGTCAGCGCATCCATCAGATCCTGACACAGGCCCGGAGATGTTTCGAAAGTGGTGATCACGGTTTGCAGGGCAGCGCCCTGTTTGATGGTGGGCATGACACGAGATCCTCTTTTACGTCTTTCGATCAGCCTAGCAACTGGACCGAGGTCAGACCAGATGGCAATCGTCACCAGATCAGGTGTTTTTGAAGCGCGCCCTTTGCGCCTGATACACGACAGCGGTCGCCGCATTCGCAAGATTGAGAGAGCGGACATGGGGGCTGATCATCGGCAGGTGGAAAATCCGATCCTCATGTCCCGCCAAAATCTCAGGCTGAATGCCTTTCGTTTCTCGTCCGAAAACCAGATAGGAATCTGGCGGATAATCCGGGTCATAAACGCTGCCCACGCCGTCATTTTCAAAGAAAAACAACTGATCCCGGCGCGGGCTGCGGGCGGCCATAAATGCGTCCCAGCTGTCATATTCAGACAGGCGCACATGTTTCCAATAATCCAGACCAGCGCGGCGCACGGCCTTGTCATCAATGGAAAACCCGTAAGGGCGGATCAGGATCAGCTCCAGATCAAGCGCCACGCAGGTGCGCCCAATCGTGCCGGTGTTTCCTGGGATCTCTGGGGTGACCAGCACCAGTTTCATACGCGACTCAGACAATGGCTGATCTCTCTCCCGATGGGCGTTAGGTATCTGTTAACCAGATTAATAGAGACTTAACCATGCCATGCGACGCTTCATTTCCCTTCTGGCCGGGCTGCTTTGCTGCCTTGCGGCCCCGCTCCAGGCCGGGGCCTGGGCCCGCGCACCCGGTGACGTGTTTCTGTCTTTTTCTACAAATCTGCAAGGCAGCGTTGACGGGATTATGACGGGCACAGAAACCCCGGACGCCTATTATTCGTTCTATGCCGAAGTTGGGCTTGGCCGCAGACTGACCTTTGGCCTCGACCTTGGACAGGGTGAATTCAGCCGCGAGGCTGTGGCTTTCCTGCGGTATACCATGACGCCCGATGACCGACGGTTGCAGGTCGCGCTCGATCTGGGTTTTGGGCACCGCGAGATTATCGACCAAAGCAGCAGCGCGCTACAGCGCGCAGGGCTGGCGATCGGCTATGGCTATGACCTCACTGCGCCTGACTGGATCCCGTTCGAGATGTCGGACGGCTGGTTCAGCCTTGAAGCAACCATCATCCGCGACACCGCGCAAGATGATCTGCGTTGGAAGGCCGAAGCGACAATTGGCTTGAATGTCACGCCACGACTGAGTTTCCTGTTTCAGGTTCTGGCTGAAGAATGGCCCGGCAACGATGTCACCTATGGCGTGAACCCATCTGCCGTTTTTGATCTGACAGACGCAACCTCGGTTGAGGTCGGCCTGCGCGGCAGTTTTGGCGACAGCCAAACGATTGGGCTTGAATTGGGCCTATGGCACCGGTTCTGACACCTTGAGCCGGACGCTTTTTGCAGGCAATCTGGCCCTGCAATAGGTGAGGTAAGAATGGCCAGCGGCAAGTCGTCAGTATTTCGTGATGTCGATGATAGCGCACGCAGTCTTGCCCGATCCCTGCTCAGCGCGGCCCGACATGGGGCTCTTGGTACGCTTTGCGCCGACGGCACGGCCCCGATGGTCACACGAATTGCAATTGGCACAGACCCTGCGGGCGTTCCTGTGACTTTGGTCTCGGAATTGTCGATGCATACGGAAAATCTAAGGGTCCAACCCGGTTGCTCCCTCTTGGTGGGAGAGCCCGGGCCAAGGGGCGACGTGCTGACACATCCCCGGTTGACCCTGCAATGCCAGGCAGAGATTACCGATAAGGCGCGCGCAAAGCCGCTCTACCTGACCCAGCATCCCAAGGCCGCGCTCTATTTCGATTTCAGTGACTTCCTGATGGTGCGACTGAATGTGCAGCATGCCTTGCTCAACGGCGGGTTTGGCAAGGCCTATCGTTTGGTCCCATCCGATCTGGACCTTCCATAGAAAATAGCCCGCCCCAAATGACCGGGACGGGCCGAATAACCAGCGATCACCGATCGTTAGACGGTGTCACACCGCGCGGTCAGTTGCACGGAACCATGCACCGGCTGCGACCAGTTCAGGCGAATTGATCCACGTCCCACGCCGTGTCGCGTGGTTGCAAAGGGCATCGTGTAGACCGCCACATTCGAAGCGTTTCGCACAGCCCCCTCAGGCAGGACCGACACGGCAACCCGCGCCTCGCAATCAAACGGCAGATGATCCCGCAAGTCATGCTCCCAGGTGCTCAGATCCGAAGTCTCAGTCACTTTCACCGTTACCGGGTTCTGTGAATTCTTGGTCACGCCTGTATAGACGTTGCCTGTCATCAGGAAATTGCGGCTGCGACTGCCATCAAGCGGTGCGATTGAGGTATCCACTTTTTCTGCACGATTGATTGCGGCCCCATTCAAATGCTTGAACACGTTGTCACAAATGCTCAGCCCGTTGATGTAATGACCAGGACCATAAGGCCGGATCACAATGAAACTATGCCAATTCACGACGTCATTTGCCGTGAAGATATTGGCGTTGATCGTCAGGCCACCAAAAGAAAACTCACCAGACAAATCAGGTGCAGGATCGTGCTCGTTGCCCCATTCAATAAATGAATTGTCGATGTAGTTACCTTCGATCGTTGTTTTCACATTGGTGTTGGTCAACACGATCCCGGCTGTGGTCAGGCCTTGCGCTTCGGCGTCACCCTGGAACCAGTGATTGCCTGTGATGATGCTGCCATTTCCACCAAAGACCCCGAAATGCTTGAACCGGACCGCGCGGTTGTTCCTGATTTTCAAATCATTGGCATTGGAGTTGAAGCCAATTGTTGTCCGGTCCTGAACGCGCAATGCCTGCTCATTAGATAAGAACTGGCACCGATCGATCATCATCCCGGCGCAGCCCTGATCGATCGAAGTGATCCCGCGATCTTTCGGGCCGGTAAAGAAGCAATCTTTGAAGTGGAAAATCAAACCACCTGTGGGCAACATCACCGCACTGGCGTGGCCCGAACAGACGAACTCAATCCCTTCCATTGAGAACCGCTGTAGGTTGTCGAACCCGGAAAAGTCCAACATGTATTTGAACCGGGTGAACGTGTAGGATTGATTGGACGGCGGCACAGTGAGAGGGGAGGATAAAAAGACCCTGCCCTGCGCGACATTGATTGCGCGCACATAGATTTCGCGCCCAACACCCTGCCCTGCAGTTACATATGACCCGATTGGAATGCTGCCGGCATTGGAAACGTTATCCAGGCGGGTTGGGTTTGACGCAGACCAGGTCGCCGACCGCGTCACCACAGTGTCGTTCCAATCCGTTGAGGCCAGGCAGGCAAACTGCCCGTTGCGAATGACACGGCGATTGGCATAGCTGGTCTTGTTACCAACAGCAGCGGCCATATCGATGGGCTCGGTCAGCAAAACACGTCGGCCCTTCATGTCGAAACTGTCATGATCGCCATGGTTCAACATGGCCTGAAAGCCCTTCTTGAAACCCTGAACCTCATCGCCGCCAAAGGCCTCGGCGTAGCTGGGCAGATCAAAGTTTTCTGCCAGAACAAGCCGTGCGCCATCAGGCATGGAGAGTTGGCCCTGAAAGCGCACCGGGTTGTTGATGGTCAGGTTGGTTGCCACGCGATACGTGCCGCTTGAAACCAACAGCTCGCGGCCCGCCGCCGCCGTATCCGCCGCTTCGATCGCGGCGGTGTCATCGGTCACGCCATCGCCTACAGCGCCGTAATCCTTGACGTCGACCCAATCCATCATCTTACGCAGGAAGACATTGGTGACATCTTCGACCCGAACACTCTCGATCCGAACCGTCCCGCCATTGCCCCCGGTCAGGTCTAGGCCAAAATACCCGCCAACGGCATCCTCACCCCAGGCCATATCGACGCCCGGGCGGGTGCCAACCCCAATGATGGCCGAAACGGTTTCAACCTCACCATAGGCTGTCAGCGCGGTGCTATCGCCTGTTTCATCAACGCCAGACAGATGTGACCCGCCCGAGCGCAAGGCATAACCCGCAATGCGAACAGAAGGCAGCGTTCCGGACACCGCCTTGATCCGGGCCGAAACACGCACATAAAGCCCCGGCAAAACCGGCGTCTGCCCCATGTAGCGCAGCTTGGTGGTGGACGAGGTTTTCAGAATCTCTAGGCAATTGCCAAAATCCTGGTCTGCGGTCACAAGGGCCGCGTTGGCGGCGCCATCATATGTATTTGAACCAGGTGTGCCATCCTGACTGGACCAAACGTCCAGCCCCTCTGAAAATTCAGGCGGCATTAGGTTCAGCCCATCGGTAATCACTTGGTTCATTTCAAACCCCTTTTCTTGGCCCGCAGGCGCCTTCGCGCCAACGCGTTTGAACCCCAAGGGGCCTGTCTGGCGCCCAAAGGGTGTCTCGATTGTTCACAAACTGTCTGGAAATGGCCCGATAGCCCCGCGTCACACGGGCGGGCTGATCACAAGGTTTACGAAAATTGTCTTAAAAAGCCGTTAATTGGCCGCCGATCACGCGCCAACGCCAGGTGGATCCAGCAAAGACACACCATTGATGCGCCATTCACCGCCAATCTGAACCATCTGATAGCCTAGGTAATGCGGGCGCCCGGCCTGGTCGATCACTTGAACCGTCTGCAACAGCCAAGGCCCGTGTCGGCGCAGCTCAAGATAGCTGACCTGCCCCGGCTGCCACACCATCGGATAGCCAGACTCGACCATCGCGCCAAAGCGCTCCTGATCTCCGAACATGTTTTGAATAGTGGGGCTTGCATAGCTCCACGCGGTTGCGACATCCCCCTCGGAGAAGGCATTCATCTGGCCCTGAATGGCGTTCTGAATACCGTCCGCAGGCGTTGATGCGCTTTGCCCAAAAGCCGCAATTGGCATTGCGATTAGGGCCAGAATTACCAGGAATTTGCGCATGATGCCCTCCCACGGCTGCGGTTTTCCCTTGATAGGATAGCGCAGATGCGGGAGGGATCAAATTCAGCCGACCAGCTTACCGGCCAGCGCATCCTCGATCAGCTTCACAGTCTCACCCACCCCGTAAAGCGCGATGAAGCCACCAAAGCGCGGGCCCTGACTTGCACCAAGCAACACTTCGTAAATGGCTGAGAACCAGGCGCGCAGCGGCTCAAACTCATGGATCTTTCCGATGGCAAAGACCACCGATTGCAGGAATTCCTCGTTGCTGAAATCCGCCTCCGGCAGCGGATCGTCATTGCCCACCAACGCGTTCTTGGCGGCAATGGCCTCCAATGCGGCCTCGGGCGACGAGAGTGCTTTGACCAAAGCCTCCAACGCGGCGCGCTCCTGATCGGTTGGCGCGCGATAGACCTTGGTGGGCTTCACGAAGTCATGGAAATAGCGCACCGCAAACCCGGCCGCCGCATCCATGGCCGGATGCGTTTCGGGTGTCGCGTCGGGGGCGTATTTATTGATGAACCCCCACATGGTTTCAGTGTCTTCAGCGGATGAGGCCGAAGCAAGGTTCAGCAGCATCGAGAACGGCACCACCATATCCGAGGCCGGAACGTTATGCCCATGGATATGGAAAACCGGGTTGTTCACCCGCGCCTTGTCATCCTGCTTGGCGTAAGCCCGCAATTGCTGATGATACTCATCCACGGCTTTCGGGATCACGTCAAAATGCATCCGCTTGGCGGTTTTGGGCTTTTGATACATGAAATAGCTGAGCGATTCAGAGGCCGCATAGGTCAGCCATTCGTCAATCGACACGCCGTTGCCGGTGGTTTTCGAAATCTTGTGACCATCGGCATCAAGGAACAGCTCATAGGTGAAATGTTCCGGCTTCTTGCCCCCCAGAATCTGACAAATGCGGTCATAAATTGGCGTGTTGGTCGAATGGTCCTTGCCATACATCTCGAAATCGACATCCAGCGCGGCCCAACGGGCACCGAAATCGGGCTTCCATTGCAGTTTCACGTTGCCGCCCGTCACCGGCAGCGTCCATTCCCGGCCCTCTTCATCGTCAAAGGTCACCTCACCCTTGGCAGCGTCGACATGCTTCATCGGAACATAGAGCACCCGGCCGGTTTCAGGGTGAATCGGCAGGAAGATCGAATAAGTCTCTTGGCGTTCCTCGCGCAGAGATTTCAGCATGACTTTCATTACGTCGTCATATTTCTCCGCCGCGCGCAGCAGGACCTCATCGAAGCGTCCGGTGCGATAAAACTCGGTCGAGCTGATGAATTCGTACTCAAACCCGAACGTATCAAGGAACCGGTTCAGCATCGCATTGTTATGAGCGCCAAAGCTGTCATGCGTGCCAAACGGATCCGGCACATCGGTCAGTGGCCGCTGCAAATGCTCTTTCAGCATTTCGGGATTCGGTACATTTCCCGGCACTTTGCGCATCCCATCCAGATCGTCGGAAAAACAGATCAGTTTGGTGGGGATGTCCGAAATCACCTCAAAGGCACGCCGGATCATCGTCGTGCGCGCAACCTCGCCGAAGGTCCCGATATGGGGCAAGCCAGAGGGGCCATAGCCCGTCTCGAACAGGACATAGCCCTTTTCAGGGGCCTTCTTTTCATAACGTTTGAGCAGACGGCGCGCTTCTTCAAAGGGCCAGGCTTTCGAGCTCATTGCAACGTCACGAAGATCAGACATTCTATTCATCCACTTTTTCGGTTCATATCGGGCCCTCTGCCCGCATATGCGCATTGGCCCTATTGCCCCTGCCCGCCGGGGTCAATAAATTCCCTTGTGAAACCCGTTTGAAAGGTCAATTCCGTGTCCGAACAGCCCTCCCTCTCTCCGCAGGATGCCCTTGTCGCTCTGATGATGGCCGTCTCGGTCTCGGATGAGAACATCCGCACCTCTGAATTGGTCACGATTGAACGCATCGTGAATCACCTGCCGATCTTTGGCAGCTATGACGCGGATCGGATGCAAGTTGCCGCACAAATCGTCTTTGACCTCTTCGAGGAAGAGGATGGCCTGGATGCCCTATTCGGTCTGATCACCGACGCATTGCCGGAAGAGCTTTTTGAAACCGGCTATGCGCTGGCCTGTGACGTGGCCGCCGCTGATGGGTTGCTCCGCCAGGAAGAACTGCAAATGCTGATGGAGATCCGCTATCAGTTCGGCATCGACCGTCTGCATGCCGCCGCCATAGAACGCGGCGCGCGGGCGCGTCACATGACGCTTCAGGCACCTTCGTCGTAAACGGCGGCCCATCTTTCGATCAGCGCCTGCTGCAACCGCTTGGCCCCACTGTTATAGGTGCGGGCACCGGGCGGGCGCTGTTCATCTGCCGGGTCATGCAGCGCGCGCCGATCCAGATCGCCACAGAAAATGGCAAAGGCCAAGTCGCGGCCCGATGGTGCACGGGCAAAGCCCGCCAGGGTTGAGACAAAATATAGCGTCCCGGTTTTGGCCACGACCTCGACCGGGTGATCCGGCACAAGGTTGCCCTCGGCATCCCGCATCGGGATATCCCGCATCACCCGTCTTAGACCGCCGTTGGCACCAGTGCCCACCAAAGCCCGCACCATTTCGCGTGGCGTGATCCGGCTATCTGCCCCCAGGCCGGAATGATCGACAAATTGCGGTCTGCGCACGCCAAGCCGGCTCTGCATCCATTCGTTCATTAACTGGGCAGATCCCAGAAGGTCATCTGGCGCTCCGCCGCCGGCCTGACTTGCCATCAGCCCCACAACTTCCGCCGTCAGATTGGTGGACCAGCGCATCATGCCGCGCAGGATGTCTTCCAACGGTTCAGACACATGTTCGGCCAGCACCAACGCGTTTTCCGGAGGGGCGGCCCCCATCTCGGGTCCGTTCAGAACAATGCCGCGCGACCGCGCCAAAATTTTGAAGACTTCGGCGGCATAAAGATCGGGCCGCCTGACCGGCAACCAGCGTGCCCCGTTTTGGCCCAAGGCCCCGCGCGCCACGCTCCATTCATCGCGATCTTCCAACTGCTCATAGAGGTAGACCGGAGAGGCCCGATCCGACAGGCTCATCCGCGATACGCTTACAGGCGGACGCACATTTTCCGATCGCGCATCCATGCGCAGCGTATACCCCTCTCCCGCGCGCTCCCATTCGAAATGCACACGGTTAAAATTTAGGTTCAGGCCAGAGACGGCAGGGTTATATCCCACCTGCGGCGGCTGATCGGGATCAATTTCATGCACCAAAGGCAGCGCATCGGCCACCAACCGGAACTGCCCGGTCACTTCGCGCAGGCCCGCATCGGCCAGATCGCGTGTCAGTAAGTTCAGGTTATCGGTGTCCAGCAACGGGTCACCGCCACCTATCAGCCAAAGGTCGCCCTCCAACCGGCCATTTGTCAGCACCCCATCGGTCACAACCCGTGTGCGGAACCTGTACCCCGGCCCCAACCGGTCCAGCCCATAGGCCGCCGTCATGGCCTTCGCGACCGAGGCGGGCGGCATGCCCCGCACCGGGTTCACGGCCTCAAGGATCGTGCCGTTATGCGCATCGGCCACGACATATCCAACACGCCCACCAAGCCCTGCGCGCGCAATTAGATCCGCGCCAGACGGCAGCGTTCTCAGATGGAACCCATCCGGGCGCCACCTGGGGAAACTCGATGTTTCTGGGGCACCGGCAATGGCAGTTTGGGCAATCCCCGCCAATGCGCCCGATAAAAATACGCGTCTGGAAACCATGGTCATTATCAATTCACTGTTCTATGCGCGTCACTAAACCCGACTGCGCGCAGGCACTCAAGCCTTTCAACTTTTGGTAGTCGGTCAACGGGGCCAAATCATGTCACAATCCGTACATCGCAGCCTGTCGGCCCTGCGCGCGGCCTAGCGCGTCCAGTCGCCCCGTGCGCGGATCTCGGTCGAGGATATGTCAACCATCGGCACGTTCAGAAAACACCAGGCCGGTGCCTGCATCCGTGCCAATCCTCGTGCGCCCGAAGCCGGTACTTTGAAATCCCGATAGATCTGCGCAGCCTTGGCTGTCCGGGCTGAAATCCTTTGCCCCGGTCGCGCCAACACGCCAATCGGCACATTCTCCATAATCCAGTCCCAGCGCTGCCAGCGATGAAACTCAGCCAGATTATCGGCCCCCATCAGCCAGACAAACCTCACACCGGGATAGAGTTGAAAAAGCGCCTCCAATGTTTCACCGGTATAGCGCGTGCCAAGCTGCGCCTCGATATCTGTGACCTCGATCCGGGGATGTGTCACCAGATTGCGCGCATAGGCCAGACGCCGATCAATTGGCGCAGGCCCCGCGGCTTTCAAAGGGTTCCCGGGCGAGACCAGCCACCAGACACGGTCCAAACCGAACCGCTTCAGCGCCTCGCGGCTGACATGGACATGGCCCGCATGGGCTGGGTCAAATGATCCGCCAAACAGGCCCACGGTCATGCCGGGGCGAATATGTGGAAATCCGTCGCGCATCCTGCCTTCCTGCACTGATCGCCCTTTGGGTGCAATGGCCAAGCCCTTACAGGCGCACAGGTTTCCCATGTGGCGTCCGGCGATAGGCAGCTTCCCAATCGGCCTTGCGCGCCGCCAATTCCGTCTCATTCAAGGGTGCAAGCCCCTCCAGCGCTGACAGGGCCGACAGGTAATAGGTCTCTTCCGTATCCGGCGCACCGCGTGCCTCAGCTTCTGCCAAAGCCGCCCCCAAGGCCTTCGCCCATTCGGTCGGTGTAATATGCCCCGCCCGGATCAAGCCATGCGCTGCCGCAAGAGTCTGCGCATGCCATGGCTCGGCAAAAACGCCCGTCAGCGGTGCCAATGCATCCTCAGGAAGTTTCAAAATATGGCTCCCACAGATCAAGGCAAACTGTATCGCCGGGGGTTGCGCCTTCGCCCCAAAGCTCTGCCGCCGAAAACTCCACCGTATAAAGATGCTCTGCGCGATGCTCGCCCCGCGCGCCCGCATCCGCAAAAAGATGCCCGCCATGATGTGCGATCACCCGGCCCGCAGCGCCCCGCGCATAGGCAGGCAACCGGCTATGGCCCGGCGACGGCGCCCGTTTGGTCCGCACAGCTGCGCCAACTGAATAACGCGGCCGATGATCCATTTCGCGTGAAAAATCGGTATTGTTGGCCTGTAGCTGTGCGTGCAGCTCCGCTTCGGTCCGAGCAGGCGCCGGTGGCCTTTGCGCCATTGAATGACCTGCAACGACCTCCTCCAGAGTGAACAACCCCTGATCGACGCGATGCGCCAGTTCATTCAGGTTCCATTTCACAAAATAGGGCACCGTTGCATAGGCGACCGGGTCCATATTCTCGATCCCGTGCCGCCACCAGTCGATCGTTCCGCCCGGCATCGGCACATTCTTGGACAGGGCCCATTGCCGCTTTTCCCACGCCTCGCGCCAGGGCGGCGCGGTGACGTCTACCGGCCCATAGCCATCCTTGCCGCCAAGGTCATGAGGACCATCCATCAGGTCGCCTCCAGTTTCAGATCACGCTCTGTCCCGATCATCGAATCCCGGGTGATGATTGCGGCCAATGCCTCACGGCTCCAGCCTTCTGTCCCTGCCGGCCGCTCCGGCACCACCAGATACCGCAGCTCGGCCGTGCTGTCCCAGACCCTGACCTTCACGCCCGCGTCCAATGTAACTCCAAATTCGGCCAGCACCCCGCGCGGGTCCTTGACCGCCCGGCTGCGATAGGCGGCTGACCGATACCACAAGGGCGACATGCCCAGCACCGCAAACGGGTAGCAGGAACATAGCGTACAGACGACAAGGTTGTGCGTGTCGGGCGTGTTCTGCACCGCCTTCAGATGCTCGGTCGCATGCCCCTGATAGCCGAAATCCTTGATGGCCTGCCCGGCATCCTCCATCAGCCGGTCGTAATAGTCCGGCTCGACCCAGGCGCGCGCAATCACCTCCGCCCCGCGTTTCGGGCCAATCTTCTCGGAGTACATCTCGACCCAAGTATCCAGCGTCTCCCGCGCAACAAGGCCCTTCTCAACCGCAAGGCTTTCCAGCGCCTTGATGCGCAGCGCCGGGTCGGGCGGCATATGTGTATGAAGGTGCCGGTGAATGTCACCGATTGTCTTGGGGTCGTAGCTGGCCATGATCATCCTCCAAACAGCCGGTTGAGAATGGCAGCCGGGCGGGCCAAGTCAATTGCCCTAAGACAATTTCCTCTTGCCCTCTCAATTTACCTGACTAAAGTCAGGCAAATGAACCACGATATTCGCCGCATCCGCCGCTTCAACCGCGCTGTCACGAAAGAGGTCGGCGCCCTCGACACCTCATTCCTCGGCCGGGGTCGCCCGCTTGGTGCCGCCCGCGTTCTCAATGCCATTGGCCACAGAATGACAGATATCACCCAGATCCGCGAATATCTTGGCCTCGACAGTGGCCTACTCAGCCGGTTGCTGCGCAGTCTGGAGGGCGAGGGGCTGATCATAACCACCGCCCATCCCGATGACGCCCGCCGCCGTATAGCGCAGCTCACCACGTCCGGGAAAACTGAATTCGAAGCCTATGAATCCCTGTCGAACGCGCGTGCCCAGTCACTTCTGACCTCTCACCCCAAGGCCGATGCGCTCCTGGCCGCCATGGATCTCATCGCCACCGCCCTTGGTCGCGACGCGGTGACAATCACCCAAACTGATCCCCGCAGCGATGACGCGCTGCATTGCCTTGGCCACTACTACGACGAACTTGCCCGCCGTTTCCCGCAAGGCTTCGACGTCACTCTCTCTTGCGATCCTGAAGCTGAGGACATGCTGCCGCCGCGCGGGGCCTTCTTTGTCGCCCTGTCCGACGGGCTTCCCATTGGCTGCGTCGGCCTCAAAGGCACCGGCGCGGATATCGCAGAGGTCAAACGCCTCTGGGTCTCACCGGCGGCGCGTGGCCTGAAATTGGGCACCCGCCTGATGACCGCGCTCGAAACCCACGCGCCATCCCTTGGCATCACCACCCTGCGACTCGACACCAATTCCGCCTTGGCCGAGGCCATTGCCTTCTATGAAAATGCCGGCTGGACCCAGATCCCCCGTTTCAACGACGACCCCTACCCGACCCATTTCTTCGAAAAACGGCTTGAATAAGCCCGTCTAGCCACATTCCATGTAGCCGCTTAAAACTTCCGCCCAGGCTACATCCGGGTCGAAGTCAGGAACTAGGCTGGGGCGGTCATCTTCCTGGCCCATTTCTTGGGCAACTGCGCGCATGCCGTGAAGTATCATGTAGTCAGGCGCATAGGTTGGAGGCCCCGCGGCGTACATCAATCTGCAAAAGGCTTGATGTTGGGGCGAGCCACTGCCACCAAACTCTACTGCCGCCGCATCCATTTGAGTCCATCCAGCCGACGACATGGCGATGGCTACGTCTCGTGACAGGACATTGTTGGCCGAATGGGCCGTCGGGTCTGCGACCCGCCGTGTGTCATAGATCATGCGAAGCTGCATCAGGATATATAAATCAAATGCAAGGGCGAATTGCCCTTGTTCTGCACATTCCAGAACTCCGAGCCCGAGGTCCGGCGGTGTCAATTCGGGGTCGGCTTGCGATACGGTTATGCAGCCTGGATTGCGCGTCGGCTCCAGATGCCCAGGTACGGATACATCTCGGATTTGTGCCCCGACCGGCATGAATGCCACACTCGCGGCAAGCATTCCAGCAACCAACCAAATGAACATGTCAAACCCTTCACCAGAGACTCTTCAGCCTATGTGCGGGCAACTAGAATTGAATTGAGCAACAATGGCAAGCTGCCGCCAGCAGCTTTACGCGTTTCTGGTCCATGAACCATCACGGAGAGCATTTTGGCGTGAGTAGATCAGTAGATCGCACCGATCCTTCTCATCGAAATTCACCCACCCATTGCCCCCACCGGGCGCCTTCGTTATCAGGGCAGGCAACACGCGAAATCACGAGGATTCCCATGGCTGCTTACCAATATGTCTATCACATGGATGGCGTCTCCAAGACCTATCCCGGCGGCAAGAAATGCTTTGAGAATATCCGGCTAAGCTTCCTGCCCGGCGTCAAGATCGGCGTCGTCGGCGTCAACGGCGCGGGTAAATCCACGCTGATGAAAATCATGGCGGGCCTCGACAAGGATTTCACCGGCGAGGCTTGGGCAGCAGAAGGCGCGAAAGTTGGCTACCTGCCACAGGAACCGCAGCTCGATGAAAGCCTGACCGTGCGTGAAAACGTCATGCTGGGCGTGGCCGAAAAGAAAGCCAAGCTTGACCGGTTCAACGAGATTGCCATGAACTACTCGGATGAAACTGCCGACGAAATGGCCCAGCTCCAGGACGAGATCGACTCAAACAACCTCTGGGATCTGGACGCACAGATCGACGTCTCGATGGAGGCGCTGCGCTGCCCGCCCGATGATGCCGATGTCGCGACACTTTCAGGCGGTGAACGCCGCCGCGTCGCGCTTTGCAAATTGCTGCTCGAAGCGCCCGATATGCTGCTTCTCGACGAACCAACCAACCACCTTGACGCAGAAACCATCGCGTGGCTGCAACAGCACCTCATCGACTATAAGGGCACAATCCTGATCGTCACCCACGACCGCTATTTCCTCGATGACATCACGGGCTGGATCCTCGAGCTGGACCGCGGCCGCGGCATTCCGTACGAGGGCAACTATTCGGCGTGGCTGGAACAAAAAGCCAAACGTCTTGAGCAGGAAGCCCGCGAAGACAAATCCAAGCAGAAAACGCTTGAGCGTGAGCTGGAATGGATGCGGCAGGGTCAAAAGGCCCGTCAGGCCAAATCCAAGGCCCGGATCAACGCCTATAACGAACTGGCAGAACAGTCCGAGCGCGAAAAACTCAGCCGCGCCCAGATCGTCATCCCCAATGGCCCGCGCCTTGGCGGCAAAGTGATCGAAGTCAGCGGTTTGACAAAGGCCTATGGCGACAAGCTTTTGGTGGAGAACCTCGATTTTGCCCTGCCGCCCGGCGGCATCGTCGGCGTGATCGGACCCAACGGCGCCGGTAAATCGACCCTCTTCCGCATGCTGACCGGTCAGGAACAGCCCGATGCCGGAACCGTTGAATATGGAGATACCGTCGATCTGTCCTATGTCGACCAATCCCGCGACGCGCTCGATGCCAACGCTACCGTTTGGGAGGAGATCTCAGGCGGCGCAGAAGTGATCGAGCTTGGCGACGCGCAAGTCAATTCCCGCGCCTATTGCTCGTCCTTCAACTTCAAGGGCGGGGATCAGCAGAAAAAGGTCGGTCTTTTGTCGGGCGGTGAACGCAACCGCGTACATATGGCGAAGCTTCTGAAAGAGGGCGGCAATGTCCTTCTCCTCGACGAACCGACCAATGACCTCGATGTCGAAACCCTGCGAGCGCTCGAAGATGCCCTGGTCGATTTCGCAGGCTGCGCCGTAGTCATCTCACACGACCGTTTCTTCCTCGACCGGATCTGCACCCACATCCTCGCTTTCGAAGGCGAGGCGCATGTGGAATGGTTCGAAGGCAATTTCGAAGATTACGAGGAAGACAAGAAACGCCGCCTGGGCGCGGACGCGCTGGAACCCAAGCGCCTGAAGCATAAGAAGTTCGTGAGATAAAACCCACGCCGGGTCAGCGCTAAAGCACTGGCCCGGTGCGTTCTGTTTGTTTCCGGTCCGAAGTCACTCTCCTTCGGAAAACCCATGGATCGTCGGGGCGACATAGCCATCAACCCGGTTCGCTGCCGCACAGGTTGGACAGGGATCAATTGTCGACGGGCAGCGGGCGTTATGCTCGCCATACCCGCGCGCCAAAAGTTGAAGCCCGCCGTCCTGCACGTCTTCCGCCTGAATCTGATATACCTGCCCGGGCACATTCAGGCCTGCCGGATTTCCGAATTCGCCAGACACAAACAATCCGTCATATGTGTATCTGCAGGTCGCGATCAAATTCACATGGCTATCGGCCTCGGCTGGCGTCGCGCAGATCACGGCGATCACATAGGCAATTGAGCGAACCATGGTCCGGCCTCCTTTTTCCTATGATGACCTTAGCCCAGTTCAGAACCCCCACCAAGCAGGCCCGATTTCAACTGGGCGCCCGTTCGTCCCATTTGCGATTTGTCGGCACAGGGGGTGTACGGGGGGTGTACAGACGGTGCACCGGGGGTGACTGGGCGATTTTACCCTTCACGGCGTGCCACATTCGCGTGACCAATACTGGTGTTTGGGGCCATCACGCGCCTAGATAGGTCCTGAAACCGGAGGCCTCTGATGCGCGCGCTCGTCCTTGTTTTACCTATCCTTGTCATGGCCCTGATCTGGGTCATCGACCTGCCCACAAGCCTGGGTGCCCACCCGTGGTGGTCCGGCAAAACGGTTTTGATCGGCACCCCCGTTGGTCTAGCGATTGCATGGGGTTTCGCACATCTTTCCGCCCCGCGCGCTCGCATCTTTGTCCAACTGATTTTTGTCTTATTTGCCGTTTCCGCGGCCTACTTCGGCAAGCTGGAATTCGTCAGCTCTTATGGTGATAACGCGGCCGCCGGGGCATTTTGGTACTATGGCTGGATCGCCATCTCTGCCGCTACATCGGGCCTGATCTATACTGTTGTAGAGCTTGGTTTGCCCCGCAACGCAGCCGCATAAACAGGCCAAGCCTTCGATTTTTCTTGCTTTCTTGCCCCAACACACCCATATGCGTTGTGCGACCGTTACCGCACTCGACCCACTGTCTCCCTACACGGCTTCAGTCTCGACCTGCTACCGACTGACGCCATAGCTGCAGCAATTCGCGGGCAGCGCTTATGATAGGAGACCACGGATATGGCCAATGGCACCGTGAAATGGTTCAACACCACCAAAGGCTTCGGCTTTATTGCACCCGAATCTGGCGGCAAAGACGTTTTCGTTCACATTTCTGCTGTTGAGCGCGCTGGCCTGACCGGCCTGGCCGACAACCAGAAAGTGACTTTTGATCTGGAAGCAGGCCGTGACGGCCGCGAGAGCGCGACGAATATCGCTCTGGCCTAATTCGGCCACCAGACAGTTACAAAGAAAGGCGCGGAGGTCACCTCCGCGCCTTTTTTCTTGCTTACAACTTGCGTCAGCAACAGCCGCGTTCCCAATCCCCAATCATTCCCTGATTTCCCGCAGCGCCCTGCGACGGTTCGGAACAAAATCGCCTGGACCAGGGTCGCTCTCACGCACTCACATCCTTGAAAGCTCACGGTAATATCACGGGTATGCGCACAAAGGCGGTCCTACGTTGATGTCATACAAGATCACTTGCCAAAACGAAGCGACACTTGCCGTGACTTACTGGATCGAATGATCAAACGAGGAAACCGGCAGGTCAACCATTTCGCCAAAAGGGCAGGACTCTTGAAAAATATTGAACCACTCGCCGGGCTTATGCGTCTTACTACCATGATGCCCAGTCACAAAAACAAAGGACCCTGAACCCATGTTAGCCTCAACTCGACATCGCCCCGCCCCGTCCCGCATCCTTCGCGGCGCGATCGAGGCACCGGTTCGCCAAAAACCGTCCCCCCGTCGGTTCGTTTTCACAGACTGGGCATCCATCTAATCCCCGCCAATGAAAAACGGGAGGCACCGTCCCCTGGTGTCTCCCGTTTCCCGTCCGCGAGTAATCGTGGTAACCGTCTTGGGGTTCCGTGAGTGAAGTCCCCTTGATTTTTTTGCCCGAACCTTCACGACCCTACGGTGGGGGCACCAGGGTGATCTGATCCGGGGCTTCTTGTGCTAGTCCACGTCCCCTTGCGTCTGATCCTACACTAGCAAATCGCCATAACGACAGGCCAGCGCGCGAGCGGTCAGGTTGACTATCCTTTCGTATAGTTTGCGCGGTCAATTACCCTCTTGCGGCACGGGCCGCGGGTTGCCGTCGCTGTCAATTGCCACGAATGTAAACACGGCTTCGGTCACTTTTTGCCGTTCGCCCTGTGTGCCGCGTCGCACCCATGCCTCTACATTGATTGCCATTGATGTCCGCCCGACACGCGCCACTTGCGTGTAGACACACAGCACATCGCCAACCGCCACGGGTCGGATAAATTTCATTGCATCAACAGCGATTGTGGCCGCCCGCCCTTTGGACCGTTCGCGGGAAACGATACCGGCGGCAAGGTCCATCTGGCTTAGAACCCAGCCACCAAAAATGTCGCCATTCACGTTCACATCTGCCGGCATTGCGATGGTGCGCAGCGTCAATTCGCCTGCCGCATCTTCGTTTTCAGTTGTCTGCACCATTTTGTCTGCTTTCCCTCTAAAGTCCCGTTGCCCCAGTCTGACACTGCCCCAAATAGCAGACAAGTCTGGTCAGATCGTCCAGCTGCTCTTATCTTTATCCCATAAAAAGATATTGGAGACCGCTTATGCGCAATATTTCCGCGCTCATCGTCAGCTTATTTCTCGCATTGCCCAGCTATGCCCAAAGCGTGCAAGAAACCGAATTGGTGCATGCCCTTTTCCGCGGCATGAACCCCCAATCCATCGAACACAACCGCGAAGTTTGTGGCTATATCGTTCTCAGCCCCTCCGGCCAGTTGGAGGTCAGCAAAGCCAGTTGGGGCGGAGAGGCCTCTTGCGCGACCTTGCCGGTGCCGCCAGGCTACACGATCCTTTCATCCTGGCATACGCATGCTGCGTGGGGCCGTGGGTATGACGGTGAAGTGCCCTCTACCATTGATGTTGAGGGCGACATGCGGCTTGGCATCAACGGCTGGGTTGCAACGCCCGGTGGACGGCTATGGTTCATAAACGGCCAGACCGGATTCATGTATCAGGTGTGCGGACGAGAATGCTTGCCAACGGACCCGAACTTCTTTCCGGAAGAACACGGGCCCGTAGAAAAACAGTACACATTGGCACAGCTGCGCCGTCGGCTGTTCTAACGGGTGAAATGGATGACAACTAAACATTCACGCGACCGACGACGTTGATTGACCCTCTGAAAGATGCTCTTCGCATGGCCAGTGGCAACGCGGATGCCAGAGTAATTTCGATCTCCAGTTCAGCATTGGGCAATGGATTTGCTGATGCAATGACCGGCGGTGAAGGATTGATCCTGCACGAGGGCATTCTTGACGATGCATTTGGCGCGGAGCGAGTTTTCCTAGTTGAAAAGATCTGCCGAAATCATCCCGACGGTTCTGCGCCCGATAGCTGGCTCTATTGGAGGAGAGAGGCATTGGCCTACGCCTCGGGACTTTTGGCCCAAAATGCGGCGGGGATCCGTACGCCCAAATGCTTTGGTGTCACATTTGACGACGAAGTCGCCGCTCATATCTTTATTGAAGCACTTGATGACGCCAAACCCTATTGGTCATTGTCGACCTACCGTGACGCGGCGTTCCGGTTAGGACAGTTTAACGTTGCCACTTTGGGCTGGCCCGACGCCACACCATACACTTGGATGGCGCAGGGCCGATGCCATAGTTGGGCCCAGGAATGTGCCCCCATTTTAGCAGATTGGGCCAAGTTTGCCGCTGACCCCGTAATTCAGGAAATCCTGCCGGGAAAAACCATGGCCCGCTGCATGGACCTGTGGGCCAATGCTCCGCGCCTGTTTGATGCACTGGCGGTATTACCGACCTGTTTTTGCCATCATGACGCTTTTCGCAGAAATCTGATCTACACAGGAAGCAACGAGTTGGTTGCGATTGATTGGGCTTTTTCGGGACCTGGCGTTCTAGGTGAGGAGCTGGCGGCTCTATTTGGCGCCACACTTCAATTCAGAGAATTTGCATTGGAAGATGCGACCGAGCTACGCGAGGCAATCCTTGAGGGATATATAGAGGGTCAGGCATCCGCTGGTTGGACGGGAAACCCCGACGAGGTTCGTTTTGCGTTTGCCGCCACAACCGGGCTGATGTTCGGGCCGGCAATGTTCGGACCGTGGCTAAAGCTGTTAACCCGTCGAGAGTTTGAGCCAGTGCTTCAGTCAATTGTTGGCTGCGACCAACGCCAATTTATCAAGCATCTCGCGGCAACCATGCCCGTGTTTCTTGATCTTGGAGAAGAGGCAATTCGACTATTGGACCGAATTTGAGAAGGCGCCGAGATACCTCGGCGCCAAACTCATTATTCTGCCGCTTCAAGGTAATCCTCTAGTGGCGGGCAGGTGCAGACCAGATTGCGGTCGCCCCATGCGTTATCGACCCGACCAACAGGTGGCCAATATTTGTCGACCCGGAAAGATCCCGGCGGGAAACACCCTTGTTCGCGGCTATAGGGCCGGTCCCATTCGCCGATCAGCGCGTTCACTGTATGAGGCGCATGTTTCAGCGGATTGTTCTCCGCATCCATCTCACCCTGCTCAATCGCGGCAATCTCATCGCGGATCGACAGCATTGCGGTGATGAAACGATCAAGTTCGGCCTTGGTCTCCGATTCCGTTGGCTCAACCATTAGCGTGCCAGCAACTGGCCAACTCATTGTTGGAGCGTGGAAACCATTGTCGATCAGGCGCTTGGCGATGTCGTCAACTGTGACATGGGCACTGTCTGCAAAGGGGCGCGTGTCCAGAATGCACTCATGGGCCACCCGGCCACCCTTCCCTTTGAAGAGAACGTCATAGGCCCCCTCCAGTCGTTTGGCGATGTAATTGGCATTCAGGATGGCCACTTTGGTGGCCTGAGTAAGACCATCGCCACCCATCATCAGGATGTAAGCCCAGGAGATGGGAAGGATGGAAGCCGAGCCAAGAGGGGCTGCCGCCACCGGGCCTTGCTCACCTCCGGATTCAGGATGGCCCGGCAAATGCGGTGCCAGATGCGCCTTAACACCGATCGGGCCAACACCGGGACCGCCACCGCCATGGGGAATGCAGAAGGTTTTGTGCAAATTCAAATGGCTAACGTCTCCACCCAGATCACCGGGGCGGGAAAGGCCAACCATCGCGTTCATATTGGCGCCATCAATATAGACCTGCCCGCCATGATCATGCGTGATTTGGCAAACCTCTTTCACAGTCTCCTCAAACACACCATGCGTCGACGGATAGGTGATCATACAGGCGGCCAGATTGTCTCCGGCTGCTTCGGCCTTCGCCCGGAAATCATCCAGATCAATGTCGCCGTTATCAGCCGACTTCACCACAACAACCTTCATGTCGACCATATGGGCAGAAGCCGGATTGGTGCCATGAGCAGAGACCGGGATCAGACAAATGTTGCGATGCCCTTCGCCATTGGCACGGTGATAGGCCTGAATTGTCAGAAGCCCTGAATACTCGCCCTGCGCACCCGAGTTCGGCTGCAGGCTCATATCGTCATAGCCAGTGATTGCACAAAGTTTGTCGGAAAGATCTCGTGCAAGATCTGCGTAGCCCTCGGCCTGATCGGCCGGGGCAAACGGGTGCATATTGCTGAATTCTGGCCAAGTGATTGGCATCATTTCAGCCGCCGCATTCAGCTTCATTGTGCAAGAACCCAGCGGGATCATCGCGCGGTCAAGGGCCAGATCGCGGTCAGCCAGACGGCGCATGTAGCGCATCATCTCGGTCTCGGCCCGGTTCAGATGAAAGATCGGGTGGGTCAGGTAATCGGACTCGCGCATCATTTCGCCCGGCAGCGCGAACTGGATCTCACCACGCTTGTAGCTCTTGGAGATGCCAAAGGCCTTCCAAAGACGTTCTACGGTTTGAGGCCGCGTTGTCTCATCCAGCGAAATGCCCAGCTTTGTTTCGCCGACTTTACGCAGATTGATCCGCTCATTCTGCGCGGCCTTCAGGATCACCTCTTGCAAGGCGCCAACATCGACGGTGATCGTGTCAAAGAAATGCTCTGGGCCAACTTTGTATCCCGCTTCGCGCAGCACAGAAGCCACCAGCGTCGCCTTGTAATGGACACGTTGTGCAATGGCCTTCAGCCCGACAGGCCCATGGAACACGGCATAAAAGCTGGCGATATTGGCCAAAAGCGCTTGCGCGGTACAGACATTCGAAGTCGCCTTTTCACGCCGGATATGCTGCTCTCTTGTTTGCAGGCTCAGCCGATAGGCCTTGTTGCCCTGCGCATCAATCGAGACGCCGACGATGCGGCCCGGCATATTCCGTTTATACGCATCCTTGCAGGCCATATAGGCAGCGGACGGTCCGCCAAAGCCCATAGGCACCCCAAAACGCTGCGTGGAACCCACGGCAATATCAGCCCCCATTGCACCCGGTTCTTTCAGGATAGTCAGCGCCAGAGGGTCAGCAATGACAATCCCGATGGCCTTTTGTTCGTGAAGCGTGGAAATCTCTGCGGTGAAGTCACGGACATGTCCATACGTGCCGGGATACTGGAAAATTGCGCCAAATACGGCTGCAGGGTCCAGATCATCGGGGTTGCCCACGATAACCTCGATCCCCAGCGGCGCGGCGCGGGTCTGCATCACCGCGATGTTTTGCGGGTGACAGTTTTCGTCGACGAAGAAACCCTTGGCCCTGGATTTCGAAACCCGCTCGGCCATTGTCATCGCTTCTGCGGCGGCCGAGGCCTCGTCTAGCAACGACGCATTGGCGATATCCAGACCAGTGAGATCTGTTACCATCGTCTGGAAGTTCAAAAGCGCTTCAAGACGGCCTTGAGAAATCTCCGGCTGGTAAGGCGTATAGGCCGTGTACCAGGCCGGGTTCTCCAAGACATTTCGCTGGATCGCAGGCGGGCAGACCGTGCCGTAAAAGCCCTGCCCGATCATGGTGGTGAAAACCTTGTTCTTCTTGGCCACTTGCCGCATGTGGTAGAGCAGCTCACGCTCGGATTTGGGCGCGCCAAAATCCAATGGCTCGCTTTGGCGCAGGTCCGCAGGAACGGTCTGATCGATCAATTCATCAAGATCTTTCACACCCAACACCTCGAACATCTCCTGCATCTCATCAGGCGATGGGCCGATATGCCGGCGGTTGGCGAAATCGTATGGATTGTAGTCGGTCGGGGTGAAAGGCATGACGCCCTCCTTCATCAGGATTGATGGGTAAGAATGTTCAGTAGGGTTCCTTCGGGGTCGCGCATGAAAAACCTGCGCACACCCCAAGGTTCTGTAACCGGACCATAGGTGACTTCGGCTCGATGCTCCTGCGCCCGCGCCAACGTGTCATCAAGGTCATCCACCTCAATCGACAACTTCGGCACATCCGTTCCCGACCCACCTTCGGAGGCAAAGCTGATCTGGGCATTCTGGGATTTGCCTGTGGCCGATGTCACGATCCAGCCGTGATCCATCACAGGATCCAGTCCAAAAACCGCGCGATAAAACGCGGCCATCTCAGCAGGGTTTTCACAGGCCAAGTCAGGGACGATGCGCAGGATGGCCATTGCTATTCGATCAGCGCCTTATATGCCGCCTCGTCCATATACTCATCCATCTGGGACGGGTCAGACGCTTTCATCTTGAAGAACCAGGCATCACCAAGCGGGTCGTCGTTAACCATACCGGGGTTATCGGCAAGTGCGTCGTTCACTTCGACGATCTCACCGTCAATCGGTGCCATGATATCAGAGGCCGCCTTTACGGATTCGATCACAACGACATCTTCGTCCTTGGTGACTTCAATCCCGGCCTCGGGCAGTTCTACAAAGACAACATCGCCCAATTGCGTGGCGGCGTGTTCGGTAATGCCAACTACGATCAGGCCATCTTCTTCGCGCAGCCATTCATGTTCTTCGGTGAATTTCATTGGGGTCTCTCCCTGTTCTTAGCGTTTGTAGTCAGGTTTATGGAACGGCAGATCGGTCTGGGTGGCAGGCAGGCGCTTGCCGCGGACCTCTCCAAATAGAGTTGTATCAGCCGGAACGGCAGCGTCGATCAATCCCATCGCAATCGGTCCACCGATTGACGGGCCAAACCCGCCTGAAGTGATCACGCCGATCTGGGCGCCGCCTTCTGCGGCATCGAAAATCGGCACGCCTGCCCGCATCGGTGCGCGGCCATCTGGGCGCAAGCCAACGCGGCGGCGGGGAGCGCCGTTTTGAAGTTCATTCAGGATCCGATCGGCACCAGGAAAGCCGCCTTCGCGATCACCGCCCAAACGGCGGACCTTGTTGATGCCAAACGTGACGCCTGCCTCGACCGGCGAAATATCTTCGGCCAGATCATTACCGTAAAGCGGCATGCCCGCCTCCATTCGAAGGCTGTCTCGCGCGCCAAGGCCGATGGGCAAAACTTCTTCCATCGCGATCAAGGCACGGGCAAAGGTTTCCGCACTGTCCGCAGGGACAGAAATCTCGAAGCCATCTTCACCTGTATAACCTGAGCGACTGATCCAAAGATCAACGCCCTGCCATTCAACTTCGGCCACATCCATGAACTTCATCGAAGGAACAGAGGGTACAAGCCGCGCCAGCGCCGTCTCTGCCAATGGGCCTTGCAAGGCCAAAAGGGCACGCCCGGTCACTTCCTGTACGCCCTCAATATGGGCCTGAAGATGCGGAATATCATGATCCTTGCGTGACGCGTTCACCACAAGAAACAGGTCCTTTTCCCGGCGCGCGATCATCAGATCATCCAACACACCGCCGGCCGCATTGGTAAACAACCCGTAGCGTTGCCGCCCGGTTTTGAGGCCAATCACATCGGCAGGAACCAAGCCCTCAAGTGCCGCGTCGCCCGCCAATGGCATGACACACTGACCCATGTGGCTGACATCAAACAGCCCGGCCTTTTCGCGTACATGCAAATGCTCGGCCATCACACCAGCAGCGTATTGCACCGGCATGGAATAGCCCGCAAAGGGCACCATTTTTCCGCCAAGGTCTTGATGCAATGCATCCAGCGGCAATGTCTTGAGGTCGCTCACTGGCAGCCCTCCCCGATCTTTTCGTTCCACCGGGGATGTCGCCCGGCACCATGATCCCATGCGGATACCGCACGGCCCTGATGCCCCCTCTGTCCTTTCGCCTGAGATCGTTATCCCTTCGGCGGATGCATTTGGCACCACTCTCCAGAGTTCTGATGATCACTGAGGTCCTGAAGCCTGAGAGTTTACCGGGGCGGTTGCTCCTTCGGCACTGGGTGTTACGCCAGATTCTCCCTGAGTGAACGAGCGACACATTAGCAGGGTTTTCCGACGTGTCCAGAGGGTTGCATGCGGGCGCATACCCGGCCATGACTTTTCTTATGAGCGATCCTTTTTTCTTTGGTTACGGCAGCCTGGTGAACCGCAACACCCATTCCTACCCGCGCGCGGCGCGGGCAACGGTAAAGGGCTGGGCCCGGGAATGGAAAAAATCCCGCCTGCGCAAGGTGGTGTTCCTGACAGCGGTCGAGGCGCCGGGGGTGGAGATTGACGGGTTGATCGCCGCCGTGCCGGGAGCGGATTGGGTCGCCTTGGATGAACGCGAACGCGCTTATGAGCGCCTGCCGGTGTCAGAGATCACACATGAACACTCCGAACGCACGCCAGTCGAAATCTACCGCGCACGGGCCGATCACATCGAGGAGGTGAACGAAGGGCATGTGATGCTGCTCAGCTACCTCGATGTTGTTATCCAGGGGTATTTACGGGAGTTCGGCGAGGCCGGGGTGGAGCGGTTTCTGGCAACAACCGGGGGGTGGGAAGTACCGGTATGCGACGATCGGCAGCACCCGGTTTATCCAAGAAACCAAGAGTTGAGCCTTGCTGAAATGGCCCGTACTGACAGCGCGATTTCCATGCTTGGTCTGCAGGTTACGCCGATCGAAGATACAGTTTGGTGGCAGCCATAGCGGTTCTGGCCATTTACCCTCATGACAAACCTGGACATCTGATTTGTAGATATGAGGGGCATGCATAGTTGGGCCAATCAGTACGGCGCCAGCAAAATTCGTTTGGGCTTAGAAGCCGCAACTGCCAGATCACAAGATCTCCGTGCCTGTTATGGCGCCATTCACGGGTTAAAAATGCCGTGATCGAGCCATCGTCTGTGTAAATTATTCGATACAAAACTGGTTCGATCGAATGCGCCCATTCGAAGGTCATCTCGGTCAAATCATCATTGAACCAGATAATATGAGGATTGGCTTCGCAGCTTGCATCTTCAGTGTGTTCCGGCCACGCCCAGGACCCACTCTCGAGGATCGCGGCCATCTCCTGCACGGATTGGCCGAAAGCGCTCGTGGGAAAAAACGCCAGAGCCAAAAAAATACATCTCAACCACATACTAAACTCGTTCTATTTCGACCGCCTTTCTCAACAAAAAAGCGCCTCGACCAAAAGGTCAAGGCGCCAATTAAATAACGATCGAGAAGCGTTTAGTCGCGCTCTTCGATGATCTCAACCATATGCGGGATCTTTGCGATCATGCCACGAACCGAAGGGGTATCTTCCAGCTCACGGGTTTTGTGCATTTTGTTCAGACCCAGACCGATCAGCGTTGCGCGCTGTTCTTGTGGGCGACGGATCGGAGAGCCGATCTGTTTTACAACGATGGTTTTAGGCATGTGCTTCAAGCCTCCTCAGCTACAGGTGCGGCTTCAGCAGGAGCTTCGTCACGCTTGGGCAGGATGTCTGCAACTTTTTTGCCGCGACGTGCTGCAACCTGACGAGGCGAGCTTTCGCTGCGCAGACCGTCCAGCGTGGCGCGGATCATGTTGTAGGGGTTCTGCGACCCGGTCGATTTTGCCACAACATCTTTGATGCCCAGCATTTCGAACACGGCACGCATTGGACCACCGGCGATGATACCCGTACCTTCAGGTGCTGTCCGCATGGTCACTTTGCCAGCACCGTGATGGCCCTTGACGTCGTGGTGCAGGGTGCGGCCCTCTTTCAGAGGTACACGGATCAACTGACGCTTGGCCTGTTCGGTGGCCTTGCGGATCGCCTCGGGCACCTCTTTGGCTTTACCTTTGCCGAAACCGACACGGCCACGTTGGTCGCCAACAACCACGAGGGCTGCGAAGCCAAAGCGCTTACCGCCTTTTACGGTTTTGGAAACACGGTTGATCGCGACCAAGCGGTCGGCGAATTCAGGGGTTTCGTCACGGTCTTGGCGACGGCCCCGGCGTTCATTACGTTCTGCCATTTTCGGCATCCCTTTTGTTAGCGGCGCGTTGGCACCTTTTCTCTCAATCTAGGTGGACTGGCCGAAACCAGCCCCCAGATCATCGAGGCGGCGCGCCTACACGCCGCCTTCACTTGTCATGCCCTTGCGGGACTTAGAACTTCAGACCACCTTCACGCGCAGCGTCGGCCAGAGCCTTCACTTTGCCGTGGAAAAGGAAGCCACCGCGATCGAAGTAACAGTCTTCGACGCCAGCTGCTTTCGCACGCTCTGCAATGAGCGACCCTACTTTTGCTGCTGCATCGACGTTGTTCTTGCCGACCACGCCCAGATCTTTCTCCATGGTGGAGGCAGAGGCCAGGGTGACGCCGTTCAGATCGTCGATGATCTGGACGCTGATGTTCTTGTTCGAACGGTGAACCGACAGGCGCGGACGCCCATTTGCGGTTTTCCGCAGTTTGTTCCGGACGCGCAGGCGGCGTTTTAGGAACAGATCTCGTTTGCTGTTTGCCATCTTGCTCGCCTTTACTTCTTCTTCCCTTCCTTACGGAAGATGAATTCGCCTTTATAACGGATGCCTTTGCCTTTGTAGGGCTCGGGTTTCCGCCACTCACGGATGTTTGCCGCAACCTGACCAACCAATTGCTGGTCGGTGCCTTCAACGATGATCTCAGTCGGTTTCGGCGCGGTGACGGTAACACCGGCTGGAACGTCAAAGTTCACGTCGTGGCTGAGGCCGAGCGCCAGCTTCAGGGTGTTGCCCTGCATCTGAGCCCGGTAACCAACACCCTGGATCTCCAGCTCTTTCTTGAAGCCATCGGTGACGCCGGTTACGAGGTTCGCAACCTGAGTCCGCGACATGCCCCATTGCTGGCGGGCGCGCTTGGATTTACCGCGGGGCGTAACCACCACGGCGTTGTCTTCGACAGAGATGGTTACATCGTCTGCTGCGGTGAAGCTGCGGGACCCTTTGGGGCCTTTCACTTCAACGGTCTGGCCGGACACGGATGCCGAAACACCTGTGGGCAGCTCGACCGGTTTCTTACCAATACGAGACATTGCCAGACCTCCTTAGAATACGGTGCAAAGCACTTCGCCGCCAACATTGGCGCCCCGTGCTTTTGCATCCGACATCACGCCTTGCGACGTGGAGACGATGGACACACCCAGACCCTGACGGACCTGTGGGATGTCACCAACGCTCATGTAAACACGACGGCCAGGCTTAGACACGCGCTTGAGCTCGCGAATAACCGGGGTGCCCTCGTAATACTTGAGCGAGATTTCGATGGTCGGATGGCCATTGGCATCCGTGCCATGCTCGTAGCCGCGGATGTAGCCTTCGTCGGCCAGAACATCCAGAACCCAAGCGCGCAGTTTGGACGCAGGGGTAACGACAGTGGATTTGCCGCGCATCTGAGAGTTGCGGATGCGGGTCAGCATATCACCGAGAGGATCGTTCATTTTTAGTCCTCCTTACCAGCTCGACTTGACCATGCCGGGGATTTGGCCATTCGAGGCCAGATCACGCAGCTTGATCCGCGACATTTTCAGCTTGCGGTAGTACGCCTTAGGGCGACCGGTCAGCTGGCAACGGTTGTGAAGGCGGGTGGCCGAGCTGTTGCGCGGCAGTTTCGCCAGTTTCAGACGAGCTTTGAAACGCTCTTCCATCGGCAGATCTTCGTCTTTCGCGATCTCTTTCAGCGCTGCACGCTTGGTGGCATATTTATCCACCAGCTTCTGACGCTTGATCTCGCGTTCGATCATTGCTTTTTTAGCCATGTCTTATCCTCTCGCGCTTCAGCTATTGAAGGGCATGTTGAAAGCTTTCAACAGCGCCTTGGCTTCTGCGTCGGTCTCGGCGGTCGTGGCGATCACGATATCCATGCCCCAGGTCTCATCGACTTTGTCGAAATCGATCTCTGGGAACACGATGTGCTCTTTCATGCCCATGGCATAGTTGCCACGACCATCGAAAGATTTGCCCGATACGCCGCGGAAGTCGCGGATACGAGGCATTGCAATTGTGATCAGACGTTCCAGGAATTCATACATACGGTCGCCGCGCAGGGTAACTTTTGTCCCGAGCGGCATTTCTTCACGTACGCGGAAACCAGCGATGGATTTCTTGGCGGTTGTGATGACAGCATGTTGACCGGCAATCGCGGTCAGATCAGCCTGGGCCGACTTAACCTTCTTGGAGTCTTTGACGGCTTCAGCACCGGCGCCGATATTCAGGACGATCTTGTCCAGGCGCGGGATTTGCATGTCGTTCTTGTAGCCGAATTCCTCTTTCAGAGACGCGCGAATGGTGTCTTTGTAGAGGGCTTTCAAATTCGGGGTGTAGGCTGCGGTATCAAGCATCAATCACGTCCCCCGTGGTTTTGGCGTAACGGACTTTCTTGTCACCTTCGATGCGGAAGCCAACGCGGGTCGCTTTGCCGTTTGCGTCAAGCAGAGCAAGATTGCTGAGCTGGATCGGCATCGCCTTCGGGATGCGACCGCCCTGATCGTTCTGGCTCTGACGGGTGTGGCGGACGGCCATGTTGATGCCCTCAACGACGGCTTTGCCGGCTTTGGGGTCAACAGACGTGATTGTGCCTTCCTGGCCTTTATCTTTGCCAGCCAGCACAACAACCTTGTCGCCGGTTTTCAGTTTAGCAGCCATATCACAGCACCTCCGGGGCGAGCGAGATGATCTTCATGAAGTTCTTGGCGCGCAGCTCCCGAACAACTGGCCCGAAGATACGGGTGCCGACGGGCTCGCCAGCATTGTTCAGGATTACGGCTGCGTTGCGATCGAAACGGATCGCGGTGCCATCTTCACGACGGACTTCTTTGGCGGTGCGCACGACGACGGCCTTACGGACGTCACCTTTCTTCACGCGGCCGCGCGGGATGGCTTCCTTTACCGACACGACAATGACGTCGCCAACGGATGCGTATTTACGCTTGGAACCACCCAGGACCTTGATGCACTGAACTCGGCGAGCGCCAGAGTTGTCAGCAACATCCAGATTGGTCTGCATCTGGATCATGTGGTTTCTCCCGACCTGTGGGGGGGCTCAGATCTGCCCGTGTCCCCGCGGTTTCGTTAATCTGTTGGTAAGCGCCTTTAGTTGGCGATCACTTCCCAGCGTTTTGTCTTCGACATTGGTGCACATTCCTGAATGCGGACGGTGTCACCGGTTTTGAAGGCATTCTCAGCATCGTGAGCCCGGTATTTCTTGGACTTACGAATGGTTTTCTGCAGCACGGGGTGCTTGAAGCGACGCTCGACCGAAACGGTCACGGTCTGGTCGTTCTTGTCCGAAGTCACGGTGCCGGTAAGGATACGTTTGGGCATTGTCTTACGCCTCCGACGCGGCAGCAGCCGCTTTTTCGTTCAAGATGGTTTTAACGCGTGCGGCGTCACGACGGACAGAGCGCATGCGAGCGGTGTTTTCCATCTGGCCGGTGGCCTGCTGGAAACGGAGGTTGAATGCCTCCTTTTTAAGATTGGCAAGCTCTTCCCGAAGCTGATCGGGCGTCTTGTCACGCAGTTCCTGGGCGTTCATCGCCTTTTCCTTTTCTACAATCACCAGAAGGCGCCTCGTTAGTGAGGGTGACCTTGAACCCGGTGGTTATATGACAAACAACGAATCCCCGGACAGGGCCCGGGGAGTCATCAGATGCCGCTCTATAGGGGGGTTGGGTGTTGGGGGCAAGGGCGAACTTAGTCTTTCGACGGAGATTGCCCTCTCTTTCGCGAGTCCGCTACCTTTCGGAGGTTTCAGATTTTTTGGGTCGTATAATGGCCCCGCTTTTTTGACCAAAGGCGACCACACTGATTTTAACCGCTGTGTTTCAAAGCCGGAGCCGGATGCCACTGTAAGGGCAATTCTGGATGCGGAAAACTCTTGTGTCCGATAACTTGACGGTGCCTTTGTTCCCCAATCAACCCATAGCGACCACCATCCTCGTTGTTGCTAATATGGAGATGTTCCAGCTCAACCTTCTGCTGTCCGCCCTGAAGTTTTAGAGACAGGCTGTGCCCTACTTCGAAAATCTCGCACGAACTTGGGAAATATCCAACGGTTGCTCAACCAAGAACTCCGGTTCCCACTCGCTTCGCTCGGCCTCAAAAAAATCACCCCCATAGACATGGATCGCTGCGGTCAATTTTGGGATCGGATTAACGACCGAATGGATCACGTCTGGCCCCAACGGGCAGACGTCGCCCGTGCTGAGGGATTTGGCGCCAGCCGCCTCGATCAACCCTTTGGGATGATCTTTTATTCTGCGCCAAAAGATATTGTCCTCGCGCCCACCATACATTCCAATGACTGCCCACATTTCGTGATTATGCGGTGGGATGGCCATCGATGGCTTCCACGCAACGTTAATAATTGTCAATTGCCTAGATTGGTACAGCGGCGTTATCCCGGGTTCAGTAGGTTCCCCGAATGCGTCCATTACCGCGCCCGGATCTGACATCGCACGACGAACGACTTCCGCTGTAGAGTGGTGACTGGGATCCTCACCGACTGATTTTCGGCAGTCGTCTACAAATCTTTCAATATCGAACATGATGTCTCCTTTCCTCTGCGAAAAACAGATGAACAGGCCGCAAAATTTACCACATTCGACTGACGAAACCAAATTTCGCCAATTCGTTGCACGCTTGGTTGCAATCTGAGTTGGCTGCGGTATCACACACGCATGCCAAAAATTACCTCTCTCTTCGTGACCCGCCTCTACCGTGCCGCACTGTCCGAGCATGGCCCCAAAATCGACCAACTAGAGCTTGAAGCCTCCTGCTACTCCATCGCGGAAGATGACGATGCAGGTCAGCAATGGTGCGAAGAGAACGGTTATCCCGGCTATACCTCTTATGCCTCTCTGACCGATCTGCCCTGGCGCTTTCCGATCTTTAAGGACATCGTCGAGGCGTTGGACTTGCATGTGGCCGAATTTGCCAAGGATCTTGAGTTCGACCTTGATGGGCGTGCGCTGGTTCTCGAAGATATCTGGATCAACATCCTGCCAGAGGGCGGCATGCATGCCAGTCACCTCCATCCGCATTCAGTGATCTCGGGCACCACCTATGTCTCGATGCCCGAAGGCACCAGCGCCCTGAAACTGGAAGATCCGCGCTCGGCCCGCATGATGGCCGCCCCTGCCCGCCTGAAAGACGCACGCGAAGAGTTGCGAACCTTTGTCTATGCCAAACCTGCAGTCGGCGACGTTCTCTTATGGGAAAGCTGGCTGCGCCACGAAGTCCCAATGAACATGGCTGAGGATGAACGTATTTCAGTCAGCTTCAATTACAGGTGGGAGTAGCGGCAAGGTTTATGCATAGTTCTTCGCATTAGAGGAGTATCCATATGCAATTTCCGCCGTTCATCCAAAATCTGCCCTCACTCGACCTTCCGATACCGGAAGATGTAGTCAGCACATCGGCCGTTCGCTCGGACGATGCCGTGGTGATCTATTTCACCGTCCACAAGGATGTTGAGCTGCCGGAACACAGCCATGGCGCGCAATGGGGCTGCCTGATCCATGGCGAGATGGAACTCACCATCGACGGACAAACCCGGATCTGCAAACCCGGCGACAGCTGGAACATTCCGGCAGGTGCGCTGCATTCGGCCAAGCTGAAAGCAGGGAGTTTGGTGATGGACATATTTGAGGAACCTGATCGGTATCCGGAAAAATCTAAAGATTCTTGACGGATTGCGCGCAAGGAACAATCCTCAGGGGCTATTAGCGCGACAAAAATTTATCAACAGATGCGAGGATTATTCATATGCAATGCCACGAAGTTGACTACGAGATTTTCGGCGACGATATGCAGATTGTCGAGGTTGAACTGGACCCCGGCGAGAAGGTGATCGCCGAGGCCGGTGCGATGAACTACCTCGAAGACGGTATTGGGTTCGAAAGCCGTATGGGCGATGGCGCGCAACCATCCGGCGGGATCATGAATTCGCTTTTGAATGTCGGCAAACGGGTGCTAACAGGTGAATCAATCTTCCTGACCCACTTCACCAATGAAGGTCAGGGCAAGAAACGCGTTGCTTTTGCCGCGCCTTACCCGGGCAAGATCATTCCGGTGAATATGGCTGAAATCGGCGGAGAACTGATCTGTCAGAAAGACGCCTTCCTCTGTGCGGCCTTTGGCACCACCACCGGCATTGCCTTTCAGAAGAAACTCGGTGTCGGGTTCTTTGGTGGCGAGGGTTTCATCCTACAGCGCCTGAATGGTGACGGGATGGCCTTCATCCACGTTGGTGGCACAGTGATCAAACGCGAGCTTGCGGCGGGCGAGACTTTGCGGGTCGATACCGGCTGTCTGGCAGCGATGGATGGCACTGTTCAGTATGACATTGAACGCGCCGGGAACCTCAAATCCATGGTCTTTGGCGGCGAGGGTATTTTCCTAGCGACTTTGAAAGGCCCCGGCACCATCTGGCTGCAAAGCCTGCCCTTCTCGCGCCTCGCAGACCGTATTTTGCGCGCTGCCGGTCCCGGTGGCAGCAAGGGCGAAGGCTCGGTTCTGGGCGGCTTGGGGGATATGTTCGGGGATAGGTAGCCTCAAGTCCAGCCAGACCAATCAACCCAAATCAGACCAGGCTCACCAAGAAGGAAGTTACTTTTTGGTGGGCACAATTGGCTCTCTGGCATCTTCGATAGCCTTTGCCGCTGCCTTTTCCTCCTTGGTCATCTTGTTGCCCCACTGATTGTTGCTGAGCCCCAATTCAGAGGGCATCGGTTTGGTTTTGCCCTTTTTGACAAAACCGCCCTTATCCAAGAATGCTTGAATCAGATCTTCATCAGTATTGGGCTTTGGTACATGTTTCATCGGAAGACAGCCTTTGATCGCCAGAAGAGGTATCGCCAGTCGATCCCAGCCGATACAAACACCAGTCTGCCACGCCCGCAGAAAAACAAAAACCCCCGCCGATTCCTCAGCGGGGGTTAATTCTTTAGACAAAGGTTTGTGGCCTAGGCCACGCCCGCTTTACCAGTCTTCTTTGACCACGGTGCGAGTTTTCACAGGCAGCTTCATCGCGGCAAGGCGCAGGGCCTCACGGGCGACGCCTTCGCTGACGCCGTCGATCTCGAACATGATCCGGCCGGGTTTGACCTTGCATGCCCAATAATCCACGGAACCCTTACCTTTACCCATACGAACTTCGACGGGCTTGGAGGTCACTGGCAAGTCAGGGAAGATCCGGATCCAGACACGACCCTGACGCTTCATGTGACGCGTCATGGCCCGACGGGCGGCTTCGATCTGACGCGCGGTGACGCGTTCGGGCTGAAGGGCTTTCAGACCATAGGTGCCAAAGTTCAGGTCAGACCCGCCCTTTGCTTCGCCATGGATCCGGCCTTTGTGAGCCTTGCGGAATTTGGTGCGCTTTGGTTGCAGCATATCATCTACTCCTTAGCGGTCGCGACGGCCACGGCCGCCCTGCGGACGGGGACCACCACCTTCCTGGGCTTCAGCGTGGCGACGGTCATGAGCAGACGGATCGTGCTCCATGATCTCACCTTTGAAGATCCAGGTTTTGATGCCGATGATGCCGTAAGCCGTTTGGGCTTCGCAATGTGCATAATCGATGTCGGCGCGAAGGGTGTGCAGGGGTACGCGACCCTCACGGTACCATTCGGTCCGGGCGATTTCCGCGCCGCCAAGACGGCCAGCAACGTTCACGCGGATGCCAAGGGCACCCATACGCATGGCGTTCTGAACCGCACGCTTCATTGCGCGGCGGAAGGAAACACGGCGTTCCAGCTGCTGAGCGATATTCTCAGCGACCAAAGCAGCGTCCAGCTCGGGCTTGCGCACTTCAACGATGTTGAGGTGAACTTCCGAATCTGTCATCGAAGCCAGCTTTTTGCGCAGCGTTTCAATATCAGCGCCTTTTTTGCCGATGATCACGCCGGGGCGAGCGGTGTGAACCGTGATGCGGCATTTCTTGTGCGGACGTTCGATGATGACGCGGGAGATGCCAGCCTGCTTACACTCGGTTTCGATGAATTCGCGGATCGCGATATCTTCGAGCAGGAGGTTTCCGTAGTCTTTGGTGTCGGCGTACCAGCGGCTGTCCCAGGTGCGGTTCACCTGCAGGCGCATGCCAATCGGATTGACTTTATGTCCCATTAGGCTTGCTCCTCAACTTGACGAACCGTGATGGTGATCTCAGCAAACGGCTTCAAGATTTTGCCGAAACGGCCACGGCCACGCGGACGACCGCGCTTCATGACCAGGTTTTTGCCAACATAGGCTTCGGCCACGATCAGCTCATCCACATCCAGGTTGTGGTTGTTTTCAGCGTTGGCGATGGCGGACTGAAGGCATTTCTTCACGTCAACCGCGATCCGCTTCTTCGAGAAGGTCAGATCGTTCAGCGCTTTCTCAACCTTCTGACCGCGAATAAGGCCAGCAACGAGGTTCAGTTTCTGTGGCGAGGTTTTCAGCATGCGCAGCTTGGCGCGTGCCTCATTATCCGCCACGCGGCGGGGATTTTTATCCTTACCCATGGCTTACTTCCTCTTGGCTTTTTTATCGGCAGCGTGACCGTAATAAGTACGGGTCGGCGAATACTCACCGAATTTCTGACCGATCATTTCTTCGGAGATGTTCACCGGAATATGCTTATGGCCGTTGTACACACCAAAGGTGAGACCAACGAACTGAGGCAGAATGGTGGAACGACGCGACCAGATCTTGATGACCTCGTTGCGGCCGCTTTCGCGGGCTTTCTCGGCCTTCTTGAGGACATAAGAGTCGACAAAAGGACCTTTCCAGACGGAACGCGACATCTATCAGCGTCCTTTCTTCTTGGCGTGACGCGAGCGGATAATGAGCTTCTGCGACGCCTTGTTTTTGTTACGGGTGCGTTTACCCTTGGTCGGCTTACCCCAGGGGGTAACGGGGTGACGACCACCAGAGGTCCGGCCTTCACCACCACCATGGGGGTGATCGACGGGGTTCATAACCACACCACGAACAGAGGGGCGAACGCCCTTGTGGCGGATACGACCAGCCTTACCGAAGTTCTGGTTCGAGTTGTCGGGGTTCGAGACCGCACCAACCGTTGCCATGCATTCCTGACGCACCATGCGCAATTCGCCCGAAGACAGGCGGATCTGAGCATAGCCACCGTCACGACCAACGAACTGAGCATATGTGCCAGCTGCGCGGGCGATCTGGCCGCCTTTGCCTGGTTTCAGTTCGATGTTGTGCACGATCGTACCGATAGGCATGCCAGAGAAAGGCATTGCGTTACCGGGTTTTATGTCGGCTTTGGTAGAGGCGATAACCTGATCGCCAACGCCCAAACGCTGCGGGGCCAAGATATAGGCCTGCTCGCCGTCTTCGTACTTTACCAGTGCGATGAAGGCGGTACGGTTGGGGTCATATTCGATCCGTTCGACGGTCGCGGCAACATCAACTTTGTTGCGCTTGAAATCGACGATACGGTATAGACGCTTCGCGCCACCACCACGGCGGCGAGATGTGATCCGTCCGGTGTTGTTCCGGCCGCCCGATTTCGTCAGACCCTCAGTGAGGGACTTGACAGGACGTCCTTTCCACAGCTCCGAACGGTCGATCAGTACCAGCCCACGCTGGCCCGGCGTCGTTGGCTTATACGACTTAAGTGCCATGTTAACTGTCTTCCGTTTGCTTGGCGGATCTCAGCGTGTCTTAGACGCGCCTCGACCCTGATGTTAAAGGCCCCCGTAGGTGCCCGAGTAGGTTGCTCATACGAACAAAAGCAGAGCCCCGGACGAATCCGGGGCCTTGCCGATGGGGTCTATTAGGGGGTTGCAGGTTGGGCGTCAAGCATTAGCCCCGACAAAAACGACGGACCGGGCAACTGCCGGACCATGGGGCGGCAAACCGCCATGGAATACCGGTAAGCGGATTGCAAAGCCCAGACCTAAAGCCACTTCGGCCATCCGCCTTGAAGCAATGCGCTTGCCCGCGTCGCTTCGACGTCGGGCATTCATGACGACGCAAAACACCTATCAGTTGCATCCAACGCCTGCTTTGGGGTTTTCGAGAGGTGCGGCTATTCTTCGACCTTAAGGATCAAGGGCGTTTCCGTCTTTGCACTTACATCAAAGGTTGACCGTCCCGTGTGGTTCAAATGACGTCCATAAGTATGGAGCGACACTGCCACCGTTTCACCATTGTTGACTACGCTGTGAATATCATCTGGCATACAACAGACCGCGGTTCCTGGATAAAGCGTTTCTTCACGAGTTGCTCTGAGGTCTGCGAAGCCCGGTTTTGATCCATCGTCCAAACGTTTGTAGTTCGTTTCGTGCTCTTGCCCCTCGATCCCCGACACCACTGCCCAGGTTTTGTGGTTATGCGCCTCAACGCCTCTTCCAGGTGCCCATGCGATGGCAAACACCGCAAGATCATGGTTGTCTTCCTCGTGCAACAAATGCAGTCCGACGCCCTGATCCGGGTCGGTAAATCGATATTTGTCTTTGAACCAGCTTGGATCGGAGGCCAGTCTAAGAGCGAGTGGTTTGATCCGATCCGTGATGGCCGCGATCTCAGATTCCGCCGCCACAATTTCACGTATGTCATTCACATATTGCTCAACAGAGTACTGTTCCATTCGTTTTCCTCCCGCAAGATCTCCGATGTCAGGCTATCCGAACCTTTAGATTCCCCAAAGCCCCCGTTCGCACACGGAAAAGCACCGGCAACATCGGGGACATAAACAGCAGTCTCCTAATACAGAACGCCAAACCAACGTCGTGCCGGCAGTCCTTGTGCCGTGGCCCCAATTCACAGACCAACCGAACCATCGATCGTGTCGCTCGTTTTATAGACCGGACAAGCCGTCCAATGCCTAACCGCTTAGCGGATTGATCGCTGTATCGATGGGCTATCGCATTTCTAATGGTACAGCCGAAGGTATCCGACGCAAATCACTCCGAGGCCAATTATCGGATACCTTGCAGCTACCCATCGCCGGTATTCCGATCCTCTTTGAACTTTCGAAGGCCCGTGAACTCCGGCAGCCAGCCTTCCCGCCTGCAGGCCCAAAGCTCATAGCTCGGCTGGAACTGGTCCGGCGCGTCCATGGCGCCCAGATGCAGTTCCATTTCAGATCCGCTTTGGGAAAACACGGATGACCCACAGTTGGGGCAGAAATGGCGGCCCTGATAACTGCCGACTTCGCCCGTAACCGCCACAGCGGATGCGGGGAATATGGCCGAGGCGTGGAAAAGCGCGCCATGATGTTTGCGACAGTCGATGCAGTGGCAGAGACCGACCCGATCAGGACGGCCTTTAGCCATGAACCGAACACGTCCACAAAGGCACCCACCGCTCACTTGTTTCATGCTGCTTCCCCCTCATCTGTCAGGCCATATCTTGCGGCAGACAGGGACAAAAGGGAAACCCCGGATCCAATTCAGAACTGGCAGTTAAGTCAGACCGCCCATCGCTGCGCTTTCTCGTTTCGCAGCACTGTAACCGGCCAAACCACATGCCAAAATTCCGATATTCCCTACGAAATCCAACAGCATCCAATTGGTGAACAGTTGCTCTATGAAATAGAAGTAAAAGTTGAACGCGAAGAACGGAATCGATCCGACCAGACCGAACACAAGGAATGTTATCGGCGTAAAGCAGCTAAAAGCAATAACTGTGCCGCATAGGACCGCTTGTGCCCCAAAACAGCCAAGCAACAGCAAATGCGTCGCGCTTCCGGTTACATACTCGGGACGTAAGACCAAACGTTCGACGACCCCTGGGGTCACAACACACCACCCGCCAAGCCCAAGGAAGATGACGGCAAGAAGTCTCTGAATCATTAATGCGGACATGGGAACTCCAAAGCTGGTTGGGACGAGATTATAGGTTTGCGACCAGTTAGCGAACGCGTCGCATCGTAACAGATCGCCAGATTGACTCTCCCTGCCGCTTCCCAATCGGAACGCCACCGGGCCTTTGCCTTTCTCCAACAGAATAAACCAACAACATGTCCCGGAGGGTCGCCAAAGATTTCGGTCTTCCAAAATGGCACGACCGCAGCCGCGGCGCAAAGCAGCAGGAAACTTGATCTAAAGACCACAACGCGCAAGGCTGACGTCGGGCGGCAAACCATTTGGGGAGTGTCCGTCTTCTTTTTCCAGAAAGGAAAGAATGATGCGACCACTACACCACTTGCTGATGCTGGCTCTATTCATAACGGGCTCTGCGGCGGCGGCGCAGAACACTTCATTGCAAGGCCGTGCGCAATTGTCTCTCAATCCCGGCTACGCGGCGCAAAGCCATTCTGTCTGGGCTATGGGGCGAACTGGATTGGGGGCCCATACCGACTGCCTTTGGGGCGGATATTTCAATGACCAAGCCAGCGTGACGCTGACCTTGACGGCGCCTCTCGATACTCTCGGTATCGTCGTGACCGCAGGAATCGATACCCGGTTATTGATCGCCTATCCAAATGGCACCTGGTATTGCAACGATGACTTCATCGGTGACAATCCAGGCGTGGACCTGACCCAATTGCCAGCAGGCCGGTATCAGCTCCTTATCGGCACCAATCAGGGCAACCCAAACGGGACAACCCTTGTCGAAGCCACGATCACCTTCGCGCCGTAAGGCTGACCGGATCGCGCGCTCCACGCCGACAATCACTTATAGAAAAAGCCCCCGCGTTTCCGCAGGGGCTTTCATTACTCATTTCAATCAGATCAAAGACCGGTCGATACGTCGATCGTGTTGCCCTCTTCGAGCGTCACATAGGCTTTCTTAACGTCGCGACGTTTGCCGAGCTGACCCCGGAAACGCTTGACCTTACCTTTGGTGATCGTGGTGTTGACCGCTTTGACCTTCACACCAAAGACGGTTTCAACCGCTTCTTTGATCTGGGGTTTGTTGGCGTCGATGGCCACTTCGAAAACAACTGCACCATTTTCAGATGCCATGGTGGTCTTCTCGGTGATGATCGGCTTGCGGATCACGTCAAAATGTTCTGCTTTAGCGCTCATTTCAGTCGAGCCTCCAGAGCTTCGACACCTGCCTTGGTGATCACCAGAGTGTCACGGCGGAGGATGTCATAGACGTTGGCGCCAGCGGTCGGCAGAACATCGACACCTTCGATGTTGCGCGCGGCCTTGGCGAAGTTTTCGTCAACCTGCGCGCCGTCGATGATCAATGCGCGCTTCCATCCCAGCTCAGCAATCTGCTTGGCCAGGGCCGAGGTTTTACCTTCGGCGGATGCGTTTTCGATCACAACCAGCTCGCCTGCTGCTGCTTTTGCAGACAGGGCATGCTTGAGGCCCAGCTTGCGCACTTTCTTGGGCAAGTCGTGGCCGTGGCTACGCGGGGTTGGGCCCTTGTAGATACCACCTTTGCGGAAGATCGGCGCGTTGCGGTCACCGTGGCGTGCGCCGCCGGTGCCTTTTTGGCGATAGATCTTCTTGGTGGAATACGAGGTCTCGGACCGGGTTTTCACCTTGTGAGTACCGGCCTGCGCATTGTTACGCTGCCAGCGAACGACGCGGTGCAGGATGTCGGCGCGTGGTTCCAGACCGAAGAGAGCTTCGTCCAGATCCAATGTGCCGGCGGAACCGCCGTCGAGCTTGATTACATCAGCCTTCATTCTTCTGCTCCCTCAGCCGGAGCCTCAACAGGTGCTTCTTCAACTGCAGCAGTTTTCACAGCAGCAGGGAAAGGCAGACCTTCAGGCAATTTCTTTTTCACGGCATCTTTGACGGTGACCCAGCCACCTTTGGAGCCGGGAACGGCGCCTTTGATCATGATCAGACCACGATCGGCGTCGGTCTTTACGACTTCCAGGTTTTGAGTGGTAACACGGGCAGCACCCATGTGACCGGCCATTTTCTTGCCTTTGAAAACGCGGCCGGGGTCTTGACACTGACCGGTCGAACCATGCGACCGGTGCGAGATCGAAACACCGTGGGTGGCGCGCAGACCGCCAAAGTTCCAGCGCTTCATAGCACCCTGGAAACCTTTACCAATCGATGTGCCGGTGACGTCAACTTTCTGACCTTCGAGGAAGTGTTCAGCCGAAATTTCGGCGCCCACTTCGATCAGGGCGTCTTCGCCAACGCGGAACTCAACCAGCTTCGACTTGGGTTCAACACCCGCGCCGGAGAAATGGCCGCGCATCGCTTTCGAAACACGTTTGACCTTAGGAGAGCCAGCACCAAGCTGAACGGCAGTGTAGCCGTCTTTGTCAGCGGTACGCTGTGCAACAACCTGCAGGCCGTCGAGGTGAAGTACGGTCACAGGGATCTGTTTGCCGTCTTCCATGAACAGGCGGGTCATGCCCACCTTTTTCGCGATCAATCCAGAGCGCATCAGGTAGCCCTCCTTAGACCGAGATTTGAACGTCGACGCCAGCAGCCAGGTCGAGCTTCATCAGCGCGTCCACGGTTTGCGGTGTCGGGTCAACGATGTCGAGCAGACGCTTGTGAGTACGGATTTCCCACTGGTCGCGCGATTTCTTGTCAACGTGAGGGCCACGGAGAACCGTGAACTTCTCAATCTTGTTCGGCAGCGGGATCGGGCCGCGCACCTGCGCGCCGGTCCGCTTGGCGGTGTTGACGATCTCTTGCGTGCTGGCATCCAGTACGCGGAAGTCAAACGCCTTGAGCCGAATCCGAATGTTTTGGCTTTGCATTATTCTTCGCCCTTTCAGGCTTGGAGTTGATAGGACGACCAATGGCTCATTCCACTGGCCCTCATCGAACTCAAAAAGCGGGACCGAATCCCGCTTTCGAGCTGTCCGCAATAGCGAACTCGCGCGCTATACGCGTGGGCGCTGCATGTGGCAAGGGCAAAATCGCAATTTTGCCTAAGGAAATCAGCCGATATTCCGGCAATGAACCGCCCCTCATCTCTGTACCGGCCGGATCAATGTGGTAGTTTACACCATCCGTGTCGGCCAGTTGGGGGCTGACCCGGTGCAATGATGGGGGATGGCCATGAGATGGCGAGCACGGGTTGCAAACAGCCCGATTGTTTTTCGTGTGGTGTCGAAGCTGCTTTCGGGGTGGATACGTTTTGTCGTTGCAACGTCAAAGATAGACAAGGACGGATGGAGTGACGTAGAGGAGGCAATTCGCGGCGGGCAGGCAGTGATTATCTGCTGCTGGCACCAGAGGATCATGCTCTCGCCCTATTTGATGCCGGAACACGAAGGGCAGTGTAACAGCCTGACCTCTCATCGGCGTCCCGGCCGGATGGTCGGACAGATGCTTAAGCGTTTTGGTTTCATGACCACTCCGATGCCGCCCGGAACGCTTGGCGCGGGACAGATGCGTCGACTTCTGCGTGGTCTCAACAATGGAGTGTCAATCTGTCTGGCACCTGATGGATCCAGCGGCCCGGCGCGTGTTTGCAAGACAACGCCCATCCAGTGGGCCCGTGTGGCGCAGGTCCCAATCTTCACCTTCTCTTTTTCCGCGAAAAAAGCCTGGCGCTTACCGACATGGGACAACATGCTTCTGCCCAAACCGTTCACGCATATTTCGATGTGCTGGCGCCGGTGGGACGTCGACGTGCCGCGCGATCTGGACGATCCAGAAAACCTTCGGCAGCGCCTTGAGCTATTCATGAATGACGTTTGTGCTGAGAATGACCGCCTGACGGGGCACGACCAGCCCGTTCTTTGACGATGTAGAGTTTCGCCAAGAATGGCCGTCTCCTTTTCCCTGTTGTGCCATCCCAACGCCGCATTCTCTCTGGATAATGGTTACTATTCCTAAATTGCCAGAGGAGACCTCTGATGACTATGCAAAGTTTTTTACAGTCCGAAGACGGTGCAATTACTGTCGATTGGGTGGTATTGACCGCAGGGTTGGTTGGCCTCGGACTGGCAACAGCGGCCGTGGTATCTGACGGGACAGAAGACCTGTCGGGGGACACATCAGCAACCCTGGCAAGTGTCGACAGCGGCAGCCTTTATGACTGGACCTCTGGCTCGGCGATGATCAACAGCGGGTGGGGCAATCTGGGCATTTTCTCGCCGCGCCAATCCGCGTCAGGCGCAGAATCTTATGTTGCGTCCGTCCTGGCGTCCAACGGTGGCGATTACCAAGCCGCCTATAATCAACTTTACCAACAAGCTCTGGCCATGACCTATGCCGATGGAGAATCCATCGATGACTTTGGTGCGTTCGAAGCAATGGCTGCGGCCAATGGTGTGACAATCGACACTGGCGATAACATGACTTATGCCGAGATGCATGCGATCTACACGGCGAACGGATCCCTGTAGCCCAAGCCGCCGTTTACGTTTTTTGACCCAAAGCCCGCCAATTCGGTGGGCTTTTTTTCGTGCTCGACAAATGCTGACCCAAACATGCCAAAGGCCCGCCTTATTTGCGGGCCTTTGCGGTTTTGGTTTTTGTTGGCTGTCCTTGCTTTTGCGGGCAAAAGCAAGGGTCGCCGGATAACACCGCTGATGCGGGATTAATCGATGATTTTGGAAACCACGCCGGCGCCGACGGTGCGGCCGCCTTCGCGGATCGCGAAGCGGAGGCCGTTTTCCATCGCGATGGGCGCGATCAGCTCAACGTTGAACTTCAGGTTGTCGCCAGGCATCACCATCTCGGTGCCCGAAGGCAGCTCAACCGTGCCGGTCACGTCGGTGGTCCGGAAGTAGAACTGCGGACGGTAGTTCGCGAAGAACGGCGTGTGACGGCCACCTTCCTCTTTGGTGAGGATATAGGCTTCGGCTTCGAACTTGGTGTGCGGGGTCACAGAACCCGGCTTACACAGAACCTGACCACGCTCAACGCCTTCACGATCCACACCACGCAGAAGCGCGCCGATATTGTCGCCCGCTTCACCGCGATCGAGCAGCTTGCGGAACATTTCAACGCCGGTACAGGTGGTTTTCGAGGTGTCGCGGATACCCACGATCTCGATCTCGTCACCAACATTGATCACGCCACGCTCAACACGGCCCGTAACAACCGTCCCACGACCAGAGATCGAGAACACGTCTTCGATCGGCATCAGGAAGGGCTGGTCAACCGCACGGGCCGGTGTTGGGATATACTCGTCAACAGCCGCCATCAGCTCAGCAATTTTGGATTCGCCGATCTCAGGATCACGACCTTCAAGAGCGGCCAGAGCCGAGCCTGCGATGATCGGGATATCGTCGCCGGGGTATTCATAGGATTCCAGCAATTCGCGGATTTCCATTTCAACCAGTTCCAGCAGCTCTTCATCGTCGACCTGGTCAACTTTGTTCATGAAGACAACCATGTAAGGGATGCCAACCTGGCGGCCCAGAAGGATGTGTTCACGGGTCTGTGGCATCGGGCCATCAGCTGCGTTCACAACCAGGATCGCGCCGTCCATCTGGGCGGCACCGGTGATCATGTTCTTGACGTAGTCGGCGTGGCCGGGGCAGTCAACGTGGGCGTAGTGACGGGTCTCGGTCTCATACTCAACATGCGCCGTCGAGATGGTGATCCCACGCGCTTTTTCTTCAGGTGCGCCGTCGATCTCGTCATAGGCTTTGAAGTCACCAAACTGCTTGGTGATCGCCGCGGTCAGAGTGGTTTTACCGTGGTCAACGTGGCCAATAGTGCCGATGTTGACGTGCGGTTTACTACGATCAAACTTTTCCTTTGCCATGGATAGGCCTCCTTGTCATTGGGCGGTGGGACAAAGCCCACCCTACAGGTGTGGGTAGGGCGGGGTCCTCCCCGCCATCCCGTTATGCGAATTTGGACTGGATCTCGTCCGAGATGTTCTGCGGAACCGGATCGTAATGGTCGAACTGCATCGTAAACTGCGCGCGGCCCGAAGACATGGAACGCAGGGTGTTGATGTAGCCGAACATATTGGCCAGCGGCACAAACGCGTCGATCGCGATTGCGTTACCGCGTGGCTCCTGACCCGAAACCTGGCCGCGACGCGAGGTGAGGTCGCCGATGATGCCACCGGTGTACTCTTCAGGCGTAATGACCTCGACCTTCATGATCGGTTCCAAAAGCTTGGCGCCCGCTTTTTTCATGCCTTCGCGCATACACATACGTGCAGCGATTTCGAAGGCCAGAACGCTGGAGTCAACATCGTGGAACTTACCGTCGATCAGGGCAACCTTGAAGTCAATCACGGGGAAGCCGGCCAGCGGGCCGCTATCCATGACGGACTTGATGCCTTTTTCAACACCGGGGATGTATTCCTTGGGAACCGAACCACCAACGATGCGGCTTTCGAAGGAGTATCCTTCGCCCGGCTCGGTCGGCGTGATGATGAGTTTGACCTCACCGAACTGACCAGAACCACCCGACTGTTTCTTGTGGGTATAGGTGTGCTCAACTTCGTGGCCGATGGTCTCACGATACGCCACTTGGGGTGCACCGATATTGGCCTCAACCTTGAACTCGCGCTTCAGGCGATCGACCAGAATGTCGAGGTGAAGTTCGCCCATGCCCTTCATGATGGTCTGACCGGATTCCATGTCAGTTTCCACGCGGAAGGAGGGGTCTTCTGCCGCAAGACGCGCCAGACCTTGAGACATCTTCTCTTGGTCGCCCTTGGTTTTGGGTTCAACGGCAATCTCGATTACAGGATCGGGGAAAGTCATCGTTTCCAGAACCACCGGATCTGCCTTGTCGCAAAGCGTGTCACCGGTTGTGGTGTTCTTCAGACCGCCAAGCGCAATGATGTCTCCAGCAAATGCTTCGGTGATCTCGTCGCGGTTGTTTGAGTGCATCATCATCATTCGACCGACGCGCTCGTTGTTTTCCTTGGTCGAGTTCAGCATCGAGTCGCCCTTGGTGAGCGTGCCCGAGTAAATCCGAACGAAGGTCAACGAACCAACGAACGGGTCGTTCATGATTTTGAAGGCCAGGCCTGAGAACGCCATGTTATCATCCGCGCGGCGGGCGATATCACGGGTTTCAGTTTCGTCACCGGGTTTGAAGCCCATGTAATCAACAACGTCCAGCGGGCTGGGCAGATAGTCGATCACGGCGTTCAACAGAGGCTGAACACCTTTGTTTTTGAACGCAGAACCACCCAAAACGGGGACGAACGCCATTTCCAAAGTGCCTTTACGCAGCAGCTTGCGCAAAGTCGGAACGTCAGGCTCTTCACCTTCCAGGTAGGCTTCCATCGCGTCGTCGTCCATTTCGACGGCGTTCTCGATCATTTTGGCGCGCCATTCGTCGGCCATGTCCTTCAGTTCATCACGGATGGGGGCTTTGACCCAGGATGCACCAAGGTCTTCGCCCTGCCACAGCCACTCTTCCATGGTGACGAGGTCGATCAGGCCTTCCAGCTCGGTTTCTGCGCCGATCGGAATACCGACAGGAACAGCAACCGCACCGGTGCGGTCTTCGATCATCTTCACGCAGTTGAAGAAATCCGCGCCGATTTTGTCCATTTTGTTGACGAAAACCATACGCGGAACTTTGTAGCGGTCAGCCTGGCGCCAAACGGTTTCAGTCTGGGGTTCAACACCAGCGTTGGCGTCAAGAACACAGACGGCACCATCAAGAACCGCCAGCGAACGCTCAACTTCAATCGTGAAGTCAACGTGTCCTGGGGTGTCGATGATGTTCAGGCGGTGCTTTTCAGAGTCAGCGGTCTTACCGTCTTCGGTGCGTTCCCAGAATGTGGTGGTCGCAGCCGAGGTAATGGTGATCCCGCGTTCCTGTTCCTGCTCCATCCAGTCCATGGTGGCCGCACCATCGTGCACCTCACCGATGTTGTGGGATTTGCCAGTGTAGTAAAGGATACGCTCGGAACATGTGGTTTTGCCCGCATCGATGTGGGCCATGATTCCGAAGTTGCGGTAACGCTCTAGCGGATATTCGCGTGCCATGGGTTTTGGTCCTTAGGCGAAAAGAAAGAAAACCGCCGGGGGATAAAATCCCCCGACGAAATTGATTACCAGCGGTAGTGCGAGAACGCTTTGTTGGCGTCAGCCATCTTATGCGTGTCTTCGCGTTTTTTCACCGCGGTGCCACGGCTGTTGACGGCATCAACCAGCTCACCGGCAAGACGCTCTTCCATCGTGTTTTCGTTGCGCTTGCGCGAAGCGGCGATCAACCAACGAATGGCGAGCGCTTCACGGCGTTCTGGGCGCACTTCGACGGGTACCTGGTAGGTGGCACCGCCAACACGACGCGAGCGAACCTCGACGGCGGGTTTGATGTTGTCGAGCGCTTCGTGGAACACTTCTACGGGCGCGCGTTTCAGCTTGGCTTCAACCCGGTCGAACGCGTTATAAACGATGCGCTCTGCAACCGATTTTTTACCATCGATCATCAGGTTGTTCATGAATTTGGTCAGGACGGTATCGCCGAATTTTGCATCGGGCAGTACCTGGCGCTTCTCAGCGGCGTGACGACGGGACATCTGATAATCCTCTTACTTGGGACGCTTGGCGCCGTATTTCGAACGACGCTGGCGACGGTCTTTGACGCCTTGCGTATCCAGAACACCACGCAGGATGTGATAGCGAACACCGGGAAGGTCTTTTACACGGCCGCCACGGATCAGAACCACGGAGTGTTCCTGAAGGTTGTGGCTTTCACCTGGGATGTAAGAGATGACCTCGAAACCGTTGGTCAGGCGCACTTTGGCAACCTTACGCATAGCCGAGTTCGGCTTTTTCGGGGTGGTTGTATAGACGCGGGTGCAAACACCACGTTTCTGGGGGCAAGATTCCAAGTGCTGGGACTTGGAGCGCTTTACTTTAGGCTGACGCGGTTTGCGGATCAGCTGTTGGATCGTCGGCATGGGGTCTCCCCGGTTAGCTCGTTCATGTCATCTGGCGCCCACGCGTTTGCGAAAACACCAATACCGCTTGTGCCCCTTCCCTACCTGGAGGACACAGCGGTGGAATTCTCAGAGGATCAAGCCCTAAAAACGGTCCTGATCTTGACCACTCAAATCTGTATTTTCTGACCATGCGCGCAGAACGCAGCCCGGCCAAGTGGCGCGGGGTATAGGGGGAATCGGATAGGGTGTCAACAGTGGCAGGTCCCTACCCGGGTGATCTCCAGGTGATCCAATTTTTTCGAAGCAACAGAGCACTGTTACACTGCGCCCGATGTCCCAGAAATCCTGCTCGCACCGGCAGCAGGATCACGCTGTTTTTTCCACCACCATTTGTTCCCGGTAAAGGGTATAAACCCCCGTTCCAGCCACGATCAGTGCGCCGATCTGGGTGAATACATTGGGCCATTCCCCAAGAAGGAACCATCCCAATATCAGCGCCCAGATTAAAGACGAATACCGGAAAGGCGCGACAAACCCAATATCCCCAACCCGCATCACAACGATTGAAAAAAGGTATCCCGCCAGAATGAATATGGCGGCGCCGGCGATTGCAAATGACGACTGGGGTGTGATGTCCACCCACTCTCGTCCGATCATAGCAACGGCCCCTACAACGGTTACCGCAAAGGCGGTGATGCAGGCCACTAGCAACGAGGGGACATCATTTGAAAACTGGCGAGTGTATATATCCCGTATAGTGATCAGAATAACCGAAAGAAAAGCCAGCAATGAATAGGCATTGAACCCGTCCGTACCCGGCTGAATGATCAGCATTACTCCGACAAATCCGATCAGGATCGCGGCCATCCTGCGCCACCCGACCGGTTCGCCCAGAAACACGGCGCCAGCGAGGGTAACGGTCAATGGCAATGCGGCCAACACGGCCGTTGCGTTGGCCAATGGCAGATGCAGGAGAGCTGTCAAAAAGGCGACCATCGCCGCCAGTTCTGCCGCAGTACGCCAAACGACGGGCCAAAAATCTCCGCGCGGAATCCAGACCCGGCGCATGCCCATGGCCCAGGCCAATGCAAACATCATCAGGGTTGTCAGGATGCCCCTTAGAAGAACGACCTGAAACAGCGGTAAATCCGCCGCCGCCACCTTCACCAACGCATCATTGAACGTGTACCCTGCCATGCTGCCCATCATGAAGAGGGCCCCTTGCAGGTTCGGGCTGAGGGTCATTCCGTTTTGCCAGCCTCTTTTTCGCCTTTGAATTTGCGCCACATCAGGGGCAAAACTTCATCCGGGTCCAGGCCAAACCGGCTGCGCAAAATCTCTTTTGCGTCCCATTTTGTAATAGGTTCAGCCCCCGGCGGGATGGACCTGTCTGAATCGTTGTGATGGTGCAAGGTACGCACAAACATCTGGTCGTTTGGATCGGTCCACATCCGCGCGTGGGCGCCGACGCGGCGATGGTTCCAGCGGAACATGTTGGAATGGTCGTCAGGCTTTGTGACCATAGCACTGGCCAGACCAAGCGGACCGATTTCCCGGAAGTCATAGAATGGATCTTCCTGGTCATTCATGTCCCAATAGATGCCTCGGTGAAAAGCGATGACAACCGGGTTATTCTCATCCGCCCAGCCATTCGTAATCATCTGGTCAGCATAGGCGCGGGTCTTTTCGATGTAATCAATCGCTACGGCGTCATCATCATCTATTCGGAACCCTGTCATGAAATCCGCGCCGTCGGGCAAGCCCCGGCGATAGGCGCGTTTGGTTGCACTCAGCGGCCCGTAGGGCTCTAGCGCCACGATTTGCAGGAATGGATGATCCTCGGCCAAGGTCTTAAGGCGCCGCCGAAACCTGAGCGGCATGGAGGTGCCAACCAGCACGACCAACCGAAAACTTTGGTCGGTCTGTGCAGCCAGAGAAGGAACACAAATCTTCTCGAAAAAGGCGAAACGGCGGTTCATGCGTTGCTGGTCGTAAAGGACTTCAGCTAGCTTTTCTTCCTTTTTCTGCTTCTTCGAGACCTCGAACCCACCATCCCCCAGATAGGAGAACCGGCACACACCGACAATTTCGTTTCGAAAACTTTTTACCATGTCCGGACCCGCCCATTTTCAGGAAATCCTATGCGATTGCCCTGTCTGTGGGAATCCCCTGCCAAAAAAGAAAATGCCCCCACCTGAACAGGTCAGGCGGGGGCAAAAAGTCTTTACGGCGCTACGCTTACTCTTCAACCGGGCTTTCGCTGGTCGAAATGTCCGACATTGGTGCCTCTTCCGGGGCAGCCAATGCAGCAGCAGCTTCAGCCTCGGCACGTGCCTCTTCGATGACCTTCGTGTCACGATCCTGAGCGATTTTGCGCACTTGTTGGGTTGCCCCACCAGTACCAGCCGGGATCAGGCGACCAACGATGACGTTCTCTTTCAGGCCAACCAGTTTGTCACGTTTGCCCTGAACCGATGCTTCGGTCAGAACGCGCGTGGTTTCCTGGAACGACGCCGCCGAGATGAAGGACCGCGTTTGCAGCGACGCCTTGGTGATGCCCAAGAGGATCGGTTGACCCTCGGCTGGGCGACGCCCATCGGCTACCGCCTTGGCGTTGGCTTCATCAAACTCGGCCTTATCGACGTTTTCGCCCTTGAGCAGAGTGGTTTCCCCTGAATCCAGGATCTCCCATTTCTGCAGCATTTGGCGAACGATCACCTCGATATGCTTGTCGTTGATCTTAACGCCTTGCAGTCGGTAAACGTCCTGAACCTCATCGATCATGTAGTCGGCCAAGGCCTCTACACCCATAATGGACAGGATGTCATGAGGCGCCGGGTTGCCATCCATGATGTATTCACCCTTCTGGATGAAGTCCCCTTCGGCAACCGGAATGTGCTTGCCTTTGGGCACCATGTATTCGACGGGTTCCTGACTTTCATCTGCAGGCACAACCGAGATGCGGCGCTTGTTTTTGAAGTCGCGGCCGAATTTCACGTAACCATCTTTTTCAGCGATGATTGCGTGATCTTTCGGACGACGTGCTTCAAAGAGTTCGGCCACACGCGGCAGACCACCGGTAATGTCCTTGGTCTTGGCACCTTCACGCGGGATACGCGCGACAACTTCACCGGCGGCAACGGTCTGGCCGTCTTCTACCGACAAAATCGCATCAACCGACATCGTGTAGGTCACTGGGTTGCCCGCGTCATTGCGCATTGGCTCCCCGTCCTCACCCACAATGATGATTTCCGGCTTCAGCTCGTTACCCTTGGGTGCAGCGCGCCAATCCGAGACGATTTTCTGGGACATGCCCGTCGCATCATCGGTTTCATCCCGCAGCGAAATGCCAACGGTCAGGTCTACGAATTTCACTTTACCGGGCTTTTCGGCAATGATCGGCAGAGTGTAGGGGTCCCATTCGAACAGGCGATCGCCACGCGCGACTTTGGCACCTTCGGCAACGTGTACCTTGGAACCATAGCCCAACTTGAAGCTGGCCCGTTCACCACCTTGATCATCAACAATGGCCAGTTGCATGTTACGGCCCATGACCACTTGCTCACCGGCTTCGTTCTTCAGCAGGTTGGTATCGCGGAACTCGACAGTGCCTTCCTGACCAGCTTCCTGGAAGGATTGCTGACCACCTTGGGCAACACCGCCGATGTGGAAGGTCCGCATCGTCAGCTGTGTGCCGGGTTCACCAATGGACTGCGCTGCGATGATGCCGACGGCCTCACCAGTGTTGACGCGCGTACCACGGGCAAGGTCACGACCATAACAGGTTGCGCAAACGCCTTCTTCGGCCTCACAGGTCAGTGGCGAACGGATACGCATCGACGGAACACCGGCCGCCTCGATGGCGTCAGATTTGCGTTCGTCGATCAGTTCACCTTCCGCTACCAGAACCTCGTCGGTGCCGGGAACCAGAACATCTTCACCAGAGGTCCGGCCCAGAATACGCTCGGACAACGAAGAAACAATCTCACCGTCCCGCGTGGCGGGTTCAGCAGTGATCGTGTTCGACGTGCCGCAATCAACCATGCGCACGATACAGTCCTGCGCTACGTCCACCAGACGACGGGTCAGGTAGCCCGAGTTCGCCGTCTTAAGCGCCGTATCGGACAGACCTTTACGGGCGCCGTGGGTCGAGTTGAAGTATTCAAGAACGGTCAGACCTTCCTTAAAGTTCGAGATGATCGGCGTCTCGATGATCTCGCCAGACGGTTTGGCCATCAGACCACGCATACCGCCAAGCTGTTTCATCTGAGTGACCGAGCCACGCGCTTTGGAGTCAGCCATCATATAGACCGAGTTCGGCTCCATTTCGGCGCCGTTCTCATCCCGCTTGTTGGACGAGATAGTATCCATCATGGCTGCGGTGACCTGATCGTTACATTTCGACCAGGCGTCGATGACTTTGTTGTACTTTTCACCCTGAGTAATCAGACCGTCCATGTACTGTTGTTCAAAGCCTTTGACCTGCTCACGCACGTCATCAACGATTTCCCATTTGGTGTCGGGAATGACCATGTCATCCTTACCAAACGAGATGCCGGCCTTGAACGCCTCGCGGAAGCCCATGCCCATGATCTGGTCACAGAAGATAACGGATTCCTTCTGACCACAATACCGGTAGACGGTGTCGATAACCTCCTGAACCTGACCCTTCTTGAGCAGCCGGTTAACCAGCTCAAACGGAGCTTTCGCGTTCAGGGGCAACAGACCGCCAACCATCAAACGACCGGGAGTCGTTTCATAGCGTTTGGTAACCTCGTTGCCTTCCTCGTCAATCTGCTGGATCCGCGCAGTGATCTTGGCATGCAGATGCACTTCGCCGGAATCCAGCGCATGCTGAACCTCGTCGATATCGGCAAACATCATGCCTTCGCCTTTCATACCTTCGCGCTGAAGCGTGAGGTAATAGAGGCCAAGAACCATATCCTGCGAGGGAACAATGATCGGCGCGCCGTTTGCAGGCGACAGAACGTTGTTCGTCGACATCATCAGGACGCGTGCTTCCAACTGGGCCTCAAGGCTCAGCGGAACGTGTACGGCCATTTGGTCGCCGTCGAAGTCGGCGTTAAACGCAGAACAAACCAGCGGGTGCAACTGGATGGCTTTTCCTTCGATCAGAACAGGTTCGAACGCCTGAATGCCAAGACGGTGCAGCGTGGGCGCACGGTTCAACATGACGGGGTGTTCGCGGATGACCTCATCAAGGATGTCCCACACCTCGGGACGTTCTTTTTCGACCAGCTTCTTCGCCTGTTTGACGGTGCTGGAGAGGCCCTTGGCCTCCAGTCGCGAATAGATGAAGGGTTTGAAGAGCTCGAGCGCCATCTTCTTGGGAAGGCCACACTGGTGCAGTTTCAGTTCCGGACCGGTCACAATGACCGAACGGCCGGAAAAGTCGACGCGTTTACCCAAAAGGTTTTGACGGAAACGGCCCTGCTTACCCTTCAGCATATCCGACAGCGATTTCAGAGGACGCTTGTTCGCACCGGTGATGACACGGCCACGACGACCATTGTCAAAGAGCGCATCAACAGATTCCTGCAACATCCGCTTTTCGTTACGGATGATGATGTCAGGCGCGCGCAATTCGATCAGGCGCTTGAGACGGTTGTTCCGGTTGATCACACGACGATAAAGATCGTTGAGGTCAGACGTCGCAAAACGGCCACCATCCAACGGCACCAGCGGGCGCAGCTCTGGCGGGATCACGGGCACAACAGTCAGGATCATCCATTCAGGACGGTTACCCGATTCAAGGAAGCTCTCGACGATCTTCAATCGTTTGATGATCTTCTTCGGCTTCAGTTCGCCGGTGGCCTCTTTGAGGTCTTCGCGCAGCTGAGCTGCCTCGGCCTCAAGGTCAATCGCCTGCAGCATTTCACGGATAGCTTCGGCGCCGATATTGGCCTGGAACGCGTCCATGCCATAGGCGTCTTGGGCATCCATGAACTCTTCTTCAGACATCAACTGACCGTATGTGAGGTCAGTCAGGCCCGGTTCGATTACAACGTAGTTCTCGAAGTAAAGGATACGTTCCAGATCGCGCAAGGTCATGTCCAGCATCAGGCCGATGCGCGATGGCAACGACTTGAGGAACCAGATATGTGCGACGGGGGCCGCCAGTTCGATATGGCCCATACGCTCGCGACGGACCTTTTGCAGCGTAACTTCCACACCGCATTTCTCGCAGACAACGCCGCGATATTTCATGCGCTTATATTTGCCGCAAAGACATTCGTAATCTTTTACGGGGCCAAAGATACGCGCACAGAAAAGGCCGTCACGTTCGGGCTTGAACGTCCGGTAGTTGATGGTCTCGGGCTTTTTGATCTCACCGAAGGACCATGAAAGGATCCGTTCTGGTGAAGCCAGAGAGACTTTGATTTCGTCGAAAACCTTCTGGGGGGCCAGCGGGTTAAACGGGTTGTTGGTCAGTTCCTGGTTCATTTTCAATTCCTTGAATCGGGGGCAAAGGGGGAAGGTTGGCGGGGGACCCGCCGTTATTCCTCACCCTCTGCATCCAGGAGTTCCATGTTGAGGCCGAGGCCCCGTACTTCTTTCACAAGAACGTTGAACGATTCCGGCACGCCGGCCTCGAAGTTGTCCTCGCCCTTGACGATCGATTCATAGACCTTGGTCCGGCCTGCAACATCATCCGATTTCACCGTCAGCATTTCCTGCAAGGTGTAAGCGGCGCCGTAAGCTTCCAGTGCCCAAACTTCCATTTCACCGAAGCGCTGGCCGCCGAACTGGGCTTTACCACCCAAAGGCTGCTGCGTGACAAGCGAGTATGGACCGGTTGAACGCGCGTGGATCTTGTCGTCCACCAAGTGGTGCAGCTTCAGCAGGTATTTCACACCCACGGTGACCTGGCGCGAGAATTGCTCGCCCGTGCGGCCATCGAACAGATCAGATTGACCCGAGGTGCTGAACCCGGCGCGAAGCAGGGCATCATTTACATCTGCCTCTTTTGCACCATCAAAGACTGGCGTCGCGATTGGCACACCACGGGTGACCGTGCCGGCCTTTTCGACAAGCTCGTCCTCATCCAGATCGACAAGGAAGTCGTCATAAACATCGCCATAGGCGATCTTCATGGCGTCGCGAACCGGGGTCATATCGCCAGAGCGACGGTATTCATCCAGAGCTTCGTCAACCTGCAGACCCAGACCGCGCGCTGCCCAACCCATGTGGGTTTCGAGGATCTGACCAACGTTCATACGCGACGGAACGCCGAGCGGGTTCAGAACGAAGTCAACAGGTGTACCATCGGCCAGGAACGGCATGTCTTCCATCGGCACAACCTTGGAGATAACACCCTTGTTCCCGTGACGACCGGCCATCTTATCGCCCGGCTGAAGCTTACGCTTCACAGCGATGAAGACTTTGACCATCTTCATCACACCCGGTGGCAGATCATCGCCACGGCGGACCTTCTCGACCTTGTCTTCAAACCGGTGATCCAACGCACGTTTTTGTACGTCAAACTGTTCGTTCAGCGCTTCGACCTGTGCGGCGTCCTGCTCACCCTCAAGGGCCAGCTGCCACCACTGGCCACGGCTCAGCGTTTCCAGCAGCTCTTCGGTGATTTCCGAATTTGGACGCACGCCTTTGGGGCCTTTGACCGCGGTTTTACCCAGGATCATGCCTTTCAGACGGGCATAGATGTTACGCTCAAGAATATGCAGCTCGTCGTCCCGGTCACGGGCCAGACGTTCTACTTCTTCACGCTCGATCTGCAGCGCACGTTCGTCTTTTTCAACGCCGTGGCGGTTGAAGACCCGCACTTCAACCACGGTGCCGAAATCGCCGGGTTTCACGCGCAGCGACGTATCACGAACATCCGAGGCTTTCTCACCAAAGATGGCACGCAGAAGCTTTTCTTCCGGCGTCATCGGGCTTTCGCCTTTTGGCGTGATCTTACCAACCAGAATATCGCCCGGTTCAACATCCGCGCCGATGTAAACGATGCCGGCCTCGTCGAGGTTGCGCAGCGCTTCTTCACCGACATTCGGGATGTCGCGTGTGATCTCTTCCGGCCCAAGCTTAGTGTCACGAGCGGCGACTTCAAATTCCTCGATATGGATCGAAGTAAAGACGTCATCACGCGCGATGCGCTCAGAAATCAGGATCGAGTCTTCGTAGTTGTAGCCGTTCCAAGGCATGAAGGCGACGACGACGTTTTTGCCAAGCGCCAATTCACCCATATCGGTGGACGGACCATCGGCAATCACTTCGTTCTTGGTCACCCGGTCACCCACCTTCACCAACGGACGCTGGTTGATGCAGGTGTTCTGGTTCGAGCGCTGGAATTTGCGCAGACGGTAGATATCTACGCCCGCATCACCCAGTTCCAGATCTTCGGTGGCGCGCACAACGATACGTGTCGCGTCAACCTGGTCGATGATACCACCACGTTTGGCCATGATGGCCGCGCCAGAGTCGCGCGCAACAACACGCTCGATCCCGGTGCCGACGAAAGGTGCATCCGCCTGCAATAGCGGAACAGCCTGACGTTGCATGTTCGAACCCATCAGAGCACGGTTGGCGTCGTCGTTTTCGAGGAACGGAATTAGCGAAGCCGCAACCGAAACCAGCTGCTTGGGCGAAACGTCGATCAGGTCGATCGATTCACGCTGCGACATGGTGTATTCGCCGGATTTCCGGGTGTTGACCAGATCGTTGATGAAAACGCCGTTCTCATCCAGCGTTGCGTTGGCCTGCGCCACGGTGTGACGCATTTCTTCGGTCGCCGACATATAGCTGACTTCATCGGTCACCTTAGCGTCGACAACTTTCCGGTACGGGGTCTCGATGAACCCGTATTTGTTCACGCGGGCATAGGTGGCCAACGAGTTGATCAGACCAATGTTTGGACCTTCCGGCGTTTCAATCGGACACATCCGGCCATAGTGGGTCGGGTGCACGTCGCGAACCTCAAAGCCTGCACGCTCACGGGTCAAACCGCCCGGTCCAAGCGCCGAAAGGCGACGCTTGTGTGTCACTTCGGAAAGCGGGTTGGTTTGGTCCATGAACTGGCTGAGCTGCGAGGAACCGAAGAATTCGCGAACGGCAGCGGCGGCCGGCTTCGCGTTGATCAGATCCTGCGGCATGACCGTGTCAATCTCGACCGAGGACATACGCTCTTTGATCGCGCGTTCCATCCGAAGAAGGCCAACGCGATATTGGTTTTCCATCAATTCGCCGACCGAGCGAACCCGGCGGTTTCCGAGGTGGTCGATATCGTCGATATCGCCGCGCCCGTCACGGAGTTCGACCAGCGCCTTGACGCAGGCAATGATGTCTTCCTTGCGCAAGGTGCGCATGGTGTCTTCAGCATCCAGAGCCAGACGCATGTTCATTTTTACACGGCCAACCGCGGACAGGTCATAGCGCTCGCTGTCAAAGAACAGTTGGTCAAACAGGGCCGATGCGGCGTCTACGGTGGGCGGTTCGCCCGGACGCATAACTCGGTAGATATCCATCAACGCGGTTTCGCGGTTCAGGTTTTTGTCCACCGCCATGGTGTTGCGCATGTAGGGGCCGAAGTTGACGTTATCGATGTCGAGAACCGGAATATCGGTGAAACCCGCATCAAGAAGGTCTTTCAGCGAACCACCGGTAACTTCACCGTCTTTGTCCACTTCCCAAGTCAGTTCATCACCCGCTTCGACATAAATCGCGCCGGTTTCTTCGTTGATGATGTCTTTGGCGACAAAACGGCCAACGATCTGATCGAACGGAACCAGAAGCTCGGTGACGGTGCCCTCGTCAATCAGCTTCTTGACCGCGCGCGGGGTCACTTTTTTGCCAGCTTCGGCGATCACTTCGCCAGTGGCGGCATCCACCAAATCATGCAGCGGACGGGTGCCGCGAACACGCTCTGGGAAGAACTTGGTGGCCCAGCCATGGCTTCCTTTATCAAGACGGAAATCAACCGTGTTGTAATAGGCATCCATGATGCCTTCCTGGTCCAGACCGAGCGCATAGAGCAGAGTCGTGACAGGCAATTTACGACGACGGTCGATCCGCGCGTGAACGATGTCCTTGGCGTCGAACTCGAAGTCCAGCCAAGAACCGCGATAAGGAATGATCCGGCACGCAAAGAGCAATTTGCCCGAGCTGTGGGTTTTGCCTTTGTCGTGGTCAAAGAACACGCCGGGCGAACGGTGCATCTGGGAAACGATTACACGCTCGGTGCCGTTCACAATGAACGTCCCGTTCGGGGTCATCAGAGGCATGTCGCCCATGAAGACGTCTTGTTCTTTGATGTCTTTTACCGATTTCGCACCGGTATCTTCGTCGATATCAAATACGATCAGACGCAGAGTGACCTTCAGCGGTGCCGAGTAGGTCATGTCGCGCTGCTGACATTCCTCAACGTCATATTTCGGGTGCTCAAGTTCGTATTTTACAAACTCAAGAATGGCGGTTTCGTTGAAATCCTTGATCGGGAAAACCGATTGGAAAACACCTTTGATTCCTTCGCCGTCCGCCGGATCAGGCTGATCGCCGGATTTCAGGAACAGGTCATAGGAAGATTTCTGAACCTCAATAAGGTTCGGCATCTCCAGAACTTCACGGATCTTTCCGTAAAATTTACGGATACGTTTTTGGCCTACATAGGTCTGAGCCATGCTCTCAAACACCTTCTCTGTTTCTCGCGTTGCTCTGTCCGTTGGGGCACCGGACATGCGTCACACTGAAACTAAACGGGCTCGGACCAATTCGTGCTTGCCGTCCCACCGGCAGGCTCCCGATCCATTGAACCACGTCTAAGGGAAGGTCCGTTAACCAAGGTTATCCAACGGGCCCTCGCTAAGACGAGGCTGGCTGGACCCAAGATTTCTCTCGGATCCAGCCAATTTTGTCGCGGTTCCCAACCAGAATGGTCGGGACCGGATTACTTGAGTTCGACCTCTGCGCCAGCTGCTTCCAGCTTGCCTTTGATCTCTTCTGCTTCTGCTTTGTCGCAGCCTTCTTTGACGGCTTTGCCGCCGGCTTCGACCAGCTCTTTTGCTTCTTTGAGGCCCAGGCCAGTGATGGCGCGGACTTCTTTGATGACGTTGATTTTCTTGTCGCCAGCGGCTTTCAAGATCACGTCAAATTCGGTTTGCTCTTCAGCAGCAGCACCGGCGTCGCCACCAGCTGCGCCTGCGACCATTACGGCGCCGCCAGCGGCGGGCTCGATGCCGTACTCGTCTTTCAGGATAGTTTTCAGTTCTTGTGCTTCCAGCAGGGTCAGGCCCACGATGCTTTCGGCAAGTGCTTTAAGATCAGCCATTTTACAGGTTCCGTATCTAGGTATGTGTTCCAACGACGCAAGGGGTAAGCCTTACGAAGGGTCTCAGGTTGCTTACGCGGCTTCCGCATTCTCTTCGATAGTCGAGAGGATGCCCGCGATGTTCGAAGCAGGTGCGCCAATGGCCCCCGCGATGTTCGAAGCAGGCGCGCCGATGCAGCCAACGATGGAGGCAATAAGCTCCTCGCGGGATGGCATCGCTGCGACGGCTTTCACACCGGCAGGATCCAAGGCCGTGTCGCCCATTGCACCGCCAAGAATGACAAACTTGTCGTTCCCTTTGGCATAATCCTGAGCAACCTTGGCCGCAGCCACAGGATCCTCAGAATAGGACAGCACGGTCATGCCCGTCATCAGGTCAGCAATGCTTTCGCAGGGCTTCCCATCAAGGGCGATCTTGGCGAGCCTGTTCTTGGCGACACGTACGGACCCACCAGCTTCGCGCATTTGCGAACGTAGGTCCTGCATCTCAGCAACCGTGAGGCCTTCGTAGTGCGAAACCACGACGACGCCAGAGCTTTCGAAGATTTGGCCGAGTTCCTCGACCACTTTCTCTTTCTGGGCTCTATCCACAGTATTACTCCAATTTGGGGGTCTCCCCCCGGCTCAAGTTTGGCTGGATCTCTCCAACCTCTTCGGGTCCAAGTCAGGGTCCCGAGCCATCAGATCGCCCGAAGGAGAACCTTCGGAAATTCCTAGTCTCGCTTCCCATCTCAGGAAGGAATTATGTGAGGCAGATGCCGCACACCCTCCGTCTCGGACAGGACAGGGCCACATTGTAAAGCGGCGGCCCCGCCATCGACGCTCATCCCAACATGGGATGAAGCGCCAAATCTCTTAGTTTCCGGTCGCGCTATCGACCGAAACAGTTACGCCTGGGCCCATGGTCGAGCTCAAGGAAACCTTTTCCATGTAGGCGCCTTTAGCACCGGAAGGCTTGGCTTTCGATACGGCATCAACAAAGGCACGTACGTTTTCAACCAGCTGCGCTTCGTTGAAGCTCGCTTTGCCAACACCGGCATGTACAACACCAGCTTTTTCAGCCTTGAACTGAACCTGACCACCTTTGGCGGCCTGAACAGCTTCGGTCACATCCATGGTCACCGTGCCCACTTTGGGGTTTGGCATCAGGTTGCGAGGGCCGAGGATTTTGCCAAGACGACCAACGATGGGCATCATGTCTGGGGTAGCGATGCAACGTTCAAAGTCGATCTTGCCGCCTTGAATGGCTTCCATCAGGTCTTCTGCGCCAACAACATCTGCACCGGCGGCCTGCGCTTCTTCAGCTTTGGGACCACGGGCAAACACGGCAACACGAACGGTTTTGCCCGTGCCGTTTGGCAGGTTGACCGTGCCGCGAACCATCTGGTCAGCGTGACGTGGGTCGACACCAAGGTTCATCGCGATCTCGATGGATTCATCGAATTTCGCGTTGGCGTTGCCTTTGACCAGCGCAACGGCCTCTTCCACGGTGATGTTTTCTTTGCCAGCGAAGGCTTCGCGTGCGGCGCGGGTACGTTTTCCGAGCTTTGCCATGACTTACCCTTTCACCTCGATGCCCATCGAGCGGGCAGAGCCCACGATGATCAGCATTGCGGCCTCAACGTCATTCGCGGTGAGGTCTTTCATTTTGGCTTCGGCGATTTCGCGAACCTGCTTGGAGGTCACGGTTGCCACAACCTCACGGCCGGGATTCTCGGCACCACGAGGACGGTTCCGCTTGCCGACATTTTTCAGGCCAGCTGCTTTTTTCAGGTAGTAAGACGCGGGCGGAGTCTTGATGTCCATGGTGAAGGACTTGTCCTGATAATAGCTGATGATGGTCGGGCAAGGCGAACCCTGCTCCATCTCCTGCGTCTTGGCGTTAAACGCCTTGCAGAATTCCATGATATTGATTCCGCGCTGACCGAGGGCTGGACCCACGGGAGGCGACGGATTGGCTTGACCTGCAGGGATCTGCAGCTTCATCTTACCAACGAGTTTCTTGGCCATTTGGCCTCTCCTTCATTTCAACACCCAACACGATCGCGATCGCCGGGCTTCGTTGCCGTGGTGCGGTTTTCCGGGCGCGCCCGGGTCCCCTCCCACGTTTCACCACATCAGGTCTGCTTGGTGACCTGCGTGAATTCCAATTCGACCGGGGTTTCCCGGCCAAAGATCGAGACCGTCACCTTCAGGCGCTGGTTCTCATCATCCACTTCCTCGACCATGCCGTCGAAATCTTCGAACGGACCGTCGTTGACTTTGACCTTTTCGCCCACTTCGTAGGTGATGGTCGACCGCGGCGCGGCCTCGCCTTCCTCAACACGGTTGAGGATCGCGTTCACCTCTGCGTCGCGCATCGGCATCGGGCGACCTTGTGGGCCCAGAAAACCGGTGACACGCTGGATCGAGCTGACGGCGTGATAGGCGCGATCGGTCATCTCCATGCGCACCAGCACATAGCCGGGCATAAAGCGGCGCGGCACGGTCACTTTCTTACCGCGACGCACTTCGATCACTTCCTCTTCGGGAACCAGAACTTCTTCGATTTCGTCCTGAAGGCCGTTCTCTTCCACGGCAGTTCTGATCTGTTCGGCAATGCGCTTCTCAAAATTCGAAAGCACCGAGACCGAATACCACCGTTTCGCCATGACTAGCTCGTTCCTCAAACTGGGCAGGTTCGCCCGAAATTCCATAGTAATCCCAATAACTTGCCCGAAACTGCCCGGAACAAAAAACAGCGCGCATCACGAATCGACGCACGCCATCATTGGGAAGTGAAGCGTGGACTATCCCCCTTGCCCAAGAAAATCAAGGGGTTCGGGCCAGCTTTCTTGCCCTTAAGCGCTAAGCGTTAAGATCAGTTCCAGACCTTTGCGGATACCCAGATCAACGAGCGAGAAAAAGATCGCGCCCAAAATAGCCAGCGCGAATACCATCAAGGTCGTGACAAGGACCTCACGACGGGTTGGCCAAACTACTTTAGAGACCTCGGTGCGGGTCTGTTGCAGAAACTGAAGCGGGTTCGTGGCCATGGCGCGCGGATTCCATAAAAGTGGGTGTCGACCGGGGGTATATACGCATCCCCTGCCCGGCTTGCAAGCGGCGCTGAGAAATGCGCCACGGTCGCCAAATCCCGTCAGACGCGTCAGTAATTGTACAGGGGAAAGCCTCTTTTTCTACGAAATTGCCCGTCAGGCTATCGGCTTTGGCATTACATGTGGAAAATCGCCTTCGGCAATATAGGCTTCTTCGTCTGGGGTCGATATTCGACCCAGAATCGGGTTGCGATGTGGATGTCGGCCAAAACGTTCGAGAATCTTTGTAACTCGCTTAATCTGCTCGACACCCCGATCACTAAACACTTGCAATTGCGGCGGTAGCGTCTTGGCATTTTCCGCAACCAAATCAGCCAACATCGCCATCCGCTCCAGATGGTCCGGTCCCTCGCAATGACTGATCGCTATGATGTAAAACTGGCGTTCCCAAGAATGATTTAACTCGGCGTAGTGACCATTTTTTATGCCTTCGAGTGCGAGCCTCGTGGTTTTGATGTCCTGTGCGAACGCGGCCGGTGTGTCGCGCCATAACGAGCGTGGGAATTGATCCAGGGCAAGGATCAAGGCAAGGCGGCCGTAAGCCGTGCTCGCCCAGTGGTCCAACTCGCCGCGCGCGGCTGCCAGCGTCAGATCAGCAAAATGCGTGCATATATCGTCATCCGCTCCACCCTGCATGCGCCAATGCCAGAAGGCGCCATGCGTTTCCGGGCTTTCCCAATGACCATCGTTGGGAAACCAAAAGTCCAAAACTTCTTTGGGTTCAAAATCCATCCCACGCTCCTGTCCGCAACCACGGTCAGGCTAGGCGCTAATCAGGCATATGGCAATAAATCGGAAGTGGCAGGGGCGACAGGATTCGAACCCGTGGCCTGCGGATTTGGAATCCGCTGCTCTACCAACTGAGCTACACCCCTAGACCGAAGCATCGGATAAGCCATGATCCCGCAGGGATCAAGGCCAATTTGCGTCAGAATTGGCGTTCATTCCCAAAGAACCAATTCCTTCCCGTCAGAAGCACATCCATCCCGCCAAGCACACCCTGGATCTTGGACCGAATGTCGCCGTCAGAGTCGCCGCCATTCATAATCAGGTAAATTGCAGAAATCTGACGGTTCGTAAGATCGTTCACGTCGACGCCCTGCACATAGCGCGGCAGGTCCCGTGAAACGGCCAACTCAATTTGCGGCGAAAGATCCGCTGCGGACGGGCTGGTCACAAGGGCCAGACAGAAAAAAGCGACAGACAGTTTGGGCAACCGCATCTTGCGTTCCTTTTTCAGCATACCCGCATTCTAGCACGACGACGGACAAGTGGGGATAGGTTAACTAAAGCATCGGCGGCAAACGGCTGGCCTTTGTAAAAAAGCTGGCCACCCGTTATCTATGAGCCCCAAAATGCGCTCGTGATTACATGAGGGATAGCCCAATCATCACGATGCCAACAAACCCAACGGTCCAGATGGCAGAACGTACCCAGGGGAGGCCCAGAATATAGGACGGCAAATACAGTAGCCGCGCAATTACGAATATCTGGGCCCCCATCAGTGCTTGTTGATGGTCACTCTCCGGCGAGAGGAAGGATATTGCCGCGAGCGGCAGAAACAGAAAAAGGCTCTCTTTCATGTTTCTTAAGGCCCTGAGCGCGCGGCCATGCATTGCGATCGGATCAGGCAAGCTGTCGCGCGGACCAATATAGCCGCCGACGCCAATGCGCGCGACGAGAAAGAGAGACGGGGCAAAGAGAGAGGCAAGATAAACGGCGAGGGCAAGCATGATCCACAAAAGCATGTTGGCGGTCCTTGTTGTTGAAAACTACCATTTGGATATGCATCTGGTGGGGAATGGTCCCAATTCCCTGAAAGGGTATAAATGTCCTCATTTGGTTCGGTCTTGAAAGAAATCCGCAGGCAACTTGGCCTGTCGCAGGCACAGCTGGCCGCCCGTTTGGGGTCAACGCAGCGACATGTCTCCTTTTTGGAAACGGGCCGCTCTGCCGCCACGCGCAGCTTTTTGTCCCGGATATGTCAGGAGTTGAACCTGTCTGTCGCACAGCGAGCCAATCTGTTTGACGCGTCTGGCATGCAGGGCCCCTATCTGCGCCGCCCTACGGACTCACCCGAGATCACAGGGGCATTAGAAATGATGCAACGCCAAATTTTGAATATCTGGCCCTACCCTGCCCTGATCCTGGATGCCGATTGGCGCATACTCAGACGCAACGCCGCTTTTGAAAGAATGCTTGGCCCGTTCCTGCCGGATTGCGAAACGCCCGTATACCTGATGGAAATCCTGCTGAGCGACGCCTTTCGCGCGATGATCGCAAACTGGCCCGAGGTGGTTCAGGTCATATATTTTCGCCTTCAGGCTCAAGCCGCGCGCAACAAATCGATCTCGGAACTTCTCACCAGGCTGCGCAGCGAAGGCCTTTTTGACGGGTTAAAGGAGATCCTAACAGGGCAAGGCCCAGTTCCAGTTTACATACCGATTGTTCTAAATATGCCTGACGGCACACAGCTGCAAATGACGTCCATGTTGGGCAAGCTTGCCTCGATACAAGATGCGGTGCTGTCAGACATAGAAATCGAATTGATGGTTCCTGTAGATTCGCAATCCGAACAAAGCCTGCGGAAATTGTTGGAAGACGGTTAGTGCCTAATCCGTTGCGACAACACACGTTCTAGCGCATGATTTCTTTTTGACAGGTCCATGGGGATAAGCGCGATATGAGTCTGCAAGTTATTGGAACTGGATTTGGCCGCACTGGCACAGATTCGATGCGTGAAGCGCTAAATATTCTGGGCTTTGGTCCCTGCCATCACATGCGCGCCTTGCTAGACGATGAGGCCCATAAGATGCAATGGCGCAGTCGGGCCGTCAGCGGCACGCCAAGTTGGGATGAGCTCTTTAACGGGTTTGCGTCCTGCATCGATTGGCCAAGCGCCCATTATTGGCCCGAGATCATTACAGCCTATCCAGATGCAAAGGTGATCCTGACCTGGCGCACGCCGGACAGCTGGTGGAACAGCTTCTCCAAAACGATCCTTCCGGTGGTTCAGGCCAGCACCGAAACAGAAGAGAGCGCGCCGGGCAGCCAGCTGATTTCACGCGTATTCGGCTGGCAACCCCTGACCCGCGAACATTGCATTGCTGTATATGAGGCCAATGTCGCCCGAGTCATGGCTGATGTTGAACCGGGCCGCCTGCTAATCCACAGGTTGGGGGATGGCTGGGCACCGCTCTGTGCTCATCTGGGAGTGGATATCCCCGATGTAGAATATCCCAGATCCAACAATACTAAGAGTTTCCAGGAAACCATGGCCTCAAAAATTCAAGGGAAGTAGGCGGAAAAGAAATTCAAGCAGGGCATGTCCCCACGGCGTCCGCCCAACGCAAAGGAGATTGTCATGCCAAAACCCTTAAGCGGAGTGCGTGTCCTTGACCTGACCAATGTTTTGGCCGGTCCGTTTTGCTGCCATCAGCTTGGCCATCTGGGTGCCGAGGTCATCAAGGTCGAGGCTGTGGGCCGGGGTGATCTGGCCCGTCAATTGGGGGCCGATCCCGACTTGAATGCAGCCAATATGGGAGTCTCTTTTCTGGCACAAAATGCCGGCAAGAAATCTGTCACGATCAATTTGAAATCCGAGGCTGGCAATACGCTGTTTCGCAAACTGGTGGCGACGGCCGATGTTCTGGTTGAAAACTTCCGTCCCGGTGTGATGACCCGGTTGAGGGTGGGTTATGAGTCCCTAAAAGACGTAAATCCGAAGCTGATCTATTGCGCGATTTCGGGGTTTGGGCAGGACGGGCCTTGGGTGCATCGTCCGGCTTATGACCAGATTATTCAGGGTGCTTCGGGCGTCATGTCGATCACCGGGGATACAGATAGCGCGCCCTTGCGGGTGGGCTATCCGGTGGCCGATACGGTGGGTGGAATGACAGCCGCCTTTGCCATCGCGGCGGCCCTAAATCAGCGACCACGCGGCACATTCATTGATGTCTCGATGCTGGAATCAGTCCTGTCGACGATGGGATGGGCGATCTCGAACTACCTGATCGCGGGGGTAGAACCGACTGCCAATGGCAATGAGAACCCGACCTCGGCGCCCTCGGGGGCCTTCAACACAAGTGACGGGGTGATCAACATTGCCGCCAATAAAGATGAGCAATGGGTGCTTTTGACCGACCATCTGGGGTTGAGCGCTTTGCAGACGCGCCCGGAATTTTCCAGCCGAGAGGCGCGCAAAGCCAACCGCGCCGCCCTTAAGGCAGAACTGAAAGCCGTGCTCGAAACCCGACCCGCCCGCGACTGGGCGAAAGAGCTCAATCGGATTGGCGTTCCCGCCGGGGCCGTTCTTAGCGTTCCAGAGATCCTGACCATGCCACAGGTGACCGGGCGCGGCTTTTTGCAACACTATCAGGATGTCCCAGGGGTTGATCGCGATATTTCAGTGGCCACAACAGGTTTTAAACTGGATGGGGACGCCCCAACCGTGGCCGACCCGCCACCACAACTGGGCGCCCACAATAGCGAAATCTGGAGTGAGCTGGGCCTGTCGCAAGACGAAATTGTCCAGTTAAAGCAGGAGGGAGTCTTATGACCGGCCGAGAAAACGACGTCTCTGATTGGTGGCGCACCGACATCATCGACATGGCACCTGGACAGATCCGCATGCGCGGCACCGATATTCAGGATCTGATCGGAAACGTCTCATTTCCGCAGATGATCTGGTTGATGACCCGGGGATCTTTGCCGACGCCCGCCCAATCGGAATTGTTGGAATGCGCCCTTGTCGCTGCAGTAGATCATGGCCCGCAGGCGCCCTCAATCGCAGCCGCACGGATGGCGGTCACATGCGGTCTGGGTTTGAACGGGGCGATGGCCTCTGCAGTGAATATGCTCGATGACGTTCACGGCGGGGCAGGCGAACAGGCGGTGGAATTTTACGGCTGGATCCATGAAGTGGTCAGCAATGGGCAGGATATGACCGAGGCCGCAAACACCATGATTGACCGCTGGCAGGCCGAACGCACAGATTATCTGCCGGGGTTCGGTCACCGGTTTCACACGCCAGAAGATCCAAGGGCACCGCGCCTGCTAAGTCTTGTGGCTGACGCCGCCGCTGCAGGCACGGTGAGCGGGATCTATGGTCAGATCGGACAGACCGTTCAAACGGTTTTGAATAGCCGCAAAGGGCGGCCGGTTCCGATGAATATCGACGGTGCCACAGCGGTGATTTATGCCGAGCTTGGGTTTGCCGGGCCTCTGGCCCGTGGGCTTTTTTGCCTGTCGCGTTCTGTTGGGATCATCGCCCATGCCTGGGAACAGATGCAGCAGGGCGGGCGCAACAAGGGCCCCACCCCGCCCGGCTATCGCTGGACCTATGAGGGACCAAACCCGATCAAAGAGTAGTGTATTTCTCAAAGCCAAAGGCCCGCCTGATTGGCGGGCCTTTGCGGTTTTGGTTTTTGTTGGCTGTCCTTGCTTTTGCGGGCAAAAGCAAGGGTCGCCGGATAACACCGCTGATGCGGGATTAATCGATGATTTTGGAAACCACGCCGGCGCCGACGGTGCGGCCGCCTTCGCGGATCGCGAAGCGGAGGCCGTTTTCCATCGCGATGGGCGCGATCAGCTCAACGTTGAACTTCAGGTTGTCGCCAGGCATCACCATCTCGGTGCCCGAAGGCAGCTCAACCGTGCCGGTCACGTCGGTGGTCCGGAAGTAGAACTGCGGACGGTAGTTCGCGAAGAACGGCGTGTGACGGCCACCTTCCTCTTTGGTGAGGATATAGGCTTCGGCTTCGAACTTGGTGTGCGGGGTCACAGAACCCGGCTTACACAGAACCTGACCACGCTCAACGCCTTCACGATCCACACCACGCAGAAGCGCGCCGATATTGTCGCCCGCTTCACCGCGATCGAGCAGCTTGCGGAACATTTCAACGCCGGTACAGGTGGTTTTCGAGGTGTCGCGGATACCCACGATCTCGATCTCGTCACCAACATTGATCACGCCACGCTCAACACGGCCCGTAACAACCGTCCCACGACCAGAGATCGAGAACACGTCTTCGATCGGCATCAGGAAGGGCTGGTCAACCGCACGGGCCGGTGTTGGGATATACTCGTCAACAGCCGCCATCAGCTCAGCAATTTTGGATTCGCCGATCTCAGGATCACGACCTTCAAGAGCGGCCAGAGCCGAGCCTGCGATGATCGGGATATCGTCGCCGGGGTATTCATAGGATTCCAGCAATTCGCGGATTTCCATTTCAACCAGTTCCAGCAGCTCTTCATCGTCGACCTGGTCAACTTTGTTCATGAAGACAACCATGTAAGGGATGCCAACCTGGCGGCCCAGAAGGATGTGTTCACGGGTCTGTGGCATCGGGCCATCAGCTGCGTTCACAACCAGGATCGCGCCGTCCATCTGGGCGGCACCGGTGATCATGTTCTTGACGTAGTCGGCGTGGCCGGGGCAGTCAACGTGGGCGTAGTGACGGGTCTCGGTCTCATACTCAACATGCGCCGTCGAGATGGTGATCCCACGCGCTTTTTCTTCAGGTGCGCCGTCGATCTCGTCATAGGCTTTGAAGTCACCAAACTGCTTGGTGATCGCCGCGGTCAGAGTGGTTTTGCCGTGGTCAACGTGGCCGATTGTGCCGATGTTGACGTGCGGTTTACTACGATCAAACTTTTCCTTTGCCATTGCCTTTGGCGCCTTCTCAATTTGGGGGGCAGCAATGGCCCCGGTTTATCATCGCGCGCTCGGTACCGAGGCGCGAAGGGAAAATCAAGGGTGAGTCGTCAATTCCGGGCGGATTATTGCGCCTCAGCTGGCAATTCGGGCGGTTGCTCAACCGCTTCAACCCGCGCAGCCAATGCAGCGGCGTGGGCGGCGGCGGTTTCCTCGTTGATTGAGAACCAATCAGGGTTCTCAAGCATCCACAGCTGAATGCGCCGTGCAGCGTTTCGTGCGAGGATCTGCATCTGCTCTTCGCGGCTTCGAACGATGCCCGACCCCAGCAAAAAGGTCTCCGGCGCGGCCCCTTCAAATACATACATCTGCTCGGGTTCTTCATGCAGCTTGGCCTGCAGTTCATCGTCCCACACATTGGCCGAAATCACGATGATGGATTTTGGGGTGGCCACTACAGGCAAGCCCGGAGGGGCCAGCGCATATGCGTCGATATTGACCGCGATATGATAAAGCCGATCACCCTCATAACCGCCGAACCGGCGATCAATTTCGGCAGTCAGCACTTCAACCCACTCTTCAGCGCTGGCCTCACGAGACGGCGGCACCTGTTGCATGTTGTCAGCTACGACAATGTTAAAGGCGAGTTGGAAGTCGCCCATATCAGGCAATTCTTCGTCCAGCGGGTCAGTGGCAGCACAGGCCCCGAGAATCAGGACCGACATAACCATCATGAGGCGGGTAAGGGCGCGCATGGGCTCCTCCAGAAAATTGGCAGCTCATCTGGGATAGCGTGTCGGACGCAGCGCCGCAATTGGACCACACCCGCGATGGAAAGATCGGCGGAAAACCGTGTCTTAGTTGCACATGGCGCGAAGCGCGGCCCATTCGGCATCATTCAACACCTGCGGACCAGCGCCGGAGCCCAGACCCGCCGCCTCAGAGGCCTCGATCCGTGCTGACATTTCAGGGTGGGATGAAAAATGGCGCATCACGCCAAGATCCTGCCCACTTCCTTCAGCCTGCATTCGGCGAAACATGTCACCCAGAGCAGAAGGCGGAAGGCCCCCGCGTGTCAGCTGTTGATGGGCAAATTCATCGGCTTCAGTCTCAGCCGCTCGGCTGTGTGACGACGTAATCAGGGAATTTGTCATCCCCACCATGACAGAGCTTCCGAGATAGTCGCCAAAAACCATGCCCACCACACCAAAGGTGGCCAAATCGCGGATCGTCGCGCTGGTTGAATGGCGGTGGTAAACGTGGCCAACCTCATGGGCCAGAACCGCCGCAACCTCGTTCGGAGTTTCCGCCGCATTGATCAATGCGGAATGCAACACGACTTGGCCACCGGGCAGTGCAAATGCGTTGACCATTGGGTGGTCAACGACATGGATGCGCAGCGGCATGTGCAGATCAACCCCCTGTGTGACGGCGGCAGCCATCCGCGTGACTGCGGCGTCTCCTGCATCAGATTTGCATTCCGTCGCCCCCATCATCGCAGTGAATTGCTGATAGGCCGTATCGCCCAAGGCAAGTTCAGCTTGAGGAGGGATATACTCAGCGCTCCGGTTGGCCATATGGGGCACAAGGACAAAAAGGATGGCCGCCAAAGACATCGCCGCCATCGCACCAAGGACTGCAATCTTGGGCCAGGCCCCTGGGTTTCGGCCAAGGCTGGGGATGCGTGGCACAGCCTTCAGAAGTTCCATTGCGGCATGGCGATCGCGGATCACAAGCCGGGCCGCCGCCCCTTCTTTTGGGGCAAGCACCAGAGCATCGTTTCTGGATTGATCCGCAATAAGGCGGAGCTTTTTGACTGGCCAGACATAGTTCTCTTGAGTCTGGCTGTTGCGCATATGCAGTTCGGCATGTTTGCCCTCACCGACCAGGCGCATGGAAACACGTTGCAAGGCCGGGCGAATGCCATCCAGCATCTCGCCATAAGCCAGAGCCAGTTTTGCAGCAAAATCAGGATTGCGAATAGATTCTTGCATCAGAATGCCCCCCCAACGTCCAATGCCTCTGAAAGTAATCCGGTACGGCTGCGGCGCTCTTCTTGCTTTTGCCGGATACCTCGCAGCAATGCGGGTTCTTCAATCACAAGGGTCTCGGCCATGTGGCGTGCACTTGGGAAGGTCACGAAAGCGTGCCAGAAAACTGTCCACAGGATGAAGGTCAACAAACCGCTTAACAATCCGGCCAAAATCGCGATGCCCGGCGGCGTGTTGTAGATTAGTGAGGCATCAACTTCGTAGCCCAACAAAATCATGACCCCGGCCAAAAGGCCCAGAACGATTGACGATACAAAGCTGAGCAAGAAGGACGTGAGCCAGATCCCAAAGAAGCGTATGCGCAGAAGTTTGCGGGTCTTTGGGTTGAACTCAAACTTCATGCCGTCGCCCAACTCCTTTCGGCACGCCATCGCACGGATCGAAGCGACCCGGAAATATATTCCCGCAATGATAATCAGCGGAACTAACAGGAAATAGGACAGGCTCAACCAGCTGACATAGACAAGTTCCTCTAGGGTTTGCGTGTCTGCAAGCATGATACGGCCCACCTCATAGCTGACATATAGGACCGCTGCGATCAGGGCGAGGAAGGGTACGGCCAGACCGTATAGCATAAACGGGTGACCATGTTGTTTGAATTGCGCGGTGCCGTACCAGCTGCGGTCGGTCAGATATTTTTCAAGCTGATAGGTTTTCAGCGGCCAAAAGAGGCCAAGCGTCAGGATCGTCAAAAGCCAATACATGCAGGACCGCCAAGCATAACCCCATGCGCCGGGATCCATGCCGAAACGCACGCCCAACCATGTGGTGCGTGATAAGATGTAGTGACGAGTGCGATAGCGGGCCATGAAAAAGACTGGGAACCCCAAGAGCGGGATTGCAGCCAGAATCAGGGTTTGCGGGCTAATGCCGCCGTGCATGACCTCAACTGTGACCTCAAGCGCGACCAGGTTGAAAACGGCGATGTAGATTGCCAGCGCTATTATGGCCACGAAGAAGCCCATGATTTTCTCATGTGCTGTGCCAAGATATTCCAGCCCCATTCCACCGGGGCGCACGGCAGACCAATACCAGCGCCTTAGCCGGGTTTTGGCCCAGAAACGATAAAGTCCCAAGGTGAGAACCGTTAGCAGGCCCGTTTTCAGGGCTAAAGCAAACATGTCACCTTTTTCGCCTGCAAAATCCGTCTTTAATGCGCTCATCTACACCATCACGTAAACCGATTGTCCCGAGGAAAACCACGGGGTGCCATACGGCCCGTGGCGGCTCTTTTGCCCATCCATTCGGTCAGATCGGTTTCCGTGCGCGTGCGGCCAGCAGGATCTTTCCAGCTAAGCCCCTCGGACAGATTAAAGCTGCGGGCATCGGAAAGGCCCCCATCTTTGTACTTTTGCAGGCGTACGCCCTTGCCGCGGCCCATCTCGGGCAGCTCTTCCAAGGGGAAGACCAGAACCTTGCGGTTCTCGCCTACGCAGGCGACGTGATCGTCGCCCTCTTTGATGCGCGTGATGACCAGCGCTTTGGCCGGGTCCTTCACGTTTAGCACTTGTTTGCCTGCGCGGGTTTGCGCCAGCACATCGCCCTCGGGCACCACAAACCCATCGCCAGCCGAAGAGGCTACGACAAGCTTTGCGCCGGGTTGATGTACAAACAAATCCACGATCTCGACCTCATTGGGCACGTCCACCATCAGGCGGACAGGCTCACCCATACCGCGGCCTCCGGGCAGATTTGTGGCGAGAATGGTGTAGACCCTGCCATTATTGCCAAAGAGAAGGAGTTTGTCGGTCGTTTCAGCGTGGAACAGGAAGCGACCTTCGTCGCCATCTTTGAATTTCAGGTCTTGATCCAGCGCGATATGGCCCTTCATCGCGCGGATCCAGCCCATTTTAGAGCAAACCACCGTAATCGGCTCGCGCTCGATCATCGCCTCTAACGGCACCTCTTCGATCTCAGCGGCATCCGCGAAATCGGTGCGGCGCTTGCCAAAATCCGTGCCTTTGCCAAATTCTTTGCGAACGTCGCGCAATTCGCTGGCAATGCGGGACCATTGCAGGTCATCACTGGCCAGAAGGTCATCCAGCCCGGCCCGTTCTTCCATCAACGCAGCCTGTTCCTTCAGCAGCTCCATCTCTTCAAGGCGGCGCAGGCTGCGCAGACGCATGTTCAGGATCGCCTCGGCCTGCACTTCGGTCAGTTCACCAGTGCCGGGGGCGGGCGTCACATAATCCTTTTCATCGGTCGCGCGGACATGGTCTTTGCCCCATTCCTCGCGCATAAGCGCGGCCTTGGGATCGTCATCATAGCGGATGATATCAATCACACGGTCGAGGTTGAGGAAGGTGATGATGAAACCTTCCAACACCTCAAGACGATGATCGATCTTCTCCATCCGGTGGCGCGACCGCCGTTGCAACACGTCGCGGCGGTGATCAAGGAAAGCCCGCAGAACCTCTTTCAAAGAACAGACCTTGGGTGTGCGCCCGTCGATCAGCACGTTCATATTCAGGCTGAAGCGGATCTCAAGATCGGAGCTTTTGAACAGCATCCCCATGAGAATCTCAGGATCAACATTTTTCGACCGAGGCTCCAACACAATGCGAATGTCATCCGCGCTTTCATCGCGCACATCGGCCAGGATCGGGATTTTCTTGGTCTGGATCAGCTCAGCCAGCTTCTCGATCAGCTTGGATTTCTGAACCTGGTAAGGAATTTCGGTGACAATGATCTGCCACTGGCCGCGTCCCAGATCCTCGGTATGGTGCCGGGCGCGCAGGCGGAACGCCCCGCGCCCGGTTTTATAGGCCTGAAGGATGTTTTCCTTTGGCTCGACAATCACTCCGCCGGTCGGAAAATCGGGGCCCGGAATGTGTTCCAGCAGCGTTTCGTCATATGCATTGGGCGCTTTGATCAGATGCAGGCAGGCCGCGATCAACTCATCCAGATTGTGCGGCGGAATGTTGGTCGCCATGCCAACCGCAATCCCGGACGACCCATTTGCCAGAAGGTTTGGCAATGCCGCGGGCAGAACCTCAGGCTCCTGCAAGGTGCCATCATAGTTATCCCGGAAATCAACCGCGTTTTCATTGAGGCCCTGCAGAAGCGTTTCGGCAATCGCCGTCATCCGCGCCTCGGTGTAGCGGGCGGCGGCAGGATTATCGCCGTCGATATTGCCGAAATTGCCCTGCCCGTCGACCAGCGGATAACGAATGGTGAAATCCTGCGCCAAACGCGCCATCGCATCATAAATCGCAGCGTCACCGTGTGGGTGGTAATTGCCCATCACATCGCCAGAAATCTTGGCCGATTTCCGGAAGCCGCCGTTCGAGGCCAGCCGCAATTCCCGCATCGCGTAAAGGATGCGCCGGTGGACAGGTTTTAACCCGTCCCGCGCATCTGGCAATGCACGGTGCATAATGGTGCTAAGCGCATATTGTAGGTAGCGCGAGCCAAGCGCGCGGCCTAGCGATTCCCTGATTTCGGTCGGGCTGTCGTCTGACATTCTCTGCTCATTCTCTTTTGCCCACATTGATACGCGAAAGCCGGCACAAGGGTAAAGCGGAAGCGACCTCTTTTCAGGTCAACCTAGCGAACTAAGTTGCCCTCATGCGCGCCCTGCCCTAACGATCAGGCCGCGAAGAGGCAAAACAAGAGGCAGCGACATGGCCAAATCCATTCTGATCACCGGATGTTCATCCGGCATTGGGCTCCATTGTGCGCATGCCCTGGCCGATCGTGGTTGGCAGGTGCTGGCCACGTGCCGCAAACCTGAAGATGCCGAACGATTGAGATCCGAGGGATTGACCTGTGGCGTTTTGGATTATGCCGACACAGAAAGCATCAAAGCTGGCCTTGAATGGGCGCTGGAACAGGCCGGCGGACGGTTGGATGCGTTGTTCAACAATGGCGCGTGGGGCGTGCCCGCCGCAGTTGAGGATTTGCCTACAGACGCTCTAAGAGCCAATTTCGAGGCCAATTTCTTTGGCTGGCATGAGCTGACCCGGCAAGTGATCCCTATTATGCGCAAACAGGGCCACGGGCGCATTGTGCAAAACAGCTCCATCCTTGGTTTCGTGACCTATAAATGGCGCGCGTCCTATGTGGCGACAAAGCACGCTCTTGAAGGGTATACCGATACGCTTCGGCTGGAACTTGGACCGACAGATATTCATGTAAGTCTGATTGAACCCGGGCCCGTCACGTCGAAGATCCGCATCAATTCCCGTGAACACTTCGAACGTTGGGTCGACTGGGAAAACAGCGCTTTGCGCAACATGTACGAAAAATCACTGATCCCGCGCCTTTACAAAAACAAAGACAAAAAAGACCCGTTTGAGATGGGTCCAGAAGCGGTTGCGACAAAATTGATCCACGCGATAGAGTCGACACGGCCCAAACCGCGCTATTATGTCACCAAGCCCACCTATTTCATGGGCATGTTGAAGCGTATGCTGCCGACCCGCGCGCTGGATTGGATCATCTTGAAGGGCTGACCCCGGAAAAGGACTAACATGGAAAGCACATTCTTTGTCCTCGCCTTGCTGGTGACGGTGGGGGTGGCGATCATCCTGCTGTTTGGCATCGGTACATTCACGAAGGGCGGTGAGTTCAATCGCAAACACGCCAACAAGATCATGCGCTGGCGTTTGGCCGCGCAATTCGTGGCGGTACTGTTGATCCTGACAGTTGTCTGGCTGCGCGGAAACGGAGGCTGAGCCAATGGTTGTTCTAAATAAGATCTACACCCGCACCGGCGATAAAGGCCAAACGGCACTTGGCAATGGTGATCGCGTGGCCAAACACTCAGCGCGGGTCACGGCCTATGGCACGGTGGATGAGTTGAATGCCACCGTCGGCATGGCCCGATTGCATGTTGCGCCAGAGATGGATGCGCAGCTTTCGGCCATTCAGAATGATCTGTTCGATTTGGGAGCCGACCTGTGCCGCCCGGACATGGAAAAAGATGCCGACGCGGAATACCCGCCGCTGCGCCTTGCAGCCAGTCAAGTGGACCGGCTTGAAAGCCAGATCGACGCGATGAATGACGTGCTGGAACCCTTGCGATCTTTCATTCTGCCGGGCGGATCAGCAGGGGCTGCGCATTTGCACCTGTGCCGCACAGTGGCCCGGCGGGCCGAACGCCTGTCGGTTGAGTTGTCCACTATTGAAGCTGTCAACGAGGCCGCGATCAAATACCTCAACCGCCTCAGCGACTGGTTCTTTGTCGCCGCGCGCATCTGTAACGACGACGGTAAATCGGACGTGCTTTGGGTGCCCGGCGCAAACCGGTAGACTTCAGCCTTTGTGCCTGACAGGAACCCAGATTTCATAGCGCATCATATCGGGCGTGTTATCCGGGTCATCCGGGTATCGCTCGAAAACCGCGCCTTCGCGCTGGCCATATTCTGATCCCGGCAACCAAGTGGAAAACATCCAATCAAAATGCTGTGGCAGGTCAGACACGGGTCCCTTGGCCCGCAACACCGCATAATCGCCGCCTGACAGGACCATCTCGCACGTGCCTTCCGGAATGGAGGCGACCTTGTTTACAGCAAGGCCGACGCCATACCGGAACCCCTCGGGCGAACCAGAAATTGATACCCCATACATGGCGCCGGGAATGGCGTTAGCAATATCATAGCCCGCCTCGAAAAAGGCCTGCCACTGCGCCGGAATCTGCGCGCGGGTTTCCATCGTATAGTTGCGCGCGGTGCCAACCAGTTTGATCTCACCCATCGCCTCGATGACGGGCGGCTCTGTTTGGGTTTGCATCTCAATTGCTCCTCATTACGCAGGCTGCCAAAGCTCAATCGGCGTTCCTTCTGGATCGGTCAGGTGCACAAACTGCCCGATACCCTCCATCTCGGTCCGGTTAAAGGTGCGGATACCAGCCGTTTCCAGTTGGGTGATCATGGCATCAAGGTTTTCGACCCGAAAATTCAACATGAACTGCTTATCACTGGAAAAATAGTCCGTGTCCTCTGAAAAGGGCGAAAACACGGTCACTCCTGCCTCAGTCACCCATGGCGCAGTTTCTGCGCTGGTCGGTACCGGAGAAACGCCTAGATGGGCCTCGTACCACTTGGCCAATTCGTCGGGGTCAGAAGATCGGAAAAAGAAACCACCGAATCCTGTTACTTTTTGCATAATAGCCTCCAAAGCACATGTTACCGCTAACAGGGTTTACATCATATGTAATACATAGCATAAAACGACGCCATGAATGCCAATCAGACAAAAAACGCGGCGTCGAAAAGCGATTGCAGGTCGATTTTGACCTGTTGTGGATCGTTTTGAAAGGCTAACAACCCCATGATCACAGGATGTTTCCCCGGGGCATGCTCCGGACCCAACTCAGGAGAGCTTATGCGATGAAGGTGCTTGTGCCTGTCAAACGCGTGATTGACTATAACGTTAAGGTCCGTGTTAAGGCGGATGGTAGCGGTGTCGATCTTGCGAATGTTAAGATGTCGATGAACCCGTTTGACGAGATTGCGGTTGAAGAAGCCATTCGTCTGAAGGAAGCGGGCAAGGCCGACGAGGTTGTTGCCGTTTCGATCGGTGTAAAGCAGGCGCAGGAGACGTTGCGCACGGCTTTGGCCATGGGTGCGGACCGCGCCATTTTGGTGGTTGCGGCCGATGATGTTCACACCGATATCGAGCCTTTGGCGGTTGCCAAGATCCTCAAGGCGATTGTCGATGAGGAAGCGCCGGGTCTGGT
>CANLZL010000006.1 GCA_947495575.1 uncultured Nioella sp. | reverse complement strand
GTCGACCGAAGCGCGCGCTTCGTCAGGCTGCGCAGCAGCCCTCCTCAGCGCGCAGCTGCCGCGGAAGAATGCACAGGAGAGGGGCTTGCGCCAAACCCGACGCAGGGCAGATCACAGGCTATGCCCTTCTTCTTTGCAAAAATACCCCGGGGGGTGCGGGGGGCTGGCCCCCCGCCCGGTCGGATGGCCGAATGGCCATTCGATGGCATAAGCAGGATCGCCTAGACGAAATCGGCCTGGGTGTAACCTTGAATGTAAAGCAGTGCCGTCAGGTCGCCGTGGTTCACACGGATCTGGCACTCTGCCTGTACAGACGGCTTTGCGTGCAAGGCGACACCGGTACCCGCGAGGCCCAACATGCCCAGATCATTTGCCCCATCGCCAACCGCGATCACGTCTTTTGGCGCAATACCAAGCCGGGCGGTGATTTCGTTGAGTGCCTGAATCTTGGCGTCACGCCCCAAAATGGGAAGGCCAACTTCGCCGGTCAGTTTACCGTCTTCGGCCAAAAGGGTGTTGGCTCGGTTTTCGTCAAATCCAAGCTCTGCCGCGACTTTGGCGGTGAACATCGTAAACCCGCCTGAGACCAAGCCCGCAAAAGCGCCATTTGCCTTCATCGTGGCGATCAAGGTCTTGCCACCGGGCATATGCGTGATGCGTGTGGCCAGCACGTGATCGATGACCTCGACCGGTAATCCGGCCAGCAGGCCGACACGTTCCTTTAGCGCGCCTTCAAAATCCAGTTCGCCGTTCATGGCGCGCGCTGTGATGTCTTTCACCCGCGCGCCAACGCCCGCCTCATCGGCAAGCTCGTCGATGCATTCCTGTTGGATCATGGTGGAATCCATATCCGCCAGCAGCATTTTCTTGCGCCGGTTCTCAGCCGGTTGAATCACCAGATCGACCGCTTGCGCCTGAAGGCTGTCCCAAACGTCCCACTGGTTGGAGGGCAGCTCGGTCAGCGAAAACTCGGCCGCCACATCGGGAGCCAGCCAGATGGCATCGCCCCCGCCCCATGCGTTGCGAAGTGAGTCCACGAGGGCCGGATCCAGCGCCGGAGCGGCCGGATTGGTCAGAAGCGTGGCGACATACATTGGGCGGTTCCCCCCTGCGGATAAACGGGCGCGGCGAATTGCGCCCGGATAAACCACGAGAGGGGGAGAATTGCCAGAGGTTCAGCCTGCGTCAGGTAGCGGCGGCAAGCTACGCAGATAGAGGATGATGGCGGCAAGGTCGTCATCGGTCATCCGCGACAGGAACGGGTAGGGCATGGGCGGCAGCATTGGCGCGCCGCCGGGCCGAACGCCTTCGACGATCATTGCGGCAAGCTCCTCGTCGCTCCAACCAGCCAGCCCATCCTCGTGGCTGGTCAGGTTCGGCGCCACGGAAACACCCCACGGCCCGTGGAATTCAAAGCCACCACGGCCGAGATCTGTGTCGATCATCGGGCCCATTGGCCCCATGGGGGTGTGGCATTCCATACAATGCGCGACGGGACCGGCAAGATATGCGCCATATTCAACGGTTACGCCCTGTGGAATATCAGCCACCATGCCCAAAGGTTGGCCATATCCCGGTGGTAGCGGGATATTGTAGGTGGAAACGCCCGGGTCGCTTTCGACCGCAGGAACCGAACGGAGATAAGTGACCATCGCCAAGGCGTCTGTATCCGAAAGGCCGCGATAGAAGGTGAAGGGCATGGGCGGGCCGATGACAGAGCCATCAGGGCGCACCCCTTCGCGGATGGCGCGGATGAGATCGGAGTCACTCCAGCTCGCGATGCGAGAGGCCGGTGTGATATTTGGGGCGATGGCCGTGAAGGCTTCATTGTCTTCTACCAGACGCCCGGCAAGCTCCTGCCCTTCAACAAACCCGGTCGGGCCGATGGGCGTGTGGCAATTGCCACATCCGGCCGGGCCGGTCACAAGATATTCGCCGCGCGCCATCAAATCGGCGTCTTGGGCAAAAACGGGTGTTGTGATCAGGGCCGCAATCGCGGCGATAAAAATACGCATTATTTGTCCTCCCGAAATGGTCACCTCAATGAGTTCGCGCGGGTGCCAGTTTAATCACGGTAACAGATTCGTAAACGATTTCGGTGGTTTTTGTGCAGCAGAGGAAGTTTCCGATGCGCGACAGGCCAAAACCGGGAATTTGTGAATGCGACGGTTTTGCCAAAAAAACCGTCTTGCGCGCAGGGGCTGACACCCGTACATCCGGCGGTGGGACACCCTTCCCCAACGAAGGGCGCTTATCTGTAAGGATACCATCAATGGTTACGAACACCCCGGCCACGCGTCCGGCGAATCCGCGTTTTTCTTCTGGCCCCTGCGCCAAACCCCCCACTTGGACTCTGGATGCTCTTGCTGATGCCGCGCTTGGCCGCAGCCACCGTGCCGCTGTCGGCAAGGACAAGCTGAAGGCCGCGATTGAAGGCACCCGCGACGTTCTGGGCATTCCCGCAAACTACAAGATCGGCATTGTGCCCGCGTCCGATACCGGCGCGGTTGAAATGGCGATGTGGTCTTTGCTGGGTGCGCGCAAGGCGACCATGGTTGCGTGGGAAAGCTTTGGCTCTGGCTGGGTCACGGACGTGGTCAAGCAGCTGAAAATCGACGCCGAGGTGAAAACAGCCGATTATGGTCAGATCGTCGATATGGCCGCGATTGATTACAACACCGACGTCGTCTTTACCTGGAACGGCACCACTTCTGGTGTCCGCGTCGCCTCGGGCGATGTGATCCCCGCCGACCGCGAAGGTCTGACGATCTGTGACGCGACTTCGGCTGCATTCGCGCAGGACCTTCCGTGGGACAAATTGGATGTCATCACGTTCTCTTGGCAGAAAGTTATGGGCGGCGAAGCGGCACATGGCATTATCGTTCTGGGCCCGCGCGCGGTTGAGCGTCTGGAAAGCTACACGCCCGCATGGCCGCTGCCAAAGATTTTCCGTCTGACCAAAGGCGGAAAGCTGATCGATGGTATCTTTACCGGTGCCACGATCAACACCCCCTCGATGCTGTGCGTTGAAGATTACCTCTTTGCGCTGGATTGGGCGCGTGAGATCGGTGGCCTGTCTGCCCTGCAAGCCCGCGCCACTGCCAACGCTCAGGCGATCTGGGATTTCTGTGCTGCACGCGACTGGATTGCCAATCTGGCTGAAGATGAGGCGACACGGTCCAACACCTCTGTCTGCCTGAAGTTCACCGACGAGCGCATTCAGGACGGCGCCACTTTCGCCAAGGCCGTTGCGAAGCGGCTGGAGAAAGAGGGCATTGCCCTGGATATCGGCGCCTATCGTGACGCGCCTGCCGGTCTGCGGATCTGGTGCGGGGCAACGGTTGAGACCTCGGATATCGAGGCGATGCTACCTTGGCTGGAATGGGCCTTTGAGGCCGAGATCGCAGCGCAAGCGCCCTCTGAATAACATGAGAACATCGCCCGGCGACACCGCCGGGCAGCGCCCAACCGCCCCTAAGGGCGGGCGCTTCTCACCCTCCCGCGGTTGTGCACTGCCTTCCGTTAGTTAACTCGACACAATCTGGCCTTTCCGGCCACCCGCAAAAAGGACCAAAAACATGGCCCCCAAAGTACTCGTATCTGACAAGCTCAGCGAAACTGCCGTCCAGATTTTCCGTGATCGTGGCATCGAAGTTGATTTCGAGCCAAGCCTCGGCAAAGACAAGGACGCCCTGTTGGCGAAGATCGGTGAATATGACGGTCTTGCGATCCGCTCGGCCACCAAAGTCACTGAGAAAATTCTTGAAGCAGCAACCAACCTGAAAGTTGTTGGCCGGGCTGGTATCGGCACCGACAACGTGGACAAGGTCGCGGCCTCCAAGAAAGGCGTGATCGTGATGAACACGCCTTATGGCAACATGATCACCACCGCGGAACACGCGATTGCGATGATGTTTGCCGTTGCGCGCCAATTGCCTGAGGCCAGCGCCTCGACCCATGCTGGTAAATGGGAAAAGTCGAAATTTATGGGGGTTGAACTGACCGGTAAAACCCTTGGCGTCATCGGCGCCGGTAATATCGGTGGTATCGTTTGCGACCGTGCCCTTGGCCTGAAAATGAAAGTGGTCGCGTTTGATCCCTTCCTGTCCGAAGAAGCAGCCGACAAGCGCGGCATCGAAAAGGTTGAGCTGGACGAGCTGCTGAAGCGCGCCGATTTCATCACGCTGCACGTGCCGCTGATCGACTCGACCCGCAATATCCTGAGCCGTGAGAACCTGCTAAAAACCAAGAAGGGCGTGCGCATCATCAACTGTGCCCGCGGTGGTCTGGTTGACGAAGAGGCGCTGGCCGAGTTGCTGCAATCAGGTCATGTTGCCGGTGCCGGTTTCGACGTGTTCGCCCAAGAACCTGCAACCGAGAACCCGCTCTTTAATCTGCCCAACGTTGTTTGCACGCCCCACCTTGGCGCGGCAACCACCGAAGCACAGGAAAACGTGGCGCTGCAAGTGGCCGAACAGATGGCAGATTACCTGCTGACCGGGGCCGTGCAAAACGCGCTCAACATGCCCTCTGTGACAGCGGAAGAGGCCAAGGTCATGGGGCCGTGGTTGAAGCTGGCCGGGCATCTGGGCAGCTTCGTTGGTCAACTGACTATGGAAGCCATCGAAGAGATCAGCATCACCTATAACGGTGTGGTCGGCGAGATGAACCTTGAGGCGCTCAATTGCGGTGCCATCGCGGGGATCATGAAAGCGGTTAATCCTGATGTGAACATGGTTTCTGCCCCGGTGATCGCGCGCGAGCGTGGCATTGAAATATCGACCACCACGCAGGACAAAACCGGAGCATTCGAAGGGTATATTCGCCTTGAGGTCAAAACCTCTGAGCGGACACGGTCGATCGCAGGCACGGTATTCTCCGATGGCAAACCGCGCTTTATCCAGATCAAGGGCATCAATATTGACGCCGAGATCGGGGAGCACATGCTCTACACCACCAATGACGACATTCCTGGCATCATTGGCACGCTTGGTCAGACCATGGGCGAGAACGGTGTGAACATCGCGAACTTTACCCTTGGTCGTTCGGGCGCAGGGCAAGATGCGATTGCGCTGCTTTACCTTGACGACCAACCGCCAGCCGATGTTCTGGATAAGCTGAAAGCCACAGGCATGTTCAAGCAGATCGCGCCAATGCGGTTCGACGCGGCCTAACGCTGATACGATTAAATTGAATTGGCCCCGGATCATGTGTCCGGGGCCTTTTTCTTTTCTGCACAGGGCGTGAGGAGTCAAAGCTTTGACATCTGACGTGGGGTTTTCAAAAAACGGGGTTCTCATCGCAATGGTCATGCCCAGAATACGCAGAAAGCGGTTTTGAGGAGGACCCCATGGACGATATCGTAATCCTATCCGGCGCACGCACGGCAATTGGCACTTTTGGCGGATCGCTGGCGGCGACGCCCCCGATCGAGTTGGGAACGATTGCAGCAAAAGCCGCGTTAGAGCGAGCTGGTGTTGATGGGGGTCAGATCGGACATGTGGCCTTTGGGCATGTGATCAATACCGAGCCGCGCGATATGTATCTTTCTCGGGTAGCTGCGATGCAGGCCGGTATTCCCGATAGTGTACCCGCGATGAATGTGAACCGTCTTTGCGGCTCTGGCGCGCAGGCAATTGTCTCGGTTGTGCAAAGCTTGATGTTAGGCGATGCGGATTTTGGTCTTGCCGGTGGCGCCGAAAACATGAGCCGCTCGCCCTATATCCTGCCGCAGGCGCGGTGGGGGCAGAAGATGGGTGATGTCAAAACCCAAGACATGATGCTGGGCGCGCTCAGCTGCCCCTTTGGTACCGGCCATATGGGCGTGACGGCTGAAAATGTCGCCGCCGAACATGGAGTGACCCGCGAGGCGCAGGATGGCTTTGCACTGGAAAGCCAAGCTCGCGCAGCACGGGCGATTGAAGAGGGGCGGTTTGACGATCAAATCGTGCCGGTTCCGGTCAAAGTGAAGCGCGACATGGTCGATTTCGCCCGCGATGAGCATCCAAAGGCCACCTCGATGGAGGTTCTGGCCGGCTTGCGCACCGTATTTCAGAAAGACGGGACTGTGACCGCGGGCAATGCCTCGGGCATCAATGACGGCGCCGCGGCGCTGGTTTTTGCACGGGCTGATGCCGCGAATGCCGCTGGCCTGACTCCCCGCGCCCGGGTTTTGGGCTATGCCCATGCTGGCGTGCGCCCTGAAGTGATGGGGATTGGCCCTGTTCCTGCAGTTGAACGGCTGATGGCGAAAACAGGCCTGAGCATTGCGGATTTCGATGTGATTGAATCTAACGAAGCCTTTGCAGCACAGGCTTTGGCCGTGTCGGCGGGTCTGGGTCTGGACCCCGCCAAAGTGAACCCGAATGGGGGTGCCATTGCGCTTGGCCACCCGGTCGGCGCAACCGGTGCGATCATCACGGTAAAGGCCCTTTCTGAGCTGGAACGCATTCAGGGCTCAAAAGCGTTAATCACCATGTGCATTGGTGGCGGCCAGGGGATTGCCCTAGCGATAGAGCGCATCTGACCGGCGCAAATTAGCGCGCTGAGATCTCGAAGAAAACAGTGGCAACCCGGCCGGTGGAATCGATTACTGTAAGGTCGATGAAACCGGCTTCGGGTTCGCCGAGGTCGACCTCGCGCTCGCGCAGTCCAATGCCCACGGGCCGCCCGTTCCATAGCCAGGTATAAGGCGGCGCACCCCGGTCGACGCGGGCAATGAGCGGCAGGCCGGGCTGTTGGGCAAGAATGGCCCCTTCTGGCGGGAAAGCGATCTCAGGTGCGTTTACGTCGATCAGCGGATCACCCCTTGGTGCGAAGCGGCGCAGCGGCACAGGTAGTTCAGCATGGGGCACTGTCAAAGCGCCGGGCGGGGGTGGCGGCAGCGGGTCAAGCCGTGGGGTGATGCGGGAAAACGCTTCAAACAGGATGGGCGCAGCCAGATCGGCCCCAAATGCGCCGGGCACCGACGCGCCGTCGGCGCGACCCAACCAGATGCCCACAACATGCTGTCCATCATAGCCAAAGGCCCATGCATCGCGGTGGCCATATGAGGTGCCGGTTTTGAAGGCCAGCCCGTTGCGGGGCGCATTGGCCGGGGGCACGACGCCCGCCAAGATATCGCCAATATACCAACTGGCCACAGGGCTGAGAACCTGGACCGGCGCGCTTGCCGTATCGCCTTGTCGGTAATGCAGCGGCACCAATTCGCCGCCCGCAGCAAGGCTGCCGTAAAGACGCATGAGATCTTCCATGGTCAGGCCGACGCCGCCAAGCGCGATGGCAAGGCCGGGCTGCCCGGCTGGCAATTGCGGGTCCATCCCAGCCCGGCGCATACGGTTCATCAATTCAGCCGGGCCAAGTTCTTCCAACAGGGTGACCGCCGGGATGTTGAGCGAGGCCTGAAGCGCGTTGCGGACAGACAGTTCACCGCGAAACTGGTTGTCAAAGTTTTGCGGCGCGTAACTGCCGAAACGGGTGGGGCGATCTTCGATCTGGGTTTCAGGATGGATCAACCCGGCCTCGAACCCCAACCCGAAAATCAACGGTTTCAGGGTCGATCCGGGCGATCGCAGGGCCTGTGTCATATCGACGAATCCCTGAAGGGGTGTGTCGGAATACTCAGCAGAGCCGACCGTGGCCAATACCGCGCCGGTGTGATGATCCATCACCATGATTGCGGCGTTCAGGCCGAGGGCCTGACCCTCAATCGCGCTGAGGGCCAAGGCCTCCATCTGTGCCTGAACAGTTGCGTCCAAGGTCAGCGCATGATGTTGGCCCGGGTTTTCAATAATGATGCGGTCGGCCAAATGCGGGGCCAATAGCGGAAAGTCATTCCGCCTTAGCGGCAGTGGCTCGGCCAGAGCCCATGCAAGCTCCTCTGCATCCAGCACGCCAAAGCCATGCGCGCGAGCCAGAACCCGGTCGCGCGCGATATGTGCGTTATCCGGGTTGCGGTCGGGGCGGCGGGAATTCGGCGCCTGCGGGATGGCCACCAACAGTGCAGCCTCGGCAGTTGTCAGTTGTGCCGGTTCTTGCCCGAACCAAGTGAAACTTGCGGCGCGGATGCCCTCGATATTGCCGCCATAAGGGGCCAGATGCAGGTACAAAGTCAGGATCTGATCTTTGGTCAGAATGCGTTCCAACGCGAGGGCCAGACGGATCTGCCGTATTTTGCCGCGCCATGATCCGGTGCCGCTATCCTCCAAAAGCCTTGCCACTTGCATTGTTATGGTCGACGCGCCCGAGACGATGCGGCCATTGCGCAGGGCCTGGGCCCCGGCCCGAGCCAAAGCGCGGAAATCGACACCGGGATGATCGTAGAACCGTCGATCCTCAAAACTCAGCAACAACTCGATGAATTCCGGGTCGACTTCGGCCAGCGACACGGGCAAGCGCCAGCGGCCATCTTCGACCGTATAAGCTCGCAACAAGACGCCGTTGCGATCCACGACCTCAACAGATGTGACCGGCACCAAGGGCGGGATCACCGTGGCGTCGACCCATTCATCAACTTTGTCCCGTCCCCACGCCGCAAGGAAAAGAAGTAAGGCAAGTGTCAGATATGAGCGCGCGCGGATCACTCCGTCACCACCACCTGTCCCGAAGCTGTCTGCGCTCGGAAGGCGGGGCGGTACATATCTTCAACCGAGGCCGCCGGGTGGTGGAAGCCGCCCGGTGTCACAGCACGTACGATATAAGCAAGGCGGATCTGATTGGCGTTGACCTGATCGACGGCGGCCAGGAACCGATCCTGACGGAACTCAACATGTTCGGCCGCATTGAACAGGTCCAGATCCTGAAGGGCGCCGATATCGCCGCTTCGCAAGAGGTTTGGATTGTCTATCTCGAACCCGGCTGGCAAGGGATCGTTTACCATAAGGCGCGCGCGGCGATCCTCGAATGGAGTGACGGTCAGGACAGCGACAAGGCGGGTACCGATTGGCACGGTTGAAGGATCAGCTGGGACGCCCTCAAGCGTCAGATAGCGACGCGTCAGGGAATAGCCCTGCCCGCTGGCCTCGGTTGCCCCTTCGGGTTGGCCAAATCGGGTCAGGGTCAGCGTTTCAGGCCGGTCGCCCGTATTGGTGATGACCCGGTCCGCGCGGCCCAGATAGGACAGGACCAGTGGCATCGGACCGCTTTCTGCGCCATCGCTGAGGATGAGTGTTTGCAGGTCGTTACCCTCCACCAACTGATGCGCCGCCAACAAGCTCCACATCGCTTCCTGGGTCGACAGGTTCGTCGTAGGTGTCGGAAGGCTTTGGGCCATTTCCGCGATTGGAACCACGTTGGACCCGGCAGCGCTGGCGAGGGTCAAAAGCCCCATGGCGTCGCGGCGATGTGATCCGAAATCGGAGCGAAACCCGGTGTTTTCGGCGGTCTGTGTCTGTTCGACCAATAGGGCATAGCCGGCAAGGAACATCGCATCAGCGCGCGGCTGATCGCCGTATAGCGCAAGGGCCGCGCCCAGTTGAGCCAAGGCCAGAGGTGTTGCGAAGGCCTCAGATTTAACGTCAGCATAATAGCGTAGATCGCCAATCGCGGCGGCCCCCTCGCGTGCCAGAACATAGAGCGCGTAGGCGATGGATTGCCCGCCGCGTTCAAAATCGGGCGCTGTCGCGATATGGTTGCGTAAATTGTCGAGGGCAGACTGAAAGGCCTGATCGGCCACATCGTAGCCTTCTGCGCGGGCCCGGCTGAGAAAATCGGTGACATAGGCATTCAGCCAGGCGTCACCTGAATAGGCGCCCCAAAGCCCGAAACCGCCATTTGCGGCTTGATTGACAAGGATATCATCGACCGCTCGTTGGATACGCAAATCGAATGCGCCAGATGTGGCCAGGCCAAGAGTTTCGGCCACATCTGCCATGTAGAGCAACGGCATTGCGCGGCTGGCCATCTGTTCGGAACAGCCATAGGGGTATCGGTCCAGCATGGCCAAAAGCCCGGGCGCGTCGAACCGACCGAATGCGCCGACCGATACGGTGGCACGGGCCTGACCGGGGCGCAGACCAGCAAAAAGATCAGGGGTCAGGGACAGAGATTCTCCGGCGGCAAGCGTTATCCGCGAAGTCGTCGCCTGAACCGGGTCATTGGCTTGGACAAGTAAGTGCAGGTTGCGGGAAAGCCGCTGACCGTCTGGCGTGATCAATGTGACAGTGACCTCTTGTGGTCCCTCGTCCTGCAAAGCGATGAGCTGCAGCGACAACTGCTCAGTCTCGCCTTCCTCAAGATCGACCGCCTGGATTGCACCGCCAAGCGACAGGCCATCTGACAGCGAGATCTCGATCGGCATTGGACCGGTTGGACCGTCGGCATGTGTGACTTCAAGAAGGAGCCGCGCAGTGTCACCGGGCGCCATAAACCGGGGCAGTGACGCTGTGACAACAACCGGATCACGGACAAGCACATCGGCTTCGGCTTGGCCAATTCCGGTTTCTGACCAGGCGATAGCCATGACCCGAACCGTACCGTTGAACGCAGGAAGTTCGAAGGTCGTGGTGACGGTGCCATCATCCCCAACGGTCAGGGGGCCAGAATGGAATGCCACCAGTGCTTCGGTTGGTGGGGGGGCCTGCATTCGCATCCCCGCAGTCGCGTCACCACCTTGCCGGATTTGTCCTGGCACTCCGCCTGACTCGATCAAACGGCCATAGAGGTCGCGCATTCCCATCCCAAGGCGTCTTTGGCCAAAGTAATGAGATTGCGGATCGGGTGCCTCGAAACCCGTCAGGTTCAGAATGCCGACATCCACCAGCGCAATCGAGGCATAAACCGTTTCGCCGGGCGCGGTATTCCCAACATGAAGGGTCACGTCCATCTCATCCCTTGGCGCGGCTTCCAACGGGGCCTGCAGCACCAGATCCAAGTGACGATCACCGGGATTGATAGCTGCATGGACGAGGCCGATGGACCGGGCTGGCACTTGTGGTGGCAGTGCTTGCAAAGGGCGCAATAAGGTTGCCGTCACATAGGCCCCGGTGCCCCAGTCTTCGGTCACGGCGAGGGGAATGTTTGTTGGCGTATCGCCAAGTTCGACAACCTCCTGATGGATCATCCGGTTCGCGACCACACGGATCAAAGCGGTACCGCCATGACGCGGAACGATGCGCAATTGCGCCTGTTCGCCGACGGAATATTCGTCTGCATCCAGCGATAATTCCAAAAGGTCAGGGGTGCCCGCGCTTTCGTCGCTGCCGTACCAGCCGGACCGGAAGCCAAGCGATGAAATTGTGAAATCGCCGGCAATGCTTTCCACTCGCAATTCGTAGCGGCCCCACGTGACGGGGGCAGAGATTTCCAATGGGTCAGATCCAATTACCGCTTCTCCGGTCAGAATTTGAGTGCGGGTTGTAATGGGTTCCCAATTCCAACGGCCATTTTGAGTGTACCATTGGTATCTTCGATCAACCCGGTTGACGGTCCAGCGAACGGGCAGGGCCTCTGCGCCGACTGCGATCAGGTGGAACGCCGCATCGCTGCCTTCTGGCAATGTCCCGTCAAAAAGGGGGCGGATGCCGATCAAGGTGCCAGTTGGCGACACCATTCGCGTGATCTGGCGTTCGACAGGTCGGCCCGATCCTTCGGTGACTGCCGCGGTAATGGTAAGGTCATAGGGGTGTGGGGGTCCGCTGACTTCAGGCAGTGCCAAGGCCAACTCTGCCAGTCCCGTCGCATCGGTTCGGGTGTCACCATTTATGGCGGCAAACCGTGATTGCGGGCGATCGTCGTGACGCCCAAACCGATACCCAACATAGTCCGGCAACTGGGAAACTGGCCGCAGCATCAGAGATCCTTCGATCGGCAGGTCGCCCGCAGGCGCGCCAAACAGGTAGTCAGATTGGACAGCCAGTTGGACGGGCAGATTCGCGGTTACCGGACCGTCCGGCAGGTCCAGCACCACATCAATGCGTTCCGGCAGGAAATCCTCGACTAGGAACGAAGTGCTGGCCAAAGGCCTGTCGTCGGGATCGGCATGTACAGACAAGCGCCACGTGCCGCGCGGCACGTTTTGACCCAGTGGCATTTGCCAGACAAAACCGCCTGCGCCGGTCTCATCCAAAAAGACGCGCGAATACTCGACCCCGTCTGCCCGAGTTAAGATTGCTGTCAAGGGCAGACCCGCCAGGGCAGCGCCCTGAGAATCCCGCGCCAAAGCCGTGGCATGTACCAGTTCTCCGGCGCGATAGGCCCCACGTTCTGTGGTCAAGAAGAGGTCGATAGCAGGCGCTGCCGGGCGTCCCTCCACACCGCGATCGGACAGGTCAAATTCGGCGTCTCTGAGGCTGAGAAAAGCAAAATCCTGATCCGTGGTGACTGAGACCATGGCGGGCGATGATGCACCGCGACCGGCAGTGATATCTGCGCCGAAGTGAACATATCCATCCGCGTCGGTCTCGGCTTCCGCAAGGATCCGGTTGGATTCAGAGATCAATTGAACCGGGTGACCAAGTAATGCCGTTGTATCGGTCAGCGACCTGAGCGTGACGTGTACACCGTCCGACCCGGTAAGACTTGAAATGCCAATATCGGAAATGAAGAACCATTGCGTGGCGGGCGGAACGTTCCGTCCTTCGGGTCCTGGAATGCGCGCCTCCAGCGCATATAGGCCAGGCGTCAGACCGGCCAACACGTCGCCCAAAGGCAGGCTGGTCGTTACATCTTGGTTGAGCTGCGCCGCGACATCGCCGGTGCCTTGCCACACGGTTTCAGCCAGTTCACCGATAAACCGGTCCAGCTGCCAATCACTCAAGGGCCGCCCGAAAAACTCCTCTTGCAGGCTTCGCGCGATGTTGCGGTCTGTCACAGTGTGCAGCGCCAAACTTACTTCGTCGGTGTTTACAGTGACAATCGGCAATCCCCCCGCAGATAGCCGCGGAAGCACGTACCCTCGTCCGGGAAACCGGACAGCCGGGTCCCGGTCCCGTACATACAGGCGAAGGGCGACCGGGTGGCGTAAGGTTTCACCGGACACAGCGGGAAGGCCGGCCCGGATCGAAAACTCATAGCGTTGGCCGTGTTGAACGCCGGACAAGCAGAATTGACGCCCCTCGGCATCGACCGACAGGCCGGAAGTTTGAGATTGCAGGAAATCCATGGCAGAGGCTCCACCCACCAGATCCTCCGAAAACAAGACGCAAATCCGTGGCTCTGCCGCATTGTTATCAACGCGATTTCCAACAACCCTGAAGCCATAAAGACGGATCGCGCTATCCAGGGCATTTTCAATCTCGGGGCGCGGCGCTTCGGCCAGTGCAAGCCGCAGGGCGGGGATCATTTCGCGTGTTCTGTCTCGTGCCTCCAAGGCCTCTGATAAAAGTAAGAGAGCATCGGACAATTCTCTGCCCCCATCTGCGCGAAGGGATGCATTAACCGCAGCGCGCAGTGCGCGCCGATCCAGATTTCGACGCTCAGATCGGTTGGTGGTTTCGACGGCAAGGGCCAGCCGCGCGTATTCGGCCCAAAGCGCGGGATCGTCTGTCAATGTGACCGCGGCGCCTGTGAGGCGCATGGCCCGCAATGTTTCACCTTCAGCTTCGCGCGCCTGCGCGGCGTCCAGAATACGCTCAAGCGACCATGTGCCGACATAGTGCTCTTGCCCTAGACCTTCGGCTTGCGTCCGGGCCGCGGAAAAATCGACAGACCGCAGAAAATTCAGCGCTTCCAGTCGTGTGTCCAGCCGTTCCAAAATTGATCGGTCAGTGGCGAACATGCGGACGGATAACGCGCCCTCATAGCCTTCAGTGTCCGATACGTCAGTTTTCGGAAAACATGCGCCATTGCGTTGATTGAAGGTGAAGGCCACACAAGCATCATTAGCTGTGCAGGCCCGGCGGCATCCGTCAAATGTCGTGTCATAAATCGCGCCGATATCGTGGCCAGGGAAATCTGTGTTTTGCGAAATTGCATAGAACCGCTCCGCAATGGGTGCGGTCTGAGCCAGGGCAAAGACGGGGTGCAAAAACAGCAAAAAAGCCACGACAAATGCGCGCATAGCAACCTCCAAAATCAAATTGAATTCTTAAAATATGTCCCATCATGCCATGGGGCTGGCCCGTCTGTCTATCGTCGGCACCTGTCCATTAATCCAATATCAACCGGAATCGCTGCATCCTGACGGACATCGCGAAAATGGATTTGAGTATACGATGAGCTTGGCGCAATTCGACGACCGGTTGGCACAGGAAAGACGGGCACGGTTGGCGGCCGAGCGGCTATTGGCGCAGAAATCCGAGGAGTTGTTTGCCGCAAATCGAAAGCTTGCCGACCAAGCAGTCAGTCTTTCCAATCAGGTGATCGAGCAGAGGGAAGTGAACGAAGCGCTTGCCGGCCAAACAACCAAAGTTCAGGCGGACCTGGAAATTGCCAATGAAATTGCGATGTTGGCGCAGCGCCGGCTATGGGATTCGCTGGAAGTCATCGAAGCGGGATTTGCCATTTATGACAAAGATTGGCGCCTGGTTTCGGCCAATAACGCGTTCCTGACGGCCTTTGATGGCATACAGGAGGTTGGGCCCGGCGCGACATATGAATCGATCCTGAATACGGCAATCGATGAAGGCATTATCAACCTGAATGGCGACAACCCTGAAAACTGGATGGAGTTCATGGTGGCCCGTTGGGAGCAGGACCCGATCCCGCCGGTTACTCTGAAACTATGGAACGGCGCCTATATTAAACTGGTCGATATCCGCTCACCCGAGGGGGATATGGTCAGCCAGGCCCTGGATATTACAGAATCAGTACGGCGAGAGCAGGAGCTTTTGCAGGCCCGCGACGAAGCGGAATCCGCCAACCGGGCAAAATCGGCCTTTCTGGCCAACATGAGCCATGAAATCAGGACTCCGATGAACGGGGTTGTGGGAATGGCAGACCTCTTGCGCGAAACCGAGCTGGATGAAGAACAGCGCTTGTTTGCCGACACAATCAAGAACTCGGGCGTGGCGCTTTTGGAAATCATCAATGATGTTCTGGATTACTCCAAGATCGAGGCCGACAAATTCGCGCTGCGTGTCGAGGAGTTCGACCTTTATGAGCTGACACGCGAGATATTTCGCCTTCTCAAACCGTCAATCGAAGGGCGCGATCTGGAGTTTGTGCTGGATTACGACATTTTTCTGCCGGTCAAATTTGTCGGCGACAAGGGCCGCATTCGGCAAGTCCTGACCAACCTCATCGGCAACGCCATCAAGTTCACTGAGCGTGGACATGTTGTGGTTCATCTTGTGGGCGAGACAGTTGGTGATGATCAGGTTGCCCTGCGCGTGGCGGTTGAGGATTCCGGGATCGGCATACCACAAGACCGGCAAGACCACATTTTCGGTGAATTCAATCAGGTCGAAGACCAAGCCAACCGGAAATATGAAGGGACCGGGTTGGGGTTGTCGATCTCCCGCAAGCTGATCGAGATGATGGGCGGGATCATGTGGTTGGATTCAGAGCCGGGTGTCGGGTCGACTTTCGGCTTCCGGATTACACTTCCGGTTCCGCCCGGCGGCATCAGCGACCCGGTCCAGCCGCTGCCGATGAACGCGTCGCGGGTTGCCCTGATTGGACCATCAACCCGGTGCCGAAAACGCGCGGAACGTGCGCTGAAACGGCTGCGCGCCGAAATTGTCGACCCGGACCTGTTGCAAAAGCCGGACCTGGTTCTGTTTTGCAGCGCCGATCAATCTGACTTGGAACGGGTAAGGCTGCTCGGGTATGACGGCGCGATTGCCCAATGCGACTCGGATTTGGAACTGCCGGTTGCGACGGTCGACTTTGCCCCGCCACCGCAGGAGCTGCGCAAAGAACTGGTCGCCCTGGTTGCAGGTCAGGCGCCCGAAGGCGTGGAACGGACCGAGTGGATGTCTGGTGCGACGACGGCAGCTGTCGAGAAAAGAGGAGCCAGGCCGCTTGTTGTTTTGGCCGCAGAAGACAACAAGACAAATCAGATGGTGTTTCAAAAGATGTTGAGGGCCTTATCGATGGACCTGACCATCGTAGGAAATGGGCGGGAAGCGGTAGACGCCTTTATTGCACGGCGACCGGATATTTATTTCACGGACATCTCAATGCCGGAAATGGACGGGCTGGAGGCCGCACGCCGCATACGGGCGTTTGAAATCGAAAAGGGCATTCCACGCGTTCCGATCGTTGCCATGACAGCCCATGCGATGGACGGTGATTCCCATCAGATTTTCGAAGCGGGAGTAGATCATTATTTAACAAAACCGTTAAAGAAATCTGCCCTGCTCGATCAAATTCGAGCGCACCTTCCGCCAGATGTGGCGCCCGTGTTTCCTGATGAATAGCCCTCATACATAGTCCATTCGCCATATTTGAAGTCGACAGATGAACGCCTGTATTCCGCTTATCCAGCGAATTTCCGCTACCGGGGCTTTTCCCGCACTGATTTTTCGGGTTAATCTCGCCGCGAATTGAACGAGTTGGGCGCTGCCCCGTGTGAAAGACCTGAATAAGCAGGCCGGGCGACGACCCAGAGGCAGAAATTGGCCGGAGGCTGGACCAAAATGAAGAATTGGGTGGCAGGATCGCTGATCGCGTTGGCGCTTGCAGTGCCAGGCATCGCGCAAGAGACCGAAGAATCCTCGAACCGCGTGAATGCTGAAACGGATTGGAGCGTCTTTGTCGAAGATGATCCGACCCAATGCTGGGTTGTGTCAGCGCCGCGTGAAACCGTGAACACTCGGGATGGTCGGGTCGTCGCAGTGCGCCGGTCCGAAATCCTGATGTTCGTAAGTTACTGGCCATCCGAAAGTCGCATGGGCGAAGTATCATTCACCGGCGGCTATCCTTTCGCCGAAGGGTCAACTGTTACGATGGAAATCGGAAACTCGACTTTTGAGTTGTTCACGGAAGGTGAAATGGCGTGGGCCGCATCTGAACAGGATGACCAGCGCATCATCACTGCGATGAAGCGGGGGGCCGAAGCCGTATTGACGGCGAGGTCAGCGCGCGGAACGCAAACGGTCGACACGTTCTCTCTGCTTGGGTTTACCGCAGCGGTCGAAGACGCGGAAACCCGCTGCGGCGGATAACCAAAATCCAAAGACAAGGTTTGCCAAGGCGTGCGGATGCTTATATGTGTCCGCATCCCCTTTTGGAGTGAACCGATGTCCGCCAGCGCCCCGATCACGCAGGATCTTGTCACGATCCCCCGGAAATTGCCCGACGGGCCGACCAATCTGGTTGGCCTGACCCGCGATCAATTGCGCGAAACGCTGATTGCTGCTGGCACGCCGGAGAAACAGGCAAAGATGCGTGTTGGGCAGATCTGGCAATGGATCTACCAGAAAGGTGAACGTGACTTCGCCAAAATGACGAACCTGTCCAAAGATTACCGTGCTCAATTGGCCGAACAATTTGTGATTGCCGTGCCGGAGGTTGTCAGCCGAGAAGTGTCGGCCGATGGTACACGGAAATACCTTGTGCGGATCGCTGGCGGCCATGAGGTTGAGGTGGTCTATATCCCCGAAACTGACCGGGGAACGTTATGCATTTCCAGTCAGGTTGGCTGCACTCTCACTTGTTCCTTTTGCCATACAGGCACGCAAAAGCTGGTCCGTAACCTGACAGCGGGAGAAATTGTTGGCCAGGTGATGATGGCGCGCGATGATCTGGACGAATGGCCGGAACCGGGCGAAGGCTCAGACGCTCGGCCGCGTCTGCTTAGCAATATCGTGCTGATGGGCATGGGCGAACCGCTTTATAACTTTGAGAATGTCCGCGATGCGATGAAAATCGCGATGGATCCTGAGGGGATCAGCCTCAGCCGCCGCCGCATTACGCTCAGCACCTCTGGTGTGGTTCCCGAGATTGCGCGCACTGCAGAAGAGATCGGGTGCCAATTGGCCATTTCGTTTCACGCGACCACGGATGAAACCCGTGACAAGCTGGTGCCGATCAACAAGCGCTGGCCGCTCAAGGATTTGCTTGAAGCGCTCAAGTCCTATCCCAAGGTCTCCAACTCAGAACGAATCACCTTCGAATACGTGATGCTGAAGGGTGTGAACGATAGCGATGACGACGCGCGCCGCCTGATCAAACTGATCAAGGGCATTCCGGCAAAGATAAATCTGATCCCGTTCAATGAGTGGCCCGGCGCGCCCTATGAGCGATCGGACTGGGAACGTATCGAGCGCTTTGCTGATATTGTTTACAAAGCCGGATATGCCAGCCCCATTCGCACCCCAAGAGGCGAGGATATCATGGCGGCCTGCGGACAGTTGAAATCGGCCACCGAGCGTGCGCGAAAATCACGTGCTCAGATTGAGGCCGAAGCTGGAATGACCAAGTAATTCAATCTGTTAGCGGCAAACGAAAAAAGGCGGCCTGCTGTTGCAGGGCCGCCTTTTCTCTATTCTTTGGTGCGAACGACTTAGTCGTTCGCGATTGCAGCAGCAATCAGGATGATCGCGAGGATCGGAACCAGAACGCCGCCAGCGGAAGAAGATGTGTCTTCTACGATAACTACGGGCTCCAGGATCGGCTCAGCGTAACCGCCAGCGAAAGCGGAGGTTGCTGCTACGGAAAGAGCGGCTGCGAGTGCAATTTTTTTCATTTTGAGTTCCCTCGTTGAATATTAAGTGGCCGTCACAAGACGACAGTCATGTAGGTCCAACTTCGAGATTTATTGGAAAGTTCCAAAAAAAACAATGTTAAACAATAAAAAAGGCGGTCTGTTGCAAGACCGCCTTTTTCTATTCAGGTGCGAACGACTTAGTCGTTGGCGATTGCCGCTGCAATCAAGATGATTGCAAGAATCGGAACCAGAACGCCGCCAGCCGAGGAAGATGTGTCTTCCACGATAACAACGGGCTCAAGGATCGGTTCTGCATAACCGCCGGCGAATGCGGAGGTTGCGGCTACAGACAGTGCTGCTGCAAGTGCGAGTTTCTTCATAGTATCCTCCAAGATACGCCCCTAAGTCGCGCGGTATTACGCATAGATGGGGCACCCAAGACTGTACCTCGTGCCCCGGTATAGGCAGCAAAACTTGAAGATTGCAATGCTACCGCAAGGGCCACCAGATCATGATCGCAGGAATGTGGTCAAATTAGCAACACTTGCGTGCCCACTTCGACCATTCCAAAGAGTTCAGCGATATGTTCGTTGTAAAGACCGATGCAACCGTTCGAACTACGCCGTCCGATTTTGCGTGTATCGTGCGTACCGTGGATACGATAAAACTGCCAGCCGAGATAAAGCGCGTGCGTGCCCAACGGATTGTCCGGACCGGGGCCAATAAAATCGGGCCATTCAGGATTGCGTTCACGCATCGCAGGCGTGGGGCGCCAGCTTGGCCCCTCGACCAGGCGAACAACGCTTGTTCTGCCGCGACGGGTCAAATCCTCAGACAGCGGGACAGAGCTTGGGAACAAGCGATAGGTTGATTCGTCCTCACTCCAGAAATGCAGCGCGCGCGACGTGATGTCGACCAAGATGGCCCCATTGTTTAGGTTGTCGAAATAGGGCTGCCATTCCAGCGTTCGGAAGCTTGAGATATTGTGGCGAACTTCGGTGCCTGCGTCGCGTTCAAGCTCCGTTTGTGCCGCCAGATCCGCGGCCGAAAGCGACTGCTGCGCCAAGGCGGGTGTGGCGAGGCCTGCTGCGGCCGTGCCCAGAAAAACACGGCGGCTGAATTTGGTCAGTTTTGGGTCGGACATTGTCGACCTCCTTGACGGATGATGACTGCTTTGAGGAGCAAAATACGCGGCAAGGCGATGCACGTCCATTCACACCCTCGTCAAAATGCGCGGATTCGCGCCAGTTGTGTTTGATTGGGCGCAGGGCGGGCTGTAAGGGTACGGTTCAGAACCGGAATTTCAGGCAGGATCCGATATGCTGAGACGCAGCTTTCTACTGACCACGGCAATGGCCGGACTAACGGCCTGTCTTGGTAACAATGCACCGCGCGTCGGCGCAGATGGGCGGCGATTGCCTACGGTCTACCGGATCAACCCAAGGGATGAGGCCGATATCCAGTTTCGCGTGCTAGACTCGGTCAACGCTTTGCGTAGCGGGGCCGGCCTTGTCGAAGTTCAGTTGAATGCAGAGCTGAATGCCGCTGCTGCAACCCATTCCCGCGATATGGCGCTACAAAACCGGCCTTGGCATTTCGGGTCTGACGGGTCTTCGCCCATCGACCGTGCGCAGCGTGCCGGTTATCGCGGGCGTGTTTTGGGCGAAAATATCTCGGAAACCTACGAATCTGAACTAGAAACCGTCGCAGCATGGATGCAGCAGCCTGATACGCGTGACGTGATCATTGATGCCAATGCGCGGGATTTGGGCTTTGCCTTCTTCCAAGAAGAAAACGGCAAGATCTGGTGGACGTTGGTCACAGGGGATGGCGGCAGCACCGGACAGGGTCTGCCACAAAACAGCTAGGGTCGAATGTCGATCGGCGTGCCGATCCCGACCATTGCGTAAATCTCTCGCATCTCTGCATTTGTGACTGCGATACACCCCGCCGTCCAATCATCGCCGCGGCGCAACGGGTTGGGCGTGCCATGAATGAAGATATCCCCGCCGGGGCTTTGGCCAAGCGCCGCCGCCTCAGCGATATCGTCTTCATTGGGATAATTGATGCCGATGGAAAGGTAGAATGAGCTATTGGGGTTGCGCCGGTCGATGATGTAGCTGCCTTCGGGCGTGCGCCCATCCCCTTCGACAACCTTGTCGCCATCCGGGGCAAAACCTAGCTCAATCTCATAGCTGCGCAAAACCTGATCGTGATGAAGCAAATACATTATCCGGTCGCCCTTATCGACGATAACCCGGGTCACTTCCGGACCGTCATAGTCGATGAATTTGCTGCACCCTGCGATGGTCAGAACCATCAGAAGTGCCAAAGCTGCCCGGATCATGCGCGTTCCCTGCCTTAGGTTGCATCTGTCGATATAGCAAAGACGGGCGAAACCGAAATCACTTCTGATCGGTCTCGGCGGCAAACAGCGCATCAAGCCCGGTCTTATAGGTTGGATAGCGCAGGGCGATCCCCAGGTCTTCCTTTATGCGCGTGTTATCGACCCGCTTGCTTTCGGCATAAAAGCTGCGTGCCATTGGGGTCAGCTCTGCCTCTTCAAATTTGATCGCAGGCGGAGGGTCAACACCCAACAGGTGGGCCGCATACCCAATTACATCCTGCGGAGGCGCGGGATCATCATCGCAAACATTGTAGATCGCGCCGGGGTTTGGCGCCCTCATCGAAGCCAGGAGAGTCTGGGCAATATCTTCGACATGGATGCGGCTAAAGACCTGCCCCTGTTTGATGATGCGCCGGGCCGTGCCAGCGCGAACTTTGGCAAATGGTCCGCGCCCCGGCCCGTAGATCCCTGGCAGGCGGAAGATGTGCAGGGGCAACCCGTGCTCACGTTGCAAAGCTTGCCATTCGCCTTCGGTCTGAACACGCGCCCGGCCGCGTTTGGTTGCGGGTGTTAATGCTGCAGTTTCATCGACCCATCCGCCCTTGTGGTCGCCGTAGACACCGGTTGTCGACAGGTAGCCAACCCATTCGAGGTTTGGCGCGGCCTTTTCAAACGCGCCCCGAAGATGTTTCAGAACCGGGTCTCGCCCATCCTCTGGTCCTGCACTGATCAGGATATGCGTCGCGCCTGAAAGCGGCCCTGACATGTCGTCGCCCGGAAAAATTATAGGAGAGATGCCCAATTCGCGCAGCGTCTCGGCCTTCGCCAAGCTTCGCGTCGTTCCCGTCACTGACCCGTCCGGAAAGGGCTTTAGCTCTTCGACCAGCGCCTTTGAGGTGAACCCCACGCCAAAAATCAGCAGCTTCATGTCAACCTCTCCACGGCCCACCGGGCAGCATCAGCAACGGCTTCGTCTTCGTCGCCGGCCAGTGATTGCGCCACTGGCAACAAGCGGCTTTCTGCGCTGTTTCCAATTGCGTAAAGAACATTGCGCACAAACCGGTTTCGGCCAATCCGTTTTATCGGTGAGCCACTGAAATGCGCCCGAAAGGACGTGTCATCAAGGCGGGCAAGCCCTGCCAGCTCCGGGCTTTGAAGCTCAGGCCGCCCTTTATAGCGCAACTCTTTCGCTTCAACGGCGAATTTGTTCCAAGGGCAGATCGCCAGGCAATCGTCGCACCCGTAAATCCGATTTCCCATCAGGGGTCTCAGTTCAGGATCTATGGGGCCCTGATGTTCGATGGTCAGATAAGAAATGCAGCGACGTGCATCCAGTTGGAATGGCGCCGGAAAGGCCTTGGTCGGGCAGATATCCAAACAGGCAGTGCAGCGCCCGCAATGATCGACCTCAGCCTCATCCGGTTCAAGCTCGATTGTGGTGAAGATTGAGCCAAGGAAAAACCAGTTCCCCAAATCCCGCGCCAAAAGATTTGTGTGTTTGCCCTGCCAGCCTAGCCCTGCGGCCTGCCCCAACGGCTTCTCCATCACGGGTGCCGTATCAACGAACACCTTGATGGCCTCATCTTCGGCTTGCTCCAACAGCCAACGACCCACCCGCTTCAGGCGTTTTTTCACGAGGTCATGGTAGTCGCGGTTTTGAGCGTAGACGCTGATCGTTGCCCGGTCGCGCTGCTCAACCGCGGCCAAAGGGTCGACGTCTGGCGTATAAGGCTCGGCCAGCATGATGACTGATTTTGCGTCAGGCCAGAGAGCGGACGGATCACCGCGCCAATTCATCCGCTCTGCCATCCACCCCATCTGCCCATGGCGCCCATGATCGACGAACTTCGCCAAGCGGCCCTCGGCCTCTGGAATGGCATCGGGTCGACAGATGCGCATTTTGGCGAACCCTTCTTCAAGGGCCTTCGCTTCTAGAGCTGCCTTGAGCCCGATCAAAAGTCCAAATTCGCGTAATGCGGGGGTTGGATGAATCCCGGGATCTGATCGGCAAGGATCGACCGGAAGGCCGGGCGCGATTTGATCTTGGCATACCAATCCTTGACCACGGCAGACCGGTTCCAATCCACATCCGAGATGTAATCGAGGCAAGACAAATGCGCGGCCGCCGCAAAATCAGCCAACGTGAGGCTGTCGCCTGCCAACCAACGCCGATTATCCAACAGCCAAGTCATGTAATCGAGGTGGTACTTGATTTTTTGTGCGCCGGTTTTCACGGCCTTGCCGTCAGGATAACCGCCGCGCATCACCTTTTTGTTGACCCGCTCATAGACCAGATTGGATGTGACTTCGTGATGGAACTTGTCATCAAACCAATTGCATAGGCGGCGCACTTCTGCGCGACCTTTGGGATCTACGGGCATCAAAGCTGGCGTCGGAACCGTTTCCTCCAGATACTCACAAATCGCCTGGCTTTCAGCCATCAGAATCCCGTCGATCTTCAGAATCGGAACTTTCGCCGCCGGGTTGCGGCGCAGGAACTCACCCGACGGTTCCCAGTATCTTTCATCAATCAGCTCTACGTCGAGCTTCTTCTCAGCCAGTACAAGGCGAACCTTGCGGCAAAACGGGGACAGGGCGAAATGGTACAGGCGCGTCATTGACTGCTCTTATTCTTGATGGGGCTTTGCCCCTGTTTGCCCCGACCCGCGCGTGATTTCAATTCGCAAAACATGCGTCACGCCCATCCGCGCGGATCGTAGCCGCCCCGTCGGCGATACTTGCCGCCCTTTGACGCAAAGATGCACTGGGGGATGAGGCCGACCTCTCCTGCGGGTTTGGCAGTACCGCGGCGAGGCGTGCGGATTGAGTAGGGCTGAGATCGGCGGCAGACACGCCAAAATAGTGCTGCGCCGCTGCCTCGGCCCCGAAAACGCCTTCGTCGAATTCAATGATATTGAGATACACTTCCAACACGCGGCGCTTGGTCCAGATCACTTCCATCACCGGGGTCATCACGGCCTCAAGCGCCTTGCGCGCCCAGGATCGCCCCTGCCACAAAAAGGCGTTTTTCACGGTTTGCTGGCTGATGGTTGATCCGCCGCGCCGTGCCCCTTCGGCAATCGCGGCACGGATGGCATCCATATCGAATCCGGCATGCAGGCAGAAATTCGCGTCTTCGGCCGCCACCACTGCCCGCGCCAGATGCGGCGAGATTTCCTCCATCGGGCGCCAGACCTGAACGACATTTCCAACCCGCCGGTTTTCGGAAATCATGTAGGGCGTGGTGGGCGGCGGAACGACGGCATATAACGTGATCCAAGCCAATAATATCAAGCAAAGCAGCAGGCCACCGCGCAGGACCAGCCGCAGACCGCGCCGCCACAATGGGCGCCTCTTTGCTTTGCTCTTTTTCTTGCGGGCCAAATGCCCCTCCTGCCTTCTTCTTTGCGAAAATACCCCCGCCGGAGGCAATTAGGGAAGCCCAAAGGGGTGACCGCAAAAGATTTGGCGGCTTTGCCCCCGAAATTAAGGGAACTTTGCCTAGCTTGATGGCCGTTCGACGATTTCCCACACACGCTCTGGCGGGCGGCAAATTCGAGCCGCATTGCCCACGACAACAATCGGACGTTCGACCAGGATTGGATGATCAACCATGGCCGCAAGGACCGTTGCATCATCGGCGCTTGCCAATCCCAATTCCGGTGCGGGACCGGTTTTGGCGCGCAATGCCTCCCGCGCCGTTACACCAGCGGCAGCAAACAATTTCTTTAATTGTGCCTCGCTCCAGCCCGTTTTCTGGTAATCCACGACCTCTGGCTCAAAACCCGCTTCCGTCAGCAGGGCAAGCGTCTGACGCGATTTTGAGCACCTTGGATTGTGGTGGATTGTGATTTTCATCATTTGGCGCGTCCCCAACATTTCTTAGTGCCGCGACCCTATGGGGCGATCCGCCAATTGAAAACCCGTCATCAAATTGTTGCTTGATGGATTGCAAAAGCGGTGCAACGCTTGGGCATGGAAAAGACAACATCATTAAAAACTTGGGCGGAAAGCGCGGCGCGTCTGGTTGGCGTTGCAGTTGGCCGCGAAGCCGCTGATCTGGTGATTCAGAACACGCGGCTTGTGAATGTGCAAAGCCGTGAGGTTCTGGAGGGCTGGCAGGTGGCCGTGGCGGATGGGCGCTTTGCCTATGTCGGCCCGAACGCAGAGCATTGCATCGGCCCCGAAACCGACGTCATAGACGCAGATGGGCGGTACCTGATCCCCGGCCTTTGCGACGGGCATATGCATATCGAATCCGGGATGTTGACCCCCGCGGAATTTGCCCGCGCGGTCATTCCGCATGGCACCACGACCATGTTCACGGATCCGCATGAGATCGCCAATGTTCTGGGCCTGAAAGGCGTTCGTCTGATGCATGATGAGGCCGAATTGCAGCCGATCAACATCTACACCCAGATGCCCTCTTGTGCGCCATCCGCGCCGGGGCTGGAGACGACAGGGTTCGAAATCAGCCCAGCGGATGTTGCCGAAGCGATGTCATGGCCGGGCATCATTGGTCTTGGTGAAATGATGAATTTCCCCGGCGTCATCAATGGCGATCCCCAGATGCTGGCCGAGATGGCGGCAACGATGCGCGCTGGCAAAACAGTTGGCGGTCATTACGCCAGCCCTGATCGCGGTCCGGCCTTTCACGCCTACGCGGCCGGCGGCCCGGCGGATGATCATGAGGGTACGCGGGAAAGCGACTCGGTTGATCGCGTTCGACAGGGCATGCGGTCGATGATGCGGCTTGGTTCGGCCTGGTATGATGTTCAAAGCCAGATTACGGCGGTGACCGAAAAGGGTCTCGACCCCCGCAATTTCATTCTTTGCACCGATGACTGCCATTCTGGAACGCTGGTCAATGATGGACATATGAACCGGGTGCTACGCCATGCGATCGACTGTGGCTGCGATCCGCTGGTGGCTTTGCAGATGTGCACCGTCAACACGGCCACGCATTTCGGGTTAGAGCGTGAATTGGGGTCGATTGCACCGGGGCGGCGCGCGGATATGATCCTCACCTCTGATCTGCGGGCCTTGCCCATTGAACAGGTCTTTGCGCGCGGTGTTTCAGTGGCCCGCGATGGCGTCATCGAAGTGGATTGCCCGCATCTAAATTGGCCGGAAGAGGCCCGCCAGACGGTCCATCTTGGCAAAGTGCTGACCGAAGAAGACTTTGAGATTGCGGCACCAAGCGGCGCCAATAAGGCGCATGTCAAAGTGATTGGTGTGGTTGAAAACCAAGCCCCGACCGAGGCGCTGACAGCCGAACTTCCTGTGGTCGACGGATTGGTGGAAGCAGAGGGCGATGTCTGCCAGATCGCGTTGGTTGAACGGCATCAGGCAACCGGAAAGGTCGTGAACGCTTTTGTGTCCGGCTTTGGCTACAAAGGTCCGATGGCGATGGCATCAACAGTTGCCCATGACAGCCACCACATGATTGTCGTCGGGACCGATCGCGCAAATATGGCGGCTGCCGCAATGCGTCTTGGCGAGGTAGGCGGTGGTGTCACGATCTTCAAAGACGGCGAAGAATTGGCGCTGGTCGAATTGCCCATTGCCGGGTTGATGAGTGACGAACTGGCGCAAAACGTCGCCGCTAAAGCTCAAAAATTGGGGCAGGCAATGGAGGCTTGCGGCTGCACCCTCAACAATGCCTATATGCAACACTCGCTTTTGGCGTTGGTGGTGATCCCGTCGCTCAGAATTTCTGATCTGGGCTTGGTGGATGTCACCACATTTGAATTGACCTCGTTGTTTGTGGAAGGCGACGTATGACAAGATTGGCTCGACAGCTGCCGGTGCGCAGCCCGGATATGGACCCCTCCCGCAGCTTTACCAATGCCAAAGAGGCCGTGGCCTATTTGCAGGAGCTGTATGCTCTGTCGACGAATTTTCTGCGTGGAAAGTTTCAAAAAGTCCTGAGTGATGGCGCGCCACATGTGCGCTATCGTGCCTTTTATCCTGAAATTCGGATCGCCACGACAAGCCATGATGTCATCGATAGCCGCCTGAGTTTTGGCCATGTGTCCGAGCCGGGGATCTATTCTACCACCGTCACAAGGCCCGATCTATTCCAGCACTACCTGACACAACAGATTGACCTGTTGATCACCAATCATGGGGTGCCGGTTCATGTCGGCCCGTCGCGCACACCAATCCCCGTGCATTTTGCTGTGCTGAACGATGCCGACCTGACGGTTCCGCAGGATGGCGCCATGCCATTCGCCCTGCGTGATTTCTTTGATGTGCCGGACCTTTCGACAACCAATGACGATATCGTCAATGGGCACGGCTTTAAAAATGAAGATGGCTCTGGCCCGCTTGCGCCGTTTACCGCGCAGCGCATCGACTATTCCCTTGCGCGTCTCAGCCACTACACCGCAACGGATCCTGAGTATTTCCAGAACCACGTGCTGTTCACCAACTACCAGTTCTATGTCGAAGAATTCGTGGCCTATGGGCGCGAAATGCTGCGCGATCCTGATAGCGGCTATACCGCGCTGGTTGGCCCCGGAAATCAGGTGATCACCGATCCCGACGCCCCTTTGGAGGAACCCGCGAAGCTGCCGCAAATGCCGACATATCACCTAACCCGAGAGGGGGATGGCGGCATCACATTGGTCAATATCGGGGTTGGCCCATCTAACGCAAAAACGGCGACAGATCACATTGCGGTCTTACGCCCGCATGTATGGTTGATGGTTGGCCATTGCGCGGGTCTTAGAAACAGCCAAAGCCTTGGCGACTTTGTTCTCGCGCATGCCTATTTGCGCGAAGATAACGTGTTAAACGATGACCTTCCCGTTTGGGTTCCTGTGCCAGCATTGGCTGAGGTCCAGATTGCCCTGGAACAAGCCGTGGCCGATGTCAGTCAGGTGTCGGGCTACGAGTTGAAACGGATCATGCGTACTGGCACGGTCGCCTCGATTGATAATCGAAACTGGGAACTGCGCGATCAGGCCGGGCCAGTGCAGCGCCTAAGCCAAAGCCGGGCCGTGGCGCTGGACATGGAAAGCGCGACGATCGCCGCAAACGGGTTCCGGTTCCGGGTGCCATATGGGACGCTTCTGTGCGTTTCAGACAAGCCCCTGCACGGCGAATTGAAACTGCCGGGAATGGCCAGCGCCTTCTACAAGACGCAGGTTTCACGGCATCTGTTGATTGGTATTCGCGCGATGGAGGCGCTCAGGGAAATGCCGTTGGAACGCCTGCACAGCCGTAAATTGCGCAGCTTTGAGGAAACCGCTTTCCTTTAAAAGGGCGTTTTCCCCAACAATATCGGGGTTTTTCTTAGGAAATGTGACACTAATTGTTGTGTCCCCCCACAATACTCATGTAGCGTTCGCGCAACGAGCCCAACGGGTTCGGGCAGTTAAGGAGAACATAGCATGGCACAAAAACCCATGACCAAGACCCAACTCGTTGCCGCTCTGGCAGACGAACTGGGCAGCGACAAGAAAGCCGCCGCAGCCGCACTGGACGCCGTTTCTTCGGTTGTTTCCAAAGAAGTTGCAAACGGTGGTGCAGTGACCCTACCGGGCATTGGCAAAGTCTATTGCCGTGAGCGCCCAGAGCGTATGGTGCGTAACCCAGCCACCGGCGAGCAGATCAAAAAAGATGCTGACAAAGTGGTCAAAGTGACCATCGCGAAAGCACTGAAAGACAGCGTGAACGGCTAATCGCCATTCCCGTCTGACGGATTTAGGGTCGCCCTTTGGGGCGGCCCTTTTTCGTTTCTCCGAAAAATGCGCATTGCGATGCGGCCCTGCTTTGATGCGCAGGATCCGGGTCGAGCAGGACTGGAGCCGTCCGATAGGCCTGGGGTGTTCGAGTAATACCACAGGAGGCCCTTATGGAACTCAAAGACAAAACCATCATCATCACCGGCGCCAGCAGCGGGATCGGCGCAGCCGCCGCCCTATTATTCACGGCAGAAGGAGCCAAGGTCGTTCTAGGCGCAAGACGGCTTTCGGAATTGGCTCAGGTCGCAGGTCAGATCACGCAAAGCAATGGCCAGGCTCATTTTCTGGTTGGTGACGTCACTGACCCCGGTTTTGCGCAGGCGCTGGTCGATCTGGCCGAATCCGAATTTGGAGGTCTTGACGGTGCGTTCAATAATGCAGGCACGATGGGCGATTTGGGCCCGATTGCCGACATGACCGAAGACACCTGGCATTCGGTCATCGCTGCAAATCTGACGAGCGCGTTTTTTGCAGCCAAGGCCCAGATCCCCGCCCTTCAACGGCGGGGTGGCGGATCTTTGGTGTTCACCTCGTCCTTTGTTGGTTTCTCAAACGGGGGAATGCCGGGAATGGGGGCCTACGCGGCGTCAAAGGCCGGGTTGAATGGCTTGGTACAGTCCATCGGAATAGATCATGGGGCCGAAGGCATTCGCGCCAATGCCCTTTTGCCGGGTGGAACCAAAACGGCAATGGCCGGCGATGACCCTGACACTCACAACTTCATCGCTAATCTTCACCCGATGAAACGCATGGCGGAACCCTCTGAGATTGCCTCTGCCGCTATGTTCCTTCTGTCCGACCGGGCGTCCTTTGTTACGGGTGCGCCGATTTTGGCGGATGGCGGAGTCTCTGCCCGGTTGGTCTGAGGCATTGCATCCGGATCGGATCTGAGAAAGGGTCGCCCGGAAACAGGCGGCCCTATTTGACGGAGTGACAAGGATGGATTTTCGCGCGATTGCGATGGGCCTTATCTTTGCGCTCATTTGGTCGTCCGCCTTCACGTCTGCTCGCATCATTGTCGAGGCCGCACCACCCGTGACCTCTTTGGCGATCCGGTTCGCAATTTCCGGCGTGGTGGGCGTTTTGTTGGCGCGTATGTTTGGCGAAAGCTGGCAATTGTCGCGAGCTCAGTGGCGTTCCGTCATCGTCTTCGGCATCTGCCAGAACGCGCTTTATCTGGGGCTGAATTTTATCGCGATGCAATGGATCGAAGCATCCTTGGCTGCAATCATTGCCTCCTCCATGCCGTTGATGGTAGCCGCAGCCAATTGGACGATTTTCAAGGAACGGCTTTCGACCCTAGGAGTCGTCGGTTTGATTGCCGGGTTTGGCGGCGTCGCGCTGATCATGGCACAACGTTTGTCTGGCGGCGTCGATCCGTTAGGTGTCTCTCTTTGTCTTCTGGGCGCGGCCGCATTGACCGTCGCGACTTTGACTGTACGGGGGGCGTCGGGCGGCAAAGGCGGTGTCCTGATGATAGTCGGCCTGCAAATGCTTGTCGGAGCGGTGGCTCTTGCGCCCTTTGCTCTTGCATTTGAGCCATGGCACGTTGCGTGGTCCTGGCCGCTGATCTTTGCGTTTTTTTACACGGTATTCGCCCCTGGATTGTTGGCGACCTGGATCTGGTTCAAACTGGTCCAGCGTATTGGCGCAACACGCGGCGCAACGTTCCATTTTTTGAATCCATTCTTTGGGGTGGCCATCGCGGCTGTGATCTTAGCCGAAGCGCTTGGGTGGGCAGATGTTTTGGGGGTAACGATCATTGCGGGCGGCATTCTAGCAGTGCAACTTGCCCGGGTGCGCGCCTGATCTGACAATTCCCTCACGCAGGTGTCAGATGACATTACAACTGATCTGCGCCAAACCGTTCTTATGTTAGAGCTTGTCTTTGCCTATGGGGCAGGGCTGCTGACGCTGATCAATCCTTGCGTCTTGCCCGTTTTGCCGATTGTTCTTGCGGGATCCCTGCAAGCCAGCCGCTATGGCCCTTTGGCCTTGGCAGGTGGGATGAGCCTGTCATTTGTCGCGCTTGGCCTGACGGTAGCCGTCGCCGGGCGTGCGGTTGGCATCCATGAGGGCCATATCGCCAATGCCGGCGCGGTGCTGATGATCGCATTTGGTGCAATCCTGCTTGTCCCAAGATTTTCGAGTGTTTTTGCAACGGCCACGGCCGGTGTGTCGTCGGGCGCAGATCAGCGGATGAACACCATCGATCAAGACGGTTGGCGAGGTCAGGCCATCGGCGGCGCGATGCTTGGTGCGGTTTGGAGCCCCTGTGTCGGGCCAACCCTGGGCGGCGCCATTTCTCTGGCCAGCCAAGGTGCCGAGCTGTGGCGCGCGGGCGCGATTATGGGGGCGTTTGCCTTAGGTGTCTCTACAATCATCTTGGCGCTTGGGTATGGCGCTCGATCTGTTTTGCAACGCCGCCGCGCACTGATGCAGGTGATTGCCGAGAAATCACGACCCTTCCTTGGGATCACATTCATTCTGGTCGGCACGGCCATCCTTATGAAATGGCACTACGCCATCGAAGGCTGGTTGCTGGATGTTCTGCCTTATTGGCTGCAGGACCTGTCGGTCGCCTTATAGAGGAGAAAAAACATGAACCGCCGAGAGTTTATCATTGCGGGTTCCGCAACCCTTTTGCTGGCTGGTCGGGCGCAGGCCGTTGACGCGCCACTGTCATATACCGAAGGGCTGGTCGACCAGCGCCTTGCGGCTGGCGAAACTGTGTTTGTCGATTTTTACACATCTTGGTGCACGACCTGTCGGGCGCAGGGCCGGACGATTTCCGCGTTACGGGACGAAAACCCCGCTTATGACGCGGCAATGACGTTCGTAAAGGTGGATTGGGATCGCTTCAGCAATTCAGCTCTGGCCAACCGGCTTGCCGTTCCGCGCCGGTCGACATTGGTGTTGCTACGTGGCGAAGATGAGCTTGGGCGTATCGTCGCCGGTACAAGGCGCGCTGATATTGAGGCGTTGATGGATCTTGGTTTGAGCTAGGTTATTCCACCACAGTTAGACGGATCCGCCGGGGTCGTTGGTCGACGTGATATTCACATTGTCGATGCCCCAGCTTTCATCGCCTACGCTCTGATCCAAGGTCGATCCAAACCCAACGGTCATGGACGGCCCGGGATCTGCAACAACGATTGTCACCGTCGCGCTTTGATCGCTCCAATCAGGGCTATACCCATTGCCCGTCCGGGTCCCGCTGGATGCAACAGAGATGGTGTAATTGGCGTCGGTGGTGTTCCACGTGCCGGTTACGCCGTCATATTGCCAGTTGAACTGTGACGCCGTGACGGGGGTTCCGTCGACAAAGGTGATCAGCTGTTCGTTGTCCCAGCTATCAAAGGCGTGCATGTCGAACTCGATGACCGCGTAGTCATAGCCTGATTGCAAGTCGTAGGTACGGGTGACAACTTCTGCGCCATTTGTACCGCCATATGGCCCAAGGATGCCGCCGTAGTAATCGTCCGATTCGTCGGTTTCTCCGCCAACCCAAAAGCCCGATCCATTTTCGAAGTCGTCAAAATAGTTGGCTCGAGCAAAACTGGTGTTTACGATGTTACCGCGGAGGGAATTGTCAATATCCCCGGCGAGATTGGCCACCCCATTGCTGGTCGGGCTTGTCACCGCAATACCAGTTCCGACCACGGCAGCCGACAAGACAACGTAATCCGTTGTCACAGCGCCCGATTCGCTCATTAGGAATTTTCTCAGCATTGGCCGGTCCCATCGACATGCCCCCGCTGATCTTTCTAAAGACCCAATTGGATAAAATTAGGGAAGTATTTTAGCCAATTTGCCCACGGTTTGCCCCAATCTGGCCACGATGCAGCAGCCAGTGATCAAGGATGACGGCGGCCATCATAGCCTCCCCGACAGGGACTGCGCGAATGCCGACGCACGGATCATGGCGGCCTTTGGTGATGATCTCGGCAGGCTCGCCTGCTTTGGTGATGGTCTTGCGAGTCGCCAGGATGGACGAGGTTGGCTTGACCGCGAACCGAACCACCAAATCCTGACCGGTCGATATGCCGCCAAGGATACCACCCGCATGGTTCGAGCTGTATTCAGGTCCATCCGGCCCCATGAATATCTCGTCGGCGTTTTCGGTTCCTGTCAGAACCGCCGCATCCATGCCTTCGCCAATCTCGACACCTTTCACCGCGTTGATCGACATCATGGCGGCGGCAAGGTCAGTATCGAGCTTGCCATAAACGGGTGCACCTAGCCCTGCTGGAACGCCCCGTGCCACAACCTCGATCACGGCGCCGACACTGTCGCCGGATTTGCGTAAATCGTCGAGGTAATCTGCCCATGTGTCCGCAGCTTTAGCATCCGGGGTCCAGAATGGGTTTTGTTCGATCTGATCCCTGTCAAATTTGGCCCGGTCGATTTTGTGGGGACCCATCTGCACCATATAGCCGGTGATCTGAATGCCGGGCACCAACGTGTTCAGGGCTTGCCGGGCGACACCGCCGGCAGCCACACGGGCAGCCGTTTCTCGTGCCGAAGACCGCCCGCCGCCGCGGTAGTCGCGGATGCCGTATTTTTGCCAATAGGTGATATCGGCGTGGCCGGGCCGGAACTTCTCAACGATGTCTCCGTAATCTTTCGAGCGTTGATCGGTATTTCGGATCATCAACTGAATGGGCGTTCCGGTAGATTGCCCTTCAAACACGCCCGACAGAATTTCGACCTCATCGGGCTCACGCCGCTGTGTGGTATATTTGTTCTGACCCGGTTTGCGCCGGTCCAGCCAATACTGCAATTCCACCGGGTCAATCTCGATACCCGGAGGGCACCCATCCACCGTGGCCCCAAGGGCGGGTCCATGGCTTTCGCCCCAGGTGGTGACGCGAAAGAGATGTCCGTAGGAATTCATCGACATGTGGCGGCGCTCCGTTTGATATCGCATCGGTTAGCGCGAGGCGACAGTATTGCCAAGCCTTGGGGCGCAAAAAGCAACGCAGGTGTGGGATTTCAATTGACCGGGACAGGTGTGCATGATCGGTTGCGGCTTCATGCATTGAGGGTCGAAATGGACGCTGCGGCATTGTTCACTACATTTGCGTCGATCGCGGTCGCACAAGTCCTTGGCTGGGCCATTCCCGGGCCAAACCATTTGTCGATTGTATCGGCAACGGTTTCAGGTGGGCGTGGGGCCGGGTTGGCCGCAGCCTTCGGGATTGCAGCGGGCGCCCTGACCTGGGCGCTTTTGGCGGTGTCGGGAATTGCCGTTCTCTTTGAGCTGTTTCCGTCCATTTTCGTGACAGTGCGATTGGTCGGCGCGGGCTACCTCATTTACCTCGGCGTGCGGGCGCTTCGGTCTCTCCGATCAGGCGGAATGCTGTCTATGACGAATGTGACCAAAACCAAGGCGCAGCCGCGCCCGTTCTTGACGTCCTACCTTGTAATGATGACCAACCCAAAGGCGGTGCTTTTCTTTGGCTCGATCCTGACCGCATTCATACCGCCGGAGGGATCCCTTTTACTGATGATCCTGATCGTGGCCCAAATTGCGATTTTGGGGACCGCCCTCAATGTCTGTGCCGCGCTCTTTTTCTCGACACCGGCGGTTCTGGCTGGGTTCGAAAAGGCTGGGCCGACGATCACTGTGGCCTTCGGCCTGCTGTTTTGCGGGTTGGGGGTCTGGGTTGGGTATGAAACCATTCACGACCTGCTGCGCGCGGCCGGGACGTGACACTCGCTTCCCTTGTTAATCTTAACCATTTGCGCTACCTGCAATCCTACCTCGGGGTGGCCTGCATGGCCTGAGATGCTTTTCCACAAAGCGGACCCGTTGAACCTGACCCGGTTAAGACCGGCGGAGGAAAGGTAAGAGATGATCTCGATCCCCCCTTCGCCCGGCGCGTTTTGGAGATGTGAGATGAAGACACCCATGATCGCTTCGGGATTGATCCTTGCTGCAGGCGCTGCGCTTGCGGATGATCCCGTTTTGACAGTTTACACCTATGACAGTTTCGTTTCCGATTGGGGCCCTGGCCCCGCAATCGAAGCGGCGTTTGAAGAAACCTGCGGATGTGATTTGCAGTTTGTCGCCGCCGGTGACGGCGCAGCACTGCTGAGCCGCGTGCGTCTGGAAGGACCAACGACCGAAGCCGACATCGTACTAGGCCTTGATACCAATCTGACAGCGGCAGCCCGCGAGAGTGGGCTTTTTGCAGCGCACGGGATTGCGCCCCAAGGGCTGACCCTGCCCATCGAATGGACAGACTCCGATTTCCTGCCGTTTGACTGGGGCTATTTCGCCTTCGTTCATGGCACTGACTTGGATGCGCCCGACAATTTCCCCGAATTGGCAGCCTCTGACGCGCGGATCGTGATCCAAGACCCGCGCAGTTCGACCCCAGGTTTGGGTTTGCTTTTGTGGGTCAAGGCGGCCCATGGCGATGCGGCGGAAGGCATCTGGTCTGATCTGGCCGATAATATCGTGACTGTGACGCCCGGCTGGTCCGAGGCCTATGGCCTCTATCTGGAAGGGGAGGCCGACATGGTCCTCTCTTACACCACGTCGCCCGCCTATCACCTGATTGCGGAAGAGGACACAAGCCATACAGCTGCGGCCTTTGACGAAGGCCATTACATGCAGGTTGAAGTGGCCGGCATGATCCAAGGCACGGATCAACCGGAACTTGCGCAGGCTTTCCTTGAGTTCATGATTTCGCCGGCGTTCCAATCGGTTATTCCGACAACCAATTGGATGTATCCTGCCGCACTTTCCGCAACGGATCTGCCGGACGGCTTCGATACCCTGATCGCACCGGAAAAAGCATTGCTTTACGACGATGAAGAGGCTGCAGCGGCGCGGGACGAGGCCTTGGCCGAATGGCTGAGCGCGCTCAGCCAGTAAACCTAGCTGATGGGATCGGCGTTGCGGTCGCGGCGCTAGTCCTTTTGGCCGTAATGGGACCGCTTGGCGCGGTTCTTTGGCGGGCCGAGTCCTTTTCAGGGCTCGGCCCGGCTGATTGGGCGGCCGTTCGGTTCACAATCGGACAAGCTCTATTGTCGGCGGCGCTGAGTGTCGGGTTGGCTATCCCTGTGGCGCGTGCCCTGGCGCGGCGGCGCTTTCCCGGTCGCGGGATTTTGATCTCACTCATGGGCGCACCGTTTATTCTTCCGGTCATTGTCGCGGTTCTTGGGCTTTTAGCGGTCTTTGGCAGGCGCGGGGCAGCCAGCGAGATCCTTGGTTTCTTTGGGTTGCCGCCAATTGAGGTTTACGGGTTGCACGGCGTCGTCCTGGCTCATGTCTTCTTCAATCTGCCCTTGGCGGTGCGCCTGATTTTGCAGGGCTGGCTGGCAATTCCAGTCGAGCGCTTTCGTCTGGGCGCGACCCTTGGCTTCACAGCCAGCGATGTTGCCCGTCATATGGAACGTCCGATGTTGCGTGCTGTTTGCCCGGGTGCGTTTCTGGTGATTTTCCTGATCTGCACCACCAGTTTCTCGGTTGCGTTGATGTTGGGCGGTGGCCCACGAGCGACCACCGTTGAGCTTGCGATTTACCAAGCCTTTCGGTTTGATTTTGACCTCGCCCGCGCGGCGCTTTTGGGTCTTGTTCAGGTGGCAATCTGCGTCGTTGCCGGTCTGATGGTGGTCTGGATCGCCGTGCCACATGCCGCCGGAACAGGCCTCGACCGACCACTTGAGCGATGGGACCGGAGCGGCACCGTTGCGCGGGTCAGTGATTGGATTGCGATCTGTGGGGCCGCACTGTTCTTGCTGCTGCCTCTGGGTGCGATTTTTGTGCGTGGCGTTGGCGGCCTGTTTGATATGCCGGGGCTGATCTACGCGGCGGCCCTGCGGTCTGTTCTCCTGTCGCTGGCGACCGCCACAGTTGCCGTTGCTTTGTCAGTACCAATGGCCCTGCTGATCGCGCGGGGTCGCGCGAGGGGGCTGTTTGAGACAATCGGCGCTTTGTCCATTGCCGTATCACCGCTGGTTGTTGGAACCGGCTTGTTCGTGATCCTTCGGCCCTTTGTCAGCCCGTCCGGGTCAGCCTTGCCTGTTACCGGATTGGTCAATGCTTTGGCGGCGCTTCCCTTCATCCTTCGTGCATTGGTTCCGGCAATTGAGCAGGCCGAAAGGGGTTATGGAAAGCTGGCCCGCTCGCTTGATATGTCTGGCTGGCACTATGGGCGTCACGTAATATTGCCGCGTATCCGGCGCCCATTGGGGTTTGGTGCGGGACTGGCGGCAGCACTTTCTATGGGCGACCTTGGGGTCATTACTCTGTTTGCCGCGCCCCAGCAGGGCACCTTGCCCTTGGAGATGTTCCGCCTGATGGGCGCATACCGAATGGAAGAGGCTCAGGCGGCGGCCTTGCTGCTCTTGGCGCTCAGCCTTGGGCTGTTTTGGATTTTTGACCGTGGAGGCCGCATTCATGCTGCAACTTGAAGCGATCAGCCTCCGCATGGGTGACTTTCACCTAAGCGCCGATCTGGCGCTGGCAAAGGGCCGTCGACTGGGGGTTCTGGGCCCGTCCGGTGGCGGAAAATCGACATTGTTGAGTGTCATCGCCGGGTTCCTGACGCCAGATGCCGGGCAAATTCGGATCAACAGTGAAGTGGTTACAAATGTCCCGGTTCCGCAACGGCCGCTCAGCCTTCTGTTTCAAGAGGGCAACCTGTTCCCGCATCTGACCGTTTTTCAGAATGTTGGCCTGGGTCTTAGGCCCGATTTACGATTCGACAGTGATCAGCAGGGCGCTATTGGCGATGCATTGGAGCAGGTCGGTCTGTCTGGCATGGACGCCAGGTTACCCGGCGACTTGTCCGGGGGGCAACGCAGCCGTGTTGCGCTGGCGCGGATGTTGTTGCGGCAGAAACCTTTGGCCCTGCTGGATGAACCATTTGCGGCCCTTGATCCGGGGCTTCGCAGTGAGATGTTGGCGTTGGTGGATGAGCTTTGCGTCAAGACCGGGTTGACCTTGGTGATGGTCAGCCATGATTTGCGTGACGTGGAAAAGCTTTGCACAGATTTATGCCTTTTGGAGGATGGTGCCATTTCACTTTACGGCCCGCTTGAGCAGATCCTTGCCAATCCGCCTGCCGCCCTCAAACCCTGGATGTAAGGCGTAGGATGTCTGAAACGAAAAACGCGCCCCGAAGGGCGCGTTTTCAATTTGTGTATCTGGAAGAGCTTATTGCTCTTTGGCGGCCCGCTTGACCGGTGCCCAAAGGCGCTTGTTGGTCAGGTAGAGCAGGACCGAGAGGATGCCCAAAAGGATCACGGCGGTGAAACCAAGACGCTTGCGCGCCATCATTTCTGGCTCAGCTGCCCACATCAGAAACGCAGCAACGTCTTGCGCCATATGCTCTACGTCGTTGGGCGATCCATCGTTGAATTCAACCTGACCGTCAAAAAGCGGAGGCGCCATTGAGATCAGACCACCCGGGAAGGTGTCGTTGCCGTAAAGCAGCGTGCCAGCCATCTCTTCGTCATGACCGTTGTAGCCATGCAGAAGCGAGGCGATGTATTCTGGACCACCGATGCCGAAGACAAGGTTGTTCAACGCCAGACCGGCAGGACCGTGGAAGCCGAGACGCGCCTTAGCCATCAGGCTGAGGTCAGGCGCGCCGGCGCTGGTCACTTCCGGGAAGTTGTCGCCGGGAATCGCAGGGCGGTAGTCACGCAGGTCATCATCCCAGACTTCAATGAAGTTCTGTTCGATATAAGCGCGAACCTGATCTTCCGGGATGCCGGGGCCATCCTCGTCAGACAGCGACCGGATCGGAACATAACGCAGGCCGTGGCAGGCCGAGCAAACCTCGGTATAGACCTGAAGGCCGCGTTGCAGCTGGTTCTGGTCATAGGTGCCAAAGGGGCCGTCGAATGAGAACCGGTAGTTCTCAACATGGCCACCATCGCCAGCCGCTAGTGCCGGAGCACCAGAGAGAGCTACGGCCGCCAGCGCGGTAAGGGCAAGTTTCCTGAACATATCTGTCAGTCCTTCTCTTTTACTCGGCCGGGGTCGAGGCAGCTTCGCCTTCGGACCCGGACTTGCCGTAATGCTCTTTGAAATCGGCTTCGATGGTTTCCGGCTGCGCGTGGGGCTTCTCGAAGATGCCCAAGAGCGGCAGGATGACCAGGAAGTAAGCGAACCAGTAGGTCGCGCCGATCAGCGAAATGGTGGAATATGGCGGCTCAGCAGGACGTGCACCGGCCCACATCAGCACCATAAAGTCGAAGGCCAAAAGCCAGAACCACCACTTAAACTGCGGACGGTACCGGCCAGAGCGAACCGAGGAAGTGTCGAGCCATGGTGCCAGGGCCATCACCGCGATAGCACCGAACATGGCGATAACACCAAAGAACTTCGCATCGACGATGCCGCCGGTGATCCAGCTAGCAAACATCACAACCCAAACGTCACCGGTGAAAGCACGCAAGATGGCGTAGAACGGCAGGAAGTACCATTCCGGAACGATGTGTGCTGGCGTCGCTAGGGCATTGGCCTCGATATAGTTATCGGGGTGGCCCAGATAGTTTGGCATGAAGCCAACAACTGCGAAGAAGCCGACAAGAACAACCGCCAGGGCGAAGAAATCCTTGATCACGAAATAGGGCCAGAAGGGCAGGGTGTCTGCCTCTGCGTCTTTTTTCGAGCTGCGGCGCACTTCAACTCCGGTTGGGTTGTTGTTGCCCGTGGTGTGGAAGGCCCAGATGTGAACAATCACAAGGCCAGCGATTACGAATGGCAGCAGGAAGTGCAGTGACAAGAAGCGGTTCAGAGTGGCGTTGTCCACGGCAGGCCCGCCCAAAAGCCAGGTTTGGATCGCTTCCCCAATGAAGGGGATCGCCCCAAAGAGGCCGGTGATAACCGTTGCACCCCAGAAGGACATCTGACCCCAAGGCAGAACGTAGCCCATGAATGCAGTGCCCATCATCAACAGGTAGATCAGCATACCGATGATCCATGTGATCTCACGCGGGGCTTTGTAAGAGCCGTAGTAAAGACCGCGGAAGATGTGCAGATACACGGCGATAAAGAACAGCGAGGCGCCGTTCATATGGATATAGCGAATGGCCCAGCCACCGTTCACGTTCCGCATGATGTGTTCGATTGAGGCAAAGGCCAAATCGACATGCGGCGTGTAGTGCATCACCAGGATAACGCCAGTTGCAATTTGCATCGCAAGGCAGAACGCCAGAACGATGCCCCAGATCCACATCCAGTTCAGGTTCTTAGGCGTGGGGATCATCAGGGTGTCATAGAGCAGGCCAACAACGGGAAGGCGGCTGTGCAGCCACTTCTCAGCGTTGGATTTCGGCTCGTAATGGTCGTGGGGAATGCCCGACATGTCTTGCTCCCTTAACCCAAGAGGATTGTTGTTTCGTCGACGAATGACGCAGCAGGAACCGGAAGGTTCTCAGGCGCTGGTCCGCGGCGGATACGGCCCGCCGTGTCGTAGTGAGAGCCGTGGCAGGGGCAGAACCAACCGCCAAAGTCGCCTGCACCGTCGCCCAATGGCACACAGCCAAGGTGCGTACAGACGCCTTGCATCACCAACCATTCGCCGGTGTTTTCACCTGCGAAGTCGGCCAGGGTCCGGTTTTGGTCCGCCGCTGAGGCGTCGTCGCCTGCATTGGGGTTACGCGCATTGGTGTCGACAGTGATGTCGGCATCTGCGGCGCGGCCCGCTTCGATCTCTTCTTCCGTACGACGACGAATGAAAATTGGCTTGCCCAAAAAGAGAACCGTCAATTGTGTGCCGGGCGTCAATGTGGACACGTCGACACGCAATGTCGAAGCGGCCTGAACGTCGGCGGATGGGTTCATCTGGTTAACGAGCGGCCAGACTGCAGCCCCGGCGGCGACAGCACTTACACCACCGGTGGCGTAGTACAGAAAGTCGCGGCGGGAGCTGGGATGGTCTTCTGCGTTTGACACCGAAAGCGTCTCCCTCATCAAATGGCCCGTTTCAGGGGCCCAAATTCCTGCCAGGCCACGGGCGAACCCGCAGCCAATCCTGCGCCTTGTATAAGCGCAAGACCCCTTTCGTCCAGCGGACAAACGCGCGCAGACCGCCCGAAATGTCGCAGTTGAGGCCTGCGGGCAACCTCAATCTGCGCCATAGCTTTTGACCGGCTACGGAATGCGTGTGGAGAGGCCGGTTAAATGCGTAGCAAAATGCGTTGTGGGAACATGTTGGATCATGCCCGATTCGTCGGGCCATCCCGGAGTGTTAGTCCTCAAGTTTTCGCGTCATCAAGCGATGCGGAATGCCCGCATCGTCAAACTCAGGCCCTTCTGCCGCAAAGCCAAGCCTTTCGTAAAACGGGATCGCATAGACCTGAGCCTCGAGTTTCGCGAATTTGACCCCGCGCAGGGTCAGCGTGTCCAAAACGGTGTTCATGATCAATTGGCCTAGACCCGTGCCACGGTGGGATTTCATCACCGCGACGCGCTGGACCTTGGCCGTGCTGCCTTCGAGAAACACACGAATGGTTGCGGCAGGGGTTTCCCCATCAAGTGCAAGAAAATGGATGCACTGATCTTCCAGCCCATCCCACTCCTCCTCTTCGGTAACGCCCTGCTCTTCGATAAAGACAGCCCTGCGTATATCAAAACAGGCCTGGCGGGTGTCCGGGTCCGTTGCAACAGCAATTTTCATCCTTCGGGTTCTGTTTCTTTCATTGAAGGGCGCGTGTTGAACGCTTCGAACCATGCGGCCAAGTTCGGACGGCCTTTGCGCCAATTTCGATCGCCAAATCGGAAATCGAGGTATCCAAGCGCGCAGCCGGTCGCGATATGCGCTGCATCAAGCGGTCCCAAAAGATGGCTCATCCAGCGTTCTTCGATAGCGTCCAACGCGCGGGAGACTTTGGTCCATTGCGCTTCGATCCAGCCGTCGAACTGAAACTCCTCTGGTCGTACGCGGCGCTCGTAGGCACAGGACACTGCTGAATCCATGATGCCTTGCGCCGTAGCCTCAAGCGTCAGTGTCTCCCACAACCGCGTTTCCGGGTACATGTCTGTTCCGGCGCGATGGTCAAGGTAGCGGCAAATCACGCGACTGTCGTAAAGCGCGGGCCCCTCTTCGCGAATAAGGGCCGGGATTTTTCCCAGTGGGTTGCCGGTCAAGACGCTCGGATCCGTCGCCATCGGCGATGTGGCAACAGGGGCCTCATCAACATCCTGCCCGGTTTCACGGATCAAGACGCGAACGGTGCGAACAAAGGGAGAGGTCGGAGAAGAAATTAGTTTCATTATGTCAGGCGCCTTACCTTTAGACGGGTCAGCGCGGTTGCATCTATCGAAAGCCCGCGCCCGGTGGGATTCAACCGGAAGGAGCGGACCCACCGGAATGTTGCGTTGATCTGGTCATCTTCAGATTTAACAGTGATACCTTCTGCAGTGTTGTCCATGACGTCTTCGACATGCTGATCAAGCCGTCCGGGCGATGTTGCTCGCGCAATAGCGTAACCCGCCAGCACGACCGATCCGTATTTAAAAACGGCGGCTGCGATTGGAGCGAATGGAATGGCCATATGAATCCTCCTTAAGATCAATAGGTAGGGTCTCGGCCCCGCCCTGTCTATTCTTCGCTAAGAACCGATTGCATCAACTGGGCCAGGTTTCCTGTTTCCATTCCAATGGGAGAGGACTGGATTTCGGTTGCCGCGTTTTTTCGCGCGGCGGCAGTTTTGTTCTGGTTCAGTTTCCATGTGCCATCGACGGACGCGACATCGAACCTGAAGGGCCGGATCATGCGCATCATGCGGTTCAATGCTTCCTGTTGCATTTTGGTGCTTACCCACGGCGTCTTGGGGGCTAGTTTTGCTTCGAAAAAGGCCGTTAGACGGTCTATGGAACCACGCAATTCTTCGGCTTCCAATGGACCAATCTGACCGCGTAAATGAACGGCGATATAGTTCCATGTCGGAACTTGATCGGGGATGCCGTACCAATCTGGAGAGACATATCCGTCTGATCCCGAAATCGTAAGAACGGCGGGTGTTTCGGTATTAACTGCGCGGGCAATCTGAGTTGATCGCACCAAATGAAAATCCGCGCACTTTCCATCCTCAGAAAGAATGAACGGTATATGGGAAACCAGCGGTGCTGGATCGGCATTTATTGCCAGTTGGCCAAACCCCCGAGAGCGGGCGAATTCAATGTGGCGCGATTGATCTTCGGATCGAAAGATTGGATTTGGGTGCATAACGCGGCTCCGCTTTGTTGGCGGAAAACTGGGGCATCAACACGCCGTATGACAAGCGAAGAATTGTGCCAATATCTGCTTGCTTTGTAACTTCCGTCAGAGGGAGACAACGGACAATATGATCGGAACGCGCCCGTTTGGAACGAAGTAAAACCGATAGCTTTGGCCCGTTTTCAGGGCTTTTGCCTGCTCTGGCGACTCAAGTTGATAGGTGCGCCCACCCAACTTTATGAAATACGCGGTCCCAAGAGAGACACTGTGGCGCTGAACCTCTTTCTGCCACAACGAAACTGACCCTTCGATTTCATTGATCTTGCCCTGGGCTAGGTCGCGCGACTTCAGATACGTCACGCCTGCAACTGCGCCAAAGAGACTCCAAATGGCGGCTGAAAACCCTGCAAGAAAAGGAAACGCCTGATCAAAGCCTGGTCCTTGGAGAAAGAGAGGAGGTAGAGAAAAACAAATTGCGGTCAGCCCAAAAGCGATTTGCGCAAACTTGCGACCTTTGCGGTTGATTGCCGCGTAGGCCTGAACACGAGATCGTTGCCTGTTCGACAGCACGCCGGATTTGTTGCAGCGCAGCTCGTCTGGTGTGAAATCGAAGGCGCTTTCCAGTGTCGACTCGGTCATTCCGGCACCGATGGAAACTGCGTTTCTGCATCCCCAGGCTGCCAAGCCGGGTATTTGGCCATGATCCCGCTAAGGCGAGATGAGGCCAAGAACCTATCCAGCCATGCCCTGATGTCTTCCCCCGCGTCCTGATCGAAACGCGGCTTGTCGATCATGGCGAATTGGCGGACGAATGGCAAAATTGCAAAATCGGCAAGGCAGGGGCGCGATCCGAAAAGCCAATCTTGACCGGAAAGCCGTCTATCCAATTCCTTTATGAACGCCATAGCCCGCTGGCGTTCGACCTTGGCATTATGCTGAGGGAAACGGCTTGCATATTTTGTACGGTCGAGCGCGTCCTTGAACGGACCATCGGCCTCGGAAATCAACGCATCCGCCTCATCTGGTCGGGTCAGAAGGCCTTCGGGGTCATTAAGCTCCAATGCCCAGATCATAACATCGAGGCTTTCATCGATGACCGACCCATCGATTTTTTCAAGGCAGGGTACCGTGGCAGATGGTGAGGTCGCGAGAAACGCGGCAGGTTTGTCGCGTAGAACTACCTCCCTAAGGGCAACCGGCGTTCCTGCGCTGGCAATCGCCAGCCTCGCCCGCATGGCGTAGGGACAGCGCCGAAAGGAATAGAGGATCGGTAGCGTCACGCGACCAGCTGACCGGCGTCCAACCCGCGAATAACGGCGCGAACGATCTGGCCCTCTGGCTGGTCAGTGTCAAAACGCACTTCTGTAAACTGTGCAGTCCGGCCCATGCGCGGGTTTTCCATAAGGATGTGATGCGTCTGCCCGATCTGGGCCGCCAAATGGGCCTGAACCTGCTGTTCACCAATTGCGCGCAATCTGGCCGCACGTTCCTTGATGACTGCCCCATTCACCTGATTGGGGATTTTGGCCGCAGGCGTGCCCGGCCGCTTGGAATAGGGGAAAACATGCAGCCATGTCAGGTCACAGTCTTCGACCAGTTTCAGCGAGTTTTCGAACATCGCCTCGGTTTCGGTCGGGAAACCGGCGATGATATCGGCGCCATAGGTCATATCGGGCCGCAATTTCCGCGCGTCTTCGGCAAATCGAATGGCATCTTCACGGTTATGGCGGCGCTTCATCCGTTTCAGGATCATGTTGTCGCCATGTTGCAGGCTAAGATGCAGATGCGGCATCAGGCGCGGTTCGGTCGCAATGGCCTGCATCAGATTGTCATCCACCTCGATCGAGTCGATCGACGAGATGCGCAGACGTGGCAGGTCGGGCACAAGTTTCAGGATACGCATCACCAGATCGCCCAGCTTTGGCGCTGCGGGCAGATCGGCCCCCCAGGAAGTCAGGTCGACCCCGGTCAGAACGACCTCGTTAAACCCTTTGTCGACCAAACGCTTGATCTGGTCGATAACAACGCCTGCCGGGACGGATCGCGAATTGCCACGGCCGTAAGGGATGATGCAAAAGGTGCAGCGATGATCGCAGCCATTTTGGACCTGTACATAGGCACGACTGCGCGTCCCGAACCCGTCGATCAAATGGCCCGCGGTTTCCGTCACGCTCATGATATCGTCGACCATGACCTTTTCGGTTTCGCCGATGAAATCGCCCGCCAGTCCGGCCCATGTTTCGGGCTTCATCTTTTCGTGGTTGCCCAAGACCAGATCAACTTCGTCCATATCGCGAAAGGTTTCTGGTTCGGTCTGGGCGGCACAACCGGTGACGATAAGCTTGGATTTTGGGTTATCGCGGCGCAATTTGCGGATCTCTTGGCGCGCCTTGCGCACAGCTTCTGCCGTGACCGCGCAAGTGTTTACCACGACGGCGTCGCCGATCCCGGCCTCAGCTGTTAGCGCCTTCATCGCCTCAGTCTCATAGGCGTTCAGGCGGCATCCCAAAGTGTGAAATAGCGGGGTTTTGGTCGACATTTCATAGCCCCGCCAAGAATTCCGGCGTCAGGTGGCCAGAGAAGACATGGGCGGTAGGGCCTGTCATCCAGACACCGTCGTCGCGCCAGTCGATAAAGATGCGACCGCCGTCCAGGTCAATGGTCACGCTGCGCCCGGTTAAGCCGCGACGGGCTGCGGCAACTGCGGTCGCGCAAGAGGATGAGCCCGAGGCCAAGGTGATACCCGTTCCGCGTTCCCAAACCCGCATGCGCAGGTGGTCTTTGCCAATGACATGCGCGAACTGCACATTCGTGCGCTCGGGGTAAAGCGGATGATGTTCCATTTCAGCACCACGCGACGCCAAATCCATCGCGTCGGCATCCTCAACAAAGAAAGTGCAATGAGGATTGCCCATACCAGTGGCTGTTGGGGCGCCATCGATGGGCAGCTTCAACGTGTCCATAGCCTCCGATAATGGCACCTCATCCCAATCAAGCTGGGGTTGACCCATATTGACGGATGTCAGGCTATTGCCTTTGTCTTCTGCCAGCAAAAGACCGCGTTCCGTGCGCAGGCTTAGCGCCGTCTTACCAGTGCGATCCATCTCATAACGCGCAATACAACGGGTGGCGTTTCCGCAGGCCGCAGAGAAGGATCCATCAGCATTGTAAAAAACCAAACGCAGGTCCGAATCTGTGCCTGCTTCAATGAGGGCCAGTTGGTCAAACCCCACGCCCATATGACGGTCTGCCAGCGCACGCGCCAAGGGCGCGGTGATCTCCGCCGCGGTCTCCCGCGCGTCGATCACCACAAAATCATTGCCGAGCCCATGCATTTTCATGAAGGGCAGGCCAGTATGAGACATAGAATCCGTCATGAGCGGGCATATACGCAGTGACGAGGACATTTGAAAGGAAAAGCCGAAGTTTTTCCCTTGACGCCCCCCGGTGAGGTTTATAGAGAAGCCGCCTGTAACGGGCGTCGCTCTGACGCTGTTGCGAAAGTGTGGGCCGTTAGCTCAGTTGGTAGAGCAACTGACTTTTAATCAGTGGGTCGCAGGTTCGAATCCTGCACGGCTCACCACTGAAATCAATGACTTGTCAGTAAGTCATTTGAGTGCATATCTCAGGCATAGGCATGAAATCTGATCATCATCGATATCGTTATGGTCGCGCGCGGTACCGTCGGTCCGGATTATTTTGCAGGGTTTCTTTAACTGCTGGCCGACATGGGCAGACTTTCCCCAAGTGCCACATTCGGCGCGGATTATCTGCCTTCTGCCCTGACTTTTAGGCCTGTCAGCAATCCACGCATACCACGCTTGTAAGCAGTTGAAACAACGGCCCAGTCCAAGAGCTGACCGAGTAAACCGTATTTGAGTTCATAGTCAGGTGATACCGATACCAAGGTCTTCTCGGCGTCTTCCGACAAAGTGAATCGAATGTCGGCGAAGCGAAACGGAAGCGTTGTGCGGGTTATGCGGAAGGTAATGGCACGCATAGGCTCAAAAAGGACGACTTCCTCGTCGAGATTCTGTTTTCCGTCGATATCGCAAAATCGCGTTGCGCCAAGTCCGATAGCATTATTGGTCGCTTGCGATCCAACAAGTCCGGGGTTCCACTCGGCAATGGATCCGACTGCCGCCAGTGTGCCCCAGACTCTCGCGACCTTAGCGTCGATTTCAATCGTTTCGGTAAATGTTGTCATGGCTTCATCTTTCAAAACTAGGTTCTGTCAGGGGCATTTCTGACAATCGGCGCGGCTTTTGTGCATGACGCGGGACGCTTCGAATTTGATCGATCGCGCTGAAGTGTTAAGCTGATGCATGGCAAGGCTCAGCTCGAACATTGTGGCTTTTAGGATCGCGGTCGCGGCACAAGAAGGCGCCGATATCAGCGACATCCTGAGTGCGTCGGGTGCGCCTCCGGGCTTAATGCGCGGTGACCCGCCTTATGTCGATCTACAGACCGAACGAAATGTATGGCAGGCCATTGTTGAGGCGACCGGCCGAGATGATATCGGCCTAGTGTGTGGTCAACGGTTTCCAACACAAGCCAACGGTATGCTTGGATATGTGATGGCAAATGCGCCGACGATCCGGGTCGCGGTTGAAAAATGCTGCACGTATCAACGCGTGATCGGTGACTCGATGGGGATGGTGTGCGAACGCGGTCCCGACACAACGCGAATATCGATCGCGCAATGGAGTCCATGGCACGATTCACTGCGCTATACGGTCGATACCTTTATGGCCGCGATCAAGGCTTGGTCGACGGCCAATGCGCCTGCGCCTTTGCATCCGCTTCGTGTTGGGTTCCGTTATGAACGGCCAGATGACGTCTTCCCCTATGAGGCTATGTTCGGTCCTGCGCCGGTCACTTTTGGCGCGGATGACAGCTTTCAGATTTATCAAAACTCTGCCCTGGATCAGCCGGTTATCGGCGCCAGTCAGGATGTCTTTGCGGTATTCGAGGACAAAGTGCAGCGTTTGCTGGGCAATTTGGAGCAGGGTGATACCTGGGCGTTCCGGGTTCGCCAGCGCATCTTAGAGGCGTTGAAGGGTGAAGCGCCAAACGTAGAACGTGTTGCGGCAGAACTGGCGGTCAGCGTGCGAAAACTGCAGCAACGGTTGACGGATGAAAACACAAGTTTCTCAATTCTTCTGACCGATGCCCGTCGCGATTTGGCTGAAGAGTATTTGAAAGAAGGTGAGGTAGGCAATGATGAGATCGCCTACCTCTTGGGATATTCCGAGGTGTCTGTTTTCTCGCGCTCGTTCAAAAAGTGGACGGGACGGACGCCTAGCGAGTTTCGGGCCAGCGCTTAGACTGATCGAGAGAAACTGCGGCGAACGCGGTTTGTCAGTTTGTGGAGACCTGGCGTCCAATAGATACCTGCCGCGACCGCCAGATAAGGCAGGAAACCTTCAAGCGTCGGAAATTGCGTTGCAATGAGCGCAAGGGCTGCTGGGAAGACTACGATGGCCACATTGTCCACAATAAACCGCACCACACCATCAATCCGACCTTTTCGCCGGGCCAGACTGTTAGCGGGGGCGTCAGATCCATTGGCTTTGAACCAGGCCAACGTCTCTGCGATAGCTTCGTTCATGGGGGTTTGCGTGAATTCTGGATGTGCTTCGCGAAACTTGGCGTCTTTCAAGATAACGCTGGTTTCGTATTTGTACGACATCGACGCCACTTCGCGCATCACCGGGATGAACCTCCCGAGCAGCGAGAGCATGGTTTTCGGCAAAACGGTGATCTTGGCGGGCACGCCAGCGACTTCTGCAATCTGTTCCAACCAGGTCTGAACCGATGGCACCAGAGTGCCGCCGATATTGACCACTTCAAAAGCGTTGCGTTCGCCGCTTTGCGTCAATGCAACCATCGCCCGGCCCGCGTCCGGGGCGTAAAGCAATTGTTGCGCAGGCTCGGTCGAAATGAGCCAAGGCATTGCCTTTCCCTTCAGCGCGTTCTCAAACACCGGAGCGAATTGTTTGTTGGTGACGTTTGGGCCCCAAATCTCGGCCATACGCACGACGATTGTGCGAATACGGCCCTGATAAGTTGCACGCTGCAGCATTCGTTCAAGACCGACCCGGACCTTTCCAAGTGACGTGTTCGGATTGAAAGGCGTGACTTCACTGATCGGCTGTTCTGTTTGTCCGTAATTGTAGTTGTTGCCGGGGAAAATCACGGTCGCTCCCGCGTGTTCAGCAGCGTCGATCACGGATTTTGTCATCAGGGGCATCGCCTTCGCCCAGTGTTCATATGACGCGTTTGCCCCGTGGAAAATAAAATCGACACCCTCTGCAACGCTCTTTAGCAATGCAAAGTCATTCACATCGCCTTCGACAATGGTGAAGCCACTGGTGTCGCCGAACAGGGCAATTGCTTTTCTGCGGTCGCGCACCAGAAGTGTGGCGTGCTCGCCGGCATTTTTGAGTGCAATTGCAAAAGCATGTCCGATGGCACCTGTGGCGCCGATGATAAGGTATTTGCTGGTCATTGGTCCGTGTTTCCTGATCTGAATTGAGGTACGTGACTGCACCGATGCAAGAAACCTAAGGTGGCTCAGACGGTTTGAGATTGGCGGGCCGCGCAGATGATTTGACCAAACGCGCAGCATCTGCGCAGACGAAAAAAGGCGAACCTAGGCCCGCCTTTTCGATATTGATTTTAGCGCGTTCAAAATTCGGGGTGGAACCCCATGGCAATAAACGCCTCTCGGGGTTGGTGAACAACCAGCGCGCGTTCAGAGAATGTGCGGAAAGGGATGTGCCAACCGAAAACCTCGAAAGTGATCATGCCCGTTGTACCATCGACAAGCACATTGATGACATAGCCGCGTTTTGCAACTCCGGTCGGGGTAATGTCCAAGGCGTGCCAGTCAACCGGGTCGCCGGTGACACCTTCATATGGCGCCTCGTAGCCGCCCGTGGTGGTGTCAAAATCGCGGACATCCAACCAAATACCTGTCGCCAGTAAAGCAAGAGACACAACACCAATGATCGCGAACGGATAGAGGACATAACTCATAACGCTTCCTCCATATTCGCGGCCGTATGAACCAGCCTCAGAACGGTTTCGCCGGTGGCCTCGTGGATCGATGTTCCGATTTGTTCAAAGCCATAGCGGTTGTAGAACCGCCGCCCCACGGCGTTACGTTCAAACACTTCGACTTCAAGCGTTCCGTGGGTTTTGGCGACGTCATCCATCAGCGCCCGACCAAGGCCACGCCCATGTTGCTGTGGATCAAGGAAAAGCCCGCCGACCTCATTGCCGATTATGGCGGTAAATCCTGCAACTTGGTCATTTACCTCGATCACGCGTGTCTGAGCATGGACGAGGTAGATCTTGCGAAGGTTTTCAGCCTCGGCTTCGACGAAGTCACCGGCAAGAAAAGGGTGGGCAACACTGGTCGCCGCCCGCCATACCCCGACAAGCGCTTCGGTATCGTTGGATTGAAAATCACGTATCATTGTTTCATGTCCTGCGTTGTTGATGCGGCAACACTGCTGCAGGCGCCGGTTTTGCGACATGACGGATGGTGCCTTAGAATTGACAAGTCACGCATAAAAGCTGGATCAGATCATCCACACAGGCCTTTTACGCACGCATTTCCTACTTGGTGAGAGGCCGAAATGTTGCATCAAGACTAACACGCGACACTGGGTCAACAAACCAACTCATCCAGCCTAGTAGTTCCGTGTGTTGCGCTCCGGGTTTGCAAGATGACCTCTGACCGTAATCGACCTGACATGTCTTTGCTTTGTACGAAAAATGGTGCCCAGAGAACACGTGCTTAATAGCCGACACCCGCACAGCAGGCTCACTGGAAAGCCCGTCTGCATTTTGAGTGATAACAGAACTGGGTTCGAAAGTCGTGCGATCCTGAAATCGGTCAAGCAGGTTTTGCGGTGCTTTGGCGCAATATCAACCGCGGTGCGCCTTCAGGTTCCAGCGTTTTGTCGGGGATCTGGTTTTCGTCGCAAACCGTTCGCACAGCCAGTCGGCCCATTTCTTCGAGAGGCATGTGAATGACCGTCAGCGGAACTGAGAGGTCTTGTGCGAACTTGACGTCATGGATCGCGATGATCGAGAGGTCATCCGGGACATTTTTGCCCATCTCCTTCGCGGCGCGAAGGGCACCAATAGCCGACACAACGTTCATACAAAATAGCGCTGTAACGTCAGGGTTGCGTTCCAATAATACGCGGGTTGCGCTTTCCCCATCAGAGACAAGAGGGTCTGCATATTCAATCAAGTCATCTCTCGCATCGAAACCCATCGCTTCGCGCCATCCCTCGATGCGGCCCTGAGTGAAGGTCAAATGGGCGCCTGTGGCCAAACAACCGATTTTTTGGTGACCCAGTTGTTTCAGGTGCTGCATGGCAAGCAACGCCGCATCCTTGTTCGGCAATTGAATTAGGCTGGCCTCTATGTCCATGTCGGCTTGCAGCAACACAATCGGTACTTTCTGGCGCGCGGCCCGGCCAAGAAGGTCATCGGCGGCCACACCAGCCCCTTGCAAAATCAAGCCATCCACGCCGCCACCGCCGATCATTTGGGCAAGCCTGTCGTTATTGCTCGCTCCGGCTGCCGCATCGCCCAAAAGAATGGCTTTGCTTTGCAGGCGGGCCTCTTCCTGTGCGCCGCGCAGGATCTCGCCATAAACGGGATTGGATATATCGTGGACGACAACTGCCAAAGTGCCGGATTTGGCTGACCTCAGGGATTGGGCGGCCACGTTGGGTGAATAGTGCATGTCGCGCACTGCTGCTTCAACGCGCTCGCGGGTGGCATCGGATACGCGCAGACTTTTGTCCTTGTTGATCACGCGGGATACAACTGCAGGGGACACGCCCGCGCGTCTTGCAATTTCTGCCAGCGTTGCCACGGACCCAAACCCTCCCCGTCGTTATTCACGCAGTTGGATCATCCTTTACTGCCAAAAAATCAAGGGAAATCGGGTCAACCCACCTCCACAATAGGTTGACCCCATGGATCCAGAACAGGGCCGTCTTCACCCCTCGGGCTGGATCAATACCTTCCCCACGGCTTTGCCGTCAGCCATAAAATCGCAGGCGGCCTGCGTGTCAGAGACTGGAAAGCGTCCGCCGATAATCGCATCGAAATCAACGGTGCCGCTTTCAATCAGTGTGACTGCATCGTCAAATTCATGAGTGAACAGGATAGAACCAATGGTTTTGATTTCTTTCAGGGCCGTCACATGCAGGTTTACCGGAACTTCACTTGGTTGAATAAGCGACAGGATCGCGACCGTGCCCTGCTTTCTGACGGCGTCCAGCGCTTGGTTGTAGGCATGCGGCGACCCGCTGGCCTCGATAACCACATCATATTGGTTGGCCAAGCCCGACATATCATCCTTGCCGATCACCCATCCGGCAGAGGCACCCACTGCTTTTGCGGCCTCGATCGCTTCTGGCTTTAGATCGGTTACATGCACCTCTGCACCTTTTGCAGCTGCGCCAATTGTGGCCAGCAACCCCATTGGGCCGCATCCGGTGATCAAAACCTTGTCGCCTTTTGTCACGCCGCCACGGTTGACGGAATGCATGGCGCAGGCCAGCGGTTCAGCAAATGTTAAGTGCTCCGGGCGCACGCCCTGTTTGACCACGCGGCAACAACGCGCGGGAAAATCGAACCGGTCGCGAAAAAAGCCATCAATATGCGGTTTGGTCGTGGCAGAACCCGGAAAACGCTTGGTCGGGCACATGTTGATGTCGCCGCGCAGGCAAGCGTCACATTCGCCGCATTGGATTACGGGGTTGATGGCCACCAGCGCACCTTCGGGAAAGTCATGCCCGTTTGCGTTTTCGACGTATCCGCAAGCCTCGTGGCCGAGGGTCACAGGATAGTCGAGAAAAAAGCCTGCATTCGCAAAGTGACGGAAGTAATGCATGTCTGTCCCGCAAATGCTGGCCGTGGCCAGACGCATGCGGATGTGATCGGGGGCGATTTCTTCCGGCAGGTCAGCCTGGATTACACCGACATCCCGAGCGGCATTCAATATAGATTTTGTGTAAGTCATTGTGTCCTCAGAATCCGACGATGTAACCGCCATCGACGGGCAAAGCCACGCCGTTGACATAAGCCGCTTCGGGGCTGGCAAGGTAGTGAACGGCATCTGCAATATCTTCGGGCTTGCCCAGCTTTCCTGACGGGATGCGCCCTTCGATCTTGGCTCGACGGGCCGGATCTTTCTCAAGAATGGCGCGGGTCATATCGGTGATGATGAAGCCGGGGCAGACGGCATTGCAGCGAATTCCAAACTTGGCAGCGTCAATCGCGACAGAGCGTGTCAGGCCAATAACAGCCGTTTTTGAAGTGACGTAAGCTGCTGCTCCCTGCAGTGCCATCAGGCCGCCCATCGATGAGATGTTGACGATTGCGCCGCCCTGTTCCTTCTGCAGCTCGACAAATCGTCCGCAGGCACGAAAAACGGCTTTCACGTTCAGGTCGAGGCGCAATTCCAGTTCGTCAGGTTCAACCTCCCAAACAGGTTTTTTCAAGTGCATGCCTGCGTTGTTGACCAGCACATCGATATTGCCGGATTGGTTGTGAATTGCATTGAGGTAGGACGTATCTTTCCAGTCGCTCAGATCATGCCCATGGAAATGCACATCTCCGACAACACCCGCCAGCTCGCCTTCGCTGCGCGCAACAACATGCACAGAATATCCCTTAGCGAGGAATTTTTTGGTTTGGGCCAAGCCCAGCCCCTTGTTCCCGCCAGTAATTACCGCGACTTTCACTGTCCGTCTCCTTTTGTTTTATGCTTCCGATACAAGCCGTTTATTTCTGACAGAAAGGCCTCTTCCGCCTGGTTCTTCAGGAAAAAGTCCGAGATTACCTCGCAGACGTCATCGACGAAACCGAGGAACCAGATATCGCGGGGCCGTGTCCACGCCGCGTCCATCGTTGTCCATGCCCCCCCAAGAAACCCGGAATACAGCGGATCGTTTCGCATGTTGATCCACGTCGAACGGTGGGCGGGTTGCCCTTCGTTCTCCAGATAGATCCCGGACTGAACTGGTTCTGAGGTGACCCACTTAGCAAATTTTTTGGCCATGTCCGGTGCCTCACTGCGGGCCGAAACACCAACTCCGGCCCCTCCAAGAATGCCGCGCGGGCGCCGGGTACCAGCAAAGCTTGGCAGCTCTGCATAGGTCAATTGATGTGGCTTGAAGCCGGGGCGAGCGTAATTGATGTACCCAAAGAGGCATGGCGAATAGGCAAAGTCATTGGTCGTGGACATTGCTTCAAGCGCACGGATGGGATTCCAGTTCACTGCATCCGCAGGGCCAAGCCTATAAAGCGCTTTCAGGATAGAAAGTGCCTTCAGCCCGGCGGTTTCGGAGGTGAATTCAGTGTCTGAAAACGGAAGCGCTTCCTGTCCCATGCCAGCGACAAGCGTCATCATCATGTCGAAGGCATCGACCGGCAATAGGGGCGTGACCATTCGGTAATCGGCCGGGCTGGCCCCAATGACGGCCTCCCAGCACGGCAGCTGTTCTTGGCAGAGGTCGGCACGGAAAACGGCCATCTGGCACGCGGCATCAACCGGGTAGGCCCAAAGCTGGTCGCGCCAAATATAGCTCTCCAAACTTCCGCCCATCGAGATCCCATTCACATCTTCGGGTTTTTCCAGCGCGACTAAGCTGTGAGTATCTGCAATCAAACCAACATGAGGGTGATCGAGGATAATCATGTCATATGTTGCAGCCAGCCCTTCGATCGAGGCATCTGCAAATTCCTGCAAGCTGCGCCGGTCCCACGTGATCGAAACGCCGGTGTCCTGTTCAAATTGGACCGAGGCAGCCTCTAACCCTGCATAGCCGCGCGGGTGATCCCAAGTCATTGCTCTGAGTTGCACCTCAAACCTCCCGGAGTTGCAGATTCGATTTTCTTATAAGAGGTGATTTGAATTTGGTAAAGCGTTTTACCAAACTGCCCAATCGGCAAGGTATCGCAGGCTTAGAGGCCTAGAGGGTGGGATTGGCAGCACAGAAATGGCGGCTTTGGGGTCGACCCTCGACGTTTTGCATACGTTTTCGTTTTCCGATTTTTCGAGTCACCGGGGTCGAGCAAAACCGAAAAAAAGCGCAAATAACCACGGGAAAAACATGAAATATTGCATCTTGGGGCTACAATGCGCCCAGAATAGTATCAGTTCGGTAAATTATGTTTACCAATAGATTCAGTGTCTTAAATAGTGAAACATGCAAATTTCGCGCAAAAAAGAAAAAATGGGGTTTCCTTTATGTTCGTTTTGGGGAAGCATGTGACGAGTTGGGGCCGGTGTGGAGGCTGGCCCAAGAGGGAGGCATCGTGAACACAACCGAGACACATACCCAAGTGTATGATCTTTTGGTCATTGGTGGTGGCATCAATGGCTGCGGGATTGCCCGAGACGCCTCTGGCCGCGGCTTGAATGTCGCTTTGGTCGAGATGAAAGATCTGGCTTGGGCCACGTCTTCTGCGTCGACGAAGCTCTTTCACGGCGGTCTGCGTTACCTCGAATATTTCGAATTTCGCCTCGTCCGTGAGGCCCTGATTGAACGCGAAACGTTGCTGCGGGCCATGCCCCATATCAGCTGGCCCATGCGCTTCGTACTTCCTTACCACAAAGACATGCGGTTCGAGGGTGCGACGCCCACGTCGAAATTGCTGAGCTTTTTCATGCCATGGATGCGTGGGCGTCGTCCTGCATGGCTGATCCGTCTTGGCCTTTTCATGTATGACAATCTTGGTGGGCGCGAGATTTTGCCTGGCACCAAGACCCTCGATCTGCGCAATGCGGCCGAAGGCGCGGTGCTAGAGGACCGGTTTGAACGGGCCTACGAATATTCCGATTGCTGGGTCGAGGATTCCCGTCTTGTCGTTTTGAACGCCCGCGATGCCGTTGCCCGCGGCGCGACTGTCATGACGCGCACAAAAGTCACTTCGGCCAAGCGGGTTGGTGACCTGTGGGAGGTTTCAGTCGAAAATGTTGAAACCGGCGAAACTCAAACGCTGACCGCAAAAGCGTTGGTCAACGCAGGCGGGCCGTGGGTCGGTGACATCATTCATCAAAAGATCGGCCTGAACTCGCAAGGGGATGTGCGCCTTGTCCGTGGGTCCCATATCGTGACCCGCCGCCTGTTCGATCACGACAAATGCTACTTCTTCCAAGGGACAGATGGCCGGATCACCTTTGCCATTCCCTATGAAACCGACTTCACACTGATTGGCACGACAGACCAGGATCACAGCGACCCGTCTAAATCTCCGGTCTGCACTCCGGAAGAGCGTGACTATCTGATCGGCTTTGTGAACCAATACCTCAAGAATGACATCTCGACGGACGACGTGGTCTGGACCTATTCCGGCGTGCGTCCGCTTTACGACGATGGCGCATCCTCGGCCACGGCTGCGACCCGCGATTACACGTTAAAGGTACAATCGGACGGCGGCGCGCCGATCCTGAACGTGTTTGGTGGCAAGATCACAACCTATCGCCGCCTAGCCGAAGGCGCGATGGAGAAGCTGACACCATTCTTTGAGGGGCTTTCAGGGGCTTGGACGGCGGGTGTGGCCCTGCCAGGCGGCGATTTCGCTGTTGATGGTGTGGGCGACCTGATCGCACGACTGCGCTCTGAGCATCCGTTTTTGACAGACCGGTGGGCCACACGCCTGATCCGTGCCTATGGCACCGACGCATGGGCTGTTCTGGCTGGCGCAACATCCGAAACCGACCTTGGCCAAGACTTTGGCGCGACCCTCACGGCGCGCGAAGTCACTTGGCTGATGGATAACGAATTTGCCCGTCACGCAGACGATGTCGTCTGGCGGCGCAACAAATTGGGGCTTCGTCTGACAGCGGACGAAATCGCGGCCCTGGAGAGCTGGATGCAAGGCCAAAGGGGCGTGTCCCCCGAACCTGCAGAAGAAGACAAACGTGTTGGAGGAAGACGATGAGTCTGATCCTTGAAGGGGTATCGATAGCAGTGGGGGCAGAGACCCACATCTACCCCACTGATCTGGAATTGAAGAAAGGGACGATGAATGTCCTGCTTGGGCCGACGTCGTCGGGCAAGACCTCGCTGATGCGGCTGATGGCCGGATTGGATGTACCGAATACCGGGCGGATTCTATGGAACGGTGATGATGTCACCGGAATGCGGGTACAAGATCGCAAGGTCGCGATGGTGTATCAGCAGTTCATCAACTACCCATCCATGTCCGTCTACGACAATATTGCATCTCCCATGCGGTTGATGGGCCAGTCGGCAGCCGAAATCGATGCAGCGGTCAAGAAAACCGCTGATCTGATGAAGCTGACGCCAATGCTGGATCGTAAGCCTCTTGAATTGTCTGGTGGGCAGCAACAGCGCTGCGCATTGGCGCGGGCGCTTGTGAAAAACGCGGGCCTTGTGTTGTTGGACGAACCATTGGCCAACCTCGACTACAAGCTGCGCGAAGAGTTGCGGGCAGAGATCCCAAAAATCTTCGAGGAATCCGGTTCGATCTTTGTCTATGCGACGACAGAACCAGAGGAAGCCCTGCTATTGGGGGGCAACACCGCCACATTGTGGGAGGGCCGTGTGACCCAGTTCGGCCTGACCCCGTCGGTTTATCGCACACCGGTCGACGCCACGACGGCGCGAGTTTTCTCGGACCCGCCAATGAACTTCCTGGAGATCAAGAAAACCGGCGACCGGGTTCACTTTGGTGACGGCCAGGCGGCACCGGCAACTGGCAGCCTCGCCAATTTGGCCGATGGCACATATACCGCCGGATTCCGCCCGAACCACCTTGAGCTGGAGCGCCATGCCGGCGACGCGCTGGAATTCACCGCAAAGCTGAACGTGACCGAAATCACGGGATCAGAGACCTTTGTTCACCTGTCGCATCATGGCGACCGTTGGGTGGGTCTGGTGCACGGTGTGCGTGACCTGAAGATTGGCGACCAACTGCGCGTCTATCTCGATCCAGCTCACGTTTATGTCTTTGCAGAGGATGGGCCGCTTGTTGCGCCCGCCTCCTATGCCAACGCCGCGTAAGAGGACGTCATGGCCAAAATCACATTAAGCAATCTCGCGCATTCTTATCTGCCGAACCCGACGGGTGAAGATGACTATGCGCTGAAAGAACTCAACCATGATTGGGTAGACGGAGAGGCCTATGCGCTGCTTGGCTCCTCCGGCTGTGGGAAATCCACACTGCTCAACATTATTTCCGGGCTCCTCCGCCCCTCGCGCGGTCGCATTCTGTTCAATGAGCAGGATGTGACCGACGCCCCCACCGCAGAACGCAATATCGCGCAGGTGTTTCAGTTTCCCGTGGTCTACGACACCATGACGGTGCGCGATAACCTTGCATTCCCGCTACGCAATCGCGGGGCCGATGCTGCCTATGTTCAGCAGCGTGTGCAGCAAATCGGTCGCATGATCGGGATGGAAGCTGAGCTTGATCGCAAGGCGCGCGGCCTGACTGCTGATGCCAAGCAAAAGATCTCGCTTGGGCGTGGCATGGTGCGCGAAGACGTAAATGCGTTGCTCTTTGATGAGCCTCTGACGGTGATCGACCCCCATATGAAATGGGAGCTTCGGACGCAGTTGAAAGAGCTGCACCACGAGTTCGGGCACACCATGATCTACGTGACACATGACCAGACAGAGGCGTTGACCTTCGCAGACAAAGTTGTCGTGATGTATGACGGCCGCGTCGTTCAGATGGGTACACCGCAAGAGCTATTTGAGCGGCCAGAACATACATTTGTAGGCTACTTCATCGGTTCGCCCGGCATGAACGTGATCGGCGCAACCGTGAAAAACACCAGTGCCGTGATTTCCGGTCAGGAGATTGCTTTGGGTAACGTCTTCGGTGATCCGGCAGGCAAAGTTGAACTGGGTGTTCGCCCCGAATTTGTTCGCATCAACGAAGGCGGTGAAGGTCTTCCGGCGCGGATCAGCCGGGTTGAGGATGTCGGCCGTCACAAGATTGTTCGCCTAGATATGGGCGGCAGTAATGTGGATGCCATTGTAGCCGAAGATGCCACCATTCCAGCAGACGGTGTGTCCGTCACTTTCGACCCGGCAGGCATCAATATCTATTCAGACGATTGGCGCGTCGCGCCCGTAGGGGAGGACGCAGCATGAACAAGACAGTCAACCAAAAGGCATGGTTTCTGATCCTGCCTGTACTGGTCCTTGTTGGATTTTCAGCCGTCATTCCGCTGATGACCGTCGTGAATTACTCCATCCAGGATACGTTCGGGAACAATGTCTTCTTCCCGGCTGGCCTTGATTGGTTCCGCGACACGTTGCAGTCGGACCGCATGTGGGGCTCGCTCAAACGGCAGCTCTTCTTCTCTGGGATCATTCTGGCGATCGAAGTGCCGCTTGGCATTTATGTCGCTCTGAACATGCCCAAGAAAGGCTTCTGGGCGTCCTTCTGCCTTGTCGTGATGTCCCTGCCTTTGCTGATCCCGTGGAACGTGGTTGGCACGATCTGGCAAATCTTTGGTCGGGTTGATATCGGCCTCTTTGGTCATACGCTGGCCGCGATGGGTGTCGATTACAACTACACACAAGATGCTGTCGACGCGTGGTTTACCCTTGTGCTGATGGATGTCTGGCACTGGACGTCTCTCGTGGCTCTGCTTGCATATGCCGGTCTGCAATCGATCCCAGATGCGTATTATCAGGCCGCCAAAATTGACCAGGCCAGCCGCTGGAAGGTGTTCCGCTACATCGAGTTGCCCAAGATGCAGGGCGTATTGATGATCGCCATCCTGCTGCGCTTCATGGACAGCTTCATGATCTACACTGAGCCGTTCGTTGTAACCGGCGGTGGGCCGGGCAGCTCGACCAACTTCCTGTCGATTGACCTTGTGAACGTGGCCCTCGGCCAGATGGATCTGGGTCCCGCGGCTGCCTACTCGATCATGTATTACCTGGTGATCCTGCTGATCTCCTACGTGTTCTACACCGTCATGACCAACCTCGACAAAAGGGATGGTGTGAAATGAGCGTGGCAATTTCTGACAACGGCGTGAATGTCGCGCCCCGAAGCCGAGTAAAGCTGATGGAAAACAAGAAACCGCTCGTGATGGGGCTTTACCTGATATTCCTGATGGTGCCGATTTATTGGCTCCTCACGATGAGCCTCAAGACAAACTCAGAGATCGTAGGCGGATTTTCGATCTTTCCGCAGGATATCACGCTGCAAAACTACGTGACGATCCTGACCGATCCCAGCTGGTACATGGGTTATGTCAATTCGATCATCTACGTGACGCTGAATACGCTGATCTCGATCGCAGTGGCCTTGCCTGCGGCTTATGCCTTCAGCAGGTATCACTTCATGGGCGACAAGCACCTGTTTTTCTGGTTGCTGACCAACCGGATGTCGCCCCCCGCGGTCTTCGCATTGCCGTTCTTCCAGCTCTACAGCTCGGTGCAACTTTTCGACACGCATATCGCTGTGGCACTGGCCCATTGTCTCTTTAACGTGCCGCTGGCCGTCTGGATCCTTGAAGGGTTCATGCGCGGTGTGCCGAAAGAGATTGACGAGACCGCCTATATTGACGGCTACAGCTTTGGCCGTTTTTTCACCCGGATCTTTATGCCGCTCATCGCGTCAGGCATCGGTGTGACCGCGTTCTTCTGCTTCATGTTCTCTTGGGTTGAACTGCTGCTCAGCCGTACATTGACCGCCTCTGACGCGCGTCCCATTGCGGCCATCATGACCCGGACATCGGGTGCCGCTGGTGTCGATTGGGGGGTCCTGGCCGCCGCCGGTGTACTGACCATCGTTCCCGGCGCGCTCGTCATCTATTTCGTCCGCAACTACATCGCCAAGGGTTTCGCCCTGGGTCGTGTGTAAATAGCCAGAAAAGGAGTTATTACAATGGCTTGGATGGCTTGGACAACCGAAACCGCGATCTTCTTCGCTGTGATTGCCTCGATATTGGCCGTCATGACATTCCTCGCGATCAGATATCCGGAAACGCCCCGCGTGGGCATCCTCCGGTTCGAAACGACCCGTGGTGACCGTTTGTTCATCACGCTTCTGGGATCAGCCTTCATTAACTTGGCTTGGCTGGGCCTGGAGGTCGGACCGCAGCCTTATGCGCTGGTGGTCTGCCTGGTCTATGCCGCTGCGGTTTTCCGTTGGGCATGACACGGCACTAATACGAAGTGGCGGCCCGCGGATGTCGGAACCCATCGGACCGCCGGACAGAAACCAAGTTCCTATCATATGGGAGGAAACCATGAACTTGACCTTAAGAACAACCTCTGCGTTCGCGCTGGCAGTTGGACTCATGTCCGCTCCGGCCTTCGCCGACATGGATGCGGCCATCGCATTCCTGGACGAGCATATCGAGCGTTCTGCCCTGACCCGGGCCGAGCAAGAAGCCGAAATGCAATGGTTTGTCGACGCAGCCCAGCCCTATGCAGGCATGGAAATCCGCGTTGTTTCTGAGACCATCGCGACCCACACTTACGAAGCGACTGTTTTGGCCCCGGCCTTTACCGCCATCACCGGCATTCAGGTCACGCATGACCTGATTTCGGAGGGTGACGTTGTTGAGCGCCTGCAAACGCAAATGCAGACCGGCGAAAACATCTATGACGCCTATATCAACGACTCTGACCTTATCGGCACTCACTGGCGTTACCAGCAGGCACGCAGCCTGACCGACTGGATGGCGAACGACGGCGCGGCCGTGACCAACCCGAACCTCAACCTTGAGGATTTCATTGGCCTGAGCTTCACCACTGGTCCCGATGGCGAACTTTACCAGCTGCCCGACCAGCAATTCGCCAACTTGTACTGGTTCCGTCATGACTGGTTCACCGATCCGGCGATCATGGCCGATTTCGAGGCTGAATACGGCTACCCGCTTGGCGTTCCTGTAAACTGGTCCGCCTATGAAGATATCGCTGAGTTCTTCACCGGTCGTGAGATTGATGGTCAGACCGTTTATGGCCACATGGATTACGGTCGTCGCGACCCCTCGCTTGGTTGGCGTTTCACCGATGCGTGGATGTCCATGGCTGGCATGGGTGACATTGGTGAGCCGAACGGCCTGCCAGTTGACGAATGGGGCATTCGTGTAAACGAAAACTCTCAGCCAGTTGGGTCCTGTGTGGCACGCGGTGGGGCAACAAACAGCCCGGCAGCGGTTTATGCGATCGATCGTTATTCGCATTGGCTGAACAACTTCGCTCCACCCGAAGCTGCTGGTATGAACTTCGGTGAATCCGGTCCGGTTCCCTCGCAGGGCGGTATCGCTCAGCAGATGTTCTGGTACACCGCATTTACTGCTGCGATGGTTGGTGAAGGCGCCGAAGCCGTTCTCTACGACGATGGCACCCCGCGCTGGCGCATGGCGCCCAGCCCGCATGGTTCCTACTGGCGTGAAGGCCAGAAAATCGGCTACCAAGATGCCGGTTCCTGGACCCTGATGCAGTCCACCCCGGTTGACCGTGCACAAGCGGCTTGGCTTTATGCTCAGTTCGTAACCTCGATGACCGTTGACGTGGAAAAAGCGCACCAAGGTCTGACCTTCATCCGCGAATCCACCATCAACCACGAGAGCTTCACCGATCGTGCACCTGAACTGGGTGGTCTGGTCGAATTCTATCGTTCGCCCGCACGTCTGGCATGGTCGCCCACCGGCACCAATGTTCCTGACTATCCCCGTCTGGCTCCGCTCTGGTGGCAGAACATCGGTGATGCGTCTTCGGGTGCTCTGTCCGCCCAGGAAGCTCTGGATAACCTCTGCGCCCAGCAAGAGGCCGTTCTGGCCCGTCTGGAACGTGCAGGTATCCAAGGTGATCTGGGTCCGGTCCTGAACGACGAAAGCGATCCGGAATACTGGCTGTCTCAGCCCGGTTCGCCACAGGCACGTCTTGAAAACGAAGACGAAGCTCCGGTGACCATCAGCTACGAAGAGCTGATCCAGTCCTGGCAGTGATCGCCTGACTTCTCCCTGTCGGCCTACCTAATGGTGGCCGATAAGCCGGGGCCTTCTTTGCAGAGGGTCCCGGCTCCCTTATTTTTGGACACACGTGGTTGCGGTGAGATATGTGTCATCCGCAATGGACTAGCCAGAGACGGAATGATGTTTGATCCCGGATTAGCAACGCCGACCGAAGTGATTTTTGAACGGGGCGCGGCCGCACTTGTGGCCGAACGGGTTTGCGGATTTGGACAGCGTGTATTGCTGGTTCGGGGGCGGTCTGTCATGTGGACCGACCGTTTCGCGGACGCCCTTGTCGCTAGTGGGTGCGATCTGAAAACTGTTTTTGCCTCGGGCGAGCCGCAAGTGGACGATGTTGAACACGCGATTGCTGTCGGGCGGGACCACGGTGCCGACTGCGTTGTCGCGGTTGGGGGCGGAGCCGTGATCGACCTCGGCAAGGCAGTTGCGGCCCTGATCCCGTCAGAACGCCCATTGATGGATCACCTGGAGGTGATTGGCAAAGCCCTGCCATTGCACGCGGATCCATTGCCGTTCGTTGCCCTTCCAACAACTTCAGGGACCGGTGCCGAGGTTACCAAGAACGCCGTGATCGGAAGCCCTGCACATGGTCGAAAGGTCAGCCTTCGCGATGCGCGCATGGTTGCGGATTTGGCCGTGATTGACCCGGCTCTGACCGACAATTCCCCGCGCGGTGTCACCTTGGCCTCTGGCCTGGACGCCATTGTCCAGGTGATCGAACCCTATCTGTCCTGCCGTTCGACCCCATTGACCGACGACCTCTGCCGCGATGCAATCCCGCGTGGCCTGCGGGCGTTGGAGCGCCTGATGCAATGCGAAGACAGTCAAGCGCGTGACGACTTGGCCCTGACCAGTCTTTACGGAGGTGTCGCGCTGGCCAATGCGGGTTTGGGCGCCGTTCATGGATTTGCGGGCGTCTTGGGCGGTCGTTTGGGGCTTGCACATGGGGTGATCTGCGGTCGGTTATTGCCAGCGTCCCTTGCCGTCAATTTGGCGCGAGCAGTTGCGGAAGGCCAGAAGGAGGAAAGGTTCGACACTGTTTTTGGCTGGATCAGCGACGCGTTTGGGTGCGCGAAGGCTGATGCCGTGAATGCGCTCAATCGCCGGATCAACGACTGGGGCCTGCCGCCGTTGCAGGGGCTTAGCGAGCTGTCAATGAGCGAGAAAATGGTTTTGGTTGAGGAAGCAAAAGGCGCGTCGTCCATGGCAGCGAACCCCTTTGTTTTGGCAGATTCAGAACTTTTGCAGATTCTCGATCAGCAAATCTGACCCCGCCGCTCGAAAGGTAATGCGTCTTGTCGTTGACGACCGGGCAGAGGTCGTGATTTGTCGCCGGGAAGGGCGCGGTCAGCGTATTGTGCCCGAGATTCCAATCGGGGGCTCCCATGTTTCTCAGCGTGTTTGACATTTTTAAGATCGGCATTGGCCCGTCCTCTTCCCATACAATGGGGCCAATGACGGCAGCCGAGCGGTTTTTGGACAGTTTGCGCACCGGGCTTCGGGAACCGGGAGCCGGAGAAGTTGCGAAAGTGACCTGCACCCTGCACGGCTCACTCGCCTTTACCGGCAAGGGCCACGCGACCGATCGAGCGGTCGTTTTGGGGCTTTTGGGTTTTCGCCCCGACAGTGTTGACCCCGACAAGGCCGAAGCCGCAGAAACGGCACTGAGCTCGTCCCATAAGCTGACACCAGAAGGCTTGCCAGATCTGGCCTTCGATCCCGAAAATGATGTGATTTTTGACTACGGTCCACAACTTCCCGGCCATGCCAACGGCATGGTTCTGCGCGGGTTCGATGCGGCAGGCAACCTCTTCATGGAAGAAGTCTATTATTCTATTGGCGGCGGGTTCGTCGTGACTGCGGCCGAATTAGAGGGTCAGGATCAGGGCGGCGCTGAGGCTTTGCACGCTGAAAAAGAGGCCCATGGTTACCCCTACCCGTTCGGATCTGCCGAAGAGATGCTGCAAATGGGCCGGATCGCAGGCAAGTCCATTGCCGAAATGAAATGGGCCAATGAAGCCACTCATGGGGACGGGCGCGCGAAAGTCCAGGCCCGTCTTGATGGGGTCTGGAAGGCGATGGATGATTGCATTGATCGTGGCCTGCGCCTGGATGGGGTTTTGCCCGGTGGGCTAAAGGTCAAACGCCGGGCGAAAGCCATCCACGAACAACTGAAACGTGAGAGCGGCACAAATCTGGCCCAGCCCCATGTCGTGAATGATTGGCTCAGCGTTTATGCTATGGCCGTGAATGAAGAAAATGCTGCCGGTGGAAAGGTTGTTACGTCACCTACAAACGGAGCGGCAGGCGTGGTGCCTGCTGTGCTGCGCTATTACCGGGACCATTGTGTTGGCGCGACCGAAGAGGGGCGGCGCACGTTCCTAATGACAGCCGCAGCAATTGGCGGGTTGATCAAAAACAACGCCTCAATCTCAGGAGCCGAAGTGGGGTGCCAGGGCGAAGTGGGATCAGCCGCAGCAATGGCTGCCGCAGGGCTTTGCGCTGCGTTGGGTGGAACCAACGAGCAGATCGAAAATGCAGCCGAAATCGCGCTGGAGCATCACTTAGGAATGACCTGTGACCCTGTGGCAGGTTTGGTTCAGGTGCCTTGCATCGAACGTAATGGATTGGGCGCAATCAAAGCCGTTTCGGCGGCGTCCTTGGCACTGCGCGGTGATGGCCAGCACTTCATGCCTCTGGATAATTGCATCGAGGCGATGCGCCAGACTGGCATGGATATGAATGACAACTACAAGGAAACCAGTCGTGGTGGCTTGGCGGTGAACCTGCCTGAATGCTGATCAGGTTGCAGGCCGCATGGTTTGGCCCTGATCAAAACTCGCATCCATCGTGACGATCTGGTCGCAAGGCTCTCCGGCGACGCGAGATGCGATAATTCCGGCGGCCGCGCGACCGATCTCCAGACGTTTGGAATCCATAGTCGCCAATCGCATCGGCAGCCCGTCCAACAGCTCCACCGCGTTGAATCCAGCCATCCCGATATCGCCCGGGATGTCGTACCCTTTTTCGAGGCAATAAAGCAGCCCGCCTGCGCCGATCATGTCGTTAGAGTAGTAAAGAAAATCAAGGTCGCTGTGGCGCTCTAATATGTCTTGGGTCATCTCGCGACCTTTGCCCAAGCCAGAACCGCCTGAATAAAACAGACGGTCGACCAGACCGACACCAGCCTCATTCAAAACCGATTCAAACCCCTGCAACCGTTTTCGGGCGCGGTGGTCATCGGGCATTTTTGTGCCCATGAACCCGATTTTCCGATAACCGCGCGCCAAAATTTCCTTGGCAATTCGCGCGCCTGCTGCCTTGTGGCTTATCCCCACCATGGCGTCGACAGGATCACCATCAGCATCCATAACTTCGACGACAGGCACACCGGAATTGGCCAGCATCGCTCGTGAAGCCTCGGAATGCTCAACGCCGGCGACGATCATCCCGGATGGGCGCCAGGACAGCATTTCGTAAATGACCTCTTCTTCCCGATCTTGCCCATAGTGAGTTGCACCAAAGACCGGCTGAAGTGGTGTTTCGTCCAGAACGTCGGAAATTCCGGCCAGGACCTGCGGAAAGACCATGTTGGAAAGCGATGGAATGACAACCCCGACCAGGTTCACTCTGTTTGAGGCAAGCGCCCCTGCGATCTTGTTGGGAACATATCCTAGGGTCCGGGCTGCCTCCATCACACGCTGTCGCGTGGTTTGAGAGACATCTCCCCGGTTTCTCAGCACACGGCTGACAGTCATTTCCGAGACTTTGGCCACTTCGGCCACGTCGCGAAGGGTCAATTGAGGTGTGCCGGGCTCATTGCTTCTTGGAGGCAATTTCGGAGGTTCCTGATCGTTGCGGATACAATACTGTTACGCGCTAACGAACCGATTGTCCAAACCTGTTGAGACCGTGAAGGAAATTCAGCTTCTCAACTTGTCAGCGGTCGGATTTTTGCGCACAAGAAAGAGCGCTGGCCCCGTGGCTCAACTGGATAGAGCAATCCCCTCCTAAGGGATAGGTTGCAGGTTCGAATCCTGCCGGGGTCACCACCGAAGTTTCTCCAAAATTGGCTCGAAAAAAGGGGAAAGGCGCGAGTTCCCGGCGTGATTCGACATCTTTCAAATTTGATTCGGGCGAGACCCCGCGCAGGCTTCTTTGCTTTGGATGAACCGAAAGAAGTATTTTTTTCAATTACTTATATCGCATCGACGTTGATATGAAATTCGATAGTCGACCAAGAACACATCAAAATCGACGCATGTTCAAAAATAGTCGACGATTTTTTCAAGATTGTGCTACTTTGTGACAGCGAATCACGGGAAAACCCCGCAAATCTGGATTTAACGAAAGATAGAACCGACATGGCTCTTGCGACCAAATTGTGGGATGAGACCCAGCTGGCAAACAAAGTGACGGAAGCAGGTCCAACGCGGGCTGCCCGTATTGCCTCTATCGAGACCATGCTCGGCCGGGTCGGCACTCGGAACCAGCTGTTGATCAAACTGACGACCGAAGATGGCCTTGTAGGCTGGGGCGAAAGTGGCTTGTCGGGCCGTGAGCGGGCGGTAATGGCCGCCGTCGCGCATATGTCCGATTACCTTGTTGGGCAGGATGCCCGTCGCATTGGACGCATCTGGCAGGAAAGCTATCGAAGCCAGTACTTTGAAGGCGGACGAATCTTGACGGCCGCGATCTCGGCGATAGACATTGCGCTCTATGATAATTTGGGCAAACGCCTCGGCGTACCGGTGCACCAGCTTTTGGGCGGCAAGCAAAGAGATGTTGTTCCAACATTCGCCAGCACCATGGCGGAAACCATTGATGAAATGCTGCGCGACGTCCAACTTTTGGTTGATGCCGGATGGGATTGCGTCCGTACCTATCCGGCCGCCAAGCCGGATGGTGAGGTATATGATCCACGTGCGGCGCTAAGTTCAACGGCTGAAGAACTGGTGGCCATTCGCGCCGAATTCGGTCAATCCATCACCCTCGGGATCGATTGGCACCACCGCCTGTCCGTGGCCGAGGCCGCCAGCTTCTGCAACATGATGCCATCTGGCACGCTCGATTTCATCGAGGAACCGATCCGCGCCGAAACCCCCGAAGCATACGGCGTGTTGCGCGGCATGACCAATATCCCCTTCGCCGTGGGCGAAGAATTCAGCTCGAAATGGGAGGCCGCGCGCTATCTTGAGGCCGGCCACACCCAGTTCATGCGCCTCGATATCTGCAACATCGGCGGCTTCACCGAGGCGATGAAAGTCGCGGGCTGGAGCGAGCGTCACTATGTCGACCTGATGCCGCATAATCCGCTTGGCCCGATTTGCACCGCCGCAACGGTGCACATGTCAGCGGCAGTTCCGAATTTCAGCTGGTTGGAGACGCGAACTTCACCAGCTGAAAACTTTGGCTTTGCCGACCCAACTCTCTTCCCGGTTCAGTCGGAATTGCGGGGACCGGTTTACATCGTGTCTGACGCACCGGGTCTTGGCGTCGAAGTCAATGAAGACGCGTTTAGAAATGGTTCTGTTGAGCATGTGGAGTGCCCGCATTGGGTGCGGCCCGACGGGTCCGTAACGAATTGGTAATCTATTGATCGGTCGATGGAGCGACCGGATTGAAAAAGGGAGAAGAAGACAATGAAATCAACTCGTATTGCAATGGCAGCATCACTGTTTGCTATGGTCGCTGGCGGCGCAATGGCGCAGTCGGTCACGTTGGATGTAACCGGTTGGAAAGGCAATGAGGCAGAGCCTGCAGGCCTGCCGGAATTGATCGCTGCTTTTGAAGAGCAGCATCCCGACATCAACATCGATTTTTCTTACATCAGCCGCTCGGACACCGATATCGTGATCCCACCGCGTCTTCAGGGTGGTAACCCGCCGGACGTATTGATGGTGGACATGCCGCTCAGCCGCGTTTGGGGCGAGGCCGGCTTGTTGGTTGATTTCGGCACTGACGCCGATTGGTATCCGAACGTTAACCCACAACTTCAGAACGCGATCACGACCGACGGCGCGACTTATGTGATGCCGCTCGAAGTCATTGGCATGGGCCTTTACACCAACATGGGGCTGCTAAATCAGGTTGGCATCGATAGCCCGCCCTTGACGATCGACGATCTTGTTGCCGCCTGTGGCGCGCTGAACGAGGCAGGCATCAACCCGATGTTGATGACCGGTGGATTCCCAATCACGCTCTTTACCATTGCGAATGGTGCCGAAGCCGCGACCACTCCGATTGCGGATCTTGGAAATGGCGAAGCGATGTTTGTCGATGACGAAGGATTTTCCGCCGCGCTTGATACGCTGCGGATGCTAGCCGAAGCGGATTGTTTCGATCCCGAAGTAATGGCAGGTGTCGATCCTTGGAGCACCGCGCTGGCAGAGTTCCAGGCAGGTAACTTCGCCATGCTGCCGCAGGGCGCGTGGAACATCGGTAGCTTCAGTGAAGCAGAAAACCTTGATTTTGTGTTTGGTCCGATTCCGTCTGCGTCCGGCACCGGTGTTGCGGCCGACCTCTTCGGTATCGGCTGGGCCATCAGCTCGGCGACCGAACATGAAGAAGCGGCGCGCACATTTATCGAGTTCTTCAATCAGCCCGAGAACCTCCAGGTGCTGCTTGATGCGGAATCGGCATATTCCCCGTTCATCGATGGTGCCAGCGGCATGCCGGAACTGGCAGCAGCCTATGATCAGGCACGTTTGGACGGCGGTATCATCAACTACCCCTTCTCGGTCCTGCAATGGCCTGCCGCGTTGGATGGTGAGTTCTGGGACAGCCTGACCGGCTTCCTGCTCGATATGAGCCAAGACAATTCTGAAATCCTGCAGCGGTGGGATTGGACTGTCGAAGACAACATCTGATTGATTTTCCTCCCCTCCCTCGCCCTTTCATAGGGCGGGGGACCCTAGTGGCGGCCCTGCGTGGAGGCAGCGATGCAACTGAAAATTACCAAGGGTATGTTCGTCATACCTGCAGTGATCGTGTTGGGTGTATTCTTTATCTACCCAATCGGACTGACCTTCTATTACAGCTTTACTGATTTTACTGGTGTCGGTGAGGCCGAGTTCAACGGATTGCGGAACTACGACCGCTTCCTTGCGCGGCCACGCTACATCGAAGCGCTGAAAACGACTTTTCTTTTCACACTGATTGTCGTCACGGTTCAGACTTCGGCGGGCCTGTTTTTTGCGGCGATGTTGCACCGCCTGCCAGAAATCCGGAATTTTGCAAGGGCAGCCCTTTTTACGCCCGCGATGATGTCTTTCGTCATTGTTGGGTATGTCTGGCAGTTCATTTATTCCCCCTTCAATGGTGGCCTGAACGCCATTTTAGAAGCGGTAGGAATGGGCGGATTGGCCCGCGGATGGTTGGGTGACCCCGATACGGCGCTGATGGCCATTGCCATTGCCCATGTCTGGATGTTCACCGGCTATACCACTGCGATTTTCCTTGCGGGCTTTGCAAATATTCCAGCCGATATTGACGAGGCCGGTCGCCTTGATGGCGCATCGTCTTGGCAAAGGTTTCGCCATCTCGAATTGCCGCTTCTCGCACCCAGCTTCACGATCAACATCGTACTGTCGACCATCGGGACGCTAAAAACGTTCGAGCTGCCGTTCATCATGACCCGGGGTGGACCAGATGGTGCCACCCGGACGCTCAGCCTTGAGATCATTGACCAGCTCTTTGGCAACTATCGGTTTGGCTTCGCTTCGGCGCTGTCCATTGTCATGCTTGTGGTCGTGATCCTGGTGGCCTTCGTTCAAAATAAATACCTCCGCAGTCGAGAGGATGCCGCATCATGAAAAGGCTAATGAAAAAACTTGGACGCTACACCCTGATTGCGGCTGTTTTGGCCTTTGTTGTCGGGATGTTGATGCCAGTGTTCTACATGGTGATGATGTCTTTTCGAACCGGCGATGAGATCGCGCAGGATCCCCTTGGGTTGCCCAGCGGCCTCTTTCTTGGAAATTACGCAAATGCGTTGGCCACAATGGATTACACCCGGTCTGTCATCAATTCGGTGGGCATCACATTCTCGGTGACCGTTTTGGTCGCGTTGATTGGGTCGATGGCGGCCTATCCTCTGGCGCGTAACACGTCCCGGTTTGGTCGGGCGATGGTGATGCTGGTGGCGCTTGGCCTTGCCACACCTGCCTTTGTTACCATCACGCCGATCTATATTATTTTTCGTGACCTGGGTCTTTTGGACACCTATCCCGGAATTATCCTCGCATTTACGGCACTGAACTTACCGCTGGCGATCTTTTTCTATGTTGGGTTCATCGGTAGTATTCCGAAGGATCTGGAAGAGGCAGCAAGGTTGGACAACTGCCGCGATTGGCAGGTGTTTTGGTATGTGATCCGCCCCCTTTTGGGACCCGCAACCGCGACGTTGTCATTGTTCGTTATGCTGGCCGTCTGGAACGACTTCACCTACCCGCTGCTTTTGCTGTCTGATCCCGACAAGTTCACCGTTATGATTGCGGTCTATCGCTTTGTCGGCAACCATAACATCGAGCCGGATTTGCTATTCCCGGCAGCTGTTTTGGGCTCGCTTCCGTTGTTGGTCATCTTCATCTTCTTCCAGCGTCGAATCGTTGCTGGCGTCACTGCAGGGGCTGTAAAATGAACTTGGACGGAAAGGTTGTCATCGTCACCGGTGCTGGTGCCGGGATTGGACGTGGCATTCTGCGCAGCACGATGGCTGCAGGGGCCACGGCGGTTGGGTTTGACATCACCGATGGTGGGTTGGATGCAATTCGGACAGAGGGCGCGCCGGCCGTGCAATCCGATGTCTCTGATGTTGATGCACTGATCACTGCGATCAACATGGTCCGCGATACTCATGGCCGCCTCGATGGCCTGGTTTCCAACGCGGGTGTGACCCTGACAGCGCCGTTTTTAGAGGCTGAGCTTAGTATGTGGGAGACGCTTTGGGCCGTGAACCACCGATCGGTTTTGGTGGGCTGTCAGGCCGCCGCACGGATCATGGCTGCGGATGGAACACATGGGTCGCTGGTCAATATTGCGTCGAACCATGCCAAAGCCAGTGATCGTGGATTCGAGGCCTATGCCGGAACAAAAGGCGCAATAGTCTCAATGACACGGGCTATGGCCTGGTCACTTGGTCCAAACAAAATTCGGGCGAATTCTCTCTGCCCTGGTCTTACTTTGACCGAAGTTGTGGCAGAGGCCGCGCAGAATCCGGAGACGGACGCAATGTTCCGCAGTTGGCATGCCACCGCAGAAGTCTCGACGGTCGACGATATCGGACAAGCGGCGGTGTTCTTGTTGTCGGATGCATCGGTTGCGATGACCGGCACCGAGATCGTGGCAGATCGCGGAATGTCGTCGCGTTTGGGAAAGCTGGGCACCTGAAAACCATCAATCGTCGATTGTGACCAAACCCTCGCGAACCAGACGTCGGATGAGTACAATTTTTCCGCCCTCATCCAGGTCCCCGGGCAGGTTCGACAATTTGTATCCGCTGTTGGAAAGCGCAAAACTCAGCGGTTCCTTTGTGAAATCGGGCAGGGTGATAATTGTCCCCTGGCAGGACAGGGCCACACTTGCGGCTTGTCCGTCCTTTTCGGGTAAATCCGTCAGCCGATAGATCAAATCGGGTCGCGCGCTCAGAGTGCTGCCCGCATCCAACGCGCTGATTTTTTGGATTTGGCCCAGCTGTCCGTGCGCACGCGGCAGGCGGGTTGAGATGAAATCATCACGTGCTGCGTCCAACAATGGGTCCAATGCCGCTGCTGAAATCTTGTCCAGCAACTGCTGAAACTTCGCCTCGCACCGGGTGTCGTCAAACCCACCATTGGCAAAACCTGGTGGTAGGCTTTCGCGGAACGCTACATCGTTCAGGGCCAGCATTCGAACCGCCTCGACCATCACGTCGGCCCATGAACGCGTCATAAGTCCGGTGGTGATGTGCAGCGAAGTCTGATCCGTTGACACGGCATCATGGGTCACGCCACGTGGGACATAGACCATATCGCCGGGTTCCAACACGAATCTGTCCGTCATATCTCCAATTGCAATTTCGTGCGGGTCAAACCCCTGCTCTTGCAAAGGCAGCTCAACGGGTGTGTCGTAAATACGCCATTCCTTGGTGCCTTCGACCTGTAACACCAGCACGTCATGCCCATCGTAATGCGCCTTGAAACCCTGGCTTTGGGCCGGCGTGAGGTAGATATTGGTCTGGATACGGGCCGAGAATACTTTTTCCAACGCCCGGCAAAACGTGGCCAGCTTGGGCAGACGCTCCTGCAAATTCGACAGGATTATTGTCGCCCCTTCGTCGAAAAGTTGGTTCACGGCGACCGAGTCAACGAACCCGCCTTCATAAGCAAAATCAGCGCCCGAGATGTCGCGATCGGCTTGGGTAACATTCACTTCGGGCGTAGAAAGTCCGAGCGTGGTCAGGGCCCAATCTATATCTGCGACTGACAGCAGTTTGGAGTAATAGTCAGCCTGATCGCGACGAATAACGAGGTGCTTTTTCTCGTAGTAGTCCCGAAAAAACGACTCCTCAGAAATCGGCGCAATTGCCGTTTTGAAATCCATGCTCATGACCGAAGCTTTCTCTCTATGGATCAATTCTTTTTACTCGGTTGTTGACCTAGCCGGGTCGCCTACCTACATTATGTGTAATTAGTACGCGAACTTGGCGCAGATGGAAAGGCGACCGATGACCAAAGATACCATAACGGGTCAGAAAACGCTGACCGATGCAGATATCACAACCACCCGACCAGCACGCCGGGCATTTCTGGGGATGATGGCCGCAGGCGGTGCCGTTGCTATGGCCCCCACACCTGCGGCGGCGGCCGATATTGATAACGGCAACTGGACCGATTCAGGATCTTGCCCCCGCGGCACAGGCGGCACTTATACTGGCTACACCGATAGCGATAATGGCAACCGGACGGATCGTGGCGGTTATGGCCGCGGCGCGCCATATTGCTGAGCACCGGGCAGAAAACCTGCTATAGTATTGTCGGTAAGGCCCGGAATGGCTTTGCGGATTGATTTACAGGGATTTGACATGTCCGACGCCAAGAAAACATTGACCGATGATGAGATGACAACGACCCGCCCCAAACGGCGGCACTTCCTCGGTTTGGCTGCTGGCGGCGCAGCAACCGCTTTGATGACCGGGCAAGCGCAAGCTGCTGACGGAGATTCTGGGTCGTGGTCTGATGGCGCCAATTGTCCACGAGGGGCCGGTGGTGTGCGGACCGGGTCAACCGATAGCGACAATGGCTCGATCTCAGATCGCAGCGGGTACGGGCGTGGGCGCCCGAACAATTGTTGACGGTCTTACCGATTACATCATCTTGATGACATCTTTGTCGATGGCCAGCATATAGCCGCGCCTTGCGATATTTTTCACCAGCAATTCACTGACCATCTGATTGCCAAGCGTGTCGCGCAGCCGCTTTATGCGGGTTGCACCTGCGGCCTCTTCGCAGTCCGACTTGTCCTTGCCAGACACCATCGCTTCAAGTTCGATGCCGGATAGAACGTCATCATCCATTCGAGCTTCTGCCAATACGGACAGAGTTTCCATCGCGGCGGCGGTCAGTTTGAACTCCATATTGTTCAGGTAGACCACCCGTTCTTCTCGGCTGAGAATCAGCGAATTGACTTCTATGCCCGATTTTTCAATCTCGCCCATGCGCCGGTTCAGCGTGATGATCGTGATCAGGAACACCAGGCAGGCAATCAGCAACCCGGTGGCAAAGATGATCAACACGAAAATAATCGCGCGATAGCTGGCCAAAACTTTGCCAAATGTCGTGCCCGATTGGGCAAGAATCTCCAGCAATGTGATCGATTCCGTGGTCGTCAACGCATCGTTGACGATAAAGATCTCCTCGACGGCATCGTTAAAGGCGTTTGCATCCGGCAGATAGGAAAACAAAAGAACCGCCGCAATTGCCAGAATGACAACAACGGCGGCAATGCCAAGCTGAACCACGCGGGTCCCTGTGATCCGCGACTCAGAAGCGGAGGTAGTATTGTCCTGCACGCGATCTCCTCGAATCCAATCCGGCCTCATCAAAGACCGACATTACTTCCAGAAGTTCCCAGCCACCCGAAAGGCGGCCCGCGATATTGGACGCAGCAGCGCCGACCGAACAGGCGGAAGCTGGTAACTCAATCACACCGTAATGCAGGCGGAGCGGGTTATCCATCTTTGCCTTATAGTCGGCGAAGCAATTTGCATGTGCCGTGGTGGCAAAGCCCATAAGGGCGAGGGTTAAGAGTAGCTTTTTCATCATGGGATTGAATTAGGGCCAAAGGCGCGCGTCATACAATATCATAAGGGCAAAAGTGGCGTGTTATCAGATATCGAAGCGCTGATATTGCCTGTCTGACAAGGGAAAAGCGACGATTGGGCATGATCCGCGTTCCAGCGGAGTCTTTTGTCGACCCTATGCCTTTCGGAGGCCCCAAATGCTTAAATCTTTTCCAAAAATGCTGGCCGCGGGCGCTTTGTCGCTTGCCGTTGCGTTTACTGGTGTGACGGCAACCACGCAGGCCGCCCATGCCGACAATGACAATTTGCACCGATTCCTTGGTGGCGCGGCGGCACTGCTGATCATTGGCAGCATCATCGAGAACCAGCGCAATAACCATCGTACAGCGCCTGTTACGCGCTACGTGCCGGATGTGCCAAACCACCACCGCCTAGTTTTACCAAATCGGTGTTTCCATCGTTTCCAAGGGCCGCATTCCCTGAACCTTCGCGGTTTTGGCGCGAACTGCCTGCATAACCACGTTCCCTATTCCGCCGCACTGCCGCGGCAGTGCCTTGACCGTGTCTTCACTTATCAGGGGTGGCGCGATGTCTATGATGCGCAATGCCTGCGTCGTCACGGGTGGCACACTTCGTAACACGTCACCTTTTTCCATTGAGCAGTGCGATGGAGGGCGGTGGGGCTTCGGCCCCGCCGCTTTTTTTTGTTTGAAGCATCCAGCAAGCCATGAAATCAGTGATCCATGAGCAAGGGACCGGATTTCAGCTTCGAGATACAACTTGGCGGACGTGTGGCGGGAGTTGATGAGGTTGGGCGCGGCCCCCTTGCCGGCCCGGTAATGGCGGCTGCGGTGATTCTGGATGCTGACAACATTCCTGAAGGGTTAAACGACTCCAAAAAGCTCAGCGGAAAGCGGCGCGATGCTCTCGCAGAACAATTGCGGGAATGCGCGTTGGTTTCCATTGGTGAGGCCAGTGTTGAAGAGATCGAGCAGATCAACATCTTGCAGGCCAGCCTCCTGGCCATGCGTCGCGCGGTGGAAGCTCTGCCAGTGTTGCCTGATCATTTGTTGATTGATGGAAAATTTGCACCAAAGGGCATCAACACCCCCATGACCCCATTGATAAAAGGCGATAGCCGCAGCCTCAGCATTGCTGCGGCGTCTATCGTGGCCAAGGTGGCGCGGGATGCGCGAATGTGTGCATTGGCGCAACAGTACCCCGGATATGGCTGGGACAAGAACGCAGGCTACCCCACTAAACAGCACCGGGAGGCCCTGATTGCCCTAGGTCCTACCCCTGTTCATAGACGAACCTTTAAGACCGTCCACAATATCTTGTATCAAGACAAATCAGCAACCTCTTGATTCAAAAAAGAAATTGACGGCGAATCCCCGATGACTCATCCTAAGGCCACAAAATAGCGCCCAAAAGAGGCGCAATAATTGAGGCAGTGATGACGAATAAATCAAAGGGGTCGGAGGCTATGCAGCTTCCGCTGAATACCATTATGTCCGGGGACTGCATCGATGTGATGAACAGTCTACCAGAAGCGTCTGTGGATCTGATCTTTGCGGATCCGCCCTATAACCTACAGCTAAAGGGCAACCTGCACCGTCCCGATAACTCCATGGTCGATGCCGTCGACAATGATTGGGACCAGTTCGACAGTTTCCGCGCTTATGACGAGTTTACCAAAGCTTGGCTGGCCGCAGCACGCCGCCTTCTCAAACCCAATGGGGCAATATGGGTCATTGGCAGTTACCACAATATTTTCCGTGTCGGGGCAGAGTTGCAGAACCAGGGTTATTGGCTGCTGAACGATGTTGTGTGGCGTAAATCGAACCCGATGCCCAACTTCCGCGGCAAACGCCTGACCAATGCGCATGAGACGATGATCTGGGCGTCAAAATCCGAAGGCGGCAAATACACCTTCAATTATGAGGCCCTAAAATCCATGAACGAGGGCGTGCAAATGCGCTCGGACTGGGTTTTGCCGATTTGCAACGGCCATGAGCGCATCAAGAACGAACGTGGTGACAAAGCCCATCCGACCCAAAAACCCGAAAGCCTGCTGCATCGCGTATTGGTGGCGACGACCAATCCCGGCGATGTTGTACTTGATCCGTTCTTTGGAACCGGAACAACCGGTGCAGTTGCGAAAAAGCTGGGCCGCGATTTCATTGGGATCGAACGTGAAGCAGACTATCGCGCCGTTGCTGCCGAAAGGATCAAATCCGTACGTCGGTATGACCGGTCCACATTGGAAGTGACTCAATCAAAACGTGCTGAACCGCGCGTGCCGTTCGGTCAATTGGTCGAACGCGGATTGCTGAACCCTGGCGAGGAACTGGTCAGCCCTCGCGGCAAAATCGCCAAGATCCGGGCCGATGGCTCGCTGGTGATTTCCGGCACCAAAGGCTCGATCCATCAGGTCGGGGCGAAGCTGGAGGGCGCGCCGTCCTGCAATGGCTGGACTTATTGGCATTTCCGGCGGGACGGAAAGACCGTGCCGATCGACATGCTCCGCCAGCAGATCCGCTCGGAAATGCGCGGCTAATCCAAGACTTTCAAGAACACCGCCCGTGCCTGCGGCCCTGGTGCCGTGGCACGACCTTCCCCGCCGTTCCTTTGATCGGCGGGGCTTTTTGCATTTTGGACGATTCCTCGTAACATCCTGTTTCTGAGAGAATGTCAGGAGAAATAGATGGTGAAGGTTCCATGTAACCGGTGCGGAGGGCGGGGTACTGTACCTGCCGGAAATCAACCCGCAACGTGCCCAAAATGCTTTGGTTCAGGATTGAACGACGTCTGAAATCATATCGCACTACGTGGCGAGGGATTGGTTGCCTTGTTGTAGGGCTGCCAATCTTCGATTTCAGGATAATAACGCTGACGCCAGGCGCGTACGCGCGGGTTCATCCGGGCGCGCCAAATCGGAGGGATCAGCGCCATGGCGGTCATCGCGGGATATCCCATTGGCAGCTGCGGCGCATCCTCCTCGGAATAGGTTTGCAGCAACGGAAACCGACGCGCGGGTTTGTAATGGTGATCCGAATGGCGTTGCAGGTTGATCAAAAGCCAATTGGTGGCGCGATGTGAGGCGTTCCAGCTGTGGCGCGGCAAGACATGCTCGTACTTGCCATCGCCAAGATGCTTGCGGGTCAGGCCGTAATGTTCGACATAGTTGGTCAGTTCCAGAAACGAAATCGCGAAAAATGCCTGTACAATCAACCAGATGAAACCTTCACCTCCGCCGATGGCAACCGCCAGGAACACAACCGCAGCCTGTAGCCCCCAATAGCGCCAGAAGGGGTTTGAGGCATGATACCACGGCTTTCTTTTGCGCAGCAGCATCGCCGCTTCGGCCTTGAAGGCTGATTTCAAGCTGGCGGGCAGAACCCGTAAAAAGAACCGGTGAAACCCTTCGTTATACCTGGCGGTGACGGGATCGCGCGGGGTGCCAACATGGGTGTGGTGGACCAGCAAATGTTCGCTTCGGAAGTGGCTGTAAAGGACAGAGGCCATCAACAGGTCGCCCAACCAGCGTTCAAGCCGAGTTTTTTGGTGCATCAACTCATGCGCATAGACGATGCCGATGCCGCCCGACATAATGCCAACCCCATAAAATAGAAGAATTTTTTCGGCGGTACTCAGGTGGTTTGAATGCGTTGCCCACCAAATGACACCCAATTGGGTTGCAACTTGGAGGGGAAACCAGATCAGGGTCACCAGCCGGTACCAAAACAGCCCGACCTCGGGCGTGTCCGGGTCGGGATTGCCTGTGTTCAGCGCTGTCAAATGATCCAGAATTGACGTGAAAAGAAGGGCATAGAGCGGGGCCACGAGCAAAAGCCACCCGCCATGCATCGCGCCCAACCAGACAAGCGGCACCAGTAGGACCGAGATCCAGAAGGGAAGCGCGTTTTGTAGTTTTGTAACCTGACTGGCAGGGATCATTGCGGGCCTCTTAGTGACTCAAGTGTCATTTATTCCTGACAGATGTGTCATTTTTTCTTAACGATTGGGCCCTTTTTGAGCCTTGGCGTACTGTTGCGCAGGTCAGTCTCTAGCTCAATCCCGTAGAAGCGTGCCTTGCGTAAGGTCAAATGCCTTGCGCATGACTGTCGGCAATGCAGCGGGGCTGAACTGGGTCTCAGGAACGAACACTCCTCGTGACGGGCTGGCATCAGACCGCGTCAGCAGTACCCGCAGCTTCAAGTGAAAATGCGTGAAAGTATGGCGGACTTCCAGTCCCGGATCATGCCATTCCGCATTGATCGGCGGGGCATCGGCGGGCGCCTCTTCTGTCCAGTCTGTTGTGGGCCAGCCGAGCATTCCGCCAAGTAGACCTTTTTCCGGGCGGGTTTCCAACAACCACGCGCCGTCTGAACGGCGGACAAGATACGCTGTGCCATGGCGCGTGGGTTTCGGTTTTTTCGGGGACTTCTTGGGCAGGTCGGATGCAATCCCTTGTGCACGGGCCTGACAGCGATCGCGCAACGGGCAAATGCCGCAGGCGGGGTTGCGGGGGGTGCAGATCGTTGAACCCAGGTCCATCACTGCTTGCGCGTGGTCGCCGGGGCGATTTTGCGGCGTCAAACGCGCGGCGTGGGATTTCAGAACTGGTTTGACAGCGGGCAGGGGCTCGCATTCAGCAAACAGCCGCGCCATGACCCGCTCGACATTGCCATCCATGACCACTGCGGGCCGATCGAAAGCGATTGAGGCAATGGCGGCAGCTGTATAGGGGCCAATACCCGGCAAGCTAAGTAGACCATCCTCATCATTTGGGAACGTGCCACCAAACTCATGCGTTACCACGCGCGCGCATTTCAACAGGTTTCGCGCCCGGGCGTAATAACCGAGGCCCGCCCATTCGGCCATGACATCTGCATCGGTTGCGGCGGCAAGGTGAGAAACCGTGGGCCAGCGGCGGGTAAAGCGATGAAAATAGTCCTTTACAGCGGCCACAGTTGTTTGTTGCAACATCACCTCGGACAACCAAATCGCGTATGGATCGGGCTGACGACCGGCTGAGCGATCTGCAGGAGACACACGCCAGGGCAAAGTACGGGCATGACGGTCATACCAATCCAGTAATTCCTGACTATATTCCATATCACGCACCTGTTATCGCCCCTGTCGCAACTGCCCCATTGGTTCGCCCTTGTTTGCAGGATAGTTTGATGGGCGAAAGAGGAAAGTCCATGCCGCCGGTAAAACGACCGTCATATGCAGCGCCCAAGCGTCGGAGGCGCGGGTTCGAGCCCGCGTCTAAGCTTGTGGCCGGGCATATGCGGGGTCCGCTGGAAAAGCGTGGCTTTGCCGAGACAAAGCTGATCACGCATTGGGAAGAGATTGTCGGCGCCGAGATTGCCGATGTTGCGACCCCTGTCAAAGTGCGGCATGCGCGTGGATCAGGCTTTGGCGGGACGTTGATATTGCTGACAACCGGGGGCCATGCGCCGTTGCTTGAGATGCAAAAGGATATCATCAAAACCAAGGTGAACGCTTGTTACGGCTATAACGCCGTGTCACGGGTGCAGATCACACAAACCGCGCCAACAGGGTTTGCCGAGGGGCAAGTGCAGTTTCGCGCCAAACCCAAGGCAAAACCTGCGCCTACCCCCGAGATTTTAGAGGCGGCAAAGGCCGCTGCCACCCCAATTCAGGACCAGGAGTTGAAAGACGCGCTTGAACGTCTGGCCCGGAACGTCCTAACCAAGAACACCCATTGAGGAGACTTATTCATGGTTCGTAAAATCATCTTGCCAGCAATTGCCGGCCTTTTGGTGGCCCTAGCTGGCTATATGATCTTTAGCCCCGAATCGCTGACTGGCGGTTCTGAGGAGGTGGCGACGACCACGTCCCAACCGCTGATGGCGGCCAGCGCGCAGGAAGCAGGCGCTGCTGATGTCGGCGAAGAGGCCGATGCGACGGAAATTGTTGTTGATGAGATGGTCCTTGGTGATCCGGATGCGCCTGTCACCATCATCGAATATGCCAGCCACACCTGCCCGCACTGCGCCCGGTTCCATGACGAGGTCTATCCAGAGCTGGAGGCCAACTATATCGAAACCGGCCAGGTTCAGTTCATTCTGCGTGAAGTCTATTTTGATCGTTACGGCCTTTGGGCTGGGATGGTCGCCCGCTGCGGTGGCCCGGTCCGCTATTTCGGCATCGTTGATCTGATCATGGAGAACCAGCGGGAATGGACCCAAGGCGAACCTCAGGATATCGCCGCCAACCTGCGTCGTCTGGGCCGGTCGGCCGGTTTGACGGATGACATGCTGGATGCCTGCCTGACCGATAACGCGATGGCCGAGGCACTGATTGCCACGTCGACCGCGAACGCTGAGGAAGACCAAGTGCAGGGAACCCCCAGCTTCATTATCAATGGTCGCGCCTATTCCAATAGTGAGTTTTCGCGGGACTACGTGACCATTCTGGACACACTGATCGCTGAGGCCAACTAATGGCCGCACCGCTTGAGGGCCTAAAGGTCGTTGAGCTTGCACGCATTCTGGCCGGCCCCTGGGCCGGTCAGACTCTGTCTGACCTTGGCGCTGAGGTGATCAAGGTCGAAGGCCCCGATGGCGATGACACGCGACGGTGGGGTCCGCCTTTCATTGAGCGTGATGGGGAAGAGGCGGCGGCCTATTTCCACGGCACCAATCGAGGCAAACGCTCGGTCGTCATTGATTTCGGTACGGAGGCCGGTCAGGCGCGGGTGCGCGAGCTGGTGGCTGATGCGGATATTCTGATCGAGAATTTCAAGCTTGGCGGGCTGGCCAAATACGGGTTGGATTACGACAGTCTTTCGGCCCTGAACCCACGGCTGATCTATTGTTCGATCACCGGCTTTGGTCAGACCGGGCCGTACGCGGCGCGGGCGGGCTATGATTATATCATCCAAGGCATGTCGGGGTTGATGTCGATCACCGGCGCGCCAGACGGCCAGCCGCAGCGCGTGGGTGTGGCGGTGACCGATATTTTCACCGGGCTCTATTCCGTTACTGCGATTCTGGCGGCGCTGCACCAGCGCGAGGATACCGGGCGCGGCCAGCAGATCGATATGAGCCTTTTGGATTGCGCGGTGGCGGTTACCGCTAATCAGGCGATGAATTACCTGTCCACTGGCACGGCCCCGGGCCGGATCGGTAATTTCCACCCGAACCTGGCGCCCTATCAGGTGTTTGATTGTGCCGATGGGCATATCATCATCGCGATCGGTAATGACGGGCAATATCGGCGGCTCTGCGCCCTATTGGAGTTGCCCGAATTGATCGCGGGACATGAGACCAATGCTGATCGCGTAAAGAATCGCGACGGTCTGTCTGAAAAACTGACCGAGGTGACCAAGACATGGGCCACAGCGGATTTATTGGCGGCCTGTGAGACCAAAGGCATTCCGGCCGGGCCAATTAACGATTTGGAAGCTGTGTTCAATGATCCGCAAGTCATCGCACGTGGACTGCAAATTGGGCCTGGCGGTGTACCGGGCGTGCGGTCGCCATTCCGGTTTTCGGATGCTGAATTGTCGTTGGAACGCCCATCCCCAAAATTGGGCGAAGACGGCTAGGTTCGTAGGCTGGCCCTAAACTGCGTCGGGGTCATTTCCATCAGGTCACGAAACGAGGCGTTGAACGCGGAGAGGGAGTTGTAGCCCACGGACAACGCGATCTGGGTGACGGGCGCGTTGCCGTCGGCCAAGGCCTCGACTGCCATAATGATGCGGATGCGGCGCAGTGCCTCGGACCATGTCATGCCCAGCTCTTCGGAAAACCGGCGGGCGAGGGCGCGTGGCGACTGCCCGGTTTCCGAGGCGATCTGGTCAAAGCTGACCGCGCCCGTTGCGCGCGCCTCGGTCAAATCCAGTGCTTTGGCTAGCGCATCTGATTTCGGCACCGGCAGGCTGCATCGGCTTGGAGTGTCGGCCAAGGCCAACGCCACCTCGGCCAAGGCCCGAAAAATCTGGGTAGCGTAAGGGGTGAGCGGTGCGGCATCGGCCCCCCAATCGCGGCATTCAGCGATCAACGCGCGGGCCAGCGGTGTCATGTCGAAAACCGAAAGTGCTGTTTTCGGCGCTGGCATGTAACCCGGCGCGAACAGGACCGAGGCCGAGGTAAGCCGCGTCAGGATCGAGAGGGTGATGGGCTCATTCGCCGCGATAAGCGCCGCGCGCGCCGGTGGCAGAGTCCAGCGTTTGCCGCCAGCCTCCAGTCGCAAGGTGCCTTCCAAAGCATAAAGCAGGTAATGCCGGTCCATCTGGAACGGGGCGGGGCCAGCAGGGTCGAAGCTTTTGTGAAAGCAATAGGCGTCATTCATTGGGGTAGGTTAGGCCTCGATCAATCGTGCGTCAAAGCGGCGGCTGACCGGCGGTGCAACCATCATCGGCTTCAGGCCGGCGCCGATAGCGGCAAAGGCGGGCGCGGCGATATAGGCCGCGAAGTCTTCAGCCGTTTCCCATTCATGCATCACCCCTAAAAGGCCTGGATCGGTCGGATCTGCGAAAGGAAGGAACGCGAGGTTCCCTGCCATCCCGCGCACGGTCTCTGCGTCGATAGTGAGAATTTCAAGGGCTTTGGTGGCGTCGCCGGGGGCAACGCGAAACGTGACATGGGCAATAAGCATTTCAGGGGCTTTCAGGTTTGAGGAAGATATAGCCAAGGCTGGTGCGCGATGGCGGCCCGGCAGTGAACTGATGGGTCGCGGCATGTCTGAGGCCGGCACCATTCGCCATCGCGATCAGGTCTTTGGGGGCGAACCAGCGGTGGCGATAGCGCAGCCAGATCAGCCAATTGCACCAATGAGGCGAGGAGGCCGCGAGGAAAAGCCGCCCGCCGGGTTTGAGCCAACTGGACATCAAGGCAAGCGCAGCTGCGGGATCATCGCAATGTTCGATCACATGGGCGGATAAGAGAGTTGTGTAGGCAGAGCTGGCGGCGAAATCTTCCAGCCGCAGCTGCACCGTGCGGGCTTGTGTGCCTTGCTGTGCCAAAAGGGATTGTGCCTTTGCCAGCATCTCGACCGACGGGTCCAGCAGGGTCAGGTCACGACCGCCACCCGAGGCGATCCACGCCTCGGCAAATAATCCGGTGCCGGTGCCGATATCCAGCACCGGGCCATCCGCGCGGATGTGCGGGGCCAGAAAGCCGCGATAGGCTGTGTCATAGCCCATGCGGCGCAGCTTGCGGTCCCATCGCGGCGCGGCGCGGTCATATTTCTGGGCAATCTCCATAGTGACAGACGTAGCCGCAAGGGTGCGGCGCCCGCTTCCGTCATCCTGCCAGCTTTGCGCGTGAAACGGACAAATCTCTATTCGACAGGCAGGGACACTTCGGGCCAGTCGGTTGTGACTTCGGCCTGAATGGGCCGTTCCAGATAGGTGGTCAATGCTACGAAGCTCTTGGTGCCGCGCACGCCGGGCAGGGCATAAATCTGCGCCAAAAGACGCTCCATCGCGTCGGCGTTTTCGGTGCGCACTTTCATGATCACGCAGGCGTCGCCGGTGACGGAGTGCAGCTCTTCCACCTCAGGAAAATCGCGCAGGCGCATCATGCGCTCGCTTTTCCCCCAGCCATTTGCATTCACATGCACAAAGGCCAGAAAGGGTTTGCTGACGGCGGGCCCATCCAACCGCGCGGCATTGGACTTGATCACGCCGGATGCACGCAGACGTTTGACTCGATCGTGGACAGCAGGGGCAGACAGGCCGACTTCTGCCCCGATCTCGGCATAGGTTTGTCGGGCATCAGACACCAGGGCACTTAAGATCTTTCGGTCAAACGGGTCCAGGGGGCGGGTCGCCCCGCCATTGCGCTGAACATCTTCTGTTTTTGATTTCATTAAGCAAGTTCCGGGTTGAGTCAATATTTGTAAGGTATAATAGTAAATGCCTGAATAATATTCAACTGCTTGCTGCCAAGCACGGGCGTGCCTTGTAGGATCCTCGATATGGCGTTTGACACTTATTTGATTTTTCTTGTGACCACGATTGTCGTGGTGTTGACCCCAGGGGCCGCTGCGATCACTGCCGCCGGGCAGGGCGCTGCCAATGGTTGGGCGCGGGCGCAATCCGGCGTGACGGGCATCGCCTCGGCCAATGTGATCTACTTTCTGCTATCGGCAACGGGCATTGCCAGTCTGATTGTTGCGTCGCACCTGTTGTTTCAGATCGTGAAGTGGGTGGGCGTTGCGTATCTGGTGTGGTTGGGGCTGCACGCGATTTTCTCACCCGCCGGGGCCTTTACGGTGCGCCGGGATGGGCCGCAGGCGGGACTGGCTGCGCTTTTTGCCAAGGGTTTCATTATCGAGATCGCAAACCCCAAAGCCCTGCTTTATTTCGCGGCAATCCTGCCGCAGTTTTTGAACCCTGACATACCGATCCTGCCGCAATTGGCGATTATGGGGGCTACGACCCTGCTGATCGACCTCAGCACATATACGACTTATGCGGGGCTTGGGTCCTACCTGGCGCGGGGTGGTGTGCGGCCTTGGGTGATGCGGGTATTCAACAAAACCGCCGGCGGCGCGTTGATTTTTGCCGGACTGAGAATGGTGAATGTCAGCGCTCCCTAAGGCCCTCTTTACAAATTTGGACAGGGTCGTAATCTGACCCTGCCCATCCATATGCGGCTAGGGTTCCGCTGATCTGATCAGGCCTGGACCGAGCGCCGCCGAAGAGCCGACTTACGGCGAACACCTGAAAGACGAAAAAGCTAGGGGGGATGGCGGGGCGTGTATTCGCACGCCTTGTTCACACCGTCTTTCGAGGTACTTATGACCCTACTTGGTTTCTCACTCGTTCTAACCGCTGCCTTCTGCCACGCGACATGGAATTTCTTTGTCAAACGGGTGAATGCCGGGCCTGAACTGGTCTGGATGTTTTCTACTATTTCGGCCGTTGTCTATTTTCCGGCCGCGCTTTTTGTCTGGTTGCGGTCCGACGCATTGGACATGACGCAGTGGATTTTTGTGCTGGGCAGCGTTGCGCTGCACATGGCCTATTTCCTGCTGCTGCAGTTAGGGTATCGAAAGGGCGACCTGTCGATAGTCTACCCGACGGCGCGGTCCACCGGCCCATTGCTATCGACCACTTTCGCAGTTTTGGTTTTGGGGGAAGTCATTACCCTGCAAATCGCTGTGGGCGGTCTGATCATTGTATTTGGTGTTTTGATGCTGACCGGAGGGATCGGGCACGGGCGCAGAGGCGACGGGACAACGTCGCTGATTTTCGGTCTGACTGTTGGTGTGCTGATCGGGACCTATACAGTTTGGGATGCTTACGCGGTTTCCGTGCTGATCGTACCGCCGCTTATTTTGGATTATGCCAGCAGTCTCGGGCGGAGCGCTGTGATGACGCCTGTGGCAATCCGGCGCTGGCCTCAGGTCAAATTGATCTGGGTCGAACACAAGATGGCTGTGATCTGGATCGCGCTGCTAAACCCGCTGGCCTATATCCTCGTGCTCTACGCGATGACCTTTACCCCGGTTGTCTTCGTGGCCCCAATTCGGGAGACCAGCGTGCTGCTCAGCGTGTTGGCGGGCAGTTTGTTATTGGGCGAAGGCAACCTGAAGCACCGATTGGGCTGGGCCATAGTTATCCTTGCAGGCGTATCGATCTTGGCGACATCGGGTTAAACCTGTCTGCGACATATTCTACAAGATTGCTCCTAAAGCTGCATCTTACCTTTTCCTTTGTTGCGCAAATCACCGTTCTCTACTTATAAAATAAGCAAGGGGGACGTGTTTTTTGGAAGCCATTAGTCTGACACTTGAGATGCAGGTCGTGCTTGGCCTGCTGGCGTTTACTGTTTTTCTGTTCATATCCGAAATCGTCAGAATTGATCTGGCCGCCATTATGGTCATGGTTCTTCTTGGCTTGCTAAGTCAGATACCGGGGTTGGGGTCACTGGCGGATGTCAGTCAGTTATTCAACGGCTTGGCTTCAAATGCGGTTGTATCGATCATCGCGGTGATGATCATTGGCGCCGGATTGGACAAGACCGGGTTGATGAGCAAGGTGGCCGCAGCAATCCTGAAATATGGCGGCAGGACAGAGGCACGGATTATCCCGATCGTTTCTGGGACCGTTGGCGTTATCTCGTCTTTCATGCAGAACGTTGGGGCGGCGGCATTGTTTTTGCCCGTGGTCAGTCGAATTTCAGTCCGAACCGAGCTACCTCTCAGCCGGTTGCTGATGCCCATGGGGTTTTGCGCCATTTTGGGCGGTACAATGACAATGGTTGGATCGTCGCCGCTGATCTTGCTGAACGACCTTATCCTGACGTCCAACACCACGCTTCCCGCTGATCAGCAGATGCAGACCTTTGGCTTGTTTTCTGTAACGCCCGTTGGAATTTGTCTTGTCCTGACGGGTATTCTCTACTTCACCTTGTTCGGACGTTGGGTGTTACCCAAGGGGCAAAAAGGCGGGGACGCCACCAGCGGCCAGTCGCTGAAACAGTACCTGAAGAACATTTACGGCCTAAAGACCGATATTTTTGAAATCTCAATTCCAGACAAAAGCGGTTGTGCCGGTCGCAAATTCGAAGACCTGATGAGCCAATACCATGTTTACATCATTGGCAGCTCTTATCAGGGCAAGCGCTGGTTCGCGCCTGAAGTTCTGACAGATATTGAGACCCCGTGTCGGCTGGCAATCCTGGGACGTCGAGCCGAAATCGAAGCGATGGTGCGCGAAGAGGGACTGACCCTTCATCCCGAATTGGACGTCTTTGCCGAGGATTACGCCGCGACGAAATCCGGCGTAGCAGAGTTGGTTATTCCGCCGGGATCCAGCCTGATCGGAAAGACCGCCCGCGAGATGGTTTTTCGCCGCAAATACAACGCCAGTATGTTGGCCATCCACCGCGATGAAGACACCATGAGCTATGTAGCAACGGATGAGCATGAACCGACAGTATTGGGCACAGTCCCTTTTCATGCTGGCGATACATTGGTGATCCATTCAACTTGGGAGGCGCTGACGCGTCTGACCCAGAATCGTGACTTTGTTGTCGTCACTACGGATTTCCCGCAAGAGGAACTCCGGCCAAAGAAAGTTGGCTGGGCGCTCCTTTTCTTTGTTATTGCGATCTCGTTGATCCTGTTTACCGACCTCAGATTGTCCTTATGCTTGCTGACTGGGGCAGTTGGCATGATTTTGACCAAAGTACTGGATATCGACGAGGCCTATAAAGCCGTGAGTTGGAGCACCGTCTTTCTGTTAGCCAGCCTGATACCTCTTGGTCAGGCCGTGCAATCCACCGGGACGGCAGAGTGGATTGCGCAGAAGATTTTAACTTTGTTGGATGGTTGGCCGATCTGGTCTCTGCAAGCCGGATTGGCGGTGCTTGCAACGATCTTTACGCTGATTATGTCGAATGTCGGTGCGACAGTACTTTTGGTTCCGTTGGCCGTGTCGATTGCAATTGCGGCTGGCGGTGATCCGGCGATCTTTGCGTTAACCGTCGCGATTTCTACGTCGAACTCGTTCCTTATACCGACCCATCAGGTGAACGCACTGATCATGGGGCCTGCGGGTTACCGGGTAATGGATTTCATCAAGAGCGGTGGCGTGATGACCATCCTCTTCCTCGTCGTCTCCATGGTGATGATGAATTTGGTGTTCTAATCGGGCGGTGTGTCTAACCTGAATTTCAGGAAAGTCGCACCGTCATAATCTATTGTACCGATCTGAACCGCCCCGATACGGCGCAAAGCGCCCAGGTTTTGGCGTGTCGGCGGCAAAAGGAAGGTGGCGTAGGGAATGCGCGGGTCTGCCTTTGCAAACCGGATCATGTCTCGTGTGATGCGAAAGCCCAGTCCGAAACTGTCCGGGGTCAGGACAAGCCCCAGATCCCATTCATCGCCCTCCTTCTGAAATCCGCCCCAGCCGAGATAACGATCATCCTGAAGGATCGCCCAATGGCCCAGACCGTCTTGAGTCCAGGCGGCCTCTTTCGTCGCGACGAATTTGGCGATGGTGGAATGGTCCCAACTATCCGGCATTAAGGGCATATGCTCTGCCGTTTTGGGATCAGACATATGAGCGATAAGCAATTCCGGGTCGACATCGCTTAACCTGCGATATGAAAACGTTTGCGGAAAATCTGTCATCATTGACGCCATTCAGGGTTGTCCAAAACGCGATCGAGCGCCGCGTCCAGTTCGGCCCAATCGTTCAGTCGCAGGCGCACCGGCAATGTCAGCACTTTGGAGCGATATTTTTGCGGCAGGCGTACGGCGTCTTTTTCAGTTGTGACCAATTGTGCTCCCAGAGTTTTAGCATCGCTTTCCAGCCGGGCCAGCAACGTGTCCGTCAGCGGTTGGTGATCACTAAGCGCCTCACCATGCAAGACATTCGCGCCGAGATCTTTGAGCGTGGCGAAGAATTTTTCTGGATGGCCGATCCCTGCAAATGCCAGAACGGGAAGGCCAGCGAAGGGCATGCCCGTCGGCAGAGGCTCAAGGTGGCCAGTCAGGTGTGGCAGGCTGATCTGATCGCCCCATGTTTTGGCAAATGTGGCCTGCGCCTTGGTGGGACCTATGGACAGAAGTAGGTCAGCGCGGGAAAGGCCCTTGGTAATTGGTTCTCTCAGAGGCCCGGCAGGGATGACCTTGCCATTACCAAAGCCGTGATGGGCATCGACAATGATGATCGATAAATTCTTGTATAAGGTTGGGTTTTGAAATCCATCATCCAACAGGATCACTTCGGCGCCATCGGCAATTGCGGCCTCGGCTCCAGCCCGGCGGTCTTTGGCGACCCAGACAGGCAGGAAGGCCGACAGAAGGAGGGGTTCATCCCCGACCAAATCGGCACTGTCTCTGATGCCATCCACCCTGTGCGGCCCTTCGATGCTGCCGCCATAGCCGCGACTGACGACCTGAGCATGAACACCACGCGCAGCCAGATGATCGGCCAATGCAATAACGGTCGGGGTCTTTCCGGTTCCGCCCGCATTGAGGTTGCCTACGCAGATTACCGGTATGGATAGGGGGGCTGCAGTTTGACTGGCAACGCGGCGCGCCGTGGCGGCGGCGTAGATCGCCCCAAGCGGAGCCAGTAGCGCGCTGGCCAGCCCCGGAGGGCGGTGCCAAAAGCGCGGCGCCTGCATCAGGACGCGATCCGCTTTGGCTGGTCCAGCTTTTCAAACAGCATGTCCAGCGCACGGTCGGTTGCATCGGCACCGGAAGAACAGACCTCCCACGCCGCATGGGCCTGTGCGGCAGCCTTGTCAGGGTTCAGAAGGTCATTCACCGCCTCGGCAAGAGAGGCCGGGGAAGAGACAAGGCGCGAGGCCTGCGCCTCGGTCAACCTTTGGAAGATATCAACGAAATTGGTGACATAGGGCCCGTGCAAAATGGCGGATCCTAGAGCCGCCGGTTCAAACGGGTTATGCCCGCCAATCGGTTCCATTGAACCGCCAACGAAACTGATCGGGGCAAGGCGATACCACAGGCCAAGCTCACCCAATGTATCCGCAAGATAGATCTGAGTGTCGGGGGCTGGGATCTCTCCGGCGCTGCGCCGGGCCATGGTGCATTTGCCCTGACCAATCATTCCTGCGATTTCGTCACCGCGATGCGGGTGGCGAGGCACCAGAACCAAAAGCAGGCGGGGGTTGCTGCGCAATGCAGCTTCATGTGCCTCCAGAACCTTTTCCTCTTCGCCCTCATGGGTCGAGGCCGCAAGCCAGACAGGCCGACCATTGAGGTGGCTGGCCATGCGTGTGCGTTCATCTTCGTCGCAGGGCAGGGCTGCGGCGCCCTCTTTGAGCGTACCGGTGACATGCAACCGATCGGCGGGCAGGCCCAGACGGCGGAGGTAACCTGCGGTCAGATCATCCTGAACATGCGCCTCTCCAAAACGTTCAACCAGGTTGCGGGCCATCCCACGCAAAAAACGCCAGCGATCATGGCTGGATTTGGACATCCGGGCGTTGATCAGCACCATCGGGATATTGCGCGCATCGGTTTCGCAGATCAGGGCAGGCCAGAACTCGGATTCCGTCCATATCGCCATGTCAGGCTTCCAGTAGTCAAGGAAACGCCTGATATATGGAACCACGTCGACCGGCACGAATTGGTGAAACGCGTTTTTGGGCAGGCGGGCGGCCATGACCTCGGCCGAGGTAACGGTGCCGGTGGTTACAAGGAAATGCGCGTCAGGGCGTTCATCGGCCATGCGACGGATCAATTCCAGCAAAGACAGGGATTCGCCGACACTGGCGGCATGGAACCAGATCAGCGGTCCATCCGGGCGGGGCCTGCCGGCAATGCCACGTCGTTCGTCCAGGCGTTCGGCATCCTCTTTGCCCGCGTCAAGACGCGCGGCCAACTTTCGTTCGGCGTAGCCAGACGCGCGGGCGGAAAGCGCCATATAGATCGAAAGGGCAGGAGAGAAGCTCATATATCATTAACCTTTGCAGCGCGGGCACCCTACGCAATCAGTGCGGGTGGTCAAGCAGCCTGCGCTTGAGAAGGGAGCGGTGCAACGGCGCACCGGCTGCGATAACACCGGGAACTTGCGGTGTGGCATTGTTAAACTGCAGGGGCTGACCATGGCCATCGCTGACCACGCCGCCAGCCTCAGACACGATCAGCGCGCCCGCCGCGATATCCCATTCCCAGGAGGGTCGCAAAGTGACCATTCCATCAAACCGCCCCTGACCAACAAGCGCTAGGCGATAGGCCAGCGAGGGGCGATAGCTGCGGGTCACCTCGGGGATCCCGCCAGGCCAATAGTCTGACCTGAGCTGAGGTTTGGCGGCAAGAACAACAGCATCGCTTTCATCGGCTGGCGCACTGGCGGTCAGCGGCGCGTCGTTCAACTTGGCGCCAAAACCAAGAGATGCGGAATAGAGCCGGTCGAGCATAGGCAGGAACACCACGGCAGCGATGACATTACCCTTTTCGGCGATGGCCAGCGAATGCGAAAAGCTTTTGGATCCTTCCATGAAGCTGCGCGTGCCGTCGATCGGGTCGACGATGAAAGTGCGATCTAAAGCCAGACGTTCCGTTCCATCCTCGGTCTCTTCGGACAGCCAGCCATAATCAGGCCGTGCAGCGGTCAATGTGCTGCGCAGCATCCGGTCGATTTCAAGATCCGCTTCCGTCACCGGGCCGTGGCCGCCGGGCTTGTCCCATGCTTCGGGGTTTTTCTGCCAAAACTTGGCAGCAATCTGACCCGCCTCCTGGGCCGCTGTGATCAAAAGTTGCAGGTCATTTGCCGGCAAGGGTCAACCCTTCAACCAAGAGGGAGGGAACAACCCGAGAGAGGTGTAGTTTGGCGTCGTTGGCCGGGCGAATGCTGCGCAGCATTTCCTTGAGGTTACCCGCAACTGTGCATTCATTGACTGGGTACGCGATCTCTCCGTTTTCGATCCAGAATCCAGATGCACCCCGCGAATAATCGCCGGTGTTGGCATTGATGGACGAGCCGATAAGACCGGTGATCAAAAGGCCGGTGCCAATTTCTTTTATAAGATCATCACGACTTTGATTGCCCTGAGTCAAAGCCACATTTGAAACCGAAGGTGAAGGTGGGTGAGACATCCCGCGCGCGGCGTTGCCGGTGGATTGCAATCCAAGTTTGCGCGCCGTGGCCAGATCAAGCGTCCACCCCATCAGCACGCCGTTTTCGACGATGGCGCGTTGGCGCGCGGGCAGACCCTCCGCATCAAATGGTCGAGAACCAGAGACACGGGGGCGCAATGGATCTTCGATAATCGATAGGCCTTCGGGCAGAATCTGTTCCCCGTTCAAATCGCGCAGCCAGCTAGAGCCACGCACGATGGCCGATCCGTTCGAGGCTTGCAGGACATGACCAATAAGGGACGCGGCGATCCGCTCATCAAATATCACTGGATATGCGCCGGTTTTGGGCTGGCGGGCCCCTGCGCGGGCAAGGGTGCGTTCTGCTGCGATGCGGCCGACCTCTTCCGGGCTGGGTAGATCAGCACGATGCATTCGCATCTCGCCATAATAATCGCGCTCCATCCTTGTGCCCTCGCCGGTGATGGCAACGCAAGAGGTCACGTGATCGGTGCGGGTATAGCCGCCGGAAAACCCGTTGGTCGCCGCGATATGACGCGCACGTCTGCCAAAAGCTGCAGTGGCCGATTGGACCTGCGCGATACCCTCATGGGCCAGCGCGGTGGCTTCAGCGATTTTTGCGGCCTCTTCCAGTGCTGCCGGTTCCGGTTCGTCACTGGGATCAACCATATCCAGCGCAGCGATGTCCCATTCGGTGGCAAGTTGATTGGGGTCAGCCAGGCCAATCGTCGGATCTTCCGGGGCTTCCTTTGCCATGGCAACGGCGCGTTCAGCCATCTGCGCCATGGTGGTGGTTGATGTGTCCGAGGCCGATACGCACGCCTGCCGGTTACCCACCAGAACCCGCAACCCGATCTCAACCCCTTCTGAGCGTTCCGCATGTTCCAACTTGCCGTTCAACACGTCAATCGACAGCGACGTGCCATCGGATGCAATCGCGTCAGCGGCATCTGCGCCTGCCTTGCGGGCAGCGTTCAAAAGGGCATGGGTCAGCTCTTCTGCGGATTGGGTCATGAGGCGTCCTTGTAGGTCAGGGTTGGGTTGAGAGGTAGTGCCGGAACCCAATGGGCGCAAGGCAAAGAAAAACCCCGGTGACGTCTGCCACCGGGGTTTTCCTATTACAGTACCGGCCTGGGCCTATTGCAGCGGCACACCGTTTGCAGTGATCGACCCGCCAGGGCCAAAGACGATGGTCGAGCTATAGGTGTCAGGCGTTGCACCGGGTTGCGCGAACATGCCCAGCATTCCGCGGATCATGCCGCCCTGTTGCGGTGGCAACAGACCCGCCTGTGTCAGGATGTCGATCAGGCCGTTGGCACCCGAAAGGTTCAGATCAACCTGACCCTCCGGCATTGGAATGATCTGGCCGGGGGCAAAATCGACATCACCTGTGCCAGTAAGCTCTGCGCCCGCAACCGAGACCTGAAGGTTGTTCAGCGTCAGTTCACGCAGTTCACCCGGAGGACCATTCATCGTCATCGGGTCCATTTCCATCAGATTGGCAAAGAGCTGCACGGTGCCGGTCATATCAACCAGAAGGGTGGCCGGGCCACGTGGAATCGCCTGAGTTGGGTCAATCATCGCCCACATCTGATCGCCAACAGTTACACCTTGGTAGTTGACGCTGGCAGCAAACGGCGATGGCTGCGGCTGTTGCGACAGCGGCATCGAGATGGCCAACCCGGTTACGTCGGCAGCGGCCGATATCGGGAACGGCATGTCAGAGCCCATCAGGCTCAATTGTACGTTCTGTCCGCCAAGCTCATAGCTGATCGCGTCCTCGGAAATACCGAAGCCGATCATCCCGCCCGAATTTGACGTGGAGAAATCGAAATTTTCCCAACGGTCCATAAACGCCAGGTGAGCCGAGGCTGGTCCGTAGGTCACAGAGCCAGAAAGGTTCATACCCGGCGGGAAGGATTCGGCGGCCATGTAGTCAAAGCCGGAAGGCAGAACACCGGCGCCGCTGGCTGCAATGTCAGCGATCATCAGTTCCATCGTCAGATGGGCGTCATCGCCGCTTCCGCTACCACCCGTTGGCGCGGTCGGGGCTGTTGCGGGCGGGCCAGCCTTGCCCGGGGCGACCGGTTGCGGAGCAACGGGTTGTGGGGCCGGGGCCGCGCCACTGACTTCGCGTGCATCCAGATTGAAAACGAAAGAGCCCAAGGACGCCGTGCTATCAATCCCGGTCAAATCAGGATTGCTGAAGTCATAGCTGGCATTGGCTGCATAGTTTTCGATCGCCAGAACCAGACCAAATTCAGGGATCTCGGATTGGTTGCCGCCGATAAACTCGACGTTTTCCACGTTCATTTCCGCAAAAGAACTGTCCAGGGTCAGGTTAGTTGCCGAGCCTGACGCGGTTGCGGCAAATCCGTTTTGAGAGATCAGGACGTTGATCGCATCGGGGGCGTCGTCGTCCGGAATGCCGGTCAGACTATAGGTTAGAGTATCGGACATCGACAGGCTGACCGTGCCGTCGGCATTATTGGTCATCGTGACCTGTGGGATCACGGCGGTCAGTGTGAGCTCTTCGATATCCATCGCATTGGTCACATTGGTCAGGACCAGACCATTGCCTGACGGGCTTGCCGTTGCGGTGATGTTATAGCCCATATTGGCAGATTGGGTTTGCCAGACGGACCACAGCTCATCAGCGGTAATATCCGCCAATGCAGGCGACGCAGCCATCAGAGCCACGGAAGAAAGACTTAGGGAAATTGATTTCAGCTTTGACATAACGACCTTCCAGAGGTGAATTGCTACTCAAAATGTGATCCCCCAAACGGGGAGGCGTCAAGGTCTGTTTAATTTGACCTTGAAATGCAATGAAAATTTTCAAGGCAAGGGGGCCGAAATGGGGTCTTTGGACGGCAAAGTAGCAATAATCACAGGGGCAAGCCGCGGAATTGGTGAGGCGGCTGCGCGAGTCTTTGCTGATGCGGGCGCGAAAGTCTGCCTGTTGGCTCGTGGAAGAGACCAGATCGCAGAGATCGCCGGAGAGATAGGCGAATACGCCCTCGCCATCCCCTGCGATGTCAGCCGATATTGGGAAGTTGAGGCGGCGGTCAACGCTTGTATCGAAACGTTTGGGCGGCTCGATATCCTGATCAATAATGCCGGCGTGATCGAGCCGGTCGCACGTTTGGCAGAGTCAGATCCGGATGCCTGGAGCCACGTCATCGATATCAACCTGAAGGGCGTCTACTACGGATTTCGCGCCGCGATGCCAGTGATGGAACGACAAGGCAGCGGTACGATCCTGACGATTAGTTCCGGCGCTGCACATAATGCGCTTGAGGGCTGGAGCCACTACTGCACATCCAAGGCGGGTGCTGCGATGCTGACCATGGCAGGGCACAAAGAGGGGGCGGAAAAGGGCCTACGCGTCATGGGCCTGTCGCCCGGCACCGTCGCCACGCAGATGCAGCATGAAATCAAGGCAAGCGGTGTGAACCCGGTTAGTCAATTGGATTGGGAGGCGCATATCCCCGCAGACTGGCCAGCAAAGGCTCTTTTGTGGATGTGCAGCGAAGATGCGGACGAATTTCTAGGACAGGAAATTTCCTTGCGCGACGAAACGATCCGAGCCCGGTTGGGTCTCAGCAAGTGATCCGCTTGGACAAAGAGGGCGGGCTCTGGACCATTACAATTGAGCGCCCGGACAAGGCCAATTCACTTAGCGAGGCCATGCTCACCGATCTGGCAGGGATGGCCGAGGCCGCCCAAACCGCCGAAGATATTCGCGCCCTGGTAATAACCGGTACAGGCACACGAGTTTTTTCGGCCGGTGCGGATCTGGAAGAGGCCAAGGCTGGCCTCGCCACGTCCTTGGTTTGGGAAAGGGTGTCAGGCGCGATAGCCGAGATCCCCTGTCTGACCGTAGCTGCACTCAATGGTACGCTTGCCGGTGGCGCCTTTGGCATGGCGTTGGCCTGCGACATCCGAATCGCTGTGCCCGAGGCCAAATTCTTTTATCCAGTGGCCAAACTCGGCTATCTGCCACAACCGTCTGACCCAAAACGTATGACGGCCCTCATCGGCCCCGCCCGAACCAAATTGATCCTGCTCGCCAGTCAAAAGATCGGGGCGGAAGAGGCGGTGAACTGGGGCCTGGTTGACCGAATCGTTGCGTCCGATCATTTGATGACTGCTGTTCGCGAACTTGTCAGGGCCTCCATTGACGGAAACCCTGTGATTCTACGTGGCATCAAATCCCTTTGTTCTTAACGGTTGTCTTTGCTGAAATACCCTCGCAGGGGCCCCTCAAACTATCGAAAATCGACCGGTGTCGGAATTGACGCCTGCCGGTCTTTGGCCTGTCGCATGCGAAGTGCAACCAAGGTCAGTGTCCACGCTTCCATCCACGTCGCCCGCCGGGAGTTTTTGAGTGGAATTCAGCAGGCCGCTTTCGTACCCATGCGATGAACCTGGCCAGCCGTGGATGGGCCTTTAGCGAGTCCATCGAGTGATAGGAATTGGCGAGATCGGTTTCGGACAGGCTTGCATGTATTTCGTTGTGACAAATCTGATGGAGCAACACGGTCGGCCCGCCCTTACCGCCTCGCAAGCGTGGAACCAGGTGGTGGACGCTTTGCTTCGCGTCTTTTGGGATTGGCCGGTCGCAAAGCGGGCAGATGGGCAACGGATCGTTCATTTCGCTTGTGTCATTTCAAAGCACTGGCCCATAGGATGGGGCGCAAAGCAAAAAGGGCAAGTCTGTTGACCACCACTGAAACGATTGATGCGCTGGTGATCGGCGCCGGTCCTGCGGGATTGATGGCGGCCTCTGCCCTCGCAAAGGCCGGTCGCAAAGTGGTGATTGTCGAGTCGAAGCCCTCAGCTGGCCGGAAATTTCTGATGGCTGGGAAATCCGGTTTGAACCTGACCAAGGACCAGGGTTTCGATGCGTTTCTGGCCGAATATCGAGAGGCCGCCCCGTGGCTGCGCCCGATGTTGGAGGCATTTGGTCCGCAATCCGTTCAGGATTGGGCCGTTGGCTTGGGACAACCCGTTTTCACAGGTTCCAGTGGCCGCGTATTTCCACAGGCGATGAAGGCTTCCCCTTTATTGCGAGCATGGCTGGCGCAAATGGACGCGCAGATGCATCTCAAGTGGCGCTGGTCCGGAGTCGTAGATGGCGCATTCCGGTTTGCCACCCCTAACGGAGAGCAGATCCTCAAACCAAATTGCACGGTTCTCGCCCTTGGGGGCGGCTCATGGGCGCGGCTTGGGTCGGATGGGGCTTGGGTGCCATTGCTGCGAGACATGGGCGTGGTGGTTGCGCCAATGAAACCCACGAATATGGGGTTCGATATTGCGTGGTCGTCATATATGTCCCGGTATTTCGGTGCGCCTGTCAAAGGGTGCCAAATCACTGCCGGTGAAACGTCAGTGCGGGCAGAATTTGTGGTGTCTGCGCGCGGGATCGAAGGCGGCGGGGTTTATGCGGTGTCCAGAGAGCTGCGCGATGGTCATGACCTCGTCCTGGATTTGTTTCCGGACCTCAGCCTAAAGGCCATCTGCGAAAAGCTTTCGCGTCCCCGTGGCAAGGCCAGCCTAACCACGCATCTGCGCAAAACCCTTGGACTAACGGGCGTGCGTGCGGCCCTTTTGCAAGAATTTGCCCGGCCATTGCCTGCGGGGATGGCGCTCGCCCAAACAGTTAAGGCGCTTCCAGTTCGAATTGAGGGCCCAAGACCAATTGATGAAGCAATTTCTACAGCGGGTGGCGTGACGCGGACTGCGGTAAACCAAGAATTGATGTTAAAGGACCTGCCGGGCGTTTTTGTGGCCGGAGAGATGCTGGATTGGGAGGCGCCAACAGGTGGCTACTTGCTAACCGCCTGCCTGGCCACCGGCCTATGGGCCGGGCGCCATGCAGCCGAGTGGAGCAGACCGGATACGAATAACCTTCCCTAAAGATTTTCAGAGCTTACCGCTCACCTGTGGCACGGGCGTAGGCCGGCCGAGCCTGCATCAGGTCCCGAAACGCAAGCAATCGGTCTTCTTCGACCGGAAATTTCGCGTTTTCCGCCCAGATCAGGCAATGGGCCAAAACGATATCTGCAATTGTCATTTCAGCGCCCATCAGAAACGGGCCATCTTCGGCCATTCTGGCGACAAGACGTTTTAGATTGCGCGCAAACTCCCACCTCAGGCTTTCCTTGATTTCTGGAAGGCGCATGTTTTCAGGCAAGATGAAGCTATGCCGCGAGGCCATCCACAAAACTTGGTCCAACTCATCGCTCAAAAAGTGGGTCAGACTGTCCTGCCGCGCCCGCGCAATCGTGCCCGGTGCGTGGGTAAGCGCGCCGTGTTTGTCCGACAGGTAGGTCATGATCGCGATGGAATCCGTAATGGGAACACCGCCAGATACCAGCACTGGCACTTTGCCGGCCGGATTAAACGTCACAACCTGTTCCGCATGTGGCGCGGCAGCGGTGTGGGTGTAGTCCTGACCCAGCTCCTCTAATGTCCACAGCACGCGAAGGGTGCGGGTTCGGATGGGGCCAATAACCTGATACATGCTGCGCCTCACGGGTTTGTCAGATGCGGCAAGGCTGACATGCGGGGGCCGAAACTTCCAGTGGTCAGCGCAAACGCTGTGCCATGACCGCCAGGCGGATCAATGCGCGTTCCAGAACAGCCGCGGCCGGTGCCTGAGAGGTTGATCGCAATGTCAGGTCAGTTTCAACCAATGTTTGATGGGCTTGCTCCAGTCTCGCGGCGCCCCACATTCCGGCTTGCCGTGCCAATCGATCGCGGCGGGGGCCAAATACCGGCGGGCGGAGTGCACCAACGCCTGCGGGGGCGCCGTGAGGGTGGCTTGCCGCCAAATAGAGCGTTCGAAAATGGCGCAAAGTATTGATGCAAAGGCCGACCGGGAGCACGCCCTGACCCAACAGTTTCTGCATCAGGGGACCAATTTCGGCAACGCGCCCTTCGGCTGCCGCGTTGATGATATCATCCATTCCGGCCTCGATCGTGGCCGGGGCGCAGGCGGCGATATCCTCGGACCGGACGGATGTCGGGTCATTGAGTTTATAAAGAGCCAGTTTCTCGACTGTTTGGCGGAAGTCGCCCGGATCGATCTGCGTTGCCAATGTAGCCAGTTCATTGGCCGCTTCCCTGTCGATCTGTTTGACGCCGGCCTTGGCCAATGTCTCTTCGATCTCCTGCCGCGATGGCGGATCGTCATAGATGCCGATGGCATAGGCCTGTTTGTGACCTTCAAAGAGCTTTCGAAGCGCGGATTTCGCGGCCAATTGCTTGGCGGCTGTGACCACCACTTGGGCATCACCCGGTTGCCAGTTTTTCAGGGCCTCGGCAATCACCGGGGCAAGCCCATCAGCTGCGTCCTCGACAAAGGCCACGCGCGGGCCAGGAAAAAATCCGACGGCTTTTATCGCATCCGACAAAAGCGCCTTGTCGCTGCGCAGTTCGCTGGCCGGGATGCGGGTCAACCGCATTTCCTCATCTGCGCCTGGCCCTAGTATTTTTTCCAAAACATCCTGACGTTTGATCGCGACACGCATCGCATCTGCGCCATAGATCAACAGGCCCATCGCCTTGGGGTCAGGTTTTGCAAAATACGCCTGAGCGTCGCGGGGCGAAAGCTTCATGACCAGCCAGCGGCGGCCGCCAACAGGCGTGACACCATCTGATCGGCCAACGCCACCATCAACCTATCCTCGGCGTCGCGTTCCGCGGCGGCGGTGGCAACAGAGGTTCCAGTGGTTGAGTAGGCGGTGAAGGTCGAAGCCTCATCGGCCAAGACCTGTGCGCCTGTGCGCGTGTCGACCACCGTATAGGTCACGGTGCCATTGATGCGCACCCGCGTGATGTTGTTGGCACCGGTGATGGCGAGGTTATCTTCCGTGGTCTCGATTTGGTGGTCGAGTTCGTAGACGGCGGCATCCGCACGACCCAACCGTTCCTCCAATCGCGCCACCAATTCGAACCCCAATCGCGTATTTGGTGGCGTGATGAACACCTGGTTGCGCAGCGCCAGGCCGGCTCCGCCAGGAGCATAGACCGGGCTGAAGCCGCAGCCAGCAAGCGGGGCAGCGGCCAGAAGTGTGAGGATTGCTCGGCGGTCAAATAACGACATTTATGATGCGGCCCGGTACAACGATCAGCTTTTTCGGCTGACCCCCGGCCAGCGCTTTGACGACAGCGTCGTCTGCCAGCGCCAGCTTTTCAACCTCTTCTTTTGCGAGATCCTTGGCGACGGTGATTTCCGAGCGGCGTTTGCCGTTGATCTGGATGGGCAGGGTGACGGTCGATTCGACCAGCATCGCCTCATCTGCCACAGGCCAGGGTGCTTGGGTGATCAGACCTTCGCCGCCCTGATGCGCCCAGATTTCTTCCGAAAGGTGCGGGGTCATTGGTGACATAAGTTGCGCCAGCACCTTGATCGCCTCTTTCTTGGCCGCAGCCCCGGCCTTGGATTTGGCCAGCGTGTTAGTAAAGGCATAGAGGCGCGCAATCGCCGCGTTAAAGCCAAAGCTTTCAATACCAAGCGTCACGTCGCGAATCGCCTTATGCATTTCGCGCAAGAGATCCTCATCGCCCTGGCCAGTCTCAGATGGGTCCATCGCGCCAATCCGGTCGCAGAGCGTCCAGACACGGCCAAGGTGTTTATAGGCAGCCTCGGCGCCGGATGTGGTCCATTCCACATCGCGTTCTGGAGGCGAATCGCTCAGCACGAACCAGCGCGCCGTGTCGGCGCCGTAGTTTTCGATGATGTTCAGCGGATCGACCACGTTGTTTTTCGATTTCGACATCTTTGCCGAAGGGATGACCTCTACCTTTTCGCCGGTCTCGATGACGAAAGTGCCGCCGTCGCGTTCTTCGACCTCCGCCGGATAATGATAGATCGCCCGGCCGTGCTCATCGGTCCGCTCGGCGTTTTTATAGATCGCGTGCGTGACCATGCCTTGCGTAAAGAGCGCATCAAAAGGCTCGATCGACTTCTCAGGCAAGTGACCACAGATCTGCATCGCGCGGGCGAAGAAGCGGGAGTAGAGCAGGTGCAGAATCGCATGTTCGATGCCGCCAATATACTGATCGACATTCATCCAATAGCTGGCCTCGGCCAGATCGGTGGGCGTTTTGGCATGCGGCGCGGTGAACCGTGCGAAATACCATGACGAATCGACAAACGTGTCCATGGTGTCGGTTTCGCGCAGCGCATCGGCGCCACATTTCGGGCAAGAGGTATTGCGCCATGTCGGGTGACGGCCAAGCGGGTTGCCTGGGATTGAGATATCCACGTCATAGGGCAACTCGATTGGCAGATTTTCTTTCTTCTCCGGCACCACGCCACAGCTTTCGCAATGCACAACAGGAATTGGGCAACCCCAGAAGCGTTGGCGGGAGAGACCCCAATCGCGCAGGCGGTAATTGGTAACGCCTTTGCCCCAGCCCTGCGCCTCGGCGTAATCGATGGTCGCACCTACAGCCTCTTGTCCGGTCGCCACATCCAGCCCGGCGAAATGGTTCACCCATTTAACCTTTTCGGTCTTGGGCGGCACGAATGCCTCTTTGCCCACGGGTTTTTCAGCGTCCAAAGCAAAGAAGGTGTCGATCACCGGCAGGTCATATTTGCGGCAGAAATCCAGGTCGCGCTGGTCATGGGCCGGGCAGGCGAAAATAGCGCCGGTGCCGTAATCCATCAGGATGAAATTGGCGATCCAGACCGGCAGTTCCCAATCCGGGTTCAGCGGATGTTTCACGCGGATGCCGGTATCGACGCCCAGTTTTTCGGCCTTTTCCAAGGCTTCCTCGGTGGTGCCACCCTTGCGCATCTCAGCGATTTTGGCTGCGAGATCAGGGTTTTCCGCCTCCAGCGCTTTCGAGATCGGGTGATCGGGCGAAATGCCGACAAAGCTCGCGCCCATCAAAGTGTCTGGGCGAGTCGTATAGACGGTGATCGGATCGGCGCCATCAGTGCGTTCAAACGAAAACTCCAGACCACGGCTGCGACCAATCCAGTTTTCCTGCATCAGGCGCACCTTGGCGGGCCAGTTGTCCAGACTGTTCAGCGCCTCCAACAGATCTTCGGAGAAATCGGAGATTTTGAAGAACCATTGCGTCAGTTCGCGCCGCTCGACATCGGCACCGGACCGCCAGCCCTTACCGTCGATCACCTGTTCATTGGCCAGAACCGTCATGTCCACCGGGTCCCAATTGACCACGGCGTTTTTGCGGTAGACCAGACCTTTTTCAAGGAAATCAATGAACAATGCCTGCTGTTGACCGTAGTAATCTGGGTCGCAGGTGGCAAACATCCGGGACCAATCCAGCGACAGGCCAAGCGGTTTCATCTGTTCGACCATCGTGTCGATATTGGCGTAGGTCCAATCCTTAGGATGGCCTCCGCTGGCCATCGCGGCGTTTTCGGCAGGCATTCCAAAGGCGTCAAACCCCATCGGGTGCAGCACGTTATGCCCGGTCGACATCTTATAACGCGCGATCACATCGCCCATTGTGTAGTTGCGGACATGGCCCATATGCAGCTTGCCTGAAGGGTAGGGAAACATCTCCAGCACATAGTATTTTGGCTTGGTCTCGTCGCGCTTGGCTAGAAAGACATTGGCCTCATCCCAGGCTTTTTGCCATTTGGGTTCGGTCACACTCGGGGTGAAGCGGTCCATCTTTTAGTCCTTCATCAAACGAAAACGCCGGGCAGTGGGCCCGGCGCGGTGTTTATTAACTTGTGCGGGCAGAATCTAGAGGTCACCTGCTGCGATGCGTAGCTGGCGGGCCCGTGTCAGAATCGCATCTTCGACCGCGCGAGCAGTTTCGCGGCTGACGGCACCACCACCACGCGACTGCAAGGCAACCCGCAGGCTGCGGGCATCCAGTGCGGGGTCGGTTACATATACAGTCGCCCGATAAGCGCGCCCACCGCCCGGCGGTGTTCCATATCCGAAATCAATGACGCCAGAGAACGGGTCGGCAGCCTCAATTGGCATGAAGTCCAGAATCTCCAAAGCAGCATTCCAGAGGTAGCGATTAACCTCGACCGTAACGTTTGGGTCGTCATTATTGGCAAAGAGATCCCAAACGGTCTCACGTTCTGGATCGGGAATCGCTCCGGCTTCGGCCAGCTGAGTTCGGGTTTCATCGCTCATACCGCCACGGAAACCACCAAACCCGGCGCTCGAGCCACCACCACAGGCGGATAGCGCGCCTAAGGTTAAGGCCAGCGTTGCGACTCTTCCAATTCGTGCGATCATAGCGTGTCCTGCCCCTATTTGGCCTACAGCCAGAAAACTGCTTAGCTCTTGGTATATCAGGCCCAAATGCGCGGCAAGGCCCTTAAATTCCATCACCCGCGCCGACAGTGTGGCAACTCTGCACCATCACGGCGGCAAGATGTTAGGATTGTTTCCGGGATTGTTGCATTCAAACGCGTGAAAGAGGACAGAGAGGCATACCCAATACGGATTCCCCGATTGGGGAGATTTTATCTAACGAGGGAAAAACCATGAAAAAGGTTCTCTTCGCGACCTCCGCGCTCGTAGCCTCCACTGGCTTCGCATCCGCGCAAGGCATCGAACTGTCCGGCTTTGCCGAAATGGGCATCTACGGCGGCTCCGGCATGGAAACGCAATTCTTCACCGACATCGACGTTACGTTCACCATGTCTGGTGAAACCGACAACGGCCTGACCTTCGGTGCGTCCGTTGATCTGGACGAAGGCGGCTCCGGTGCAGCAGCTGTTGCAAACAACGCTGACGACGGTGGCGCGACCATCTTCATCTCCGGCAACTTCGGCACCGTCACCATGGGTGACACCGATGGCGCACTGGACTGGGCAACTAAAGAAGTTCCAACCGGTTCTGGCTCCATCAATGACGACGAAGAAGTTGGCGCATACCACGGCATGGGCGGCCTCGACGGCCTGCACGACGGCCAGATCCTGCGTTACGACCACTCCGTAGGTGCTTTCGGCTTCGCCGTTTCGGTTGAACTGGACGATACCGCAGCTACCGACGACGTTTGGGGCATCGGTGCTAACTACACCTTCGACTTCTCCGGTGGTTCCGCAACCATCGGTGCTGGTTACCAGGAAGGCGGCTCCGGTCAGGAAGCAACCGCGATCTCCGTTGGTGTTGCTCTGGACTCCGGCCTGTCGGCTGGCGTTATCTGGGGTGAAGGCGATCTGGACCAAGCTGGCGCAAACGATGACGAATACGTCTCCGTTGGTGTTGCTTACTCCTTCGACGCAATCACCGTTGGCCTGAACTGGGCACAAGACACTGACAACGGTGTTGAAACCGACGGCTTCGGCTTCTCCGCAGGTTACGACCTGGGTGGCGGCGCGTCCGTACGCTTCGGCTACGGCGAGTACGGTTCTTCCGACAGCTTCTCGCTCGGCGTTCGCATGAACTTCTAATCCATCCGGATTATTTGTTAAGGAAAGAGCGGGCCTTGTGCCCGCTCTTTTCTTTTTGCGGATAGGGAACATCGCGATGTCGCTTTCAGAAATCACCCAAGCCATTGCCAAAGCGGAAACCAAAGCAGGTCGCATGCAGGGTTCCGCCCGTTTGATCGCGGTCAGCAAAGTTCAGCCGTTGGAGCGTGTTGAGGCCGTGCTGGAAGAAGGCCATCGTCTGTTTGGTGAAAACCGGGTGCAGGAGGCCGCCGGCAAGTGGCCAGCGTTCAAAGAGCGGTTCCCTGATGTGTCTGTCCATCTGATTGGCCCGTTGCAAAGCAATAAAGCGCGGCAGGCGATGGAGCTTTTCGATGCGATCCATTCACTGGATCGCCCGAAACTTGCCAAAACCATTGCGCGATTGGCGCAAGAGCTTGGCCATTGCCCAGACTTGCTGATTCAGGTGAATACCGGTGAAGAGCCACAAAAGGCAGGTATCCTGCCAGCCGAGGCAGACGCGTTCATTGCCGAGGCAAAGGCGATGGACTTGCCTATCAAAGGGCTGATGTGCATCCCTCCTGTTGAAGAAGAGCCCAGCCTTCACTTCGCGCTTTTGGCCAAACTGGCAGCCCGGAATGGACTGGCCGAATTGTCCATGGGAATGAGCTCTGATTTCGAATCTGCAGTGGCGCTTGGGGCGACCTATGTCAGAGTCGGATCCGCGATATTTGGGGCCCGTGTGCCAGTGGCATAGTGATGCGCGGTTCTTAGAACGGCTTCACGATCAAACGGGACCGAGCAGATAAGTTTCGCGTGATCCAAATCAGAACGCCCGGATCAAAGGCAACGCATCCCTCTGTCGGATGGCCGGGTTTACGCCATTGATGGATGAAGATTGCTGACCCCTTGCCCGGAACGGCCTTTGGCCAGTTCCAATCGGTCATCAAAATCAGATCATAAAGCGGATCGGCCCGGCGCATCTTTTCATGGCTATAGGGATGATCCGGGGCGTTCAGCCCGTGATTATACGCGGGATCGGTGCCATCGTCAGACCAGATATCGCCGGGGCGGATGGCGGTCATAGGAACTGCGCCCCTTCGCCCCCTGAAGGGATGGGCCATGCGATCGGCGCGAAACGCAGCCCCAACTATATGGTGCGTGCCCACAGGCGTCGCCCCATCGCCTTCCCGCTTCGTCGTGCTCACACCGCCGCGCCCGATGCTGCAGGGAAAAAGGCGTCCGCGAAACCGACAGCCCAAAGGAGTGACGACCAGATCGTCCGGGCTCATAACAAATGGCCTGATTTCTTGGCTTTGACATCAAGGTAATGCGCGTTGTGTCGGTTGGTTCCGGTAATGAGCGGCACGCGTTCCACAACCGAGACGCCTTCGCCCTCCATCATCGCAACTTTGCGCGGGTTGTTGGTCATCAGGCGAACCGCGTCAAAGCCCATGCGACGAAGAATATCGGCGCCAAGCCGGAAATCGCGCTCATCATCTTCGAAACCAAGTCTGTGGTTGGCCTCGACCGTGTCGAACCCCTGATCCTGCAAAGAATAGGCCCGCATTTTGTTGGCGAGGCCAATTCCGCGCCCTTCCTGGTTGAGATATAGCAAAACCCCTGCACCGGCCTTGCCCATTTCAGCCAATGCTGTGCGCAGCTGTGGACCGCAATCGCATTTCAGCGATCCCAGAACGTCACCGGTGAAACAAGCAGAATGCAGGCGGGTCAGTACGGGTTGGCCCCTGTCAGGTCGGCCGATTTCAATCGCGTAATGTTCGGTCCCGCCATTGTCGGGCCTGAAGATATGTAATCGCCCGGCCTCGCTGGCCTCCATTGGCAACCGCGCGGCCGCGACAGGATTTAGAGTGTGATGGATCACCAGATCATGATGGGTGGCCTCTGGCGAAAGGCGTGTCAGGTGATGCTCGGATGCGAATTGTGCCGCGTTCGGGATATCGACAACCAAGGCTGCAGGTAAAAGCTGCGCAGATTTCACAAGGGCAATGGCCAGCCGATGCAAGGCAGCTTCACCCCCCCGGTTCGCAACCAGCGGTCCCTTCATAGGATTGTGCAGGTCGCCGGCCGGGTCAGCAACCGCCCGTACCCATCTGGCATCAGCGTCAGATGGCAGGGTGATGCGCGCAAGATCGCCGTCATAGGCCCGCGCCTTGAGCGTGCTTGCCCGTCTGTCTGTGATTGCCAGCACCGTTGCGCCGATGGACCTGATGGCGTCCAGCCGCGCTGTTGTCAGTGTTTCCGCCGCCAAAATTGCCACGCCTGGGCCGTCGCCAATGACGACAGGCAGTCCAACGCGCAAATCAGCGCGGGCGCGCGCGGCCAGTTCAGATGGGGTTGGCAAAAGCGGCATAAGGCCCTCGGGTGAATTAGGTCTGACACCCATTTAGCCATCTGTGACACGGATTGAAACAATTGCTCCCACACTGACACGCCTGCGTGAGGTTTTTTTCGGTGGGGTTGTCAGAGATGTGTTCGAAGGACATCTGTCATTCAGACACGAGAGTTAAAGGAGCCTTCGATGGCCAACTTACGAAAAATCCTATTGGTGGATGACGAAGAAGACCTACGCGAGGCCCTGGCCGAACAGTTGGTCATGACCGAAGAGTTCGATGTTTTTGAAGCCGGCAACGGGGCCGATGGCCTCGAAAAAGCGAAAGAGGCGATTTACGACCTCGTCATTCTTGATGTTGGCCTTCCGGATACGGATGGGCGCGAACTGTGCCGCCTGATGCGCAAGCAGGGCATTAAATGTCCGATCCTGATGCTAACCGGCCACGACACCGATGCCGACACCATTCTGGGCCTGGATGCAGGCGCGAATGATTATGTGTCGAAACCCTTCAAATTCCCGGTCCTCTTGGCGCGTATCCGCGCGCAATTGCGCCAGCACGAACAGTCCGAGGATGCTGTGTTCCAGTTGGGGCCATACACATTCAAACCCGCGATGAAGATGTTGGAAACCGAGGACGAACGCAAAGTGCGTTTGACCGAGAAAGAGACCAATATCCTCAAATTCCTCTACCGCGCTCAGGACGGCGTGGTGGCCCGGGATGTTCTGCTACATGAAGTGTGGGGATACAACGCCGGTGTTACAACGCATACGTTGGAAACACATATCTATCGACTGCGTCAAAAGATCGAGCCAGACCCCTCAAATGCTCGCCTTTTGGTCACAGAAAGCGGCGGATATCGCCTCATGGCATGAAAATTGTACAAAATGTTGACATTTGAGTCTCAAGGGACTCATGGTTGACGTATGGTAAAGTTATTACCTCCCTGTTGGACTGGCCCGGCTCTCACTTCGTGATCCGGGCCATTTTTTTTGGTGCTTATGATCCCTTTCCCAGACGCAGGAACATGAGGCTGTAGAGCCATATCAGGGCCATCGAAATCCCGGCAATCAGGAATGGAGCTCGCAAAGCGGCCTCTCGCCCCGCGGCCGGTTCCAACAGAGTGACGATCAGCCCGCCTGCAAGCGCGCCAAGGGGCATCATGCCCCAACCAAAGAACCGATAGAATGAGTTTACACGCCCTAGAATATCCTCTGGGATAACACGCTGGCGATAGCTGACGGTGACGACGTTCCATAGAACGCCAGCCATCATCTCGACCAGCAGGGCGGCGCCGACAATATAGACCGAATCTGCGAAATAGATCAGCAGAAAGGTCGTTGGCATTATGGCCAGCGCCAGAAACAAGCTGCGTCGCTGTCCAAGTTTCTTGGAAAGCGCGGGACAGAGAAGCCCGCCCAAGACCCCACCAATCGCACCCATCGTCAGCGAAGCGCCGTGGCCGAATGCACCAAGACCCAGAACTTCTTGAGAGAACAGAACCAGGATGGTCAGCGTCGCCATATGGAGCGCATTCATCACCCCCAACATGATGGCCAATTGCAGGATGGTTCCATGAGCCAAAATCCAACGAACCCCGCTTAGGAATTCCGCCCAGACCCCCGCCGGAACGGCCCGCAGTTTGCGCGCCGGAAAGGTGATCGACCAGACGGCGAATGCGGCCAACCCAAAGGCCAATGCATTGAAGCTGAAGGGCAGAGGAACAGCCAGCGCGATCAACAGGCCAGCAACGGGCGGGCCGATAAACTGGCCCATGATTTGCTCCACACTCCAGATCTGACCATTGGCCTGTTCCAGATCATCCGGGTCGACAAGCATGGGCAGGCAAGTTTGCGCAGCGTTGTCGCGCACCACCTCTGCCGCGCCTAGCGCAAAGGCCAGAGCTGAGATCATAAGGATCAGCTGTGTCACGCCAGCCTCGTCATTTGAAAGCGGCAGGGCAGGCCCGGCAAAAATCAGGCCGACTATTCCGAAGGACAGGATAAGGCGCAGAAGATCGGCCCAGACCATAAGAGCCTGCCTGTCAGCCCGGTCGGTCAGCACACCAACTGGCAATGACAGCACGAACCACGGCAAGCGGGTGGCAAAGGCGACCAGCGCGATATGGACCGGGTCGCGGCTGATCATGGTGGCCAGCCACGGCAATGCCAACGCGGCAATTCCGTCGCCAAGATTGGCGGCCGCGGCCCCGGAAAAGAGCAGACGGAAATTTCGGTTACGGCGTAAAAGAACTGAATTCATTCAGAGACCGTGGGTGTCTATGCTGCGAAATGCAAGAGGCGCAGACTTCGGGTTGTACCCCGGCACGATGACGTTAATCTCGGCGCTATGACTTGGTTGAAACGATTAATTGTCGGGTTCTTGGTGGTGTTTGTTGCGGTGCCTGCCGGGTTTCGCATGGCCGCGATGCTGCGTGAATCCGAGAGTATGACAGAGGCCCTGCCCAATGAAGGGCGTTTGATCGACACCCGGATGGGGCAGATTTTTCTGCTGGAATACGGCCCTGAGAATGGCCCGGTCCTGCTATTTGCCCACGGAACGGCCGCGTGGTCTGGCTTGTGGCGACCAACACTTGAGGCCGCAGCCGCCGAGGGCTATCGAGCCATCGCCTTTGACATGCCGCCCTTTGGTTACTCGGAACGGACTGACAGCGCAGAATATAGCAGGGTCACGCAGGCCCTTCGGGCTGTTGCCCTGATCCGGGCACTGGACATTGATCCCATTGTAATCGCACATTCTTTTGGTGCAGGAGCCATGGTTGAAGCGGCGATGCGTTACCCGCAGCATGTTTCTGCTCTGGTTGTTGTTGACGGCGCGCTTGGGCTTGGCAGTCATGAAACGGGTGGCGCAATGCCCTTACCATTGCGGCCAAATCTTTTCCGTGAGACGGCGGTTTCTCTGTCGGTCACCAACCCGTTGGCAATGCGGGCGATGTTGCGTTCCATGATCCATATTGATGCCGCCGCAACACCAGAAGTGGCCGATCTATTGCGCCAACCCATGCGTCGTTCGGGCACAACGGCCGCCTATTCGGATTGGGTTCCATCCCTGCTGGTGCCACCGCAAGACGCGTTAAGCACACAGGCAGAGGCTTATGGCGATTTGTCAATCCCGGTTGCCTATATCTGGGGGGCCGAAGATACCGTGACGCCCATAGATCAGGGCCGTGCTTTGGTGGCTTTGACCCCTGACGCAACGCTGATCGAAATCGCAGAAGTGGGCCATATTCCGCAATTGGAAAACCCAGGCGCATTTCAAGAGGTGCTCTTTGAAACCATCCGGTCTATCACTTCTGAAACGCGCTAATTTACAGGACCTGTCTTTATGCCTTTCACGCTTGCCACATGGAATATCAACTCTGTCCGCCTGCGCGCCGAATTGGTGGCCAAATTGATGCGTGAAGAGGGGCCGGATGTTCTGTGCCTGCAAGAGTGCAAATCGCCGGTCGACAAGATCCCCGTCGAGATCTTTCAGAACCTCGGTTACGCCCACATGGTTGCCAGCGGCCAGAAAGGGTATAATGGCGTCGCGATTTTCTCAAAAATTCCGATGGAAGAGGCCGGGTGCTTCGACTTCGCCAATCTGGGTCACGCCCGCCATATCGCCGGACGTCTGGAAAACGGTGTAACGGTTCATAACTTCTATGTTCCGGCTGGCGGAGATGTGGCCGACCGTGAGGTGAACGAGAAGTTCGGTCAGAAATTGGACTACCTCACTGACATGCGCGATTGGGCCCATGCAGAGGCTCCGCAAAAGTCAATTTTGGTTGGTGATTTGAACATTGCACCGCGCGAAGACGATGTCTGGTCGCATAAACAATTGCTAAAAGTGGTCAGCCACACACCCATCGAGGTGGAGCATATGGCCGAGACTATGGACGCCGGAAATTGGGTAGATATCACCCGTCAGGATATCCCAGAGGGGTTGCTTTATAGTTGGTGGTCTTACCGTGCCCGAGATTGGGATGCGGCTGATAAGGGCCGTCGGTTGGATCACGTCTGGGCCACGCCTGATATTTCGAACTCGGCCCATTCCAGCCGGGTGCTGCGCGATGTGCGTGGGTGGGAAAAACCGTCAGATCACGCGCCGGTATTCGCGACATTTGACCTCTGATCAAAGTGTGGCAACGGCCCCTGCGACGACGGGGCCAAAGGCCATGTGGCTCTCGGCCTCCCAATGGATCCCATCTTGGGGGCTGACCGAGATATGATCGCCGGAATTGAGAAAGCCCACACGACGATGTCCGGCCAATTGCGCCATGGGGTGCGTTAGAGCTTCGGACACTGCGCAACCGCCAAAAAACTGATCTGCAATCGGACCTTGCTCAAGGATTGGCGGAGGGCAGATCACCAGAATTTCAAACCCATTGTGCCGGTCCTGCATCTCTGCCGAAAGGGCAATATCAAGAAGTCCGGCAATCCCGCCACAGATCAGATGCGGTGTTGGGGCAAAGCGCGTTTTCAGGTCATTGGTGCCCAGCATGATGGTCAGCACATCAATTGGTCCGTGGCTTTTCAACGCGATCTTCAGGCCCATTTTCCCGTCCATCTCATCACCCATAACGGGGTCGCAAAATTGGGTTGTGCGGCCTGGCAGACCCTCTTCCACCAGTTCCCAATCGGGTCCGAGCGCGGCCTTTGCCATTGTTGGCCAACGGGTGTCTGCCCCGAACCGATGCATGTCACCCGGCGTCACAATCGGTTTGGTCCCATGTGTGTTGCTGTCACCGAAGGTCAGTAAGGTGGGCATAATCCGGTCTTTCGTCTGGGCGTTTGCGAAACCCTAGGGGTTTGGCCATGACGCGTCAAAGCCCGGATATGTTCCATTTTGCCCCCTTGGCCTTTCGTGCCCGTCGCCCCATATAGGACGGGACAAATTCGAAGGGGGCCAAGATGCTCGAACTTAATGCAAACGGCGCTGCGCCTGCCGGCGACCTGATCAAAGACGCAACCGAAGAAACCTTTATGGCTGACGTGATCGAAGCCAGTAAAGAGGTTCCGGTAATTGTTGATTTCTGGGCCACTTGGTGTGGTCCCTGCAAGACGCTTGGCCCGATGCTGGAAGAGGCCGTCACCAAAGCTGGTGGCAAAGTGAAAATGGTCAAGGTGGATGTCGATCAGAACCAACGCCTAGCGCAGGCTCTGGCGCAACAGGGTCTGCCGCTGCAATCCATCCCCACCGTTGTCGGGTTCTGGGACGGGCGCCCCGTTGATATGTTCCAAGGCGCGGTCCCTGCCTCGGAACTGAATGCGTTTATTGATAAATTGGCCAGCCTCGGCGGGGATGGCGGATTGGCGGATGCAGTAGCCGCCGCCGAGGAAATGCTTGCTGAAGGTGCCGCTGCGGATGCGGCACAGACATTTGCAGCCATTCTGGAGGAAGATCCGGAAAACGCTGCGGCTTCTGGCGGGCTAATCCGCTCTTATCTGGCCATCGAGCAAGTTGAACAGGCAGAGGCCATGTTGGCAAATGTGCCGGAGGCTATTGCCGCCGCGCCTGAGATTGAAGCCGCCCGTGCGCAGGTTGAACTGGCCAAGCAGGCCCAATCCGCTGGCCCATTGGGCGATTTGTCAGCCGCAGTCCAAGCTGATCCAGACAACCATCAGGCCCGGTTCGATTTCGCGCTGGCCTTGCATGCCAATGGCGATGTCGAAGACGCCATTGCTGAATTGCTGGAGCTTTTCCGTCGTGATCGTGACTGGAACGAGGCCGCCGCCAAGACACAACTTTTCACGATTTTTGAAGCTCTTAAGCCAAATGATCCTGTCGCTTTGAACGGGCGTCGCAAGCTTAGTTCGATGCTATTTGCCTGATAGGGTGAACAGCATACATAATAAAGCATGATGCATCTGGCCGACCTGCCCGACTCGATCCCGCTTTTTCCGCTTCCCGGCGCGCTGTTATTGCCGCGCGCTCGGTTGCCACTTCATATTTTTGAGCCGCGCTATCTGGCGATGCTTGATGATACGTTGAAGACGCCGCACCGTTTGATCGGAATGGTGCAACCGTTGGAAACTGGCGGAAACACAACGCCGAAACTACACGATATCGGTTGCGCCGGGCGGGTCACCCAGTTTTCCGAAACGGATGACGGGCGCTATATGATCACACTCAGCGGTGTTTCCCGGTTTCGAATGCAGCGCGAAATTTCGGGCTTTACGCCCTACATAAAAGCCGGTGTTCAGTGGAACGAGTTTGAGGCCGATCTTGGCAACAGCGACGAAGACCCGGGCTTTGATCGTGAAATCTTTCTATCTTTGCTGTCGCGGTATTTTCAGGCTGCTGGCCTTTCGACCGATTGGGAAAGCCTGAAAGAGGCAGATAATGAGCTGTTGATCAACTCGCTGTCGATGCTTTGCCCATTTGAGCCAGAAGAGAAACAGGCGCTTTTGGAAGCTTCAGGTTTGACCGAACGGCGGGAAACACTGTCCGCTTTGATGGAATTTACGGCCCTGGCGGGCCCGGCAGATGAGGTAATTCAATGAGTGACGTCATACCAAGCGATCGAAAGATGCTCGAAGAATTGGTCTGCCCGGTCACACGCGCGCCGCTGAGCTATGATGCAGAAGCACAAGAACTGATCAGCCGTGCGGCGCATTTGGCTTTTCCGATCCGCAACGGCATTCCCATCATGCTGGAAGATGAGGCGCGCAAGCTGGATTAGCGGACAAACGCCCCGGCCTTGCGCATGCCGTCAATCATCAACTCGGTGTGGTCCGGATTGGCATAGGGATAGGTTTTACGCACATAGGCCTCGTCAAAATCCGGTTGGATCTCGCGCAGCATTTTCAGAGTTTGCGTGGCGCGATCCATCTGATCAAAATACCCGAATGTCGCCAAACAGCGTTGCAGGCCGCGGGCATAGCCCGGTGCAATGGAAAACAGGCGCTCTGCAGAAGCCAGCGAGGCGTCCCGATTTCCCAAAAACAGATGAACGGACGTGTTTTCGCCAAAGATCGCCGCCCGTCCGGGATAGGTTGGGTTCAGGCGAAAAACCAGGTCCTGGTGGACCAATGCTTCGTCCAACTGCCCTAACCATTGCTTGGCGCAACCACAGGCATGTTGGGCCACGGCAGCCGATGGGTTAAGGCGCACGGCTTCGTTCACGTTCAGCAGGCTGGCCTGGTATTTCTGAAATCCAAAGACATTGACCAGACCCGCATAGGCGTGGCCCTCCCAATTATCAGGGTCCAACGCGAGTGCCTTTTCGCAATTGGCCAGCGAGTCCATAAGCACTCCGTCTATATCCTTGGTCCACCCAAGTAATCCGAAACGGAATTGCACACGCCCGATCCGAGCATAAGCCGTCGAAAGATCAGGGTCGATCTCGATTGCCTTTTCAAGCAGCCGTCTTTGTTCGAGATTGGATTCGGGCGTTCCATACCCCTCGCCGCCCTTGCGATTGATCTCATCGGCTTGTGCCAGCAATTGCCAGGGGCCGATGGAACTGGGCCGCATACGCGCGATACGAGTGGCCTCAGCCTGCGCGATCTGTGGCTCCAGTTGGCCAACAATGGCGCGGCTAACCTCTTCCTGAAAGGAGAAGATATCGTCAAACGTCCCATCGAATTGCTGTGACCATCGCACCCTTCCGTTTTCAGTGTCGATCAAGTTGACTGAGATCCGTACTCGGTTTCCAAGACAGCGAATGGACCCAGTCACCGCATAAGCAGCCTCAACTTCGGCTGCGATATCACGCAAGTCGCCATCCTTTGCCGTTCGCCAGCCAATGGCTTCCGGTCCGATCACCGGGAACCATCGCCAATAACAAAGGGTGGTGCGCAGATCGTCGACAAGACCGGCGGCGATCAACTGGTCATCGGGACCGTTGGACAGGGTTTCGAATGCAAAAAGCAAAACTGCGGGACGAGTAAAGATTTGGGACGTGTCCGCATCGGCCTCCCTAGGCTGGTCTGCCGGCATGCGTACGGTTCGCAGCCAGTCTTCGAACCCTTCTGATGGCAGATCAAAACCCAACAAGAATTCTTCCGAACCGTCCTTTTTGATCTGAACCGCGGCTGTATCCAGCCAGACAGCTTGCCGATTGCTGTTCAGGCACCCTTCAGGCAAGGCGCGTTTTAAAACGGAAATCTCTTGCCTGAGAGAGGCGCGGGCCTGTTGTTCAGACCGGTCTGACCAAAGAAGGTCGGCGATCAGGCCACGTTCTGCACGCATGTTGGTTTGCTGAGAGAGATAGGCCAGCAAGCCCTGGCCGCGGCGCGAGATACCCTCGATGGGACGTTCATGCCCATCGGTTAAGGTCATGTGCCCCGAAAGGGTCAATATCAGGCTGTCATCCCTTACCATCAGATGAACTAAGCACATTTTTGCGATAGAGCGTGTAGTTTTTACGATCTTTTTACGGTGAACACCCCTTCAGGTGTTGTGGAAATTGCGGAGCTTTGACGGGCGGCTGCGAGATTGAGGTCATCAGAACAACGCAGCCGTCTCAAAGGATTTCAAAAATGACCGTAGCCGCTAAATCCACCCGCACCGCCCAATCCCCTCGTTCTTTCGCATGGTCTTTCAAAGATTTGATGAACTGGGTTGTTGAAAAGGACCAAACCTATCGTCAGGCCCGCAAATTGGCGGACATGCCTGATGAGCGTTTGAAAGATATGGGAATGACCCGGCGCGATGCTGACACCGCGTTCTATGACCCAAAGGGCTAAAGCGCCCGCCCTTGCAGCAAACGTGGCACGTCGCCGGTTAACCCGGCGGCTTCGCGTATGAACGACCGGCGCAGACCGGGGAACGCATTCACCAACCCCATACCCAGATCACGGCCCAAACGAATGGCCGGATTGTCGTTGGAAAAGAGTTTATTCACCAGATCGGTCGAGGCAGCGAGTGTTGCGGTATCGAACCGACGCCATTGCTGGTAGCGCTCCAGCACGTTGATGGCGGAAATATCTTCGCCGCGGCGTTTGGCGTCGGCCAAAACCTGTGCCAAGGCGCCGACATCCCGCAGCCCGAGGTTCAGGCCCTGACCGGCAATCGGATGCACTCCATGGGCCGCATCGCCGATAAGCGCCATCCTTGTATCCACAAAACGTTCGGCAATGGTCAGGTTCAGTGGATAACTGAACCGGGCGCCTGCCAATTCGATCTGGCCCAGAAAATCCCCAAAGGCGGGGCGCAGAGCCTCAAGGTAGTCTGCGTCATTCATGGCCGAGATTTCTGCCGCTCGGTCATGTGTCTCGCTCCAGACAATCGAACACCGGTTGCCGGGCAATGGCAGAATGGCCAACGGACCGGCGGGCATAAAGAACTGATGCGCAATGCCGTGATGCGGCAATTCATGAGCCAGTGAACAGACCAGCGCAGTTTGGCCGTAATCCCAACCTTGCCGCTGGATCCCGGCGCGTTCTGCTGTGCCTGACTTTCGTCCATCTGCGCCGACAAGAATCTGGCCGGTCAGGGCCGCGCCATTTTCCAGCGAAACAGCGGCCGGGCCGGTTGTGTCTTGCCCAACCACTTTGCAGCCGGGGCGGTGCGTGATGTTGGCGTCTGCTTCCATCGCCGCCAATAGCGCCTGACGCAAAAAGCGGTCTTCCAGCATATAGCCCATCGGGCCTTCTTCGATTTCGGCATGGTCGAAATGCAGGAAGAAGGGTGAAGGGCCTTCGCCTGCGCGCCCGTCACTGGCCTTGATCTCCAACATCGGCTGCGCGTTGTCTTTTACGGCATCCCAAAGCCCGACGGCTTGCAGAAGTTTGGCTGACGCCAGCGCCAAAGCATAAGACCGCCCGTCGAATGTATCCGCGTCGCGTGCTTCGGCCGGCAACGCGTCAATGACAATGCTGGTCAGCCCCGCCTGGGACAATGCCAATGCCAAGGCCGGGCCGTTCAGGCCCCCGCCGACGATCAGGATATCTGCATCATGTGCCATGCTCTGCAATATGATCCTCTGACCGGGATTGTCCATGTGGCGTAGCCCCGCTAGCGTGGACTTGCGACAATTAGCAGGGGCAAAATATGCGTGACGATTGGCAGGACTTGGGCGTGGCGGAACTTGGCCGTGCCATCGGTAAGGGCGACGTCGATGCCGTCGATTTGACAGAGGCCTATCTGAACGCAATTGCGGCCCATCCACATGCGGGGCGAATCTATTCCGCGGTTACCGAAGACCGCGCGCGGGCCGAAGCGAAAGCTGCGGCATTGCGGGCCGAACAGGGTGTGCGCAAGGGGTTGTTGGATGGCGTTCCAGCTTCATGGAAAGATCTTTTTGACAGCGCGGGAACAGAAACTGCCTCCGGCTCGGCTTTGCTGGCAGGTCGCGTGCCGGAGGATGATGCTGACGTCTTGGCCAGTGCGACCCGGGCCGGGATGGTGTGTCTTGGCAAAACGCATATGAGCGAATTGGCCTTTTCCGGCCTTGGGCTCAATCCCATGACCGAGACACCGCCAAATATTCACAACACGGACCTCGTTCCCGGCGGGTCATCCTCCGGCGCGGCCGCGTCGGTTGCTTGGGGTTTGGCGCCTGCGGGCATTGGCTCGGACACCGGCGGGTCTGTGCGCATCCCGGCAGCATTCAACGATCTGGTGGGCCTGAAAACCACCGCCGGCCGACTGAGTTTGGGTGGCGTTGTGCCACTTTGTGAGAAGTTTGACACTGTCGGCCCACTTGCTCGATCGGTCGAGGATTGCGCGCAATTGTTGGCCGTGATGAAGGGCGGTGTCGCTGCCGATCTGCGCGGGTCTACATTGAAAGGCGCGCGTTTCCTTGTGTTGGATACTTATACCAAGGATGCCAGGGACGAGCCCGGTTCAGGTTTTGCCTCTGCCACATCCCGCCTGGCCGCAGTGGGCGCAGAAATCACCCATGGCACAGTGGATGGCATTGAAGAGGCAATGAACCTGTCCTCGATCCTATTCACGTCCGAAGCCTACGGTATTTGGAAACATGTCATTGAATCTGAACCGGAAAAGATGTTCGACCGAATCCTTGATCGGTTCCGGTCAGGTGCCGGGTTTACGGCGGCTGATTATGTTGGGGCGTGGCGGTTTCTCGAAATATTGCGCGATGGCTGGCGTCAGCAAACAGCCGAATATGACGCGGTGATTTTGCCGACCGCGCCGATCCTACCTCCTGATACATCACGTTTGATGACTGATGATGAGTATTATGTGTCAGAGAACCTGTTGGCTCTTAGAAACACGCGCGTCGCGAACCTGATGGGCACTTGTTCTTTGACGTTGCCAACGGGCGTTCCGTCAACGGGCATCATGTTCATCGGCACGCCAATGGGCGAGGAACGCCTTATGCGGATCGGCGCCGCGGCAGAGGCTGCATTGGCTTAAGCGCCACAGCCCGGACACATGAATGCCAAAAATCCGCGCCTTTTTCTGGACCCGGACCCGATCAGACGGTAACCTGCTGGCATAACAGGGCGAAAAACGACCCTGACTTGAGGCAGATATGGTTTTTCCTGAGCGGTTTTCGAACCTGCCAGCTTATGCATTTCCGCGTTTGCGGGGCTTGCTCGACTCCCATTCCCCGGGGGGCGTTCCTGTCAACATGACCATTGGTGAGCCGAAACACGCTTTTCCGGCATGGGTCGGCGATATTGTGTCAGAGAGCTTGGCAGGCTTTGGACGCTATCCGGCCAACAACGGCACTGAAGCATTGCAGCAGTCCATCGGTGGCTGGCTGACCCGACGCTATGGCATCACCGTTGACCCGGACGCGCAGGTTTTGCCGCTGAATGGCACCCGTGAAGGCTTGTTTAACGCCTGCATCGCGCTGTGCCCGGAAACCAAGAATGGCAAACAGCCGGTCGTTCTGACGCCGAACCCGTTTTATCAAGTCTATGCTGTGGCGGCCGTTGCCGTCGGGGCAGAGCCCGTTTTTGTGCCCGCCACATATGCAACCGGAAACCTGCCGGATTACAACAGCCTTCCCGAAGAAATTCTGAACCGGACCGCAATTGCCTATATCTGCTCGCCCGCCAACCCGCAGGGGGCTGTGGCAAGCGCAGAGTACTGGCGTGAGTTGATTGGTTTGGCTGAACACTATGATTTCAAGATTTTCGCAGATGAATGCTATTCCGAGATCTACCGTGATGCGCCGCCTGCCGGTGCATTAGAGGTCGCGGCCCAGATGGGCGCTGACCCAGAGCGGGTCGTGCTGTTCAATTCACTATCGAAACGGTCGAACCTGCCAGGTTTACGTTCGGGGTTCGCGGCGGGAGGGCCGGAAAACCTAAAACACATGCAGCGATTGCGCGCCTATGCGGGCGCGCCTTTGCCGGGTCCATTGCAGGCGGTTGCCGCAAAGGCCTGGGCTGATGAAGAGCACGTGATCGAGAACCGCGCACTTTATGCAGAAAAGTTTAAGATTGCCGATGAGGTTTTTGCAGACCTCCAAGGTTACCATCCACCAGAGGCCGGGTTTTTCCTATGGCTGCCGGTAGAGAATGGTGAAGAGGCCGCTTTGAAACTATGGCGCGAGGCAGGGGTGCGGGTGTTGCCCGGTGCCTATCTGGCGCGCGAGGTAAATGGCCATACGCCCGGTGCGGACCGAATCCGCGTGGCGATGGTTGCAGAAAAAGAAGAGATGCGGACGGGGCTTATCCGGCTTCGAAACTGCATCTATAAAGGTGAGGTGACGGGATAATGGCGTATCAGACTCGGCAACGCGATCCACTTTTGGACAGCACTATGCGTGCGGCATTGGAACGACGCGGGCGAGAGGCCTTAGGTATTGTCCTGATCATCGGCGGCTTGGCGCTGGCCTTGATGTTGGTCTCATACGTGCCGGATGATCCCAGCTGGTGGGCCGCAACCGATGCCGTGCCGCAGAACCTGTTGGGTCGGTTCGGCGCATCCGTATCGGCAGCGTTGATGTTGATCGTTGGCTGGGGCGCTTTTGCCTTGGCGCTTGGTTCGCTTTTCTGGGGGTTTCGCCTGACATTGCATAAAGGGTCGGAAAAGGTCCTGACCCGGATCATGTTCCTGCCCTTTGTGATGGCTATGGCCTCGATCTACGCCACCACCCACACACCACCTGCGACATGGGATCAGAGCTTTGGTCTGGGCGGTGTCTTTGGTGAAACCGTGCTTGGTGCGCTTTTGAACGTCTTGCCAATGCCATTTGCCGCCGGTCTGAAAATCATGGCCTTGATCAGCTTCTTCGGAACGATTGCGCTTGGTCTTTATGCGCTTGGCGTGACCGGGCGTGAGGCGCGGGGGGCGTTGCGCTTCATGCTGATCGGGCTGGTCAATTCCGTTGGCTGGATCGGGCTGCTTTTTGGCCAGGGCGCGCGTGGTGCGGGCCAAGCAGCAATGGATTTCCGGCGCAATCGCCAAAGCCGTGTCGCCGCTGCTGAAGCGCATTATGACGAAGAGCCGATGCTGGAAGTGGATCCCATGCCAGAGGTAGAGTCGCGTCCGCGGTTTAGCCTTCGGGACCGTGTACCGCTTTTGCGCCGCACAGCAGATATTGAACCTGAACCGGAATTGGTGGAACCGCATTCCGTCGCGCCTGTGGATCTGGAGGCACCTACGGATGACCGCATTCGTGAGAAAATCGCCGATGTGATCCGCAGCCGTGTGCGCCGTCCTGAAGTCCTTGAGGAAGAGGCCGAGAGCGAACCAGAAGAGCCGCCTTCGGCGGTTGCCGCCGCAGTTGCCGCACGCCGGGCTGAGCATATTTCTGCACGGGTTGAACCGCCGGTCACTGCCCGGGTTGAGCCGCCCCTGACGGCCGGTCAACGGGTTGAACCGCCCCTGACCGCAGCGCACGCATCAGAGGAAGAAGAGTTCGAGACCATTCCCCTTCCGCATTCCGAACGCGTCGAAGCGATAGCACCAGAAATGGTAGAGGTGCCGGTTGACGTACCTGTTGCCCCCCGCCCGTCCATTCCCACCGCTGAACCGAAGCGGGTCGTGCAACATGTCCAGCGCCGAACGGTTCCACAGTCCAAATCCGCCCGCGCCGAAGCACAGCCGACGCTGCCGTTGGAGGAGCGCGCGAAACAGGAATACGAGCTGCCGCCCCTCAACCTGTTGACCAACCCAGTGACAATCGAACGGCACCATCTGAGCGATGAGGCACTGGAAGAAAACGCCCGCATGTTGGAAAACGTGCTGGATGATTACGGCGTGAAGGGTGAGATCGTCTCGGTCCGCCCTGGTCCGGTGGTCACCATGTACGAGTTGGAACCGGCACCGGGCCTGAAGGCCTCCCGCGTGATCGGCTTGGCCGATGACATCGCCCGGTCGATGTCGGCGCTCTCTGCCCGTGTTTCAACCGTGCCGGGGCGTTCCGTGATAGGGATCGAACTGCCAAACCAGCACCGTGAAATGGTGGTTCTGCGGGAAATGCTGGCCAGCCGTGATTTTGGTGATGGTACCCATAAGCTCCCCCTGGCTTTGGGCAAAGACATCGGTGGTGATCCGGTTATCGCCAACCTTGCAAAGATGCCCCACCTTTTGATTGCCGGTACAACCGGTTCAGGTAAATCCGTGGCGATCAATACGATGATCCTGAGCCTGCTTTACAAGCTTAGCCCTGAGGATTGCCGCCTGATCATGATCGACCCCAAGATGCTGGAACTGTCCGTGTATGACGGTATTCCGCATCTGCTAAGCCCGGTTGTGACCGACCCGAAAAAAGCGGTAGTTGCCCTGAAGTGGGTCGTGGGTGAGATGGAAGAGCGGTATCGCAAGATGTCCAAAATGGGCGTCCGCAATATCGACGGCTACAACTCTCGCGTGGCAGATGCCCTGCGCAAAGACGAGATGTTCAGCCGCACGGTTCAGACCGGATTTGACGATGAAACCGGCGAACCCGTGTTCGAGACCGAAGAATTCGCGCCCGAGAAGATGCCCTATATCGTGGTCATTGTGGATGAGATGGCCGATTTGATGATGGTGGCCGGCAAAGAGATCGAGGCTTGTATCCAGCGCCTGGCGCAGATGGCGCGGGCCTCTGGCATTCATATCATCATGGCCACGCAGCGCCCATCGGTCGACGTGATCACCGGCACGATCAAGGCAAACTTTCCAACCCGGATCAGCTTCCACGTGACCTCCAAGGTCGACAGCCGCACCATTTTGGGTGAACAGGGCGCCGAACAGCTACTGGGCATGGGCGACATGCTCTACATGGCTGGCGGCTCCAAAATCACCCGCGTTCACGGGCCTTTTGTTGGCGACGAAGAAGTCGAAGAGATCGTGAACCATCTGAAAAGCTTCGGTCCGCCCGACTATGCCGCAAGCGTTCTAGATGGGCCCACGGACGAGAAAAGCAGCGATATCGACGCCGTTCTCGGCCTGGGTGGCAACACAACCGGCGAAGATGCGCTCTATGATCAAGCCGTGGCCATCGTCATCAAAGATCGGAAGTGTTCGACGTCCTACATCCAGCGCAAGCTGGCCATCGGCTATAACAAGGCTGCACGCTTGGTTGAGCAGATGGAAGATGAAGGCGTCGTGAGTTCGGCCAACCATGTCGGCAAACGAGAGATCTTGGTCCCTGAGCAATAATTCGCGAGCAGTGCAGGCGAGGTGGTGCATTCCCGCGCCTGCATGACTAAATTACCGGTATGAAACAGTTTGCTCTTGGTTTGGCGCTGGTCGCCGCATCCGCATTTTCCGCCACAGCGCAGGCGATCCCCCTTTCGGAGTTGTCCGAATACTTGAACGGGATCGACCGCGCGCAGGCTTCGTTTACGCAAATCAGTGATGACGGGGCGATTGCCACCGGAACGCTTTTTTTGCACCGCCCGGGCCGTATGCGCTTTGAATATGACGACGATGAAAACCTGTTGGTGATGGCCGGCGGCGGTCAGGTCGCCATCTTTGACGGTCGATCCAACACCCGGCCCGAACAATATCCGCTGCGCCGCACGCCACTGAACCTGATCCTTGCCCGGGATGTTGATCTGGGACGCTCGGGCATGATTATGTCGCATGATGGCGACGGTACGTCGACGCGCGTCGTGGCCCAAGACCCGGATGAGCCTGATATCGGGACGATCACACTTGTCTTTACGGGTGAACCGGTTGAGTTGCGCCAATGGGTAGTGACAGATGCGAACGGGTTTCAGACAACCGTGATTTTGCAGGAACTTGAGCAGGATGTCCGCCTGCCACCGCGCTATTTCAACATTCCCAATGAGCTACGCACCCGTGGCTTGACCGAATAGGCTTGGGCGGCTCAGGCAAAGGCAGCTTGCGGGTCGACGCCGCAAGGCGCCGCCACCGCTTTTGCGCAAGCCTTATCGCCGACAACCTGCAAGTTGACGTTCGTATAGTTCAGCACGTTCATCCACACGGTCAGCAACCCGCAGAAGCCACGGCTTTGCACGGTAACTGCCGCGCGCATATCCACCATGTCCCTCGTGGTAAGCCAAGTATTGATTGCGCGCGTCATTGGGGGAAATGCCGAGCCTCTCAACCGATTGGTTCATATACCATCCCATAAAGTCAGCAGCATCCCGGATCCGTGTGCGGTTGGCCCCTCGGTTGCGGGTGGCTGCGCGGTAGTCATCCCAGGTGCCATCCAGGGCCTGACTGTAACCAAGTGCTGAGCTTTGCCGCCCAAGTGGGATCACCCCAAGCGCATAGCGATGCGGTGTGCGGGCGTCATGCACGAACCTGCTTTCCTGATGCATGGTGGCAAGCTGAACATGCACCGGGATATCCCAATTACGTTCGGTTGCCCGCATCGCCCGATAAATATCGGGCCGTTCCCGCACCAAAAGGCAGGCATTGTCCAAACTGCCAGGGGGACGGGGGCCGCCGCCACAGGCGGCAAGCGCCAATAGCAGCACGAGGAAAATCGCGCGTTTCATAAAGATTGCCTGCTCGTTTGTTTTATCTTTTGCCGTAGCTTACCCGATTTTGTGCAATCGGGAAATCCTCAGAGCAGCAGATAAAGAAGGATGGGCAATGACAATACCGAGAGTAGGGTTGAGATCACGACATAGCCCGCGACCGCCTCTGGGTCGGCGTCATAGCGTTCTGCCAAAAGGTAGGACGTGACGGCGACGGGGGTAGCCAGTTGTAATACCAATACGGCAAAAGCCACGGGTTCCAAATCCAGCAGCCGGCCTGCCAGCACAGCCACCCCAACTGACAATCCCAGTTTGATGAAAGACAATAGCGTGGCTGTGCCAATCCCCTTGGGGCTTAGTCGCGCGACGGCAACGCCAAGCGTGAACAACATCAGCGGGATGGCCATGCCACCCGCCAGCTCCAGCGAGTTTGTCAGCCAAACTGGGGTATGCCAGCCCATCGTCAGGAAAATCCCGCCTAGAACGGTCGCCCAGATCATCGGTTCCTGAACAAGCTGCTTGGCTGAACTTTTGCCCGACACCATCGGTATGCCGATGGTAAACGTGAAGACCGCCATCGCAGCGAAAACCACCACACCGTAACCCAAGCCCTGGTCGCCAAAGGCAAACAGGGCAAGCGGTAATCCGACATTGCCTGTATTGCCAAAAACTGTTGGGGCCAGGTAGCTGCGCAGCTTCAAACGCAACGCCCAGACCGCCACCAATGCAAGAACACCAAGAAGCCCATATGCCAAAAGCGCAGCCAAAGTCAGCGCAGACAGGGCGGCCGGGTCGATCTCGGTTCGCATCAAGGCGGTGAAGATCAGACAGGGCACCGCGATTGTCATCGCGAGGCGTGTCACGAATTGGACGGGATACTCGAATCCAGCCTTTTTCCAGATGAAACCGCCGCTGGCCAAAAGTAAGACCGGAGCCACAATCTGTAAAACTGTCAGGATAAGGTTCACAATCTGTTTCCCAAGAATTCGGCCGCCCAGCATGGACAAACTGCTGGCCCCCGGTTTAGGACGGAGTAGTAAGGGGGCGCAATCAGATGCTCAAAACGCGCGCAAAATACACGCTCGGCCAGATCGTGAAACATCGTAAGCACCCGTTTCGCGGTGTTATTTTCGATGTCGACCCGGAATTTTCAAACACCGAGGAATGGTATGATGCGATTCCCCCTGAGTCGCGTCCGATCAAGGATCAGCCGTTTTACCACTTGCTCGCAGAAAACGACCAAAGCTTCTACGTTGCGTATGTTTCCGAACAAAACCTGGTTCTGGACGACACTGGCGTCCCAGTAGAACACCCCGATATTCCCGATCTCTTTGGTGAGTTTCGCAATGGGCGATACCCGCTAGAGTTTCAGATGAATTAATCTTTCAGGATCGGCAGTTCCGAGTCACGCCAACTTGCAAAGCCGCCGTCAATCTCGGCCACGTTTTCTATCCCCATATCCTGCAATGTTTTTGCGGCCAGCGCTGATCGCCAGGCTGCGGCGCAAAAAAGGATTAACGTCTTATCGGTAGCAAGCTCCTCTCGGTGGTAGGGGCTTGCGGGATCAATCCAAAATTCCAGCATGCCGCGTGGTGCGTGGATGGCGCCTTCGATTTTACCTTCGCGGTTTAATTCGCGAATGTCGCGGATATCGACCAACAGGGCGGTTCCGTTTTTCACGCGGTCGTGGGCGTCCTGCGGGCTGAGCGTCGAGATTTCGGCCTTGGCCGCATCAACAAGTGTCTTTACCGGTGTGATCGCCATCGGCCTCTCCCTCAATATCCAAGTGCGCACCCATCTTTGCGGTGGTCTGAGGCGCCCTGCAAGTGCCCCTTGGTCGCGTCGATGCGAATGGCCTGCGCCCCGCCGATGGGTTCGGGTGGTGTCACGATCTTGTGGCCCATTTCGGCCAACGCCGCGCTGACGTTTGGGCCATATCCCCGTTCCAGCCGCAATTCACCCGCGTCGGCAAAGGACCGAGGCGCATCGATGGCGGCCTGAGGGAACAGGTTGTAGTCCGCCAGGTTGGTCAGGAAACGCGCATGCCCATTGGCCTGATAGTGACCACCCATGACGCCAAAAGGCATCAACGAGCCATCAGGTTCACGGATCATACCGGGAATGATGGTGTGCATGGGGCGTTTGCCGCCGCCCGCTTCGTTCGGATGGCCAGGGATCAGGTTGAAGCCAGAGCCACGATTATGAAACAGGATTCCGAATTTATCGCTGGCCAGGCCCGATCCAAATTTGTGAAACACAGAGTAAATCAGCGAAACGGCCATGCGATCGCGATCAACCACGGTTAGATAGACCGTGTCCTTGTGAACGTCTTCCGCCAGTGGTGTCGGGGTCGGCAGCGCACGGTTTGGGTCGATGAGCGCGGCCAGACGCTCGGCCGTCCGCGGATCCAGCAAGTGGTCCAGCCGGGACACATGGTTTGGATCGGCGACAAACCGATTGCGCGCATCATAGGCAAGTTTTGCGGCTTCGGTTTCGATATGGGCCCGATTGGCCCCAAATGGCTCCAGAGATGGCAAGTCGAAATGCGACAAAATCCCGGTCATCAGCATTGCCGCAGCGCCCTGCCCGTTAGGCGGCAATTCGAATAGCTGCCAATCCTTGTACTTGGTTTGTAGCGGCGTGATGTAGGTGCTGGATGTTTCAGCAAAGTCGTCAAGCGTGTGCATGCCGCCGAGTGATCTGAGGGATGCCACCATGTCGGCGGCGATCTCGCCCTCATAGAAAGCTTTGCGGCCATCCGATGCGACGCGCCGTAGCACTTCTGCTTGGAAGGGTGCGGAAAACCGATCCCCGGGATCCGCCGGCGCGCCGTTGATCAGGTATAGGTTCCTCGCGCGCCCGATCAGGTTGTTCGCACCCAAATGCCAGTCAAAGCTGGTTCGGGGAGACACCGGAACGCCTTCTTCGGCGTAACGGATCGCAGGGGTCAGGACCTCTGCCATGTCGAGCCGTCCAAAGTCACCGTGCAGTCGACAAAAGCCGTCGACAGCGCCGGGAATGGTCACCGCTGCAGGGTGGCCTGCTTTCATTGTGGTCCAACCCTGGTCCCGCAGGTCTGACGGATCCAAAGTTTTTGGTGCGCGGCCTGACCCATTCAGACCCACCATTTCATTTCTTGCAGGGTCGTGGATCAAGGCAAAGCAATCCCCCCCGATCCCGGTCATTTGAGGTTCGCAAATGCCAAGTAAAACAGCCGCACCAATTGCGGCGTCAACGGCGTTTCCGCCTTGTTCCAGCAGTGAGATCGCTGTCTTTGCGGCCAAGGGATGCGACGTTGCGCAAAGGCCGTTTTCAGCAAAAACCGCGGAACGGCCGGGCAAATGGAAATCGCGCATCCTATCCTCGCTTCTTCAATGCAATTTGGGAAGGGTAAGCGGATTTTCGGACGGGACAAGGGGGTGACTGAAAATGGACCTCGGCGCCGCGCCACTGGGTGGGGGCTTTACGACACAGCACCGAGGGAAGCCATTGCAGCTACGGTCCTGTATATCCCCCAAAATCCCGGCGGGATTGCGGGGCAACTGCGGCGATAGTTTGGCCGCATTATTGGATTTGAGAACAATTGCCCAAGCAGCGTCAGACTGTCTGCGCTTCAAGGTCAATCCGGAAGCTGCATTTGTTGAAATTGCCCTTCCGAACGTATTTCAGATCATGGGTCAGATCACGGATCAGGGTCCAACCGAAGCCGCCTTCGGGCAGATCCTGAACGGCCATGTCTTGAGGGTCATACCGGGGTTGTTTGGGCAATTGCGCGTTTGGCATGGCCTTGCCTGTATCCTGTACGACGCACCAGATTGCCATGTCGTGAACGGACACTTGAATTTGAATGGTCCCATTCGAGGCATCTGAGTAGGCATGTTCGACGATATTGTTTAGGATTTCAGCAAGGACCAGTTCCAGGCTGAAGAGGTTCTCAATGCTCAAGCCAAGCTGAAGCAGGTCTTGGCAAAGACCAACCAGGCAACGGCTGACCTCTTGGGGTGTCGCAGATAGCGCAATCTGCGATTGCCACCCGATCTTGGGATCACTTGGACCGTCCAATGGGTCCGGGGTTGCCAGTTTGACCAGGTTCATGCAGCAGGTGCGACCCCGTGTGAATTCAATGCGGCGTCTAAGGAGCCATGGATGGGAAATACGGTGTTCATTCGGGTCAGTTTCATGACCTTATCAACAGCCGGGCTAAGGCTGCACAGTTCCAATTCGCCAGCGTCCCCGAGTATTTTGCGTGCTGCGACCACTGCCCCCAGGCCGGAGCTGTCAAGAAAGCTGACCTGCTCCAGGTCAAGGATCACTGGTCCCGTGGCATCGGCCACCAGATCTCGGAACGTGTCCTTGAACTGAATCGCCACGGCGGCGTCGATTCGGTCGGCGCCAACCCGCAAAATAGTGACCTGCCCAATGCTTTCGCTATGGATATTCATAAAATTGTCCTTCTGCGCTTTCGACAAAGCCTAGACGCCAATCCTTTCCAAAGGGTATGCAGTGCTGCGCCAAGAAGAGGAGAAATTTATGGAAAGTGTAGTCATCTGCGGAGCAGCCCGTACCCCTATGGGTGGATTTCAGGGGTGTTTCACAAATATGACCGCGTCCGACCTTGGCGGAGTGGCCATCGCGGCCGCAATGAATCAGGCTGGAACTTCGGCCGATCAGGTGGATGAATTGTTGATGGGATGTGTCCTGCCGGCAGGTCAGGGGCAGGCCCCCGCCCGTCAGGCAGGTTTCAAGGCCGGCCTTGGACAGGAGGTGCCGGCCACCACGCTGAACAAGATGTGCGGGTCTGGAATGAAGGCCGCAATGATCGCCTATGATCAATTGGCCTTGGGTCAGACGGACACCGTGATCGCTGGCGGTATGGAGAGCATGACCAATGCGCCGTACATGTTGCCAAACATGCGCGCGGGCGCGCGTATCGGACATGGCACCACCATCGACCACATGTTCCTTGACGGGTTGGAAGACGCCTATGACAAGGGCCGCCTTATGGGCACATTTGCAGAGGATTGCGCCGAAACGTTTCAGTTCACGCGCGAGGCGCAAGATGATTACGCTTTGGCGTCTCTTTCCCGTGCAATCGAAGCGCAAGCGGCAGGAGCTTTCGCGGATGAGGTCTATCCGGTGACGGTCAAATCACGCCGGGGTGAGACTGTCGTTGCAGCGGATGAACAGCCCGGAAACGCACGCCCCGACAAGATTCCACAGCTGAAACCAGCCTTCCGCAAAGATGGCACGGTAACCGCGGCGAATTCTTCTTCCATCTCTGATGGGGCAGCCGCCCTTGTCATGGCACGGGAATCTGTCGCTGCGGAAAAAGGCCTTGCCGTTCGAGCAAAAGTCATGGGTCACGCCAGCCACGGACAAGAACCGAATTGGTTCACGACTGCCCCTGTGCCTGCCGCGGAAAAACTGCTGAAACGCCTCGGCTGGAGTGTCGATGATGTCGACCTTTGGGAAGTGAACGAAGCCTTTGCCGTTGTGCCGATGGCCTTCATGCAAAAAATGGGCATCCCGCATGACAAAGTGAATGTGAACGGCGGCGCCTGTGCTCTTGGTCATCCGATCGGCGCGTCCGGGGCCCGTATCATGGTGACCTTGCTCAATGCTCTGGAAAAGCGGGGACTAAAGCGGGGCGTCGCGGCGATCTGCATCGGTGGCGGCGAAGGCACCGCCATTGCAATTGAGCGGCCATAACGCGTTTATCCTTCTCAACACAACTCGGGCCGGTGCGGCGGGGCGATCCCTCTGCGCCGGTTGTCAGAACTCGCAAGGGTGGGGCGATACAGCCCGACCCGGTTTGGACAAGACAATGCTTAACTATTCGGACCTCGAAAAAACCATCGCGGCGCTGACCTCCGGCGAAAGTGACGAGATCGCGTTAATGGCAACGGTCACTTGTGAGGTCTTCCATTCAGATCCGCGTTTTGACTGGGTTGGGTTTTACCGGGTAACCGAACCGGAGCTTTTGAAAATCGGCCCCTACCAAGGTGGGCATGGGTGTTTGCAGATCCCCTTTTCGCGGGGGGTATGCGGGGCCGCTGCGCGTACGGGCGAGATTCAACTAGTGGAAGACGTCGACGCATTTCCCGGCCATATCGCCTGTGCTTCATCAACCCGATCCGAGATTGTCTTGCCGGTTCGGAATCAGACTGGTCAATTGATTGCGGTTTTCGACATCGATAGCGACCAACCGGATGCCTTTACAAAAGCAGACGCCGATGGGCTATCGACCATATTGAACAGCGTTTTCGCCCGCTAACGCAGGCGATCCGCGCCAAATATTTCACAGTTCGGCGCAGCAAAATTCTTCCAAAAGATTTTTCAGCAAGGCTTAACTGCGCGCCAGAGGAACGACCTCGGCCTGTTCCGATGGGCTGACTTCCTCGAAATCAAAATTGTCCAAACGGGTGGCGCGTTTTCCGGCGCGCTCTGCGGCCGTCGAGATATCGTCAAGATCCTTGCGAGCCTGTCCGAAATGGGTGTTCAGCTTACCGACACGTTCGACGACCAATTCTACATCGCGATGCAGCATTGCCAATTGTTTGCGAACGGCCCCGGCTTGTTCGCGCATCCTTGCATCCTTTAGCACAGCCCGCATCGTATTCAGCGTCGCCATGCAGGTTGTTGGCGACACGATCCAGACCCGCGCGGCAAACCCCTCGCGCACCAATTCAGGGAAATTGGCGTGCAGCTCGGCATAGACCGCTTCGGACGGTAGGAACATCAGGGCTCCATCGGCGGTCTCGCCTTCGATAATATAGCGATCTGAAATGGCCTTGATGTGGGTTTTCACAGAAACTCTCAACGCGCGCGCGGCTTCCTCCAGCGCACGCTTATTTTCGGCGCGGCGTAGCGCCTCATATGCTTCCAGCGGGAACTTGCTGTCGATCACAATAGGGCCCGGCGGGTTCGGCAGATGGATCAGGCAATCGGCCCGTTTCCCATTCGAAAGGGTGGCCTGCATCGTGAAGCTGTCCGGAGGCAGCGCCTTGTGTACAATGTCATTCAGCTGGATCTCGCCAAAGGCACCGCGCGTTTGTTTGTTGGCGAGAATATCCTGCAACCCCAGAACATCGCCTGACAATTTCTCGATATTGGCCTGCGCTTTGTCGATCTGTTCCAGCCGTTGTTGCAGTTCACCCAAACTGCGGGCGGTTCGGGTCGACGTGCCATGCAGAGTTTCGCCCATGGATTTCTGCACTTCCTCGAGCCGCCGCTCCATCACTTCCAGCATCTGGGCTTGAGACTTTGCTTGTAATTCAGAAACATGAGTCAGACCGCCGGCCAGTTGATGTTGCCCATCGGACAGCGATTGCACCCGCCCGCCAAGCGCGCCCATCTGATGGGCCAGCGGTTCCACCGCGCGGGCAGCACGATTGGCCGCCGCGCCAGAGCGCATCACGAAAAGCAGGACTATCAGCATCACGACAGCGCCGCACACTGCCAACAATGTCAGCGGGTCAGACAGATCAATCTGTGTGTCACCAATCTGGATCATGTGCGGCCAAACAACCTTTCGATATCGCTGAGTTTCAATTCCACATAGGTTGGGCGCCCGTGGTTGCACTGGCCCGAATGCGGCGTGGCTTCCATTTCGCGCAGCAGGGCGTTCATTTCTTCCGCCTTCATGCGGCGTCCGGTGCGGACAGATCCGTGGCAGGCGACCCGACTCAGGATAGCCTCAATCCGGGCCTGAAGGGTTAGGCTTTCGCCCAGGTCGTCCAGCTCATCCAGAATGTCCTGCAGCATGGCTTCGGCGTTGACCGCGCCCAGAATAGCGGGTGTTGCGCGCACTGCGATGGTGCCAGGACCGAAAGGTTCGATGCTGAGGCCAAACCGGGACAGCTCCTCAGCCATGTCCAAAAGGCGCGCGGCGTCGTTTTCGCCCAAAGTGATGATATCCGGGATTAAAAGTGCCTGTTCAGCAACCCCATTTTCCGCCATCTGGCGTTTGAGCTTTTCATAAACCAGCCGTTCATGCGCGGCATGGGCGTCGACGATCACCATGCCATCCCTGGTCTGGGCGAGAATGTAATTTTCATGAAGATGCGCGCGGGCAGCGCCAAGCGGGGCATCGGTGGCGATGCCCTCTTCCTCGATCACGTCCACACGAGCGGAGGTTGGGGCAAAGGATTGAGATTGCTCAGGAAGGTAGCTTTGCGGCATTTGTTCTGACAGGCCGGGGGCCGGGGCCTGCCAGGCGGCAGCGTTGCGAAGTCCAGCCTGCGTGGGTCGATCCATCTGGTAGACACGGCCGGGCGTCGAGCCTTCGGGTCGCATCGCCCCCAATGTGGCCGAAGCAACCGTGGTAGAAGCTCGGTGCCCGGCCTCGGCCAAGGCGTGGCGCAGGGCGGAAACGATCAGGCCGCGCACAAGGCCCGGCTCGCGGAACCGAACTTCGGCTTTTGCGGGGTGAACGTTCACATCGACCTCAACCGGGGGGCAGTCGATGAACAGGGCGACGGCGGGATGGCGGTCGCGGCTGAGGAAATCGGCATAGGCGCCGCGCAAGGCACCGTGAAGGAGCTTGTCGCGGACCGGGCGGCCATTGACGAAGAGGAATTGCGTGGTCGAAGATCCGCGCGAATAGGTGGGCAAAGCGGCATAACCGACCAGTCGGATACCCTCGCGTTCCGCGTCAATTTTCAGAGCGTTTTCAATGAATTCGCGGCCGATGATACGGCCAAGACGGGTGGCAAGCGCCTCGAAAAGGTCGCCCGTTTCGGGTTCTGTGCGGAAAGTGATGCGGTCCGCGCCATCGGTCATGTCGCGCAAAGTGAAACCGATGGTGGGTTCGGCCATGGCAAGGCGTTTCACCACATCGGAAATCGCCTGCATTTCCGAGCGATCGGTGCGCAGAAACTTAAGCCGCGCCGGCGTGGCATAGAACAGATCCCGCAGCTCGACCACCGTTCCCCTCGACAAGGCAGCTGGACGAATTTCGCTTGTTTTCCCGCCGCTTACAGTGATTGAATAGGCCTCTTCCCCCTCGGCGCGGCTGGTGATCGACAGGCGGCCGACCGAGCCGAGGGAGGGCAGGGCCTCACCGCGGAAGCCGAAACTGTGGATGTTCAACAGGTCACTGCCGTCGATCTTGGATGTGGCGTGGCGAGAGAGGGCGAGAGGCAGGTCGTCAGGGCCCATGCCGCAGCCGTCATCGGTGACGCGAATGAGGCTCTTGCCGCCATTAGCGACCTCGACGACAATTCTGTAAGCACCTGAATCTATTGAGTTTTCTACCAACTCTTTGACCGCAGAGGCGGGACGCTCCACAACCTCGCCGGCCGCGATCCGGTTGATCGCGGTTTCGTCCAGTTGCCGAATAACCGGTTTTTGGTGGCTTATCTTGCGGTCCACTTGCGTCATACCACTAGGTTTAGCATGGGGGAGAACGATTCGGAAACATCTGTCTGGGGTGGGTTCAGCCCTGAAACGCGGCGAGGCAAGTGCGGTCAATACCACCAAAATCAACGCGTCACCCCCGGTACACCGACTGTACACCCCCCATACACCCCCGGTGCCGACAAATTGCAGATACACCCAATTTTAGGAAAATCGCTGTAACCTCCCCTAAATTTCCCGAGAATTATGGAGCCGTCATGCGATTTGACGACAAGCCGCTGAGCAAGGCTCAGCGCGAGCATCACTACTATTTGGCCGAGGCCATGGGGCAGGTTGAATTTGACCTGCATCACCGGATCTATATTGACCGGCGCATTCCAAATGACTGGCACCGGATCGCAAGCGAACGCAGCAAAAACAAATCACGCGTGACGCTACGGCTGGATGAAGATGTGGTGAAGTTCTTTCGGTCAATGGGGCCGGGCTATGGCCCACGGATCAACGAGACGCTGCGCGCCTTCATGCATGCGCGGTTGATGGGGCTTTTGGATGGGGATGAAACCATCGACCAGTTTCGTCGGCAAGACGAAGAGGGGCCACATGAGCGACCCGATTGGGGTGACTTTGACAAACGTATGTCGCGCAGGAAACCCGACTAGTCTCAGGGCTATGCTCATGCCGTGACCCTCGCCTGATTGTCCTGAAAGGATCGCCGTGCGCCGCCTAATCTTGGGTCAAAAATGAGCGGGCAGCCCCAATTATTCAGACGAAGCAAGGCAGGGAGATTGCGCATTTTCCCTGCAACGTAGAATCCGCAATAGGCGAGGGTTATGCGTGCCAACAGGCGCTGGGACTGTCCGGAAGCAGACTTTAATCCCGTCGCAGCGAAGGTCCCGAAAGAGCCCTTAGTGCACATAGTTCAGGAGTTAACTTTGATGATGCTGTTTGTTAGCATATGGAAAAGTGGAAAGTTCAATGAACCAGCAGACTGCCCCTGAAATTGATGCTAGGATCACATTCCCGGAATGTGGCGTTCAGCTCAATTGTCTGATCAGACATATTAGAGATGACATCTATAGGGTATGCGAACATCCAACCTTTGCTGAAGATCAGATGCGGTATGGCGACCGCGTGAGGATTCGCAAAATTGATGATCAAGACTATGAATTCCAAGAAGTTGCATCAAGGAGCGGCTTGAGGTTTGCTCAGTACATTATCAATGACGAAATCTCGTTGGAGATAGGGGGGATTTTGGATAAAACTGTACGTTCAAATGGATATTGGCAAAGAGATTACGGAGGCATCTTATCTCTGTACTATGATGCCGAACTATTCGACCCGAGGTTATACTTGGAAACTCTGTTCGAAAAGTACAAAAAAAACTAGCTGCCATAGACGCGACGCAGTGGATATTGAGCGCTCTCGGATGACGGCTTTGTCCCGCTTGGCTCCCGGTTACCAAATCGCTGCCGAGTGACCGATCAGCTCAAAGCAGTCATCGATTTTGAGCGCAGCCAAAGCCGGGAAAGAGCCCATTCGGAAGAATGCTGCAGTTTGAACCAAAGTCGGCGTTTAGTTTGTTACGAACGCCCTAGATCGCCCGCATTCGCGTTCAGAAAGGCCTACACCGCCAGGTTCAATGAGGCTCTTGTGGAAATTTCGACTTCCAAAAAACCTTAGAACTTTGAGTTTTGGCAATCGTAACGAAACCATTGCGCATATAAAACGGTTCTGGATCTACTTTGATTTCGCGTGTTTCAAAAAGACTGCTGTTGACCGCAATGACGCTGACAAATGGAGGTTCCATAACCTCGAACAAATGTCGCAGCATCGAAGAGCCGATGCCCTGCATCCGAGCCGGTCCCGAAACATATATGTGGATCAGCTTCAGTATATCCTGCGCGAAGCGCAACGTGTAATACAGTGCCACGGGTTCATCTGCGATCCAAACCGAAAAAGCAGGACAGATCTTGGCACTCCGCAATATGCCTTCTTTGTGAAGTGGACGACCGGAATACCCTTCAAAAAGATCGGAAAGCTGGTCGATGTTTTGTTCGTCGATTTTTCTGAAATCGTAAATCATTTCAGACATTTTGTGATCGTTGCGCGCATGACGCTGCCGGCAGAAAACTATCGCGATTTGCAGCCGAATGCCGCCATGAGTCCGACGAACCGGGCGTCCAATTGGGATTTTGCGCCGCCCCCAAAGGGAGGCCTTCGTCATCCAATATAGTAAAGTAGTTTGTTGCCGTGGCAGTGCCATAAGCGGAAAGATCTACGGGATAAATCATGCGGCGAAAATCATTTAGAAGGGCATGCTGATCCAGAACAAGGATTGCCTCAACGCGGCCTGCGTCATCCTCAATATAATCTACGAGAACTGCGGCATGTGTGGTCATGTTCCCGGGGGCCCCAACGCCAATACCGCCATCGTAGAGCGCGCTTTCATTGCCTTGCCGGTCCAAGAAAGTGGCAATCGGAGTGCCGGGCAAAAACCGTTTTGAAAGAACTGGTTCACCGCGCCGCCAACACCTAACACTGCGAAAATCCGCCACCGCCAACTTCGCCAGAGACACACATTGCAGATTGCCCATCTGTTGTTTCCCTGCCCGCAGCCGGTTTGTTAATTGCTGCTCGGCGGAGCTTTTAGGCAGCGCTTCTATTCTCGGGTCGGTGGGACCGAGATGACCCATACCCTGCTCCTTGTTGTTATCCGTCCGTCCAAAATTCTCTTCCAAGTCTTTATGAAGACTAGGTCGCCATTCTTCAACTTTCGTCTTCTTTGTTGCCTAGAGCTGCCCGTTGGCAAAAAAGGCAGTTTGGTAGTGTGTTGGATCATCCGCCAAACTAGCTTCGTGCCGCTAGCTCTCTGACCACTCATCTGTCGCTGCAAGTTGAAGTGGGGACGGGGTTCGACCTTCTGCCGCGCCATACGTGATGTAATGCACTAACGGATCCATTCCCGCTTCTGCAACATCTGGGTTGGTTGCCAGGTACCATTCGCGGTCAAACAATCCATTAGCCTCGAAAAATTTTTCCCAGTCTGTCTTGTCGGAATCGGTTTTCACTGCCTCTGGTGTCGACAGGATGCGGTTACTCAAAAAGTGAAGTTGTTTCTTGGTCTGGCGGAGTGCAGCCGTTTGATCTTTCAGTGCCGCGGCTTGGCGAAGCTGTGCCTGGGTGACTCCCTGTTGGATTTCCCAGTTTTCATCAACCTCGAAAGCCAGTTTTTCTAAATACGCTGTAAGGGCGTTATGCGCGTTCCCTTTGGAAGACGCTTTGGCCGCCCGAATGTATTGTTTCTCAAAACACTCGGTCGCTGTGTCGAGCGAAAAACTGCGCCGGATCTCATCAGTGACCTCTTCAGTTCCTTGGGCGCTCCATTTGGTCAACTGTTCTTTGAGCCACGCTGGCGAGATGCGATCGGCCGTTGTAAAAAAACGTGGGCTGAAATTCTTTTGCTTCCAGTCAAACAAGTTTTCCGGTGTCACGAGACTCCCGGCAAGGTGGGGCATAATTGGAATGACAGCACATCCACATGCCATAGCCTCAATGGCGCTGCGCCCCACAGCAAAGGCGATGTCGTAATCCGGAAGCAATAATTCGGGATTTGTTCGTATGTTTCCGTAGGCGGCACCGATCTTGTCAAGGACAAGCCCGTTTGCTTTGCATGCATCCTCAAGCCGTTGCACTTCCTCAGCTTGAAACGTCTGCCCGAACAATACTGCCTTGGTTGGTTTATCAAGGTTTTGGCTGCGGACGGTGCTGAAACGCCGTGTATCAGCGAAATTGGGAATCACGGCGATGCGATCTTCGGGGATGCTGTATTTTGCAGCAATATGTGACGCTAGTTTCTCGGATACGGCGATGTAGACCTGTATACAAGGGTGCAAGGGAGGCTGTTCAACCCAAGGTCGCACACCATGACACACATAGACGGCCGGGACGTCTTGAAAGGCCGCCAACGCGACCATAGTCGGGAGTTGATGGTGACCATGAATCACATCAGGTCGCCACGTGATGCCGTCAATGTTTTTGTGGGTCGTTACGCCATTGGATGCCAGTAGGTTGCAGACCCTTCCTGGCCTCGGGCAATAGACACAAACGTCGTGGCCTCTTCGTTTTAAGGCGCTGGCCAATTCCAATGTGACCAACTCGGTCCCGGAAAATGCGTCAAGTTTTCGCTGCGTGAGCAAAATCTTCATTGTCTGTCCGAAGTCCCGTAATTCAGCCTCCAAACAGTAACATGGGGTCGCTGCGCTCACAATCTGAAGGACGACGCATGCCAAATTCTAAAGTTACTGGCAGACTGAAAGGGGGTCTACAAACCCGGCCTTAGTGGGTTTCCGTGCACCGATCTAAAGCATATTCTACTCACCAGTGAGTACAAATTGAACCATACAGCAAATCCCCAAAATGCCTGAACTGCCCTCGCCCCCTCTTGAACTCCGAATGTCGGCCGACGGCGCAATCGCGTTTTCATTTGGTGACCAAGAAATATGCTACAGAGGCCGGAGCAGTTGCGAATATGGGAGGCTGGCAACGAAGGCCAAGGAGCCCTTCTGCGCAGTCATTCTTCACCACAACCCGCCTCACCGTTCTCTGGATTGGTTGATAGATTATCAATTGAAAGGGGATGAAACCCGCGGAGGCCACTTTGGCTATCATTTCTATGTGGTGGATGATGGCAGAGTTCATCAGGGCGCGCCGTTAACTGTGCGGACCAACCACATAAAGGGCCTGGGTTACAAAGTCAGGAAGGACTTTGGCAAAATTGCCGAAAACCGCAATTCCATTGGTGTCACATGCGTTGGTGCAGAGAGGCCAGAAGGGTTTGTACCTACCCGTTTGCAAAAAGCCGCCACCATTTCACTGGTGCGATCCCTTTCTCATACATTCGACATCCCAATTGAAAATGTCTTTGGACACGGCGAAATACAAAGTGACCGTCGCTATCAAGAAGGTGCGTCCATCGCGGCCTATATACGTAGCGTGTATGGTGAACGCGTAGTTGAATGACGCCAGGAAAGTTAGGCAATTTTTCTGGAAGCAATGGCCCGACCTGCCTGCAAAGATTTTGAAGTCGACGGTGCTTAATGCTTTAGCTTAGGTCTAAGATAGAGTGTTCGAACCAGCCACAATTGAAAATGGTCGCTCCTCAGCCGGAATAAGCAAGACCAAGTGGTCCAATAGCAATCTTGACCGACCCGTACAAAAGGGCAGTTTTGTCTGAGCTTAGGCGTCTCTGACCACTCCGCACTTGCATGACTGCTGCCAGCCTTAGGCGGGCCTGAGCTTCCTTCGGGTCGGGCGGGAACCGGTCATTTGCTGCAGTTGCAAGCAATTGGGTAGCCATCTCCAAAAGCAGCCATTCAAAGATCCAGTTAGTCATCTTTCGTCGCTTGGCCATCAAGTTTTCGTGCAGTTTGAACTGGAATAAACAGACGTAGGTGCTGATTGGGCAGTATTCGGCGCTCTGCGCCCGCGGCACGTGCATTTCCACAGAATGTGCGGAGAGTTGACTTTCGCGACACCGGAAACTGGCAGAGTTCAATTAGGTCAAAGTTGCTGCTTTCGCTGGCAGGCGCAGTCCTTGGAGACCCTGGGCTTGGTTCAAATCAATAGTTACAATAGTCCGAAACGTTGGACGTTGGATTGCGCTTTGATTGCTGCATCTAAGATCTTTGGCCTCGTGGAGACCGGCTGACGCTTCCGCAGCTTTCCCTGACAACCAGGTCACCGTGCATTAAATGGTTCTCGCTGGCACCGCCGCGATTTGCGATGTGATCGAGCAAAACCCGCATTGCTTTCTCGCCAATTTGCTGACGTGGTTGCCTGACCGTTGTGAGCCCTGGCGTGACATTGCTGGCGAATGGGATGTCGTCAAATCCGATAACCGAGAAATCCTTGGGCACATCAAACCCGCGTAATCGCAGCGCGGCGATTACGCCGATCGCGGTGTTATCATTGAAACAAACAAACGCCGTCGGAAGCGTGTCTTTGATGAACAGTCTTTCAACGGCGGCCCGCCCGCCCTCGCTTGTGCCATCGCCTTCAACCCGCCAATCTTCGATTGTGTCCGACGCTTCTTTGAGGCCAAGCCGATACCCCGTGTGGCGCAGATCACTCACAATGTCCGAGGGGCCTCCAGATAGGAAAACGATCTTTCGATGCCCAAGTGATACTAGGTACTCCGTTGCGATTTTTGAGGCTGCGACGTCGTGAACTCCCACATAGCTAATGTCCTCACCTTCAATAGGCCGCCCAACGGTGACAAGGGGTGGCAGTGTTTGTTTGGGTATCTTTGGATCGCCAGCAACTGGAAGATGCCCGGTCAGCAGCACCAGCCCATCAACCATACCCGTAGCGATGAAACGCATGTATTTTGCTTCCAGTGGAATTTCGCCTTCGGTGTTGCCAATCAAAACACCATAGCCACGGTCATTGGCCTCTTTTTCAAGCCCAGTCAGAATAGCCGGGAAATTTGGATCGGCGATGGTTGGGGCCAGAACCATTACCATATGCGAGCGCTGCATTCGCAGGTTTTGCGCCATTGCGTTCGCGGTATATCCGGTTCTTGCGATAGCGGCTGTGACCTTTTTCCGGGTGCTCTCAGTGACCTTTTCTGGTGTCCGAATCGTTCGGCTGACAGTTGCGATGGACACACCGGCCAACTTTGCTACGTCTTCGATTGTTGTTGGTTTTGAGCTTGGTAGATTCACGGGCAGTGCACTCGGATTTTGGTGTTATCGGGCAGGAAAAACTACATTCGATTCAAACTCATAAGTCTTTATTTGCCGCGCCGGGTCCAGTGTAAAGGTTTTCATCGGACAAATGTAAAGGTTTACAGAGTTGATGAAAACCTTTACATCCGACCATCAGCAACTTCAAGATCTCACGACAAACGCCTGGGAGGGGACATGTTAGACGGGGAGGCGATCAATCAGCCAGTGCTTGTGGCCGACAGGATCAGCAAATCCTTCGGCTCGGTTCCGGTTCTTTTCAGTATCAGTATGGATATTCGATCTGGCGAGGTACACGCGCTGATAGGCGAAAACGGCGCTGGAAAATCCACCCTCATGAAGATTCTTTCGGGCTTCCACATGCCAACGTCCGGGCAAATCGTTCTTGATGGGCGCGAGATCGAGCTCCCTGCCAACGGCCAGACCGAAGGTTTGGGAATAGTCTTGATTCACCAGGAGTTAAACCTGGCCGAACAGATGACAGTGGAAGAAAACATCTATCTTGGGCGTGAAATAACGAAATCTGGCATTCTAAACCGCGCTCAAATGCAGGCCGAAGTTCAGAGTTATCTTGATGATATTGGCTTGGAAATCTCGCCCCGTGACCGGATTTCGTCCCTTTCAATGGCACAGAAACAGATGGTTGAGATCGTCAAAGCAATCAGCCGCGACGCCCGCGTTTTGATTATGGATGAGCCGACGGCAGTCCTAACACAGGCCGAGACCGAGCTGTTTTTCAAGCAGATCGAGCATTTGAAGGCGAAAGGCGTCGCTATTGTTTTCGTCTCTCACAAGCTTTCCGAAGTAAAGAGGATCGCCGACCGAGTAACGGTCCTGCGGGATGGGCAATGGATTGCCACAAATGATGCGGATGATCTGACCCCTGACGCGATGGCGCAGCTCATGGTTGGTCGCGAACTTTCGGACCTCTACCCACCTGTGTCAGAGGCCGATGTCGATGCCGATCTGGTCCTTGAGGTCACCAATCTGTCAGCTCCCGGCATTCGCGACGTATCTTTTCAATTGCGTAAAGGTGAAGTTCTGGGATTTTTTGGCCTGATCGGCTCTGGCAGGACCGCGGTATTCGAAGCTGTTTGCGGCCTTTCCGACATTCAGTCCGGACATATTCGGCTTAATCAAGATGAATTCCGACCCCGAAGCGTTGCCGAGACCCGGGATAGCGGCCTTGCCTATCTGACAAAGGACCGAAAGGAAAAGGGCCTGCTATTGGGCCAAAAAATGCGACCCAACTTGACTTTGTTTGCTCTGCCAAAATTCCTGAAACGTTTTGGGCTGGATCAAGCGGGCGAGGAGGTGGCTCTCGAGCGGGCAAAACGTCGTTTCGACATTCGGTCGCGTGACTCGGAAATTGCTGTTGGGGATCTATCTGGCGGCAATCAACAAAAGCTGTTGCTAGCCAAAATCATGGAGGCCGAGCCACGGGTTTTGATTATCGACGAGCCTACGCGCGGTATCGATGTCGGTACAAAACAGCAAATATACCATTTTATCGCAGCCCTCGCGGCAGAAGGCGTTTCTATCGTGGTGATTTCATCGGAAATGCCTGAAATAATTGGAATTTCTCATCGCGTCGTTGTGATGCGCGAGGGCGAAATATCCGGAATCCTTACCGGCGACGAAATCAACGAAGCAGAAATCGTGCGCTATGCCGCGGGGCTGAAAAAAGGACCTGACCAATGACGGAACTATCGACGCCTGCAGCCTCGAAAAGCAGAACGCTCGTACTGGACCTCAAAGCCGCGGGCCCATTCGTGGCGCTGACAATCCTTGTGGTCATTGGCTACCTTCTAAACCCAGCCTTCTTGAGCGAGGGGAACCTGACCAATCTCCTCACCCGGTCGGCCTTTATCGGGGTCATCGCTGTTGGAGCCACATTTGTCATCACCACAGGCGGCATTGACCTGTCGGTTGGGTCGATGGCGGCCGTGATCTCCGGCATGATGATCATTGTTATGAATAGCGCATTGGAGACATTTGGCGCAGGTCTGACAACCGTCTTTATCGGGTGCGGCTGTTCCATCGTCCTCGGATTGGGGGCGGGCCTCATAAACGGGTTGCTTACAACCAAGGGCAAAATCGAGGCGTTCATCGTGACACTGGGCACGATGGGCATTTTCCGGTCCTTGGTGACCTATTTTGCAGATGGCGGCACGCTTTCGCTCGATTTCGCAATTCGCGGCACCTACCGTCCGGTCTATTACGGCAGTGTCCTGGGCCTGCCGGTGCCGGTTTGGGTTTTCATTTTTGTCGCGATCTGCGGCTGGTTCTTGATGAATCGCACGGCCTTTGGCCGCTACTGCACGGCCATTGGGTCAAACGAATCCGTTGCAAAATACTCGGCCATCAAGGTCGATCGGATAAAGACCCTGACTTACGTCATTCAGGGGTTCTGCGTTTCGCTGGCCACCATTGTCTACGTCCCACGCTTGGGCTCGGCTTCTGCGTCGACGGGTGTTTTGTGGGAATTGGAGGCCATCGCCGCGGTGATCATCGGCGGCACCGTCCTGAAAGGCGGTTATGGGCGCATCGGTGGAACGATTATTGGCGCGCTCATCCTGACAGTGATTGGCAATATTCTGAACTTTACTGACCTGATCTCGAATTATCTGAACGGCACTATGCAAGGTCTGATCATCATCATCGCGGTATGGCTGCAACGCGGTGAGTGGGGCCGAGGCAAAACGACAAAAACGTAGTCACCAAGAACCACCACGACAGATGGGAGGAGTCCCGTCGTGAACTAACGGACATGTCCGAACAGGAGAGGCGTGTCTACCACCAACGGAGGAGAAAACCATGAAACATATACTCAAGCCACTCGCGGTTGCGACGGCTACCGCCATCGGATTGACAGGTGCGGCACTGGCGCAAGATCAGATACGGATTGGGGTAAGCTATCCTACCCCCACCCATGCCTGGGCAGCGGGGATGAACTGGCACGCAGAACAGGCCGAAGTGCGATTGGAAGCACTTCACCCCAATATCGATCTCATCCTTGTCAACTCACCTGACCCTGCAAGTCAGGCCAGTGCACTTGAGGATCTGGTCTCGATCCATCAAATCGATGCGCTTGTCATCCTGCCCTTTGAATCCGAACCCTTGACCGATCCGGTCATTCAAGTGCGGGAGACCGGTGCCCTGATCACCGTAGTTGACCGTGGTCTGAGCCAGCCTGGAATTGAAGATATTTATGTTGCGGGCAATAACCCGGAACTTGGCCGGGTCAGCGCCGAATACATGATGACCCGTCTGGGTGAGGGCGACAATATCGTCATCCTGCGCGGCATCCCGACAACCATCGACAATGAACGCTTTGACGCGTTCATGGAAACGATCGAAGGATCCGGAATCAACGTGCTCGATTCCGAATTTGCCAATTGGAACCGTGATGACGGGTTTGAAGTGATGCAGGATTTCCTGTCGCGGTTTCCTGACATTGATGCGGTCTGGGCACAGGATGACGACATTGCAATTGGCGTTGTGGCCGCGCTTGAGCAGGCCGGGCGTGACGGCGACGGGATGTTCGTTGTCGGCGGCGCTGGCATGAAGGAAACCATTCGTGCGATCATGGACGGCAATGAACTTGTCCCGGTTGACGTGCTCTACCCTCCGGCGATGATTGCCACCGCAATGGATGTCACGGTTGCGGCCTTCACTTCGAACGGCCCGGTTTCCGGGCGCTATATCCTCGGCGCGACCCTGATCACTCAGGAAAACGCTGCAGATTTCTATTTCCCTGACTCTCCGTTCTGATCAGCCAGGGAAAATTAGGCGGCGAGGCACTCCCTGTTCTCGCCGCCACTTCAGGAGGATTGACTATGAAGACTTTGAAAGGCCCTGCCTTATTCCTCGCGCAGTTCGCAAGCGATGAGGCACCATTTAATTCATGGGACAGCATAACGAAATGGGCGGCGGATTGTGGCTATAAGGGGGTGCAAATCCCCAGTTGGGACGCCCGCCTGTTTGACCTGACCAAGGCGGCATCGTCGATGACATATTGTCAGGACCTGTTGGGTGTCGCCAAGGAAAACGGTATCGAAATTACCGAGCTGTCAACCCATCTGCAAGGGCAGCTTGTTGCTGTTCACCCTGTCTATGACGAGGCGTTTGACGGATTTGCTGCGGAAGAAGTACGCGGCAACCCTGATGCCCGCCAAGCCTGGGCCGTCGATCAGGTGAAAATGGCAATTGCGGCCAGCCGAAACTTGGGATTGTCCGCCCACGCGACTTTCTCGGGCGCGCTAGCTTGGCCCTTTTTATACCCATGGCCGCAGCGACCAGCAGGACTGATCGAAACCGCTTTCGACGAACTTGCAAATCGGTGGCGCCCGATCTTGGACTATGCCGACGAAATGGGCGTTGATATTTGCTATGAAATCCACCCCGGAGAAGATCTGCATGATGGCGTAACCTTCGAGATGTTCCTCGAACGCCTTAACAATCACCCGCGATGCAATATGCTCTATGATCCTTCACATTATGTACTGCAGCAACTGGATTATCTGGACAATCTCGATATCTACAGCGACCGCATCAAAATGTTCCACGTTAAGGATGCCGAATTTAACCCGACCGGCCGGCAGGGCGTCTATTCGGGCTATCAACCATGGGTCGATCGCGCCGGACGCTTCCGAAGTCTCGGTGACGGACAGGTCGATTTCGGTGCAATTTTTTCAAAATTTGCGGCCAGCGATTTCGACGGATGGGCCGTGGTCGAATGGGAATGCTGCTTAAAGCATCCCGAAGACGGGGCCCGTGAGGGCGCTGCCTTTGTGTCCGATCACATCATTCGAGTGACTGAGCGCGCGTTTGATGACTTTGCAGATGGGGGCACGGATGATGCCACCAATCGACGTATGTTGGGGATCTAAACAATGCCAATTGATGCAAGCACGGCGCGACGCAATCGAACCCTGAAACTCGGCATGGTTGGCGGCGGAAAAGACGCCTTTATCGGTGCGGTCCACCGTATCGCCGCACGCCTAGACGGCCGATATGAGTTCGTCGCAGGTGCCCTGTCCTCGAACCCGGAGAAAGCGCGCGCCTCTGGCGAAGAACTGGGTCTGTCGATGGACCGTAATTATACCAGTTTCGAGGAAATGGCGGCGGCAGAGGCGGCGCGGTCAGATGGAATAGACGCAGTTTCTATCGTCACGCCAAACCATGTTCATTTCCCTGCAGCCAAAGCCTTTTTGGATCATGGCATTCATGTCATTTGCGACAAGCCTTTGACCTCAACGCTTGAAGATGCGGCCAAGCTGGTCTCGGTAGCCGAACGCTCCGACGCCATGTTTTTCCTGACCCATAATTACACCGGATATCCGATGGTCCGACAAGCCCGAGAGATGGTCGAAGCAGGTTTGTTGGGGAAGATACGTGTCATTCAGGTTGAATACGCGCAGGACTGGCTAACAGTTGAGGAAACCAACAAACAGGCCCAATGGCGCACTGACCCGAAGCGGTCCGGCGCTGGCGGATCGATCGGCGATATTGGCACGCATGCGTTCAATCTGGCAAGTTTCGCAAGCGGCTTGGAATTAGAGAGCCTTTCCGCGGATTTGCAATCATTTGTTCCGGGTCGTCTGGTCGATGACAACGCGCATATTCTGCTGCGCTACAATGGCGGCGCGCGCGGGATGCTTTGGTGCAGCCAAGTCGCGCCCGGAAACGAAAATGGCCTCAAGCTGCGCCTTTATGGCGAATCTGGTGGGTTGGAATGGGAGCAAGAGAACCCCAACAACCTGTATTTCACGCGTTTTGGAGAACCGCGTCAGATTATCACGCGAGGTGGGGCCGGCATGAATGCGACCGTGTCGGGCACAACAAGAATCCCACCCGGCCATCCAGAAGGGTATTTGGAGGGGTTCGCCAATCTCTACTCTGAGATCGCAGATGCTATCGAAGCTGCGTCAGCTGGAGACCACACAGCACATCTTATCCCTTCCGTGTATGATGGCTTGGCAGGGGTGGCGTTTGTCACTGCCTGTGTTGAGTCCTTTCGAAATGACTCGGCATGGGTGAATATTCCCAGTTGATCCTTCAAAGGGATATCAGGGCTTTGGTATAGGCGTTGGTGTCTGACTTGAGACAGACATGTCGGGTCATTGGGTCAATACAGCGTGACCCGGCGCGTTGATCGGGATTGGAAAATGGAACGCGGCGCGCGCTGTGTCTGAATCGCGGATTGTGAGGGACATGCAGGGCCCCGGAACCGCCGCTCTGACCGATCACGATCATCCCGGCTATGTCATCACAGGGGGGCAGCCTTGAAAATGGAGTTGCTCTTTCCAGCCTGCTTGCAATGGCAAATGCATGGCGACAGGTTCTTCCAGCGCCCACAACAGGCGCGGCCCAAATCGGGCAATCGCCTTCTTTTTCAGTTTCATAATTCAGGCGCTCTGCCAAATCGGTGCGATCAAGCGCTCCGTGCCGCCACGCTGTGGAAGGTCCGTTTTACGGCGTGGTTTCCAGCCCCTCGGGTTGACCGACAACCACGACATGCAGGCCCTCCGGATCCAGCAGGCGGCGGGCGACCTGTCGGATATCCTCCAGCGTTACGGCCATGACATTGTCATTGCGGGTGTTGATGTAGTCGATGGGCATATTGTCGATCTGCATCCCGGCCAGAATGCCAGCAATGTTTTCATTCCCGGTAAAGCGTAGCGGGTAGGCCCCAGTGAGAAAGCGCTGGGCGGCCTCAAGCTCAACGGCGCTGACGCCATTCTCCGCGACATCGGCCCATTCCTGGCGCAGGACGTCAATCGCCTCTGCCACCAGCTCATTCGAGGATGAAAACTGCCCCAACATCATTGGACCGTGGTCGAAAAGGATCAGGAACGTCGAAATGCCATAGGTCAGGCCGCGCTCCTCGCGAATCTCGGTCATCAGGCGTGAGCGGAAATTGCCACCGCCGAGGATCTGATTGAGCAGGAACGCGGGAAAGAATTCCGGATCGTCCCGTTCAATGCCGCGATGGCCAAAAAGGGCGGTGGATTGCGGGCTGGGATAGTCGACAACAGTGATGCCGCCCGTCAGGTTATAGGGCGCGTCCCCCGGAGGTGTGGCGCCCGTCTCAGGCAGATCGCCCAGGATATGGTCAAGAAGGCGCCCAAGGTCTTCGGGGGTGATATCGCCGGATGCGCCGACAATGACATTGCCCCGGGTCAGGACGTTGCGGTGGGCCGTGACGAGGTCGTCGCGGGTCAGGGCTGCAACGCTTTCTTCTGTGCCCTCAAGCGCCGTGGCATAGGGATGGTCGCCAAAAGTTTGGGCGTATAGAACGTCACCGGCGATTTCGTCAGGATCATTGGCGTCGCTGGCGATGATGGAAAAGACCTGATTGCGAACCCGCTCGATCGCGGTGTCCTCGAATGTGGGCTCAACAAGGGCGAGGCGCATAAGGTCCGCGGCCTCATCTCTGTTCTGCGTCAGCATTTGAGCGGTGATGACAACAGAATCGCGATAGGCGTCAAAGCTGAAATAGGTGGCAAGCGATTCCGCGGCGGCGGCAAATTCGCGGGAGTCCAAATCGCCTGCGCCCTCTTCCAGCAAACCGGTCATCAGGTGAATGGCGCCGCGGGTGTCGGGCTCCTCCAGATTTGTGCCGCCGGCAAACCGGATATCAAGGGCGACGAAGGGAATCGAGTGATCCTCGACCAACCAAGCGGTGATACCCCCCGGCGAAGTCACTTCGCGGATATCGACCTGGGCAAGGGCGGGGCTGGCCAAAAGGGTGAGGGCGGCAATAAATATGCGAAACATCTCTCTGGCCTCTTATTGATCGGTGGGTTGGTTGAGGTAGCCGGTCACATGGGTGGTCTCTTCAAAGACCAGCCTTGCGGCCTCCATGACGTCCTCGGGTGTGATCGAGGCAATGATATCGGGCCAGTCCTGAACATCCTGCACGGTCAGCCCAGAGGTCAGTGCCGCGCCGTAGCGACGGGCAAGGGCGCCGACATCGTCAGTTTCGTAGATGCGGGAGGCCTCCCATTGAAATTGAAGGCGTTCAAACTGTTCCGGGTCAACACCCGTTTCCAAAAAATCGGCAATCACCTGGTCCAGATCGGCCGCTGCCTCTTCCAGCGTCACGTCGCCTGTTGGCACGTTGTAGATTGAGAACACGCTGTCATCGAGGTTGAGACCGTTATACGAGGCCGAGGCATAAAGCGACCGCTGCGTGTCGATCTGCAAGGCCTGTGGCAAAACGGCGGTTGTGCCAGAGCCAAGGACATTGGACAGAAGCGTCAGTGCTGCGGCCATCCGTTGATCGCCGGGGTCGCGTTCGGGCACAAGATAGCTGCGTACGACATAAGGGTCCGAAACCCGCGGATCGGCGTAGTGAACCTCACGATTGGCAATCTGCGGCGGTTCGGACGGGCGTTCAAGGCGGGGGTTCATGGATGGGGCAAGCGGGCCGTAATGCTCTTCCGCCAGGGCGCGGACTTCATCCGGTGTGACATCCCCGGCCACGACCAGAATGGCGTTATCGGGCGAATAGAAGCGTTGATAAAAATCGAACACTTCCTGACGGCCCAGGGCTTCGACTTCGTGACGCCAACCGATGATCGGAATGCGATAGGGATGGGCGAGATAAAGTGACGCGCGCAACTGTTCGGAGAAAAGCGCGCCTGCGTTTGATTCCGTGCGTTCGCCGCGTTCTTCAAGTACGACGCTGCGCTCTGTCTCGATATCGTCATCGGTTAGCAGAAGATTGCGCATCCGGTCCGCTTCCATCTGCATCATCAGGCCCAGCCGGTCGCTGGCGACCCTTTGAAAATAGCCGGTGTAATCCCAGCTGGTGAAGGCATTATCTGAGCCTCCATTTTCTTCGACCACGCGGGAAAACTCGCCGCTTTCCATGGTCTCGGTCGCTTTGAACAAGAGATGTTCCAAAAAATGCGCGATGCCCGAGGCGCCGGGCGGTTCATCGGCGGCACCGGCGCGGTACCACAGCATATGAACCACGACGGGCGCGCGGTGGTCTTCAATGACGACGGCATGTAGGCCGTTTTCCAGGGTAAACTCCGACACCTCCGCCGCGTGCGGGCTTGAAGTGAAAGCCGTTAAAGACAGTGCAGCGGCAAGAGCAAGTCGCATCATATGTGCAAACCTCAAAATGATTCATTGAATATCTATCAACAGATACGGGCTTTCTGTCCGGCATCAAGCGTCCTGACAAGGATGTGAGCGCGGAATAGCCGTATCAGAAAAACCTTGGCTAAGATTTTTCCGTCGCAAAATCTTCATTTAAAGATTTTGTTTTGGGAAGGATTTTCGGGAAAATTCTTCTGTTCAGTTCAGGTTTCCGATTTCCTCGGGGGGGGCGGCTGGTGTGCGGATACCAGCCGCACGCATACGCTCAAGCTCCAGATATTGGTCAAGGGATTGTTCGCGGTAGGCGCGGAAGTAAACATTGACCGCAAAGATGCGTTCGAGAAGGCGCCCGTCATTGCGACGACGGAACTCCAGATCTTCTGCGGCAAGGGTTTCGCGGATGCCAGCGCTAACGCCAAAACGTGTGGCATGGCCGACAAGAGCCTGCGACCCCGCCGAAGCGCGATTTACGTTTCCGCCCAATGCCGCTGCGATGTCTGCCTCTGGATCAGGATCAGCCAGATTGCCGCCGCCAAGCGTTGGCGTTGGCAAAGCCGCAAGATCCTGGGGCATTTCAAGCGGGCGCGAGGGCAAGACGGAAAACTCGTCAGGTCCGTCCCCGTCCTGGCGCAGATTCAGCAAAGTCGGATCGCCACGCCCACAGGCGGCCAGCACGACCAGTGCCAGACCCAAGGTTATGCTCAAGCGAAACTTGCTCATTCCGTCACTCCTTCTGAGATTGGGTTTAACGCAAGTTTTTCCTGTCGTCACGGGGTGTTCTTGGGGTTATCGGCAAAGATCAGCAAACCAATGGCACCAAGGAAGATGCCGACATCGGCCAAGTTGAACGCATAGGGGTTTTCAAACCCGCAACAGGTGGTGTTCAGAAAATCGGCCACGGCCCCATAAATAACGCGGTCGAAGGCGTTTGCGATCGCCCCGCCAACAATGGCGCCTGCCGAAATATGGGCGATTTTGCGGGTCATGGAGGTCTTGGCCCACCAAAGCACCCAGGCCGAAACGACAAAGGCCAAAGCAATCAAAAGCCAACGTGTGGCATCAGGACTACCTGAAAGAAGCCCGAAATTTATGCCCGTGTTCCAGCCCATGCGGAAATTCAGATAGGGCGGAAAGACCTCGATCGAACCAAGCTCAACAAGGTTCATGCCATAAAGCACAACATATTTGCTGATCTGATCCAACGCGAACCAGAAGAGGGCCGAGAGCAGGGCAAGACGCATGGGCGGGTCCAATCCTATCGTTTTCTGGGCCAATCCGGGCCGGTTTCGTCGCCTTCGGCGCCGACCCGCGGGGGGCCAGCCCCCCGCACCCCCCGGGTTATTTTCACAAAGGAGAAGGGGTGCGGGGTTTGTTACGGTCTATCAGTGGCGGAAATGGCGCATGCCTGTAAAGACCATTGCGAGCCCGGCCTCATCTGCGGCAGCGATCACTTCGTCATCGCGCATGGAGCCACCGGGCTGGATGACACAGGATGCGCCCGCTGCTGCGGCCTCCATCAGGCCATCCGCAAAGGGGAAGAAGGCATCCGAGGCGACGGCGGAGCCTTTGGCAAGGCTTTCGGGCAGATCCATGGCTTTGGCCATGCGCTCCGCTTTTGCCGCAGCGATAAGCGCCGAATCAAGGCGGCTCATCTGGCCCGCGCCGACGCCGACCGTGGCCTGGTCTTTGACATAGACAATGGCGTTGGATTTGACGTGTTTGGCAACTTTCCAGGCGAAGAGAAGATCGCGCATCTGGTCTTCTGTCGGCGCCAGTTTGGTTACAACCTTGAGGTCTGCCATATCGATGAAGCCGTTATCTTTGTCCTGCACCAGAAGGCCGCCAGCCACCTGGCGATAGGCCAAACCGGGGGCGGAGGGGTCGGGCAGGCCGGCCGTTGTCAGCAAGCGCAGATTTTTCTTTTTGGCGAAGATTTCTCTGGCGTCGTCCGAGGCACCGGGGGCAATCACAACTTCAGTGAAAATTCCGGTGATTTCCTCGGCGGTGGCCGCATCCAAAGGTTGGTTCAACGCGACAATGCCGCCGAAAGCCGATGTGCGGTCGCAATCGAAAGCCGCTTTGTAGGCCTCGGTCAGCGTCGCGCCATTGGCCACGCCGGACGGGTTGGCGTGTTTGATGATGGCGCAGGCGGGTACTTCGCTGCCAAATTCTGCCACCAGTTCAAAGGCGGCATCGGTGTCGTTGATATTGTTGTAGCTCAGCTCTTTGCCCTGGTGCTGAACGGCGGTCGCGACACCTTCACGGCCAGAACCATCGGTATAGAAGGCAGCTTTTTGATGGCTGTTTTCACCGTAGCGCAGCGTCTGCTTGAGTGTTCCTGCAAACGCACGGCGCCGGGGCGCCTCAACTCCGATGGCGCTGGCCATCCATGTCGAAACGGCAGCGTCATAAGCGGCAGTGCGGGCATAGGCGCGTTGGGCCAGTTTCTTGCGGAATTTAGGGCAAGTTGCGCCGTCATGCTGGTCAAGATCGCCAATGACCTTGTCGTAATCTTCGACATCCACCACGACGCTGACAAAGGCGTGGTTCTTGGCGGCGGCGCGGATCATCGCAGGGCCACCAATGTCGATGTTTTCGATGCAGGTGTCATAGTCGGCGCCTGCTGCCACGGTGGCCTCGAACGGGTAGAGATTGACCACCAGCATGTCGATGCCCTCGATGCCATGCTCCTGCATCGCCGCCACGTGATCGTCATTGTCGCGCAAGGCCAGGAGCCCGCCATGCACCTTGGGGTGCAGGGTTTTGACCCGGCCATCCATCATCTCAGGAAAGCCCGTCACCTCTGCAACATCCGTCACGGTCAGGCCCGCCTCGCGCATGGCTTTGGCAGAGCCGCCGGTTGAGAGAAGTTCCACGCCGCGATCGACCAATGCCTTGGCAAAGTCAATCAGGCCGGTTTTGTCAGAAACGGAAAGAAGGGCGCGCTTCACGGGCACGAGGTCGGTCATGGTATCTCCTAATTCTTTTACAGCCGGAGAGGGTCGCGGTCATAGTCGCGATGGCCCCGGGGGGCGTCACCGGGTTTGGCCAGGCTCCAGCTTACGGCGCTGCCATAATCGGTTAAGCGGCCAGATAGAACGATCTGTTTTGTCGCGCGTGGCTTTAATCGCCCTGATTCGAGGTAAACGGATTTTTCGAGGGTCAGATTCGCCTCTTTTCCGTGCCGAAAGACCCATATTTCGCCACCGCGCAAGGTAAGCGACACTGCCGCGCCGCCCATATCAAGTTCGGCCTCGACATCGGGGTGCAGGTGAAAGCGCAGCGAAAAGGGGATGCCATCCAAGGGCAGGCGGGCCATGACCTTGTCCAGCACATCGCGATCTTCTGGTGTGAGGGCAGCAAGACCGTCCTCGCCCCTGAGCAACCGGCCATCGTTTTCAAGGCTGAGACTTCGCAGATGGATCAGTCCGTGGGTGGCGCGGTAGCCGTCATGGGAAAAGGCAATGGCGCGGGAGGCACCGCTGTCACTTTCCTGCACTTCAACTTTTTCCGGGCCTTCGATCAGCGCCTGTTTGACGACGCCGTGATAGGCGGCCTTGGGTCCAAGGCGAGAGGAGGAGTAGCCCTCGATCGCCAAGGTGGAATGCGAGGGTGTGGCGCGCCCGGCGCGGCGCCAATCGGCCCCGAAACTGGCGCCAGAGCCGCAATTCACAATCAGCGGGCGGCGGCCTGAGGTCATCTCGAATGCCAGGGTCGAGGCATGTGAGTTGAAACTTTGGGGGCCCATCATCGGCGGGGCCGCATCAACAACCACCGTGCAGCGGCCAGAGGATATGCGGGCATAGCCCATGGCAAGGCCGGTCACCGTGGCCGGCCGTACGCCCGATTGTGCCAGCGCCTGATCCAATCGCCCTGTGGCACCGCGTCCGCCGCCCTGAAACCGGGCCAACCCACCATCGGCGTGGCGCAGGCTGCGCAGGGTGGGCGCGATCCGCATGATGGCCGTGTTCACCGCAGGGTCGGGGCGTTTGCCAGCCTCGTCCAGCACGGCCGCGGTCCAGGTGAGCAACGTAAAGACATTCAGCAATTCTTCGGGATTGCGCGTGAGGATGCCGCCCGAGGCGTCAATCTCGCGCGCGCATTCCTGTGCCAGCGCTTTCAGCGCGGCGGACAGGTGGTGTTCCATCCCTTGCAGCGCGCAGGCGGAATAAATGAGCCCGGTCAGCGCCTCGAACCGAGGCAGGCCATGGCTGGTGCTTCGCCAGCGACGGGCCAGAAAGGCGGTTTGACGTCCAAGGCAGGCATAGAAGGCTTGGGTTTCATGGCCGTCCTGACCACTCATCAAATAGAGGGCATGGCTGATCCAGCGGATCTGACGCCGGCCCACAAGGTCGGGCACCCAGCCTGGCCCTTTACCGGTGCCATAGCGTTTCAGCCAATCGGCCAGCCAATCCTGCGCCATCGGGCGAGAGGAGCCATCGGCCACGGCGGCCAGATGATCGAGCCATTCAAAGCCGTGCAGTTCATCTTCAAAAGCGTCCGTGGGCGGTTCAATGGCCCATGGTAAATCGCGAGGCACCTGCACCAGGACACCCGCAAAGAGAAGGTTCCCGGCCATCAATTGCCGCCCGCGCGTATCAGAGCCGATAGAACGCGGTTCAGGGCGCGAGGTAAATCCGGTGGCCTTTGGCGCATAGCCAGCCCGCCAGGCCGCCCAACGGTTGATTGACCGAAGGAAACGTCCGGGACGCTCCCGGAGGGACACCGGGGCTGGGGACATCGAATCTGGCATCGGGGCGCTGACTGCTCTGCTTATTGTTTTGACAGAGGATACAGGGCTTAGGCCTTTTGCAAAAGGGCCATGTAAAACCCGTCCATTCCGCCGGATTTTGCCCAAAAATCAGGGCGTAGGCGCAACCCACCCTCGGGGCTTTGCCAGTCGGGGGTCCCGCCGAGGGGCGCGGCATCAATTGGAACGACCTGCAGGTCCACATGGCGTTTTGCAGCGGCTTTCACCTGATTCTCGCCCTCATTGGGCAGAAGAGAGCAGGTGCAAAACACGAGCTTACCGCCGGGTTTGAGCAGGGTCAGGGCACGGTCGATCATCTGCATTTGCAATTTGGTCAGGCTTTCCACCTCATCGGCGGATTTCACGAAAGGCAGATCTGGGTGACGGCGAATCGTCCCCGTGGCCGAACAGGGCGCGTCCAAAAGGATCGCGTCAAATGGCCCGCCCTGCCAATGCAGAGCATCTTCGGTCACTAGCGTCGCGGTCAAGCCAGTACGGGCGAGGTTTTCGCGAATACGGACCATACGGGGGCCGGACATATCAAGGGCCGTGACATTGGCGCCAGCGGCGGCCAGTTGCATGGTCTTGCCGCCCGGCGCGGCGCAGAGGTCGAGCACATCAAGACCGGCCGCATCGCCCAATAGCCGAACGGGCAGGGCGGCGGCGGCATCCTGCACCCACCAATCGCCTGCCTCATAGCCGGGTAGGGCGGTGACCTGCGCTTGTTGAAAGCGGAGCGTTCCGGTGGGCAGAACCTGGGCCCCGTCAATGCTCACACCGGGTTTGGGCGTGATGTCGATGGGTGCGGGCCGCTCATGCGCGGCCTCAATCGCGGCCACGACCTCTTTGCCGTAATGCTTGTGCAGCGGCTTGCGCATCCAGATAGGCAGGGCCTGCGGCGGCGTGGCAGCCCAGGCGGCGCGCCCCTCTTCTCCGTCCACTTTGCGCAGGATGGCGTTGATCATGCCTGCGGCTTTTGAGGTGCGGGAATGACGTTTGGCAATCTCGACCGTGGAACTGACAACGCCATGCGCTTCGGATCCGTCGACCAGCAATTCCGCCGCGCCAAGGCGCAGCAGGTTTTGCACGGCCATGGCCGGGCGACGTTGCAGATAGGGCCGCAGGACGGCATCGAGCCGCCCCATATGGCGCATCACGGTCAGCGCCAGACGATTGGCGCGCGCGGCCTCGGCCGGGGGCAGGTCATCGGGCAGGGATTGGTGCGACAGAAGCCTGCGTTCATACATGACGCCAAAGAGCAGATCCAAAGCCGCGCGGCGGGCGGCAAGACCAGTGTCAGATTTTGGATCGGCCATTTCGGGGGCTGCCTCTTGTCTCAGGAAGCCCCGCAGGTATATCAAACCCTGTCGCCAGACAAGGAGGCCCGCCATGACCGATACGCCAGAAACCAAGCCGGAATTGCCACCTGCCGCCGAACGGGCGCTGGCCGAGGCCGAGGCACGCCGCAAAGCTGCCAAGGCAGATCGGTTGCCCACCGAGCTGGGTGGGCGGGATGGACCCGAGCCAGTGCGCTATGGCGACTGGGAGAAAAAGGGTATCGCCGTCGATTTCTGAGACGTGGGATCGTCGCCTTGCGGCGCCGACCTGGGGGGGGCCAGCCCCCCGCACCCCCCGGGATATTTTCACAAAGAAGAAGAGTGATTACGCCGATCTGCGCTTGAACTGTGTGGCGAGCGCTACAGTGAAATCCGCAAGCGGCATGTTTTCTTCTACAGCGCGATGGAACAACGCAGCTTGCGTTTCGGGGGCGAGGCCGCCAGTGGGTGGATCGGTGTCGAGGCTGGTCGGGAAGGAATAGCCGTAAGCGGTGGCAGCAATCAGTGCCTGAACCTCCTGATCGGTCAACAAACCAGCCGCGCGGGCCGTTTTAACCGGATCATAGATCAGCATGCACATCTTGGCGTGGTCGATGGATTCCATGGCAATCCCCATGACCGAGCTGATTTGCAGCAGGTTTGCGAAGCGGTCGATCCCGGTGCTGGTATTGGCGCCGGCGGCGTGGAACAGAGCGGGGTTAAAGAAGAAGGCGTCGCCCTTTGTCACTGGCATTTGTACGTAGTGATCTTCGAAGCAGGCGGCGAAATCGGGGCGGCGATAGGCGAGGTAGCCGGGGCCATAAAGCTGAGAGAATGGCAGCAGTTTCGTCGGGCCACTGTCGATCGGCATATCGACATGGGCAATGCCGCCCTGCAGGGTCATCAGTTGCGAAATCTGATGTACATGAGCGGGGTACCTTGCGGTTTCGTCTGCAGTTTGAAAACCGAAATGGTAGTCACGATGGGGTTGCTGCGCCTCACCGCCGGGATGGACGAGGTTGACCTGCGCGGTCATCTGGTAATTTGGGCCAAGCCACGCCTCGCAGGCGGTATGAAGCGAAGCATTGGCGAAATATTTGACATAGGTTTCGGGATCGCGCTCGCAGAGCTTTTGCAAGCTGTTCCAGATCCGGTCATTTTTGCCTTTGCCGGCAAAATGGTCGGCGCCGGTGGAATGGCTGCGCTCTTGCTCAATGATCTGGAGGTAGATCTCGGTGGCCGCGTCAAGCGGGGTGGTATCGGCATAGGCGCCTTTGAGGACAATGACTCCGGCGCTTTGGCCCAGGACCCAGCCCCATTCGGCCATTAGGGTTTGCCGCGCGGAAGTGTCACCCAGCATCGGGCGCAGGCGCGCCATGTCATAGACCGGGATGTTGCTTTGCACGTCATCGGCATGGGCCAGCGCGTCCTTGGACAGGCTTTGCGCGATGAGGGATTTGAAGTCGTCCAGATTGCAGCCTTCGAGGCTGTAATAGGATTGCGATGCTGTGTTCAAGGGTGTCATTGTGCTGGGTTTCCTCCGCGATGTTGCACACAGAATAGGTCGCGGGGGGCTGGACTGGCGCAAGAAAACGCATCAATAATCCATCAAATGACCCATCGTTTTCCTATAAAAGAGATCGCCCGTCAGGCAGGTGTCGGCCCGGCCACCGTGGACCGGGTCTTGCATAAACGCGCCAATGTCAGCCCGCAGACGCGCGCCCGCGTGATGGCGGCGATTGCTGAGTTGGAGGGGCAGGAACGGCAGCTGGCGGCACGGGGACGGCGATTGTTCGTGGATATCGTGGTGGAAGCGCCCCGGCGGTTTTCGTCCGAAGTGCAACGCGCGTCTGAGGCGGTTTTGCCGGGCATCGGCATGGCGGTGTTCCGGCTCCGGTTCCTGTTTCAGGAGGTGATGAGTGAAGAGGAGGTGTTGTCGACCCTGGACCGTATCCTGAAACGCGGCAGTCACGGGGTATGCCTGAAGGCCCGCGATCTGCCGGCGATCAGGTCTGCTGTTGATCGGCTGGTGGCGGCGGGTATCCCGGTTGTGACTTTGGTGACGGATATTCCGGGCACAAATCGCGGCGCCTATCTGGGGTTGGATAATTTCAATGCCGGACGGATTGCTGCCTATCTGGTGGCGCAGGTTTGCGGCCCGCAAAACGGTGTCATTCTGACGACGCGCAGCCAGGAGAGTTTTTTTGGCGAAGACGAGCGGGCGGCCGGGTTTGCGGACGTTTTGGCCGAGGCTGCGCCGGGATTGCGGATCGTGGAGGCATCAGGTGGCGGTGGCGTGCCACGGGGCACCGCCGAGCGTGTGGCCGATGTTTTGTCGCGTGGCGGACGGGTGCTGGGCGTCTATTCAATGGGGGGCGGCAACGCGGCCATCCTGTCGGTGCTGGCCGATCTGGGCCATGCTCCGCAAGTGTATATTGCCCATGATCTGGACACGGAAAACCGGCGGCTTTTGGCGGAGCGGCGGATTAGTTTCGTCCTGAACCATGATCTGCGACAGGATATGCGCAATGTATTCCTGGCGATTGCCCGGCATCACGGATTGGTTGGGCCGGATGAAGTATTGCTGACGTCGGACGTGCAGGTGTTTACGCCGATGAATATTCTGGAGTGAGGAATGTCCGAAGCGGCACCAGCGCCGTCCCGCGGGGCGGCACCCGAGTGGTTTGACACTGGCACTTAATCTGTCCAACCCAAGGCTCGGCATGAGCGGAGCGGACCAGATCAAAAGCGCCGCCCCATGGGGGCGGGACGGCGCTGGCGCGGCGGCCTGTCGGCCTTGTTTCCGCGCCAGACCAACGTTTATTTCAGCCCGAGCACATCCAGCATGTCGAATTGGCCCGGCCCTTTGCCTTGCCCCCAAAGCGCCGCCTTCAATGCGCCACGGGCAAAGATCGAGCGGTCGGTGGCCATGTGGCGCAGCACGATGCGTTCGCTCTGACCGGCAAAAAGCACGTCATGCTCACCCACAATATCGCCGCCGCGAATGGCGGAATAGCCGATATGACCGCGCGTCCGCGCGCCGGTGATGCCATCGCGCGCCCGGTCATTCATGCTGCCATGATCAATGCCGCGCCCCTCGGCAGCAGCCTCACCCAGCATCAGAGCCGTACCAGAGGGGGCATCAACCTTGTGATGGTGATGCGCCTCGATCACCTCGATATCGAAATCCTCATCCAGCGCAGCGGCGACCTGTTTGGTGATCTGAACCAGAAGGTTGACGCCAAGGCTCATGTTTCCGGCGCGAATAATTGTGGCATGTCGCGCGACGTGGGTGAATTTCTCTAGCTGGTCATCGGTGAAGCCGGTGGTTCCGATCACATGCACGCAGCGCGCCTGCGCGGTCAGGATAGCGTGATCGAGTGTTGCCTCGGGCGAGGTGAAATCAATCACGGCCTGCGCGTTGACGATCGCGTCTATCGCATCGGCAAACACCGGCACGCCGGTGGCCGCGCCGCCCATGGCCTCGCCCAGATCCTGTCCCACCCAAGGGTGGCCCGCGCGCTCGGTCACGGCAACCAGATGGGCATCCGGGCTGTCATTGATGATCTTAATCAGCATCTGCCCCATGCGGCCAGATGCGCCCATCACTGCGATACCCGTGCTCATTGCGATATGCCTTTCGTTTAACTCGTGCCGCCCCTTTACCTCAGTGTGGCCGTGCAAGAAAGCCGATCCTTGCGGGCAAACCGATGATCCCATAGATGGGGGACAAAGGATGATACGAATGGCCAAGAACAAATTTCATGATGGGCCCGGCCCCTCGCAACGCCAGCTGCGCGTCGGTGAATTGATCCGACGCACGCTGTCCGATGTCTTGATGCAGGGCGATATCCACGACCCAGAGCTGAACCAGATGTCGATCACTGTCAGTGAAGTGCGCACGTCACCGGACCTGAAGATCGCGACGGTTTATGTGTTGCCGCTTGGTGGCAAGAACCGGAAAGAGGCCATTCAGGCATTGGCGCGCAACAAGGGTGAACTGCGTCGTGTGATCACCAAGCAAATGAACCTGAAATATGCGCCCGATCTGCGGTTCATTATCGATGAGACTTTTGACCAGATGGATGCGACGCGCGAATTGTTCAACCAAGACAAAGTCCGCCAGGATTTGGGTGACGATTAAGGATGCGGGCCACTCTCTTCGCGATACTGATGAGCTTGGCGGCCAGTTTGGCCAGCGCAGAAACCTGCCGCGAAGATGTGTTTGATGGCGCAGATTTCACGATTTGTGAGGTCGATCTGACGCAAGAGACCCTGCGCCTGTTCCTGCGGGATGCGCGCGGCGAGGTATTTGGAACATTTCGCCGGATTGACGACGCACTGCCAGACGGTCAGCGTCTTGGCTTTGCGGTTAACGCCGGCATGTTCCACGAAGATCGCTCGCCCGTCGGTCTTTATATCGAGGATGGCCAGCAAGAACAGCGGATCATCACCTCGGATGGCCCGGGAAATTTCGGCCTGCTGCCCAATGGCGTGTTTTGCGTGAATGATCACCGTGCGGCCATTATCGAAAGCCGTGCCTTTGCAGCCAATCCACCCGTTTGCCGGTACGCTACGCAATCTGGCCCGATGCTGGTCATCGACGGAGCGCTGCATCCTCGGTTCATTGAAAACGGCAGTTCGCTCAATATCCGCAACGGTGTTGGTGTTGATCGCACCGGTACGCGTGCAGTTTTTGCAATTTCGGATGATGCGGTGAATTTTCATCATTTCGGGCGGCTTTTCCGAGACCACCTTGGCCTGCCCAATGCGCTATACCTCGATGGACGGGTCAGCCGGTTGCATGTGCCCGCCCTGGGTCGCAGCGATTTCGGCTTTCCGGTGGGGCCGATTCTGGGCACGGTTGTTGACGCGCGCTGAAAGGCCCGATAGCAGGCGGTCTTTCTGACCCGATTAGGTTATGGAGTTCCAAGAATGGGCCGCAAGCGCAAGGGACGCGATATTTCTGGCTGGCTGGTGATTGATAAGCCGGCCGGGCCGACCTCGACCGCTGTCGTCAACAAGGTCCGTTGGGCGCTGGATGCCAAAAAGGCAGGCCATGCCGGGACGCTGGACCCTGAGGCCACCGGCGTTCTGGCGGTCGCTCTGGGCGAGGCGACCAAGACGGTACCCTACATAACCGATGCGCTGAAATCCTATGTGTTTACGGTTACGTTTGGTGCGGCCACTAATACCGATGATGCCGAAGGCGAAGTGATCGCCACTTCGGACCTGCGCCCAAGCGATGATGAGATTGAGGCGGCCTTGCCCGACTTTGTCGGGGATATCATGCAGATACCGCCGCAATTCTCGGCTGTGAAAATCGACGGTGAGCGGGCCTATAAGCTGGCCCGGGACGGCGAAGAGGTCGAAATCGCGGCGCGCCCGTTATTTGTTGAGGCCCTGACGCTTCTGGAACGCCCTGATCCTGACCACGCCGTACTTGAACTGGTTTGTGGCAAAGGGGGCTATGTCCGCTCGATCGCGCGTGATCTTGGCGAGGCCCTGGGCTGTAAAGGGCATGTGAAAGAGCTGCGCCGCGTCTGGTCAGGCCCGTTTGACGTTGATGAGGCGACGCCGTTTTCAGTGTTTGACGTCGATGAAAAGTCGCCGGATCTGGACAGCCATATCCAGCCATTGGCCATTGGGCTTGCCGATCTGCCACAGCTGCGGGCCACCGATCAGGGCTTTGCCCGGTTGAAGAATGGCAATCCCGGTCAGGTTTTGGGTACGGCGGAATATGGGGAAGAGGTCTGGGCCTCGTATCAGGGCACCCCTGTGGCAGTGGGCATTTATCGCGCTGGTGAGCTGCATCCAAGCCGGGTGTTCAACCTCTGACATCCCTGTCTCGGCCACTGCTTTGACGATGACCTTATTGCCGGTGTTGAGCGATGCCTTATGGCACTCTTATCGCCGTGCGGTTCGGTTAACCTTGCGCCCGGATCAGCCCCGCGCCACAAAGCGAGGCATGATCACACGGCAGTTCCAAAAAGACGATGCCGCTAGCGAGGCGGTTTATTCCGACTGCGAGCGATATCGCTATAGCCTGACCCGGGTCTGGGACGATGCCGCGCCAAAAGCGCTTTTTATCATGCTGAACCCGTCAAAAGCGACAGAAGTTCAGAACGACCCAACGATCGAGCGGTGCGAACGGCGGTCTCGGGTTCTGGGATTTGGCGGGTTTCGGGCGATGAATATTTTTGCCTGGCGCGAGACCGATCCGAAACTTCTGAAGCAGGCGCAGGCGCCGATCGGACCAGAAAATGATCGTTTATTGCTGGACAGCCTGCACTGGGCTGATCAGGTGATCGCCGGGTGGGGCTATCACGGTGCGTTTCAGGGGCGCGGTCCGGCTGTTGAGGCGCTGTTGCGCGGTTCAGGGGCGGAGTTGCACTGTTTGGGCCTGAGCAAAGAGGGCCACCCGCGCCACCCGCTTTATATCGCTTATGCTACGCAGCCAGAAATCTGGGCGCCTCATTCCTAAGCGGATTGTGGTGGACTTGGAGTATCGGAGGCCTGCGCGTCCCGCGGGGCAGGACGCGCCACCAAGGTCAATGAAATCTGTTAATCGCAAAGGGTTTTCGGGCGTGAATCAGGCAGTTTCGGGAACATCGTCCAACTGGATATCACGCAGCATGATGTCGTTGGGGTCCAATCCCTGGGCGCCATTCACGCTTAAGACAACGCTGCCGTTGACCACGATGTCGGCGCCGCTGCCATCCGAGAAATCGACAACCGAGATTGTCGGGTTGGGGGTCGCGGCCATGTCGACGCTGATCTGGATGACATCCTCTGTCGGGTCGAAATCCGTCACAACCCCAGCATCGGCATCGGTTTCTATATAGGTCCCGGATTCAAACAGGTCGGCGCCGGCACCACCGATGGCCACGTCATTGGCCCCGATAAACAGGTGATCATCGCCTTCGCCGCCGGACAGGGTATCAGTCTGATCTTCGTCAAACGGTCCGAAATCCTGATCGCCGGCGGCAAAAGTGCCATCCAACGTATCATTTCCTGCGCCGCCATCCATTTCATCCGAGCCAAAGCCGCCAAGCAAATAATCATCGCCAGCGCCGCCCTCGATCGTATCGTCGCCCTCGGCTCCGTAAACCAGGTCGTCGCCCACATCGCCGGACATAGCATCGTTGCCTTCGCCGCCATGCAAGAGGTCGTGCCCTTCGCCACCATCTACGGTGTCGTCGCCATCGTCGCCATAAAGCTCATCATTGCCGTCGCCGCCCAATACGGTGTCATCGCCTTCATTGCCAAAGACGAGGTCGTTTTGATCGCCGCCGGAGACAAGATCATCGCCGGGGCCGCCGGTGATGGCATCGGAACCTTGCTGGCCAAATAGTGCGTCCATACCGTCACGGCCACGCAGGATGTCATCCCCTGTGCCGCCATTCAGCAGGTCGTCGCCGTCCAGGCCGTCTATAATGTCGTCGCCGTCATCGCCCGTAATCGTGTCATCGTCATCCGTGGCGATGTCTGTTTCCTGTTCAAGGGTAACATCGCTCATGGTTGCGTTGGTGATGCCATCCAGTTCAAGGATCGCATTGCCATTTGACAAGACCAGCGTGTTGCCGGGGACGGTGTCAGTATCAAAGGAGATTTCGGGGGCATCTTCGCCCTCGTACCGGATCAGGATTGTATCAACGCCAGACATGAAATCTGTCACCATTGGCGCGGTCATCATCGGTTCATCATTTGCGGCGAACACGTCTGAGCCGTCACCACCAGCGGCGATATCGCCATCTGTAAGGTCAAGCTGATCATCGCCGTCGCCGCCTGCAAGGCTGTCTGCGCCGGAATCACCCGACAGAGTGTCGTCGCCATCGCCGCCAATCAGAAGGTCATCGCCTTCTTCGCCAAACAGAATATCGTCGCCATCATCCCCATAAAGGACGTCATCATCAGCAGTTCCGGTCAGGAAATCATCTTGGTCACTGCCGTGAAAGTCAGCTGCCGAAAGCAGGCTTTCCAATTGGTCGCTTGTGCCGCCGCCAGCGGTGGAGCCCTGACCAGTATTGGTGGGGTTACCCATCCCGTTGTCGCCAAACAACAATTCTTGCAGATCCGTGGTGTAAGCGGACGGGTCAATTTCTTCCCCATCTTCCTCGCCCATGTGATCGTTCGGAGCCATCCCATTGCCAGAGCCATTGGCCCCTGAGTTGCTCGACGATCCGGTGTCTTCGTCGTCAGATGAGAACCCCTCGAGCATAAACCCGACAAGCAGCATCATCAAAACTCCACCCGCATATAGCATCTGCTTTTCCTTGCCTCATAGCGGCCCCGGGGGTTGGGCGCGCTTGCTTTGATTCCTTTGGACCCTGCGCCTTTGGTCGGGTCATTTGCCGACAAGGGCGGGGTTTTGTTGTGAAAATAATGTGGCAGCGTTGACGAGAGATGTATCAATGCACCCTAAATCACGGGCATTTTTGAAAGATTCGCGGGAAATGGCAACGAAGCTGTTAACTTTTGGTTAACAAATGGGCCGAGGCCGCTGCCGCAAATCTGCCCAATCCCGGCCGTGCATGCGATTCAGGCTTTTCTTTGCGGGCGCGCTCTACTATACGCGCCCAGTCGTCTTAATTGGCGGCACTTCTCCATGGGCCCTGCTGGACGACATCCCGGCTTGCGCCATTCCTCTAACCCATAAAGGAGACCCCGATGTCGATTACTGCAGAAGACAAAGCCCGCGTCATGGCGGAATTTGCAACCAAAGAAGGCGACACCGGTTCGCCCGAAGTTCAGGTTGCTATCCTTACCAGCCGCATCAACACGCTGACCGAGCACTTCAAAACCCACAAGAAAGACAACCACTCTCGTCGTGGTCTGCTGAAATTGGTTGCTCAGCGTCGTAAGCTTCTGGACTACACCAAAGCCAAAGATGAGGCCCGCTATCAGGACCTGATCAAGCGCTTGGGTATCCGTCGCTAAAGAATTCGATCCTACCGGATCAGAAAAGCCCGCTCGTCTATTCGAGCGGGCTTTTTCTTTGCTGCAATCCATCTCTGCAGAATTATTCGTGGATGCCTGCCTGTCTAAGTCCGTCGGCCAACCGTTGCCGATCAGCCTCCTGATAATACAGCACCGTTTTTTGAATTTCCGACGCTCGCGCTTTGGGGACGAGCGATAAAAATTCTTGCAAGGCCGAGTGGGCCAGTTCCCGTTCGCCGGCCAGTGCGAAAGATGCAGTTCGAAACATGTGGGAACTGGGGTGCCCGGGTTTTAGTTGAATTGCACGTTGGGCAGCCTCGGCCGCTGCAGGATAGCGGCCCGCCTGAAACTCAGCGACAGATAAATAGAGGTAGTATTTGTCGATGAATGTATCGCGGGGACTTAACGCCAAGGCTTTGTTGATATGTGTAAGTGCAATGTCGGCATTGCCTGCATAGGCGTTTGCGACCCCAAGCAAGGCCCGGGCATAGGCGAGGTTGGGGCTCAGATCGACAGCCCGACCATAATTCATGATTGCTGCATCGCCCTCGCGCGCCACGATGGAGACATAGCCGCGACCGATCGAGGCCCAAGGATCGTTCGTGTCCGCCAAGAGGGCCCGATCCGAAGCCGTCCTGGCCTTTTGCAAAGTGGCTTCCAACGGTTCCCACCGCTGGATAGCGCGCCAAGCCAAAATGGTCGCGTAAAGACCAAGCGCTTGAGAATAATCGGGATCCAGCGATATGGCCTGCTCCAACAGATCGATAGCTGCCTTGCTGCCGTCCTGAGATTGCTGACCGTAATGGTGCAACGCTTTGACGAAGCATTCCCATGCGTCGAGGCTGGCCGGGTGGCGGCGCTTTAGCCGGGCGTGCTCGGCCGCAAATAGCTCAGGTGACAAATGCCCAACAAGACCTTCGGTCAGTTCATCCTGAATCGCAAAGATGTCGGTCAGGTCCCGGTCATAGCGTTCGCTCCATAACTGGCCGCCGGAGTCCGTGTCGGTCAATCTTGCGGTCACACGTATTCTCGCGCCGGAAGAGCGAACACTGCCTTGCAGGATGTAGCGAACGCCCATTTCCTTGGCGATATGCACGGCGTCAGCGTTTTCTGTTTTCAAGGCCTGCGTGGTGCTTCGGTCCGTCACGAAAAAACCACGTAGTTTTGACAGTGCGGTCACCACATCTTCTGTCAGGCCGTCAGCCAGGAACTCGTGCTCTGGGTTCGCACTGAGGCTTGTGAAGGGTAGGACTGTCAGCGAAGGGCGAGTGCTGGGAATGGGTTTTGGCACTGATTCAGTGTTCGTTTCAGCCATTTCCTCTGTCGTTACCTTGGCGACGAAACGAAACCCCTTGCGTGGAACTGTTCGAATGATCACCTGTTGGTCGCCGCTATCACCCACGGCCTTTCGGGCGGCGTTCACCCGTGCGTTCAACGATCCGTCCGAGATGGCGCGACCCTGCCAAACTTCGTCGATAACTTCATCTTTGGTGACAACACGCGCCCGATTTTTGATCAGAAAAACCAAAAAATCGAAAACCTGCGGTTGCAAGGAAATCTGTCCATTGCCGTCACTTAACTCCTGCAGGTATGTGTCCACGCAGTAATCTGAAAACCTGTAAATCAAGTTCGTTTCACCCCGTAGCAAGAAGAATCAAGCAAAAGGCAAGCCTTTAGCAAGCGCTCGTTTAAGCAAGGTCTGTTCGGCAACCTTAATGTCATTTCATCTTTTAGACAAAACACTGAGGTTCCAAATGTTTGACGCCGTTGACACGATGCCCGCCCCAACCAAGAACTTTGAACCTTCGCCAGCCGCGGCAACCAAATCTGACTCCAAGCGGCAACAGGGTTTTTGGAGAAAGGCCATGAAGGCGTTCTGGAGTTATTCAGAAGATAATGCTCAGGCCGATACGTCCAGCTTTCGGGGAATTCTCTGATCAACTACGTGGGTAATTGGTTGCACCAAAGTGTTCGCGAATGCTGTCCGATCTACCAGCGGATGATTTGGTCAAAGAAAGACAGGGCCGCAAACGTTCTCAGCGAATGGGAGTTGTAATCCCCGTTTCCAAGATGTTCTGGCCGGACACACGACGCCTCGCTAACATGGTTCTAGGCAAGAATGCTGAGGCATTTTGCGGGAGGGGCGTTTTACGATGACCAAAGATCATGATTGGATTACTTTTCACCGGGTTCAATTCACTGAGGAGATCGACGGGGCTGGCAGCCCGCTGCCCGGACCTGACGGCGCCCAAATTTGGCGTTTTGCGCCCTCTTCCAAGATAAACGAAGACGGCCTTTGGAGTAACCATGGCGATATATGGGGCGGGTTTGCGCTGTATTCTTCTGAAGCTGAGGCGCGCGCAGTGTTCGACGATCCGCATGCGCATCTGCCATACATGGATCGAGCGACGTCTTCATGGCATGCGCTCGTCGTTCCCTACGCCCATCGCGGCGGTGTGCATTGGCGAGATGAGGTCGAAGAGGACAGCGCGATCAGAGTAGCGCCTGCTGATCCGAAAGGGCCATTGCTGGTCTTCACTTCAGCCGGGTACGACAACCCAGGGCCAGACGATCTGCCGCGTATCAAAGCATTTATCTCAGGTATCGTGGATGTCGTTGACTATTACCGGACATTGCCCGGCAATCTCAGGGCCGATGTGTTTGCCGGTGCCGGCATTGACGGGCGTGACGGGTGTACGCTGACCCTGTGGCAGGATGACAAGTCAATGATGACCTCAGCCTATAAGACCGGTGTCCATAATGAACAAATGGAACGTCACCAAGCTGAGACCCTATTTGACAGAAGCTCGTTCTCACGCGGACGCGTTGTTGCAAGCAAAGGGGACTGGGACGGGACGGACCCGATATCCGAGTTGGCGCAGCGGGCCTGACGGGTTCCCTCAGACACAAAACGGTTCACCAAACTCCCCACAAAGCGGAGTTGATATGAATTCGCGCAGGGCTTGACCGTGTGCAGGCTGGCTTAAGCCCAAAAGAAGCTTGGCATAGGCGGCCTCTAACGTCATGTCGCGCCCGTCGATCACGTTGTGACGGACCAGCATCGCGCCTGCCGCGTAAGTGCCCAGCTTTGTGCCTCCGGCCAATGTTTCGGAGACAGCCACAACGGGAATGCCACGTGCGCCCGCTATTTGCAGCGCGTCTTCCAGAACTGGGTCGTCGGGCACCGTGCCGCTACCGTAGCAACGCAGGATCACCCCATCGCAATTGGACATCGCAAACCGGATGACATCCATCGTGCAGCCGGGCGCCACGGGAACGACTGCGATTTTTGCCTCGGAAAACCGGTGTTGCGTCAGTGGCGTTCCATCGCGGCGCGGCGGGCGGTGTGATAGCATTGCAGAGAAGGCATCGGCTGCGGAACTGTGAATCTTGCGCGCGCGCGGGCCGCGCAACAGCTTGCCTGCGAACTGGATCCAGACGCCGGGCTCTGCCTGATCCAACACATCCAGCGCATCGCCAAGGTTGCCCTCTGCATCGCTACCCGGCTGGCCAAGTGGGATCATCGAGCCGGTCATGATCACCGGTTTGTCCAACCCCTCCAACGCCATGGTCAAAGCCGAGGAGGTAAAGGCCAGCGTGTCGGTCCCATGAGTGATCAGGAAACTGTCATAGGAGTTGTAATGCGTCGAAATCTCGGCGCCCAACCGGTTCCAGTCTTCAGGCGTCGCATTGGCGCTGTCGATCAAGGGCTCCATGCGCATCAGGTCAACACGCAGCCGTTTGTGGCGCTGAACCATCAGCGCATCAATCGCGCGCTCGACCACTCCAGTTTCCGGGCGAAAGCCCGTGGGGGTGGGTACCATGCCAATGGTGCCCCCGGTATGCAGCACGAGGGTACGTTCCATGCGCTATGCCTTCTCTCAGTCCAAAACCAGGCCGGTACAGAAGTCGCGGGCCGGGCGGATACAGAACACCCATCTTATGCGCAGGGCAAGAGATTGCTTTCAAACGAGGCAAATCCGGTGTATGGCCCCAACCCATCTGAGACGTAACGCAAAGGCCCCGGCGTTGTGCAAGAGGATAGGGGGCCGGCGGCAATGGGGCCGCCATGAAAACGGAGGACCCGAGAGGGCTCGGGAGTGCCTCCAATTAGGATACGATGAATGTTTAACATCTCGACGAAAAGCATGCAGTGGGGCGAAGAAACGCTCACACTGGAAACGGGTAAAGTTGCCCGTCAGGCTGATGGCTGTGTCATCGCCACTTTGGGTGAAACTTCGGTTATGGCCGCAGTCACCTTTGCCAAGCAACCAAAGCCGGGCTTCGACTTCTTCCCGCTGACGGTTCACTACCAAGAAAAATACTATGCGGCCGGTAAAGTACCCGGTGGCTTCTTCAAGCGTGAGGCCCGCCCCACCGAGAAGGAAACTCTGACTGCGCGTCTGATCGACCGTCCGATCCGCCCCCTGTTCGTGCCCGGCTTCAAGAACGAAGTTCTGGTCATGTGCACGGTTCTGTCCCACGATCTGGTCAATGACCCTGATATCGTTGCGATGATCGCGGCCTCTGCTGCGCTGACCATTTCCGGCGCGCCGTTCCGTGGCCCGATTGCTGGTGCACGCGTTGGCTATGAAGATGGCGATTATGTTCTCAACCCAACCGTTGACGACATGCAGGACCTGCGCATGAACCCCGATCAGCGTCTTGATCTGGTTGTTGCCGGTACCAAAGACGCTGTGATGATGGTTGAATCCGAAGCTTATGAGCTATCGGAAGAAGAAATGCTGGGCGCGGTCAACTTCGCGCATGAGCAGATCCAACCGGTTATCGACCTGATCATTTCGCTGGCCGAAGAAGCCGCGAAAGAGCCGTTCGATTTCCAGGCACCCGATTACTCGGAAATCTATGAAGCGGTAAAAGCCGCCGGTGAAGATGCCGTGCGGTCCGCCTATGCGATCACCGACAAGCAAGAGCGTACCGCCGCTGTTGCCGCTGCCAAAGAGGCCATCAAGGCCGCTCTGACCGAAGAGCAGCTTGAAGATGCAAACCTTGGCACTGCGCTGAAGAAGCTTGAAGCATCTGTTCTGCGTGGCGACGTTGTCAAAACCGGCAAGCGGATTGACGGGCGTGCGCTCGACACCATCCGTCCGATCGTCTCCGAGACCGGCATCCTGCCACGGACCCACGGCTCTGCGCTGTTCACCCGTGGTGAAACGCAAGGTTTGGTTGTGACCACATTGGGCACCGGCGATGACGAACAGTTCATCGACGCACTGCATGGCAACTTCAAATCGAACTTCCTGCTGCACTATAACTTCCCTCCCTATTCGGTTGGTGAAGCGGGCCGTGTGGGCCCTCCCGGTCGTCGTGAAATCGGACACGGTAAACTGGCATGGCGCGCCCTTCAGGCCGTTCTGCCTGCCCCGACCGACTTCCCCTACACCGTGCGCGTGGTCTCTGAGATCACCGAATCCAACGGCTCTTCTTCGATGGCCTCCGTCTGTGGCGGCTCGCTCTCGATGATGGATGCGGGCGTTCCCCTTAAAGCACCGGTTGCTGGTGTGGCCATGGGCCTGATCCTGGAAGAAGACGGCTCTTACGCGGTTCTGTCGGACATTTTGGGTGACGAAGATCACCTTGGCGACATGGACTTCAAAGTGGCCGGGACTGAGGCTGGTATCACCTCGCTGCAGATGGACATCAAGGTTGCAGGCATCACGCCTGAGATCATGGAAAAAGCCTTGGCTCAGGCCAAAGCCGGTCGTTTGCACATCCTGGGTGAAATGGCCAACGCATTGACCGAAGCTGGCGAATTCTCGGTGCACGCACCGCGGATTGAAACCATGCAGATCCCAACCGACAAGATCCGTGAAGTGATCGGCTCGGGTGGTAAGGTCATCCGTGAAATCGTTGAAGTGTCCGGCGCCAAAGTCGACATTAACGACGACGGCATCATCAAGATCGCCTCGCCAAATGGGGAAGCCATTGCGAAAGCCTATGAGATGATCCACGCCATCGTGGCCGAGCCCGAAGAAGGCGTGATCTACAAAGGCAAAGTTGTGAAGATCGTCGATTTCGGCGCCTTCGTGAACTTCTTTGGCAAGCGTGACGGTCTGGTGCACGTGTCTCAAATCGAGAACCGCCGCCTGAACCATCCGTCAGACGTTCTGAAAGAGGGTCAGGAAGTTTGGGTCAAGCTGCTCGGCTTCGACGATCGCGGCAAAGTCCGTTTGGCCATGAAAATGGTCAACCAGGAGACCGGCAAAGAAGAAGCGCCTGAGTAAGCGTTTATGCTTTGATAGAATTGGAAAAGGCCCCTGCAAAGCCGCGGGGGCCTTTTTTTAGACTTGGGTCTCACCAAAGGTTTGGCTCCCTGAGGGCCTTTTTCGTAGAATCCAAACAGTGATCGATCTTCGTTACACTCGCAGCCAATTGTTGGTCTACATCATCGCAAAGATTCGCGCCGGGCCGCCTGATCCGCCGCGATGGTTGGGCGCTCCGATTACCAGAGTAGCGCCCGCTGGTGGCACATGGTCTAAGTTGGCGATATTTTCGATCCCGAAACGACCTGCCGGGAGCCAGGAATAGTGGGTGTCAAAAGTTGCCGATGCACCGATATCCAGCGACAATGTGTCTGACGCGATCGAGGCAGCATTGGTTTCTTCTAGCAGCAATTGAGAAGCCTCGACGTGAAAGCCCGGATAGTGCTGAACGCCATCGTCATCGGCACCACGATACCTATCGGTCAGAACGTGTGCTCCCCAGCCGGAATGCATCGCTACACAAGCACCGTCCGGAATTGGCCCATGGGCGGCGATCCACGCTCTGATGTCGTCCGGCGTTAAGGTGGCATCTGCGTTTTGAGCGGCCCTTGCGGCAATGTCTATGACGCACAAAGGTGCAATTAACTGCGAGACCGGGATTTCATTCACGGCAGCACCATCCGCAGAAAAATGTAACGGCGCATCGATATGTGTTCCGGTGTGTTCGTTAAGCGTAATTCTGGAAACATTGAATCCATGTTCTGCGAAGTTGAACATAGATTCAGACGACATTCCCGGAGTGCCAAAGTATGTTGGGAAATCCCCAGAGAGTTCGTAGGACATATCTTGGACTGCACTGTGTCCCTCAGCCATTGCAGGAGTCGTTTTGGTCGCCCCTACGGCTGCAACCGCGCTTGCGGCAACCGCGGTTCTAAAAAAGCTTCTTCTTGAAATCATCCGCTCCTTAACAGAGTTCATCACACAGATATCGCACATGATTCGTCTCCCCAATGTTCCTATTGTCGTCTACTGTAGCACATGTTGATTTGGCTCATTCGCAACAGCCCAGCCCACTTCGCGATCCTTAGTGGCCATAACCGCTCCTCAGACGCGTAAGAAAGTCGGGGAGTCTGGGTCAAACTGCGGGGGCTTCGATGATCGCGGCAAGGTCCGTCTGGCCATGAAAGTGGTCGATCAGGCCGCCGGCAAAGAAGCGGCACCTGAAAGCGCTGAATAAGCTCTTCCGCTTTAGAAATCAGATAAGGCCCTGCGGTCTCGCAGGGTCTTTTTCATCTGGAATAGTTCGGGCAAAGGTTCGCTTTGAGCCTTTATTTTACCAACGCTGCGAAAGCGAACTTCGCTTGATAGAAGGCTCTCCTTCGGGCATATTTTTTGAAAATTTTGAACAGCGTCAATACGTCAACGACTTTACGCAACCCAAGGTGCTCTATGGAAAGTGTTGTGATAGAAGAATGCGAGAGGCTGCCTTCCAGAGAAGAACTAAATGACATCCTGTCTCAATACTATGATCTAATCGTCCAACGCATGCGAGACATGGGCTTTGATATCCCTCTCGCCGCTCCGCAGAGTGCGCTTGCAGAGTTTTGGGCCAATTCAGACGACTACTTACCTCCAAAGGGCTGCCTCGTGGTCGCGCGAAAAAATACCGGAGAAATAGTTGGTTGCGGTATGTTGAAACGCCTTGATCAAGATACTGGTGAGTTAAAAAGGGTCTTCGTCACCAAAAATGCACGAGGCAGCGGCGCCGGCAGAGCTTTGATTAAAGCTCGGGAGAACGCGGCACGACGCATGGGGTTGAAACGTTTGATAGCAGATACGCTCACACCGAATGTCGAGATGCGAAACCTCTACCCAAAACTTGGGTTTGTTGAATTAGATGTGCCCATGGAAACGACCACCTACAAAGATCAGCCGATGCTGCGCCCACATTTGCACTACTTTTCAAAAGACCTCTGAAGAGCTCGCGCCGCGTAGTCTTAGCATTGAGAAGACTCCTAGCGGGCGGCGCGCCAATGGCAGATTAGTCCCGCATGGCGGGCGTTCTTCAAAGCGGGGTGTGACTGGCTTGAGCTGATCTCACAAATCAGGAAACGCCGCCTGAACCACCCTTCTGACGTTCTGAAAGAAGGCCTGGAGGTTTGAATGATCTCTTGTGCCCTGGTGACCTCGCGGGGGGTGTTTTTTGTCTTGGCAGATATTTGCAGGGACCCGAAAGTTTCGGATGTGTCATCGCGTATCCGCCACGCCGATGCGTCAGGCGGGGGCTGCAAAACCATATCATCGTCTGAGCCAAATTCTCAAACGTCCCGGCGGCACCCACCAGATCCAAGTTTGATCGTAGTAGCCAACGCAACTGTTGAGGCTAACCACAGCGGGCCGACATGAGACGTATTCGGCATAAGGAGAAATCCATGGCAATCCAATCAACCGCTGCCCTATTTCGGCTTGGGCAATCGGACAAACCAGTGCGCGCGCCCAATAAAATCTAACTCCTCATCCGAGAATAGGAAGGGTCATAAGGTGACGCGGCAATTACTTCGGCCTGCACCAGATCACCGCAGAGGTCCAATTGCATAGCACTGCCCGGGTCGGCGTTTTCGGGCGACACAAACGCGTAGGCGAGGTTCATTGCAACCCGGTGGCCCCAATCGCCAGATGTAACCGTTCCCACGACAGCCCCGTTTTTCATCAGAGATGCGCCGCCATGCGCGGGAGCGTGAGTGGCATCGACCCTTAGCGCTACGAGTTTCCGAGTTGCGCCAAGTGCGTGGCGTGCGATCAGTGCGTCTTTGCCGACGAACTCGCCCTTTTCCAGTTTTACGAAACGGTCCAGTCCTGTTTCAAAGGGATCAAATTCGGTCAGAATATCCGCCTTCCAATGCAAGAACCCCTTTTCCAAACGCATCGAGTCAACTGCGCGGGCCCCAAATAGGGCCAAACCGTGGTCGCGGCCTGCCTCGCGCAGGGCAAGATAGGCGGCATAAAGTGAGGCATTGGGAACGTGGATTTCATAGGCCAATTCACCTGAGAAACTGACCCCCATCACCGTGGCCGGTGCAAAGCCGATGAAGCATTCGCGCACAGATAGCCAAGGGAACGCGTCGACTGACCAATCACCCCGTGCGCAGGCGGACAGCACCGTGCGTGCTTTGGGTCCGGCCAGAACAAGGATTGTCTGGTCATTGGTGAGGCTATTGATCTGGACGTCTTCGCCGGGGACCAGATGTGCCTGTAGCCAATCCATGTCGTGATATTCCGCCGCCGCGGCAGACCCAAACCACACCCGGTCCGGCCCACGGTCCGAGGCAGGCAGATTTGCCAAGGTGGCTTCGCCCTTCACCATGCCATGATGGTTCAGCATGTACCCAAGCCCAACGCGACCGTTTCGCTTGGTAACGGTGCCACAAAACAGCCGGTCCAAAAATTGATGGCGATCGGCGCCCGTGATTTCAATTCGGTTAAACCCATTCACTTCGCACAGGCCAACATTGTTTTGTACATTGCGAACTTCGCCTGCCACAACGTCAAAGGCTTCGTCGAATTCAAAGGTCAAAGATGGATGAAAGTCGGGCGATGGCTTGATGTAGTCGACCCGCTCCCATCCGTTCACGACTGTAAAATCAGCCCCTTCCGCCGCCAGAACGGGCGTCAGTGGCGTGGTTTTTGCCGGGCGTCCGGCAGGGCGGTGTTCGTTGGGAAAGTGAAAGCGAAACTCGTTCTGGTAATCCTCGATCGCTTTCAGCGCTGTCAGTTCTACATTTGTGTGTCCGGTGAAACGTCGCGGATCAATGCACCACGTGTCATAGCAGGCTTCGCCGTGCACGATCTGTTGCGCCAGCAGCCAGCCCTGGCCGCCACCTTCGCCAAGGCCCGCGCGCAGACCGATAATGCAAAACGCATTGCGCTTGCCGGGAATTGGCCCGACCAAAGGGGCCCCGTCGATTGTATAGGTGATGGGTCCGTTGACGATGCGTTTAATCCCAACTTCGGCCAGGACCGGCATCCGTTCGAACGCGCCTTCCAGCACGTCCATCACCCGGTCCAAATCATCGGGGCAGAGGTCATTTGCAAAATTTGGGCTGATGCCGTCCATGCCCCAGGTTTTACAGTCCTGCTCATAAAATCCGACCAGCAAACCGCCTTTTTCCTGGCGGGAATAATAGTCTGAGATCGGGCACCGCAAGAGCGGCATCCGGTGACCCGCTTCGGCAATTGCAGGAATATCCTCGGTCACGAAATACTGGTGTTCCATCGAGGCGACAGGATGATGGACCCCCATCATCGCGCCAACTTCGTTCACCCGGTAACCGCACGCGTTGACGACGATGTCGGCGTCGATATTGCCCTTGGTTGTCTCAACCGTCCATGTGTCGTCGCTATGCTGGGTAAGAGCGGTGACAGCTGTGTGCCGGTACACCTCGGCCCCCGCCTTGCGTGCGTGGAATGCCAGGGCCTGGCACAGTTGCGCCGGGTCGATATCGCCGTCCTCGCCGTCCCAAAGGCCACCAAGCAGGTTGTCGGTTGATATCAGGGGGTGCCGCCTTGCGCATTCTTCGGCGTCGATGACCTCAAAGTTTACACCCATTCCGCGCCCCATCGAGGCAAAATGCCGATACGCCTGCATCTGTTCCTTGGTATTGGCCAGACGAATGCCGCCATCGCCATGATGGTAGCCAACCGGATATTCAGGGTCGTCGCGCAACTTTTTGTAGAGGCTTATGGAATGTGATTTCAGGCCAACCATCGTTTGGTTCATCCCGAAATTGGTGACTTGCGCCGCTGAATGCCACGTCGTGCCAGAAGTCAGCTCATCTCGTTCGATGAGAACAACATCACTCCAGCCTTCCTCGGTCAGGTGGTAAAGCGTCGAACATCCGGCAATGCCGCCGCCGATGACTGCAACCTTTGTGCGCGATTTCATGGGATTGCCTCCTGAGGATACAGACCCAGAAAGGCGACAATTTCACGAAGAGGCAATTCCTTGCCATCAAATTTTAAAAGATAGAAATATAAATTCGATAGTATGCTAGTTAATCAGCTCGAATTGACCGCTGAGCCATGGCGCAGAAGTATGCAACGGGCCGATGATCTGCTTGCCCAAAGTATCTCGGATCTTTTGCTCCACCAGATCCACAACCGCGCCAGAGCAATCCGGGGTCGCGGCCAATGACAGAGTGCGCGCGAATTTTTTTGACGGAAAGGGCTGCATCCTTAGCCGTGGCTGGAACCGCAATGCGCGGGAAAACAACAACGGTGTAGTGATCGTCCATCCGGCGCCAGAGGCCACCATTGCCATAAGGGTCTGATTGCTGGCGCACTCAAACTTATCCGGCAGCGGCACCCCAAGGCGGCGCAATTGGGCCTCGATCTGTTTTGCAATGATCAGATCATGGGAAAACTGCAAAAACGGTAGCCTCGATTTTCCGGCAAGGATGTCTGAAAGATCAGGTTCGGTTGTTGCGGGAAGAACCAATACAAACGGGTCTCGCAGCAAAGGCCGGTCAATCACGTCATTCAGCTTTTCTGTGGGTCGAGTGGTGATCCCCAGATCCAACTCCCGGTTTTGCAACATGGCAAGTATTTGATGACTGGAGTCAGTATGAAACAGGAACCGGCAGTTCGGCATTTGCCTAGATAAATGCACGGCAAGTTCGGGTGTCACATCGTTTTCGAAATCCTCGATACTGCCAAGGCGAAGGTAACTGGCGTCGGCGTAGTTTCCGGCAGACGCTTCCGCCTTGGCCTTGCGGATCAACAGAAGGGCTTCGTCAATGTTTCGCAGGAAGATCTGGCCCTTTGGGGTCACAACCAAAGGTTTGCGACCGTGGTCAAACAACGCGACGCCCAGGTGATCTTCCAGGTTGCGCAGATGGTGTGACACTGTGCTGATCGATAGCCCGGCCTCGTTCGCAGCGGCCTGAAGTGAACCTTCGCGCACACAGATCTGAAACAGTTCCAGCGCCTTTAGGTTCAGGTCTTTTCGCAACAGAGGAGTGGGCATCAGATCAGCGTCCGGTCATTTAGGATCATTTCCAAATCACTGCCCAAACTCCACATGCAACCCCACGAACATGCCAATCGAGTGGAAACCCATCAGCGCGGCGAAGCAGGCAAAGCGGCGACGCCAGCCGCTGCAGATTTTATTTTGGTGAACTCATCAAGGCAGTCTGCCGGGATATGATCCAACCCGCCCTGACTGATCCAGCGATCGGTCATGAACAGCTTGATATCGGCCACACCGGGTTGATCGCCCGACACGAATGGACCCTCCATATAGCTTTCAATGCCGCGCGCCCATTGCGGGATAAAATCGCGGGCAAGAGTTTCACGTGTGGTCTGGCTGTCTTCGGCGCTCATACGGAAGGTTGCGCCGATCCGGGCGCGCGCATCTTCAATGGCCTCCATCACCGCATCAACCTTGGCGGCCGCGACCGGATTATCGGGGTACAGCCCATGCAGGCGACCAATCAATCGCAGGATTGCGTTTGTTTGTGTCAGTCGCCCCACCCCGTCCATCTCAAACATCGGCAAATAGGGAAATGGCAGGCTGGCTTTTAGTCCTGGGTAATCCTCGCGGGCTATCCGGTTGTCGTCAAATTCAATGCCCGCCATGCGCAAAGCAACGCGAACCTCTTCACCCCGGCTGCCAGAAAAATCGTAATAGGTCACGCGTGGCATTGTCATGTTTCAGGTCCTTTTGCTGTCCAATCTAGAATGGGTGCGCAACGGCCGAATGCAACAAAAAACCCCCGGCAATGGTTCACTTGCCGGGGGTTACCAATGATTTGGTACTGAAATATCTTTTTGAGTTGGCGGGTGAGTTAACCCACCAGCCCGCCATCATTGCGCCAAACCGCAACCACGGTTGAGCGTGGCAACATGCCTTCTCCATCCGGGAAAGGCGCGTCGGGGTGTTGGATGCCCACGAACATGGTGCGACGATCCGAGGACCATGTGATGCCGGTTACTTCCGCGCCATTTGGTGCAGTGAGGAAGCGAACGATTTCTCCTGTTTCGGGATCACCGGCCAGCATCTGGTTATTGCCCATGCCGACGTAGCCTTCTTCATTCGAGTCGTTACCGTCTGTCTGGATCCAGAGGATGCCAGCGCTGTCGAACATCATGCCATCGGGCGAGTTGAAGAGGTTGCCCATATGAATGTTCCCCGATCCTGCATAGGCATCGGAATGCAGGCCAGGGTTGCCCGCCATGACGTAGAGGTCCCACCGGAAAAGATCGGCAGCATGGTCGTCATTCGACGGGAACCAACGCACGATTTGACCATAGCGGTTTTCAGCACGTGGGTTGGGTGAACCCACAACCGGCTCTGCCAGGTCGCCGCCCCGGTTGGTCCAGCCAGGTGCACGGCGCGAATTGTTGGTCAGCGCGCAATAGGCTTCGACCGAATTCGGGTTTACGGCAACCCATTCCGGGCGGTCCATGGTGGTGCCGCCAGCGGCAGAGGCCGCCATCCGGGTGAAGATGCGAGTTTCCACATCGTTCATGCCGGTGTTTTCTTCGCTCAGTTCAACCCATTCACCGGTGCCGTCTGTGTCGAACCGCGCCACATATAGCGTTCCGTCATCCAGAAGGTGGTCAGTGTCGCCACCGGGCTGGTACACGCCGTTGGACACATAGCGGTACAGATACTCGCCACGTTCGTCATCGCCCAGGTAAACTACCACGCGGCCATCGGGGGCCAACGCGCAGGCGGCGTTTTCATGCTTGAAACGGCCCAGAGCGGTACGTTTAACGGGAGTCGAGGTCGGATCAGCAGGATCAATCTCAACGATGTAGCCAAAGCGATGCGGCTCGTTCGGGTTTTGCGACACGTCAAAGCGAGGGTCAAAACCTTCATAGTTGTAGCGCCCTTCAAGGCCGATGCCGTAGCGGTCATACCCTTCGGGCAACTCAAAGCCTTCATCGGTTGAACCGAAATAGCCGTTAAAATTTTCTTCGCAGGTCAGGTAAGTGCCCCAAGGTGTCCTGCCCGCGCCGCAGTTGTTCAGGGTGCCCAGAACAGTCATGCCTTCTGGGTCGGCGGCAGTTTGCAGCAGCGGATGACCGGCAGCGGGACCAGCAATGCGCATCTCTGTGTTGTGGTGGATACGGCGGTTGAACGGGCTGTCTACGACAACTTCCCAGCCGGCTTCGCCACGGGCCACTTCCATGACAGTCACACCTTGCAGGTTCTGCAGTTTGCGCACGTCTTCGGCAGAGTTTACGTCACCACCGGTTGCGGGCAGGTTGGTGCCTTTGTTTACGTATTCATGGTTCACGGCGATCACTTCGTGACCGTTAATGTTGAACAGCTCCATGCCATCGGTGTTTTCACCAAAGATACGGTCCGAGCTTTCAACCGAGCCGCCAATGGCCTGATCCAGTTCAACTGGCGCGTCAGAGAAGAGTGGATCCCCCCAGGAGGCGAGGTTCGACCAGCTGTAGCCCTCGGGCACATGCACGGTATTGTCGGTGAAGATTCCGATCGGATCAAAGGCGAAACGGCTGCCTGAGTGGCCCATCGCGTGTGCTGCTGTTGAATTCAGCAAGCCAGAGCCCATTACAGCGGCGCCGGAGCCAAAGGCCACGATGCCGGACAGGAAGCCGCGGCGAGAAATCGCCTCTTCGACCACTTTGTCGAATTCGAAATTGGCCGGACGGGGATCGTTCACTTCGTCCCATTCGTCCCAGGACAGGTGATCGAGATCTTGTTTGGTCATCTCAGGATGCCTCGCATTGCTAGGTGTTTCAGGCGAGGGTGATTAAGCAGATTCCCTAAAACCCAGGTGACAGTTTGGTTAACGATTTGTGACAGGTGCGTTTTCGCAGCTTAACTTGCTTGTGATAGGCAATGACTTGCCGAGAAGTGCCTAAATCGGTCAAATGCGGACCAAGCATACTATTATTCAAAAAAGGGAGGGGAGTTTCATGCTGACCCGCCGACATTTTATTTCCACCGGCACCGCACTGGTCCTGACCCCTACAATTGCCAAAGCGCATCACCTGCCGGAATTTGAGCTGCCTGATCGTTACCGCCCTCAGATCGTGCCCATCAATGATGGGTTCGAAAGTGGCACGCTGCATGTCGATATGGGGTCGCATTTTCTCTATTATATCCAAGACGATCCATCGACTGCCTTGCGCTATGGCGTGGCCGTCGGGCGGGAAGGTCGCCAAGCTGGAGGTAATTTCCGGGTCGGTCGGAAAGAAGAATGGCCACATTGGCAGCCCACGGCCAACATGATCCGGCGCGAGCCTGAGGTTTACGGGCCTTTCGCCGCCGGAATGGAAGGCGGTCCGGATAATCCGTTGGGCGCGCGAGCGCTTTATCTTTATCGTGGCAGCAGTGACTCTTTGTTGCGCATTCATGGCACGCCGCAACCCTGGTCTATAGGCACGTCGGCCTCATCAGGCTGCATTCGTCTGACCAATGAGCATGTGACCGAGTTGTACGAGATGATCGATATCGGTACGCAGGTGACCCTGCACCGGGCCTGATCCCAATCAGGCTTTTTGCAGCACCAGAAACGTCATCATACCCATCGGGGGCAGTTTGGATTGTTGCGCGATGCTAAGGCAGCCCTGGCCCAGAACCCGTTCCATTTCGAAATCCGAATGCCAGCCCAGCACGTTTTCCAGCGGGGCGGTTACACGCTCGACCAGCGCCAGAAACCCCGCTTCGCGTTTGAAATGGTTGGTAATTACAACCTGACCGCCGGGTTTCAGAACCCGGGCAATCTCGCCCATCACACGCTCGGGCTCCGGTACGACCGACAGCACATGCATTGCCGCCACCGTGTCAAAACTTGCATCCGGAAAATCGAGCACCCGCGCATCCATCTGGCGCAGCTCTGTCACTTGGCTCAACCCGAGGCCTGAGACCTTCTCTTCGGCTTTGGCCAGCATGTCATGGCTGAAATCAATGCCGGTTACCGCCAGATCAGCCTTGTAGTGTTGCAGGGACAATCCGGTGCCCACACCCACCTCCAACACCGTCCCAGACCGCCCATTAATATGCGCTACCGCCCGCTGACGGCCGACATTTGTGATTGCACCAAAGGTACGGTCATAAATCGGCGCCCAACGGCGATACGAGGTCTTAACGGCATTGGGTTCCAAATTACTCTTCCTCTATTTCTTTTGTAGGCGACAGGATGCTCCACACCACCATGGCGATATAAGCCAGGCAGAGCGCGATCAGCGTCACCCAGGCAAAGGTCAGTACCGCTGCACCGACAAAGGCAAATCCGACCAGAAAAAACTTCACATTTTCACGCGAAATGCGTGTGGCCTTAAACGACCATGTGGGGATGCGGCTGATCATCAAAAAACCCACGATCACGATATGGGCGCAAATAACGATGTCTGGAAAAAGCGGCGCATTGGCGAATGCAAAGGAAATAAACAGAGGCAGAAGCACCAGCAATGCACCGGCCGGCGCCGGAACGCCGGTAAAATAGGCACCGTCGACGCAGTCCTCCTCAGACTTGGCATCGACATTGAACCGCGCCAGCCGCATCACAGCGCAAATCGCGTAAACAAGGACCGAGATCCAGGCCCCGCTGCGCATGTCCTGCAGGGCCCAGAGATAAAGCAGCAATGGTGGCGCGACCCCAAAGTTAAGAAAATCGGCCAGCGAGTCCAACTCGGCCCCCATCAAACTGTCGCTTTTCAACAGCCGGGCAATGCGACCATCCAACCCGTCCAGCACACACGCCGCCAGGATCAGTTGCACGGCCAGTTCGAAATTGCCCTGAATGGAAAAACGGATCGCTGACAGGCCAGCGCAAATAGCGGCGATGGTCAGCATATTAGGAATAAGCTGCACCAAGGGTAACTCGCGTTTCTGGCCGTCTATCTCATCCTTCATGCGCTGCCCCCACCGTTTCACTCACGTGTCAAATCTGCGATCAAGGTCTCGCCCGCCACCATGGTCTGGCCCAAATCGACAAGGGGCTGAACCCCATCGGGCAAGTAAACATCGAGGCGTGAGCCAAAGCGAATGAGGCCAAAGCGCTCACCCCGCCCGGTGCGCATCCCCGGCTGGACGAAACACACGATGCGCCGCGCCACCAATCCGGCGATCTGTACCACGGCAAGATCGCGGCCATCCTCCATCCGAATGCAAAGCGAATTGCGTTCATTATCTGCGCTGGCCTTGTCCAGCGAGGCGTTGAAAAACTTGCCGGGGCGATAAGCCACCGCAGTGATCTCGCCGGCCACTGGCGCGCGGTTCACATGGCAGTTAAAGACGCTCATGAAGACGCTGACGCGCAGCATTGGTGCGTCAGGCATACCCAGTTCAGCGGGCGGAACTGCAGGTTCGATAAGCGACACAACACCATCCGCCGGGCTGACGATCAGCCCCTCACGAGCAGGTGTCACGCGCTCTGGATCGCGAAAGAAATAATAGCACCAGACCGTCAGGCCAACACCGATCCAGCCCAGATATTCATTAAGCCAGAACAGGCCCAAAGTGATCGCGGCAAAGATCGCGACAAACTTGATCCCTTCGCGGTGGATGGGCTTCACGAAGGTCGACATCATATTCATTCGGTTGGGGTTCCTTGCCCTGCTGCCTTGGGCTTCGTTTTAGGCGTGCGGTGGGCAGACACAAGCGGTTTCCGACCGTTTGGCGCCCTGATGCGACCTGCTTGTATTAAAAAGGCCCCGAATGACCGGGGCCTGTCGCTGATTACCCAATTTTCAGCCGGGCAGTTTTGTCATCCGCAAATAAGGCAGCTTGGCATCGAAGTTTCCAAATTTTGCCTTGGCGGCTTCGTCGCTGACGGCCACTGGAATGACGACATCTTCGCCGGGTACCCAGTTCGCAGGTGTTGCCACGCCTTCACGCGCGGCGGTCTGCAAACCGTCTAACGCGCGCAGCACTTCAGCAAAGTTGCGGCCGACATTCATCGGGTATGTCATCGACAGCTTCAGCTGTTTGTCTGGCCCGATGATAAACACCGTCCGCACCGTCTGGCTGTCGGCAGGCGTTGGGTTTTCAGAGAGGTAGTAGTCGGCCTGCAACATGTCGAAGGCTTTGGACACTTCCAGACCCTTGTCAGCAATAATTGGGAAGCTGGCCGGTGCACCGCCGACGGCCTCGATGTCTTTCTTCCAGTTCACATGCTCGGCCACACCGTCAACCGAGACGCCAATCACCTTGGTGCCGCGCATGGCCCATTCATCGGCCAGCTGCGCCACGGCGCCGAATTCGGTGGTGCAAACCGGGGTGAAATCCTTGGGGTGGCTAAACAGGATCGCCCAGCTGTCGCCGATCCAGTCATGCAGGTCAAAGCTGCCCTGATCGGTTTCGACGGTGAGGTTGGGGATCGGATCGTTGATGCGCAGGGCCATATCGGGCCTCCTCATGATGTGGCTGCTATTGGTCAAAACATGTGACCCGGCCCGGCCAATCACAACCCCTTTTCCGGCGCCGCGGCGATTTAGAACGGTGCCTTTGCGCTGAACTGCATCCCTTTGCCGCCATCAGGGTGACGCAACCGGAGGCTTTCGGCGTGCAGCATCAGGCGGGGATAAGCCAGCGCGTCCTCCTTGGCATAGAACGGATCGCCTAAAATGGGATGGCCGAGGGCCAGCATATGCACCCGCAATTGATGCGAACGGCCCGTGCGCGGATAAAGCCGCACCCGGGTTTCATTCTCACCCTTTCGCATGACGCGCCATTCGGTCTGCGCCGGTTTGCCCGTTTCATGGCAGACCATCTGCAGAGGCCGGTTCGGCCAGTCCACGATCAGGGGCAGATCAACCTCGCCGGTCTTTTCCGCCATGTGTCCCCAAACCCTTGCGACATAGGTCTTTTTCGTCTGCCGCTTTTCGAACTGTTTGCCCAAGTGACGTTGCGCATGTGGGGTCAGGCCAAAGACCATCACGCCCGACGTATCCATATCCAGCCGATGCACCAACAGAGCCTCTGGGAAGGCCTCCTGAACGCGCGAAATCAGGCAATCGGCCAGATGTTCACCTTTACCCGGCACAGATAACAAACCGCTCGGCTTGTTGACCAGCAACAGCTCATGATCGTGATGCAGAATGTCCAGCGGCTCCTGCGGGGGTTTGTAATCAAGGGCAATCATCATACCGCCAGTGTCTAGGCCCAAAGCCGTCAGGCTGCAATCGGTGTGCGCAACGCCAGCAGGATCGACGGGGTCATGGTCCCGACGAGAGAGATCAGCCACCAAATCTGCGCTTTGCGATGCTTGGGGTTGCGCCGCCACATGCGGAACGCCTTGAAGAAAGAAAAGGGGCCGGGGTTCAGCGATCCTGTTTGCGAAACTGCAACGCGCCGGATCTGAAACAGCGCGCGAAAAGACAGGAACGCCCAAATCGCGAAAAACACGCCCTGAACACCCAAAATGGCAATGGTGAAACTGTCCAAATTCCTGCCCCCTGATTTGGTCGCCAAAGAGACTCCACGCCGCCCAAATGGTCAATCGTACTTTTTGCAATTGCCTCCGTTGATCAGAGCGCGCAGGATTGCCACCAGGAAACCCGCGCAACCTGCAATCAAATAGGGGCGTATCAGATGCTTGCGATTTCAACAGGGAAAGTGGCCCAGATCATTCTGATGGGCCATGAAATGGGCCGTGCCGAGGGCGAATTACGCGGCCTTGTCGAAGCGCTCAACGAAGATGAGCAGGCCGAACTGGTCGCGATCATGTGGGTCGGACGCGGCAGTTTCGAGGCTGAGGATTTTGCCGAGGCGCTGGCAACCGCGCGCGCCGAGGCAACAACCCCCACTGCCGACTACCTAATCGGCACACCGCATTTTGCCGATCACCTCGAAAGCGGCCTTTCCGAGCTTGGCGTCGATCCAACAGATGCAGAGGGCGATCTTCTGTAACAGATAAGATCGCCCGGCCGTCAGATATGTTTTTCGAATTCTGTCTTTGCGCGGGCCCAAACACCGCTGTTGAGATCACCAAGGGTCAGCAGCGATGGCAATAGCTGCGCCGCATAGTCCAGGCTGGATTCAACTGGCAGCATCGAGGGCAAGTTGTCGATGGCCATCACATCCATGACGGGCGCGCCATGCACGCGCAATGCGGGCACATCCCATGTTGTGGCCCGGTCATAAATCGGCACAGGATTATAATCGCTGTCGGGGTCGCAAGCGACATCGCCAATAACGGTAAGCTTGCGGTCGATGGCCAGCGCATCTTTGCCAACAAACACCGGTGTGCCGGGGCGCGCAAAGATGCAGTTGAGGAAAATCTCATGGTCCAGGATCTGCGGAAACGGGCCGCCGCTTGCGGTTTCAGCCATATCCCATTTTGTGACCTTCATTCCCATCGCTTCGCATAAATCCGCAGCCCCGGTTCCGACGCGCCCGAGCGCGCCAATAACTATCGCGTTCGGCAAGCCACCGGTTGATTCCAGCGAGATGCCAAGTTCGTCTAAAAGGACGTCCTTGCTGGGGTAGGGGGCGACCGGCGGGCAAACATTGCCCGATTGCTGCGCAATCCAGGCCTTAAGGGAAACGGCTGCACCGGCAAATCCGGCCCAATACCCAAAGGCAGCAACGCGGCGTCCGTCTTCGCCGACCAGATATTCCAGATCATAGAGCGTGCCACCGCCCTCTTTGAACCGATCCAGCAACGCGCGGCCAGAAAACTGGCCCTTGTAGGCATGGCCAAACATGATGTGGCGATGGGGCAGGGGGGTGCCGTCTTCGGGCAGTTCCTTGAGGCCAAAGATGATGGCATCACTGGGGGCATCCGGCCAGCTGTTTTCCCGCGCGATCTCGGCCCCGGCCTCGGCATATCCCGTCAGGCCCGCCGCGCGGGTCGAGCTTTCTTCGACCGTCACCCGTATGCCCGCTTTGATCAGCGCCGATACCCCCTCTGCCGTCAGGCCGCACCGTTCTTCATTCTCGCGCTGTTCTGCGCGCACCCAAAGATGAGTCATCAGGAAAAGCCTTTCGTTACAGATGTGTACGGGCAAACTGCCGATCAGGATGGTCAAGGTGACCCGTGATGTTGAATTGAGTCAACGCCAGTTCACCGTCCAAATCAATCCAGCGGCTCATTGAAGTGTTTTCAATCGCCAGGCAGGCGCGCGCCATTGCGTGGATCGACAGACCCATCGTAACGCGCATCGCCATGCCAATGACGCCACCCGAGGTGACAACCATCGCCCGGCCTTCGCCGGCCTGAACTTCGGCCATTGCGTCGCGTACACGCGCTTCGAATTCCGTGAAAGTTTCCGGGGTACCTTCGATCTTGCCTTCGGACCACGCAGTGAACAGAATCGGCAGGTGTGCCGCAAATTCTTCACGGGTTTCGGGCATGGCGACACCATGCTGCGCCTCTAGCAACTGAGAAATATTGAAATATTCGATTTCGTTGAAGCGGGGGTCAATCGCCGGCTCATTCAATCCGGTCAGATCCAGCCCTGCGGCCGTTTCCCGGTGGCGTCTGAGGGACCCGCTATAGAACCGGGCAAATACCTCTCCGGTGTTACGCAGATGCGCACCCAGCCAAGCGGCCTGTTCGTGTCCCAAAGGGCTGAGACGATCATAATCGGCCTCTTCACGGGCCTCGGTATTGGCCTGTCCGTGGCGCAAAAGCGTGATGAGGGACATCAGGGAATCCTTTTGGCGGGTGACTCGCGGTGACCTCCATAAGTGGAAGCGCGGCCAGGGAAAAGGGCTGGTCGTGGCGCGCATGGGGCCACGTGTGCCGCGTTTCGGAAACGCGATGGCGGAAATGACTGCTCTGGCGTCGCGGATGAAGACCTTGGCGCGCAAGGCTTTTGGCATAGAATGCCCAAGCGACTGACAGGAGGCCCCGCATTATGTCCGATACGATCCGCTTCACGCTGGATGGCGAAGAAGTAGAAGCCCAGAAAGGTCAAACCATCTGGGAGGTCGCGAATGGTCAGGGGCTGGTCATCCCGCATCTCTGCCACAAACCTGCGCCGGGGTATCGGCCCGATGGCAATTGCCGCGCTTGTATGGTCGAGATCGAGGGCGAAAGGACGCTGGCCGCATCCTGTATCCGCGAGCCTGCCGATGGCATGGTCGTGACTACCAACAACGCTCGTGCCACCACCGCCCGAAAGATGGTGATGGAGCTGCTGGTCGCCGACCAGCCAGAGCGCGACGTTGCCCACGACCAAAGCTCGCATTTGTGGGACATGGCAGAGGCGAATGGCGTCTCCGAGAGCCGGTTCCCGACGATAGAGCCCGAGCGCATTCCACTGCTTGATGACAGCCACATCGCGATGAAGGTCAATCTGGATGCCTGCATCCAATGTGGCCTCTGTGTCCGCGCCTGTCGTGAGGTGCAGGTCAATGACGTGATCGGCATGGCCGGTCGTGGCCACGATGCCTATCCGGTTTTCGACATTGCCGACCCGATGGGCGAAAGCTCTTGCGTGGCGTGCGGTGAATGCGTGCAGGCCTGCCCGACAGGAGCGTTGATGCCGTCAAGCGTTGTTAACGAAGAACAGGTTGGTGACAGCAAGGATTACGACAGCGAAACCGAAAGTGTCTGCCCGTTCTGTGGCGTCGGCTGCCTTGTTTCGCTGAAGGTGAAAGACGGCAAGGTCAAATATGTCGAAGGCATCAATGGCCCCGCCAATGAAGGCCGCCTGTGCGTCAAGGGCCGGTTCGGGTTTGATTATATCCACCACCCGCACCGCCTGACCAAGCCGCTGATCCGTCGCGATGATGCGCCCGCCAAGGGCCTGAACGTGGACCCCGCCAATTGGCAGACCCATTTCCGTGAAGCGACTTGGGAGGAAGCGATGGAGAAGGCGGCGGGCGGCCTCAGCCAGCTACGCGCCGATCATGGTGGACGCTCGGTTGCCGGTTTTGGATCCGCCAAATGCACCAATGAAGAGGCCTACCTTTTCCAGAAATTTATCCGTGAAGGGTTCAAGCATAACAACGTCGATCACTGCACGCGGCTCTGCCATGCGTCCTCGGTCTCGGCCCTGATTGAAAACGTCGGGTCGGGCGCGGTCACCGCGACCTTCAATGAGATCGAAAACGCAGATGTCGCCATTGCGATTGGCTGTAACCCGATTGAAAACCATCCCGTTGCGGCGACCTTCTTCAAGCAGTTCACCAAGCGTGGCGGCAAGATGATCGTTATGGATCCGCGCGGCGTGGGCATGCGTAAGTTCGCCTATCAGATGCTACAATTCCGCCCCGGTGCGGATGTGGCAATGCTGAACTCGATCATGCATGTGATTGTCGAGGAAGGCCTTTACGATCAACAATATATCGACGCCTATACCGAGAATTGGGAGGCCGAAAAGGCGCATCTAGCAGGCTTTAGCGCTGAAAAGATGCAGGAGATTTCTGGCATCGAGCCTGATGTGATCCGCGATGTGGCCCGGACCTTTGCCAAGGCAAAATCGGCCATGATTTTTTGGGGGATGGGTGTATCTCAGCATATCCACGGCACCGATAATTCACGTTGCCTGATTTCGCTGGCCCTGATGTGCGGTCATGTTGGCCGTCCTGGCACTGGCCTGCACCCGCTGCGTGGCCAGAATAACGTGCAGGGCGCCTCGGATGCGGGGCTTATCCCGATGTTCCTGCCGGATTACCAATCGGTCACCGATGATACCGTACGAGAGGCGTTTACCGGAGTCTGGGGCTCGGATGACTTCTCGAACGAGAAGGGCCTGACTGTGACCGAGATCGTCGATCAGGTCTATGCGGGCAATATCAAGGGCATGTATATTCAGGGTGAAAACCCCGCCATGTCCGACCCGGATGTCGATCACGCCCGTGATGCATTTGCAAAGCTGGAACATCTGGTGGTGCAGGATATCTTCCTGACCGAAACTGCAAACTTTGCCGATGTGATCCTGCCGGCCTCGGCGCTTTATGAGAAGACCGGGACCGTCTCGAACACCAACCGACAGGTGCAGATGGTGCGTCCCGCCGTGGCCCCTCCGGGCCAAGCACGTGAGGACTGGGCAGTAACCGTGGAGCTGGCGCAGCGCATCGGCTTGCCATGGACTTACACGCATCCGTCCGAGATTTTTGCCGAGATGAAGCTCAATATGAAAAGCCTCGACAACATCACATGGGCGCGACTTGAGGGCGAAACGGTCACCTATCCGTCGCTCAGCGAAACCGATCCAGGCCAAGCCGTGGTGTTTGGCGATGGTTTCCCACGGCCAGAGGGCCGGGCGCGCTTTACGCCTGCCTCGGTCATTCCACCTGATGAGGCGCCCGACGCCGAATATCCGATGATCATGACCACCGGTCGCCAGTTGGAGCATTGGCATACAGGCTCAATGACCCGCCGGTCATTGGTTTTGGATGCAGTTGAGCCGGAGGCAAACTGTTCGCTCAACCCGCGGACGCTGAAGCTGATGGGGATTGAACCCGGTGATATGATCCGACTGACCACTCGTCGTGGCTCGATCGAGATCATGGCACGGGCCGATCGGGCGATTGCTGAGGATATGGTGTTTGTTCCGTTTGCTTATGTTGAAGCGGCGGCCAACGTGCTGACCAACCCGGCGATTGACCCATACGGAAAGATCCCCGAGTTCAAGTTCTCGGCGGTTCGGGTCGAAAAGGTCGACAGTCAGGTCGCGGCAGAGTGACCTGACCTTTCAATAAAACCCCAGTGTCGTTCGCACGATGGGCAACAGCGCTGCGGCCGCAACACCCACAACCGCGCCGATAATCAAGCGCGCAGGGAAGGTACCGATGCCGGGGCTAAGAACGCTGAGAATGCCGCAAACTGAGGCGTAGAAAGCTAAGGTAAAAGGATCCATGCCACCAAGAATAGCATGGATCCTCGCTTTCTCTAAGTCGTTCAGTCCATTAGCAGGATTTGAGACCTGCCAGATGCCTGTCTGAGCGCATGGACATTGGCAATTTCCGGGTCATTGATCCAAGCAAGCGCTGCATCACGATCCGGGAATGACAGCAAAGCGGCGATGTCGGGGCCGTCTTTGCCTTCTAGCAATGTTGGTCCGGGGACAGATGCCACGACTGTTCCTCCGTGTCGGGCCATGGCTGGACCGGCTTTGCTTCGATATTCATCAAGCGTGTCACGGTTTTCGATGTTCAGTTGCGCGGTCACATAAATCATTTTTGTGTCTCCTGTTGATATGCACAGATCATGAAGGAAACTCCAAAATGCAAAAACGCGTGAGTTTTCCTGACAGATATGCGAAAACGCATGAATGAGTGTGAATTGGGAAGATATGCGTACGGTGCTGGCACTGGTGCGGCATCGGACGTTGGCAGGTGCGGGCGAGGCACTTGGCCTGAACTACACAACGGTCGCGCGGCGCATTCAACGCGCCGAAGAGGCAACAGGTTCGGTTTTGTTCGAGCGGCTGATTGATGGCTACAGGCCCACCGAAGTTGGCCTTGCTGCAGCCAGGCATGCCGAGGCAATGGAGCAGGCCGAACATGATTTTACCAGAGGTGTTGTCGCAAGCGATCAGACCCTGTCGGGGCGGTTCATTCTGACGGCGCCGCAACTTATGATAGGCTCTTATATCGCGCCGGTTCTGGCAGAGTTTTCCGAGCGACATCCCGAAGTTGACCTGGATGTGCGCGCCACAAATGAATTGTTGGACCTGAACCGGCGTGAGGCCGATCTGGCCATTCGGATCAGCCGGACCCCTGGGGACGATCTGATGGGCTTGCGCTTGACCGCGCAGGAAACAGCCAGCTTCGCGACGCCCGCCTTGGCTGAGCAGATCGAAGCAGAGCCTGACACGCCAATCCCTTGGGTCATGCATAGCTCTGCCAATGCACCCCCAATGGCAGTGCTCAAAAAGTACCCCAAGGGCTACATCCGATTGAAATTTGACGATGTCATTGCCGTTATCGGTGCAGCGCGCCACGGTCTTGGGGTCGCGCGTTTGCCTCTGTTTTTGGGCCGGGCAGAGCCGGGGTTGGTTCAAGTTCCCCTACTGCCACCGCAACCCTATGCGGATATCTGGCTGGTCGGGCATCGGGATATCTGGCGATCTGCCAAGCCAAGGGCGTTCCGGCAATTGCTGGTGCCGGCCTTCCGTAAGAGACGGTCGGAGTTCGTTGCGTCAGCCTGACACCGGCCCTCGATGATCTGAATCAACGACACCTATCCCGTACAAACGCAAAATGGTTTCAGAATTTTTTGAACTTTGGCGAAAGGGGAACGGCATGAAGACAGTTCTGGTCGGTTATGCCAGCACGGAAGGGCAGACACGAAAAATTGCCCGTCACGTTGCAGATCATATTGTGGGGTGCGGTGTGGCGGTTGAACTGCTTCCTCTGGTGGATGCAACCGACCTTGATCTGTTCAGATTTGATGCAGCGATCTTGGCGGCGTCTCTCCATATCGGGCACTACCAGCGGGAATTTTCGGAGTTTGTTTCAAATCGCAAAGACCTGCTTGGCACGCGCCCAAATCTGTTTCTCGCCGTGTCACTGGCGGCGGCCGGGCATGAGGCTGAAGATTGGCGTGGGCTGGATTCGGTCTTGTCTGACTTAGCCGAGGCCACAGGCTGGCAGCCTGAAAAGATCGCTCACATCGCCGGGGCCTATGTGCCGTCCCGCTATGATATCTTCCGTCGATTGATGATGCGCCGGATTATTGCAGAACGAGATCCGCACGCAGATCCAAAGGCCGATAAGGAATATACTGATTGGGTCGCATTGGACGGGTTGATTGACCGGTGGCTTAGCGACAATCGCCTGACGGAATAGAACGATGGCTCAACTCCAACTGACGTCGCCCAGAAAAATATATCCGGCCCCGTAGATGGTTTTGATCAGGCGCGGGTTTTTCGGATCTTCCTTCAGCTTGGTGCGCAGACGTGACACGCGCACATCCATCGCGCGATCAAAGCTTTCCCCTGCGGCTCCGCCTAGGGTTTCCTGCATCTGCTGACGTGAAATCAACCGCTTGGGACTGTTGAGGAACAGCCGCAGAACCTCGCCCTCAGCATGAGAAAAACTGGTCTCGCTCCCATCGGTGTCAATCAAAACAAACCGATCGAAATGGGCGGTCCAGCCCTCGAAGCTTGCCGTGTCAGACCCGCCAGCCTTGGGTTTTACGGCGCGTAGACGTGCCCGTACCCGAGCCACCACCTCGGCCGGATCAAAGGGTTTGATAATGTAGTCATCCGCGCCAAGTTCCAATCCGGTCACGCGGTCCTGCACCTGCGCCCGGCCTGAGATGATGATGATCGCTGCCCCGGATTCCAGCGCCAATCGGTGCACCACGGCCAATCCATCGCGATCAGGCAGGCCAAGGTCAACAAGACATACGTCTGGCGTTCCGTTCCGCAACGCGGCCTCGAACTCAGTTGCGCGGGCGAAGGCCGCTGTGCGAAACCCGGCCTCGCTCAACGCTTCGGACAGCATCAGCCGTATCTGAGGCTCATCGTCCAGAATAGTGACAAAGGGCTGGCTCATGCCGGGATCTCCTGCACCAAAAGGGCGTGAAGTTGCGCGGGGTCGAAGGGTTTTGATAGCACCGGCCAAGACATGGCCCCACGTTGGCGCAATGGATGGGCCTCTGGCAGCGACGTCATCAAGGCCAATCTTAACTCAGGACGCCGTTTCGACAAATGTTCTAAAAGATCGACGCCAGTGGAATGGCCGGACAGTTTGATATCCGACAAAACCATCTCAATGGCGGGCAGGTCGGCCAACTCATCTGCCTCGCCATAGCTGGCGGCTTCGATCACCTGATGTCCCATATCTGTCAGCATCTCACGGACGGAGACGCGCAGGTCCGGCATATCTTCTACAAGAAGAATAAGGAGTGGTTTTGCGGCCGACTGTGGCACAACCCTTAAGGGCAAGCGCATCGTGACTTTGCCGCCGCCAGGGTGATTGGACAACCTGACATGGCCGCCAGACATTTTCACGGCATCAAACACCATAGACAGGCCCAGGCCTGATCCGGCCTGACCCTTTGTTGAAAAAAACGGATCCAGGCCGAACTGAAGCGCCTCATCAGAAAAGCCCGGACCACTGTCTTCAACAATGAACTCAAGCCAGGTGTCCCGCACTTTTTGAGCGTTTACACGGATCGTGCCGCCTTCGGGGCCAATTGCATCGCGCGCATTCAGAACAAGGTTAAGCAGGCAATCCTGCACCGATCCTTCGTCTAGCAAAACCAGCGTGTTACCAAGGTGCTGAGATGTTTGCAGGTCGAAAGCATCCGATAGCGGGGCGTGTGCGAGGGCGCTGAACTGCTCGAAAAACCTGCCCAAATCGACCGGCGCGGGGTTCACGGCCCGCGGGTCTGATATCTTTGCGATCCGCTCCAGCAATGTCCCGCCACGCCGGGCTGCAGCGACAGTTGCATCGCTGAGATCCCGGGCATTTGCGGGAAGCTCCAGTTTTTTTAATCGGCTCTGTAAGCCAAGGATGATGGTAAGGAGGTTAGAGAAATCATGTGCCAAACCGCTGGTTAGTTGTGCGGCCAGTTCCCTTTTATGGGTCTGAGACAAGACAGCGCGCGCCTGCGCCTCCTCTGTCATATCGGTAGACAAAAGATAGACCCCGTTTATCGGCCCGTCTTTTCCAACCCGATCCGGCGTGAAGGCTGAGCGGATACGCCGCCCGGTATCGACATCCGTGAACTCGGTAACGCTGCTTTCCCCATTCAGGGCGCCTTGTAGGTGTGGGCGCAGGCGGGCTGCGGTGTGTTCCCCTAAGGCATCGGAAAACTTCATGCCGATAATATCACTTGGTCGCCCCGGAAGGACTGCCGACAGACGCCTATTGGTGAACGTGTAGATTTCATCAGAATCAACATGCGCAATATGGGCGGGCGTCATTTCGGTGGTCAGACGAGTGCGCGCTTCGAGTTCGGCCAAGCCGCGCTTGGCTTCTTCCAGCTGTGCAATAGTGGATTCGAGCTGCCGGTTGGTTCTTGCAAGTTCTTCCGCGCGCGTCAGCAATTGGTCGGACAGTTCTTCAGACCGGGAGCGCAACAGCTCTTCCTGCCGCTTAATCTTGGTGATGTCTGTGTAAACAGTGACCCAGCCGCCGTCGGGCAGGGGGCTTCCTTCGACACTGATCATGCGGCCATTGGCCCGCCCGCGTTCCATGTAGTGTGGTTGAAAATCAAGGGCTTGATTTATTCTATCTTGAACAAAGCTTTCTTGATTCTCAACCTCTCCATATTCGCCGCTGGCCACCAGGTAACGGATGGTATCCTCGAAACTTGCTCCGGGCGTAACAAGGTGGTCCGGCAGACCAAACATGGTTTGAAACGGGCGGTTACAGACGGCCAAACGCAGGTCGCTGTCATAGATTGAGAGGGCCTGCTGAATCAGGTTTAGCCCAGCCTGGGTCATCTTGGCAGTTGCCGTTTGTCTGGCCATGTCAGTGCCTCCTCCCCTCCTCCGATAGCGTTATGATCGCCCGCCGCCAAGCCTATGACCAGCCTTGTTACAATTCGTAAGGATTGCGAAAAACTCGGGTAAAACTTCCAAAGTTAAGTGATGCTTAACAAAGGCACGAAAGGAATCGGTTCCGGACGTGTCTGGTTGGCCGGGATGGCCGGCATGGGAGGAGAGAACTTTGGTGAAGATGACAGCGGTTTCGGGACAGCCCGAATCCGTGCCAGCACTTCTGGCGCGGAACGTTGCACAATTTGGCAGCAAACCCGCATATCGCGAAAAAGAGTTCGGCATCTGGCAGAGCTGGACATGGAGAGAGACCGCAGAAGAGATTGAGGCCATGGCCTTGGGTCTGCTGGCTCTGGGAATCGAGCGTGGCGATCACGTTGCCATTATCGGGCGGAACCGCCCGGCGCTATATTGGTCAATGATTGCGGTCCAAAGGGCCGGCGCTGTGCCTGTGCCGCTCTACCAAGACGCGGTCGCCGAGGAGATGGTCCACGTTTTGGACAATGCCGGCGTGCGCTTCGCGATTTGTGGTGACCAGGAACAGGTCGACAAGGTTTTGGAAGTGCAGGAGTCGGTCAACAAGATCGAACACGTAATCTATCAGGATCCTCGCGGCCTACGGAAATACGACCATACAACGCTGCACGCCTTGGCGGACATACAGGCAGAGGGTCGCGCTGCGCATGAACGGTTCGAAAAGGAACTGGCAGCGCGCGAAGCTGAGCTGAATTATGACAGCACCTGTGTGATGCTTTACACGTCTGGCACGACTGGCAAGCCCAAGGGCGTGGTGCTATCGAACAGAAATATCATTGAAACTGCGAAGAACTCGGCAGAGTTCGACCATCTTCGCAGCAGTGACGATGTACTGGCCTACCTCCCTATGGCCTGGGTCGGCGACTTCATTTTTTCGATTGGTCAGGCCTATTGGACAGGCCTCTGCGTCAACTGCCCGGAATCAGCCGCGACAGTCAGTGCAGATCTTCGGGAAATTGGGCCGACCTACTTTTTTGCGCCGCCGCCCGTCTTTGAACGGCATTTGACCGAAGTGATGATCCGCATGGAAGATGCAGGACGGTTCAAGCAATGGCTGTTTCACCACTTCATGGCGCATGCGAAACGAGTTGGACCAGCGATCCTTGATGGCAAGGAGGTCGGTTTTGCAGATCGTCTGAAATACAAGCTGGGCGAACTTTGTATCTACGGGCCTCTGAAAAACACATTGGGACTTAGCCGGGTTCGGATCGGATACACAGCAGGTGAAGCTATTGGGCCAGAGCTTTTCGATTTCTATCGTTCGCTCGGCATCAACCTTAAGCAGCTCTATGGCCAAACCGAGGCTTCCGTCTTTATCACGATGCAGCCCAATGGACAGGTTCGTGCTGATACGGTTGGCGTTCCTGCGCCCGGTGTGGAAATTCGCATCGACGACTCAGGTGAGATTTTCTACCGCTCGCCGGGCGTGTTCGTCGAATATTACAATAATCCTGACAGCACCGCCTCGACAAAAGATGCAGAGGGCTGGGTCGCCACTGGCGACGCTGGTTTCTTTGAAGAAGAAGGCGGGCATCTGCGGATCATCGACCGGGTGAAGGATGTCGGCAAAATGGCCGATGGCGGAATGTTCGCGCCGAAATTCGTCGAGAACAAACTCAAGTTTTATCCCGATGTGCTGGAGGCGGTTGTCTTTGGCGCGGGACGTGAGATGTGCACGGCCTTTATCAATATCGATTTGCATGCCGTCGGGAACTGGGCCGAGCGCAATAATATCGCCTACGCCTCTTATCAGGAACTGGCAGGACACCCGCAAGTGCTGGACACAATTCAGGGCTATGTCGAAGCGGTCAATAAGTCGGTCGCAGAAGACTCAATGTTGTCCGGGTGTCAGGTGCACAGGTTCCTTGTCTTGCACAAAGAACTGGATGCGGATGACGGCGAAATGACCCGAACCAGAAAGGTTCGGCGCCGGATCGTCGAAGAGAAGTACGAAGATCTGATCACCGCGCTCTATAGCGGAAAATCCGAGCAATATACCGAGACCGAAGTGACCTACGAAGATGGTCGCAAGGGCAAGATTACCGCCACACTCCAGATTCGCGACGCGGCAGTTGTGGATCATGTGGGCCAAGCGCAGGTGGCCGCAGAATGACCATGATGCAGTACGAACCCTATGAAACGCCCGATGGGCGGACCATTGGCAACACGTTGATGGAGATGAAGAATATCACTTTGCGCTTTGGTGGCGTGGTGGCGATCCAGGACATCTCTTTTGATATTCGTGAAGGTGAGATCAGAGCGATCATCGGTCCAAACGGGGCCGGCAAATCCTCTATGCTGAACGTGATTTCGGGGTTCTATAACCCGCAGGAAGGCGACGTTTGGTTTCGGGGCACGAAACGCCCGCCGATGCGGCCCTATTTGGTTGCGCGCCAAGGCATCGCCCGCACCTTCCAAAACATTGCCCTGTTTGATGGGATGTCGGTACTCGACAACATCATGACAGGCCGTCTGAACCATATGAAAACCGGCTTTTTGGGGCAGGCGATCTGGTGGGGAAAGGCCGAAAAAGAAGAGACTCTGAACCGCGAAAAGGCCGAAGAAATCATTGATTTCCTTGAGATTCAAAGCATCCGCAAAACGCCAGTTGGACGTCTGCCATATGGCTTGAAAAAACGGGTCGAACTGGCGCGTGCCTTGGTCGCCGAGCCTGAGCTGCTGCTGCTGGATGAACCCATGGCGGGAATGAATGTCGAAGAAAAAGAAGACATGAGTCGCTTCATCCTCGATGTGAATGACGAATACGGAACCACAATTGCCCTGATCGAACACGATATGGGCGTGGTGATGGATCTGTCCGATCGCGTGGTCGTGATGGATTACGGCAAAAAGATTGGCGACGGCACACCCGATGAGGTGCGCAATAACCAAGAGGTCATCGACGCCTATCTGGGGGTCGCTCATGACTGATCTGATTTGCCAAAACCTCCCGTCACCCCCGGTACGCCTGCCGTACACCCCCTGTACACCCCCCGTACATACAAATGCCGTCGGAGCCCGAAATGCCTGATCAACTGATTTTTGCAATGGAGGTTGTGGCCAACGGCCTGATGACCGGGGTGATGTATGCCCTTGTCGCGCTTGGCTTCGTTCTGATCTACAAAGCCTCTGGCATCTTCAACTATGCCCAGGGTGTGATGGCGCTGTTTGCGGCCATGACGCTGGTCGGTATCCAGGAAGGTCGCGTGCCGTTCGCGCATCTCATCAACGCAACGTTTGGCACCGAAATTCACCATTTGCCGTGGCACTCTGTGCCGGCCCTGCTGGCCATCGCGCTAACCGTCCTGGTGATGATCGGGCTTGCCTGGTTCGTGCAGAAGGTCGTGTTCCACCACCTCGTCGGTCAAGAGCCAATCATTCTGTTCATGGCCACCATCGGTCTGGCCTATTTCCTTGAAGGGGTCGCTGACCTGATGTGGGGGTCTGAGATCCGGACGCTGGATATCGGTCTGCCACAGGGCATCAACACCATCATCGACGAGACAACCTTCAACTGGTTTGGCTACGGGTTCTTTATCGACAACCTAGATATTGTAGCGGCAATTGTCGCGGCGGTTCTGGTGGCCGGACTGGTCGCATTTGCCCAATATACCAAGCAAGGCCGCGCGATGCGGGCCGTAGCAGATGACCACCAGGCGGCGCTGTCGGTTGGTATCTCGCTCAACTTTGTCTGGATCCTCGTCTGGTCGCTTGCGGGTTTTGTGGCCCTTGTTGCGGGCACCATGTGGGGCGCGAAATCCGGCGTTCAATTCTCATTGTCGCTGATCGCGCTGAAGGCGCTTCCGGTTCTGATGCTGGGCGGGTTCACGTCGATCCCCGGTGCCATCGTTGGCGGTTTGATCATCGGTGTGGGCGAAGCGCTCTTTGAATTCATCGTGTCCTCGAATGACATCTTCGGTGCGGTCTTTGGCTTCACGCTCAACGCAACTGAGAACTGGTTTGCTTACGTGCTGGCACTCATCTTCCTCGTTTTCAGGCCCCAAGGCCTGTTTGGCGAAAAAATCATCGAGAGGGTCTGATCCATGTTTTATCGTGAAGCCGGCGATTTCAAGACAAGCTACGCCGCTGACAACCAGACCTTTCCGATCGCCTTTGATCGTTACAGGTACTATTTCGTCCTTTTCATTGCGATCGCGGTCATCCCGTTTGTTGTCAATGAATACTGGGCCAACGCATTACTTCTGCCTTTCCTGATCTATGCGATCGCGGCGATCGGGCTGAACATCCTGACCGGGTATTGCGGGCAAGTCAGCCTGGGAACCGGCGGGTTCATGGCGGTGGGTGCCTATGCAACCTACAAGCTGATGACGGCTTTTCCCGGCCTCGACATGGTGACGATCACGTTCCTTTCGGGCTTTATCACGGCGGGTGTTGGCGTACTTTTTGGATTGCCATCACTGCGGATCAAAGGATTTTACCTTGCCGTTGCAACGCTAGCTGCGCAGTTCTTTTTGGTCTGGCTCTTCAACCGTGTGCCGTGGTTCTACAACTATTCGGCATCAGGCCAGATCAATGCGCCTGAGCGGACGATGTTTGGCTTGGCCGTAACCGGCCCGAATGCTGAGGTCTGGGTGAAATACCTGTTCTGCCTGTTCTTTGTCATTCTGCTGGCCTGGGTGGCGCGGAACCTGACACGCGGCACTGTTGGACGGCAATGGATGGCGATCCGTGACATGGATATCGCGGCCGAGATCATCGGAGTGAATCCGCTCAAAGCCAAACTGACGGCATTTGCGATCTCGTCTTTCTATGTCGGCATCTCGGGGGCGCTGTTGTTCTCGGTCTTCTTGGGTGCGGTGGAAGTCGGCGAAGCCTTTGGTATCACCAAGTCGTTCCTCGTTCTGTTCATGGTGATCATTGGCGGGCTGGGTTCCATCTTTGGTAGCTTTGCCGGGGCGGCGTTCCTGGTCCTGCTGCCGGTGGCCCTGAAGGTTCTGGGCGTCGACACATTGGGCTGGCCCACAGATATCGTGGCGCATTTCCAACTTGTTATCGTTGGGGGGCTGATCATCTTTTTCCTGATCGTTGAACCCCATGGCCTGGCGCAGCTTTGGCGCCTTGCAAAAGAAAAATTGAGACTCTGGCCGTTCCCGCACTGATGTGGGGCTGGTCAACCTGCCGGGTCGCCTCCACGGCCCGGCACCAAGAATACATCGGAAAAACCAAAGGGAGGAAAATACCGATGAAGAAACTAACAACCATGGTGATGGCCGGCGTGATGGCCTCGGGCCCTGCACTTGCAGACCTTGTCATCCCCGATCTCAGCTACCGGACTGGTGCTTATGCGGCGGGCGGCATCCCGTTCTCGGATGGCTACCAGGACTATTTCAACATGCTGAACCAGCGTGATGGTGGCGTCGGTGGCGAAATGTTCCGCATCATCGAATGCGAAACCGCTTACAACACGGAACGCGGCGTGGAATGCTATGAGGCCACCAAGGGCGAAGGCGCATTGGTTTACCAACCGCTGTCCACTGGCATCACCTATCAGCTGATCCCACGCGCAACAGCTGACGGCATCCCCCTGCACACGATGGGCTATGGCCGGACTTCTGCCGCAAATGGTGAGATCTTTTCGAATGTCTTCAACTATCCCGCCAATTACTGGGATGGGGCGTCTGTGATCATCAACGCGTTGCTGGATGAAAACGACGGTTCGCTTGAAGGTCAGAAGATCGTTCTGCTGTACCACAACTCGGCCTATGGTCGTGAGCCGATCCGCACGTTGGAAGTTCTGTCCGAACAGCATGGGTTTGAACTGGTCCAGCTGGCCGTTGACCACCCCGGTCAGGAACAGGGTAACCAGTGGCTGACCATCCGCCGTGAGCGTCCTGACTATGTGATCATGTGGGGCTGGGGCGTCATGAACCAGGTTGCGGTTCAGGAAGCTGCCAACATCCGTTTCCCGATGGAAAACTTCATCGGCAACTGGTGGGCCGGCGCTGAGCATGACGTGATCCCCGCGGGCGACGCGGCCAATGGTTATCGTGCCCTGAACATGAACGGTCTGGGCGATATGCCGGTCTTTGCCGACATTCAGACACATGTCCACGATGCAGGCCTTGCGGCTGGCGATGGATCAAACCTTGGTTCGGTTCTTTACACCCGCGGCATGTATGCAGCGATGCTGGCTGCCGAAGCGATCCGCGTAGCGCAGGAAATGCACGGTGTGGCTGCAATCACGCCTGCAATGATGCGTGACGGTATGGAGGCGCTGGAAATGACAGCGGCCCGTATGGAAGAGCTGGGCGCGCCTGGTATCGGGCCGGAATTCTCGGTCTCTTGTTCTGACCACGGTGGCACCGGCATGGCCGCGATGCAGCAGTGGAACGCAAGCGAGCAGGAATGGGTCACTCTGACCGACTTCATCGCACCTGATGACGCTGTCACGCAGCCGCTGATCGAAGAAGACAGCGCCATGTTCGCAGCGGAAAACGGGATCGAAGCGCGCGACTGCGCCATGTAATCCGACCCTGAAATCTGGATCTGGCGGCGTTGTTCGCCAGATCCTCACCCCTAAAGAATTTTCATGAAGCCGCGCCTGCGTTCTAGCGACAGGCAGGCGTTGCTGGAGACCAAAGATGCTGGACGCCGGACCCACCGAGCAAGAGACCCTTCTTGAGGTCAACAATATCGAGGTGATTTACAATCACGTCATCCTCGTCCTGAAAGGTGTCAGCCTGAACGTGCCCAAGGGCGGAATTACCGCGCTGCTAGGTGGCAACGGAGCAGGCAAGACCACCACGTTGAAGGCGATCTCGGGGCTTTTGGCCTCTGAACGGGGCGAGGTGACAAAGGGCACGATCGAGTATCGTGGTCGCAACGTCGCCCACTCTGATCCCGCCGACCTGGTTAAGAATGGTGTGGTGCAGGTGATGGAAGGCCGTCACTGTTTCGAACACCTGACCATCGAGGAAAACCTGCTGACGGGCGCTTACACGCGCAGCGATGGCAAGGGCGCGATCGCGGCCGACCTTGAGATGGTTTACAACTACTTCCCGCGTTTGAAGGAGCGCCGCCGCAGCCAGGCGGGCTATACTTCGGGCGGGGAACAGCAGATGTGCGCCATGGGTCGTGCGTTGATGAGCCGACCCGAGACGATCCTGCTGGATGAACCGTCGATGGGTCTGGCGCCGCAATTGGTGGAACAGATCTTCGAGATTGTGAAATCGGTGAACGAGGGGGAAGGCGTGACCTTCCTGTTGGCCGAGCAAAACACCAATGTTGCTCTGCGGTTTGCCCATTACGGCTATATCCTCGAATCCGGGCGTGTGGTTATGGATGGTCCTGCCGCCGAACTGCGCGAAAACCCCGATGTGAAAGAATTCTACCTTGGTATGTCCGAGGAAGGTCGCAAGAGCTTCCGTGATGTCCGCAGTTATCGCCGCCGCAAGCGGTGGTTGAGCTGATGAGGGACGCCATAGTGACCAAGTATTTCGACAATTTGGAAACCCGCAGCGCTGATGAGCGTGCCGCAGATTTGGCGGTGGCACTGCCGCAGCAAATCGCGACCGCCAAGGCCTTGCCGGGATATTCCGAACGGTTTGCGGGAGTAAATCCTGCAGAAGTAACATCGGCTCAACAATTGGCGCACTTGCCGGTGTTGCGGAAGTCCGAGATCGGCAAGGCGCAGGCGTCCCTCTCCCCTTTGGGTGGTTTCGCCGGGCCGGTTTCGGGCTTTGCTCATATTTTCCAATCGCCGGGGCCGATATATGAACCCGGACAGGTCAGCCATGACTGGTGGCGCATGGGTCGGTTTCTGCATGCGGCAAGTGTTGGACAGGGCGATATCGTCCAGAATTGTTTTGGCTATCACCTGACGCCAGCGGGTATGATCTTTGAGAGCGGGGCGCGCGCGGTTGGCGCAGCGGTCCTGCCCGCGGGAACTGGCCAGACCGAGCTTCAGGCGCGCGCCGCTCATGATATCGGTGTGACCGCATATGCCGGAACGCCAGATTACCTGAAGGTCATCCTGGACAAGGCGGAAGCCATGGGATTGCCCCTCAAAATCACCACGGCGGTTGTCGGGGGGGGCGCGTTGTTCCCGTCGCTGCGGCAGGAATATGCCGATCGCGGCATTGCCTGTCTGCAAAGCTATGCGACTGCGGATCTGGGCAATATCGCGTATGAATCCGAGGCGATGGACGGCATGATCGTGGATGAGGGTGTGATCGTTGAGATCGTGCGCCCCGGCACCGGTGACCCGGTTGAGCCCGGTGAAGTTGGCGAAGTTGTCGTCACCACGCTAAATGCCGATTATCCGTTGATCCGCTTTGCTACCGGCGATCTTTCGGCAGTGATGGAGGGCGAAAGCCCCTGCGGACGGACCAATATTCGCATCAAGGGCTGGATGGGCCGTGCGGATCAAACCACCAAGATCAAAGGCATGTTTGTTCGTCCCGAACAGGTGGCCGATCTGGTGGCGCGACATGCCGAAGTTGGCCGCGCACGGGTCATTGCAGAACGCGAGGGCGAGATGGATGTCATGCGGGTTCAGTTGGAGACTTCTGCATCCGATGTCACTGATTTTGAACAATCCGTGCTGGATACGCTAAAGTTGAGGGGGCGAATCGAGCTCGTTCCCGCCGGCTCTCTGCCAAATGATGGCAAAGTCATTGAGGATTGCCGCAGCTACGAATGATCCGATCCGCCCCTATTTGGAGGAGGATTTCTTATGAGATCATTTATTCGAGCGTTATTATTAATGGGTGTCGCCCTGCCTGCTCAGGCCGACACTGCCATGGTTGTCGGCAGCGTAGATATGGACGCCACGACCAGTTACGGCGCCCCACGCTATATCGGAACGGCCTTAACCCCGCTGGATCAAGCGGGGTTTTCCGTTTTTTCTTCGATTGACGCGAGTGGGGAACGGCTGCGTGATTTGGTTGGCGCAGTCGCAACTCAGGGTGAAGAAGACAGGCTGGTCATTGCTTTGGCAGGCCGGTTTGTGACCTATGGCGGCTTGACGTGGTTTCTGGGTGCGGATGCTGGCGAAGTCACTCTCGGCTCTGTTTCCGGCGCAGGGATTCCGGTTCAGCTGCTTCTGGACATGGCGGCAGAAGTTGATGACGCGATTGTCCTTTTAGGTCCGGAAGATCAGGGTGTTCCCTTGGGCACAGGGCTTGCCAACGGACTTGGCGAACTGGCGGTCCCGAACGGCGTCACGCTGGCCACGGGCCATCCCGCGGCGGTTGCGCAATTTGCAGCCCAAAATCTGCTAGAGCCTGGGCGCCCCTTAAGAGATGTATTTGCAGCAGCGCCGGGATTGACCGTCGTTGCCTTGGACCAGCCCTTCCGGCCCTTCATCCCCTCTCCGATAGTCACTCCGACAATCAATCCCGACGATCAGTCTTATTGGGACGCGATGAGCACGCTGGACAACATCTTTGCCTATCGCGCCTACCTCAATCGGTATCCGAACGGATATTACGCGGCAGAGGCACGTGCGCGGATTGCCTTGCTGGAACCACCGGTTCCACAGTTGACCCCGGAAGAAGTTGAAGATGCGCTTTCTCTGAACCGTAATCAGCGCCGCGATATCCAACGCGATCTGGCTGTGTTGGGGTATTACAATAGCGGCATCGACGGATTGTTCGGCCAGGGCTCACGCCGCGGCATAAGGGATTGGCAGCAGAATGCCGGGTTACAAGTGACCGGGTATCTAGATGCCGACCAGATTGCCCTTTTGCATGATCAGGCAGATACCCGCCGCGCGCAAATTCGTGCAGCCGATCGGGCCTATTGGCAGGAAACCGGGCGCGGTACGGATGAACCGGGATTAAGGGCTTATCTTGACCGGTATCCGAACGGCGAATTCTCTGACCTTGCGCGAACCCGCCTGCAAGAGATCGAGGAAGAGAGGGAACGCCAGGCCGATCGTGATTATTGGAACCAGACCGGTCGCGGTCAGACCGAGCAAGGCCTGCGCGCCTATCTGGATCGCTACCCGCAGGGCGAGTTCTCGCAGTTGGCCCGCCAGCGCCTGAATAGCATCCTTGCCCAACGTGAGGCTGATTTCTGGAATCAGGTTCGTGCGGCCGATTCTATCCAGGCCTATCGGGCTTACCTGCAGGACTACCCCAACGGCCCCCATGCGCAGGAGGCCCGCCAGAGATTGCGTCAGTTGCAGCAAGTTCACGCTGAACCTGCAGCCTGGCAGGAGGCGCGTGATACAGATTCCGTCCAAGCTTACCGAGACTATCTGAACGAGTACCCGAACGGCCCACACGCCGCCGAGGCACGTCAGAGAATCAACGCCATCCGTGATGATGATCAGGCATGGCAAGCGGCGGACGATACGGGAACTGGGCCGGCCTACCGGCAATACTTGGATGCCTACCCCAACGGGCGCCATACGCAAGAGGCGCAGCAGCGGTTGCAGGGAATTCAAGCCGAAAATCGGGCTTGGCGGGCAGCAACAGATGCCAACACTGCCGACAGCTACCGTGCCTATTTGCAAGCCTATCCGAACGGACGCTTTGTGGACGAAGCACGTGACCGTCTTGAGGCGTTGAACCCTGGGCCTGATCCGGCGATTGGCCAGATGGGGCGCACCCAGTTGCGGTTGGCCTATGCAGCTTTGTCACAATCGGGCGTCATTCCGCGAAATGCCGATGATGAGGAGAGTATTGTGGCCGGTCTGCGGCGCTATCAGCAGGCCAATGGCCTTCCCAATACCGGAATCCTGGACAACGCGACCATGGCCCATATGGTTTTGAACGGTTTGGTTCGCCAGTAACGGGTGTTGAGAGACACCATTTCAAAGAAAAACGCCGCAGAGGTTACCCTTTGCGGCGTTTTTATTCCGGGTGTCCGTCCGGTTTAGCCCTGGCGGGCTTTGAACCGGCGCTGTGTCTTGTTGATCACATAGACACGGCCCTTGCGGCGCACGACGCGGCAATCGCGGTGACGCTGCTTGAGCGAGCGGAGCGAGTTCTTGACTTTCATCAGTCATCTCCTTTGTCGCGGCGCGGCGATGCGCCTTAGGGTTAACCCCTTGTTGCCAAGGGAAAATGGTGGGCGATACTGGGATCGAACCAGTGACCCCTTCGATGTCAACGAAGTGCTCTACCGCTGAGCTAATCGCCCGATTAACTTCAAGGACAAGACCAACAGTTTCCTGCCAGCCGCAGCCCCTGCCACGTTGGGTAGGCGGTCTATAAAAGGAGTCGGTGAGGTGTTCAAGGGCTTTTGACACGGAGATTTTCGGTTAAAGATAGATCCCATGACAGACGCGCCCCATTCCCGCCCGGCTTACCGGTTAGAGATGCCGCCACGACGGGTCTCACCTATCGTTGTTGCCTCTCCGCATTCGGGGCGGTTTTACCCTTGGGCATTTACAAATCAAACCATTTTGGACGAGCGCGGGATGCGATCTTCCGAAGATGCGTTTGTTGACATGCTGGTTGGTGAAGCGCCCGCGCTTGGCCTGCCATTGCTGGCCGCGGAATATCCGCGCGCCTATGTCGATCTGAACCGGTCCTGCGATGAATTGGACCCCGCCGTTATCGACGGTTTGCGCCGCAGCCCGGCAAATCCGAGAATCAGTTCTGGCCTGGGCGTGATTCCCCGCGTGGTCTCGGGCGGGCGGCTCATTTACCGCGGGAAAGTATCTATGGCTGAGGCCGAGGCCCGGATTGCAGAAGTTTGGCGCCCCTATCATAGCCGTCTTGAGGCGCTGATGCAGGACAGTCTCAACCTTTTCGGTGAGGCCATATTGCTCGACATTCATTCTATGCCGCATGAGGCGCTGGAAAACGTGGCCCCCAAGCCCGGGCGTAGCCGGCCAGAAGTTGTGTTGGGGGACCGGTTTGGGGCCTCTTGCAATAGCGAGATTGTTGACAGGCTGGAACAGGCCTTTGTTGACCAAGGGCTGGTCGTTAGCCGCAACAGCCCCTTTGCCGGCGCCTTCATGACACAGCATTACGGGCGCCCGGCGCAGTCGCGCCACGCAATTCAGATCGAAATCGACCGAAGCCTTTATATGAACGAGACGATGATCCGCCCTAACGGCAATTTCCAAGCAATGAAGCGGATCATGACCGATGTGATGCAAAGGATGATCGACACCGGCCTGACCAGTATTCCCTTGGCTGCGGAATAGTTACCGCAAGGATCGCCCTTTCAAAATTGCGTCTGCTCCGAATTTTGCACGGATCTGATCGCTGGCGCGTTCAGCGCCAATGCGCTTTCCTTCCTGCGGGTCCAACAGATTTCCGGATCGGTCGGCATGGCCCTCGTCCACAAGATCAGACACACCGACCCCGATCAGTCGATAAGGTTTCTTGTGGTCGACCGCATCAAACAGGTCGCGCGCCGTGCGGTAAATGCGGTCCGCGATCTGCGACGGATCGCTGAGTGATTTTCTGCGAGAGATCAGCGTGAAATCCGAGCGCTTAAGCTTCAGCACCACAACCCGGCCCGCATTTCCCCGCGCCTTAAGCCTGTCCGAGACCTTTTCGGCCAGTCGCCAGATATGCCCATCCAGCAAATCGACATCGCTTGTATCTTCGAAAAACGTTGTCTCGGATGACAGGCTTTTCATCGGAGCATTGCGGCTGACCCGGCGCCGGTCTTCGCCGCGGGCAAGGTGCCACAGCCGTTCCCCCATGCTGCCGAAACGCGCGCCAAGCTCTTTCCGGTCCCACCGTTTCAAGTCAGCGAAACTGCGGATGCCGGCCTTGGCCAGCGATTGCTGACCAACCTCGCCAATGCCCCAGATCAGGCGCACCGGTTTTTGGTCGAGGAAGTCCACAGTTTCAGCCTTGCCGATCACGGAAAACCCCCGCGGCTTGTCCATGTCCGAGGCGATTTTGGCGAGGAACTTGTTATGGCTTAGCCCGATGGAGCCCGTGATGCCCAATTCCTCGCGCATCCGTTTGACCAGCCGGGCCAGCATAACGGCGGGCGGAACCCCATGCAGTTTTGCAGTGCCCGACATGTCCATAAACGCCTCATCCAGCGAAAGCGGTTCTACCTTCGGCGTCATCTCATCCATCATCGCGCGGATTTGTTTCGAGACGGTCGAGTAGACCTCCATCCGGCCGCGAACGACCACGGCCTCCGGGCACAGCTCCAGCGCCTTGAACATTGGCATCGCGCTGCGCACGCCCTTGATGCGGGCGATATAGCAGGCTGTCGACACCACACCACGTTTTCCGCCGCCAATGATCACCGGCTTGTCGCGCAGTTCCGGGTTATCGCGCTTTTCCACGCTGGCATAAAACGCATCGCAATCCATATGTGCGATAGACAGATCCCATAGCTCGTCATGGCGTACGATCCGAGGCCGCCCGCACTTGGGGCAGCGCGGTCCATCGTCAAACTGGGTCAGGCAATCGCGGCAGAGGGCGGGCATGGGGCAAGCTACCAATTTTGGGCTCGGCTAGACAGTGTAAATGCAGTTTGGCTACAACATTTGGGATTTTGATTGGAGAGATTTCATGAAGATGTTTGTTGACGGCAAGGAAGTCTCGCCCGACGGCTTTTGCTATAATGACCACACGAATTTCTGTCAGCGGCAACGCTATGAGCCCAGCTCGCTTGCCGATTTCGAGATGACCATTCCACGTGCGGAATTTATCGTGCGTTTTGACGCGCGCTATGAAGAGGTGCGCAAGGAAATGCTGGGTCATTATGAGCAAGGCACAGAGCATTTCGACGATGCCGACGGTCTGTTTGTCCTTGGTTTCGGGCCGTTAAGCGAAGCCTTCGCCAAACCCGAGGCCCTCGAAGAAATCATCGACACCTATCTTCTCTGGCACCACAGCTCTCTCGACAAAGCGGCGCCCAGTTGCGTGCTCAACGGCTATTTCGACCAGATTAAGTGGGACGGAAAGCGGATCATCGACGGCGTCGAAGAGGTGAAAGTGGACACCCAAGGTGTCACATTGCGGGGGTTCTTTCACCTAGGCCAACCGCAGGAAAATCATACTGATCCATGCTGTGGTCCACCCCTGGCAAGGCCGAGGGCCTTGCTCTTTGGGTAAATTGCGCTCAGATAGATGCTAGCACAAATTTTAGCACCAATGCATAGTCACAGACATGAAAAACGAGGATAGCTCTATGGATATCGAGGCCATCTTGGACGCCCTTTTGGGCGGCAATATCGTGATCCTGCTGCTCGCAGGCTTCATTATTCTTTGTATTTACCTTGGAATTCGGATTGTCCCGCAATCCCAGAAATTCGTCGTGGAACGCTTTGGGCGTCTGCGCAGCGTGCTTGGGCCGGGGATCAATTTCATCATCCCTTTCCTTGATCGGGTCGCTCACAAGATCTCGATCCTTGAACGCCAGTTGCCTAATGCCACTCAGGACGCGATCACCAAGGATAACGTGCTGGTTCAGATTGATACGTCGGTCTTTTACCGCATCCTTGAGCCAGAAAAGACCGTCTACCGCATTCGCGACGTTGACGCGGCGATTGCAACAACGGTGGCCGGTATTGTCCGGGCCAATATCGGTAAGATGGACCTTGATGAGGTGCAGTCGAACCGGACGCAGCTGATTACTCAAATCAAGGAAAGTGTCGAAGACGCCGTCGATAATTGGGGGATCGAAGTGACACGTGCCGAGATTCTGGACGTGAATCTAGATCAAGCGACCCGCGACGCGATGTTGCAGCAGTTGAATGCGGAACGCGCCCGTCGCGCCCAGGTGACCGAGGCCGAAGGCCAACGCCGGTCCGTGGAACTTGCTGCCGATGCTGAGCTTTACGCCGCCGAGAAAGAGGCCGAGGCCCGCAAAGTGCTGGCCGATGCCGAAGCCTATGCCACGCGCGCGGTTGCGGAAGCCATTGCCGAAAACGGTCTGGAAGCAGCGCAATATCAAATCGCACTGAAACAGGTTGAGGCGGTCGGCAAGGCCGCAGGCGGACAGGGGACGCAGACGATCCTTTTGCCTGCTGATATGGCCGATGCCTTTGGCAAAGCGTTCCAGATGCTGAAAGGGCGCGGTTGATGTATACGCAATGGTGGTTCTGGGCCGCAGCGGCGATTGTCCTTGCGATCGCCGAGGTTCTGATGCCCGCCTATGTCATGCTGGGCTTTGCGGTTGGCGCCGCTTTTGTGGCTGGCTTGCTTGCCATCGGCGGTGCACCGGGTGACATGTTGGTCAACTCAACCCCGACGCTTATCCTCGCCTTTGCGGTTGCCTCTCTCATCGGTTGGCTTTTGCTCCGTCGCTTTCTTGGCGTGAACCGCGGTCAGGTCAAAACCTTCGATGAAGATATAAACGATCGCTAAGTAATCGCCCGCTTCTTCTTTGTAAAAATACCCCGGGGGAGCGCGAGGGGGCAGCGCCCTCTCGCCCGGGTCGCCGCCAAAGGCGGCGAAACCGATCAGTAATCAGTGCGCGCGAATTTCGGCCAGAACGGCCTCGGCTGCCGCGCGCGGGTCTTCGGATTGCCAGATCGGGCGCCCAACCACGATATGATCCGCCCCGTCACCAATTGCTGCCGCAGGGGTGGCCACACGTTTCTGATCCCCAAGCGCGGCGCCTGAGGGTCGGACGCCCGGTGTGACGATCAGGCGGCCATCGGCCTCTGGCAAAGCACGGATCATCGCGGCTTCCTGTGGGCTGGCGATGACGCCATCGGCTCCGGCATTGAACGCGGTTGCGGCGCGTTCGGACACCAGATCCGGCATGTCGCCTGCTTTGATCAGCCCGGCATCCAGATCTTCGCGATCCATAGATGTCAAAATCGTCACCGCCAGAATTTTCATGTCCTTGCCGGATGCCCCTTCTTTGGCCGCGCGCACCACATGCGGGTCGCCATGCACGGTCAGAAAGTCGAGGTTAAACTGGGCCAGGCCGCGTACGGCGGCCTCAACCGTTGCGCCAATATCAAACAGCTTCATGTCCAGAAAAATGCGCTTTCCGCGTTCTTCTTTCAGCTCATTGGCCAGCGCCAGGCCGCCGCCCGTCAGCATACCCAATCCGATTTTGTAAAACGACACCGCATCGCCAAGCTCATCGGCCAGTTTCAGACCTTGCAAAGCATTCGGGACATCCATGGCTACAATCAGGCGGTCATCGCTCATCGGTGTGCTCTCCAATTTGGGTTTTCCCGTCCTTACGGCCCAAATACGGCCCTGTCCATGCGCCAAAAGAAAATGGCCCGGTTGCTCGAGGGACGGGGAGCAACCGGGCCAGGTCATCAGGCGGAACGAGGGGGGACGGGGTTCGCCTGGAAAGGCGGGGCTGCTCGGAGAGGGACAGGGAATGGGCAGCCGCGCCTATGGGAATGTCTTTAGTGCAGGGCGCGTTTCCTTGCGTTCATCGCCAATCCTTGGGTTATGGCCTCGAACTCGGCGCTTTCCGGTCCGTGCCAGCGGCAGCGAAAGCTGCGAGTTCCGGTGATTTCGTGAAACACGGCTTTGCCGCGGAAACAGGCGCGCTTCGCGTCATAGGCGACATCGGTCAGGTCTATGCGGGTCATCGGGGCGCCTCCTTCATTTCTTTGGCGGTGATTGGTGTTACATGGGTTAGACGCATGAGACGGCCAATAGGTTTCAAAAAAAGTTGAAAAACCTTGTGATTTTTTCGCGCGCACCTAAGTGCGGCGTTCGGTTGGCCAGAAAAATAAGGCAGACTGCCCTGTATGAAACTGACGCCGAAAGACATTGATAAAACGCTAGCTGGATTTGATGGGCGCCACGTACAGCCCTTGAAGGCGCTGGTTTTGACCGACCCGCAAGCGTCGCAATATGACAGCCTGCTGGCCAGAATTCCCGGTCCGGACGACGTGGGCGCCACCTGGGTTTTGAAGGCCTGGTCCGAGGCAAATCAGTTGCCCCGACCTGCCTTTTCAGCCGTCTTTGCAACCTTGCCGGATTTGTCAGAGCCGGATGCGATCCTGCATGTGTTGCAGATGGTCAGGTTTTGCCCGGATCTTGCGCGCGCCCACCGGACGGTTTTTCAATCCCTTGCGGGGTATCCCCGGGTTTTGGTCAATGTGTGGGCCTTTGACGCCTATGTCAGGACCCAAACAGAAGATGAGACAGAGGATCGCGCCGCCCGAATTCGCGCGGGCCTGACCCACAGGTCGAAAGCCATGCAGGCGCGGGCGCGGCAACTTGCCCGCGAATTCGATGTGAAAACATAAGTCCAGTTCTTGAGAATCGTCGCGGGCTTTCCCATCTATCTGACAAGGCTTGCGAAAGGTCTCGTGCCGTATAATCGGGCGGGCCAAAGATGCAGGCGCTTATAGAAGGAGAGTAAGATATGAACTTGGAGAAGTTCACAGATCGCGCGCGCGGGTTCCTTCAGGCCGCGCAGACGATTGCACAAAGGGAAGACCATCAGAAACTGGTTCCCGAGCATTTGTTGAAGGCCCTTTTGGATGACGACCAAGGCATGGCTGCCGGGCTGATCGCCCGCGCAGGTGGCGATGCCAAACGCGTTCTTGAAGCGACGGATCTGGCGCTAAGCAAGCAGCCAAAGGTCAGCGGGTCAGGCGGCGGACAGCTATACATGGACGGTCAGACCGCAAAAGTCGTGGCCGAGGCTGAGAAAGTGGCGAAGAAAGCGGGCGACAGCTTCGTCGCGGTTGAGCGCATTCTGACCGCTCTTGCCATGGTAAAATCCAAAGCGCGCGATGCCCTGGAGGCCGGTGGCGTCAATGCCCAGGCCCTGAACGCCGCAATCAACGATCTGCGCCAGGGCCGCACGGCCGACAGCGCCAGTGCCGAGGACAACTACGAAGCGCTCAAGAAATACGCCCGCGACCTGACCGAGGCGGCGCGGGAAGGCAAGATTGATCCAATCATTGGCCGCGACGAGGAAATTCGCCGTGCCATGCAGGTCCTTAGCCGTCGAACCAAGAACAACCCGGTTCTGATTGGCGAGCCCGGCGTGGGTAAAACCGCGATTGCCGAGGGTCTTGCCCTGCGCATCGTCAATGGCGATGTGCCGGAAAGCCTGCGCAACAAGCAGCTTTTGTCGCTGGATATGGGCGCGTTGATCGCGGGTGCGAAGTACCGAGGTGAGTTTGAGGAGCGGCTGAAGGCCGTATTGAACGAGGTCACGAGCGCGGCGGGCGAAATCATCCTGTTCATCGACGAGATGCACACGCTGGTTGGTGCGGGCAAATCAGATGGGGCGATGGATGCCGCGAACCTGATCAAACCAGCTTTGGCGCGTGGTGAACTGCATTGCGTTGGGGCCACAACGCTGGATGAATACCGCAAGCACGTGGAAAAAGACGCAGCTTTGGCCCGCAGGTTCCAACCTTTGGTGGTGGAAGAGCCGACGGTTGAAGACACGATTTCCATCCTGCGTGGCATCAAGGAAAAATACGAGCTGCACCACGGTGTGCGGATCTCGGATGGGGCGCTTGTCGCTGCTGCGCAGCTGTCGCAGCGCTATATCACCGACCGGTTCCTGCCCGACAAGGCCATCGACCTGATGGATGAGGCCGCCAGCCGCTTGCGGATGGAGGTCGATTCCAAACCGGAAGAATTGGACGCGCTGGACCGCGACATCCTGCAAAAACAAATTGAGGCGGAAGCCCTGAAGAAAGAGGATGACGCGGCCTCGAAAGATCGGCTGGAGAAGCTGCAGAAAGATCTGTCTGAATTGCAGCAGCAATCGGCCGAGATGACCACCAAGTGGCAGTCTGAACGTGACAAGCTGGAAGGCGCCCGTGTTCTGAAAGAAAAGTTGGATCAGGCACGTGCTGAGTTGGACCAGGCCAAGCGGCAGGGTGATCTGGGCCGTGCGGGTGAGCTGTCTTATGGTGTAATCCCACAACTGGAAAAACAGCTGTCGGAAGCCGAAGAAGCCGAAAGCGACATGATGGTCGAAGAGGCGGTACGCCCCGAACAGATCGCATCTGTTGTTGAGCGTTGGACCGGTGTTCCTGTGTCCAAGATGCTGGAGGGTGAGCGTGAAAAACTTCTCCGCATGGAAGATGAGATCGGCAAACGCGTGATCGGTCAGAAGTCGGCCGTCACCGCAGTGGCCAATGCCGTGCGCCGTGCGCGGGCGGGCCTGAACGACGAGGGCCGTCCTTTGGGCAGTTTCCTTATGCTTGGGCCAACCGGCGTGGGTAAAACCGAGCTGACCAAGGCGCTGGCCGAGTTCCTGTTTGACGATGATCAGGCCATGGTTCGCGTGGATATGTCCGAGTTCATGGAGAAACACGCGGTGGCCCGTCTGATCGGCGCGCCTCCGGGCTATGTCGGCTATGATGAAGGCGGTGTGCTGACCGAGGCCGTGCGGCGCAGGCCCTATCAGGTTGTGCTGTTTGACGAGGTTGAAAAGGCGCATCCCGATGTCTTCAACGTGCTGTTGCAGGTGCTTGATGACGGTCAACTGACCGACGGGCAGGGGCGCACTGTTGATTTCAAACAGACGCTGATCGTGCTGACATCCAACCTAGGGGCGCAGGCGCTGAGCCAATTGCCCGATGGTGCCGATAGCTCGGACGCGAAACGCGACGTGATGGACGCTGTTCGTGCTCATTTCCGGCCCGAGTTCCTGAACCGGTTGGATGAGACCATCATCTTCGATCGCCTCACCCGCTCGGATATGGATGGCATTGTCGAAATCCAACTGAATCGGCTTGGCAAACGTCTGGCAGATCGCAAGATCACGCTGAATTTGGATGAAGGCGCAATGAAGTGGCTGGCCGATGAAGGCTATGATCCGGTCTTTGGCGCCCGCCCCCTGAAACGCGTCATCCAGCGCGCGTTGCAGAACCAACTGGCCGAGATGATTTTGGCCGGTGAGGTTAAGGATGGCGAAACGGTGGATGTCTCTGCCGGGGCCGATGGCCTGATCGTGGGTGACCGGATCAGCTCATCCGAGCGGCGCCCGCCTGACGAAGCGGTGGTTCACTAAAGCAAAAAAGGCCCCAAGTTTTCTTGGGGCCTTTTTTGTTGGATCACTCTGGCCTACATGGGCTCAGAACTTGCCGTTCTCATGCGCCATTTCGGCTGGAATAGGCGCAACCACGTCCCAATGTTCAACGATCAACCCGTCCTCGACGCGCCACAGATCGAAAAAGGCCCAGGGCTCTCCTCCCATCACTGCGTCCGATGCAACAAAAACAAAGTTACCCTCGGCGGCAACCAGTCTCGGCTCGAATTGAGTGATGGTTTGTCCGGCTTCTGCAAAGCTCTCAATCGCGGCCATCAGACCGGCGAGGCCGTCATCGATCATCGGGTTATGTTGGGCATAGACCGCCGGATCCATGTAATTGGTGACGTTTTCGGGTGCCGCACCGCCAAGGACATCTTGGACAAAACCAAGCACCAAGGCGCGGTTTTCTTCAGTCAGCTCCAGGTCGGTGACTTCGGTCATCCCGTCCGTCATCGCCCGGCCTGAAACGGTGTTCTCGGGAATGGGTTGCAGATTGTCCCAATGTTCAACCACCACGCCGTCTTCTACGCGGAAAACATCAAAGGCTGCCAAGCTGCGCGCGCCAAAGGCATCCGCATTGTCATAAGTGTTGTGCAGCACCACCAGATCGCCATCGGTCAAAACGCGGTGCGTGGTAACGGTCATGCCCGATTGCTCGATAACTGGGATCAGGCCCAACAGAGGCTCGGCCCCGGTGGCAATTTGCGGGTTATGCTGAATGTAATCCGGCGACAGCAGCGGGCGGGCGGCATTGGGGTCATGGTCAATAAACGCCGCGGTAAAGAGGGCCAGAACAATCTCGGTCGGTGTCATGGGTGGGTCCTTTCGAATCAATATATCCCACTAAGTATCAAAAACGCACCAAGGTTCAATTACGCACTATTTTCGTACCTGGTATGCTCGGAGATACCAAGGGATGTCAGCCAGGGTTGTGGGTGATGGTTCGGGTATGTTAATGGAGGCTGGTATCAGTATTGCACCGAGATTCCCATGTTGCCCATAGGCGTAGAAAGCAAGGCCGAGGCCTCGAACTGTCCCATCCGCTCTGTCCTGTCTAACGTGACCGGCAAATGGCGGATGATCATCGTGTTGGCATTGGAGGACGGCCCGAAACGGTTCGGCGAGGTGAAACGGTGTATTGGCGATGTCACGCAGCGTGTTTTAACAGAAAACCTGCGCGGCCTGCAGCGGGATGGCTACTTGACGCGAACCGTCGAGCCTGGGCCGCCGGTGGCTGTCTATTATGAGCTGACTCCTTTGGGGCGGAGCCTGCTCGAAAATCTGAAGCCGCTGGTGTTTTGGTCGAACGATCAAATGGACACGGTGAAATCCGCGCGCATGGAATATGACCGCGATCAACGAGATTGAATTTGGCCAAACAAAAAACGCCCCGGATCCCACGCAGGCTCCGGGGCGTTTCTTCTGATTCAAGCTGAAAGAGGGGGATCAGCTTGGCAGAAGAACAGCGTCGATAATGTGAACAACCCCGTTTGAGGCCATAACGTCTGCAGTTGTCACCGCAGCATTGCCATTCAAATGCACGCCGTTTCCACGGCCATTGGCGTGAATATAACCGCCCTGCACAGTTGGGATGCGGCCGCGTTGACCGACGATGGCCGAGGCCGGGTAATACGCGCCGGAGACGTGGTAGGTCAGCACATCGGTCAGCTGGCCAACATTTTCCGGCTGCAAAAGGCTTTCCAATACGCCGTGTGGCAAATGTTCGAAGGCGCGGTTTGTCGGCGCAAAGACGGTGAAGTTGCCGGGCCCGGCAAGTGTATCGACCAGACCAGCGGCCTGAACAGCGGTGACAAGCGTGCTGAGCTCTGGCGTGGCAACGGCCAGATCGACGATTGTGGCAGATTGCGCCAAAGTCAATGATGGCAAAGTCACGGTTGCGGCAGCTGCACCTGCGGTGGCAGCAAAGAATTGACGACGGTCCATTTGGGGGCTCCCCTTTTTTGAGTTAGGACGAAATGGAATGTCCCCCGCCGACAGGGCAGAGGACGAAGGCTTTACATCTCGGGAATGATCACGCTGTCGATGACGTGGATGATGCCGTTCGAGGCTTCGATATCTGCAGCCACGACAGTTGCGTCATTGACCATAACGCCACCCATTGTGCCGATGGAGACATCGCTGCCCTGCACTGTGGTGGCCATCATGCCGTCGCTGAGGTCAGTCGACATAACTGCGCCGGGAACAACGTGATAGGTCAGAATCGCGACCAGTTGATCGAGGTTTTCCTCCATCAGGAGCGTCTCGACAGTGCCATCTGGTAGCGCGGCGAAGGCTTCATCTGTGGGGGCAAAAACCGTGAACGGGCCGTCACCACGAAGGGTCTCTTCCAATCCGGCGGCCTGCACGGCGGCCACTAGTGTCGTAAAGCTACCCGCATCAATCGCGGTGTCTACGATGTCCATGGAATGGCCGTCAGCAAAGGCGGCGGTAGAAAGAGCGGTTGCAGCGGTTGCGGCAAGAAAAGTACGGCGAAGCATTGTTGTCATCTCCTGTTTGGATATGTTGATCCAGCCCGGGGTGTCGGGCTTGAGCAGGAGGTGGAGCGGTAAGCAGAACCGTCCAGAATGGTTTCAGCCCATGGAACTACTTGCCAAATAATTGCGCCGCCCTAAGCAAGGCGTGCTTAAGTTTTCCAGTCACAAATTTGTGAAAAATTTCGGGATCATTTGTGCATCTCAATTCAGAGATGGGTGCATTTCCACTTGGTTTTTCAGGTGAAACCACTGCCGCCGGAATGGGGCAAGGTGACTTTCTAAGGGACACCGTCGCCGACGGCGCCACTCAGTGCCTTTCGCATAAGGGGTGTCGTATTTAAATCCCCGGATTGTTCTCCAGTCAGGGCAATGTGCTGTGCGAGCCAGGAAAGGGTTGCAGGCTCGGCCATCACAGATGGCCGAGCGAAAAAGCAACCAGAGATCAGGCGCTGGAGCCGTCCATTTTTTGAACGGATCAGAAGATAAAGTCGCTGGCGAACAAATTGGTTGCGCCTTCGATGATAAAGCTTTCGCCATTTCCCAACTCGAATACAACACTGTTGCCGATGGTGGATGCACTTGCGACGTCCGACAACATATCGGAAAAGTCGGAATAGCCGAACCGGCTGAAATCCAGAATATCTTCTCCCTGTGTGAAGTCGGTGACCACATCCAGATCACCGTCCAACATGAACACAAACCGGTCGGAATCTGCCCCGCCTGTCATGATATCCTCACCAGAGCCGTCGATGATGGTGTCCTCACCGGTATCCCCCAGTAAAGTATCGTCGCCCGAATTTCCGGCGAGCCGGTCGTCGCCAGCTCCGCCGCGGGCTTCGTCATTGCCAGCTCCGCCAATCAGAGTGTCATTGCCTGAGCCGCCGATTAGAAGATCATTCCCGCCGCCGCCTGCGACGTAGTCGTCGCCAGTATTCCCATTTAGGTAGTCATCATGAAGACCGCCGTCCAATGTGTCATTGCCGGATCCCCCCCAAAGGCTGTCTTCACCGGTGCGCCCGTCGAGCAGGTCATCTCCACCGCGCCCGAATAGCATGTCGTCCCCGGAATTTCCCCGCAATATATCGTTTCCAGAACCCCCGTTCATACGATCATCACCGGCGCCACCGTTAAGAATGTCATCATCACTGCCGCCAGCAAGGAAATCATCGCCATCTCCGCCAAAAAGCGTGTCTTCGCCGAAATGTCCAAACAGGCGGTCATTATCCTCGCCGCCGCTCAAATAGTCATTTCCAGTGCCGCCATTCAACGTGTCCTCACCGCTGCGGCCAAAAAGGCTGTCGTCACCAGATTGTCCGATCAAATTGTCATTGCCGCTATTGCCAAAGAGGTAGTCATTCCCCGCTCCACCTAGAATCGTATCGTCCCCAGAACCACCATTCAGGCTATCGTCGCCAGCATAGCCCCTCAGCAGGTCATCGCCTTCCAGGCCGAATAGTTTGTCATCATCTGCGCCGCCGTCCAGCGTATCGTCCAGCACTGTACCGTTTAGAATTAGCCCATGTATTAAAAGCTGTTCGCTCAAAGCCATCGTTTCCTCCCACCGAAATCTATTAGGCCGCCAACGGATTGGTGGCGGCTGCGCTCTTGCCTCGGGTTTTTGTCAACGATCTTCAGCCGCGTTAACGAATTGTTAACCAATTAAAAACGAAGAGCAAATTTTCTCGGTTCTGCCGCCGCTATTGTGGTCGGATGCGGGAACAATTCGGACCGAAGCCCATTATTGGCCTTATAAAACGAACCAATCGAGGCATGGACCGCGATAAAGTTGATTGATCGTGAACAAGGACGCTGTCGGGCTGGATTGCTACCACTTCAGGAGTTCGGCAATGTAAACAGACCCAATTGACTGAAGGGCCATGCTCATGATGACACTTTTTGTAGAATACATCGCTCAGGCCTTTCTGATCGTTGTTGGTCTTGTCGTGCTTGCCTTACTGGTTCTGGCGATTATCGACCGTTTGCAGACCCATGATGCGATCCGGCGGAACTATCCGGTGATTGGGCGGTTTCGACACATTTTTTCTGCCTTGGGAGAGTTCTTTCGGCAGTATTTCTTTGCGATGGATCGCGAAGAGCTGCCGTTCAACCGGGCGCAGCGCGATTGGGTCAATCATGCAGCCGATGGTGGGTCGAATACACTGGCTTTTGGATCAACCCGAAATCTGAACGTGCCGGGTACGCCCATTTTTGTGAATGCGCCGTTCCCGCCCCTGGATGACCAATACGCAAGTACCGAACCATTGCTAATCGGACCGGGTGCGCGGCATCCTTATTACGCGCCCTCCTTCTTCAACATTTCCGGCATGAGCTATGGGGCCCTGTCCAAGCCTGCTGTGCGGGCCTTGGCCCGTGGGGCAAAAAAGGCCGGGATCTGGATGAATACAGGCGAGGGCGGCGTGTCGCCCTACCATCTGGAGGGGGGCTGCGACATCGTCTTTCAGATTGGCACAGCGAAATACGGCGTTAGAAATCCAGATGGCACGCTGAACGATGACAAGCTGCGCGACGTCGCCCGTCATGACGCCATCAAGATGTTTGAGCTGAAACTGGCACAAGGGGCGAAACCCGGCAAAGGTGGCATCTTGCCGGGTGAGAAGGTGACAGACGAAATCGCAGAGATCCGAGGCATCCTGCCAGGGCAATCCAGTTTATCGCCAAACCGCCATCCTGAAATCGCGTCCTATGACGACCTTCTGGATATGATCGCCCATATCCGTGAGGTGACGGGCAAGCCCGTCGGCATAAAAACCGTGGCCAGCGACAGCGCGCCGGTTGAGGAGTTCTTTGCGTTGGTCAATCAACGGGGACCAGACAGTGCGCCAGATTTCATCACCATAGACGGGGGGGAGGGCGGCACCGGGGCCTCGCCCATGCCGCTGATGGATTTGGTAGGGATGTCAATCCGCGAGTCACTTCTGATGGTGTCTGACATCCGGGACCGCGCCGGGTTGAAAGATCGCATTCGACTGATCGCCTCTGGCAAGCTGATCAACCCTGGCGATGTTGCCTGGGCTCTGGCCGCAGGTGCTGACTTTGTTACATCTGCCCGTGGCTTTATGTTCTCGCTCGGTTGCATTCAGGCATTGAAATGTAACAAAAACACCTGCCCGACAGGCATCACCACGCATGATCCACGGTTCCAGAAAGGACTGGTTGTCGAGGTGAAAGAGGATCGCGTCGCGCGCTACGCAACCAATATTATCAAGGAAGTAGAGACAATTGCGCATTCCGTCGGGGTTGCCGAACCCCGGCAAATGCGCCGCCGCCATGTCCGTTTGATGGGCGATGACGGGCAGTCACGCCCGATGCACGAAATATTCCCCAGAAGTAACGAAAACCAAACAATGCCGTGAGATCACGCGCTTGGTAATGGTTTGCCCTTATGTTTTTTGGCAAGTTTTGCTCAAACGCATTTAGGAGGTTTCCATGGCGCATCGCTACCGCTCATCCCTGACTTGGGATGATGTCACGCCCGAACATATGTTTCTCAACCGTCGTCAGATTATGGCTGGCGCAGGGGCCGCGCTTGGGACTGGCCTGATTGGGGGAAAGGCGCAGGCGCAAGACACCCTGGAGCCAAACACCTTCGAAGAGATCACGACCTACAACAATTTCTATGAGTTCGGCACGGGGAAGTCCGATCCTGCCGCCAATGCTCATATGTTGACCACCGACCCTTGGTCGATTGAAATTGACGGTCTGGTCGACAATCCCGGCACGTACTCCTTGGCTGATGTCTTGGACGGCATGACCATCGAGGAACGTATCTACCGATTCCGCTGTGTTGAGGCCTGGTCGATGGTCATCCCGTGGAACGGGTTCGAGCTGGCCGACCTTTTGAACCGTGTGGGTGTTCAGGATGGCGCACAATATGTGGCCTTCGAGACCCTCGTGCGGCCCGAGGAAATGCCCGGCCAGCGCCGCAATATTCTGGAATGGCCCTATCGCGAGGGTCTGCGTCTGGATGAGGCGATGAATCCCCTGACCCTGATGGCCACCGGAATTTACGGTCGTACGATCCCCAATCAGAACGGCGCCCCGATCCGTCTGGTGGTGCCATGGAAATACGGATTCAAATCGATCAAGTCGATTGTCCGTATTACCCTGACCGACGAACAGCCGCCCAACACATGGAACATGCTGATCCCGCGCGAATACGGTTTCTATTCCAATGTGAACCCAAATGTGGATCACCCACGTTGGAGCCAGGCGACCGAACGGCCCATTGGTGGCGGCCTCTTTTCCGGACGCCAGGAGACATTGATGTTCAATGGCTATGAGGATGAAGTGGCGCATATGTATGAGGGCATGGACCTGTCGGTTCACTACTGAGCGATGACCGAGCTTGTTCTGACATCAACAGTGACTTGCCCGAAATGCGGGCATGTCGCATCGGAACAGATGCCTCAGGATGCCTGCCAATGGTTCTACCAATGCGCAGGCTGCTCGGAAGTACTGACACCAAAACCCGGCGATTGCTGCGTCTATTGCTCTTACGGAACTGTCCCATGCCCGCCGATTCAGGCCGGCGACACTTGCTGCGGATGAACCCATGATCGACCTAATCAACTCTACGGCCCGCAAGATCCCGGAATGGCCGCTTTATATCGTCGGGTTTATCCCTGCGGCCTGGCTGCTATGGCTTGGTGTAAATGGTGGGCTGGGGGTTGAGCCGGTCAAAGCGCTTGAGCATGAGCTTGGCCTGCTGGCACTGCAGCTCCTGATCGCGACACTGCTGGTCACGCCCCTGCGCCGCTATGCCGGGGTGAACCTGCTCAAATTCCGGCGCCCCCTTGGACTGCTTGGGTTCGGATACATTGTTCTGCACCTTCTGACATGGCTGGCTCTGGATATGGCCTTTCTATGGGGGCAGGCGATCGAGGATATTGTTGAACGCCCCTATATCACCATTGGCATGGCCGCGTTCCTGTTGCTCCTGCCCTTGGCCCTGACATCGACCAAGAAGTCGATCCGCAGACTTGGTCAGAAATGGACCAAGCTGCATCGCCTGTCCTATGTTGCGGTTGTACTCGGCGGGCTGCATTTCGTGATGCAGGAAAAGGTCTGGTCGGTTGAAGCAATCCTGTACCTTCTCGCGGCCATTGGCGTCGTGGCAATGCGGATGCTCTGGTTAAAGCGTCGCCGCGTCGCGGGATAACGCCTCGGCATCTGCGGCCGGAATTGTGGGCAGCTGCGCAGGCGAATTGCACATCTTCAGCAAACGACCAAACCCCAAGTCGATTTGACCTGACCGGAATCGCGAGTCGGCCAAAGCCGGTCGATCTGGTAAAATTCACGCCGAGTCTGCGCGCAAATCACTGCTTCTTGGGGAAGACTCTGTGGATAACCCAAGATGTTGGGGGCCGAGTCGCTTTGCGGATGCTGCAATGCAGAGACCACTGTAAGATTCCAAGTGGCTCGGTCAGAAAAATCGGCACTTAAGCGCTTGTTTTCAAACGAGTTTCACGAAAATTTCAAAAAACTTGTCGGAAACTTCAAAAAAGGTCTTGCGGGTATTGGTGAGTAACCGTAGAACCCCCTTCACCGGCGGCGCTGAGGCGCTAACGGGACGCGGGACGGACGGACGGAGCGGTGCTTCGGAGGGAAGTTCGGTAGTAAAATGAGGTAGATTTTGGCGGGCGGCGCTAGTTGAGATTAGCGCAGTCGGTTGATTTTTGTCTCTTGCTCTTTGAA
>CANLZL010000005.1 GCA_947495575.1 uncultured Nioella sp. | reverse complement strand
TCTCGGACGCGATCAGCTCGATCTCGTCGCGCTGGCGACCAAGCTCCAAACCGATCGCAGACGATATAGCGGGGTCGGAGTCTGCCAAATTTGGCGTGAAGAAGTCGGATTTTGTTTGCGCGATATTCATGGGCGGACCTTTATGCTGAAAAGGAAAAGCGGCCCCGGAAAAAGGGCCGCAAGAGATCTTAGATCACGCGGTCACGCGGGTCGCGACCGGCAAAGAAATCCGAAAGATTGTCGAGCACCCTGAACCCCATCGCCTCGCGCGCTTCCCGCGTCGCGCTGCCTAGATGCGGCAACATCACAAGGTTATCGCATTGAAGCAAATCGGGACTGATCCGGGGTTCGCCGTCAAACACATCAAGGGCTGCGCCGCCGATTGTGCCAAAGGTCAGAGCCTGAACGAGGTCATGTTCATTAATGACCTCGCCACGCGCCGTATTGATCAGGAACGCGCCCGGTTTCATCTGGTCCAATCGTCGCCCATTGATCAGATGCCGATTTGTGGCGCCACCGGGGCAGTGCAGCGAGACGAAATCGCAGCGCGGCAGCATGTCATCAATGCTGTCGACCTGCTCTGCACCGAACTGAGCCAGTATTTCGGGCGCGATCCTGCTGCGGTTCTGCACAAGGATGGTCATGCCAAACCCGAAATGCGCGCGCCGTGCCATTTCGCGGCCGATGCGGCCAAAGCCAACGATGCCCAGTGTCTTACCGCTGACCTTGGTGCCGACCAAATGGGTCGGGCGCCAGCCGGTCCAGCGACCTGACCGTACCTCGCGCTCGCCCTCGCCCGCACGCCGCGCGACCATCAAAAGCAGGGTCATTGCAATATCAGCTGTGCATTCGCTCAGGACATCCGGCGTGTTGGTGACTGTCAAAGACAAATCCCGCGCCGCCGGTTCGCAAATATGGCTGTAACCAACGCCGTAATTGCCAAGGATTTTGACTTGCGGTGCTGTCACATCCAGCGCCTCGGCGTTGATCGTGTCGGTGACAGTTGGCAAAACAGCGTCAAACCGACCAAAGGCTTCCCTGAACTCTGACGGGGTCAGCGGGCGATCGGCCTTGTTCAAAGTCACGTCATAGTCGCGCTTTAACTGCGCCTCGACGGCCTCGGGCCAACGGCGCGTCACCAAAACGGAGGGTTTGGTCATGACGCCCCCTCCATAACGCGGGCGATGGTTTCGCCAATAACGGCCGGGTTTTCAGCAACGGTGACGCCTGCGGCTTCCAGAATTTCCACCTTTTCGCTGGCGCTTTCGCCAAAGGCCGAGATGATTGCACCGGCATGACCCATGGTGCGGCCTTTCGGGGCGGTCAGACCGGCAACATAAGCCACAACCGGCTTGGTCACGTGATCGCGCACATAGGCAGCGGCCTCGGCCTCTTGCGGGCCGCCGATCTCACCGATCAGGCAAATCACCTCGGTCTCGTCATCGTTCTGGAATTGCTCGAGGATATCGCGAAAGGACGAGCCGTTGATGGGGTCACCACCGATCCCGACCGAGGTTGAAATACCGATCCCGCGTTCCTTCAGCTGCGCCGCGGCCTCATATCCAAGCGTACCGGACCGGCCGACAATGCCGACATTTCCTTGCAGGTAGATATGGCCCGGCATGATGCCAAGCAGGGCCTTTCCGGGGCTGATCGTGCCCGCGCAGTTCGGTCCGGTCAGAACCATGCGCCGCTCTTTCGGGTAGCGATACATGTAGCGTTTGACGCGGATCATGTCCTGGGCCGGGATGCCATCAGTGATGCAGACGCAGTATTTGATACCGGCATCTGCCGCTTCCATGATGCTGTCGGCAGCAAAGGGGGGTGGCACGAACACCAGCGAGGCTTCGGCGCCAGTTGCGGCAACCGCGTCCTTGACGGTGTTGAATACCGGCACGCCTTCGACAGTTTCACCGCCTTTGCCGGGGACCACGCCGCCGACGACATTGGTGCCATATTCCAGCATGTCCTTGGTGTGGAACCGGGCCATTTTGCCGGTGATGCCCTGCACGATAACCTTCGTGTTTCGGTCGAGGTAAATGCTCATTTTACAGCCCTCACATGCGTGTCCTGGGTCAAGTCGTTCTGCCATGCGCCCACGGCGCGTTCGGCGGCTTCCATCAAAGTGCTGGCGCGAATTATTGGCAGGCCGGATTTGGCGAGGATTTTTTGACCCTCTTCCACATTGGTTCCTGCCAGACGCACGATCACCGGCACGTCGATCTGAACTTCTTTCAGCGCCGCGACCACGCCCTCGGCCACCCAGTCACAGCGATTGATCCCTGCAAAGATGTTGACGAGGACGGCCTGAACATTGCTGTCAGACATCACAAGGCGAAACGCCTTGGTCACGCGTTCGGGCGTGGCACCGCCGCCGATATCAAGGAAGTTTGCCGGGTCGCCGCCCGCCAGTTTAATCGTGTCCATCGTGGCCATAGCCAGACCGGCGCCATTGACGATACAGCCGATATTGCCCTCAAGACCCACATAGCTGAGACCGCGATCAGCGGCCCGGCTTTCGCGCGGATCTTCCTGACTTTTGTCACGCAGTTCGCTGACCTGTGGGTGACGGAACATCGCGTTGTCATCAAAGGTCATCTTGGCGTCGAGCGCCAGAATCCGGTGATCGGCGGTGACAACCAACGGGTTGATCTCGACCATCGTGGCGTCCAGTTCTGTGAACGCGCGATAGCATCCCATCAGGGTGCGCACCATTTGCGCCGTCAGTGCAGGATCAAGACCAAGGGCAAAAGCAATTTCGCGCGCTTGGAATTGCTGTAGGCCAACAGCCGGCTCAACCGTGGCGCGCACGATAGAGTCAGGTTTCTGGGCTGAAATCTCTTCGATCTCCATGCCACCTTCGCCTGATGCGACGATCATCACGCGCTGGCTGGACCGGTCCAGAACGAAGCCCAAGTAGAACTCACGCTCAATCTGCACGCCGCCTTCGACATAGACGCGGTAAATGCCTTTGCCCTCAGGCCCCGTCTGATGCGTGACCAGTTTGCGCCCGAACATGTCCTCACAGGCATCCTGAATCTCATTCTCAGACCGGCAAACCTTGACGCCGCCCGCTTTGCCGCGGCCACCGGCGTGGATTTGCGCTTTGACAACCCAGGTGTCGCCACCCATTTCGCGGGCGTGATAGGCGGCTTGCTCAGGGCTATAGGCCAATGCACCCGGAGGGGCCGCGATGCCGAACTTAGATAGCAGTTCCTTGGCCTGATACTCGTGGATATCCATCTCAAACGCTCCTGATTACGCGGCGACCGAAGTGCCGTAATGTGTGTCCAAAACGGCCTCGACCGCATCCTGATCTACGCGTCCGCCAAGCGCCCGAATGGCGTCGGCAAACAGCAGCACGATTTTGCGGATGGCCCCGCGATCCAGCTGGTTGAGAATGCCAATCCGTACCTGCACAGGGGCCGAAAGCGTGGGCCAGATGCCAAATCCATCGGCTCGGCAATTCTGCACCAGCTCCATCTCACGACCGGCCAAGTCATCAGGCAGATTCAAGACAACCAGACTGGTCATATCCGAGGTAACCTTGCATCCCATCGCCTCAACCGCGGCGCGCAACACGGCCTCGTGCCGGCGATAGCTTTCGGCGCGGCGGGGCAGGGATTCTTGAAGGGTCAGGCGCAGTGCTTCGTGGAACGAGGCCACGGCATAGCCGGAATGAGTGCGGTGATAGCTGCCCTTTTCGACGTCCTGGCCGTCGATAATGCCCCAATGACGCGCCTCGAAGATCGGATGCTGCGCGTAGGTATAGGCGCCGCGTTCCTCCAAAACTTCGATATAGGCATCCGTGAAACTGACAGGTGCATAGGTCAGCGGCAAGCCGCAGATGCCTTTTTGGGGGCAAGAGGCCCAGCCTACGATGCCGGGGAAATCGTCGATCGAGAAGTCCTCAACCCCAAGCGACGACACCGCATCGACCAGGCCCATCACGCCGTGGCGCTGGCACGCCTCGGAAAAGGCCCACAGGTCATTGATGCGGCCCGATCCGGTTTCCCAATGCGCCATAAAGGCCCATTTGGGTCGATGCAGGGCCAGTGCTGTGTCGATGGTCTTTGTATCAACCGACCGGCCATGCGGAACCTCGACCACGTTTACCGATGCCGGCTGGGGGTCTTGCGGGTTTGCGGCCAGTTCATCCCGAGTGGATGCCTTTATCCGCAAGGTCAGCGCGTCGATGCCCGAGAAGGTTCCATTGGCAAATGCGACAACGCTGTCCCCCGGCAGAACCGCCGAAAACATCGAATCCAGCGCGCTCCACCCGGTGCCCGCAACGGCAAAAGTGTAGGTGTTTTGCGTGCCCCAGATCTGGCGCAGCATGTGCTTGCACTCGATCATGCCGCGCAAAACATCACCTTGCATGTGATCAGCTACACCTGCGGCGGCAAAGCGCTCCAGAACTCGGGGGTCGGTGTTGCCGGGGCCCGGGCCCGCGGCCAGCGTGTTTGGGATTTCAAGCTGTGGATACAGGTGCATCGTCATGATCGCGTTCCTCCATCGGCACCGGTCGGGTGCCCTTACGATGACGACTAGGAAGCAGAGGATTGAGATTTCCGGCAACATCCCTTAGTTGTGCTTTTGGGTAGCTAAAAGTATGGGGAAAAACCTACCCATAGGTGTAAGTATACGGATGTATGCGCCAAATACCCCCACCCATACGGGTAGTAAATTGCGAAAAGCGAAGGGAAATCTGATGGTTGAGAAAAATGACGGTCCGATTGGCGTCATGCTGGCAGATGCCAATCCGCTGGTTTTATCGGCCATGTCCGAGATTTTCGAACGCGATCCGCGATTCTCTTTGGTTGCGACCTCGGCCACCGCCGAAGGCTTCCTTGGCACCGTGATGCGGGTGCCTGTCCAGATCGGAGTGATCGACTGGGATTTGCCGGTTTTGGGGGGCGCCAAGCTGATCGAGGTTTTGCGGGAATACGAAAACGCCCCGCGGTTTGTCGTCTATGGCGATCAAGCGCGAGATTTGCCCCGATTGGCGATGAGTGCCGGGGCGGCGGGCTTTGCCTCCCGGTCGGGCGAGGTTGAGAACCTGCTAACCACCTGCGCCGATGTCGCTGCGGGCAAAATGGTGTTTCCCTTCGTCGACATTCGTGACCTGCAGGCCGACCCGATTCAAAGCCTCAGCCGCAAGGAACGGGTCATGCTGGAGGCCCTCTCAAAGGGCCTGACCAATCGGCAGCTTTCGGCAGAGCTTGGCATCTCGCTCAATACCGTCAAATTTCACCTCTCAAACCTCTATGACAAACTCTCGGTCAAGAACCGGGCACAGGCCATCGCGTTTTATTATTCCTCGCGTCTGACTGAGGGGTCGAAGTCGTCAAAATAATGTTCCGAATGTATGCTTTTGTACGCAATAATATTTCTTGACTTGATTTGAATTCTGCTCTTTTTCTGGCCGCCGTGCCCAATGGCCAGAACAAAAAGGAGTGGTCTGACATGAGTTTTCATCCCATCGAGCAAGCGCCCGGTCGGCTTAATCGCAGCGAGTTGGCTGTTCCCGGCAGCCAGCCGCAAATGTTTGAAAAAGCTGCGCAATCTGACGTCGACGTGATCTTCCTCGACCTTGAGGATGCCGTCGCGCCAGACGAAAAAGCGCAGGCGCGCAAGAATATTATCAAGGCCCTGAATGAGGTCGACTGGAACACCAAGACCATGTCGATTCGCATCAACGGCCTCGACACGCATTACATGTATCGCGATGTGGTCGATATCGTGGAACAGGCGGGTGAACGTCTGGACCTGATCATGATTCCGAAGGTCGGAACGGCGGCAGATGTCTATGCGGTCGACATGCTGACAACCCAGGTTGAAGACGCCACGGGCCTAACCAAACGCATCGGGTTCGAACACATCATCGAGACCGCATTGGGCATGCAAAATGTGAATGCGATTGCCGGTGCCTCCAAGCGCAACGAGAGCCTTCATTTCGGGGTTGCCGACTATGCCGCGTCGATGCGGGCACGGACCACTGTCATTGGCGGCGTGAACGAGAATTACGCGGTGCTGACGGACCCGGCCGAAGATGGTTCCCGACAGGTGCATTGGGGTGACATGTGGCATTCGGCCATCGCCAATATGGTCGTTGCCGCGCGCGCCAATGGCCTGCGTCCGATCGACGGCCCGTTTGGCGATTTCTCTGACCCCGAAGGCTACAAAGCAGCCGCGTTCCGCGCGGCCGTTTTGGGCTGTGAGGGCAAATGGGCCATTCATCCCAGCCAGATTGCACTGGCCAATGAGGTGATGAGCCCGTCTGCTGCCGAAGTTGACAAGGCCGAACGCATTCTAAAGGCCATGGCCGAAGCAGAAGCAGCGGGCAAAGGCGCTGTGTCCTTGGATGGGCGCCTGATCGACTATGCGTCGATCCGCCAAGCTGAAGTTCTGGTCGAGAAGGCCAAACAGATCGCGGCCTGATCTGCCCGGTCTGATCACAAACCTGACAAAAGGCGTTTCAAAATCGCCTTTTGTCTCAACGCTCTGTAGCGTCTGATCGCTTCCTCGCCTATCCTTGGCACAAAGCTGCGGAGGCGCGTTTATGAAAGTTCATTTTTTCCTACTGGCACCGGCCCTGTTATTGGCGGCCTGTGCGACCCCGAACGGTTCAGGCAATGACCCGATGGCCCCCCGGCCCATTGAAGAACTGCCCGAGGCCGTGGCCGCCGTGGTTGCACCCAACCAGAACTTGTCGCAGGTCCGGATCATGCCGGATGACGGATGTTACTGGTATCAATGGGCCGGTCCGGTCGAAACGACCTACTTGCCGCTCAGAACCCGTGATGGCCGCATGATTTGCACACGGCCAGAGGGCGAAGAGGTAGCAGGCTAAACGCTATTAGGTATTGGCGGTCACACGGTCATCTGCAGGGTAAAGCACGGCGGTGACACCGGTATCGACCTGTTCGTACAGCCCAATGATATGCGGCATCACCATACGCACGCAGCCAGAGCTTGCGCGGCTGCCAATTGACCATGGCTGTGGTGTGCCATGAATGCGTAGATAGGTGTCGCGGTTCCCGACATAGAGGTACAGCGCGCGGGCACCCAACGGATTGTTGGGGCCACCTGGCATGCCATCTTCGTGCTGCGCGTAGATATGTGGTTCCCGCGCGATCATGTTGGCTGTCGGTGTCCAGGATGGCCAGCGCGCCTTGCGGTTGATCGTGTAGGTGCCCGGCTCATACAGCCCGCCGCGCCCAATCGCGACGCCAAAGCGAAGCGCCGTGCCATTATCCTGAATATGATAAAGATAGCGGGCGACCGCATCGACATGGATGTCACCCGGTCTCAGGCCCGGATTGGCCTCCACATAGCGGGGCAGAAACCGGTCATGAAACCCCCAGGGGTTTGTCGTCGCCGGATCATAATTTGGCGGAGTGACCTGCGCATCCCATGTGGCCCATTGCGATTGCTGCGAAAAAACTGGCGTGGCAATGGGTGCCGAGAACAGGGCGGCAGAGGTCATGATGAAATGGCGTCTGCTCAACATACGAATCTCTCCAATAGGGGCAGCCAAAATAACGTCGGCCATCATGCCGGGTTTGGCCCGGAAGGGCAATGTCATCCCGTGGTCGGCGCAGTCACAACTGTGTGTTTTCCCAGTTTTCTAAGGGCGATACCGCCCTATCCGGGTCGACGATGGGCTACGGACATGGATTTCAGAACAGCGAAAACCCTCTGATCTTTTGTCAGTGACAGCCCCCGAACGGACCGCCGTGTTATGCGCGCGATCAGTCTTGTCCCCTCGTGATCAAGGTCAATCAGTGCGCCGGGGCCGTGGCCTTCGCGAATTCCGGTGATCGTCACCGGCAGGATATTGAGGGCGCTGGTGCCCGTGGGGCGCCCGGTCATCAGCATCACATCGCGGGCATCAATCTTCAGCCGCAGCTTGCCACCAATCTCTCCGTTTAGACCCGGCAGCCAAAGCGTTGACGACCCAAGTGTGACCTCGGTCAGGCGATCGGCCTTGTCGTGGGCAATGACCGTAACTTCGACGAGGCCCGCGGCCATGTCACGGCTGATCCGCATATCAATTCCGTCACCGGCAAAGATCTGGCTGGCGGGTCCGATGGCGCGGGCTCTTCCTTCTTCCATCAACACGACCGTATCTGCCAGACGGGCGACTTCCTCCACCGCGTGACTGACATAAAGGATTGGCACACGCGCTTCATCCCTGAGGCGTTCAAAATACGGCAGCAGCTCCGCCTTGCGAGCGCTATCCAGCGCGGACAAGGGTTCATCCATTAACAGAAGTTCTGGCCGGGACAACAGGGCACGTCCAAGTGCGACGCGCTGCGCCTCTCCGCCAGATAGGGTTGCGGGGTGACGCCGCAAAAGACCGGTTAGTCCCAGCAACTCTGCCATTTCGTCCAGCCCCGACCGGTCTGGCGCACCATACAGCAGGTTTCTTTCGACTGTCATATGTGGGAACAGCCGCGCCTCTTGAAACACAACCGCAATTCGGCGCTGATTTGCGGGACGGAACACACCCGAGGATTGATCGCAGAGAACGCGACCGTTCAGTGTCACTTTGCCCTCATCGGGTCGGATGAGGCCGGCAATGATATTCAGGACCGAAGTCTTGCCGGATCCTGACGGCCCAAACAGCGCCGTAACGCCATCGCCCAACTGCGCCTCTAGCGACAGATCCAGCGCGCCCAGCTTGTGCGAAATGGACAGATCAAGGCTCATCCCGCGATCCTCCGACGCATCCGCGAGGCCAGCCATTCTGACAGGATCAGGGCACCGGCCGAGATGACCACCGATATTATGATGAGCCGTGCCGCCGCACCCTCTTGGCCGGGAACCTGCAGCAAAGCGTAGATTGCGGTGGGAATGGTTTGCGTTTGTCCGGGAATGTTCGAAACGAATGTGATCGTCGCACCGAACTCACCCATTGCCTTGGCAAAGCCCAGCACAAGCCCGGCGGCAAGACCGGGCATGATCAGAGGCAAGGTGATGGTAAAGAAAACACGCAAACGAGATGCGCCAAGGGTAGACGCTGCTTGCTCCAGTTTTGGGTCCACCGCCTCAATAGCCAGCCGGATCGCACGAACGGTAAGCGGAAGGGCCATGATCGCAGCGGCCAGCGCAGCCCCGGTCCATCGAAAGGCGAGCGTGAGGCCAAAGGCCCAATCCAGAAATTGCCCAAGCGGACCAGTTCGCCCAAAAAGCAAAAGCAGCAAATAACCCGTGACAACCGGTGGCAGAACCAAAGGCAAATGCACCATGATATTCAGCGCCGATTTACCCCAGAACTGCCCGCGTGCCAGCGCCAAGGCCGCGAGGATGGCAAAGGGCAGGCTTAAAACCACGGCCCAGATGGCCACTTTCAGCGACAGCCCGATAATTATCCATTCTGCAGCGCCGAAATTCATCCAGCCACCTCAAAACCGTGGTCAGAGAGGATGGCGGCGGCATCTGGACCGTTTAAAAAGTCAAAAAACCTTTGAGCGTCTGGGTGATCGGCGTTTGTCAGCAATCCCGCCGGATATTCAATCGGGTCGTGCAGATCAGTTGGGATTTCAGCGGCAATGGCGACGCCCGGTTCCGCAATGGCATCGGTGGCATAGACGATAGCCCGATCGACCTCTCCGCGAGCAGCCAAGGATAGCGCGAGGCGGACATTTTCCGTTTGAACAAGATGGGGAAGCGTAGCTTCAGCCAATCCAGATGCTTCAAGCGCCTGCCACGCATAGATGCCAACCGGAACAGCTGCGACAAATCCTGTAGCTACCCGGGCGTCACTGGGCAAATCGATCAGGGCCTCAGGCCATATTCCCAGTGTCACGTCTGCACCAGCCAGAACCAGACGATTGCCCGCAATGACGGCTTGTGTTCGGATCATCTCCTCCGCCGCCAACACATCCATCCAGGCCGCATTGGCAGAAATGAAAATATCAGCCGGTGCGCCGGCTTGGATTTGCCGGGCCAACGTCGCGCTGCCCGCATAGGACGCGACAACAGGGGAACCTTCCCAAGCAACCACGATCTCATCCAACGCGCCACGCAGGCTGGCCGCGGCAAAGACCAAAATATCCTCTGCCAGGGCCGGGGTCGGCACCAGCAAAAACGTCGCAAAGATGAAGCGTTTCAATGGCAAGGACGTGAATCCGTCTTGAGTTCAGGTGTGCCGATATCACCCCCCCGACAGTCGATGAGCAAGGGTAAACCGGCCAGATTTGCGGCGACAGGGACACAAGACAGTGTTTTAACTGGCCTCCGCCTTGTACCACGCAAGGTGGCACTCTACATCGCCCAGCATGAAGCGTTTCATTCCTTTTATGTCCAGCGACCCATTGGTGGCTGTTATCCGTCTGTCTGGCCCGATCATGACAGGCAACCGATCCGGCGTTTTAAATGACGCTACCGTCGCACCGTTGATCGAGCGCGCGTTCCGCAAGGGCAAACCAAAAGCCGTTGCCTTGCTGATCAACTCACCCGGCGGCAGCCCGGTCCAATCCTCTTTGATCGCCGCACGCATTCGCCGGTTGGCGGCGGAAAAAGAGATCCCCGTTTATGCCTTTGTTGAGGATGTGGCGGCCTCGGGCGGGTATTGGCTGGCTTGCGCAGGCGAAGAAATCTGGCTGGATGAAAGCTCCATCGCCGGGTCGATCGGTGTCATCTCCGCCAGCTTCGGCTTGAACGAATTTATCAACCGTCACGGGATCGAGCGCCGCGTCCACACGTCAGGCAAGGATAAATCCATGCTCGACCCGTTCCGCCCAGAGAGGGATGAGGATGTTGAGCGGTTGAAAGCCTTGCAGGCGCAGATTCATGAAAGCTTCATCGCGCATGTAAAATCCAGTCGCGGTGAAAAGCTGACCGATGCGCAGGACCTTTTTACCGGAGAATTCTGGGTTGGACGCAAAGCCGTTGAACTTGGCCTTGCAGATGGCATCGCCCATCTTGTGCCCAAGATGAAAGAACGGTTTGGCGAGAAAACCCGCTTTGCGGTTTACGGCCCCAAACGCGGGCTATTCTCGCGGTTCGGTGCCTCGCTGGTGGGCGAGGCCATCGGCCAGATCGAAGATCGCGGACAATGGGCGAGGTTCGGATTGTAAAATGTTGGTCAAGATTGCCACATTCTTTCTGATTGGAATGGCTGTCTTGGCCATGTTTGGCCGTTTGCGCTGGCCGGGATCCTCCCGCAGTCTGCCGCGTCCCAGAACCTGTTCTGAATGCGGGCGTATCTCAGTCACCGGCGGAGAGTGCCGCCATTGCAACAAAGGGCGCAGCTGACGTGCTGATCCATGAGTTTCTTTTGGCGGGCCTTGGCCTGGTGATCTTGTTGCTGGCTGGTGACACGCTGGTGCGCGGCGCGGTCAATCTGAGCCTGCGGCTTGGCATTCCGGCGATGATCGTCAGCCTGACAATCGTGGCCTTTGGCACATCGGCCCCTGAACTTCTGATCTCGATCAGCGCCATTCTGGATGGCGTTCCTGGTCTTGCGTTGGGCAATGTCGTCGGCTCGAACACTGCCAATATCCTGTTGGTTTTGGGCATTCCGGCCCTCATCGCCGGGTTGGACACATCTGAATGCGACACGCGCAGCGACTATGTGTTCATGATCGGGGCGTCCGTAGTCTTTTGCGTGCTGGCCTTTTTTGCTCCCTTCACGTGGTGGCATGGCCTGATCCTGCTAACCGGACTTTTCTATATGCTGGGCAATGCGGCCTATTCCGCGCGCTGCCATCGTCGCGACAACGGCTGTTCCGGGCCGGCGATCCCGGTCGAGGAAGAAGAGCTTGAGGGCGCAGACCCCACCATGCGCTGGTGGAAGATCATCCTTTATATGGTGCTGGGCCTGATTGGTCTGCCGCTTGGCGCGGACCTTCTGGTCGATAGCTCGGTCATCATCGCGCGCAGCTTTGGTGTCAGTGAAACCGCCATCGGCCTGACCTTGGTTGCGGTGGGCACATCCTTGCCGGAACTGGCAACAACCGTCATGGCCGCCCTGCGCCGCCATGCCGAGGTGGCCCTTGGCAATGTCATCGGTTCCAACGTGTTTAACCTTTTGGCAATCATTGGCATCTCATCTTTCGTAGGGCCGATCCCGGTCGTGCCTGAGATTCTGCGATTTGACCTTTGGATGATGTTGGGGGCGTCTTTGCTGTTGATCCCGTATGTATACTGGCGATGGACCTTCGGCCGGATCACCGGCATCGCGTTTACCTCGATGTATTTCGCCTATGTCGCCTTTGTCCTGATCGGGTCCGCCGCATGACCGCGCTGGTGACCGGAGGGGCCCGTCGATTGGGCCGCGCCATGGCTTTGGCCTTGGCTAAGGCGGGGCATGACGTTGCAATCCATTACTCTGGATCACTGGAGGAGGCCGAGGCGACAGCGGATGAGGTGCGCGCGTTCGGGCGGCGTGCCGTCACTTTGCAAGCAGACCTCACGCGGGAACAACAGATGCAGACCCTGCTGCCCCGCGCGGTGGCCGCGCTTGGTCCGATCACGGTGCTGATCAACAACGCGTCGGTCTTTGAATACGACAATATCGACAGCATGGATCGTGTCAGTTGGGACCGGCATATCGAATCCAATCTGCGCGCGCCTGTTGTTCTAACCCAAGCCATGGCCGATCAGGTGCCTCCAGCTATTTCCGACGAAAACGGAGAGCCGCAAGCGCAAGGGCTGGTCGTCAATATGATTGATCAGCGGGTCCGAAAACTGACCCCGGAATTCATGAGTTATACAATTGCGAAAATGGGCCTTTGGGCCTTTACCCGAACAGCGGCGCAGGCGCTGGCCCCGCATGTCAGGGTAAACGCGATCGGTCCGGGCCCCACTTTGATCGGGGGCCGTCAAAGTCAGGACCATTTTGACAGGCAGCGCCAGAACACGGTTCTCAAGCGCGGGTCCGACCCTGAGGGGATTTGTGAAGCGCTGCGGTATTTTCTGAACGCACGCGCTGTTACGGGGCAATTGATCTGCGTCGATGGCGGTCAGCATCTTGCCTGGCAGACACCGGACATCCTGGGCGTGGAATAAGCCGATTCTCTGTGGAATTTTGAGTGTAAATTCGTTTTGTCCACCGTTAATCTTTCGGTAACAGCCAGGTTACCCTTTTATGACACTAGGGTGTCACAGGGACATATCAGGAAAACTTTTCTTTAAAATCAATAACCTGAAATGCTGCCTAAAAATTAGGCAAATGGGCGAAGCGGGCCAAAAACAAGGAAAAAATCGCTCTGCCAAGGATTTATCCTAAAGGTTATCCACAGAAACCGTTGATAAGGTTTTTCTTGATCCTCCCTTTGCTTCGTTGCAGCGCGGCTGGGAATCGATTCTACTGAGAACAGATGACAGACACGCCCCCCGATACGCAGCCAAAAGGCCATGAGGTGATCGCCTCGTATCTCAAACTTCTGGACAATTCTCCGGGAGTTTATCGCATGCTCGATGCAGAGGCGCGGGTGCTTTATGTCGGCAAGGCGCGCAACCTGAAAAAGCGAGTCTCAAACTACGCTAAACCCACTGGGCATTCTGCGCGCATCGCGCGAATGATCCGTGAGACCACGGAAATGATGTTCCTGACCACGCGGACCGAGACCGAAGCGTTGCTTTTGGAACAGAACCTGATCAAGCAATTGAGGCCGCGTTACAACGTGCTGCTGCGTGACGACAAAAGCTTTCCCAATATCCTCGTCAGCCGTGCCCATGCTTTTCCTCAGATCAAAAAACATCGAGGCGCGAAGAAGGAGAAAGGCAATTACTTCGGCCCCTTCGCCAGCGCTGATGCGGTCAATCGAACGCTCAACCAACTGCAAAAGGTCTTCCTGCTCAGAAACTGTTCAGACGCGACTTTTGACAGTCGAACGCGGCCGTGTTTGCTCTACCAGATCAAGCGGTGTTCGGGTCCCTGCGTCGGCCTGATCTCGGAGGAGGATTACAGGCAAAGCGTGCGGGATGCCGAACGTTTCCTGAAAGGTGACAACACGGAAGTTCAGCAAAGCCTTGCTGCGCAAATGCAACTGGCCTCGGACGAGATGGAGTTCGAACGCGCGGCCGCGTTGCGTGACCGGATCAAGGCGCTGACCATCGTTCAGGGGGTGCAAGGCATCAACCCGCGCGGCGTGAAAGAGGCCGATATCATTGCGCTGCATATGGAGGGCGGACAGGCCTGTGTGCAGGTCTTCTTCATCCGTGCCAATCAAAATTGGGGCAACCGGGACTTCTATCCACGGACAGGATCTGGTGCCGAGGAACCCGAGGTGCTGGAAGCGTTTCTTGGGCAGTTCTACGACACCAAGGATCCGCCCCGTCAGGTAATCCTCAGCAATGCGATTGAAAACGCCGATCTGATGGCCGAAGCGCTCAGCGAGAAACTGGGCAAAAAGGTCGAAATCCTTGTTCCCCAACGCGGCGAAAAGGCTGAACTGATCCAAGGCGCAGCCCGCAATGCCCGCGAAAGCCTTGCCCGAAAGATGAGCGAGGCGGCGACGCAAGCGAAGCTTTTGAAAGGGCTGGCCGAGGCCTTTGATCTTGAACGTCCGCCCGCGCGGGTTGAGGTCTATGATAACTCACATATCCAAGGCACGAACGCGGTTGGCGGAATGATTGTGGCCGGCGCCGAGGGCTTCCTCAAAAGCCAGTACCGCAAGTTTAACATCAAGGGTACCGACCTGACGCCGGGGGACGATTTCGGCATGATGAAAGAGGTACTAAATCGCCGGTTCAAGCGTTTGCTGAAGGAAGACCCCGATCGTGAAAGCGAGGCCTGGCCTGATCTTTTGCTGATCGACGGTGGCGCTGGGCAAGTCAGCGCAGTGGCGGAAATCATGGCCGATCTGGGTGTCGATGACGTGCCGTTCATTGGCGTGGCCAAAGGAGTCGATCGTGATCACGGCAAGGAAGAGTTTTACCGTATGGGCAGCCAGCCCTTCGCCCTGAAACGCAACGACCCGGTGCTTTATTTCGTGCAGCGTTTGCGCGATGAGGCACACCGCTTTGCCATCGGCACCCACCGGGCCAAACGCGCCAAGGCCATCGGAGCGACGCCGCTTGATGACGTGCCGGGTGTCGGAGCGACCCGCAAACGCGCGCTTCTGACCCATTTCGGCAGCGCCAAGGCCGTCAGCCGCGCCGACCTTGCTGATCTTAAGGCGGTCGACGGCATTTCGGATGCTTTGGCCGAAACGATCTACGATTATTTCCATGAAAAAGGCTGATCGGGGACGCATGTTCGAGTTCAAACGCAAACTTCAGGAAACAACATCAAGGATGACGGCCCATGTCGTCACGATCCCTTCTGCCACGGTCACGCAGGCCGTGTCGGCGGCAGGTGCGGATGCCGTGATCATCGACCTGGAACATGGCGTTGCTGATTATGCCGCGACGCAGGCCATGATCGCGGCCACGCAAGGAACGGCCTGCGCGCCCCTGGTGCGCGTCGGCGCAATTGATGAAACCGAGGTCAAACGGGTTTTGGATCTGGGTGCCGAAGGCATCGCCTTTCCCATGATCAGGACGGCAGAGGACGCGGCGCGCGCCGTTGCCAGCCTGCGCTACCCGCCGGATGGAACCCGCGGTTTCGGTCCTTTCGTGGCCCATAGCCATTTTGGCGTTCCGCTGATGGATTACATGAAGATGGCCAATGGCAACCTGACCTGTTGCTTGTTGGCTGAAACCTGTGATGCCGTCGAAAACATCGGTGCGATCTGCGCCGTGCCCGGCGTCGATTTGATCCTGCCTGCACAGTTTGATCTGTCTGTTGATCTTGGCATTCCCGGCCAGTTTGACCATCCCTTGTTTCTGGAAACCATCGGCAGGATCGAAGCGGCGGCCCATGCCGCAAATATTCCACTTGCCAATGTCGCCCTTGATCAGGCCCACGCCGAACGGCTGTTTGAGCGCGGCTATCGTGTGATCATGGGGGTTGATCTGCTTTGGCTGACCTCAAAAACCAGTGAGATGCAGGGCTGGACGCTGACCTGAGGCAAAGCCGCGCTGGCGCCCGCCGGAATTCCCGGTTACATCTTTGCCCATGCGCTGGACCCTGCCAAATATCCTGACGATATTCCGTCTGATCGCCGCCCCTGGTGTGGCTCTGATCTTTTTCCTGATGCCGCATCCCTATTCGGATTGGCTGGCGCTGTGCCTTTTTGTGGGTGCCGCGATCACTGATTGGCTGGATGGCTATCTGGCGCGGCTCTGGAAACAGCATTCGCGCTTTGGCGCCATGCTCGATCCGATTGCCGATAAGGCGATGGTGGTGATTGCGCTGGCGACCCTGATGGGGCTTTTCGGGTTCAACACCTGGATGATTATTCCGGTGGCTGCGATCCTCTTTCGCGAAGTGTTCGTGTCGGGCCTTCGCGAGTATCTGGGCAATACGGCGGGCACGTTGCAGGTGACGAAGCTTGCGAAGTGGAAGACGACCGTGCAGATGATCGCGATCGCCGTGTTATTCTCATACGGTATCTTTGAGCATCATTTCGGCATGGCCGTGATCGGCATGTCGCAGGATATTGTCGCACAGATTTTCGCAGGTGAGATCGAGGATGAGTTTAACCTGATGATGCTGCAGCGATGGGCCGGCTGGGCCTATTACGGCGGCACGGCCTTGCTCTGGTTGGCCGCTGCGTTGACCGTTATCACTGGCATTGACTATCTGGCCAAGGCAATGCCACATCTCAGAGAAGACCCCAATGATTGAGCTGCGCTATTTCGCCTGGATCAGGGAACGCGTGGGCACCGGCCACGAATCCTATGAAACGCAAGCGGCCACGGTGGCCGACCTGATCGAAGAATTGCGCGGCAGGGATGAAGGCTATGCTTTTGCCTTTTCCGATCCCGCCTCCGTCCGGGTAGCAGTCGATCAGGAGCTGGTTGAACCTGATGCACCGCTCAAAGGCGCGCGCGAAGTGGCGTTCTTCCCCCCTATGACCGGCGGGTAACCCAATGCAGGTCCGCGTCCAGTCCGAGATCTTTGATATGGGGGCAGAGCTCAACCGCTTTGCCGAGCGACAGGTCAATGCGGGCGCCGTGGTCAGCTTCTCCGGCATTGTCCGCGATCTGGCGACCGGTGGGCTCAAATTCATGGTGATCGAGCATTACCCCGGCATGACCGAGAAGGCCTTGCAGGCCATCGCCGAAGATGCGGTTCAGCGATTTCAATTGTATGACGCCTTCATCCTGCATCGGTACGGTCCGCTTGCGCCTTCTGATCCGATCATGATGGTGGCCACGGCAGCGCGTCATCGCGGGGATGCCTTTGCCGGAGCAGAGTTTTTGATGGATTTCCTGAAGTCACGCGCGCCGTTCTGGAAAAAAGAAATCACGTCAGACGATGCGACATGGGTCGAGGCCCGAGAGGCCGATGAAGATGCCCTGACGCGCTGGAAACCCGACCATTCGCCGGACTGACCTCATCGTGATCTGACCAAAAACACTGCGGCGCCGCAGATTTGCGGATCGCATTGGAACTAACTGCATCCTGCCTTGGCCCGTTGGGGGCTGTCTTTGGCAGGGTCCATGATCGTTTGGGAATTCCGGAACCCGTCTGATGGGTCTAGCGGAAATAGGTAAAATTTTTGCTAAAAGCCGCAGGATTTCATTTTGCCGGAAATACTTTAGGGGGTCCGGGGGAGGATCCCCCGGCGGGTCGGATGGCCGAAGGCCATTCGAAACCTGATCTCACCCCTGGTTCTGTTCCTCGACATAGGCGCGCAGCTCTTCTGCCTCCTGGCGGGCTTCACGTAGCCCATCCATGGCGGCGCGCAGCTCGGCCTCTGTCTGGGTAATCTGGTTGGTCAGCTCCGCCTCGCGATGTTGCAGATAGGTAATCGCCTGATCCCGGGTCTCTTCTGCATCATGCAGCGCCTTCGCCATCTCTTCCATTTCATTGAGATCGCCTGAGCTGACGCGCGTCAACCGGTGGGCCAGCCAATTTGCAAACCACCCAAGGCAAAATGCCACGAAGAGGATGATGGCGATGATGATGATAAACTCTGTGCGGTTCATTCTTCTTCTTCCTCCTCGTCCGCATCGGACGAATTATCCTCTGGCGGTACCAGGTTGTCGGGGCGCATGACCGGGCGGGGGGCGTCGGCCAATAGCGCGGCCCGCGCCTCGGCGGCCTCGCGCACTTCGCGTTCTTCAATCTCTGTCAGCAGGACAAATTCTATCCGTCGGTTGGCCTCACGCCCTTCGGTGGTTTCGTTATCTGCGATAGGGCGGGCCTCGCCGTATCCTTGTGCCGACAGGTTGGACGTCAACACGCGACGCGCCAGAAGGCCATTCAGGATAGCATCTGCACGACCCTGGCTGATCCGCAGGTTGGTTTCTTCGCGCCCCTGACTGTCGGTGTGGCCGCCAATCTCCATTTCGGCATGGCCGCAATCGGGCAGGATCTCGGCCAATTCGTCCAGGATTTCTGCCGTGGTGGCGTTTACTTCGACCGAGCCGGGGTCAAAGGTAATCCGGTTTTGTGAAAGCACGGCATTGATCCGGTCCAGACATTGTTGCGGTGACGGGATACCCGTCGCGGGATCAAGCGCGGCATTATACGTAACTTCGATTTCGAAACCTTCGGCCGCGCCCAGATGTTCGCTCAGCATCTGCGTCAGTTCCGAGGTCGCCTCTTCGCTGCCGGACGTGCCGCGGATCTGCACGGTTTCCGGCAACACGGTCAAAGCCCCGTTGTGCAATTGCCCTAATGCCTCCAGTCCCGCCAGAACCCGAAGGGACCAGCCCGATGGCAAATCTTCATCCGTGCGGGTGCCAAGATAAGTGTTCTGGCGCCCAAACAGGGCGGTGGCATAGGCGTCGACCGCTTCTGTAATACGGTCATCGGGCAGGCGCCCGCGCAGCTGCACATAGCCTTCAGGGCTGCGGGTCGCGGTAAAGTTTGGCGGGCCTTCGGTTTCGCCCGATTCCGGTGGCGGGTCAGGCAGCACCGCGTGCAGCGAAAAGACATCTGGCAGGCCGGATTCAAGTTCGCCAATCACGGTGTCGAAAAGATCTGGCGAAGTGCCTTGCGCCGCGATCAATGTGATGTCGACATCAGAGAATGTCACGACGGCATTTTCGAACCGTACGACACTTGAAAGGGCAATTTCGGCGGCTTCGGCCCATTGCGTGGTTGGAACGCCCAAACCAATCCGGCAGGTTTCAGGCCCGGTCAAGCCTGCGGCACGAGCAGCGCTAAGGATACGGTCGCGCGAGGCCTCGGTCTCGGCCGAGCAGGCTTCGAAGCGGCCCCCCTCTGGGGTTTGCACATAGCGAAGCGAAAAGGGCGTGATAACAGGCCGGGGGGCGGAGATATCCATGTCTAGCGCGACCGATTCAGGGCGCAATTCTTCCAGCAACTCTTCCCATTCGGCCTTTTGCGCAGGGCTGTTCGAGACAGCTTCGACCACAACATGGCCCTCATAGACCGAGACCTTGGCGCGGGGCAGTTCGCTGAGCGCGCGCAGGCCGAACTCGACCGCGTCGTGCCATCCACTCGGTGCAGGGAAATCGGCGGTTTCGACCATGTTGGCCACATCCAGCCCACTGGCAAAATCGCGCACGGCTGTCGTCAGGCGTTCGCGGCCTTCGCCTGCTGGAACCAGACCGATCAAGGATACGCCGTCTCCATTACGCAACATTTCGATCGAGAACTCTGGCGCGACGATGCTTTCGGGATCAACAACATCCATTTCGTCAACAACGCGATCGGGATCAACCACGGTGTTCACCCGGCGAATGGCGCGAAAACGCGTGGCTTCATCCGGCGCGGTGCCTGCTAGAAAGACCTGCAGGCCGTCAGCAGTGACCTCGACCCAAGCAAGCCCGTCTTCCTGCATGGCGAAACTGACCAGGTCGACCGATTGTTCCTCGATTTTTCTGGCCCCGACAACGGCGACCAGAGCGGCCAGAATTGCGGCGACAACAAAGGCCGAAACGGCAACAAGTGGATAGGCTTTGCGCATTTAGTCGGTCACGCCCGTTAATGTGTGTTGCATGGCTTTAGCCGCTTGCGCGCTTGCGTTCAATCAGACGAAAGCCGCAATGGCGAAAAACAGCACAGGAATTAGCCCGGTATTGCGGCTAGAGCGGAATAGCCGCAGGCAGTTTTCCGGATCATCAATGTCAAGCTGACCCATTTGCCAAACCATGTGCCAGCCGAAACCCCAAGCGCCACACAGGGCGACAACAAGGGCCAGCGGGCTTGCGTTTTGGGTCAGGGCGACGATTGTCGCGGCTGCCATCAGAAGGACCGAAATGGTCATGAACCCACGCAGCCAGGGTTTGGTGGCCTCCCCAAAAAGACGGGCGGTGGACTTGACCCCGATCAGCGCGTCATCCTCTTTGTCCTGATGGGCATAGATCGTGTCGTAAAACAGCGTCCAGGCCACACCGGCAAGATAAAGCAGGATCGGTGGCCAGCTGAGGCTGCCAGTATGGGCGACCCATCCGACCAGCGCGCCCCAGTTGAAGGCCACGCCAAGAAATACTTGCGGCCACCACGTGAAGCGCTTGGCAAACGGATAGATTGCAACAGGAAGAAGGGCCGCGATACCCAACAGGATCGCGGTTTGGTTGAAGGTCAGCAGGATCGCAAATGAAATCAGGCATTGCAGCGCCAGCCAGATCAACGCCTGCGGGACGCTGACCTGTCCAGACGGAATGGGGCGGGACCGCGTTCGCTCGACCGAGCCGTCGATTTTGCGGTCGGTGATATCATTCCACGTGCAGCCCGCGCCGCGCATCAAAAAGGCCCCGATTGCACAGCCCAGGATCAGCCAAAGATCAAACAGGCGCGGCGCATCTGCGGCGGCGGCCAGCAGGATCGACCACCAGCAAGGGATCAGCAAAAGCCAGGTGCCGATAGGCCGATCTGCCCGGCTGAGGCGTAGATAGGGGCGCATCGAAGCGGGGGCCGAGTGGTCGACCCAATTGCCCTTCACCGCGTCTTTCACCTGGCCCTCTGGCGTTTCGCCAATCTCGGTCATATGGTCCGCCTCATGTCTGATCGTGCCAAAATCCGCCTCTACGTAGATCATCCTCTTGGGGAAGGGCAAAGGGTTCCTCTGTCGCGGGAGCAGGCGCATTACCTTTTTGGCGTGATGCGGCAGGCCGTGGGCGGGCGTGTTGCGCTTTTCAACGGGGCCGATGGCGAGTGGCTGGCGGAAATTGTCGAGGCCGGAAAACGCGCAGGATCGTTGGAATGCATCGCGCAAAGCGCGCCGCAGCAGATGCCGCCCGACCTGTGGTTGCTCTTTGCCCCAATCAAAAAGGCGCGCACCGATTTCATCGTCGAAAAGGCTGCTGAAATGGGGGCCGCGAGGATCTGTCCGGTGCAAACAGAGTTCACCAATTCCGAGCGTATCCGGCAGGACCGTCTGCAGGCCCATACGGTCGAGGCGGCAGAACAATGTGGCGGAACTTTCGTGCCTCCAGTGGACGATCTGCAAAAGCTTTCCAAGGTTCAGGACAACTGGCCCGATGACCGGCAGATCATCTTTTGCGATGAGACGATGGTGGGGCAACGGTCTGTTCTTTCACCAGCCGATCCGAAAAATGTGGCAAGCAGATCTCAAAAATGGGCGATTCTTATCGGACCGGAGGGTGGGTTTTCAGAACGTGAACGCGCCCGGCTGCGGGCTATGCCGCAGGCCCATCCGATCAGCCTCGGCCCCCGCATCCTGCGTGCAGAAACTGCCGCCGTCGCCGCACTAACGCTGTTTCAAACCACATTGGGTGACTGGTGAGCGGTTTCATTCGACCCGAAGTTGCCGCCCATCTCAGGCGCTGGCGCGAACCGTTGATCTCGGGCGTGGTCCTGTGCCTCGGACTTTGGCTGGCGCTCAGCCCCGGCCCGTTCGTGGCCGGGCTTGGCTGGGCCATCGCCCTCGCAGGCGGTTTGATGCTGTTCGTTTCGTTTCGAAGGGTGCGGTTCAACCGCGCGGGCGACGGGCCGGGATATGTGAAACTTGATGAAGGCGAAGTGACCTATATGGGCCCCTATTATGGGGGCAGCGTGGCGTTGGCCGATCTGACCAGCCTCGCCCTGCGCCGGCGGGAGGACCAGAAAACCTTTTGGTTACTGGCCCATGAAGAGGGGCTTTTGGTGGTTCCGGTCAATGCGGCAGGCACCGATGTGCTGTTTGACGCGTTCACAACACTCGAAGGGTTATCCATGCCCGCGGTGCTTCGCGCATTGGACGGGCGCCACGTCGGCTCGATCACGCTTTGGAGAAGAGGCGATTTGCCAAGGCCGGTTCAATTGACACGGCCTACAAATCCACCCATCTAGGAAATTCGAATTTTGCCGGTGCAGTCGCAGGAGCAGGCCCAATGTCCATCCCCCAATCCGGTGGCGGTCCCATCGAACGCCACGAACAGATGGCCGAATACCTGTCCGACGGGTGCAAGCCCAAATCCGATTGGCGGATCGGGACCGAGCATGAGAAATTCGGCTATTGCAAAGACAGCCTGAAACCGCTGCCCTTTGAGGGCGAACGCTCGATCAAGGCGGTTCTGGAAGGTCTGCGCGACGGCCATGGCTGGGCGCCCGTTATGGAGGGCGAACACCTTATCGGCCTTGAAAAAGATGGTGCGAATGTCAGCCTTGAACCGGGTGGGCAGTTGGAGCTGTCCGGTGCGCCGCTTGAGACGATCCACCAAACTTGTGACGAGGTGAACGCGCATCTGAAGGATGTGAAAGACATCGCCGATAAGATCGGCGTGGGTTTCATCGGCCTTGGCGCGGCCCCGATCTGGAAACACGAAGACATGCCGCTGATGCCCAAGGGGCGGTACAAGCTGATGGACGGCTATATGCAAAAGGTCGGCACCATGGGCACGACCATGATGCGCCGCACCTGTACTGTTCAGGTCAATCTCGATTTCGGGTCCGAGGCTGACATGGTGCAAAAGCTGCGTGTTGCGCTGGCGCTGCAACCCGTTGCCACGGCGATGTTTGCCAATTCGCCATTCCTTGATGGCAAACCCAATGGTCACAAAAGCTGGCGCAGCCGGGTTTGGCGCGATCTGGATGCAGATCGAACCGGAATGTTGCCTTTTGTGTTCGAGGACGGGTTCGGGTTCGAGGCCTGGGTCGACTATGCCCTCGATGTGCCGATGTATTTTGTCTATCGTGATGGCAAATACATCAATGCGCTTGGGCAATCCTTTCGTGATTTCCTGAAGGGGGAACTGCCCGCGCTGCCCGGCGAAACCCCGACATTGAGCGATTGGGCGGATCACCTGACCACGGTCTTCCCCGAGGCGCGGATCAAAAAGTTCATTGAGATGCGCGGTGCCGATGGTGGTCCATGGCGCAGGTTGTGCGCGTTGCCCGCCTTCTGGGTTGGCCTGATGTATGATCAGGGCGCGCTGGATGCGGCCTGGGATCTTGTAAAAGATTGGAATCATGAAACGCGGCAAGGTCTGCGCGTTGCGGCCTCTGAGGCCGGATTGCAGGCAGAAGCTGGCGGCGTAAAGATGCATGAGCTTGCCCGAGAAGTGGTCAACATTGCCGAGGCCGGCCTGAAGGCCCGTGCCATGCCGGGAGCGGGCGGATTGGTGCCGGATGAGACTCATTTCTTGAACGCTCTGAAAGAGTCGCTGGACAGCGGACAGGTGCCGGCGGACGAGCTGCTTGAGGCTTATCACGGAAGCTGGGACGGCGATCTGACCAAGATCTACAGCGACTTCAGCTATTGAAAAAACTTGGCGGGCCGGGGTTTTCTGCCCTAGCCTGCCCGGATGATCCAGCCGCCTAGCAAACGCTACTACACCACGTTTTTCGACAGTGACCGCTGGCTGCGGTTTCAGTCACGGCCTGACGATGTCATCGTGGCAACGCCCTACAAGGCAGGCACGACATGGACGCAGAACATCGTTTTGCATCTGATCCATCAGGATTTGCAGAACCGGAATATCGGCGGGATTTCCCCCTGGCTGGACATCCGGTTTCGCGCCTTTGATGGTGACGATGGGATCAACGCCATGCTTTGCGCACAGGCTCACCGTCGCGTGATCAAAACACATCTCTATTTCGATGGTCTGCCCTTTGATTCCAAGTTGAAATACATCTTTGTCGGTCGCGATCCGCGCGATGTCTTTATGTCGATGTGGAACTTCTACAACAGTTTTGGCGACATGTTTTTTGAGACCCCGAATGATCCTGCGATTCCGGCTTTGCCACGCCCGGTTGATGATATTCTGGAGGGGTGGGACAATTGGATCGGTCAGGGCGCAGCTCCAGGTGAGACCGATGGCTACCCGTTTTGGTCCATCTTTGCACAGACCAAGACATGGTGGGATCAGCGCCACCGGCCAAATATCCTGTTCCTGCATTACGCCGATATGTGGACCGATCTGAAGTCGCAGGTCCAGCGGGTGGCAGATTTCATCGAAGTAGATGTTGATGAGGAAATGCTGGATCAGATAACCGAGCTTTGCACGTTTTCTTCGATGCAAAAAAACTCTGCTAAAATCGACGAAAACTCGGAAACGAACCTCAAAGGCGGATCCAAATCCTTTTTCCATAAAGGCGGTGGCGGGCGCTGGCGCGGCTTGCTGAATGAGGCCCGTCTGGCGAAATACCAAGAGGTCGCCAAGCGGGCCGTTGACCCGGAGTGCAAGCGCTGGCTGGAAGAGGGCGGTTCGTTGCTGTGAACCTCAGGTTTCGACCAAATCGTAATGTTTGATCGTGCGCGCGGCGACCAGTTCGGCCTCGGCCGGGTCGATATGCGGGCTGTCGTAGTCCTCACCTACAAAGGCTTTGAGTGCCTGTAAATCGCGCCAGACCATGACGAAGGAAAACTCGTTCGGTGTTTCGGCCCGTGCGGCGCCGGGCAACACCTGCTCGCAGCCATCGGTTGACTTCATCAACGGAATGGCCGTGTTGTGAAAGAAATCGGCAAACTCCTCTTCTTTGCCGGGATGGATCGTCACTTGAAAAATGCGCATGATCATGGGCTACCTCCGATATCTCAAAAGGCCTCGCAACACGGTCATGGACGGCCAGCCACGGGCCTTGTGCAAAGTATAGCACAGTCGAGAATGGCCCCGATTTTGAGATTTTCGCAACTTGCGGCACTATGGCCGAGTCGATTTTTGGCAATCTTGAGAATGAGGTAGACTATGCGCGATTTCTTTATCAATTCATTGGAGAAGCTGATCACGGTAATTGTGGTGCTGATGATCGTTGGCGTCCTGATCGGCGCCATTGTGGTCATGTTCAGTGCGCAAGGCGGGTTCCTCGCCGGGATCGGAATGCTGATTTTTGGTGGGCTTTACGTGATCCTGATGGGCGGGATGATGTATTTGTTCCTTGGTATTTATCACAACACCAAACGCACGGCTGAGATCCTAGAGGCGCAATCCAACTAAGCGTCGGGTCGAAAGGCCAAAACAAAAGCGATCACTTTCTCTGCGGGCATCTCGCAGGGAAAGAGGCGCGCGTTGGAAGAGGTTCGGTAAAGGTTGAGGCTGACATAGTCGGACCCGCCAAGTTCCTCTGCGACCAGTTTCTGGCTGGCACCAGCTGCAAAGCTCGATTTGACCAAAACATAACGTTTGCCATCGGCGGTGCCGTAAGTTTGACCGAAGGGCAAAACGTCAAAGGCCGCAAGAAAGGCCTGTGGAGGATCAGCTTTTGCTGCCAATCCGCGGCTCCTCACCCTTTAGGATCCGTTTGATATTGGCCTCATGTCTCAGCAGAACCAGTATGGACAGAAGGGAAACCATGAGGCCCGCCTGCGGCATGCCCAAAACGGCGATCCAGATTGGTGCGAGAAAAGCGGCGACAAGAGCGGACAGAGACGAAATGCGACTGATCAGGGCGGTGACCAGCCATGTCAGGCAGGCGGCAATCCCGGCAGGCCAGAAAAGGGCCAGAAGGGTGCCCAAGAAAGTCGCAACGCCTTTGCCGCCTTTAAATCCCAGAAAAATCGGAAAACAGTGGCCAAGGAAGGCCATGAAACCTGCCACCTGGGCGGCATCCTCGGCAAAAAGGGCACGGGCGATCAGAACCGCCGCGCCGCCTTTGCCTGCATCCCCGATCAACGTCAGGAATGCGGCAGGTTTGTTGCCTGTTCGCAAGACATTGGTGGCTCCGATATTGCCCGACCCGATCTGGCGCAAATCGCCCAGACCGAAGACCCGCGCCATGACGATCCCAAAGGGAACCGAGCCAAGCAGGTACGCCGCCAGCGCCGTCAGCGCCAATAGGCCGGCGGAGGTCTCAAAAACCGGGGTCATGCGGTATCCCTGTCATAAACGATCTCTCCGCCCACAATGGTTTTCAGCACCTTGCCCTCCATCCGCATCCCGTCAAAGGGGGTATTTTTGGATTTTGAGCGCAGAGTGAAGCGATCCAGTACAAAAGGCGCATCCGGATCAAAGAGAATGAGGTCAGCAGGCGCACCGGCGGTCAGTCGTCCGCTATCCAGCCCAAGGCGTTTTGCCGGGTTCAGCGCCATGGCGCGGAACAGTTGAGGCAAGGTCAGATCACCGGAATGATAGAGCCGCATGGCAGCAGGCAGGAGGGTTTCCAGCGCCACCGCGCCTGAGGCCGCGGCCTCATAGGGCAGGCGTTTGGATTCTTCGTCTTGCGGGGTGTGGAAGCTGCTGATGACGTCAATGGTGCCATCAGCCACCGCGGCGACAATCGCCATGCGGTCGGTCTCAGCCCTGAGCGGCGGTTTGACCTTAAAGAAGGTGCGGTAGTCGCCTACGTCAAATTCATTGAGCGTTAAATGGTGGATCGAAACGCCAGCGGTCACATCCAGCCCGGCCGCTTTTGCGCGGATCAGGGCGGGGAGGGCACCTGCAGTTGAAAGACAATCGGCGTGATAGCTGGCCCCGGTCATCTCAACCAGGGCAAGGTCGCGATCAAGGCCGATGCGTTCGGCCATTGGCGACACGGCAGGCAAACCTCGAAGCGAGGCAAATTTGCCAGAGGTAACGGCGGCCCCGTTTGACAGGCCCGGTTCCTGCGGGTGCGCGATAATGAGCGCACCAAGCGAGCGCGCATAGGTCATTGCCCGGCCCAGAACCTTGGTATCTGTTACGACGGCGTCGCAATCGGTAAAGGCCACTGCGCCGGCATCCATCAGGAACCCGATCTCGGTCATTTCCCGGCCTTCGCGGCCCTTGGTCAGCGCGGCCATTGGCAACATGCGCACCGGGCTGACTTCTGCGCCACGACGTTTGACGAAGGCGAGCGTTTCCGGCGTGTCCAGCGCGGGCAAAGTGTCGGGTCGGGTGATCATCGTGGTTACACCACCCGCCGCTGCCGCTGCACCCGCCGTGCGAATGCTTTCCTTGTGGCGCTCTCCCGGTTCGCCGGTTTTCACACCGATATCGACGATACCCGGCGCAAGGTATTTGCCACGACAATCAATTCGGGGGGCGTCAGTGCCATTCGGCGCAGCGCCCTGCCAGACCTCTCTGATGCGACCGTTTTCTACCAAAACCGCGCCGGGCTGGACCTCCGAGTTCTCCGGGTCAATCAGCATTGCGTTTTCAAGAAGCATTTTCATTTGGTTTGATCCCGAAGAGTGCGCTGCGCCTGACGCAATATGCCGTAAACGTGCCGCGCATCATCAATTTGCCAGAGACCGGGTCTGTCACCCGTATTTCGACCACGTCCAGAAGCCACGCCATTAAAAAGGACAGAACCCGGTTGGCCATCCTGTAAAACGATCCGATGGATATCGCGGATGTTGTGGCTCTCCAATGTGCGCTTGCCCAACGAATTGCGGGCGATGAAAACTTGCCGGCTTGTAACGGTGTAATACGTGCGACTGCGCAGGAAAGCATCCCAGATCACACGCCCACCCAGCATCCAGAGACCAACCAGAAAGAAGGGTAGGCCAAAAAGCGGAAAAAACTGGAAAGCCGCCGGGGCGCGTCCACCACCGGTCATCGAGGCAGCCGCAGACATCCAGAAGAGCGAGAACCCGGTGAAGAATGCACCCATCAGCGTAAGTGGAGAAAAAAACTTCGCCCATGCGATGGTGCTATGCGGCTGTCCTTGCCACAGGATTTCCTCATCAGAGTCAATTAGTCCCTGCCATCCCGTTCGATCCGTCATGCCCGACCCCGTGCCATTGCGGCCTCGATCCGGGCCACGACATCTGGTCGGTTGGCCATATATTTCATCAGGTGCTTGTCACCGGATTTGGTGATGATCTGAACGGCGCTGCCCAAGGATTTCAGTTGATCAATCTGATCCAGCGGGATGCTGCGGCCCTGAGGGCCGGAAATCGTCTCTTCCCCCAAGACCCATTCTGCGGTTGCTTCATCCGAGGCTAAGTAGAAGGCGCGCACGCCAATCGCGAAAAGACCGCCAACCGCGCCGGTCCAGATATGCGGGTTGCCCATGAACCACAGCACGGCCATGCCAATGGCCATTGCAGCCGCCGCGATCCACGCGTGTTCGCGCCAGTAGGTTGCCTTATCGGCGCGAAAGGTGATCGGCGCGTCAGACATAGACCTCACCTTTGTCTGCCCGCCGGACCATCAGGTTGCGCGCCAAAAGGTCCATCGCGGCCATGCGCACGGCGACACCCATTTCCACCTGCTCCTGAATGACCGAGCGATTGATGTCATCGGCGATGGTGCCGTCGATCTCGACACCACGGTTCATCGGGCCGGGATGCATGACAATCGCGTCATCCTTTGCGTGGCTCAACTTTTCGGCGTCCAGCCCGTAGCGATGGTAGTATTCGCGTTCCGACGGTATGAACCCGCCATCCATGCGTTCGCGTTGAAGGCGCAGCATCATCACAACGTCGGCATCCTTCAGCCCTTCGACCATGTCGTCATAGACCTCGACCCCCCATTCAGCGGCGCCAGAGGGCATCAGCGTGGATGGGCCCACCAGTTTCACCCGGTTCTCCATCTTGCCCAACAAGATCAGGTTTGACCGGGCCACACGGCTGTGGCTGATATCGCCACATATCGCGATATTCAGACGGTGCAGCCGGCCTTTGGCACGCCGGATCGTCAGCGCGTCGAGCAGCGCCTGCGTGGGATGTTCGTGCTTGCCGTCACCGGCATTTAGGACCGCACAATTGACCTTTTCGGCCAAGAGGTTCACCGCGCCAGAATGCGGGTGACGCACGACCAAGAGGTCAGGGTGCATGGCGTTCAGCGTCAGGGCCGTGTCGATCAACGTCTCACCCTTTTTGACCGAACTGGTCTGCATGGCCATGTTCATCACATCGGCCCCAAGCCGCTTGCCTGCCAGCTCAAAACTCGCCTGCGTGCGGGTTGAGTTCTCAAAGAACATGTTGATCTGGGTCAGGCCCGCCAACGCGTCGCCATGTTTGACGGTGCCGCGCCCTTTTTCAGCATATTGATCGGCCAGATCCAGAATAGCAGTAATGTCGGATTGGCTGAGGGGTTCGATCCCCAGAAGGTGACGCTGAGAAAAAGCCATGTCCGCTCCTGATCTGGTTTTCCGGCTTATAGGAGGGCGCGCGCGGTCGAGCAAGGTGGTGTGGTGCGGCTTAAAGCGGTTTGCTCATATAAACTTTCACGCCTTCGCGCCCGGTTTCCTGCCATCCAAGATGGGCATAGAGCGCGATATTTTCAGGCAAAGCGAAATGGGTGGCCAGCACCAATTCGGAAAACCCGGCGGATTTGGCTTCGCCTTCCGCATGGGCCAACAACGCCTTGCCGATCCCACGTCCACCCGCCAGTGGGGACACGGCCACGTTCTCGATCTGTGCATTGTCCGGGTTAAAGCGCAAAACCAGCCCGCCAAGAATGCCGCCGCTGTCTTCGGCGACGAAAACCGGTGTTTCCGCAATTATGTCTCGCAGGCCGTCCTCGACTGCTGGCAGCGAAAGGTCACGGTCGTCATAGCGCGCATAGGCGGCCTTGATCACCGCCTTCAGCGCGGCGGCGTCCATGTCAGTGGCGCGGCGTAGGGTGATTTTTTGATCTGGGGTGCTCATGGTCACAGGATATTAGCAGGCTCGCGCTTAGATCGCGACCAAATCTCGCAATGCAGACGATGGGCCATTTACCTTGCATGCCCGCAGGCCTAGCCTGTTTGATATGGAGCAGACACTCGACCCATATCAGATGCTGGATTCGCTTGCGTGGCAAATAGAGCTGGGCGCGGATGAGGCTATTCTGGATGCACCGGTCAATCGCTATGAGGCTGAGGAAAAGGTCGCAGCCGCGGCCCCGGCGGCCCAACCTGGTAAAGCAGACACTCCTGTCGCACCTGTGGCCGTCGCCAGCGAAATTGATCCGGTTGTCGAGGCGCGATTGGCGGCAGGTGAAGCCGATAGCCTTGCTGCGTTGGCCGTTGCTATGCAAGCGTTTGAGCATTGCGATTTGCGCATGGGCGCGCGCAATTTTGTCTTTGCCGATGGCAACCCCGAAGCGCGGGTGATGATCGTTGGCGAAGCGCCGGGTCGGGACGAGGATCGCGAAGGCAAACCCTTTGTCGGTCGTGCTGGCCAGCTTTTGGACCGGATGTTTGACGCGATTGGGTTGGGGCGCGCGCATCCCGACACGGAAAATGCGCTCTATATCACCAATATCCTGCCATGGCGCCCGCCACAGAACCGCGACCCGCGTCCCGAAGAGATGGCGATGATGTTGCCTTTCGTGAAACGCCATATTGAACTGGCCGCGCCGGAACTGGTTGTTTTGATGGGTAATATCGCCTGTCAGGGCCTGCTGGGCCGTCGCGGCATCACGCGACTTAGAGGCAATTGGCAGGAGGTGATGGGCCGTCCGGCCATGCCGATGTTCCATCCAGCTTTTTTGCTGAGGAACCCCGCCGCCAAGCGAGAAGCCTGGGCGGACCTTCTTGATATCCAAGCCAGGCTGGAGGGGTAGATGCGCGTTCTGGCCTTTTCTGACTTGCACCACTCGCGCGCTCGCGCGGCCGATATCGTTGCGGCCAGCGCCGAGGCCGATCTGGTGATCGGAGCCGGGGATTTTTGCAACATGCGGCAGGGCTTGCCCGAGGCGATGAACCTGCTGGTGGAGCTGGCTGCCCCTCTTGTGGTGGTGCCGGGCAATGCCGAGAGCGCGGATGAGCTGCGCGAGGCGGCTCATGTCGGGACCACGGTCTTGCATGGTGAAGCGCATCAGGCCGATGGCATCACGGTATTCGGGTTGGGATACGGCGTGCCAACCACGCCTTTTGGATCCTGGTCTTGTGACCTGAGCGAAGCGCGCGCCGAAGAGATGCTGGACCTCTGCGATAGCTGCGATATCCTGATCCTACATTCACCGCCCAAGGGCGTGTGCGATGTCACCTCTCAGGGGCAAAGCGTTGGCTCGACCGCGATCCGGGCGGCCATTGAGCGCATTCAGCCGAAATTGGCCTTTTGCGGACATATTCACGATAGTTGGGGGCGCGAGGGGATGATCGGCGAAACGCGTGTCGTTAACCTCGGTCCCCGTGCAAACTGGTTCGAGGTATCCTGATGACGGTCGATCTGATTACGCTGCTTGCATTTGTGCCCGCCGCCCTGGCCCTGATCCTGACGCCAGGCAACGACATGTTGTTTTGCATGGCGCAAGGGATGCGCAGCGGGCCGCGCGCGGGCATTGCTGCGTCTGTGGGCGTTTCTACCGGTGGCATGATCCATGCGACATTGGCGGGGCTTGGCCTTGGCGTTTTGATCCAAAGCTTTCCTTGGGTATTCGGGGCAATCCGCTGGGGCGGCGTTGCCTATCTGCTCTATCTGGCGTGGAAAACGCTAAATAGCCCGCTGACCGCCGGCGACGCACCAAAAACCCGGGCCGGGCGGGCCTTTCGCGACGGTATGCTGGTCAATCTATCCAACCCGAAAGTGATCTTGTTCTTCCTTGCCTTCATCCCGCAATTTGTTGACCCGACCAAATCTGTGCTGGCGCAGTTTCTGATCCTTGGTGGCGTCCTGTGTGCCGGGGCTGTGGTGATCAACGGGATGGTGGGTGCCTTTGCCGGCCGTCTTGGGCGTGCCTTGACGGAAAACGCCCGGCTTGAAGTTTTCTTACGGCGCGTGACGGCGGGTCTGTTTGCCGGGCTGGCCGCCCGGATTGGGTGGGAGGCCGCGCGCGGATGAACCGGATTGACGAAAGCAAAGAGTTTATTCCAAATCGGATTGCCGTTCTGACGGTGTCAGACACGCGCGGGTTTGATCAGGATAAATCCGGAGATGTGTTGCAAGCCCGGATCGAGGGCGCGGGCCATATCCTGGCCGACCGCAAAATCCTGCGTGACGAGCGCGGAGAGATTGCAGAGCAACTGCGCGCTTGGAGCCTGAACCCTGAAATTGATGTGATCATCTCAACCGGGGGCACCGGCCTAACCGGGCGCGATGTCACGATCGAGGCGCATCGCGATGTCTATGAAAAAGAGATCGAGGCCTTTGGCACGGTTTTCACCATGGTCTCGTTTCAAAAGATCGGCACAAGCGCAGTGCAATCCCGTGCGACCGGTGGCGTGGCCAACGGCACCTACCTGTTTGCTCTGCCCGGCAGTTCTGGCGCGTGCAAGGATGCGTGGGATGAGATTTTGCGCTGGCAGCTAGACTACAGACACCGGCCCTGTAACTTCGTCGAGATTTTTCCTCGTTTGGACGAACATAAACGACGGAAGTGACCAGGCCGCACGTGTAAGATGTGAATTGGCACAATTCCGCCCGCGCCCTATCTAGTAGGGCAACGGTTTATCAAAGGGCTTTGCCCCATGCGTTTTTTTCGCCGCTCGCTGGCCGGGCTGTTCCTGATGTCGCTTACCTTGGCGCTGCTGGCTTTGGCCGGGAACAACGTCTATTCGGCATTGCAATCACGATGGGCCGAAGAGGGGCGACCCGGCGTCGCGCGTGAGCGCGTGTTTACAGCCGAAGTGGTGATGTTGACGCAACAAGACGCTGTGCCAGTTCTGACTGGGTTTGGCGAATTGCGCAGTCGGCGCACCTTGGAGTTGCGTGCCCCCGCCGCTGGAACCGTGATCGAGTTATCCGACGCTTTTCAGGAGGGCGGATCAGTTTTTGTCGGCACGCTGCTCTTGCGCATTGATCCTGCGGAAATGCAGTCATCGCTTGATCTGGCGATGGCGGATTTGCATGAGGCAGAGAACAATTTGGCCGAGGCAGAAGCCGCGCTGACACTGGCCGCTGAGGATGTGCGCGGTGCCCAAACACAGGCAGATTTGCGGGTGCGCGCTTTAGAGCGCCAGCAAGACCTGTTGTCGCGCGGCGTGGGGTCTGCCGCTGCCGTTGAAACCGCTGAACTGGCTGCAGCAAGCGCCGAGCAAGCGGTACTGTCACGCCGTCAGGCACTTGCCGCGGCCGAGGCGCAATTGGCGCAGGCGGGCACAGCGCTGGAAAGGCGCCAAATCGCTGTGGCTGAGGCAGAGCGTCTGCTGGCCGAGACCGAATTGCGTGCAGGGTTCTCTGGCCTGTTGGCCAATGTCACGGTTGTCGAAGGCCGATTGGTTAACCGCAACGAACAGGTCGCGGAACTGATTGACCCAAATGCGCTGGAAGTGGCGTTCCGGGTTTCAACGGTACAATACGCGCGGCTGTTGGATGCTGATGGGCAATTACCGCAATTGCCGGTTACGGTGGTTCTGGACGTTCTGGGCGCTGACATCACCGCGCCCGCACGTCTGGTCCGCGAAAGCGGGGCGGTGGCAGACGGGCAATCCGGCAGGTTACTATTCGCAGAGTTGCAGGAAACGCGCGGCTTTCGGGTTGGCGATTTTGTGACCGTGCGCTTGGATGAACCAGAGCTGAGAAATGTTGCGATCCTGCCAGCGACCGCCTTGGACTCGGACGGTCGCGTGCTTGTTCTGGGTGAAGAAGATCGCCTTGAAGAAGCGCAGGTCACTTTGCTGCGGCGTCAGGGTGACAACGTGATTATCCGGGCGCCGCCGGATCTTTTGGGGCGCGAAATTGTCAGCGCGCGCTCGCCCGTTTTGGGCGCGGGAATACGCATCAACCCCCTGCGCAGAGACGCGGAAATCGCTGTACCCGAGGCCCCGGAAACCATCGCGCTTGACCCTGATCGCCGGGCGCGTCTGATCGCTTTTGTCGAAAGCAACAATTTCATTCCGGAAGATGTAAAAAACCGGATGCTGCGCCAGTTGGAGGCCGATGAAGTGCCCCTGCGCATGGTCACCCGGATAGAAAGCCGGATGGGCGGATGAGGGCGCTACCGGGAAAAGCCCAAGGCGTCCTGTCCTATTTCACGCGCCATGAAACCGCAGCGAACCTCTTGCTGGTTCTTTTGGTCGTGATCGGCCTGGTCACCTTTCCCCGGATGCGGGCTCAGTTTTTTCCCGATGTTGTCGTCGATAATGTTTCGGTCGACGTGGCATGGGCAGGCGCGGGGGCCGAGGATGTTGATCTGGCCATCGTGGGCGTATTGGAGCCGGTCCTGCTGGCCGTGGAAGGTGTCACGGAAAGTTCGGCCACATCGCGCGAAGGACGCGCCAATCTACGTCTGGAGTTTGAACCGGGCTGGGATATGGGCCGCGCCGCGGATGACGTGCAGGTGGCCGTGGATTCGGTCACAACCCTGCCAGAAGATGCCGATGATCCTGTGGTACGGCGCGGTGTCTGGCGCGACCGGGTAACCGACGTTGTGATCACCGGGCCCGTTGGTGTCGAACAATTGGGGCGTTTTGCCGATGAGTTTGCGATCCGCCTGTTTGATCAGGGCGTGACCCGCACGACGATTCGCGGCGTCGCGGCACCCGAGGTGATTGTCGAGGTGCCGATGGCGGCCTTGATCCGCTATGATATCTCGATGGCTGAGATTGCTTCAGCGATTACGGCCGGGGCCGAAAGCTCACCCGCTGGCGATGTGACCGGAGCAAATGCACGGGTCCGAACCGGTGTTGCACGGCGGTCTGCGGATGATGTTGCAGGCATAATCTTGCGGCAGGAAGCCGACGGAACGACACTGTCGATTGGCGATGTTGCCAATGTTCTGCAGGAAGGGATTGACCGCGATCGCGCCTATTTCGTGGGCGATGACCCGGCCATTTCGATCCGCGTCGACCGATCCGACCGTGGCGACGCCATTGCCATTCAACAAACCGTGGCAAATGTCGCGGAGGAGATGCAGCTGACCCTGCCGGGCGGCGTCGAGATTGACCTGATCCGCACGCGGGCCGAGGCCATTTCCGGGCGTCTGGCGATGCTGTTGGAAAACGGGTTGATGGGCCTCGGGCTAGTGGTGCTCTTGCTGTTCCTTTTCCTCAATGGGCGCACGGCGTTCTGGGTGGCGGCGGGGATTCCCACCGCCATGCTTGCGGCGCTTGCGCTGATGTATGTGTCTGGCCTGACGTTGAATATGATCTCGCTTTTTGCGCTGATCATCACGCTTGGCATCGTCGTAGATGACGCAATCGTTGTGGGCGAACACGCCGATTTTCGCGCCCGTCAGTTGGGCGAGGCGCCGGTTGTTGCGGCAGAAAATGCCGCCCGCCGCATGGCGCCCCCGGTCTTTTCAGCCACGATCACAACAGTTCTGGCTTTTGCCGGGCTGGTCGCGGTCGGGGGGCGATTTGGCGAGTTGATCGCGGATATTCCGTTTACCGTGATCATGGTTCTTATCGCCTCGTTGGTTGAATGCTTTCTGATCCTGCCCAACCACATGGCCCATGCGTTAAGCCACACCGGGAAGGACCATTGGTACGATTGGCCAAGCCGTGTTGTGAATGTTGGGTTCGATTGGGTAAGGGAACGTCTTTTCCGGCCTTTGATGAAGCTGGTTATCTGGGCGCGCTACCCGGTGATGGCGGCCGTCATTGCCGTTCTGGCCAGCCAGGTGGCGGTGTTCATCCGGGGCGATGTGACCTGGCGGTTCTTCAATGCGCCCGAGCAAAGCTCCATCTCAGGCAATTTCGCGATGCTGGAAGGCGCAAGCCGCGAAGACAGCTTCGAAATGATGTTGGAAATGCAGCGCGCGGCAGAGGCCGTCGGCGCGCGATATGAGGAAGAATACGGTCAGAACCCCCTGATGTTCGTCTTGTCCGAGGTGGGCGGAAATACCGGGTTCGGCCTTGCAATTGCGGATAACAAAGATGGCGATCTGCTGGGGTCCATCGCGATTGAGTTGATCGACGCGGATTTGCGCCCTTATTCCTCGTTCCAATTCGTGGCAGATTTGCAGGATGAGGTGCGCGACCATCCCTTGATGGAGGCGGTCAGTTTCCGGGGGTGGCGCGGTGGACCGGGCGGCGACGCTTTGGATGTCCAGCTTTTCGGGGCGGATGCCGAGGTGTTGAAACAGGCCTCGCTTGCCATCCAGACAGCCTTGGCGGCCTTCCCTGAAGTGTCCGCATTGGAAGATACGTTAGCCTATGACCGCGACGAGTTGATCCTTGAGCTGACCCCGCAGGGGCAGGCTTTGGGGTTCGACATCGGTTCACTCAGCCGCACATTGCGTGACCGGCTGAACGGAATAGAGGCAGCGACCTTCCCGGTTGGTGTACGCACCGGCACGATCCGGGTGGAACTGCCTGAGGGCGAACTGACCGCTGATTTCCTTGACCGGACTCTGCTGCGCGCAGCGTCGGGCGAGTATGTGCCATTGGCCGATCTTGTTTCTGTCACCACTAGGTCCGGGTTTTCAACCATTGAACGCGAAAACGGGCTTCGGCTGGTCTCGGTCACGGGCGATATGTCCGAAGATGACCCGGCACGTGCGCAAGTGATCATGACCGAGCTGTCCGAGGTGATCCTGCCGCAAATCGAAGCTGATTTCGGCGTAGCCTACCGTTTGGCAGGCTTGGCTGAGCAAGAGGATGAATTTCTCAACGACGCGATGCTTGGATTTGGACTGTGCCTTGCCGGAATTTATCTTGTCCTGGCGTGGATTTTTGCCAGCTGGACCCGGCCCATGGTGGTGATGGCGATCATCCCCTTTGGTCTGATCGGTACGATCTACGGGCATCACAGCTGGGATGTTCCCTTGTCGATGTTTACCGTCGTCGGGTTGATTGGCATGACCGGGATCATCATCAATGACTCGATTGTTTTGGTGACGACGGTGGATGATTATGCGCAGGACCGTGGGCTGGTGCCCGCCATTGTTGACGCCGTGTGCGACAGGCTGCGCCCTGTATTGCTGACCACATTAACGACAGTGTTGGGGTTGGCGCCGCTTTTGTTCGAAGGATCGGTGCAGGCGCAATTTTTGAAACCCACAGTCATCACTTTGGTCTACGGGCTTGGGTTCGGAATGGTCATCGTCCTGCTGGTCGTGCCAGCCCTTTTGGCCATGCAGATGGATATTGGCCGACAGATCGCTGCGCTGAAACGCAGTTTGCGCGTCGCGGGGCGGGCCCCTGGTCTGGCGGCAAGCATGGCAGCAGCCTGCCTTGCGGTTGCCGGATGGTTCGCGTTGACCCTTGGCGCCGATCTTGTGCGCGGTGAAATGTTCGTGACAGTGCCGGTCGCTGTGGCGGCGTCTCCGGCGATGATCTTCCTGGCTGGGGCCGCTGCGATTTGCCTGGTCTTTTGGATCGTAGGCCTTCTGATCGGGGTGACCAGGGCGGCCATCCGGGCCTAGCCGCTACAGCCCGTTAACTCGACCGCGCGCCCAGCCGCCAGGATTGTGAAACGCAGATCGGATCGGTTCAGTGCGAAAGGCCCGGCATCCGGCGGCACGATATCAGCCACGGCAGTCAGAATACCCCCTTGTCGATCTACGCTCGGTTCGGACACCCAAATGCCGGGATCAGGCAACTCGATAACCACGGCTTCGCCAGCACCCTGTCGGGGCAGTGGAATGCGCGCCTCGACCCTCAGCCCATCAGAAATGGGCGAAAGGCGGCAAGTGACCCGGCCCGCCCCGGCCTCAGCGGCAGAAAGCGGACGGTCGGCAAGAGCGGCGGCAATAACCGGATTGGGGCGGCCGCCATCAGGGAGCGTGCCCCGCAAATCCAGCGAAACGGGCATGCAGACATCCAGGCAGATGCCGATTTCCAAATTGCCGCGCAAGCGCAGCGGTCCGTCGGCCACTTGAACTGTCAATGGAAAGACCACGCCTTGGGAATATCCAATCGACCGCATGCCATTGCTGTGAAAGACTTCGGGCGTTGGCCAGTGGATCTGGACCGGGCCCAACCCTGCGCGGTTGCGCAGTGTCAGACGCGGGGGAATGCCGCCTTCGCCGGGCGCACGCCAATAGGTTTTCCACCCCGGTGCAAGCCAGATCTGCAGCCCGGCGACATGGGTACCATCATCGCGCCGCCACCCTTCGATCAGGGTAACAGTCACGATCTCATCAAGGCTTTGGCCGTTATACTGCGCCTGTGCGGCCATTGGTGTGAAGGTCAGCGCCAAAAGGGCTGCGAGTGCGGAAAAGAACCGGGTCATCATGCTTTTTGAGTTATTGGCTGCGCCCATCAAAGGGAAGTCACGTTTTGGCGACCATTGGTCATGGGGTTGGCGGCTTGCGCCTTGCCGGATTTGAGTACATGCTTTGAATGAAAGGGTTTTTTGATGACGACCGACCTTACGGGCCAGTTTTTGATTGCGATGCCGGGCATGGGCGACCCCCGATTTTCCGGCGCGGTGGTGTTTTTATGTGAGCATTCCAATGACGGGGCGATGGGGCTGATCATCAACAAGCCGATTCCGGAGCCCAGCTTTGCAGAGTTGATTGCGCAATTGGGAATTGAAGCGATTGCCCCGCCCGCCCTGCCGATACTGTTTGGCGGTCCTGTGGAAACCGCGCGGGGCTTTGTTCTGCACAGCGATGATTATGGCGGCGAAACCGGAACTCTGAAGATCGTAGGCGGCTACGGTATGACGGCCACGTTGGACGTGCTGGAAGATATTGCGCATGGCGGCGGGCCGGAACGGGCCATGATGGCGTTGGGGTATGCGGGTTGGGGACCGGGACAGTTGGAGGCAGAGATCGCCGCCAATGGCTGGCTGAATTGCAAAGCCGATCCTGAGATTGTCTTTGGCGACAACATGGATGGTAAATGGGAAGCCGCCCTTGGCGTTTTGGGTGTGTCGCCGCTGATGCTATCGGCCGAGGCCGGACGCGCTTGACCTTGTATCGGACGGCCTGACGGCCATCCGACCGGGGGAGCGTCCTTCCTCATGGCCCCTTGAAAGGGGCCCGTCGTCAGGACGCATTTCCATGGACAAGGATCAACCCAGTTTTGTTACTCACGCGGCGCAGCGGCGCGGCGCAGCCTGTCGTTGACGGCCCGGCCCAAACCGACCTCTGGGATCGGTGCGATGTGGATTACAGTCTTGCCGAGTTGGGAAGCCAATGCGTCGGCCTCATGAAGGAGACCAAAGAGTCGGGCCGCGGCCTCAACCGGGTTGCCAGAGGGTGACAAGGACAGGTCGCACCCGGTCGAGGGGCCAAAACCGATGCGAACGGCCTCTGGGTCGCTCAAGTCACTGTTCAACATCACTGCCGCAAGCGGAGCGTAATGGCTGGACAGCTGACCGGGGGCTTGCACCTTGCCCGGTGTGGTTTCAATCGAAAGAGGGCCGGTGATAGGTTCCAACGCTTCGCGCGCAATGCCACCTTCGCGCAACAGTTTGGTTCCATCCACGCCCGGTGCAAGGATCGTGGACTCAAGACCCACCTGACATGCCCCGGCATCCAAGATGGCCGCGATCCGGCCATTCAACCCGGCCCTGACATGGGCTGGTGTGGTCGGACTGATACGGCCTGACGGGTTGGCCGATGGAGCCGCAACCGGACGCCCCACCGCGTTCAGGAACGCGCGGGCCACTGGATGGGCAGGCAATCGGATCGCCACTGTCGAAAGGCCAGCGGTAACCAACGGCGACAGGCCGTGATCCTTGGCAAGCGGAAGGACGAGGGTAAGGGGGCCGGGCCAAAACGCATCGGCCAATTTCACCGCGGCTGGCGATAAGATCGCGATTTGGCTTACGGCCTCAAGATCAGGAAGATGCACGATCAGCGGGTTGAACCGGGGCCGGTCTTTAGCCTCGAATATCCGGGCGCACGCCATGTCATTGGTCGCATCACCTGCCAGACCATACACCGTCTCGGTCGGCATCGCAACCAACTGACCGTCCAGCAAGACTTGCGCGGCGCGGGCGACCCCTGCGGCATCAGGGGCAAGCATTTCGGTTTGTAAGGCGGACATGGGCGACGTTACGTTTGGGTTGATCGGGGCCGGGTCTGGCCAATAACTGCTAATCTAGTTCTGGGCCTTACCGCGCAAAAGCGGCCCTGCCAAGGAGGAGACCTTATGCCATATACCGCGCCTGTGTCGGAATTCACGTTCCTGATGGATCATATTGTCGGTTTTGGCCGAGTTGCTGAGACCGCACTCTTTGAGGAGGCCAGCCCCGATATGGTGAGCGCGGTTCTGACCGAAGCGGGCAAGATGAGCGAAGCGGTACTGGCGCCTTTGAACCGGGGCGGCGACCTTGAAGGTGCGGTTTTGGAAAACGGGGTGGTGCGCACGTCGCCCGGGTTTGGCGATGGATATCGGGCGATTGCAGAGGGCGGATATATCGGCATGGCGGCCGATCCTGAACATGGCGGTCTGGGACTGCCGATGACCGTGACAACGGCCGTGAATGAAATGATTGGCTCGGCCTGCCTGTCGCTGCAACTGAACCCCTTGATGTCTCAGGGTCAGATCGAGGCCTTGGAGCATCACGCCAGCGATGAGTTAAAGGCCACTTACCTGCCGAAGCTTATTTCAGGCGAATGGTGCGGGACAATGAATTTGACCGAGCCTCAGGCAGGATCAGATGTCGGAGCCTTGCGCAGTAAGGCCGAGGATAATGGCGATGGCAGCTATGCCATTTCCGGTCAGAAGATTTTTATCAGCTGGGGTGACAATGACTTCACCGGAAATGTTTGTCATCTGGTCCTGGCGCGCCTTCCTGATGGCGTTCCGGGGACCAAGGGGATCAGCCTTTTCCTGGTGCCGAAATTTATTCCTGACGCGGACGGAAACCCAGGCAAGCGCAACAGCCTGAAAGTGGTCAGCCTTGAACATAAAATGGGTCTGCATGGCTCACCCACGGCAGTCATGGAATATAACGGAGCCACCGGTTGGATGGTCGGCAAGCCAAATGGCGGCATGGCCGCGATGTTCACGATGATGAACAACGCCCGGCTTGGCGTTGGCGTTCAGGGTCTCTGTCAGGCAGAGGCTGCCTATCAACATGCACTGGCCTATGCGTTGGATCGTAAACAGGGGCACAGCCCGGTTGAGGGCGGCACGGGCACAATCGCAGATCATGCCGATGTGCGCCGGATGCTGATGCAGATGAAGGCCGAGGTCTTTGCCGCACGCGCCATTGCGCTGGACAACGCTGTATCAATCGACTTGGCCCGCGCAACAGGTGACGCTGAATGGTCCGCGCGGGCTGCATTGCTGACACCTGTCACCAAAGCTTACGGCACCGAGACCGGGATCAACGTCGCGCAGATGGGTATTCAGGTGCATGGCGGTATGGGATTCATCGAGGAAACCGGTGCGGCGCAGTATCTGCGCGATGTGCGGGTGACGGCGATTTACGAGGGTACCAATGGCATTCAGGCGATGGATCTTGTGGCACGCAAGATGATGGACGGTGGAGCCGCGATGTTCGCAATGTTGGATGAAATTGATGCGGTCGCAGCCAATGCGGGGCCGTTGGGCGAACCTGTTGTCAAAGCGGCCAACAAGCTTCGCACTGCAACCAAGAAACTGGTGGCATTGGGTCTCAACGACCGCTTTGCAGGTGCCATGCCGTACTTGGTGGGCGTGGCCCGGGTTCTGGGAGGGCATTATCACCTCAAGGCCGCCCTGGCAGAGGGCGGAAGTGGCCCACGCACCAAACTGGCCCGGTTCTTTCTTGCGCGTTTGTTGCCTGAGGCAGAGGCGCATCTGTTAGCTGCCGTTCTGGGCGCGGAAGACCTTTATGCTCTCAGCGCGGAAGAGCTTTCAGCGTGATCCGCTACCCTTTCGAAACACCGCCTGCACGTGGTGAGGCCATCGAGGTGGCCGAGGATGTGCTTTGGATGCGCCTGCCGCTGCCAATGGCGTTGGATCATGTGAATATCTATGCCCTAAGGGATGGTGAAGGCTGGTGCATCGTTGATACCGGTTTTGACAGCCGTAAAGGGCGCGCCATCTGGCAGGATCTGTTGGATGGGCCGCTTGGCGGATTGCCTGTCACTAAACTGATCGTCACACATCACCACCCTGATCACGTTGGCTTGGCCGGTTGGTTCATGGAAATGGGTGCTGAGCTGATCATGACCCGCACGTCATGGTTGATGGCACGGATGCTGACATTGGATGAGCAGGACCGCCCGACCAAGGAAACGGTCGATTTCTGGCGCGGTGCCGGGATGGACCCGGCGGTTCTTGAGCAACGCTGCAACGAGCGGCCCTTTAACTTTGCCGATGTGGTTCACCCCTTGCCGCTTGGCTATAGTCGAATGCGCGAGGGGGATGTGCTGACGATCGGCGGGCGCGATTGGGATGTCCGCATTGGCCATGGCCATGCCCCGGAGCACGCGACGCTGTGGTGCCGGGACGCGCCGCTCGTTTTGGGCGGTGATCAATTGCTGCCCTCGATCTCGCCCAATCTGGGGGTCTACGCGACCGAGCCGATGGCAGATCCTGTCACCGACTGGATCGAAAGCTGTGGGCATCTGGCGCGTTACGCCCGGGCGGATCAATTGGTGTTGCCGGGGCACAAGCTGCCCTTCACCGGATTGCCGGATCGCATGGTGCAGCTGATCGACAACCACCATGGCGCGCTGTCACGTCTGCGTGAACATTTGAAAGAGCCGCGAATTGCCTCTGATTGCTTTTTGCCCTTGTTCAAAAGGCAGATCGAAGGGGGTGCCTATGGGCTGGCCCTTGTCGAATCTGTGGCGCATCTGAACCATTTGCTTGCCCTTGGAGAAGCGACACGCGACAAACGTTCCGATGGCGCATGGGAGTGGCGCCTAGCGGGAGGATAACGTGGCAGACGAAATACTAACCTCAGCCGAAGCGATGGAGGCGGCGGCGCTGCCGGATGCCCATGCGGTGCATTGCGACCCCTGCACACCGCCAACACCAGAGCAGGTGCCATTGCCGCAAAGCGTCGCCAAAAAGCCCGTTGCCGATAAGTCCCCGGCCGAATGGGCTTATGAGCGGATTATTCTCTATATCAAGAATTTCGAGGAAAGCCTGGACGCCGAACATGAGATCGCGATGGGATTTACCGGATCAGATGCCGGCGTCATGCGGATCGAAGGGATGGGGTTCTTTGCCCCAGATATTCTGACCTTTTACGGCGCTGACCAGTCCGGCACAAAAAGCCAGCTGATCCAGCATGTCAGCCAATTGACAGTGACACTTAGGGCCCTGCCAAAGCAGGTGCCGGACCAGCCCGCGAACCGCATCGGGTTCCGCTTGGCGGCGGATCTGGGTGGCGAGGATGCCGCAGGCTGACCTGCGGCGCTTTGCAACCCGTGACACTGCCCTTGGAATCGGATATTTCAAGGGCAACGCAACGTGACAGAACGGACCAATAAGAATGGCTGATAACGCGCATAAACATGGTGAAATGGAAATCACCGACCAGCAGAACACTTTCGACGGCTTCGTCAAGTTCCTGACCAACTCGATCATCGCCTGCCTTGTGGTGGTTGTTATTCTCGCGTTGTTCTTCCGGTGATGTTCCGGCGCGCGATAATGGCCCTTGGGCTGGTTCTTGGACTGGCCGCCTGCGGGGCGGAGCCAATTTGGGCACCAGATGAGGCCGTTGCGCGTGCCAGATATGTTGCGCCCGGTGGGCCAACCGTGACGCTTTTGACGATGATCAACAACCGATCAGGTTCAGGCGGGCATTCGGCCCTAATGATTGATGGCGAGCAGCGCTTGCTCTTTGATCCGGCAGGTACATGGCACCACCCCAACGCGCCCGAACGCAACGATGTGTTCTTTGGTATGGGGCCGCAGCTGTTCGACTTCTACATGGATTACCACGCGCGCGAGACGTACCATGTCGTCGTGCAAGAACTGGAAATTAGCCCCGCAGTTGCCGCTCAGTTAAGCCAGGCTGTGTTGACCAATGGCGCAGTTCCCAAAGCGCAATGTTCCCTGTCGATCAGCCGAATACTGGGGCAAGTACAGGGTTGGGAGCATATCCAACCGTCTTATTTCCCAAATCGCACGATGGAGTCTTTTGCATCGATCCCCGGTGTCCAGACGTCGCGTGTCTATGATGATGATTCAGACAATAATTTAGAGATCTTGGCCCGCCAGGCTCGCGAAGCGGCAAACAATGCGGCAGCAGCAGAGATTTTGGGACAATAAATACTTTACCCATGTCAAAGGACGCCTTGCCTGATCGCAGGGCGTTTTCTTTTTCACGGTTCTTGGACTTGACGGACATAGGCTCGGACACGCGCCTCGAATTGGTCGAGCCGTACTGTAAACCGGCCCGCGGGATCCAAACGGCGCGCTGTTGAAATTTGATCCAAAACGACAAGGTGGTCATTGTCAGCCACGCTGAACAGAATGCCCGACGGCCATTCGTGATCAAGATAGCCAAAGCAGTCGATCAGGCTTTCCAGATAGGCCTGCGAGATTTGTGCATTATCCGGTGCCAAGCTATGGGCATCTGCAAAGAACTGCCTGTCATCACGCCGTCCCAGCCTGTCATCCCAATCCAGTTCTCGCCCATAGAGGGCGTAAAGGTTTTGATCCGCCATTCCCAGCCAATAGAATGCCATGGGATCATTCGCCAAAAATCCATCCCAGAGAATTGGAAACACCAGATATGTATAAATTTCGTGGCGTATCCGGCTGCGACGAGTCGGGGCAAGTTCCGGCAGGTGGTCTGCAACCCATTCGCGTATTTCCGCCTTGGACTGAAAAGACGCGATGAAATCCGCCAGCGCTGCTGTGGCGGGTTTCTTCAGGCCCTGCGCCTCAAGTCTTTTGAAGGATTCGTAAAGACCATTATCCATTGACTGAGAATATCTGAGATACGGTTCTCAGGCAAAGATCGCCGATATCGCCGACTTCGTCGGAGTAGATGGCTATCGTTGCTGTAGTGGCGGTAGCCCGCCCACGCCCTGATTGATGGCGACTGGCGGTGGGACGTGACGAACACCACCCGGGATCGGAACTGTCGTGGGCACCGGCACGTTCAGTTCGCGACCGGTCAAGTTGCAGACATTCCCCGTGACACCACAGGGGCATTCGACCAACGCTGCCTGCACCGACCCGTCATTTCCGCAGGCGAATTCGATCAGCTGGCGACTGTTGAGGGTTCCATTTTCGGGGCCTAGAACAGAAACGGCCCATCCTTCTGCGCGATTGGCATTGGACCAGGAAATGAGATTGCTGATATAGTATTGCCAATTGCCGTCAGTTGGGCCAACCGGTCCGCCAAGGTCCTCCGCAATAATGGTTTGGCGATAAAATCGACGGCACTCGACAGATGATATGGTTGAGTTATCCGGGACAAAACCTATTTGAAGGTAGAGAGTTCCAGAGGTTATCGGATCGCCGCCGTCTGTGTCGCAACATTGGGTCAATCGACGCGATGTTCCCGGGGTAGGTGGCTCGGGTTCCCATGGGACGGTTGTGCGGTCTAGAACCTGTGGTCGACAGGCCGGGGATGTCGATTGCGCAAAGGCGACAGCGCCCATCGTCATTCCCAAGGAAACAAGCAATATCACCCGAATTATGCGGTGCATTTTCCCTCCAATCGCGGCCAATTGGCCCGCATCATACGGTAGGATCCCCAAACTCGATTGTGCGCCCAAAGGCAATTTTTGACAAGGTTCGCCAGGAAAAGGCGAAGATACCGCAAACGGACCTGCCAAAAAAACAAACCCCCGGGCCGGGGGCACGGGGGCGTTTTTTCGACGGTCGCCCGCCAAAGTTCGCTAAGCTTGAGGGTTGCTTAGAGCATCCCCTCGCGCTGCGCTTTTTTCCGAGCCAGTTTACGAGCACGGCGAATTGCTTCGGCCTTCTCGCGCGCTTTTTTCTCGGACGGTTTTTCGAAATGTTGCTTGAGCTTCATTTCGCGAAAAACGCCTTCACGCTGCAGCTTTTTCTTCAGAGCACGGAGTGCCTGATCGACATTGTTGTCACGAACGCTAACCTGCATGTGGTTTTCACCACCTTTCTAAGTTTGAGTTGCAAGAATTTGCAGGAGGTGGCCGTATAGCAAAGGGTCCCCTATATGTCTAGTACGCGCCTGTCCCTAAAACCGGAGGCTTTGCCATGCCCGATCTGAAAGATGAAATCCTTGATGCGGCCCTGTTGCATGTCGTTTTTGACGGCTGGTCCGAGGCCACTTTGAAAGCATCGATTGAGGATGTTGGGGCCGATCCGGCGGTTGCGCGGGGCCTGTTCCCCAGGGGCGCTGTCGATCTGGCGCTTGCCTTTCACCGGCGCGGCGATGACGCGATGGTTGCCGAAATTGAGGGCGGTGCGCTGGATGGCATGAAGATCCGTGAAAAGATCACTCAGGCCATTCGCATTCGGTTGGAATTGATGGCCGGGCAGAAAGAAGCCGTTCGGCGCGGGACAACACTGTTTTCCTTGCCGCTGCATGCAGGCGACGGGGCCAAGGCGCTGTGGGAGACGGCAGATAAGATCTGGACCGCAATTGGCGACAGCAGTGAAGACTATAACTGGTACACCAAACGCATGACCCTTTCGGGTGTCTACAGCTCGGTTGTGCTATATTGGCTTGGAGACCAGTCTGATGGACATGAGGCCACATGGGCCTTCCTTGATCGACGGATCGAGGACGTCATGCGATTTGAGAAATTCAAAGCCCAGATGCGCGACAATAAGCTCCTCTCTCCGCTTATGGCGGGGCCCAATTGGCTGTTGAGCCAGATCAAACCCCCTGCCAAGGTTGCGCCGCGCGATATGCCCGGCCATCAGGGTCAGGGCCCGCGCGGGAATTGATCTAAAGGACTTCCAGATATGAGTTTGCCCTCTGAAATGCGCGCTGTTGAAATTGCAGAGGCCGGAGGGCCAGAGGTGTTGCGCCCGGTGACGGTGCCAGTACCCGTGCCCGGCGCGGGGCAAATCCTGATCGCAGTTGATTATGCCGGGGTGAACCGACCAGACGCATTGCAACGTGCCGGTATGTATAATCCACCCGCTGATGCCTCTCCCCTGCCGGGGTTGGAAGCCGCCGGGACCATCGCCGCCGTTGGCGCAGGCGTCAGCAGGTGGGCCGTAGGTGACAAGGTAACAGCCCTGCTGCCCGGTGGCGGATATGCCGAATATGTTCTGACTGCCGCCGATCATGCCCTGCCAGTGCCGGACGGCATGCCGATGGATCAGGCAGCGGCGTTGTGCGAAACCTATTTCACCGTGTGGTCCAACGTCTTTATGCGAGGGGGGCTAACCGCAGGGGAGCGATTTTTGGTGCATGGCGGCTCGTCCGGGATTGGCACGACCGCGATCCAATTGGCCCGAGAGTTTGGGGCGCGCGTCTTTGCGACGGCCGGGTCGTCCGGGAAATGTGCGGCATGTGTGGAGTTGGGCGCCGAACGGGCCATCAATTACCGCGAAGAAGACTTCGTTGAGGTGATGCGCTCTGAGGGCGGGGCCAATGTGATCCTCGATATGGTCGGGGGCACGTATATCTATAAAAACATCAAATCTCTGGCCAATGACGGGCGTCTGGTTCAAATCGCGTTTTTGCAAGGCCCCAAGGCCGAGATCAATTTTGCCCAAATGATGACCCGCCGTTTGACTCTGACCGGATCCACCCTGCGACCGCAAAGCGATGAGGCCAAAGCCCGGATCGCGCGGGAGTTGGAGGAAAAGGTCTGGCCCCTGCTGATCGCAGGCCGAATTGGACCAGTGATGGATTCGGAATTTGCGTTGGGTGAGGCTGCTGCCGCGCATGCGCATATGGAAAGCTCAACTCATATCGGCAAGATTGTCCTGAAAGTTCGCTAAAGGGTTTCGCCGCGCGTTTCACGCGCGTCGACCGGCCGGGGGTTCCTCCCCCCGGACCCCCGAGGTATTTCTGGCAAAATGAAAGGGCTGGACCGGCAGGGGCATTCTCCTAGATGGTTGGGCGCATGATAAGCCTTTTGCATCATCCGGTTTTCTCACGGCTTTTTGCCGCGCAAGTGGTTGCGTTGGTGGGCACTGGTTTGCTGACTGTGGCACTGGCATTGCTGGCCTATGACTTGGCAGGAGACCGGGCGGGAGCAGTGCTGGGCACAGCCCTGACGATCAAGATGGTGGCTTATGTCGGCATCTCGCCTTTGGCGACGGCCCTGTTTGCGCGGCTTCCGCGCCGAGCCGTATTGATTGGTGCGGATTTGATACGCGCCGCGGTCGCCCTGTCGTTGCCGTTCATTGATGCAGTTTGGCAGATCTATGCACTGATCTTTCTGCTTCAGGCAGCTTCGGCCACATTCACCCCAAGTTTTCAGGCCGTGATCCCGGATGTTTTGACAGATGAGGAGGACTATACCCATGCCTTATCCTTGTCTCGGATGGCCTATGAGATCGAAACGCTTGTCAGCCCGGCCTTGGCGGCAATGCTGCTGACAGTGATGAGTTACAACCTGCTTTTCCTTGGCACGGTCGTTGGCTTCCTGATCTCCGCCGTCCTGATCCTTTCAGTGAACTTGCCCGCGCGCGGGGAGGCCGAGGATCGTCCCTTCCGCGAACGGCTAACGCGCGGTGTGCGGATATATCTGGCAACGCCGCGCCTACGCGGATTGTTAGCCCTGAATATGTCCGTTGCGGCCGTTGTGGCCTTTGTTTTGGTCAATACCGTCGTTCTGGTTCGGGCTCGATTTCATGGCGGCGAAGGAGACGTCGCACTTGTCATGGCGGCCTATGGGGCAGGAGCCATGGCCGTAGCGTTGATCCTGCCCGGCCTTTTGCACGATATGCGAGACCGGGCCGTGATGGTGGCAAGCTCTTTCGGATTAGCTCTGGTAGGCCTCGCCTATGGCATCGCGCTCTGGATCGGGACCGAAAGCTGGACCCTTTTGATTGCCGTTTGGTTCGTATTGGGCGGGTTGAATGCAGGGATTCTCACGCCCTCTGGCCGTTTGTTGAAACGGTCTGCGGCGTCACGAGACAGACCAGCGGTCTTTACGGCGCAATTTGCGCTCAGCCATGCCTGTTGGTTGATCGGCTATCCGGCGGCTGGCTGGTTGGGGGCCAGCATTGGGTTGCCTGCCGCGTTGATCGTAGGCGCGGTGGTTGCGGGCGGAATGGCGGTGGTTTCATCGCGGATTTGGCAGGGCTAATCCGCCCCGAAAGCCTGCCACCCCATGATCCAGCGGGTCACCGTTGTAACCACGGCGCCAGCGGCAAAAACATAAGCAAGGATCGGGAAGGTTGAGGGCCAGAGGCAGAACGCGGCAAAGAAGAGGATGGTTTCGAACCCTTCGGTCAATCCACCAAGGTAGTAGATACCTTTGGACGGGTAGGCGTCGGCCTTTAGCCCGCGTTCGCAAGCGAGGACAGAGAAGGCCAGAAAGGATGACCCGGTGCCGACAAAGCTGCATATTAGGACGGCGGCGGGAAGGGCGTTATCCGCTGGGTTGGACAACGCAAATCCCAGGGGCACCAAGGCGTAGAACACGAAATCCAACGCGATATCGAGGAAAGCGCCGCGATCTGTTGGCCCGGCTAATCGCGCCACAGCTCCATCCAGCCCGTCGGCCAGTCGATTGAGCAAGATCAGCACAAGTCCCAACACATAAAGCCCGGCCCATAATGCGAGGAAGGCCAGAATGCCGATGCCAAACCCGACCACTGTGATTTGGTCAGCGCGAATGCCCGCCGATCGTAGCGCGCGGGCAAACGGCATCGTCATCCGTCGTTGGAGCGGCAAGAGGTGGGAATCGATCATTCGGCGCGCATATCCTGCGAAAGTGATATGCGACTGTGCGAGGGCGCGCCCGGTTGTGCAACAGGGCGCGCCCTCAAATTTTGATCACATTGGCATGATTTCGGCAACTTCGACCGATCCGCCGCCGTCGATGATGGGGCATCCTTCGGCCATTTTGGCCGCGGCCGCGTGGCTGTCGGCCTCCACTATTGTATAACCAGAGGCAGGGTTTGCGCCGCCATCATCAGTCGTTCCGGATGCGCCTACGGTTTTGGACATGCCAACCGGTGCACCGCCATCGACAATCGCAGCGCCCAGACCGCCCATCCAGGCCTCCCAGGCGGCCATGACCTTGGCGCCTTCTTCTGGTGTCTCGGGCATGGATCCACCGTGATAGACATAAAGATATTTGGACATTGGAAATTCCTCCTGTTGGTTAGCCCGCAACCAGCGGGTCAAGTTTGGATAGCGAAGAGGTCCAGCCGCCTTGATGGCGTTCGGCCATCTCAGCATCGGCCAGATCCACATGGTTAAGACGAAAAAGGCTGCCGCCACCCGGGGCGGGTTCGACCGTGAACATGACGTGACTTTCATGGCCGCGTCTGTCGTCCTCATCATGCCAGGCCCAGGTGAAACCGACAGATTTGGGTGGGTCGACATGGGTGACATGGCCGGTGACTTTGTAAGTGCCGCCCTCATCATTTTCCATCACGGACCCCCAGGGTCCGGGTTTGGTCAGGTCAAGGCTCAGATCGGTCGGTTTGACATGCACGCCCACCGGGCCCCACCAATCCAGAAGGTTTTCTGGCTGGGTCAGCACGGCAAACACCTTATCCGGCGCCGCCTTGAAGGTTCGGGTGATTTCAAGATCGGCCATGGCTTAATCCTCTTCTTTGGCATCCAGAAGGGCCGAAAGCCGATCAAGGCTGCCCTCCCAGAACTCTTTACGGGTCATGGTCCAACGGCCGATCGCCCGGATGGCATCAGGTGAGACCGAATAGATACGGCGTTGCGCGTCGATCTCTTGCCGGATCAATCCCGCCTCGCGCAGCACTTTCAGGTGGCGCGAGATAGCTGGGGCCGAGATTTCCGCAACATCCTGCAGGGCACCGGCACTTTGCGGGCCGTTGGACATTAGCCGGTCGATGATAGCCAACCGTGTCGGATCGCCAAGCGCGGCAAAGGAGGAGGCAAGGGGGTGATTTTCGATTCGCAACATTGTTAATTAACTGACATGTTAAATTATGAAATTCAACCCCGAGGATCAGGCCGCGCGGCGGTCGCCATCAAAGAACCGGGCCAACCGGTCAAATGAGGCGGTCCAGCCGGCCTCAACCATGCCGCGGAAGGGTTCGGGGATCATGTTCTGCGTCAGAGTGACTTCGGTGCCACCAAACACTTCCTTAAATTCTACCCGAACATCCATAGTCTGTTCTGGGTCGATCCCGGGCATTCGGTAGGCCAGTAAGGATGGCGGATCGTAGGCCGTGAACTCACCCGCGATCAGGTGCTCGCCCTGGCCCTCGATGGTCATCTCGTGGTGATATTTACCGCCGAGTTTTGGCTCCACCTCAGACCTTACCTTGGTTGTTTGCGAACAGCCCCACCAATGGGTTGTCTTTCCAGCCTCAATCCAAGCGTCCCATGTCTCGGCCAAGGAGGCGTCATAGACACGGCGGACTGTCAGTGTATCGCCCTTCACGTGGGTTTCAGTTGTCATGGGTCTTGCCTTTCTTTCGAGCCAGATGGTCGGCAACCTGATCAAAATGGTGTCGCCAGAAGCGGCTGTAATGCTGGATCCAGGCAGCGGCCTGATCGGCGGCCTCAGATTGTGCCGAGACAAAATTCTCGCGCCCCCGTTTTTCGCGGCGGATCAGCCCGGCCCGATCCAACACACGAAGGTGTTTTGAGATAGCGGGCTGGGACATATCGAAGGGTTCGCACAGCTCCTTTACGGTGCGTTCGCCTGTGGCGAGTTCCGCCAGAATGCCCCGACGTGTTGCATCGGAGAGGGCAGAGAAAATGCGGTCTAGTCTATGCGAATCCATAACCCAATGGTTATGTGAATGTGCTTTTGAGTCAATTCACGCCCGCGTGAGCGACCAAATGACTTGAGAAGAAAGGGGGCTCAGGGCAGTCTCGGGCGAAGAATTGCAAGTGAGGATCGCCATGGCCCTATCAGAGATTTTGACCTTCACCTTTGTGGCTTCGCTTTTGGTGATGTCGCCTGGGCCGAATGGTGTTTTGATTGCTAAAACCGTCCCAACTTCTGGCCGCAGTGGAGGGTTTGCCAATGTGCTGGGTTTCATCACCGGATTCTACATCCACGGGGCATTGGCCATTCTGGGCCTCTCAATCATATTGATGCAATCTGCGACGGCATTCTCGATCGTGAAATATCTTGGGGCGGCTTACCTCTGCTGGATCGGAGTGAAAGCGCTGATCGCAGCGTTTCGTGGCGATGACCCACCCGTGCCGGTATCCCCGGCCAAACGTCAGCGCACGCTGGTCAAAGCCTTTTTCGAAGGGCTTTTGACCAATGCGTTAAACCCGAAAGTGTCGATGTTCTACCTGGCCGCATTTCCACAATTCATAACCGTGGGTGAGACGACAGCGGCGGCCTCATTCCTGTTGGTAACAATCCATGCAACCCTGAATGCACTTTGGTTTGGGGCAATGGTTTTGATGGTGGCACGGTTGACCCGCGCGTCCAAGACCCCACGCTTTCAACGTTGGCTGAAGGGCGTGACAGGCGTTGTGTTCATCGGGTTTGGCGCAAAGTTGGCCTGCTATCGCCCGTCGATCTAGCCTTCGATTTCGTCCAGTAGTCCGGGCAAGGCGCCCAGATCGGGCAATTCACGGAACCGGGGGTGGGTGCTGGGCGCCTCAGCATGTTCCAGTTCCCAGGTCAGGCCATGGGGAACATAGATACCCCACGCGCCCGCCTCGATCGCCGGCACCACGTCGGATTTCATCGAATTGCCAATCATCATCGCCGTTTCCGGGCCCGCGCCATGGCGGGCGAAGGCTTGCTCATAGATGCGTGGCGTTTTTTCCGAGACGATTTCCACACCGTGAAACAGATCGCCCAGCCCCGATTGCGCGAGTTTACGTTCCTGATCCAGAAGGTCGCCCTTGGTGATCAGCACGATTTGGTGGCTTTCGGCCAGCCGTGTCACGGCCTCTTCGGCATGAGGCAGCAGGTGCACCGGATGTTCCAGCATCTCTTGCCCGGCGGCCAGAATTTCGGAAATCACGCTGGCGGGCACCGCCGAATCGGTTACTTCGATGGCCGTTTCGATCATCGACAGCATGAACCCTTTAATCCCGAAGCCATACCGCCCGATATTGCGTTTCTCGGCCTCAAGCAAACGATCCATCAAGTGATCACGGTCCGAATAGTCCTGCAATAATTGGCCGAAACGGTCCTGCGTGATGCGAAAGAAGGCCTCATTCTGCCAAAGTGTGTCATCGGCATCGAAACCGATTGTTTGCAATTTATTTGCCATTCTGACCTCCAATATCCATCAGACGTGACATTCGCCCCCTTTTCTGACAGATGCAGCGGATTATATAGTGTCCTCCAGCAAAACTTACGGCAGTTTGACAAACCACGTGATGGCAAAACTCAATCCAACATATCTGGCAGACAAACCGGGCTCGGAAGATGAGACCGATATTCTGACTCAGACCAAGCCCAAAACACAGCGCCCGCCGCTGTATAAGGTGCTGCTGTTGAATGACGATTACACCCCGATGGAATTTGTGGTGCATGTGCTGGAGCGTTTCTTTGGCATCACACATGGCCAGGCGGTTGAGATCATGTTGACCGTTCACAAAAAGGGCGTTGCCGTGGTTGGGGTTTTCTCGTTTGAAATTGCTGAGACCAAGGTGGCGCAGGTGATGGATTTCGCGCGCCGCAATCAACATCCCCTGCAATGCACGATGGAGAAAGAGGAGTAAGGCCGCGCGGCTTTGCCCTGACCTCATCATGATCCAAAATCGTTGGTCCCTCGCGCTGGAAAACGGCGACATGATCTGGCCCGATGCGGCCCGGACACTGGTGCTGCGAGCCCGCGGCGATGCCGATTACAGTCATTTGGGGCAGGTGAGTGCCGTACAGGGGTTTTTGCCCGATCACGCGCGCCTGTCGGACCGTGGAATTGATGTATCAGTTGAGGCCGAAGGTGAATTCGACGCCGCCCTGATCCAGATCGTGAAATCCAAAGCCGAGACGCTGTCATTAATTGCAGAGGCTTGCGGTCATGTTGTGCCCGGCGGCGTCATCGCGGTGGACGGGCAAAAGACCGAAGGCATCGAGTCTATCCTGAAAGCAGTGAAAAAACTGTTGCCTGTCGATGGCACGATGTCGAAATCGCATGGCAAGCTTTTCTGGTTCACGCGCCCTGACACAGTCACAGAAGGAATCGTCGATTGGCTGGCTCCTCCATCTGAGACGGAAGACGGGTTTCTGACCGCGCCTGGCATGTTCTCACCTGATGGGCCGGATGCCGGGTCCGAAATCCTGTCGGCACTTGTTCCGCAGATGAAGGGCCGTGTGGCTGACCTTGGCGCAGGCTGGGGATACCTGCCTGCGGTCTTGTTGCCGGAACAGCCTGGCATTACGGCCTATGACCTGATCGAGGCGGAATATTCCGCGCTGGAACTGGCGCAGGTCAATGTTGAAGATCCGCGCGCGGGCTTTCACTGGGCAGATGCGACGGCGTTTGAACCGGAGGCGCTTTACGACGCCGTTTTGTCCAACCCGCCTTTTCATACCGGACGCGCCGCTGATCCGGCATTGGGTCAGGCCTTTATTGCGTCGGCGGCCCGGATGCTGAAACCGTCCGGACGGTTTTACATGGTTGCCAATCGGCACCTTCCCTATGAACCGACGTTGAAACAGCATTTTGCAACGGGCAAGTTGCTGGCCGAAATGGGTGGTTATAAACTCTATGAGGCTGCCAAGCCCATCAAAGGCGCCAAGCGGCGCTGATATCCAAAGGAGACAGCGCCATGTCGCTCTCGATCCAAGGTAAGACAGCAATCATCACCGGTGCGGCAAAGGGCGTTGGCTTGGCCATTGCCCGGCACTTTTACGAGCAAGGCGCCAATGTAATGCTGGCCGACCGGGATGAGGAGGCATTGGCCCATGAGGTGACGCAGGCCGCACAAGAACGGGGGCAGGCGCAATACTACGCAGGCGATCTGCGCGAAAAGCTGACAATTGCAAACCTGCTGTCGGCAACCATCGATGCGTTTGACCGAGTTGATATTCTTGTCAATGCGGCTCGCCAATTTGCCACGAACGATCCGTTGGATCCATCCGATGATGTCTTTGACATGTTGATGGAGCAAAACGCTTATAGCTCGTTGCGGTTAAGCCAGGCCGTGGCCAAGCGGATGATCATTCAGGCCGAAGAAGACGGGGTAGAAGACGGGCCGATTGGATCAATCGTAAACCTGTCGTCTATCGCGGCCCGTCGTACTCATCCTGAGATTCTGGCTTATTCTGTTTCGACGGCCGCTCAGGATCAGATCACGCGCAGCTTATCAGTTGCTCTGGCGCAGCATCGCATCAGAGTGAACGGAGTGGCCTTTGGGTCGCTCATGTCAAACAGCCTGAAGGAATCCCTCAAAGATGACCGGGGTCTCAGAACCGACATTAAAGGATGCACGCCGCTTGGGCGTATCGCTTCGGCCCGTGAAGTAACCGGCGCTGTCCAGTTCCTTTGCTCGGATGGTGCGGCTTTCATCACGGGTGAGGTGATCACCGTCGATGGCGGCAGGACATTGGTTGATAACGTTGGCACCGCCGCGCATTGATTTTTCTCTGTCCAACCTGTCTTTATGGGCGATCAAATTGCGCCACGCGATATAAACAGGACCGGCCAAATGCAGCAGTCGATCATTGATTGGATTTCCCTTGGCATCAACGCCCTTGGAGCAGGGGCCACTCTGGCGCTGGCTATCCTCGTCTTTAACTGGACCCGGAAATCTGAACGAAATTCGGTGACGCGCAGCGCGCAAAGTGACTGGCGCGACTACAACCTTGCCGTTTTGGCCGATGAGGAGCTGCAGAGGCTCGAGGCCGAAAACCATCTGCATGACGGATTGACGACGTTGGAAGTGAAAAAGATGTGCATCTATTTCATCAAGTTGAACGTTCCCTACAATATGTGGATCGCGCAAAAGAGTGATCTAATAACGAACGCAGATGTCGACCGAGAGATATCAAATCAGGCCGCGCTGCTGTTCGATGATCGTGATTTCATTAAAAAGCACATATTTCCGCGCGGCTATGACGATGCGTTTTGCGACTTGTTTCACGCGAAATGGAAAACGCGAGAAGGTCAGCAAGCGATCGAACCAAAAGAGGTCGAACCAACGCATTGACGACTTGGGCGCAATGCGTGGGGATTGATATCAACTTGTCCGGTAGAATTTCCTGCGGGCTTCTTGCTCAATCGACAAGCGCAATTGCAGGTCGGCAAGTTTGGCCATTTCAGCTTTGCGTGCGGCGGGATCGTGGGTAGATTTCAGAATATCCAACTGTGCATCCACGGCCTTTTTCAGTTCGAATTCACGTGGCAACACGCCTGCCTCAGCCATAATGCGCAAACCTGCGGCATCCGAGTCATTCCCAGACCGCGCATTTAGCGGCTTTCCCGCCCCCTTCAGGTTGTCCAATTGCCCTGTTGCCTGGGCCTTTTGGATCTGGTGTTCGGCCAGGCTACCCCATTTCACGCAAAGTTCCTTTCACTTTGACATGGTTCCAACTATCACGCCTGGGTCAAACTGTCAACTCAGTTGACGTATTGCGGTTGTGGACAGGGTTCAGCCTCCGTGGCATCACAGACCCATGTCCGACGATGACCTTTCACCACCTGAAAAACTTTATGCTGGCATCCAGATGACGCGGCCGTTGCTGCGCAACATCACCGCGCGGGTCGAGGCTGATCTGACAGGCACCGGCGTTAGTGTCGGGCAGCGCGCTATCCTTGAGGTGCTTTTGGCCTTAGGGCCGGCGACGGCGCCTGAGATTACCAAGAAAATGGACGTGACCAGACAATTCGTTGGCCGCGAGTTGAAAGAGCTTCTGGCCAGCGGATTGGTCAAAACAGAAGAAAACCCAAACCACCGGACGTCCAAATTCTATGGGCTGACACCCGAAAGCAGGGCGATCATTCATGCGATCCGCAAACGGGAAAGCGCAACGATTGCATCCTTCTCCGAACAATTCTCGGAGGAGGAAATCGCTGCATTTTACAAGGTGCTGAGCGCGCTCAATGCAGAAATGTCAAAACAGAACCCCGAGGGTTAACCCGCATATTGGCGGCATTCCGGGGGGTGGCCGCCAATGCGCGTCCAACCATGAGCCAGCGGGCCGGTCTCCCAATTATCAGAGTAGACTGTGACAAAATCCCAATCCCCTTCGGCGAGGTGTCCAAAAAGGATATCCATGCCCGTTTGAATGGTGGCATCCAAATGAAGCGCGCTGTTGCTGGGGCCCGTACGGAGTGAAAGCGCCTCTCCCAGATATCCGATGCAGCCGCTTTCATGTTCAACTGGTATCGGGATTACATCCATCTGGCGCAGGTACTCGAACGATGAAAGATGCTCCAACGTGGTCCGCGATGTATCAATTGAACAGGCTTGCACCTGTTCCAATTCACGGATCATGGCCACGGCAGCCTGATCACGTTCGGGCATATCCAACTGACCCGGCGTACAATCAGAATTGTCAAATAGCGCCATACCAAGAGCGGAATCGAAGCAATGTCCTGCACGGTCAAAGATAAGATTGCGGGTAAACCAGGGCTGTTCGCAGAAAATATCATCCGCAACCACCGGGGCCGCCAGGAAAACAAAAAACAAAACCGACAAAATTCGCGCCATCAAAAAAACCTCCATCAATCAATGATCAAAGTTTAACGGCCATTGTCGTTTGGGCAAAGAAAAACCCCGGCAGCGGGGCTGCCGGGGGAGGGCCTCATTTCTTTGGTTTATCGATGATCAGGATTGATCGTCATCATCCTCATCATCCGAACCGGATGGCAGATTGAAGAAACTATCAGCATCGGCCACGGATTTTTCTTCTTCCTTCTCCTCTTCGGGTGTTTCGGAGAGAGAGAAGGTTTCAAGCCCGGAAATGGAGGTCGGAATCTTGGGTTCGGCTTCCATGCCAAGCGATGTCTCGGTCGAAACCAACTTGCGACGTTCGTCATCGGTCATGCCGCCACCTTCGCGGGCGATTTTCGCGGCGGCCTTTTGTACCACGGCATCCAGCTCGGATTGTTTGCAGAGGCCAAGGGCCACTGGGTCAATCGGCTGCATGTTCGAGATATTCCAATGGGTGCGCTCACGGATCGACTGGATCGTCGGTTTGGTGGTGCCCACCAGTTTGGCAATCTGGCCATCCGTCAGTTCTGGATGGAATTTCACCAGCCACAGGATCGAGTTCGGACGGTCCTGACGCTTGGAGAGCGGCGTATAACGCGGGCCTCGACGCTTTTCTTCGCCAACGGCGGCCGGATTGAACTTGAGCTTCAGCTTGTAAGCCTTGTTCTTTTCGGCGGCGTCGATTTCTTCCTGGGTCAGCTGATTGTTTGCAATCGGGTCGAACCCTTTCACGCCGGCCGCGACGTCACCGTCCGCGATACCCTGAACTTCCAGTTCGTGCAGACCACAGAAATCACCGATCTGCTTGAAGCTGAGCGTGGTGTTATCGACCAACCAGACGGCGGTGGCTTTGGCCATGATCGGTTTGTTCATGTCTAAGGCTCCTTCGACAAAGCATATCTCCCTCGGCGCCGGAAATCGGCTCGCCGGGTCGGGGCCGCGGCGTATCCTCATTGTAAGGGAGGTTGAGCGCTATATAAGGGGATAAGGCCAAAAGGGGAAGGGCAAATGATACGGGCAGGATTGGTATGGCTGGCACTGGCCAGCGCAGCTTTTGCAGAGGGCGAAGCCGCAGGAGATTTCGATTATTACGTCCTGTCGCTGAGCTGGACACCAACATGGTGCGCCATTGAAGGCGATGATCGCGGATCACCCCAATGCGATGATGGGCAAGGGTACGGGTTCACCCTGCACGGGCTTTGGCCGCAATATGACGATGGTTGGCCCAGCTATTGTCCGACCCTCGAACGAAACCCTTCGCGGCGGGAAACCGAGGCGATGGTCGATATCATGGGGTCGTCGGGATTGGCGTGGCACCAATGGAACAAGCATGGCACCTGTTCGGGCCTATCGTCGGATGATTACTACACCTTGTCGCGTCTGGCCTATGAGCGCGTAAACCGACCGGCATTGCTGCGGCAGTTGGAACAACCGGTACGCGTGCCAGCCGAGGTGATCGAAGAGGCGTTTTTGGAAGAAAACCCGGAGCTTAGCGACGACATGATGACCGTCACCTGCCGCGATCGCCGCATTCAGGAAGTGCGCATTTGCCTGTCACGTGAATTGGAGCCGATTGAGTGTGGTCGCGACGTGTCCCGTGATTGTTCCCTGACCGACGCACTCTTTGCGCCCCTGCGCTAAGACCTTTCTCCAGGTGAGTGTTTCCTGATCGAAATATTCCCGCCGGACGTGTCAAATCTTTCGGCGGGCAAGGTCCTTCAGACCGGAACGCAGCAATCATCAAAGGCGCCGACCCTGCACGTAGTGCCAGAAGTCTTGCCGCGTCAGCGGCGCAATTGGATTAGGATCAAAAGGATTTCCGGGCGCGCAACGCGGCAGAGATCGTGCCGTCGTCAAGATAGTCCAGCTCGCCGCCCACCGGAACGCCTTGTGCCAAAGAGGTTACGGTGACGCCGCGCCCGTGCAATTCACCTGCAATGTAATGGGCGGTGGTCTGGCCATCGACGGTGGCATTCAAAGCCAGGATCACTTCACTGATTCCGTCCTCTGATACCCGTGCCAAAAGGCGCGGAATACGCAGGTCTTCCGGGCCGACGGCATCAAGCGCAGAAAGGGTGCCGCCCAAGACGTGGTAACGCCCGGAAAAGACCTGTCCGCGCTCCATCGCCCAAAGGTCAGCCACATCCTCTACCACGCAGATCTGGCCATTTGCGCGTTTTTCGCTGCTGCAAATATCGCAGATATCGGTCGTGCCGATATTGCCACAATTCAGGCATTCTCGCGCCGTGGCAGCGACATGTGTCATGACGTCGGCCAATGGCGTCATCAGCGGCGCGCGTTTCTTGATCAGATGAAGCACCGCGCGTCGCGCCGAGCGGGGGCCCAGCCCCGGCAGTTTGGCCATGATTTCAATCAGGGCCTCGATATCGGCGGTGCTGTCTGACAAGATCAGAAGGGCAGGTTCATTCCGGCAGGCAGGTTCAGCCCTTCGGTCAGTTTTGCCATTTCGCTTTGCGATTTTTCGGCTGCTTTTGATTGCGCATCCTTGATGGCAGCCAAAATCAGATCTTCAACCACATCTTTTTCATTCGGGTCAAAGATGGTCGGGTCAATGTTGAGACCCGTCAGTTCGCCCTTGCAGGTGGCCGTGGCGCGCACCAGCCCCGCGCCGGATTCGCCCTCAACGGTCATGGTCGCCAATGCTTCCTGCATCTCGGCCATTTTGCCCTGCATCTCCTGTGCCTGTTTCATAATCTTGGCCATATCGCCAAGCTGGCCCAAACCTTTCAGCATCTCATCCCTCCTTTTGGGGGTCATAACTTATCTGTTCAGCCACTAGATACGGGCGCAATTCTCAACAAACAAGGCGTCCGCGTTCAATCGTCTTCGAACGGATCCCATTCGTCGTCAACTTCAGGCAGCGCCTCCAACTCGGCCTCGGCGGCCAATTCTTCGCGGCTGCGTATCTCGGAAATCGTTGCAGTCGGAAATGCCGCCAGAACCGCTTGCATCATCGGGTGCTTCAGGGCTTCGGCCTTCAGCGCATTTGCCTTGGCATTCGCCTGTTCTTCGATGGTTTCGCCACCACCTTCATTGGCCAGAGTCACGGCCCACCTGACGCCGGTCCAGTTTTTCAGGCTTTGTGCCAGACGCGGGGCAAGATCGTTTGGTGCGCGGTCCGTGGGTTGAAACGTGATGCGCCCCGGACTGTAAGAGACCAGCCGAACGCCCGTCTTAACTTCCACAAGCAATTTGATGTCGCGATTTGATTCGATCAGCGCAACGATACTTTCAAATGTTTGGTAATGCGCCAGTGCCGTTTCGGGGGCAGCAGCCAATGCTGTTGCAGCGCCCCCGCCGGACCCGCGTGGTACCGACGCCCTTGGGCCGCCGGTTGAGGCCGATGGCCCGCCGCCCGACGCTGATCCACTCCCGGATGGGGGAGGGGGCGGTGCAGTGCCGGAAGGGGGCGCATCTTTCAACTTGCGGACAAGATCAGCGGGCGGCGGCAGGTCAGCCACATGGGTCAGCCGAATGATCGCCATTTCGGCAGCCATCATGGCGTTAGGGGCCAATGAAACCTCTTCGATGGCCTTCAGCAACATCTGCCAGGTGCGGGCCAGTACCCGCATCGACAGTTTCGCGGCCAATGCTTGGCCACGGGTGCGTTCATCGGGGCTGATCGTGGGATCATTGGCCGCGTCGGGCGTGATGTTGATCACGCTGAGCCAATGGGTGACCTCGGCCAGATCGCGCAGAACGGCCATGGGATCAGCACCATCAGCATATTGTGACGACAACTCATCCAATGCACCTGCGGCCTCGCCGGACATAATCTTGTCAAACAGGTCCATGACACGGCCACGGTCGGCCAAACCAAGCATCGCGCGGACCTGATCGGCTGTGGTTTCACCGGCGCCATGCGAAATGGCCTGATCCATCAGGCTCATCGCGTCACGGACGGAACCTTCGGCGGCGCGAGTGATCAGCGCCAGTGCATCCTCATTGATCTGAGCGCTTTCCAGTTCCGCAATTTTGCCCAGATGCGCGATCATCACTTCCGGTTCGATCCGACGCAAATCAAAGCGTTGGCAACGGCTCAACACTGTGACCGGAACTTTGCGGATTTCTGTTGTGGCGAAGATGAATTTTACATGCGCGGGCGGTTCCTCAAGCGTTTTCAACAGAGCGTTGAAGGCCGAGTTCGATAGCATGTGAACTTCGTCGATGATGTAGACTTTGTACCGGGCCGAGGCCGCGCGGTAGTGCACGGAATCAATGATTTCGCGAATGTCGCCAACGCCGGTATTGCTGGCGGCGTCCATTTCGATCACATCGACGTGGCGTCCTTCTGCGATGGCGACGCAGTGGTCGCAGGTGCCGCAGGGTTCAGTCGTTGGGCCACCCTCGCCATCGGGGCCAGTGCAGTTCAGGCCCTTGGCGACGATCCGCGCTGTTGTGGTCTTACCGGTGCCGCGAATGCCCGTCAGAATAAAGGCTTGCGCAATCCGATCTGCCTCGAAAGCGTTTTTCAGCGTCCTTACCATAGCCTCTTGACCGATGAGGTCGGCAAAACTGGCCGGGCGGTATTTGCGGGCCAGAACCTGGTAGCCGGTGTCGGTAGATGTGGACATTAACGCTTGCACCTTATTCGTTCGGAGCACAGCGTAGTGGGTTTTCGCGGCGGGGGAAACCGCGCAGAAGCCTTGTTAAAGCAACCACAATATGATGCCTGTGCCGACTGTTGCGATAGACATGATTGCAGTCAAACGCGTGTAATTCTTGGTTGGCTGCGGGTTGGCGTCCGTGTCGCTGAGCCGCTTTAGCGTTTTCAATGCGCTTGCGCGGGCGGACCAGAAAATCAAAATCGCGGTGACAAGGAACACTGTCGCCACCAACTTGGCCAGCCAAGTCGGATCAAATGCTCCGAAAACGGCCTTTAGACCGATGGCGACACCGATCGCACCAAGGCCGGTTCCCATCCAAGATGAGAACGTGCGCTCATTGGCAAGGATGGTGCGATCTTCTGCCCAATTGGTGCGTTGTTCGGCCATCTCATCATGATCGTTCATGAGATGACCCTAGCAGAGCAGGATTCACCGCTACAATTCGATTCTCTAAGGCTCCGGGCCATTGTTAGCCCAATTATCCGATCAAAGCGCTGGCTTCAAAAGGTTTCAGCGCCACTCGGGCAAGTATGCTCTGACCGCCGCTCGCTGTAATCAGGCTTGGAAACAGGTGTTCGGCCTCTTCAAAACCGCCCGAGCCGAGGGCCACTCTAGCGACAGGTCCCGGAAACAAGCTTTCGGCTAAAGTGCCATTGGCCGAAATGATTTCATGCTCCTCAAAGAGAATATGAATATAGGTGACACCGTCTTTCGGGAAAAACCGGCAGATCGACAGATCATTCACCAGCGCCTTGATCGGAACCAAAACTTCGACCTCACCAAACAAGAGCTCCGCCTGCCAGCCCGTCAAAAGAACCCGATGCTGGGGGGAAAGAATAAGGTCTCGGCTGGGCACGCCAGTTCCCAATGCGCCGGTTGTGACAAGGATGGGCGCGAGATCTGGGTTTGCCTGCAAATCGTATTTGGTCAAATGGCGGCGCCCGATCCAGCGAATGGGTTGCGGGCCGTGATCCTGGGTCAGCACCAGATCACCCTCAACAAGGGATTCGATAGCACATTCGCCATTCGGCGTTGCGATGAGGGTGCCATCGCCAAAACAGACAATTTCAATCGGTTCATTTGGATCCGTGAAATCTTTTTCGCCCTGATCTTTGGCATGCACGAACCCTGTATAAGTTTCACCATCCGAGCCTATGTAGGTGAAGCTGTATTCATCCGGGTCATCGGGATCGACCCATGTGGTCACGACCCCCTCTAAGGCGATGATGTCTGAAGGGTCGTAATTCTTGATGTCGATATGAAGGTCATCTTCGCTGAATGTGCTCAGGTCGATGGTCACCTTGTCGGAATGATCATCGCCCTTAAAGTCGATCTTGATCTTATCAACACCATCCGTTGGGTCCGCTTCAATGCGCACATCACCGCCGCCGGGGATCTCTACCTTAACGGTGTCCCCGTCGCCCAACACAACTGTTGTGTTATCTGATGTTACAGTCAGGGTGGCCATGTTCTGCTCCGATGCGCCCAGCCAGGTGTTTTTTTGTTCAGTAGGGCGGGCGTAATAATGCTTGATTTACAAATGTGCTTTGCACTTGTGTTTAACGCCAGAAGCGGGCGATATTATGGCCAGGGCCAACAGGAGGCCCCCCAGGTCCGCGGAAAGCTGTCATCGGCATCCTCAAACGACTTTGAATAAACCGTTCTCGGTTTTTCTCATGCCCGGATCAGCGGACCGGCGGGTGATTTGATGAGGAAACCGACAATGAAATCCCTCGACCAATTGCGCCGTGATGCAAAGGCCCTGCACCGATCCTATGAGGCGGGTGAGCCTGTGGCCTTGCAACGGCTGAAAATACATCCGCCCCGAAGTGACGGTGCGGAGCTGAAGCATTCCGATTTCCTGCATGTCATTGCGCAGGAACAGAATTTTGCCAGCTGGCCCGCGATGAAAGAGGCGGTTGAGACGCAGGGTATGGACCGCGCGGCCAAACTTCAGCGCCTGAAAATCGCCCTGACGCATGGGCAAAATACCCGCGTGAACGCGTTGCTGACCGATACGCCGGACCTTGCTGATGGGCATTTCGGGCTGCAATGTGCCTTGCTGAACCGGCCAGAGGTCACCCGTATGTTGGCCAATGACTCTAGCCTTGCCACCACAGAGATGGGCAATCGCCGGCCCATCCTGCATTTGGCCTATTCCAAGCGTATTCATGCGGTTCCCGATCGCGCCAAGGATATGATTGCGATAGCTGAACTGCTGGTTGCCAATGGTGCGGATGTGAATGACAGCTATCGGTATTCGCCCGAGACCGATCACCGGCTTTCGGCGCTTTACGGCGCGATCGGCTATGCCAACAACATGGTATTGGGCAAATGGCTGCTGGAACACGGGGCCAATCCCAATGATGGGGAATCGCTCTATCACTCGACCGAATTGGGTCACCATGACGGGCTTAGGATGCTGTTGAAGCATGGGGCCGACCCGAAGGGCACGAACGCCCTGCTGCGCGCCATTGATTTCAACGACCATGTAGCCGTGCGATTGCTATTGGATCACGGCGCAAAGGTCGAAGAGTACGACGATTCCAATGTGGGCGGCGAAGAGCCTTACGTGATCCCGGCAATTCACCAAGCCGCGCGGCGGATGGCGGGCCCTGAAATCATACGGCTCTTGTTAGATGCGGGCGCGGATCCCCAGAGGGAATTTAAGGGGGCCACAGGCTATAGCGCGGCGATGGTTTACGGGAACACGGTTCTTGAGGCCGAGATCGAGGCGCGCGGCCTTACTACCGAACTTTCTGACACAGAAAAGCGGTTGGCGGCGGCCTGTATGAATGACGCCATGCATCCCGACTTGTTTATCAATCCGGAATTGATCCCGGCGGCCTATCAGGATCTGATCAGTGAGCTTGCCCATTCCCAGGAAAATCTCATGCATATCCAGAATCTGGTGTCTTTGGGGGTCTATTATGACCGGCCGAATGCAGAGGGATTAACCCCTGTCCAGCTTGCCGGGTGGCGAGGCGATTGGGTGGTTATGGAGTATTTCCTGAGCCTTAGGCCCGACCTCAGCCATGTGAACGGGTACGGTGGGACGTTGCTTTCGACGATTATTCATGGATCAGAAAACTGCCAGTTGGGAGGCGATGTGGATTACATCAAATGCTTGGAACTGGCGTTAGACAAAGGTGTGGCCTTGCCAAAACGTGCGATTGAGTTTGCGGGGCAAGAGGCGATCGCGTCTTTCCTGTCGGACTGGGCCGAGGCCCATCCGGGGCAGGTCGTAGAACACGGGTAAGCTTTGGTGCGGGCGGCCTGAACCGCCCGCACGCCTTTTATTACCGCCGTCTGCCGTGCTTTTCGGCCATCACCGACCTGACCATTTTCCCAAAGGCTTTGTCCTTCGCGCGTGCCTCGTGCAGGGTTGCGCTATTATGCGCGTCCTCACGCTTCAGTTTGCGCCAGCGCGCCAATCGGTCTGCGTCCAAATCTTCTGACGCGATTGCGGCCTGTATGGCGCAGTCCGGCTCGGTCTCATGGCTGCAATCTGAGAATTTACAGGCCAAGGCAAGCCGTTCAATATCGTCGAACACGGCCTCGATCCCCTCAGCCGCATCGGTTAGGCGTAGGGCGCGCATACCCGGTGTGTCGATCAGCCAGCCACCAAAACGGGTTGGCAACAGCCCGCGCGCGGTTGTGGTGTGCCGCCCCTTGGCGTCATCCTCGCGAATACCTTGGGTGGCATCGGACATTCCGGTTAAGCCGTTGTTTAAGGTGGTTTTCCCAACACCCGAGGAGCCGAGCAGGGCAAGGGTCTGCCCGTTCTTGCACCATGGTGCAAGCATATCAACAGCCTCCGGTTCCGTGGCGTTTAGGGCAATGGCCGTAACAAGGGGCGATAAACGCTCGGCTCGTCTTGTGTAGTCCCTTGGTTCATCGCAAAGGTCCGATTTCGTGAGGATGATCAGAGGTAGGCAGCCCGCCGAAGCCGCAAGCGCAAGGTAACGTTCCAATCGCGCCTCGTTGAAATCAGCGTTGCAGCTGCTGACGATTCCAAGCGTATCAACATTTGCGGCGATAAGCTGTGCGTCGGCACCTGTGCCCGCGGCGCGGCGGGTCAGGCTGGTCAAACGGTCATATCGATGGGCAATCCGGATGCGATCTGCATCTGGTTCAACCCAGTCACCAACGGCGAATTGGCCAGTAGAGGTTTTAGACGGCGGCAGAAGCGGAAAAGGGCCATCAGGTGCAAGGGCCATTAGCCGGTCACGTGCAACAGAGGTGATGCGCGCAGGCATGGCGTCCTCGGACGCTTGTGCGCGGAAATGGGTCGACCATCCGAGGTCGGTTAGTGAATACTTGGTCAATGTTCTAAGTCCCGTAACGAGTCAAATCTTGCGCAAACGCCCGAAAAGGCGGCGCGGTTTGATCGGTCGGGCGGCGGCTGCCTGACTTAGGCGGCGACGGCCCGGAAGGGTGCTACAATCTTCATAGATCCTCCGGTCGTTAAGGAGCCATCGACAGGATGGCGGGTTGGTGAGAGGTTGGACATCGACCCAAGTGGGGCTCGTTGTGGCTGCTACCTTCCGGTCCTGACCAGGTTGGCGAGGCACTTGCCCGCGCCAACCCCTCACCGGGTCATTTAGGCCAAAGCGGTCTCGCTTGCAAGGGGAGGGGTTCTGTCTGAAACCAATGTGGCATAACCTGAGCTGTATTCTACCGGAAAGGAGCGCCGGGCCATGCGATTGAGAAATGTGAACAGAAGCCGCCGAATTGTGGACCGTCGTGGGCGCGGTGGCGGTCGCGCAATTGGCGGTATCGGAGGCATCGGTCTGATTGCCGTTCTGGCCATCGGCTATTTCACGGGGATTGATGTCACGCCTTTGCTGGACGGGTTAAATGAATCTCAGCCCAGTGGCGAAACACGAGAGCTGACGCAGGCTGAACAGGAGGCCGGCGATTTCGCGGCCCGTGTCCTTTTCACAACCGAGGAGGTCTGGGAAAGGGAGTTGCCGCAGCAGGTGGGTCAGGACTATCGCCCGCCTGAATTGGTGCTGTTCAGCGAAGTGGTGCAAAGCGGATGTGGCGGCGCGCAAGGGTCTTCAGGCCCGTTCTATTGTCCGGCAGACCGGCGTGCCTATCTCGACACGTCCTTTTTCAACTTTATGGAACAGCGGCTTGGCGCAGGGGGCGATTTCGCGGCCGCTTATGTGATCGCGCATGAAGTGGCTCATCATTTGCAAAATGAGCTGGGCATATTGGGGCAAGTGCAACAATTGCGTGCGACTTTGAGCGAGCGGGAATCAAACGCGCTTCAAGTCCGGGTCGAGTTGCAGGCCGATTGTTTTGCGGGTGTCTGGGTCTATCACGTGTCAGACCTGTTGGAACGTGGTGACTTGAACGAAGCGTTGAACGCTGCTCATCAAATCGGTGATGATTACCTGCAATCACGCGCCGGTCGGCAGCCAAATCCGCATAGTTTTACCCATGGCACGTCAGCTCAGCGAATGCGCTGGTTCGAAGCGGGGCAGGCCAACGGAAGCGTGGCAGATTGCGATACATTTAGCGCCACGTCGCTATAGGGTCGAAAACCAGTCCCATGCATCTGCTGCAAAGGTCGGTCCGCCCTCGTAGAACCAGTGAGTGTGACCGGGGACCAGCACCAATTGGTAATCGTGACCGGACTGCGCCATCATTTGCCCTGCGATGCGTGCATTTTCGGTGCTGAAGATGGCGTCTTCGGTCCCTAAATAGGCGCGGATCGGTGGAGCGTTGTCGATCGGATGCAACCAGGCCGGGTGGACATAGCCAGCATGCACACCGATGCCGCGCCATGGGCCTGACACGCGGTTCGCGAGCATTTGTGCCATGATTGCTCCGGCGGAATGGCCGAACAGAAAAATGCGATCTTCGTCGACCGGGTAGGTTTCGGCTGCATCGGCGAGCAGGTCGTGGATTACGTGGCCTTCCGGACGGGCGGCATCCCAATTGCTGTCGCGACCATCAAGGGCGATCAGGATCAACCCATGCTGATCGGCCACCTCTTGCCACATGTCGATCATCGACAGGCCTGTGCGCCCCGCTCCGTGAAACAAAAGAATGGTTGGACGTGCGCCCGATCCACCGTCGCCGACATAGGCATGCCATCTGCGGAAGCGAAACCCGTCACGCAGACTGTGCTCGGTCGCGCCATGAACAACGGGCGCATAATTAGTTGAGGCTGGCAAGGCCGGTTGCAAAGCCAGGCTTTCCGATTCCATGAATTCACCGGGTAGGGCGGTCGTTGTGGAAACCGTCGCATATTGGTCGCCGGAGGGCGCCAGGATGGGCTGTAGGACCAATGCCAGCGCGACAAGAAAGGCAGTGCAAACAAAAGTGAGGAGCGTGATGTAATAAATGCGCATAAATTGAAACCGACGTCAGAGAGTTAGTTTGAACCGGGCATATCCGTTATGACAAATGCTGTCATAGCGCAGATCCAGCCGGGCAATGTCTTGGGAATAGGCAAGCGCCGCTGGTCCCGTCCCAAAGATGACCTCGGTCCCGCCTAAGGGCGCAAAGCTCCATACCGGGTCGAGATTCAACATAATGGGCGAGTTTTTGGTGATGTAATCTGCCACAAGATCGCGAATGGACGCGCGGGTATCCAGGATCAATTTGGACCGGGTTGGCGCGTCGAAATGGCCGCCGCCAGAGGCACGATAACTGTTGGTCGCAACCAGAAACGAATCGTTGTCACGGATCGCACGGCCCTTGAAAGCCAGGTTGATAATCCGCCCCTCTCCCGGAAATGTCTCGTCGCCTTCAGCCGAATAGATCGGTGGTTTGGACAGATCGATCTGGTAGGTCACCCCTTCGACAACATCGAAATTATAGCACGAAAACTGCCTGTTGATCAGGATGGCACCGTTCTGGCCCGGTTGAACGTGATTAAAGGCACATGCTGCGCGTTCCAGCCAATCTTTGAGATCCGCGCCCGTCACCTGCAGCACCTGCAACATGTTTGGGTAAAGGTAGAGGTCTGCCGCGTTGCGCAGTGTCAGGGGGCCTGCGGGTATCTCAGTATAGTAATCTGGCCCGGCGCGCCCACCCGATTTGAACGGCGCGGCGACGGATAAGAGCGGCAAATCGGGGCCACCCTGATCCGCCAGGGCAGCGGAAGCAAAGTCACGTTGTGCCCGAGCGATGAGGTGAATCATCGGATCGGTTTCGATCATCGTGAAATAGCTGTGCAGAGGCGCCGGAGCCATGCCAATTTCGCGCCGGGTTTGGGCCAAAGTGGCCATGTGATCCGCCTCGGATAGCTGCATGAGCCCTGCATGTGGTGGCCCTTCAGCGGCCAGTTCGTTATGTGCGGAATGGCGCGTAACGCGCCACCCATTGGCCCTTTTTTCGAGCTCCAGCTCGAGGACGCCGAGGTGCGAGCCAAAAAAGCCGGGTTGGACAATCGGAGTATCTGTCAGGGGATCTGTCTGGCCGGTGCCCGGCGGATAAAGGTGGTGAGTATGGCCGGCGATCACGGCGTCGACGACACCTGATCGCGCCAAGGGGATGGCGGCGTTCTCTAGTCCCGCTTCGTCCTGTACCGATCCAAGACCAGAATGGCAGAGCGCTATGATGATGTCTGCGCCGGCCTCTCGCAACTCGATGGCGGCATCGTGTGCGGCTGGCACGATATCGCGGGCCTTGAGGGCATCTGCCAGGACAGGCCTGTCCCACTTTACGACTTGCGGCGGAACCAGCCCAATCACGCCAATTTTCAGCGCGTGTTTTGCACCTGTCGAATCAACCATTTCGCGGATCAGAAGCGTGTGCGCGGAAAACAACGGCGATTCATCTGAGTAAGAAAGATTGCACAGTAGGTAAGGAAACTTGGCCTGCCTCACGACAGATTTTAAAAGGGTCAGGCCATAGTTAAAGTCATGGTTTCCCGGTGTGGCCGCGTCATAGCCAAGTGCGTTCATGGCAGTGATCATCGGGTGGGGCAAAGAAAGCGCGTCGGGCCTTTCAACGGCATAATCGCCCAAGGGCGTACCCTGCAGCGTGTCGCCATTATCAAAAAGCAGACAATTGGGTGACGAGGCACGATGCTTCTCAACCAAGGGCGCAATTTGGACCAAGCCTACGCGAGGATCATCTTGGTCCGTGTAATAATTGTAGGGTCGGAGGTTCGCATGCAAATCTGTGGTAGCCAAAATAGTCACAGAGATCGCGGCCGTTGGGGAACTGCCAAGCGTTGATTCTAGAGACATTTCTTGGTTTTTTTTCATTACATGCCAATCTTTTGTCAACGTTAGAGCAAGCCCGGTGCAAAAAGGCCAGTGGGTCCGTTCGGCAAATTTTCCAGTTTGCGCAGCACTGTGGCTTCTGCGACAGTCGCGGCCAATATTTGGACATATTCGTTAACGGAATTCGGGGTTTAGCCGTCGATGGAACTTGCAGAAACAGTAACCTTTGGCGGCGGCTTGTTGGATCGTGCGGCGAATTTGCGGGAGGATGAATCCGCTCTGTCGGCGGCCCTTTCACAGGGTGACGCCAATGTACTGGCGTTGTGGCAAGGTAAACCTTTGATGCAGGAAAGGGCGGGGGGGCTGGTGCTTACTTGGCTTGAAAACACCCACCCTGCGCTGAGGGATGCAGGGCCAGACAGGTTGTTCCTGGGGTTGATGGATGGAAACCCCATATTCGCCGCAGATATCTCCAATTGGAGACCCGACGAAGTGGATCAGGAGGCTTTGGGCAGCTTTCTGGATACCAGCCAACAGGCCCATCCTCTGATCGGGTCCAAAGCGCGGTTTCAGGAAATCCGTCTGGCGATGACCCAACTAACTACGCGTGAGGCTGAAATCGCGGCCACAGCCAAGGCAATGCTGGCGTGGCACAGCTCTCATCGGTTTTGCGCGAAATGTGGCACGCCCAGTGACTTTTCCCATGCCGGTTGGCACCGCAGCTGCCCTGGTTGCGGTACGCAGCATTTCCCACGCACAGATCCTGTTGTGATCATGCTGATCACCCATGGAAATGACGTTCTCTTGGGACGGTCGCCGCATTGGCCCGAGGGTATGTATTCTCTTTTGGCGGGCTTCGTAGAGCCGGGCGAGACGCTTGAGGCCGCGGTCCGCCGCGAGGTTTTGGAAGAAGCCAATATCAAAGTGGGCCCGGTCGAATACCTCTCCAGCCAACCCTGGCCCTATCCGATGTCCTTGATGTTTGGATGCCGAGGCGAGGCGCAGAGCCGCGAGATTACAATTGATCCGGTTGAAATTGAGGATGCCCTATGGATCTCTCGTGAAGAGGCCGCAAAAGCGCTGGATGGGCGCCATCCGACAATCCTTCCAGCCAGAAAGGGGTCAATTGCGCAGTTTCTGTTGCAACATTGGGTGGCAGATCGGCTGAAATAGCGTAAACCCACGAGGCGTAACCAAATTTAAAGACGAGACAAGCGGTATGGAATTTAAGGCAGAAGATGAGATTCACGCGCCCAAAGACTTCGCCTTTGCGCGATTCACGAACTTTTTCCGGTACGAGCCGACGGCAAAAAATTACGGCGCAGATTTACGACGCGTTGACGGGTTTACTGAAATCGCAAAAGGGGTGACCTGGCGTGGGACTGTACCCATCCGTGGGACCACCCGAGGGGTGGAATCAACTGTAACCGAGTACGACCCCAGTGATTTCGCCCAAATGCAGGCAACTGTCGGTGGGATGAGTGCAACGATCGATTTTCGTTTCGAGGAAATCGCGCCGGAATTGACCAAGTTGACAGTGCTGGCAAAGCTGAAAGCTAATACATTGGCAGCTCGGTTGATCGTGCAATCCCTAAAACTTGGCCGTAAACAACTCGAAGCGCGAATTGCCTCGAAAGTCGTCGCATTGGGAAGCGAATTCGAGGATGAATACCGCCGGTCGCGCGGCTAACCCAGACTCTGCATCAATCCCGCAAGTGATCTGCGGGATAGGTGCCCAGAATGTTTAGCATATCCGTGAAGTAATCCAGCTCTTCCAGGGCAAGCTGGACATTGCGATCGTCTGGGTGACCCTCGATATCGGCATAGAACTGTGTTGCGGTGAAGCTTCCGCCAACCATGTAACTTTCCAGTTTGGTCATGTTTACACCGTTGGTCGCGAACCCGCCCATCGCCTTGTAAAGCGCGGCCGGTATGTTGCGAACCTGAAAGACGAAGGTCGTCATCATGTGTTCGGCGCGGCGCGACATGTCATGGTCACGTGACATGATCAGAAAACGTGTCGTGTTGTGGTCATGATCTTCGATATGACGTGCAAGCAGGTCCAAGCCATAGATCTCACCCGCTAGCTCCGAGGCCAGGGCAGCAACAGATTTGTCCCCAGCTTCGGCCACTTCGCGGGCGGCTCGGGCATTATCGGGGCTGACGCGACCACGAATACCGTTTTCCTGAAGGAAAGACGTGCATTGCGGCAGCAAGACCAGATGCGAATAGGCCTCTTTCACATCTGCGATAGTGGCGCCGGGAACCCCAAGCAGATTGATATGCACGCGAACGAAAGCCTCATCGATAATCGACAAACCGGATTCGGGTAAAAGCCGGTGAATATCGGCCACTCGCCCATAGGTCGTGTTTTCGACGGGCAGCATCGCCAAATCAGCCTTGCCAGTTTGAACCGCTTCGATCACGTCTTCGAAGGTTCGGCAGGGCAAAGCCTCCATTTCCGGGCGGGCGTCGTGGCATGCCTGATGCGAATAAGCACCAAGTTCGCCTTGAAATGCGATGCGTGCGGCCATGGGAACCTCATTTTTCCTCAAGAAGGGCGTTCTGTCGCGCTGACTACACCTTGCGCGCCATACAGGAAAGTCGCTAGTAACGCGCCAACGCGAAATGTGGATGGGATTACCATGTTTGACACGATGACCCTTACGAAAGCTGTCGGCGGCCTCTGCGCGGCTCTGCTGATCTTGCTTCTGGGCGGTTGGGTAGCCAGCGGCCTTTTCTCTGTCGGAGGCGGCGGACATGGCGACCACCATGTTGCCGGCTACGTAATTGATACCGGTGAAGATGATCACGGTGGCGAAGAAGTAGAGGAGGTTCCCTTCTCTGAATACCTCGCTGCGGCGAACCCGGATGATGCAGGCCGCCTGTTCCGCGCTTGCCTTGGCTGCCACTCGGTTGATCCGGCGGCAGACGGTTCCGCAGGGCCCAGCCTTTACGGCGTTGTTGGCCGCGATATTGCTGGCCGTGACAGCTTTGGCTATTCCGATGCGATGGCTGCAGTGGAAGGTGCCTGGACACCAGAAGCGTTGAACGAGTTCCTTGAGAACCCGCGCGCGAACATCCAAGGTACGTCGATGGGCTACAACGGTATTCGCGACGTAGAAGACCGCGCCGCAGTTGTTGCCTATTTGCAGACGCTGTCCGAATAAGCGCTAGCGCACCCAAATTCGATGAGGCCGTCCATTGGGGCGGCCTTTTTCGTTTTCAGGCCCCTGATCACGATTTCTCAACTTGAACGTCAGTGGCTCTGGTCCTTACGGTAGAACAACCCATAATAATGGGACGACATTGTCCGTAGGGGAGACCTAGATGAGCCGAACCGTAGCCGTGACCCGACCGAAACTGCGCATGTGGATGGCGCTGCCTTTGATTGCCGCAACCGCCTGGGGTGGATATGCCCGCGCTGACGGACATGAAGACCTGACGACGACCCACGGGATATCGACCTTTGGCGAATTGAATTACGGCCCTGATTTCGAACATCTGAACTATGTGAACCCCGATGCGCCACGTGGAGGAGAGTTCTCGCTTGCATGGTCATCGGGCGGTTTTGACTCGGTGCACCCTTACACCCGAGAGGGACGTTCGGCGATTTTGGCGACGATTTTCTTTGAATCGATGTTGGAAGGCACATCTGACGAAATTGGCGCTTCCTATTGTCTGCTCTGCGAATCCATGGCTTTTCCAGAAGATCGGTCTTATGTGATTTTCACTATCCGGGAGGGCGCGCGATTTTCTGATGGATCGCCTGTGACAGCCGACGACGCGCTTTTCAGCTATGAAATTCTGAGGGATGAGGGTCTAGCATCGTTCCAGGCCAATATCGGTCTGACCATTGCTGGTGCCGAAGTGCTAGACGATCGTCAGATCCGGTTTGATTTCAACCCGGACGCGCCAGAACGTGGGCGGATAGAGTCTGCAGGCGGTCTGCCTGTTTTTTCGCGTGCAAGCCACGAGGCATCTGGCCTCGATTTCGATGAGATGCGCCTAGAGCCTTTGATGGGGTCGGGGCCTTATGTTGTCGATTCGGTCGAACCCGGCCAGCGTATTGTCTATCGCCGGGATGACGATTGGTGGGGCAATGACCTGCCGCTCAATGTTGGGCGCTACAATTACGAAACCATTCGAATTGAGTATTACGCCGATGGCGCTGCCGCGTTCGAAGGGTTTTCGGCCGGAAACTACACGCTGCGTCAGGAAAGCAGCTCGGCTCAATGGGCGACGGGCTATGACTTCCCTGCTGTTGAAAATGGAACCATTGTCAGGGCTACACTGCCGGATGGGACCATTGCCCCCGGTCAAAGCTTTGTGATCAACACCCGCCGTCCGCAATTGCAGGACCCGCGCGTGCGCGAAGCCTTGGGAATGATGTTCAATTTCGAATGGACCAACCGAACGCTTTTCTACGGGCTGTATAGCCCCATCGATAGCTTCTGGGAAAATGTCGATTACCTAGAGGCGAGCGGACTGCCGGAAGGGGCCGAATTGGCCCTGTTGGAGCCGCTGCGGGATCAACTGACCGAAGAGGTCTTTACCGAACCTGCCTTTGCCTATCCGCAATCCAACCCTGACCGGGCCCTCGACAGACGGCAGGCCCGCCGGGCGCTGGCCTTGTTTGAAGAGGCCGGTTGGGTGCCGGGCGATGATGGTATGTTGCGCAACGACCCAGGTGACACGCTTGAGTTGGAAATCCTAAGCCAGAACCCGCTTTTTGACAGGATCATCAACCCCTATGTCGAGAACCTGCGCGCCGTCGGTGTCGACGCTCGGCTGAACCGGATCGACAGCGCGCAATATACCGAACGCGAACGCAATTTCGATTTCGACATGATTACAGACCATTTCCCACTTGGATATGAGCCTGGATCAGGCTTGCGTCAGTACTTCCATTCTCAGCAAGGCGCGGATTCGCTCTTTAACCCTGCCGGTGTGTCCAACCCCGCAATTGATGTGCTGCTTGAAGCGGTGATCAATTCCGAGACCCAGGAAGAGTTGAATGTCGCGGTGCGTGCGCTGGACCGAGTGCTACGCTGGGAACGCTTTCGTGTACCGCAATGGTTCAACAACAGCCATTGGGTCGCTTATTACGACATGTACCGATATCCTGAAAACCTGCCGCCCTTTGCGCTTGGTCTTATTGATCTGTGGTGGATTGATGCCGAGGCCGAAGCCGAGTTGCGCGCTTCAGGAGCGCTCTAAACCACCATGGGCGCATATATTCTAAGACGGCTCTTGCTGATGATCCCCACGCTACTTGGGATCATGGTCATCAACTTTGCCCTAACCCAGTTTGTTCCCGGCGGTCCGATTGACCAGATCATGGCCGAGCTGGAGGGCGAGGGTGATGTATTTGCGGGGATTGCGGGCGGCGGATCGGAAAATGCCGGGGCCAATGACGAAATAGCCGGCGATGTCTACGCTGGCGCACGTGGCCTGCCCGCTGACTTCATTGCTGAACTTGAAGTAGAGTTCCACTTTTCCAGAATAGTCTGCGCGGATGGGTTCGAAGGCGAACCTGACCTGGAGTTTGACGAATGCGTGGCCGAACCGATCCCCGGATGGGAGCGGTTCCTGCTGATGATGTGGGACTATGTGCGCTTTGATTTCGGTGAGAGCTATTTCAGGTCAACTACGGTTGTTGACATGGTGATCGAAAAACTGCCCGTTTCGATCACTCTTGGCCTGTGGTCGACCCTGTTGGCATATATCGTTTCGATCCCTTTGGGCATTCGCAAAGCTGTGAAAGATGGCAGCCGGTTTGACACCTGGACGTCCGGGTTGATCATCGTCGGTTATGCGATCCCGGGTTTCCTTTTTGCGATTATGCTCTTGGTTCTATTTGCTGGTGGCCGGTATTGGCAGATCTTCCCTCTGCGCGGACTGACCTCGGACGGGTTCGAGGACATGAACACCTTTCAGCAAATTATCGATTACATCTGGCACATCACATTACCGGTCGTCGCAGGCTCTATTGGGGGGTTCGCGACGCTGACACTGCTGACCAAGAACAGCTTTCTCGACGAAATCAAGAAGCAGTATGTGATGACAGCCAAAGCCAAGGGTCTAGAGGAACGATCGGTCCTCTATGGCCATGTCTTCCGTAATGCGATGTTGATCGTTGTTGCTGGGTTTCCGGCGCTGTTCCTGTCCGTGTTTTTCGGCAGCAGTGTGATCATCGAGACGATCTTCTCGCTCGATGGGTTGGGGCGCATGGGCTATGAGGCCGCGCTGCAACGCGACTATCCGGTGATCTTTGGCACGCTTTTTGTCTTTGGTTTGATCGGGCTGGTGGTCGGACTGCTTTCCGACCTCATGTATGTCTTGATTGATCCACGGATCGACTTTGAAGCGCGGAGGGTGTGAGAATTGGCCTTGATCACCCTTTCCCCGTTAAACCAGCGCCGTTGGCGCAATTTCACTGCGAACCGCCGAGCTTTCTGGTCGCTTTGGATATTCCTCTTTATCTTTGGACTGTCGCTTTTTGCTGAGTTCCTGGCCAATGACAGGCCGATTGTCGTCAACTATCGGGGTGAGATTTATACGCCGATTTTCAATTTCTATCCGGAACGTGAGTTTGGCGGGGATTTTGGAACAGAGGCGGTTTATCGCGACATCGAAATGCAATGCCTGATCATCACGGGCGGAATCGGCGAATGTTGGGATGAGCCTCACACATTGATCGAGGCAGCACACAACGGTTCGCTAGAAGAGAGTATCGAGGATTTTCATCAAGGTTGGCTGATTTGGCCACCCATCCGATATTCCTATGACACCATCAGCAATATCGAAGGCTCAGCCCCATCTGCCCCGGATGCACAGCATTGGCTGGGCACGGATGATACCGCCCGCGATGTGACGGCTCGTGTCATTTATGGGTTTCGACTGTCTATCCTTTTCACCATAATCGTGACGCTTGCGACCTCGGTAATCGGAATAGCTGCAGGCGCGATTCAGGGCTATTTCGGGGGGCTGACCGATCTCATTTTTCAGCGCTTTATCGAGATATGGTCCGGCGTGCCGACGCTCTACATCATCATTATCGTTGCTGCGATTTTCCAGCGAAGTTTCTGGCTGTTGGTGATCTTGATGACGATTTTTGGCTGGATGGCTCTGGTCGGCGTTGTCCGCGCGGAATTTCTGCGTGCCCGGAATTTTGAATATGTCCGCGCGGCCAAGGCGCTTGGCATCAGCGACCGGGTGATTATGTATCGCCATGTTTTGCCCAACGCGATGGTTGCCACGCTGACCCTGCTGCCCTTTATCATTACGGGCACGATCTCGGGCCTTGCTGGTCTTGATTTTCTTGGTTTCGGATTGCCCTCTGCGGCCCCGTCACTGGGAGAGCTGACCTTGCAAGCGAAACGCAATCTGACCGCGCCGTGGTTGGGGTTCACCGCATTCTTCACATTCGCGATCATGTTGTCGCTTTTGGTGTTCATTTTCGAAGGTGTGCGTGACGCCTTTGATCCTAGGAAGACGTTCAAATGAGCCTTCTGCAAGTTCGCAATCTCAATGTGAATTTCTCACAGGACGGGAATGTGGTCCGCGCGGTGCGCGGGGTCAGCTTTGACGTCAATAAGGGCGAGACCGTTGCGTTGGTGGGCGAAAGCGGGTCAGGCAAGTCGGTGACCGCTTTGTCGACCGTATCGCTTTTGGAGGGCACCGCTGAGGTTAGCGGGTCGATCACCTATGATGGCGCTGAGATGATCGGTGCGCCGGAAAAGGAACTGCGCCGCGTGCGTGGCAATGACGTCTCCTTTATCTTTCAGGAGCCGATGACATCGCTGAACCCGCTGCACACTTTGGAAACACAGCTGGCGGAAAGCCTTTTGTTGCATCAGGGTTTGCGCGGAGATGCCGCCAAAGAGCGGATCCTGGAATTGCTGCATAAGGTTGGCATCCGTGATCCCGAAACACGGTTAAACAGTTATCCGCACCAGTTGTCGGGCGGTCAGCGCCAGCGCGTGATGATCGCGATGGCATTGGCCAATGGACCAGAATTGCTGGTAGCGGATGAACCGACAACGGCGCTGGATGTGACCATTCAGGCGCAGATCCTAGAGCTTTTGGCCGAACTGAAGCGCTCGGAACAGATGAGCCTGTTGTTCATCACCCATGATCTGGGCATCGTGCGGCGCATCGCCGACCGGGTCTGCGTGATGAAAGATGGTGAAATTGTCGAGACTGGTCCGACGGCTGAGATATTTGCCAACCCGCGCCACCCATACACCCAGACCTTGCTGGCTGCCGAACCGACGGGGCGACCGGACGCGGTACCATCATTTGCCGAGGAAGTGGTCCACACCAAGGACCTGAAAATCTGGTTTCCGATCAAGGCCGGGTTCCTGCGCCGGACCGTTGGTCATGTGAAAGCCGTCAATTCGGCCACTATAGATGTGCGCCAGGGGGAAACCCTTGGCATCGTTGGAGAAAGCGGCTCTGGGAAAACCACCTTGGCCTTGGCAATCATGCGGCTGATCTCGTCCGAGGGGCAGATCGTTTTTCAGAATCAAGAGTTGCATGACTGGACCGAGGCGCGGATCCGGCCCCTGCGCAAGGATATGCAGATCGTCTTCCAAGACCCGTTCGGCTCGCTCAGCCCGCGAATGACGGTTGGGCAGATCGTCGCCGAAGGGCTGGGCGTTCATGAAGTGGCGGGCGGGCACGATCCTCGCAAATTGGTGGCGGACACCCTGATCGAAGTTGGGCTGACCCCGGATATGATGGATCGCTATCCGCATGAGTTTTCCGGCGGACAACGCCAGCGGATCGCGATTGCCCGCGCGATGATCTTGCGCCCGAAACTGTTGATTCTGGATGAGCCGACATCAGCGTTGGATATGACGGTGCAGGTTCAAATCGTTGACCTGCTGCGCGAATTGCAGCGCAAACATAGTCTGGCCTATCTCTTTATCAGCCACGACCTGAAGGTTGTTCGCGCTCTGAGCCACAAAGTTGTCGTGATGAAGCAAGGCGATGTGGTCGAGGCCGGAACCAATGACGAGATATTCTCCAATCCGCAAACGGAGTATACTCGCACGCTTATGGCTGCGGCCTTTGGTGAGGAATTGGTTGCCGAATAGCGATTGCGCTGTCTGGTGTCAGCGCCTCGGGGGATGGCCGATCTCAACCATCCCATCCCCTGCGGGGACGCGATGGCCTCGATCGTCCAATTGCCATGGACGGGTTGGTAGGGGAGTCAGATAGCCGAGCTGTGGCCCTCTGCCTTCATTTCATAAGCGTCGAAACTACGGGCAATCATGCGCGTCAGCGGGCGCGCCTCCGATAAGATTTCGAACCCGTCTGGCGAAATTCGGGTCATTTTGGGGAACTCTGCGGCAGCATCCTTGAAGAGCGTATCAAGTTCTGCTTCTGAAAGGCCGAACCCGCCTTGAATCTCATTCCGATCAATCCGAAAATCACACATCAGGGCTTCGATCAGACGGGCGCGCAGGCTGTCATCGCCTCTGAAGGTGTGGCCGCGGCTGGTGGAAAGCTGACCCGCGCGAATGGCCTTTTGATAGGCTGCGGTCGCGGGAGCGTTTTGTGCGAACCCTTGTGGAAATTTTGAAATCGCAGAGGCGCCAAGGCCAATCAGCACTTCGCATGTATCATCGGTATAGCCTTGGAAGTTGCGCCGCAGGTGACCTGTGGCTGCCGCTTTGGCCAGGCTATCACCCTCCCGCGCAAAGTGGTCGATGCCGATCTCCTGATAGCCATCCCAGACAAAAAGCTTTCGGGCGGCATCAAATAGCTCGAGCCGTTCCTGGGGTGTCGGCAACGTTTCGGTCGGGATCATCGCTTGGCGGCGCGCCATCCACGGGACATGCGCATAGCCATAAAGAGCAACCCGGTCAGGCGAGAGCGACATCAGCATTTGCACGCTTTCCGCCATGCGCTCTTTATTCTGATCGGGTAGGCCGTAAAGAATATCGGCATTAAGCGAATGAATGCCACGTGCGCGCAGGCCGTCGACGGCTTCGCGGGTGACATCATAGCTTTGGATGCGGCCAATGATTTTTTGAATCTCAGGGTCGAAATCCTGAACGCCGATTGAAGCGCGATTCATCCCGGCCGCGACGAGGGCATCAAGGCGGGCATCGTCGATCTCATTGGGATCAATCTCAACGGAGAATTCAGGTAGATCCGCCTGTGGGAACACCTCCCAAATCGTTTTGGCCAGATCGGTGATCATATCGGGGCCAAGCAGGGTAGGCGTGCCGCCACCCCAGTGAAGTCGGGACACTGCCACATCATCTGGCAACATCGCCGCTACCATTCGAATCTCGGATTTCAGAGTTTCGATATATGCCTGAACCGGCTCATCTGATCGCACGCCTTGCGTGCGGCAGGCGCAAAACCAGCACAGCCTGCGGCAGAACGGCACGTGCAAATAGAGCGAGATCTTGGTTCCGGGCCGAATCGACCCGATCCAATCGCCAAAAATCGAGCCATTTACGTCATTTGAGAATTTCGTAGCCGGCGGATAACTGGTGTAGCGCGGCACTTTGGCCTCAAAAAGGCCAAGCCGGCTAAGTTGCGCAAGAGTGTCCATTTAGATAGGGTTAGGAGCAACCCTGAGCTCTGTAATTGATCGAAATCAAATCACAGAATTCTGACTGAAAAAATGGTGATCCTCCATGGCCGCACGGTCAATGACGCTTCCACGTATTGAGTGTTCCGAATGTCCTATCCGTCACCGCGCCGTTTGCGCGCGCTGTGAGCCGGATGAATTAGAGCAGCTGGACGCGATCAAATACTATCGCAGCTATGACGCTGGTCAGACAATTGTCTGGGCCGGTGACGAAATGGATTTCGTGGCATCAGTTGTCAAAGGCGTCGCGTCGCTGACCCAAACAATGGAGGACGGGCGTCGCCAGATGGTCGGCCTTTTGCTGCCGAGCGATTTTGTCGGGCGGCCAAACCGGGCCGAAGCGGCCTATGACGTGACCGCTGCATCCGAAGTGACGCTGTGCTGTTTCCGACGCAAACCGTTTTTGGACCTAATGGGAGAAACCCCGCATATCGGCCAGCGTTTGCTGGAAATGACTCTGGATGAGTTGGATGCAGCGCGGGAATGGATGCTGCTCTTGGGGCGGAAAACGGCGAGAGAGAAAATCGCCAGTTTTTTGGCCATTATCGCGCGTCGGGGCACCACCACGACTGATCTGGGGTCTGCCGGTGCCATCGAATTTGATTTGCCGCTCACGCGGGAGGCGATGGCTGATTACCTGGGATTGACCCTGGAAACCGTGAGCCGACAGATGTCGGCACTGAAGCGGGACAATGTAATTGCCTTAAAAGGTAAACGTCACGTCGTTGTTGAGGATTTCAACCTGTTGATGGATGAGACCGGCGATGACGCAGATGGCGGAATGCCATCTTAATCGGACTTCTTGAAATCAGATCGCAGCCCAGTCAGTGAAAATATGACGGGGTGCCGCGTGCTGTGACTGACGAACGCGGCGATCTCCTGCTTTGGGTTGATCGGCGATAACGGGGATCGGGCGGGGGGAACGATGGGCGGTGCAAAACATGGAATTGGTCCTTAAAAATCTTTGGTTTGTATCTGCGACTCAGTTATAGTGTAAAAAATACACTTATGCAAGAGCCAGGGTGAAAATCATCCATTCCGCTGATGTAAACAGCGTCCGACAAGGACCTGTTGATGCGCAATATCGCGTCAATGATAGTGGATAACGACAGAAAACCGGGGCGCCAAAAGCGCCCCGGTTTTTTGCCCACGGATCAACTGGTTACTGAAAACTGATCCTAGTGTGCCATCAAGACCGGAATGTTTGCCTGTTCCAGAAGATTGCGCGTGGCACCGCCCAAAATGGCCTCTCTGAACCGCGAATGCCCATAAGCCCCCATAACAAGCAGGTCTGCGTTTTGATCCTGGGCATGGCGCTGAATCACAGCTGAGATTTGTGGCATGGTTTTTGCCACGATCGAAACTTCGACTTTTGCCCCGTGACGCGTCAGCAGTTTGCTCAGCTCACTGCCAGGATCGGGTTGATTTTCGCCATGACGCGGGTCGATGATCAGCACATTGACTTCATCAGCGGCGACCAGGACAGGTAAGGCCCGACGCACGGCCGAGAGGGCCTCTTGGCTTTCGTTCCATGCGACGACCACACGTGTCGGTGAGGCAGGCGCGGCCCCGTCCTTGGGTAGGACGATGACAGGTGTTTGGCCTTGGAACATCGCGGCCTCAAGTATGGCCGGGTCGTCCATGGTGCGCCCCTCTCCGTATGGTTGCGGCAGGATTACCACGTCAGAGTACCGGGCGCGCGACGCGGCCAAATGGGCCACAGCTGAGCTTTGGGTAACCACCGCATCGACACCCCATTGCACGTCGCGGGTACGCAAATAATCGCGAACGGCCTGTTCCAGTTCGTTGGCCTGAGTCTGCGCCAGTGCCAGTGTGGAATCATGCAAGATTGCCGCCGCACCGGCCATGTAATAGCCAGTTTGCGTGCGGTCGATGCCCATGCATAAAATGTCCAGATGGGCACCCTGAGCTTGTACGAATGGAAGGGCACCCTCAAGCACCGGCGCCACATCATCAATATCGGAAAGAATAGTCAGAATGGTTTTGTAAGCCATGTTCTGGTCCTCCTTTGGCTGTTGATCGAAAGAATACGCTTCCGCCTGCTCTGGTGCTTTGACCTGCATCAACGGGCACCTGCCAAAAAATTGACATGGATCAAGGAGGATTTTCTGCATCTGCGCGATCAGGGGGCAGATGGAACAGTTCCGGACGGCTAAGCGAGTCGTACCGGGGCACGACGAAGGGACGATCAATGCTTGATTATTTGAAGCTACTGATCCTCGGGGTGATTGTGGTCTGCGCCGCAATTGCCGCCAACTACGCCCGGGATATGGCCTATATGGTCCACGCTATCCTGGTCATGCTGACCGCTGGCGGGTTGTTCTTGTGGCAGTTGCGCCGCACGGATGAACCGGTGGCTGCCGAGGTTTTGGAAACACAATATATGGATGGGCCGGTACGGGCCGCCGCAATCGCCACGGCCTTTTGGGGTGTGGTTGGTTTTCTGGCGGGGACGTTTATCGCCTTCCAACTCGCCTTTCCGCAGCTCAACTTTGAGTGGGCGCAGGGATATCTCAACTTTGGTCGCCTTCGCCCGCTGCACACGTCTGCGGTGATTTTTGCGTTTGGCGGGTCCGGCCTTTTGGCCGCGTCCTTTTACATCGTGCAGCGTACTTGTGCCGCGCGTCTTTGGGGCGGAAACCTGGCGTGGTTCGTGTTCTGGGGCTACCAGTTCTTTATCGTTCTGGCGGCAACCGGTTACCTGATGGGGTCGACCCAAGGTCAGGAATATGCTGAGCCGGAATGGTATGTCGATCTATGGCTGACCATCGTTTGGGTTGCGTTTCTGGGCGTCTATCTGGGCACACTCCTCAAGCGGAAAGAGCCACATATCTACGTGGCCAACTGGTTCCTGCTGAGCTTTATCGTCACCGTCGCGATGCTGCATCTGGTCAACAACATGTCCGTTCCTGTGTCGATCTTTGGGTCGCGTTCGGTTCAGGTCATGTCGGGCGTACAAAACGCTATGACGCAGTGGTGGTATGGCCACAACGCTGTGGGCTTCTTCCTGACTGCGGGCTTCCTGGGCATGATGTACTACTTCATTCCGAAGCAAGCCGAGCGTCCGGTTTATTCCTATAAGCTGTCGATCATCCACTTCTGGGCTCTGATCTTCTTGTATATCTGGGCTGGTCCCCACCACTTGCACTACACCGCTCTGCCGGATTGGGCGTCGACCCTTGGTATGGTGTTCTCGGTTGTTTTGTGGATGCCCAGCTGGGGCGGCATGATCAATGGCCTGATGACGCTGTCTGGCGCTTGGGACAAGCTCAGAACTGACCCGATCCTTCGGATGATGGTGACGTCTGTTGCCTTTTACGGAATGTCGACCTTTGAGGGCCCGATGATGTCGATCCGCGCGGTCAACAGCCTCAGCCACTATACGGACTGGACCATCGGACACGTGCACTCTGGTGCGCTTGGCTGGAACGGTCTGGTGACCTTCGGGATGCTGTACTACCTTTTCCCGAAACTCTGGGGGCGCGCATCGCTGTACTCCTTGCGTCTGGTCAGCTGGCATTACTGGCTCGCCACCATCGGCATCGTGCTCTACGCGGCGTCCATGTGGGTGACCGGTATCATGGAAGGCCTGATGTGGCGTGAAGTTGATGCCCAAGGCTTCCTGGTGAACAGCTTTGCCGACACCGTGGCAGCCAAGTTCCCAATGTATGTGGTTCGCGGTCTTGGGGGCGTCATGTTCCTCAGCGGCTCGCTGATCATGGCCTACAACCTCTGGATGACCGTTCGTCGTGGACCAGTTGCTGAAGCAACTGCCCCGGCCGCGGCTCCGGCAGAATAAGGAGGGTTTTCGAGATGGCTATTCTTGATGGACATAAGAAAATCGAAACCAATGCGACCCTTCTTCTGGTGCTCAGCTTTCTGGTTGTGACCATCGGTGGGATCGTGGAAATCGCTCCTCTCTTCTACCTCGACAATACGATCGAGGAAGTTGATGGGATGCGCCCCTACAGCCCACTAGAGCTGCAGGGCCGTGAGATCTACATCCGCGAAGGGTGCTATGTATGCCACAGCCAGATGATCCGCCCAATGCGGGACGAAGTCGAACGGTATGGTCACTACAGCTTGGCGGCTGAATCGATGTATGACCACCCGTTCCAGTGGGGCTCCAAGCGGACAGGTCCTGACCTGGCCCGTGTTGGCGGTCGCTACTCGGACAGCTGGCATTATGATCACTTGGTCGATCCGCAATCCGTGGTGCCTGAATCGGTGATGCCATCCTATGGTTACCTCGCCAACCGCGAGTTGGAACCGGATCACATCGGCGATTTGATGGCCACGCACCGTTTTGTGGGTGTCCCCTATTCGGACGAGATGATCGAGATGGCTGCGCATGACTTCAACGCGCAGGCGGCTGATCCCTTTGGCTTCCATGATTACGATCAGGATGCTGTGGCTGAACGCTATCCCGGTGCGCAGCTGAGGGATTTCGACGGCAACCCGGAAGTGACCGAAATGGACGCTCTGATTGCTTACCTGCAGATGCTGGGCACTTTGGTCGATTTCTCGACCTTCACCCCGGAAGAAGCTGTCATCAGCCGTTAAGGAGGACCCGATATGGAAGAAACATATAACATCATGCGGGTCTTCGCCGGTAGCTTTGGACTCATCTTCATGTTTGCCGCGTTTGTAGGGGTGATCCTGTTCACCCTCCGCCCCGGCAGCCGGAAGATCCATCGCGACACAGCGAATATTCCGTTTCGCCATGACGACAAGCCCGCAGCGGCTGACGACATGAACGCCCGTCTTACGGAGGTGGCGCAATGAGCGACGATAAACATCCCGAAGAACAAATCCTGCAAGAAGGTGATCCGAATACAACCGGTCACGTCTGGGATGGGATCAAAGAGTTCGACAATCCCATGCCGCGTTGGTGGCTATGGACCTTTTACGGCTGCATCGTCTGGGCGGTGATCTACACGGTACTTTACCCGGCCTGGCCATTGGTCAACGGGGCAACCGCCGGTCTGTTGGGTTACTCGACCCGAGCCGAGGTTGCAGAAGAGATCGCGACCTTCGACGCCGTAAACGACCCGTTACGGGTGCAGTTGGAATCGACCGAATTGGCCGATGTGTCCTCTGACGCTGAGTTGCATAACTTTGCAGTTCAGGGCGGTGGCGCGATTTTCCGGACCTGGTGTGCCCAGTGTCACGGGTCGGGCGCGGCAGGTGCGGTTGGCTATCCCAACCTACTGGACGATGACTGGCTTTGGGGCGGTACGCTGGATGATATCCACTACACTATCAGCCACGGTATCCGGAACGAGGAAGACCTCAACGCGCATTATTCGCAGATGACAGCCTTTGATGAGATCCTGTCGGATGAGGAAATTGATGCCGTCGTGGCCTATGTCCGCAACATTTCGGGCCAAGAGGCGGATGCCACTTTGGCCAGCACGGGCGAAACGGTCTACCTCGACAACTGTGCCAGCTGCCACTTGGATGACGGCACAGGGGATCGCTTCATCGGTGCGCCAAACCTGACAGATGCAATCTGGCTGTACGGTGGCGACGAAGCAGCGCTAGAGCAGACGGTGCGTTATGCCCGGTTCGGTGTGATGCCAAGCTGGCAGAACCGCTTGTCGGAAAGCGAGATCCGGTCGGTTGCGATCTACGTCCACTCTTTGGGCGGCGGGGAGTAATCCCCGACAAGAAATCCGAAGGCTCCTTCCGGCCTTCGGTTAAGGTGTCGGCCTTGGTCCTGTTCGCGCGTTTCCTTCAGGGCCGACACCGAGTTTTTCAGAGATCCGGATGCCAATCCTTTGGCTTTCGGTGCTTGGTGCCGGTTCTGGTCCTGTTCGCGCGTTTCCTTCAGAACCGGCACCCATTTATCCCAAAAACCGAAACGAAAGACGGCCCTAACCGGTCTGTGGCCGTTGTTCCTTCATGAAGCCTTACCCATCAGGTTTTGGACTTGATCGGAAACCCTGTGCGTGCTGGCTGCGGTATCGGCAGGGCTGACGTGCCTCAAGTCGACAGCTGACCATACTGTAAACGGCGATTGCCAGGCTGCGTCGGGAAATTACCGAAAATTTGCCTAAATGCCGTCCGAACAGCGCCGCGATGCCCTGAAAAATTCTGTTGCAGTTGCATTAAACAGGGCAGTGCTATGAATAGTTTGAAAAATTCCGTCTCTCAATTCGCGTTGGAGGATTCCGGCGCCATTACCGTTGATTGGGTCGTTCTGACGGCTGGATTGGTTGGTTTGGGTATCGCCACAACCGCCGTTGTTAGCGGGGGTGCCGCTGAACAATCTGCTGCGATCGACACACAGCTCAGCAGTGACATGATCTCAACCAGTTTCGAAGATGCCGACCCACTGGCCAACTGGGAGCGTCAGCAATGGGATGCGCATAACCCGGGAATTTACGATTCGTATTCCACATGGATGGCGGGCTTCTCGGATGAAAACTTGCTGGCCCACTACAACAACACGGCGCAGTGGGCGGATTACCCGGCGAATTCAGGCCATCCTTATGATACCTATCATGATGAGCATTATATCGCGCGGGATGAGCTGATTGCGCGGGGCCTTCTGGACCCCTCCACGCTCTAAACTTCTATCTACGGAAATCTGATGAAGGGCGCCTCGATTTGAGGCGCCCTTTTCGTCGCATCCAATGGATAAAGGTTAAGCACAAACTTATCTTTTTGGTGTGGCTGCTGCCTCAACTTGATCCACGTCAAAGAGGCGGAGGGGGCAGGGGCCTACACCCAACATCAGGCCGCCTATCCCTGAAGGAGCGACTCGTCTTATGAGTGCGTCACAACAACCGCCACAGCTCTATGCTGCGCGTGAACCAATTTTCCCCAAACGCGTCTCGGGTGCTTTCCGCAACCTGAAATGGATCATCATGATCGTAACTTTGGGAATCTACTACATCACTCCGTGGATTCGGTGGGACCGTGGACCGTCTTTGCCAGATCAGGCCGTGCTATTGGATCTGGGTGGGCGACGCTTTTTCTTCTTTTGGATCGAGATCTGGCCGCATGAGTTCTATTTCGTGGCTGGCCTTTTGATTATGGCTGGTCTCGGCTTGTTCTTGTTCACTTCGGCGCTTGGCCGGGTGTGGTGCGGATATGCTTGCCCGCAAACGGTATGGACCGACCTTTTCTACACCGTTGAGCGCTGGATTGAAGGCGACCGGAACGCGCGTTTGCGCTTGTTCAAGGCCAAATGGGATGCGCGTAAGATCCGTTTGCGGGTCATCAAATATATTACATGGTTCCTGATTGCGGTCGCGACCGGTGGTGCTTGGGTGTTCTATTTTACCGACGCACCAACTCTGTTGGTCGATCTGTTTACTCTCAATGCGCACCCCGTCGCCTACACCACAATCGGAATTTTGACCGCGACCACCTTTGTCTTTGGTGGGTTCATGCGGGAACAGGTTTGCATCTACATGTGCCCATGGCCGCGCATTCAAGCCGCGATGATGGATGAAGATACGCTGACCGTGGCCTATCGCGATTGGCGCGGTGAGCCGCGTGGCAAGCACCGTAAAGGGGCTGATGCTGACCAGTTGGGTGATTGCATTGATTGTATGGCCTGCGTGAATGTTTGCCCGGTTGGCATCGACATCCGGGATGGCCAGCAGATGGAATGCATCACCTGCGCGCTGTGCATCGACGCGTGTGATGACATCATGGACAAGATCGGCAAACCACGCGGCTTGATTGATTATATGGCGTTGACGGACGAAGCCAACGAACGCGCCGGCAATGAGAAAAAGCCAATCTGGAAGCACATCTTCCGCCCGCGCACCATCCTTTACACCACGCTATGGTCGGCGATTGGTGTGGCACTGGTGGTTCTGCTCTTTGTTCGCTCTCCGATTGATGTAACGATCTCACCTATTCGGAACCCACAATTTGTTACTCTCAGTGACGGCTCGATCCGAAACACCTATGATCTGCGGATCCGTAACATGCAGCACGACGATCGAGAGTTTCATGTTTCCATTACGTCTGACGAAATACTGCGCGTAGAACTCGAAGGGACATCGACCCTTGGTGTGACGGTGCCCGCAGACAGTACCCAGTTGCAGCGTGTCTATGTCATCGCGCGACCGGTCGATCCGGCTGCCGAGGCGGATGTCACCGATTTCCGGTTCTGGGTGGAAGATCAGGTTAGTGGTGAGCGCACCTTTGGTGATACCGTGTTCAACGGACGGGGGAATTGAGCGATGGAGGCGAATATGTCCAAAACGCGTGAGCTGACGGGCCGAAAGGTTTTCATGATTTTCGTCGCGGCGTTTGGCGTGATCATCGGGGTGAACGTTTACATGGCGACCCAAGCGGTCACGACATTTCCGGGGTTGGAGGTATCTTCCTCATACGCTGACAGCCAAGACTTTGATGTCCGTCGTGATGCGCAAGAGGCGCTTGGTTGGCAGGCCAGTGTTGAGATCGATCAAGAGGCGGGGCTGTTGACGCTCAACCTTGTGGACGCAGACGGTGCGCCAGTCGCCCCAGCAGAACTGCACGCGTTGTTGACACGACCAACCAACCAGACTGACGATCAAGAGCTGGAGCTAACTCGCGAAAACGGCGCCTTTGTTGCGCCCGTAGATATCGATCAGGGTCGTTGGCGCCTGCGTCTGACTGGCGAGGCACGGGATGGCACAAATTATCGTCATAACATCACCTTTACCGTTCGGTACTGACCTTGGCCGCCACCTTTGAACATAGTCGCCCCGCCGCGTGTCCGGCATGCGCCGTCACCCCGGTGGCCGAGGCTGTGGCAGAGGTGCCGAAAAACGCGCGGTTGATGCTGTCTTTGCCGACCATCCATTGCGCCGCCTGCATTTCGACCGTCGAGCGTGCCCTGTCCGCTACAACCGGCGTACAAAGCGCGCGGGTAAACCTGACCCTGAAACGTGCAATGGTCGACGCGGCGCCAGAGGTCACAGCAGAGGATCTGGTGTCGGTTCTTGAAGGTTGCGGGTATGAGGCGCACGAGCTTGATCCCGGCGTTCTGGCCGTAACCGAAGCGGATCAAGGTGCAAGAGACCTGTTGATGCGTCTGGCCGTCGCGTTTTTTGCGATGATGAATGTCATGCTGCTATCTGTCGCCGTTTGGGCAGGCGCCGAGGGCGTGACCCGCGACATGATGCATTGGATTTCAGCAGCCATCGTGCTGCCCGCCATCGTGTTTACGGGCAAACCGTTCTACGTGAATGCTTGGTCTGCACTGCGGGCGGGTCGACTGAACATGGACGTTCCGATCACTTTGGCCATTTTGCTGGCGGTGGGTACATCCCTTTATGAGACAATGCATTCAGGCGAACATGCCTATTTCGACGCAGCGATTTCGCTGACTTTTTTTCTTTTGGCCGGGCGGTATCTGGATTATCGCACTCGCGCCTCGGCCCGATCCGCAGCACAAGAATTGGCCGCGATGGAAGTACCGCGCGCATTGCGCATAACGGCGGATGGATCAGAGGAAACCGTGGGCGTGGGTGACCTGTCCAAAGGCGATGTCATTCTTGTCCGGCCTGGCGGGCGGATCCCGGTTGACGGGGTAGTGACGTCTGGAAGCTCGGAACTAGACCGGTCATTGATGACCGGGGAAAGCCTGCCCGCATTTGCCGGGCCGGGCTGCGCCGTTTCGGCCGGTGAGGTCAACCTGACCGGACCGCTGACCGTCGAAGTTTCTGCAGCTGGTGAGGATACGGCCCTGCACCGCATCGCGGATCTGGTTGCCATCGCGGAATCTGGGCGCAGCAAATACACGTCCTTGGCTGATCAAGCTGCCAAACTATATGCACCGGGCGTTCACATCCTGTCGGCTTTGGCCGCAATTGGATGGTGGATTTACACTCAGGACCTGCGCGTATCTCTCAACATCGCAGCAGCCGTATTGATCATCACCTGTCCCTGCGCGCTTGGTCTGGCTGTTCCAGCTGTAACAACTGCCGCATCCGGGCGCTTGTTCCGTAAGGGGATGTTGATCAAGGATTCGACTGCCATGGAGCGGTTGTCCGAGGTCGACACCGTGGTGTTCGACAAGACCGGCACACTGACTCTTGGCGCGCCACAACCCGTTAACATTGACCATCTTTCGACCGGGGCCAAATCCGTGGCGCTGGCCTTGGCTGCAGCCTCTTCTCACCCGCTGGCGGTCTCTTTAACCAAATGCCTGGGGGCCGATGGGATTGCGGCAGCGGATGTAACAGATATCAAAGAAGTCCCTGGTTACGGCGTCGAAGGCTTATTGGGTGATGATCGTGTGCGCCTTGGCCGCGCGGCCTGGTTGGGGGGGGATGCCCCTGAACTGACCGCCACCTATTTGCAGATCGGTTCGAACGCTCCGGTTGCGATCTCTTTCTCTGATACGTTGCGCCCCGGTGCGCGAGAGACGGTTGAAGCCTTGAAAGCCAAAGGCCTGCGGGTGATGTTGATCTCTGGTGACGCGGTAGGTCCGGTAACACGTTTTGCCGAGGATATCGGCATCGACGATGTAGTGGCTGAGGCACTTCCGGACCAGAAAGCGGCCCATATCGCTGCATTGACAGAGGCAGGTGCCAAGGTTTTGATGGTCGGCGATGGGCTGAACGACACTGCAGCGCTGACAGCCGCACATGCCTCGATTTCGCCAGCCTCTGCCCTGGATGCTGCGCGTGTTGCGTCGGATATGGTATTGCTGGGCAAAGACCTCAGCCCTATTGCGGACGCCTATGAAACATCCGGCAAAGCGCGGGCCCGTATCCGAGAAAACTTTACTCTCGCGACCGCCTATAACGTGATTGCTGTACCCTTTGCGATCCTTGGCTTTGCCACTCCATTGGCGGCGGCCTTGGCCATGTCGGCCAGTTCGATTACCGTGTCACTCAATGCCCTGCGCCTGAAATGAGACCTGAATGGATGTCCTAGTCATCTTGATCCCTGTATCGCTTTTCCTTGGCGGGCTGGGGCTTGTCGCGTTTTTCTGGCTGCTTAAACGCGGGCAGTTTGATGACCCTGAGGGCGACGCCAATCGAATACTGAGCGGCGATTACGACGACAAACCCAAAAGCTGACCGGTGGGTTACCTGACCGCGCTACGGTCCGTAAGTCGTGCAAGTTACGTTTCGAGACATGAGCCGCGAACACGCTCGCTCTGCCTCGGACTGACTCATCCCCGCGAATTGCGCCTCGAAGCCGCCAGTGCGGTTCACGACATTGCGCAATGCCGTGTCAAACGTGCCTAGTTCTGCCAGAACGGTCCGTACAAGTTCCTGTTCAGCCGCAAATCGCGAAGGAAAGCGACCAAGTGAAACACCGTAAAGCCGACTGCCGGTTGAGGACGCGCGCGTAACGATTTCCTGTTCCGGCATTTCTGGCTCTGGGTCGATGACCGCCAATTCCAATTCCATAGAATCAACCGCGTCAATTTCCGGCCGCGGGGCAGGGCGGTGATCGGGTGCGTTGGCAATCTCACCTTCTTGATCAGGTTCGATTGCTGGTTCATCCGATATCAGTGCTGCCGATTCGATCGGCGCGACAGTTTCGATTTCCGGGGTCGGTTCAGACTCTGCCAGCTCTGTAACTGGTAGCTCTTCTTCAGTCTCGGCAATCTCCGTTACAGTCGCGTCTTCTGGACGGGGTGCAGGTTCAGCCGCGGCAACAAGAGTGTCCGCGTCTTCAACCGGTTCTTCAGCGACCTCAGCCACGACTTGTGTTACCGCTTCGTCTGGCAACTCAACTTCCGACAATTCGTCAATGACGGCCTCAGCCAATGCCTCGCCCACAGCCTCATCAACAGCGGCCAGTAGATCAGGATCAGGTTCTGGGGCCACAGGGCGCGGGCGCATCTGCGGGATCAGGCTGCTTGTGACCTGCCCGGTCGTGCGAGTTGTTCGGCCGACCCCGCCCGCAGTTCCATATGTTGGCAAATCCGGTTGTCGGATCTGGGCATTGGCCGGTGCACGGGCAAAGCCCATGTCCAGAAGTTCCATGATCCGTTGATTTCGACTTGCCGAACTGCTGCCGCCGAAAACCGTGGCGATGATCCTGACATTTCCACGCTGCGCAGAGGAAACCAGGTTGAAACCTGCGGCCCGGGTATACCCGGTTTTGATACCATCCGCGCCGCGATAGGCGTCCAGAAACCGTCGGTTCGTATTGCGCACGGTGGCAATGCCAGCATCAGTCGACCGGCGAGAAAAGAGGTTATAGTACTGAGGATAATCGAAAAAGATCCTGCGCCCCATCGTCGTCATATCCCGCGCCGTCGACATGTGGCCGCTTTCCGTCAGGCCATGGGCGTTGCGGAACGTGGTCCGGGTCATTCCAAGCGCTTCTGCCGTGCGGTTCATACGGCGGGCAAAAGCGGCTTCTGACCCTTCGATGGCCTCAGCCATGGCCGTGGCCGCATCATTGGCCGAGCGCACGGCAGCGGCGCGAACAAGAAACCTCAGGCGAATATTGCTGCCCGCCTGCAAGCCAAGGCGCGACGGCGGTTCGGCAGCTGCATTGCGGGAAACGCGCACTTGCGTGTCCATCGTGATCTCGCCAAGGCGCACGGCCTCGAACACGATATAAAGCGTCATCATTTTTGTCAGGGATGCGGGGTGAAGCCTGGTATCTGCATTGCGCGAATGCAGCACTTCGCCAGTGCGCGCGTCTATCACCATCGCCGCATAGGGTGCGGCCATTGCCTCACGCGACGCGGTTGTCAGGGCGCCAAATAGCACCGTGAGCCCCAAAAGGGCCAAAAGGAGCGTTCTTCGGATCACGAAATTGCTCTACTGCCTCTGTTTGCCGTCTAATTGCGGCGATTGAAGAAACGGTACGGGATTTTTCTATAGGAATCCAGTTTAAAGACCGGGCCAACTGTGGCGATTTTAAGGCAAATTTCTTAACGGGGCAGATGGGGCGGTTTAAGAATGCGGCCCCGCTATATCTGGCCTGTGGCTCTGGACCTTCCTGTGCCCCTTCGGCAGAAAGGCGCCTGAGACTGTTAGGAGAGCGCCAATGAGCGACCAATTTGATGAGCGTAAGGCGAGGGCCTCTGCATGGTTCCGAAGCCTCCGGGACGAAATCGTCGCCGCATTTGAAGCGTTGGAGGACAGTCACGAAGGTGAGGGTATTCCAGGCCGGTTCGAGGTGACTGAAACCACGCGCGCCTCTGATGACGGCTCCGACGCGGGCGGTGGTTTGATGAGCGTGATGCGCAGTGGCAAAGTCTTTGAAAAGGTCGGCGTCAATGTCTCCACCGTTTACGGCCAGCTTGGCGCACAGGCGCAAAAGGCTATGGCCGCGCGCGGTGTGCCGGGAATGGACCAGGACCCGCGGTTCTGGGCCTCAGGCATTTCTCTTGTTGCCCATATGCAGAACCCGCATGTGCCCGCCGTGCATATGAATACACGGATGTTCTGGACGCCGCATGCATGGTGGTTCGGCGGCGGCTCTGACCTCAACCCATGTATCGAATATGCAGAAGACACCGCCCATTTCCATGATGTGCAAAAGGCCCATCTCGCGCCACATGGCGCCGGCCTGTATGACGAACTCAAAGCCTGGGCCGACGAGTATTTCTATATCCCCCATCGTGGTCGTGCCCGCGGTGTTGGCGGCATTTTTATGGATGATCGCAATAGCGGCGATTGGGAGAACGACTTCGCCCTGACCCAGGATATCGGCCGCGCCTTCCTGCCGGCCTTTGTGCCTTTGGTCGAAAAACGCAGGGTGCAGGATTGGGATGACGCAGACAAAGACACGCAGTTGGTGCATCGCGGCCTCTATGCCGAATATAACCTTGTTTATGATCGCGGAACCAAGTTTGGCCTTGCCACCGGCCATGATGCCAATGCCGTGTTGATGAGCCTGCCACCGATGGCGAAATGGGTATGAGCGGTCAGAAATTCGCCCTTGTCACCGGGGCGGCACGCGGTATTGGCCTGGCAACAACCAAGCAGCTGCTATCTGATGGCTTCCGCGTCGCCATGATCGACCGGGACGAAGAGGCCCTTTTGGCGGCCGCAGCCCCCTTGCAGAATACTCTTCCAATCCTTTGTGACGTCTCTGTCCCGGACGAAGTTGATCGGATGGCAGCGCGATTGCGGACAGAGTTTGGCCAACTTGACGCGCTGGTCAATAACGCGGGCGTGGCCGAATTCGGACCGATTGACGAGACTGATTTTGCAAAATGGCGCCGGGTGATGGAGACCAATCTTGACGGCGTCTTCCTTGTCTCACAAGCCGCGTCCGGTTTGCTCAAAACCGCCAAAGGTGCGATCGTCAATATCGCCTCGATATCCGGCCTGCGGGCTTCAACTCTGCGGGTGGCCTATGGCACGTCGAAAGCGGCCGTTATTCATTTGACCCAACAGCAAGCCGCCGAATGGGGCGAATGCGGCATCCGTGCAAATTGCGTTTGCCCCGGGCCGGTCGCAACCAAGCTTGCCATGGCTGTGCATAGCCAAGACATTATCGACGCCTATCACGACGCGATTCCGCTCAACCGCTATGGAACCGAGATTGAGATCGCAAATCTGATCGCTTTTCTTTGTTCAGAAAAGGCCAGCTATATCACAGGGCAGATTATCGCCGCAGATGGCGGGTTCGAATCCACAGGCATCGGGCTGCCGGCATTGCGCGGCTCTTCTTCTTTGTAAAAATACCTCCGGGGGTGCGGGGGGCTGGCCCCCCGCCTCGGTCGGATGGCCGAAAGGCCATTCGAAACCCGCTCTCAGACACCGCGCACAGTGTCGATCATCAATTGCACATTTTCAGGATCGGCATCCGGGGTGATACCATGACCAAGGTTGAAGATATGCGGGCCGTTCTTTAGCGCCTCGACAATTGCACGGGTCTCGTCGATCAGATCCTGACCGCCGGTCACCATATGGCGTGAGGCAAGGTTGCCCTGAATACAGCTGTCGCCCTGCAAATGTTCGGCGGCCCAGGTGGCCGAGACCGAGTTGTCGATGGCCAGACAATCGGCGCCCGTGGCCTTGGCAAAGCCAACATAACCCTCTCCCGCCTCACGCGGGAAGGCGATGATCGGAATACCGGGGTGGCGCTCTTTCAGGGCCGATATGATCCTTTTGGCCGGTTCCAGAGCGTATTTGGCAAATGCGGCGCCTTTCAGCGACCCGGCCCAACTGTCAAAAAGTTTCACAACTTCCGCACCTGCCTCGATCTGCATCGACAGGTATTCAATGGTGCTTTCGGTCAAAAGGTCCATCAACACATCGAAGCAGCGCGGATCGCCTTCGCGCAGGGCATGGGCGGGGCGCTGATCCGGGGTGCTGCGGCCTGCGATCATATAGGTGGCCACTGTCCAGGGTGCGCCCGCGAATCCAATCAACGTGGTTTCTGAAGGCAGCTCCCGGCTCAGGATGCGAACGGTTTCGTAGACCGGGGCCAGATGCTCATGGATGTCATCTTTGCCCTTGAGTCCGCGCATATCCTCGGGACCGGATATCGTAGAAAGGCGCGGACCTTCGCCCGTTACAAACCAAAGATCAGCGCCAAGAGCCTGCGGCAAAAGCAGGATATCGGCAAAAAGTATGGCGGCATCAAACCCGTAACGGCGAATGGGTTGCAGAGTGACTTCGGCGGCCAGATCAGGATTGTAGCACAGCGACAAGAAATCCCCGGCTTTGGCGCGCGTGGCGCGGTATTCAGGCAAATAGCGACCAGCCTGCCGCATCATCCAGATCGGCGGTGTCGGCAGTGTTTCACCGGCAAGGGCGCGGAGCATCAGCTTGGTCATGAATATCCCTCATCAACAGATCGCGCGCACCCTTTTCGCTGCGGCGCAAAGTGTCAAGCGGCTCACGTTGTATTGACCGCCAAGCAGCGCTAGGAAGGCGGTTATGACGCAAGATATGCCCACCCCCGACGCCCCCCTTCGTATTGGCACCCGTGGTTCGCCACTGGCCCTGGCGCAGGCCTATGAAACGCGCCGCCGTCTGGCCGCCGCCTTTGCGCTGGAGGAGGCCGCATTCGAGATCGTGGTGATCAAGACAACGGGCGACAATCGCCAGCTGATCGAGGCTGACAAGCCACTTAAGGAATTGGGTGGAAAGGGTCTGTTCACCAAGGAAATCGAAGAGAACCTATTGGAGGGTCGCATCGACATCGCTGTGCATTCGATGAAGGATATGCCGGTGGCGCAGCCCGACGGGTTGACCCTTGATTGTTACCTGCCGCGCGAAGATGTGCGGGATGCATTTGTGTCGCTCAATCATGGTTCTCTGGCCGACCTTCCGGCTGGCACTGTTGTTGGAACATCCTCTCTGCGGCGCCGGGCACAACTGAAGCTACGTCGCCCCGATTTGGAGGTGGTGGAGTTTCGAGGCAATGTTCAGACCCGTATGAAAAAACTTGAAGACGGGCTGGCAGGCGCGACCTTTTTGGCAATGGCTGGGCTTAGACGGCTTGGGATGGCTGACGTGGCCCGAACTGCGATTGATCCCGACGAAATGCTGCCTGCTGTTGCGCAAGGCGCCATTGGCATCGAACGGCGCGATGGCGATACGCGGGTACGAGACATGCTGGCCGCGATCCATGATCATGATACGGGCCTGCGTCTGGCGGCCGAGCGTGCGTTTCTGGCCGCGCTCGATGGTTCCTGTCAGACCCCGATCGCCGGGCTGGCAGAGTTGACGGGCACAAGCCTGCGCTTGCGAGGAGAGATCCTGCGGCCTGACGGCAGTGAGAGTTTTTCTGATGTTGACGAAGGCCCGGTAGAGGACGGCGGTGCCATCGGTGAGGCGATGGCAAGGCGCCTTTTGGCGCAGGCCGGGCCGGGGTTTTTCGATTGGCATGACTAGGGGGTGGTGGCCATTCTGTTCACCCCCAAAAAAGGAATCTCATTCCTGCGGTTTTTGCCTTGACGTGATCGGCGCACTGTCCTACCTAGCGCCTCACTTTCGGCGGTGTAGCTCAGTTGGTTAGAGCAGCGGAATCATAATCCGCGTGTCCGGGGTTCAAGTCCCTGCACCGCCACCATCCCCCTCCATCATCGGTCGATCAACGCCTTGTTCAAGGCCGTGTCGGAACGACTCGCGTTGGATCAATTGGGCCGGACGGAAGAGTTGGACGTGTTGTGATTGGATTGGTTGGAACCAACTCAGGCACAACCGGGACCGAGATTGGGTCACGGCCATTGCAATTCATGGGCCGGTCACGGGTGTCGCCAGTATTGATCTGATAATACCCGTCAATATCATCTAACCTAAGCTGTTGCCCGCGCGCATTATAATAGACGCGATTGTTTACGTAATTGTAGTCCCTAGCCGTGCCGACGCGGCAATTCGACGACCCTTCCTGCATACTGCTGTGCAACAGCAGGTCGCAATTGGCCTCGCCCACCGATTGCTCGCCAGCAACCGGATCATGGCTCCAGTAAAAGTCGATGTCGCACGAGACCGGACAATAACCCTGGGCTTCGATGATGAAGCGGATGCGGCCCTCGAAGAATAGCGGGTTCAGGCCACCCCCAGGGTCATTCAAGACCACAATTCCGTTTGCGCTTGTTGTTGTATCAAGGGCCTCAATCCGCTGCACGGCCTGACGGGCTGCTGGCGGCGCCGTCAAGACTTCTGCGCAAACCCTGGCACCCGCGGCCGCGTCAATAGCTGGGTGGACCCGGTCGAGTTCGTCTATGTTAATTCGGATCCAATCCGCATTTGCAGGGCCTGCAACCTGAAATCCAAGAATAATCAAAAAGACGTGTCCTAGGTGCAATTTCATTTCGATGTCTCCCGCGTGCAGCGATGGGCGTCGAAAATCTCGACCCCGTCTTCGAATAAACCCCTGGTTCACCTTATCATATTTCTTACCTTTTTGGGGTGCTGCGTTCTTTCAGAGTGCACCCCATGCCTGCGGCCTCAAACCGAATGCAGAATTTTCATACATTGAAGACAGAAAGCGCTTGGCCACGACGCAGCAGCAGCGCAAGGAGACTGGGACAAACGTTCAGGAGAATTCCATGACAGACATTATCAGAATGCAGACAGGTCAGCGCATGAGCCAAATTGTTATGCATGGCGACACGATTTATTTGGCCGGACAAGTTGGAACAGAGGGCGCAAGCGTTACGCAGCAAACTCAGGATTGTCTTGCCAAGGTCGACGCGCTCCTGGCTGACGCGGGATCGGACAAGACCCGCATTCTGCAAACGACGATTTGGTTGGCAGATATTTCGGATTTCGCAGAGATGAATGCGGTTTGGGACGCCTGGGTGCCAGAGGGTCACGCACCCGCACGCGCCTGCGGGGAAGCGAAGTTGGCCAGGCCTGAATTCTTGGTTGAGTTCTTGGTGACCGCCGCCAAGTGATCCTCAAAACGAAAAAGGACCGCAAAGCCTGGCTTTGCGGTCCTTTCCTTTCTAACGACCAATCAGTCGATTATTGCGTTCAATGTCGCAGACGGGCGCATAACAGCGGCTGTTTTGGCCGGATCTGTTTTGAAATACCCACCAAGGTCTGCAGGCGCGCCCTGCGCGGCGGCCAGCTCTGCCAGGATTGCAGCCTCGCCATCCACCAAAGCTTTGGCGATCGGAGCAAAATGTGCAGAAAGGTCAGCATCGTCGGTCTGTGCGGCAAGGGCTTCTGCCCAATACCGTGCAAACCAATAGTGGCTGTCGCGGTTGTCCGGCTCTCCGACTTTGCGGCTTGGTGACTTGTTATTGTCGAGGATGCCTTGTGTTGCGACATCTGCCGCGTCGCCCAGTACTCCCGCCTTGGCATTGCCACGGCTGTCCGCCAGGAATTTCAGCGATTCGCCCAGGGCGCAGAATTCGCCCATCGAATCCCACCGCAAGTGGCTTTCTTCAACCAACTGCTGCACGTGTTTCGGGGCCGAGCCGCCCGCGCCGGTCTCAAACAGGCCGCCGCCTTTCATCAGTTTGACGATCGACAGCATCTTGGCAGAGGTGCCAAGCTCGAGGATCGGGAAAAGGTCGGTCAGGTAGTCGCGCAATACGTTGCCGGTGATGGCGATCGAGTCATTGCCAGCGGTGATCGTTTTCAAAGATTGTGCAGTCGCTTCACGGGGGGCCATGATCTGGAACTTGTCCGCCACACCGGCGGCTTCCAGGGCGGGGACCACGTATTCGATCAATTGCGCATCATGGGCGCGATCGGCGTCCAGCCAGAAGATCGCCTCAGAGCCTGTCAGCCGCTGACGATCCATTGCCAGTTCGATCCAGTTCTCAATCGGAGCCTTCTTAACAGTACAGGACCGCCAAATATCGCCCGCCTCAACATCATGGCTGTGCAGCGTTTCGCCATTGGCCAGCACGACGCGGATGGTGCCATCCGCGGGGGCTTCGAACGTGGTTGGGTGAGAGCCGTATTCTTCGGCTTTCTGCGCCATCAGGCCCACATTGGCGACCGCACCGGCAGTTGACGGATCAAGCGCCCCATTGGCTTTGAAAAACTTGATCGATTCGTCATAGATCGTGGAATAGCAGCGGTCGGGGATTACGCAATTGGTGTCGCCCTTGGCGCCGGTTTCGTCCCAACCTTTACCACCTGCGCGGATCACGGCAGGCATCGAGGCGTCGATAATCACATCAGACGGCACATGCAGGTTGGTGATGCCCTTGTCGCTGTCGACCATGTACATGGACGGGCGATCCAGTGCAGCAATCTCTGCCTTAATTTCGGCGGCATTGCCCATGCTGTCGATGGCGGCCAGAACGTCAGCCAAGCCGGAATTTGGCGATCCACCGGCGGCCGCAATCGCTTCACCATGTTTTTCCCACACTGGGCCGAGCCATGCTTTGACGGCATGGCCAAAGATGATCGGGTCTGAAACCTTCATCATCGTGGCCTTCATGTGCAAGGAGAACATGGTACCATCTGCTTTTGTGTCTTCGATGGCATCGGCAAGAAACCCACCAAGGGCCTTTGCGGACATGAAGGTCGCATCTGCTACGGTGCCTTCTTCCAGCGTCCAGCCATCCTTCAGGACAGTGGCAGCACCGTCCTTGCCGACAAATTCAATTCGTGCGTCGCCAGCTTGCGAAGCTGTGATCGTTGCCGATTTCTCATTTGCGTAGAAATCATTGCCGGGCATCGAGCTGACTCTGGTTTTGCTGTCAGCGGACCACGTGCCCATCGAATGCGGATTGTTTTGCGCGTAGTTTTTGACGGCTTTGGCTGAGCGGCGGTCTGAGTTGCCTTCGCGCAGCACCGGGTTCACGGCAGAGCCTTTGATGGTGTCATATTTTGCGCGGATGGCCTTTTCTTCGTCGGTAGAGGGATCCTCAGGATAGTCCGGCAGCGCGTAGCCTTTGGCCTGCAGTTCAGCGACCGCTGCGGTTAGTTGAGGCACAGAGGCCGAGATATTAGGAAGCTTGATGACATTGGCCGTTGGCGTCTTCACCAACTGGCCAAGATCGGCCAGGTCATCGGATTGACGCTGTTCCTCGGTCAAGAACTCGGGAAAGGTCGAAATGATGCGGCCGGCAAGCGAAATGTCCTTGGTTCCGACCGAAACACCCGCGGCGGAAGCGAAGGTCTTGATGATCGGCAGGAAAGACGCGCTGGCCAGTTCTGGCGCTTCGTCTACAATGGTATACAATATGTCGGGACGGTTTGCATCGCTCATAATGTTTGACCTTTTTTAAGAGTGTGGAATTCCTTGTGGTCATGCGCACGTCCGGCGGGGTGCCCGTTCCGGTATCGCGCCACAACCGGGTTAGCCCGTGATTGTCGCTATGCGCCGCCTAGACCAGATGCCAACGAAAATCAACTGGACAAACCCGCACGGCAAGAAAAACCCGCGCCTAATCTGCGCGGGTTTTGAGTTTGGTTATGGGAACGCGCGCCGGCAAGGGGGGTAGTGGCGCGAGGTGCTATCGGGTCGAATTCTGACCCACGTCCTTCGTCCATTTGGTACCGATCAAAGATCGATCGCGTATGCACGCAAGAAGTCACGGTCTGGTTCGACGCCGATCCCATTTCCGGTAGGCACCGAGACCAGGCCATCGCCCGATTTGACTTGTCCCTGAATGTCCAAGGGTTCACGAAGAAGCTGATCGCGGAACTTATTATCTGTTGTGTCAAACTCCAGCATGGGTTCCCATGGGTTCAAACCGCCCGGAAGGGGCGGCATGGCTGCCAGCAAATGCAGATTGGTTGCAACAGCAACGGCTGAGCCCCAGACGTGATTGATCACCGGCGTGAAATGGGCGTGGCAGAGAGCAAGAACTCGCAGATATTCGGTGATGCCGCCCAAGGCGCAAACTTCGGGCTGAGCGATATCCAATCCCCGATTCTCCAGGATCTGTCGCCATCCCCACCGATTAAACTCCGCCTCGCCGCCTGAGATATTTACCGAAAGGGCCGCCCGCAATTCGCGATAGCCATCCAAATCTTCGGGAGCGACGGGTTCTTCAAACCAATAAGCGCCCATCTCGTCCAATGCCCGCCCAACGTAGAAGGCGTCAGATGTGGTGTAGCAATGGTTGGCATCCACCATGAATTGACCACGATCGCTGACACCTGCTGCCACGGCTTCGCATGCCCTTACATCGTTCTTGGGGCCTAGGCCAACTTTCATCTTTGTTGCAACGAAGCCCATATCGAGAATTTCTGCAGCTTCATCTTTGAAGCGTGCAACATGATCGTCGACGCTTTCGCGCTTCAGCATCATGCCATAGCCGTAGGCCTTCACTTTTGTTCGGTGTGCCCCGCCAATCAGTTTGTGAAGAGGTAGACCAGCAACTTTACCGGCGATGTCCCAAAGTGCGATATCCACGCCCGACAGGGACTGCAGCGGCATCCCTTTCTGACCGTGGTCCCGCAGAAGATTATACACTTTGTGCCAGATTACATCTCGATCTAGAGGGTCATCACCAAGGATCATTGGCTGGATGACTTTTTCGACAATGCCCTTATTCGCTATGGCAACATTTCCGGGTCCAAAGCATTCACCCCATCCGGTGATCCCCTCATCGGTTTCGACTTCGACGATATGGGCAGAGCGTTTCGCGTAGTATTGTTGCGAATACCCGAGTTCCTCCGGAAGATCGTACTGCAGCACATGACTGGTAATCTTTGTGATCTTCATGCGTTTACCCCCTCGAAATTGTTATTATCCAGCGCCCGCGTGATCCGCTTTTGCACTAGGTAGTCATGCAGGGCCAAAGTTGAACAATCATGCCCGATCCCGGATTGCCCAATCCCACCATGAGGCAGGTCGATATCATATTTCACGCCATTTATTTGGACCTCGCCGTAGCGAAGTCCAGCTGCGTAGGTTTCGGCACGGGCCAAATCGCGGCTAAAGATGTATGCGGTCAGGCCGCCTTCTTCGCAGTCATTGGCCATCTCCAGCAGACGGGCTTCATCCTCAAATGGAATCAAGCTGACGATGGGCCCAAAGGTTTCCTGCCGGTAGACATCCATTGTTTCGGTCACATTATCCAACACGGTTGGAGCCAGATAGTGCCCTATATTCAGATGTGCAGGACGGTCTCCGCCAGCAAGCAATGTCGCGCCATCGGCCACAGCGGAATCGACGAGCCCTTTTAGACGTTTCCACGCACGACCATCTATGACCGGCCCTGTAGTGATATCGGCCGTTTTTCCGAAACCGACTTTCGCCGCCTTCGCCCTGGCAACAACTTTTTCGGTGAAGGCTTCCCGAACTGCACCGGCCACGAAAACCCGGTTGGGTGACACACAGATCTGACCGGCATTCGAATACTTCACACCGCAGACAATGTCGGCCGCCAAATCCAGATCGGCATCATCCAGAACCAGAACCGGAGCGTTACCGCCCAGTTCCATCGAGTATCTTTTGATCGAGGTCGCGCCGGTGCGCATGATGTGTTGACCGGTTTTTGTCGATCCAATCAGTGTCACCACTTGCGGAATGGTTGAGGCCGTCAGCGCATCTGCTACACCATACCCGTCTGTGCACAGAATTTGCACGACCCCTTTTGGAAGACCAATCTTTTCGCACAGCATTCCGACGGCATAGGCCGATAGGGGCGTCGCGTCCGACGGGCGGATAATGATCGGACAACCCGCGGCCATTGCAGGGCCGATTTTGAAAGCAAGGTTCAATAGCGGAAAGTTCCAGGCCAAAAAGGCCAGCGCCACTCCGGCAGGTTCATGGACCATTCGGTGGCTATGGGTTCCAGCCCGGTCGACCAGGGTTTGGTCGTGCATACGGGCGATTTCTTCGGCGTAATATTCAAGCGAGACAACCAGTCGATCCCAGTCTTCATGGGTTTGTTCCCACGGCTTGCCCATCTCGTGGTGGATGCAATCGCGTAGGAACTCTTCCTGTGCGACCACTTCATCGCGCAGTTTTCGCATCCAGCCCTGACGCTCGGCAACGGATGTCGCCGCCAATTTCGGGAAGGCCTTTTTGGCCGATTGAAGGGCACGATCGGCATCTTCAAATCCGGCAGTCGTGACTGTCGCGATGACCTCCTCGGTCGCCGGATTCTCGACGTCCTTGCGGCCGGTCCCCTCGCAGAGTTCACCGTCGACATAAATTTTTGTGGGAAAGTTCATGGACGACCTCAATCGAATAGAGTTGCTATGTTGGTCTTGATGCTGTCCCCAACATAAAGTGCCAGCGCTTGAATGGTGGATGTCGGGTTTACGGCACCGGCCGTAGCGAAAATCGAACCATCAACGATGAAGAGGTTCTTCACGTCATGCGACCGTCCCCAGCCGTTCACCACGGAGGTTTCAGGGTCATTGCCCATTCGGCAAGTACCCATCTGGTGCCAGCCCGCACGCCACCACACGTCATCGGTGCCTTTGGTCAAGACGCGCTTGGCCCCGGCGGCCATCAGGATCTCCGCGGCCCTGGCCTCACCATGTTTCAGCATTGCGCGCGTGTTATCGCCCAGCTTGTAAGTGATCTTCGGGGCAGGGATGCCGTCACTGTCTGTTAGCTCAGGGTCAAGGGTAACGCAGTTGTGCTCCTCGGGAAGGTCTTCTGCTACGACTGTGAACCCGGCAAGGTAAGGATAGACCGTATCCATAATCTCACGATGTTCCGCCCCCCAGGGGATGGGATTGTCTATGCCATAACCCCCAAGAGCATAGGTCATCGGAGTGGTTGAGCGCCCAGAATGCAGGCCGTAGCCCCTTGCAAAGCCCCTTGCGGGGTCGGATTCGTAGAATTCCTGACTGAGGATCGAGCAGGCCATCGGCCCTTCATGACCTTTCATCGGTTCATCAAAGACACCCGACACGCCGGTCAATGGATGGAACATAAGGTTTTTGCCAACCATGCCGGACCGGTTTGCCAACCCATCTGGGAAGAGCTTGGATTTCGAGTTGAGCAACAGCCGTGGAGTGCCTACCCCATTGCAAGCCACGATAACCAATTCAGCCTTTTGTTCGTGTAGCTGGCCGTCCGCCCCGTGGTACAGAACACCGGTTGCAAAGCCGGTATCCTCATCAATCAGGATCTCACGCACACGCGAGTTGGTGCGCAACTCGACACCAGCATTTTCAAGCATGGGCCAGTATGTAAAGTTGGTTCCCCCCTTGGCGCCAGCAGCGCAACCCAAATCACAGGTGCCAGCATTCACACATTTCTGGCGGCCATCATGGTCTTGGCTAAGGATCGAAACATCGGATGGCCACCAATGCCAGCCCAGTTCATTGCAGCCTTTGGCCAGCGTCTGTCCAAGCTTGCCAATTGGAATTGGGGGCAGGGCAGGGGTGTAATCCGGATAGGCCGGGTTGCCGCCCAGACCAGAAACGCCGGTCACTGCATCATTCATGTCGTAGAACGGCGCAAGCGTGTGGTAATCCACCGGCCAATCCTCTCCGACCCCATCAAGGCTGCGCGTCCTGAAATCTGAGGGGCGCAGACGAGGCCAATGGCCAAGGAAATTGATGGTCGATCCACCGACCCCATTCCAGTTTACGGGTGTGATGCAGCTATCTTTGGAATTGATCGGATAGTCCTGCTTCAAATTACGGACATTTGGATCGCAGGAAAACTCTCCATAGCGCGCCAGTTCGTAATCTTCACGTCGCGATGGGAAATCTTTGTCAGCCAGATGGTCGCCCTGCTCGAGGCAGAGAATTCGCATCCGGGTTTCCAGCAAGGACCATGCAATTGCTGCGCCAGAGGCACCGGCGCCAACAATCAGGACATCAACGGGTTCATTTGCCATTGTTAAGTCCTCCCGGTCCGGTCGGGTCGCGATAGATAGGGCCACGCGCGCGCACAGGTGCGGTTAGCTGATCCATGAATTCAGGTGTTTCGCGGGCAACGGGATAGCCATCCGGGTGGATGGGATGGGCCCCTACGCCAACCTTCGCACGGATATCCGGGCGGCTGTAGTAACCTTTATATGTCTCCGTCAGCACGGCAGAAAATTCCTCAGGTAGTTCGGTTTCCAGCTGGCGAACGAAGTCAGTATTGACTTCGCCCGCCAGAGATTGCGCCCGGGAGAGAAAGGCGCGGATTTGTTCCTGAAACCCTGCATTGGCCAGGGCTTGATTTGCCAGATAATCGGCGGTTTCGGCTTCACTCGCGTTAGGGATGCGGCGATCAGGATTGGCTGGAATGAGTTCAGCAAGGATGGCGTCGAGCAACGCGCGTTCGGGATCGGAAAAAAGATTTGTCATCTTCATCACCTACCGTTCGCTACCAGCATCAGCGCGGGACACCGCGTCGATGGCCACTGCCAGAAGCAGGATGGCACCAGAGACCATCAGCTTGTCAGCTGCACTTGCCCCGGTCAGGTCCAGACCGTTGCCAAGCGAACCGATAACCAAAGCGCCAAGAATGGCATTCCAAACTGATCCACGACCACCAAATAGCGACGTCCCGCCGATCACGGCTGCACCGATGGCTTCCAACAGCAAAGAACCGCCAGCAAACGCCGTATAGGACACGGAGCCAAATCGCGAGGCCCCGAAAATGCCACCAATGGCGGCCATAAGACCAACAATGCCGAAGGCGGCTACGCGAATGCGTTTGACTTTCATCCCAACCCGACGGGCGCTTTCCGCATTGCCGCCGACCGCAAAGAGCGACCGACCAAAGGGGGTGGAGGTAGTGATCCACCCCAACAGGGCCGTAATGCCGACAAGCAAGACCAAAAGCAGAGGCAAAGATCGATAGGAATTCAGGATTAGGATAACGGCGATTACCATAACACCGAAGGCAATAACCTGACCCCAAACGGCGAAGGGAGTATCCCGTTCAAGCCCGCGGGTGCCACGTTGTGCTTGTTGACGCAAATTGGCCACTGCAAATGCCACGACGACCAATACGCCCAGGGCAAGGCCCCACATGTCAGGGATGAGGACGCGTGCAAACCCACGCACGAAGTCATTGCCAACATTCAGGTTTCCGGTCGGCAGAATCTTCTGCATCAGCCCTTGAAAGCCCAGCAAGCCCGCGAGGGTCACAACAAAGGATGGGATGCCGACATAGGACACCAAAATGCCCTGTGCCACACCCATGAATGTGCCAAGAGCCATAACGATCAGGCAAGCGGTCCAACCGGGAACTCCGGCCAGAACAAGCACGCCTAAAAGGGCCGCACACACACCTGCGGTTGCAGCTGCGGACAAGTCGATGTCGCCCAAGAGTAGTACCACAGTGATACCGACGGCGAGGGTCGCAATCACAGCCGATTGCATGAATAAGTTGTAGATATTGCGCGGAGACAGGAAGATCGCGCGGAAGGTTTCTTCCTCACCTGTCAATAAATCGAACAGCGGAAGGGCAAGCCCGAAATAGCCCCAGATTGCAGCAAGCGCGAGCAATACAGGGACAAAGGACCCGAACTGAGTTTCGCGTAGGGCGCGAAATCGATCAAGAAAAGAGAGTTTCGCCTCAGTTTCCATTTTTGGCCTCGTTGTCTAAACCGCGCGTCATTGCGGCGACGATTGTGTCTGGGTCTGTTTCTGAGGTTTTGTAGGTGGTCACGTTCGCGCCATGGCGCAGCACACAGATCCGGTCAGAGACTTCGAAAATGTCGCGCATGTTGTGAGAGATATAGACAACAGCGTGGTTGGTTTCGCGCAGCCTTTTGACAACTTCCAGAACCTGACGGGTCTGGGCAACGCCAAGCGCTGCAGTTGGTTCGTCCAGCATCACAACAGAGCTTTCCGCGCCCACGGCGCGTGCGATTGCAATCGCCTGTCGTTGGCCACCAGACAAGCCGCCGACCTTGGCGCGCACTGATTGCAGCGTGCGAACTTCAAGCCGATCGATGGCTTTTCTTGCCTTAACTTCCATCTCAAGAATGTCGAGTGGACGCAAAAGGCGCGGCAGAAACCCCCAACCGGATTTAACCGGCTCGTCCCCAAGGGACAAATTGGCGGCCACATCAAGGTTTTGGCAAAGTGCGAGGTCCTGATAAACGATCTGGATGCCCAGATCAGTCGCGTCATTTGGGCTGGCCACCGTGACAGGTTTGTCGTCGAGATAGAATTGCCCCTCGTCCGCGATATGCGCGCCGGCTAACACTTTCATCAGTGTTGATTTACCGGCCCCGTTGTCGCCAACCAGTGCCATGACCTCTCCTCGGGCCACTTCGAAGTTAACTCCTTTGAGTGCATGAACCCCGCCAAAGCGTTTCTGGATTCCGCGCACAGACAAATGAGCTGGTGGGGCAGCTTGCCCCACCATTTCTTTGTTGGATGTCATGATCCTGTCCGACTTACTGGCAGAATGCGGTTTCGGCCGCATCGCCCTGGCAAACCATATCGCGAGTGATCGAAGGATCGTTTTCGATCACGTACGCGACGCCTTCTTCACCAACGGCCGAGTAGGCGTCGATCGGTACAAAGGCAACGTCCGACCCGATGGCGTTTTGAACAACAGCTGTCGCCAGATCGTCATATGCTTCGTCGTTCAGCAAGCGAACGGCGACTGCGGCAGCAGCTTGGCCCATTTCGTGCAAAGGACGCCAGCCACACTGGGTTTGAAGACCCAGAAGCATCAGCTGTTGTGCCTGAACGGTACAGTCGAGACCTGACACAGGAACGGTGCCTGCCATGCCTTGCTCTTCCATCGCGGCGATTGCCGCACCGGCGTTACCATCGTTAGACGAAACAACACCCTGAACATTGTTGTCGAGCTGGGTCAGAGCCTGATCCATCGAACGACGGGCAATGGCAGGGTCCCAACCTGGGGTCCAGTTTGCATAACCAAAGACACGCTCACCAGAGTCAAAGAGCGGCTGAAGAACTGACATCTGACCGTCAGCGATTACACCAGCGTTCGGATCAGTGGGAGAGCCGCGAAGCAACACGAGCGTGTCACCAGACTCGGTGTTGTCGACAACGTGCTGGGCTTGGGCTGCGCCTGTGGCGTGCATGTCAGCCTGGATCCAGACCAGCGTGTTTTCCGAGTTGATCATACGGTCATAAGCGATGGTCGGAACGCCTTCTTCGGCCGCCGTGTCGGCAATAATAGCCGAGCTGTCGCCGTCGATCGGAATAACAACCAGGACATCTGCGCCTTGGGTCAATGCCTGTTCAGCCTGACGCTGCTGAGTTGCAGTGTCATTGTTGGCGTTAAAGACTTCGACCTGAACGTCAGGTGCAAGTTCTGCCATGGCCGCAATGAAGGATGCAGCGTCCTGCTGCTCCCAACGTGAGTTCACGTTCTCTGGCAGAAAAAGGGCGACCATATCGTCAGCCGACGCAGCGCCGCCCGCAATCAGAGCGGATGCCGCAACAGTGCTGGCCATAAGGCCTTTAGTAAGTTTGGAAAACATCATATCCTCCTCGTTGATGTCTTTGGCGCCTTTGGCGCCTTAGTGTCTGGTGGAATCCCCCGTTACCGGGTCGGTCTGGCGGCGCGAGCCATGTTCCAATACGTCTCGCTCCGCCTCCACTAGCCCAACCACCATTGGGTCAGTGAAATCTCAATTTGCGTTAGGTCCCCTTCACAGCATTTTTTGACGCCGAAGCTCCTGAACCGCGACAGACAGGCGTTCGGTCGTCTCCTCCAAATGCTCTTTCATTGCAGCCTCGGCCGCAGCACCGTCGCGCGCGATTATTGCGTCCAGTACTGTCAGGTGAAGCTTGTTGGTGCTTTCATTGTTGCGCGGATCGGCATTGGTCAGGCGGATCGAGCTGAGTAGCGCTGAAAAGATAACTCCTTCGAGAGCCATAAGAATTTCGTTGTTGGCCGCACGCAGAATGCCGCGATGAAACAAGGCGTCGGCTACGACGAAATCTTGCATGCTCGCAGCACATTCCATCCGATTATGAGCGTCCCGAATGCCTTCGATCTGCTCGTCCGTTGCGTTTTTTGCCGCCCAGGCGGCTGCATTCGGTTCGATGACCAACCGAACGTCCATAAGCTTTTGTAAGAATTCTGGATCCGGCTCAACGCCTTGGTGCCAAGCCAGCACATCGTCATCGAGCAAATTCCAACTGCCTCGGCGTCGAACGCGTGTGCCGCTGCCACGGCGAACTTCGAGAAGTCCCTTGCCAACCAGCATTTTCACAGCTTCACGGACAACCGATTTGCTGACACCAAATTTGGTGCATAGCTTCGTCTCATCATCGATAAGTTCAGATTCACGCAAATGCCCTGCAACAATCCTTCGCCCAAGCTCACGGCAAACTTGCGTGGCGAGGCTTGGCACTAGGCCAGCTGAATCTTTCAGGTCGTAGAAAAGCATTTCACTCATATGACAACTGTAAACATCTGATGTTTAGTTAGTCCAGATGTTTTGCTGAATTTCGCTGGATTCCGGTGAGCCCAGTTAAGATATTGAAAAAAATAAGCTAATTCGAACAGGTCGGGGGAAGCTTGTGCTGCCCCACATTTTTTCTCTTCGAAATGGTGCCGTGTTTTGGCGATCTTCGCCGCAAACATCCGAATCTACGGCGGTTCCAGATCAAGTGAGTCGCGTCCATCGCACCGGGGTTTTGTTCGGCCCTTCACCTGCAAACTCATGAAGGCTTCTGGTTATCAGTCTGCCTTAGGCACAAAATCGAAAGGCGACGGCCCCAAAAGGATCATGCCTTATATGGCAACCGGCGCGCAGTGAAATCTGTCGACGTAGCCAATGCAAGATCCCTTCGATGGGCCAGTTGGTCGTAAAGGTAAATTCCAAAACCTGTTCGCGGCGCGCGCTGTGAATACGAAGAGGCACGGAGCAGAAGCGACGATGCAGGTGTATCCGGACCAAGTTGTGACCTGACAGCAACGATAACCTACTTCGAATAGAAGTGCCGCAAGCCACGGAATGCGTACGTTTGACTTTAACGAATGTTAGCGGTAACAGCACAAGAAAATATACCCGAAACGGCAATCAACTCGACCGGAGGCGCCAAATGATTCTTTGTCGCGGCTGTAGATGCGGTTGGGACGGGCTTCAAATTCACCGCCGGTTTATGGGTGACACTTTAGAGGACGCATTGATGTCAAAAGGAGCCTTGTCACGATTGTTGGCCGCTAACCTGAATTCCCCCTCGAATGCGGAGCACGGGTTGCAGCGATCATCGTTTCGCGCTCAGGTGTGACTCCGCCTTGGGCCAAAGAGTTGTCGGCGAAGTACGACGCCAATTAACCTCGCAGTGTCGAGGCAGAGATACGAGAATCGAGTAGTTATGCCGAAAGATGTTAATATGACCACAGATGTCAGCACCCTGAGAAGCAACATCCAGCGTCACCTGACCCATTCCCTTGGTAAGGACGAAAAGCACGCGTCGACTTATGACTGGCGGATGTCAATGTCATTGGCATTGCGAGATATGGTTGTGGCGCCATGGTTTGCCTCTACCCGCGCCAATTACGAGGCCAAGGGCAAACGAGTCTACTATCTGTCGATGGAGTTCCTGATTGGGCGGCTAATCGAAGACGTTGCTGTTAACCTGGGAATGGAAGACACGGCCCGGGCCGCATTGGAAAGTTTGGGGCAAGACTACGACGCTGTTGTAGCGGATGAGCCTGACGCGGCGCTTGGCAACGGTGGTTTGGGCCGGCTCGCGGCCTGTTTCCTTGATTCTCTCTCCACGCTCGGAATTCCGGCTTACGGTTACGGTATTCGGTATGAGCACGGACTTTTCGAACAGCATTTCGAAGACGGTCGCCAAATAGAGACCGCTGAAGGTTGGCTATCTCAACGTCACGCATGGGAATTTGAGCGGCCAGAAGCACGATATGAAATCGGGTTTGGTGGCTTCGTCAGCGAAGCCGAGGGGGGGACGACCTGGAACCCTGCCGAGACCGTTATTGCATCCGCCTATGACACACCAATCGTCGGTTGGAAGGCGAAATGGGCGAATACTTTGCGCCTTTGGGCGGCGAAACCGACCCAGATTTTCGACCTCGATAGTTTCAACCGCGGTGATTACCTGGCCGCAAGTGAACCGGAGGCATTGGCCCGAACCATCAGTCGTGTGCTTTACCCCGATGACACGACCGATGTCGGAAAAGACCTGCGCCTGAAACAAGAGTATTTCTTTACCTCTGCTTCCATTCAGGACCTCATCCGCCGTTTCCTGTCGGAAGGGTTCGATTTGAATGAGCTGGCGGATAAAGTCGCCATTCAACTGAACGATACACACCCGGCGATTGCAGGTCCCGAACTGGTTCGTATCCTTGTGGATGTTCACGGCATTGCCATGGACAAAGCGATTTCAATCGCGCGTGGCTGCCTAGCCTATACCAACCACACGCTTTTGCCAGAGGCGCTTGAGCGTTGGCCGGAGGGGCTTTTTGCGCGCATCTTGCCCCGTCACTATCAGATCATTGCGCAGATTCAGCAGGCCCATCTGGCTGAAACCGGAAGCTCAGCGTACATCATCGAGCATGGTGAAGTAAAAATGGGTGAACTGGCCTTTATTATGGCCCATCAGGTCAATGGTGTGTCGGCCTTGCACAGCGAGCTCGTCAAGGAAACGGTGTTCGCCGATTTGCACGCAATCTATCCGAACCGGATTATCAATCAGACAAACGGCATTACGCCACGGCGCTGGCTGTATTCCTGCAACCCGGCGCTGCGCGATTTGATCAATGAGACGATCGGTACGGAATGGCCTGCTGATTTGGAACAATTGGACGGGCTGGCGGTTCATGCGGATGACGCAGCATTCCAAGATGCGTTTCGCGCGGCCAAGCGCCAAAACAAGGAGCGCCTTGCAGGTTGGCTGAAAGACCGCGACGGAACGGTGATTGACCCTGCCGCAATGTTCGATGTGCAGATCAAGCGCATCCACGAGTACAAACGCCAGCTGATGAACCTGCTGGAAACCGTGGCGCTCTGGAATGACATCCGCGACAACCCGAATGGTAACTGGACCCCTCGGGTCAAGATTTTCGGAGGAAAAGCGGCACCGGGATATGTGGTTGCGAAAGAAATCATTCACTTGATCAATGACGTGGCCAAAGTCATCAACGCCGATCCTGTCACACGGGAATATCTGCAGGTCGTCTACCCCGAAAACTACAACGTCACGATGGCCGAACACCTGATCCCCGCCTCGGATCTGTCTGAACAGATTTCGACAGCGGGCAAGGAGGCCTCGGGCACGGGCAATATGAAATTTGCTTTGAACGGTGCGCCGACTATTGGCACGTTGGACGGCGCGAATGTAGAAATTCGTGACCATGTTGGTGCCGAAAACTTCTTCCTTTTCGGGTTAACCGCTGCAGAAGTGGTTGAACGTCGCAATGAACCGGATTTTGCACGAAACGCGATCGACGCCAGCCCAAAGCTGACGCGCGTTCTGAACCAGATTTCGGAAGGCTGGTTTTCGCCAGAAGACCCGCAGCGGTATGGTGGTTTGGTTCGCCGGCTCTACGACAATGACTACTTCCTCGTGACCTGCGATTTCGACAGCTACTTTGAGACTCAGCGCGCCGTCGATGTCGCCTATAGTGATCCCAAGGGCTGGACCCGTATGGCGGCCCTCAACACAGCGCGTGTCGGGTGGTTCTCGTCTGATCGGACCATCGCCGGATACGCCAAAGACATCTGGGGTGTCGTGCCCCAAAAAGGATAACCGATGGACCAGTCCACCGCACATGAACTGAATGAAGGTCGCTATGCCAATCCGTTTTCGGTTTTGGGCCTCCATGAGGTAGATGGAAAACTAACCATCCGCGCTTTTGTGCCCGGCGTCGACTGTATTGACGCTGTTGATGCGAAAACGGGGCGCAAGATCGTCTCTTTGGCGCGGGTCGCGCGGGATGTGTTCGAAGGCGTGGCAAGCAGACGGAAAAAGTGGTTTGCCTACAAATTGCGGGTCACTAAGGGCGACCATAGTTGGGTGATGGATGATCCCTATCGCTTTGGTCCTGTGCTGGGTGAGCTTGATGAGCATCTCATTGGCGAGGGGTCTCACAAGCGTCTATGGGACGTCCTTGGCGCGCATGTGATGACCCACGAAGGTGCTCAGGGCACGCATTTTTCTGTCTGGGCGCCGAATGCGCGGCGCGTATCTGTTGTTGGAAACTTCAATGGATGGGATGGCCGGTCGCATATTATGCGCAGTCGTGGGGCCACGGGTGTCTGGGAAATCTTCATTCCCGGTATCGGTGATGGCGAGACTTATAAATATGAACTGCAAGATCGAGACGGTAACCTGTTGCCACTAAAAGCCGATCCCTTCGGCTTTGGCGCGGAACATCCGCCCAAAACGGCATCAGTCGTCCGGCAGTTGGATGGCCATGCTTGGACAGACAAGCCTTGGATGACCAAGCGCGACGCATTGCACAAAATTGACCAGCCGATTTCGATTTATGAAGTGCATTTGGGGTCATGGCGACGCGTGCCAGAGGATGGTAATCGCGCGCTGTCCTACCATGAGCTGGCCGAGCAGCTGGTGGGATATGCCAAGGATCTGGGCTTCACTCATATCGAACTGATGCCAATCAGCGAATTTCCGTTTGATGGCTCTTGGGGGTACCAGCCGGTTGGCCTTTATGCGCCAACCATCCGTCACGGAACGTTGGAAGAGTTTCGCGCCTTTGTAGAAGCCTGTCACAACGCGGACATGGGTTTGATTCTGGATTGGGTGCCGGGCCATTTCCCTGAGGATGCACACGGGCTAGGCCAGTTTGACGGAACTCCGCTTTACGAACATGCGGATCGTAAAGAAGGGTTTCATCCGGACTGGAATACGCTGGTTTACAATTTCGGCCGCAGCGAAGTGCAGAATTATTTGACTGCAAATGCCACCTACTGGTTGCAGGAACATCATATTGACGGGCTGCGTGTCGATGCGGTCGCCTCCATGCTTTACCGCGATTACTCACGCAAAGACGGGGAATGGGTCCCTAACATCCACGGTGAGCGAGAGAACCTGGAAGCCATCGCCTTTCTGCAAAAAATGAATGAAACCGTGTATGGCGACATTCCTGGTGTCATGACCATTGCAGAGGAAAGCACGGCATTTCCCGGAGTAAGCGCACCAACGGATGTGGGCGGCCTAGGGTTTGGCTTTAAGTGGAATATGGGGTGGATGAACGACACTCTATCTTACATGGAAGAGGACCCCATTCATCGGAAGTATCACCACAGCAAGATGACCTTCGGCTTGCATTATGCATTCTCAGAAAACTTCATTCTGCCGCTCAGCCATGACGAAGTGGTGCACGGCAAAGGGTCCCTTTTGGGAAAGATGCCGGGTGACGGCGACGACAAATTCGCGAATTTGCGGGCTTATTACGGCTTTATGTGGGGCCATCCCGGGAAAAAACTAATCTTTATGGGCGGAGAGTTCGCTCAAGGTGCAGAATGGAACCATGATAGCAGCCTCGATTGGCACTTGTTGGATCACGATTGGCACAAGGGCGTGCAGACATTGATGCGCGACCTAAATGCGCTCTATTCCACCTCGCCAGCCATGCATCAGCTTGATTGCAAGCCCGAAGGTTTTGAATGGATTGAGGAAAACGCAGGCGAGGAGAGTATTTTTGCCTGGGTTCGTCGCGGGCCGGATGGGCCGCCTGTTTTGGTCGTGTCGAATTTTACGCCCGTAGAACGGCGCGACCGGCGCATTGGCGTTCCGGATGCAGGGTTTTGGGAGGAGCGCCTGAACACCGACAGCGAGCACTATGGCGGCGGTGGTCGTGGCAATCTGGGTGGGAAACAAAGCGAGAATGTTGCGGCCTCGGGTCGTGCACATTCGATCTCGGTTACGTTGCCACCGTTGTCGACGATTTTCTTCGAACTAAAAACGGACTGAATTAACGCAAAGATTTGTAGGGAGGGACGATAGATGGACAGAGATATTCAACGCCTGGAACAACAAACGATGGCTTTCGTTTTGGCGGGAGGTCGCGGAAGCCGCCTCAAGGAACTGACGGATAATCGTGCCAAGCCTGCGGTCTATTTTGGCGGGAAAACGCGGATCATCGATTTTGCCCTGTCCAACGCCGTCAATTCCGGCATCCGCCGGATTGGGGTCGCGACCCAATACAAAGCCCATAGCTTGATCCGACATCTGCAACGCGGATGGAGTTTTTTCAGGGCCGAGCGAAATGAAAGCCTGGATATTCTGCCTGCATCGCAGCGGATGGATGATGAAAACTGGTACAAAGGCACGGCAGATGCAGTCACGCAGAACATTGATATCATTCAGGGATATGGACCAAAATACATCCTGATCCTCGCCGGAGATCATATCTATAAGCAAGACTATTCCCTGATGATCCGCCAACACGTTGAAAGCGGTGCCGACGTAACGGTGGGATGCATTGAAGTGCCCCGGATGGAGGCAAGCGCCTTTGGGGTCATGAAAGTTGATGAGACGGATCGCATTCTTGAATTTGTCGAGAAACCTGCCGATCCGCCAGCAATGCCGGGACATCCTGATCTGGCCCTGGCCAGCATGGGGATCTACGTATTCGAAACCGAGTACCTGATCAAACTTTTGCGCAAGGATGCGGCAAACCCGGATTCAGAAAACGATTTCGGCGGAAATATAATCCCGGATATTGTGAAAAATGGCAAAGCAGTTGCGCATCCCTTCAGCCGTTCTTGTGTTCGTTCGGCCAATGAGTCAGAGCCATATTGGCGTGATGTTGGAACGATTGATGCCTTTTGGCAGGCCAATATCGACCTTACAGATTTCACACCTGAGTTGGACCTCTATGACAATAGCTGGCCTATCTGGACCTATTCGGAACTGACGCCGCCCGCCAAGTTCATCCATAACGAAGATGGCCGCCGAGGGCAGGCATTGTCGTCTATGGTCGCTGGCGGCTGCATTATCTCCGGCTCGCAGCTCCATCGCTGTATGTTGTTTACCGGCGTTCGCACCAATTCCTTTTCGCAACTCGAGGGTGTCGTCGCAATGCCTTACGTTGTGATCGGCCGAAACGCGAGATTGACCAATGTGGTAATCGACCGCGAGGTTGTTATCCCTGATGGTCTGGTCGTGGGGGAAGATCCGGAGCTGGATAGCAAACGATTCCAACGGACAGAAAACGGTATTTGTCTGATCACAAAGCCGATGATTGAGGCGTTGGAAGGCTCAAAATGAAAGCCCTGTTTGTTGCTTCGGAATGTGCACCTTTCGTAAAAACCGGAGGACTTGCAGATGTCATCGGCGCGTTGCCAAAGTCCCTGTCTGACCTAGACTGCGATGTTCGCGTGATGCTTCCAGGCTATCCGGCCTTGAAGTCAGTTGCGGATGCCGGTGAGACGCGATTACGCATCGACAACTTGTTCGGCGGACCGGCGCGTGTGATTTCGGCCCGGGCTGAGGGGCTCAATCTCCTCCTTCTGGACGCGCCGCATTTGTTTGACCGATCTGGCAGTATCTATCTGGATGATAGCGGGCAGGATTGGCACGACAACCATCTTCGGTTTGGTGCCCTGTGCCAAGTTGCAGCAAAAATCGCGATTGAGGGAATTGATGGCTGGAAGCCCGACCTGGTCAATGCCCATGATTGGCAGGCAGGTCTGGTTCCTGCCTATCTGAAACAACATGATGGACCTACGCCGCCTTGTGTTTTGACCATTCACAATATTGCGTTTCAGGGGGTCTTTGACGCTGGCATCCTTGGTATTCTTGGCCTGTCACAGGGCCTCTATACGTCTGAGGGCATGGAGTATTATGGCAAGCTCAGCTTTTTGAAAGCGGGCATCGCCTTCAGCGATCAGATTACGACCGTTAGCCCAACATACGCCCGCGAATTGATGACACCAGAATTCGGAATGGGGCTAGAAGGCATTATTCAGGCGCGTCGGAACGATGTCACCGGCATTTTGAATGGGATCGATTTGGACACGTGGAACCCTGAAACGGACCACACCCTGCCAGCAACTTATTCGCGCCGGTCGCTAAAAGGCAAAGGGATTTGCAGGGAAGAAATCGAGCGCCGATTTGGTCTGAAACATGATCCGCAGGCTCCGATCTTTTGTGTGGTCAGCCGTTTGACCGAGCAAAAGGGATTGGATCTGCTGCTACAGGCATTACCTGCTCTCGTTGACCGTGGGGCCCGATTGGTCGTTCTGGGCTCTGGTGAAAGGTATCTTGAGGATGGCTTTATCGGAGCGGCGCATCGCTATGCCGGCTCTGTCGGGACAATCATTGGATATGACGAACCGCTCTCGCATCTGATGCAAGGCGGCAGTGACGCGATTTTGATCCCGTCACGGTTTGAACCTTGCGGGCTGACGCAGCTCTATGGCCTGCGTTATGGCACAATTCCCGTCGTAGCGCGAACGGGTGGCTTGGCCGACACTGTGATTGATGCAAACGCGGCTGCGATTGCTGCAGACTGTGCTACAGGCGTTCAATTTGCCCCGATTACGGCCACCTCTTTGGCTCAGGCTATTGATCGAACTTGTACACTGTTCCAGCAATCTGGGGAATGGTCAAAGATGATGCGTCGCGCTATGAAACATCCCGTTGGATGGGGTCAGTCTGCGCACTCCTATCTGGACCTTTATGGCGCCGCAATTGACGCGCATGGCGCATAGAAAGACCAGACGGAATGAACCTGCAATTTCGCCCGGGATACCCCACCCAGCTTGGCGCCCGCTTCGATGGCGAAGGGACAAATTTTGCTGTTTTTTCAGCCAACGCCATACAGATGGACCTGTGTATTTTCTCTGCGGAAGGAACGCGTGAACTGGCCCGCAAGGCACTGCCTGAACGTACCGGCCCGATTTGGCACGGTTATGTTCCTGGATTGAAGCCGGGAACACCTTACGGGTTTCGCGCCCATGGCAGTTATGCGCCGGAACAGGGGCACAGGTTCAATCCAAACAAACTTCTGATGGACCCGTATGCGAGAGAGTTCAGAGGCAACTGGACCGATCACAAAGCAACATTGGGCTATGATGCTGCGTCGCCTGGATTGGATCTGTCATTCGACGCCCGTGACAGCGCGCCTTACGTGGCGAAATCTCTCATCTCTGATCCGGACCTCTTTAATCAGATTGAAGAACGGCCGGAAGGGGATTGGTCTGAAGCGCTGATTTATGAAGCCCACCCGAAGGGCCTGACGATGGAGCACCCCCATATCCCAGAGGGCGTGCGCGGCACCTATGAAGGACTGACATCGGATGCGATGTTAGAGCACCTGCAGAACCTTGGCGTTGATGCGATTGAACTTCTTCCGGTGCATTCATTTCTGAATGACGGTTTTTTGCTGGAACGCGGGCTGCGAAACTACTGGGGCTACAACACCATCGGATTCTTCGCGCCTGAGCCGCGGTATTTTGGGGCAGAGGGCTTGGCTGGCTTTAGGAATATGGTTCGCCGGTTCCATAGCGCTGGTATCAAGGTCATCCTGGATGTTGTTTACAATCACACTGCGGAGGGAGATCAGCGCGGTCCGACTTTGTGCTATCGCGGTCTCGACAATGCGTCTTACTACCGTCTGATTGGCGGGCAGCCGCGCTACTACGTGAATGATACGGGTTGCGGCAACATGCTGAATATCTCGAATTCATACGTGCTGCGCATGGTGATGGACAGCCTTCGGTTTTGGGTCAACCAGATGGGCATCGATGGGTTTCGCTTTGACTTGGCGACCACTCTTGGTCGGGAAGATCATGGCTTTGATCGCAATGGCGGGTTCTTCGACGCGCTTCGGCAGGACCCTGTACTCGCAGATGTCAAATTGATCGCAGAGCCGTGGGATTTAGGGCCGGGCGGATACCGCGTCGGGGATTTCCCTCATGAGTTTGCAGAATGGAATGACGGGTTTCGCGACTGCGTTCGGAAATACTGGCGCGGCGATGCGCATAGTGCGCAGGAACTAGGCGCACGGTTGTTGGGGTCTGCTGATCGTTTTGATCGGGACGGACGGCGCGCCTGGACATCCGTGAATTTTGTGACCTCGCATGATGGCTTTACACTTGCTGACACCACCAGCTTCAATGAGCGGCACAATCTGGCCAATGGCGAGAACGGGGCTGACGGTCATCACAGCAATTTCAGCGACAATTGCGGGATTGAAGGGAATACGAACGACCCAGTGATTCTGGCGCGTCGGGCGCGGCGGCGGCGCAATTTGTTGGCTACGATGTTCTTGTCGCAAGGAACGCCAATGCTGTTGGCAGGCGATGAAATTGGCAATTCGCAGGCCGGCAACAACAACGCCTATTGTCAGGACAATTCGATAGGCTGGATCAATTGGGCAGAGGCCGACGAGGAATTATTGGAGTTCGTGGCCAAGCTTTCTGCCTTTCGCAAATCGAACCGCCTGTTACGCCAGACGCTATTCCTGCATGGTCAGGCGCGGTCACAGGATGGGTTGCCCGATGTCGAATGGAGCGATCTAACAGACGCGCCGCTTGGATGGCGAGATCCCGGGCTTTCCAGCCTTTGCCTGACTTTGCGCGGCTCGGCCGAAGCGTCGGATCCTGATGCCGAAAATGATTGCCTTTTTCTTGTTTTTCACAGGGAAGAAACACCGGCAGATGTGACTTTGCCAAACACACCGGAAGGATTTCATTGGGTGCGCGCCATCGATACGTCTGCGACTGATATGTTTGAGGCTTGTGAGATTGGGCTGGAAAAATTCATCGTCAATTGGCAGTCGGTTGTTGTGCTGACCCTGAAACCAAACGGAATAGAAACATGAGCGTGTCGGACGCCCTGCAGTCGCTGGCAGACCGGCACGGCATTTTGCGCAGTTTTCGTGACCTGTCTGGTGTTGACCGCCCAACCACCCCGGACACTATCAAGGCCCTTTTGCGCGCTAACGGTCTGGAACTCGACAACGACCCGATGATCGTGGAGGCGGCTGAGGCATTGCGCGCGGCCGCAAGGGCTAAGCGCTATCCGCCAGAAAAAATCTGCCTGACTGGTCGCCCGGTAGCCATCGATCTCTTTGAAACATGCGTTTGGCGGTTGGAGGTCGAAGGCGAACAAAGGCGGGAAGGAAAAGCGGCGGATCGGCTGGTTTTAGAGCCGCTACCCGCCGGTTTGCACCATCTGGAACTAAAGACAGGCGACGCAACTGAGGTGATAACGCTTATTGCGGCCCCAGCCACGGCCCCTTCTATCATAGACCTGACTGGGCAAGGCAAATTGTGGGGGATCACTGCTGCCCTATATGGGCTGCAATCAGTACGGAACTGCGGACTGGGTGACTACGAAGACCTTGCCCGCCTGGCGGAGTCTACCGCAAAAACCGGAGCCGGGTTTCTTGGCCTTAATCCGATCCATGCGCTTGGATGGAACGATCAAAAAACCATTAGCCCCTATTCTCCGACGCATCGTGGTTTTTTGAACCCCATGCATATCGCAGCTGATCGAATTCCGGGGTTGCAGGGATCACGAAAAGCGGCAGCGCTGATCTCTTCCAGGATAGCCCAAAAAACATCCGAAACTTTTATTGACTACGCCGGGTTCCGCGCCGAGTTCACAGGGCTATTGGAAAGCCTTTTTGAGGTGTTCCAATCGGATGCGACGCAGGCTGCGCGGTCCGATTTCGCAGGTTTCCAAAACACTGGGGGCGATCAGCTTGCCGATTTCACGCTCTTCGAAGCACTCAGCGAACGATACGGCACCGATTGGCGGAATTGGCCGCCTAAACTACGGTCGCCTGCCAAAGCCCGCGCAACCGGCGCAGACCGCCAGATAGCGTTCCGGATGGCTTTTCATGCTTGGTTGCAATGGGTCGCGGCGACCCAAGTGTCCGATGCCCATTCTCGGGCAAAGGCCTCTGGTTCGGCATTGGGTCTCTACCTCGACCAAGCCGTTGGCGCGCGGCGCGGCGGGGCCGAAGCGTGGTGCGAAAGCGCCAGTATCGCTACGGGCGTGTCTGTTGGCGCGCCGCCGGATCACTTAAACCCCGGCGGGCAGAACTGGGACCTTGCCGCATATTCCCCGGCCAAGTTGCAAGCCACTGATTACCGGTCTTTTCGGCAAGTCCTGCGCGCAACGATGCGTCACGCGGGAATGATCCGCATCGATCATGTACTTGGATTAAACCGCTCGTTCTGGATTCCGGATGACGGGACGCCTGGTGGCTATATTGGCCAACCCTTGCAATCTCTTTTGGCGCTGATCGCGATAGAGGCGACCGATGCCCAAACCGCGGTGATCGGCGAAGATCTGGGTTTGGTTCCCGCGGGATTTCGGGACATGACCCGTGCACGTGGCCTCTATGGGTATTCGGTTTTTCAGTACGAGAAAGATCGAGAGGGTGCCTTTCGCAATCCCAACGATCTGCGTGCTGAATCCCTCGCCTGTTTCTCTACGCATGACACCCCGACGGTGAACGGATTTGGTGAATCCCGTGACATTGATTGGTGGGTCAATCTGGGCTGGTGCATGCCTGACAATGAACGCAAGGCAAGGCACACTCGGCAAAAAGATGTCGATGCATTGATGGCACTGGGTGACAAACCCGACCTCTTCACGAACATTCATAGCGCGTTGGCGGGATCGCCAGCCAAGCTATTGTCTATTCAGTTGGATGACTTGACCGGGCAAGTAGAGGCGCAAAATTTGCCGGGCACCATTGATGAACACCCCAATTGGAGGCGCGCAACTACGGTTCCAGTTGATGATATTGCAAAGCTTCCATCCTTGCTGGCCACGGCCAAGATAATGAACGATCATGGGCGAAACCTGACGCCTGTGAAAACCGAGGAGACTGTCCAATGACACCGCGATCCATCCCTTGTTCCCCAATCGAGGGTCAGAAACCGGGCACTTCCGGCCTGCGAAAGAAAACTCGAGTTTTCATGCAGCCGGGTTATTTGGAAAACTTTGTCCAATCAGTGTTTAACGGCATTGGCGGGGCGAGAGGTAAAACTTTTGTTGTTGGAGGGGACGGGCGGTTTTTTAACGCACAGGCGATCCAAACCATCCTGAAAATGGCCGCTGCGAATGGGGTGGCCAGGGTGATCGTCGGAAAGGGCGGGTTGCTATCTACACCTGCCGCATCACACCTCATCAGGCTCAATAAGACCGATGGTGGATTGATCCTGTCGGCCAGCCACAACCCGGGCGGGATTGATGAAGATTTCGGCATCAAGTTCAACACGCCCAATGGCGGACCCGCGCCAGAAGGGGTCACCGATGCCATTTATGCCGAGACCACAAAATTGGATTGCTACCAGGCGCTGGACGTTGACGATATCGTCCTTGATCTTATCGGTGAAGTGACCCTTGGCACCATGAAGGTCGCGATAATCGATCCGGTTGTCGATTATCAGGCGCTTATGGCGACGCTATTTGATTTCGCCAAGATCCGCGCGCTTTTTGCCTCGGGCTTTACGATGAAATTTGATGCCATGCATGCGGTTACGGGGCCTTATGCACAGGCAGTTCTGGAAGGGGCACTGGGCGCTCCAAAAGGCACGGTGATCAATGCTACGCCTCTTGAAGATTTCGGTGGCGGGCATCCCGACCCGAACCCGGTTTGGGCTAAGCCCCTCATGGATCTCATGATGTCCGACATCGCCCCTGATTTTGGCGCCGCCTCGGACGGTGATGGAGATCGCAATATGGTCGTCGGGCGCGGAGTATATGTCACGCCCTCAGACAGTTTGGCGGTTCTGGCGGCCAACGCCCATCTGGCACCGGGATATGCTGCCGGGATCGCAGGTGTGGCTCGGTCAATGCCAACCAGTGGCGCAAGCGACCGTGTCGCAAAGCATCTTGGTATCGAGGCCTATGAAACACCGACAGGTTGGAAGTTTTTCGGCAATCTTATGGATGCTGGAAAAGTTACGATTTGTGGCGAGGAAAGCGCCGGCACGGGGTCTAACCATGTTCGGGAAAAAGACGGGCTTTGGGCCGTTTTGCTTTGGCTGAATATCCTGGCAGAGCGGAAGCAGTCCGTTGCAGATGTCATGGCCGATCACTGGAAACTCTTTGGGCGCGACTATTATTCTCGCCATGACTATGAGGCTGTTTCAAAGGATGCAGCCGACGAAGTGATGGATGGTATAAGGGCGCGGATGGGTGATTTGGTGGGGCAGCAGTTTGCCACCCTCACCGTCGCCAAATCAGATGAATTTACATATCTCGATCCGGTGGACGGGTCAGTCAGCTCCAAACAAGGTTTGAGGATTTGGTTCGAAGGTGGCGCGCGTGCCGTTCTGCGTCTGTCAGGCACCGGCACAGAAGGCGCCACTCTGCGGATATATCTGGAGCAATATGCCGACTCCCACGAGGATCACACTCGAGACGCTCAGGACGCGTTGTCAAACTTACGCGACGCGGTTGTCGAACTTTGTGAACTGGACCGCATCATTGGGCGATCGGAGCCGGACGTTATGACCTGACCGTCAAGGACCTGACCAATTGATCCAGTTCTTGATGGGTTAACATCTTGGGCTCGACAACAATGGAGGGATCGCAATATTTTTGTCCAGGCCTTCGCAGTCTGAGCGCGACCTCATCACGACCGATGGACCGATAGCATGCGCGGTCAGCATCTATGAATCTATGCTCGGTAAGCTGGCAGCGGTGCCCGGTCCTGCAGGTCAATCATCCGCCTCAACATGACATCTGTTAACTCATGACGGATGGATGCGCCGGACGGATCATCGAACAAGTTGTGTATTTCATCGGGGTCACTTCCCAAGTCGTATAGCTCTCCCCATGTTTCTCCGTGTCGGAGCGACATGCGGTATTGATCTGTGACCACGGTTCGCACCCGTTGCGGGCGGTCAAATCCTGTCATCACACGCTGGCTGTCTTCTTCAACAATTATCGCCTCTGGCGGCTCAGTTGAAAAAAGGTCTCGGCCCTGTAGACCGTTAAAGGCTTGGATGCCCGCCCGCGCTAAAATGGTGGCTGAAATGTCAATTGAGGACGCCAATCCGTTCTCAAGCAAACTGCCGCCAGGGTTTTTAGGATCATGCCAAATGAAAGGGACCCGGATGGTCCCCTGATAGTGCAACAACAGCTTCAGCATTAATCCATGGTCGCCCATGTAGTCGCCGTGATCTGAGGTGAAAATCACCACAGTGTCGTCTGCCAATCCCAACGATTCCAATCGCGCCAGAACGCGCCCGATGGCATCGTCGATCATCGTGATCATCCCGTAGGTCAGCGCGATAATTGCGCGGGCCTCATCTTCGGTCACGGCAAATGGGTTTTGGTTGTCACGCGGGTCAGAGCCCGTGGCCAATGCCTCTTGCATCGCTCTGATGGGAGGCAGATCGCCTTTCCCAAAGGAGGAAGGCAGCGCGATGTCTGACGGATCGTACATGTCCCAATAGCGCCCAGGAGGTGTAAACGGATGGTGCGGATCAGGGAATGACATTTGCAGGAAGAACGGCGCGTTGTCGGCCGCGCGTTCCTGTAGCCAGGTCTCTGACTGGTCGGCGATCCAATTGGTGGAATATAACTCTTCCGGTACGGCAGTGCGCCATGCCTGTGGCGCCGAGATGCGATTATCCGGGATCGCGTTATCGGGGCCAACAAGGGTGTCGTAGTCCGACCGCTGGTCACGCGCCCAAAGCAGGTAATCGCCATTAGCCTGATCGGCATGGTCTGCCGCAATTTTTACGTGCTCAAATCCGTAAAAATCCCCTTCCAGCCGATCCGCCAATGGGCGGTCCCATTTGGGAGTGACCTCTAGATCGTAGTCAGCGCTATGGCGGTTGTTCTTAAAGGCATCACGCAAGTGCGCGGACGGAGCAGTTCTGCCGGGTTCTGCCTTGAAAGTATTACTGGCTGGCAGGCCGGTGAAGCTTTGCAAATGTGACTTGCCAATCAAACCAGTGCGATAGCCTGCGTCTTTTAACAGCTCTACAAAGGTCGTGTGATCCTTGGACAAAGGAATCCCATTATGCCGTGCACCGTGGGCCGAGGACATACGCCCCGTCATGATCGAAGCACGATTGGGCATGCAGATCGGGTTTGCCACATAAAACCGGTTCCAGCGCCGCCCCTTGGCGGCGATCCCGTCGATATTGGGCGTCTTTACCACCGGATTGCCGTAACAACCCAAGTGATCTGCGCGGTGCTGATCGGTTATTATGAAAAGGAAGTTGGGCTGTTTGGTCATGCCGTATCCCCCCGGATTTCGGCATTGCGTCCGCGCATCCCAAACACGATCAGTCCGATACCGATGGCAATGGCCGGTAGGTGGATCGTCGGGCTGACCGCCAGCATGGTGAAGGCCACAACGAAGCGCAGGACCACCTCAGGTATGCTGAGTTTACGCACATCGTAAGCAGACAGGGCCGAGGAGAAGAGCCAGATACAAAAACAGGTTCGCGCCGTGATCCAAAGGAATGGAATGAGACTGAATTCTTCTACGATCAGGATCGTTGGATAGAACGCAAATATGAACGGGATGATGAACTTTGCCATGCCCAGTCGGAAGGACATGAACGATGTCATCAACGGATTGGCCCCCGCAATAGGTGCCGCCGCATAGGCCGCGATGGCCACAGGCGGCGTCAGAGACGAAGCAACGCCGTAGTAAAAGACAAACATATGCGCGGTGAGCATCGACACTCCTAACGCCTGGATCGCCGGACCCATGACAAGAATGATGATCAAATAAGCGGGCAGCGTCGGCATCCCCATGCCAAGGACCAGAGCGCCAACCATGGCGACCAAAAGGGCTGAGAACAGGCTTTCGCCGCGGATTTCTGCAATAACCCCTGCCAGTTTCAGGCCAAGTCCGGTGCTGTCGAGAGAGCCCACGAGGATGCCGATCGCTGCAATGGCAATCAGCAATGTGGCGCCCGACTCAGAACCTTTCAGAAAAGAATGCCAAACCCGCATCGGGTCACGGCGAACTTCCGGGTTGATGACCGCCAGCGCCAGCAAAACCACGACTGCGTAGAAACCTGCAGCGGAGGTGGAGAAGCCCAAAAGTAGACAAGTGATAACTGTGACGATCGGGCCAACGAACAAAATGGAGTTGATCATATCCAGCTTGGTAATCCGGTCTTCCACTTCAAGCGGCTTAACCTCGATTCCTTGACGACGCGCCTCAACAGTTACAGCGGCGAAAAGACTGAAGTAGTAAAATAGCGCCGGTAACAGGGCCGCGACGATGATGTTCAAATAGCCCGCCCCGGTGAGGTCCGCCATGACAAGCGCCGCAGCGCCCATGATCGGCGGCATGATTTGCCCACCCGAAGATGCCGTTGCCTCGATCCCCGCAGCGAAAGTTGGCGAGAACCCGCGTTTTTTAATCATCGGGATGGTGAAGGTCCCGGTGCCGACAATATTGGCCACGGTTGACCCCGACATGGTTCCAAACAGGGACGACGCGAGGATCGCGGCATGGGCCGGCCCGCCGCGTGTGCGGCGTGTCGCGAGGAACGCAAATTTCAGCAGCGTATCGCCCGCACCTGTTCCTTCCAGCAAGACGCCAAATATTATGAAGATAAAGACCGTGACCAGTACGATGTTGGTTATGGAGCCGAACACACCCTTGTTGGTGTTGTACCAAAGCGCCTCGGACACATCGACCATGTCGAAACCGGTATGTTCCAGAATGCCCGGCAGGTTTTGCCCGAACAGAAGATAGAGCGCGCCGAGCGATCCGACGGTGAAAAGACCCCAGCCCCATAACCTGCGGCAGAGTTCCAAGAATACGATAAGTCCGGCAAATGCTGGGATCGCGTCGCTTTGGCGAACGTCGTAAAGCGAGACTTCCATCAAAGTCTGAACCGAATAGAACGACCAAATTGCCCATAGCCCGGCCAGGACCAAACCAATGTCGATGACTGCGTTCACAGCCCACATAGGTCCGCTCTGCTCGGTTCGTCTGCGCCGCGAAACGGTCACCGCAACCATCAGCGCCAAAGCAAACCCACCAGCACGGTGCATTTTGGGATCAATCAGATCAATGCCCGAACTATAGAGCGCGATCAGTCCAAGAATTAGACACGCGGCGCTTGCGAGCAGGATGAAAATTCGATCGGTCATGCCAATACTCTCTTGGCCAACGCTTTGCTGGGTCGGATCCGTCATGGGATGTTCTTTCTGCTATGCGAAAAGAAAACCCCGCGCCGAGGGCTGGCGCGGGGCCCTGTTGCCTTACGGACGCAGCGCGTCCGGGATGTCGTATCCGGCTTCTTCGTAGTAACGCAGCGCACCGGGGTGCAGAGGCACGTTGACCGCAGTGAATGCCGTCTCTGGTGTCACGTTCTGCAAGAACAGGGCTGTTGCATGCACCTCGTCCAGACCCTCCCAGAATGCGCGAGTGGCTTGATAGACGACCTCTTCGTCGACACCGGCATGTGTGCCAATGAATTGGAAGAAGCCAAGCGACGTGATCGTGCCTTCGGTCAGTTGTCCCTGATAAATGTCGCCGGGGAACTGCATCATGCCACGTCCCGGACGCCCAAACAGCGCGACCATTTCTTCGTTGGCCAAGGCGTCCTCTGGAATCGACAAGATCCGGAATTCACCCGAAAGACCAAAGCGTTCGATGTTGGCTGACCCTACTTCTGCAGGCCGGACCATCATATCGATCTGTCCATCCGACAAAGCAGCATATCCTTCGCCCCAACTAAGGCGCACAGCTTCATAATCCTCACCTGGCTCAAGGCCAGTGATAATGCGGATCAACGCCTCCGATGTGCTCGATGCGGAACCGGCAGGCGGACCAGTGAAAACCGTCATGCCAGAAATATCTTCCCAGCTTTCGATGCCTGAACCTGACAGTGTGACAGGGTGATAGGCCCCGGCTTGAAAGCCAAGGATCGAGCGTAAGTTGCCTGCAACTTCCGCGGCATCATCGACGGTTTCATACATGCGCTGACCATTGGCCATCAGACCAACGAGCGATGGCACAGATGAGAAGAACTCAATCTCGCCGCGCGCGCCGCTAAGCATTGACCGCGTGAGCGTTTGGCCTGCGTTTACCTGAATGTTGATATCCGCACCCGCCGCCTGATTGGCAAAAGCCACGAACATCGTGTGAACCGGATCGCCCACGCCAGCCGTTTCACCTGCGTAGATCTGTGCATTTGCGGTCATTGGGGCCGTAGCAAAGGCCGCCACAGCGCACAATGCGCCCATAGTTTTTCTAAAGTGTTTCACGCTTTCCTCCCTTTAATCCTTTCTATCACTAGCAAATTCGAGACATTGCGAATAATTAAATAATTGGTGCAATGCATAAGGAATTGGTATGAAACTTGATCCTCGCCACCTTGCGCAGCTTTCGGTTGTTGTCGAGGCTGGTTCATTCCAGTCCGCAGCTGACAGGCTTGGTCTGACGCAGCCTGCCCTCAGTCGGAACATGCGCACTCTTGAGGAACGCTTGGGCGCTGCACTGTTTCGGCGGGAAGGGCGACGATCCATACCAAACGCATTGGGCCTTCGCCTGGCTCGAAGCGGGCTGGCAATCCGGGTCGCCGGGGATCAGGCCAGCGTTGCCGCCGACGAATCTGTAAGGGGGTCTGTCGGAGAGTTGCGGATCGGGGCCCCGCCGATCGTGGCGGGTCGGTTTCTGACAGGCTCGTTGTCTGCCTTCATCCAACAAAACCCCAGTTGTAGTGTAGAGCTGCGCACTGGCCTTGTGCACGAATTGCGTACCATGCTTGAGCGGGGTCAGGTTGACCTTGTATTTGGCCCACAAATCTTGGCCGACCCCGCCGATAATCTAGAGTTTGTTCCGCTCATTGATGACCGGGTTGGCATTCTGTGTCGCGTTGGCCATCCGTTGACTCAACGCGCTACCCTCATGCCGAGTGACCTTGAAGAACAGGCCTGGCTCGCCCATTCCCGCGGCAGCCTTCTGCGGCAACAAACCGAAGCTGCAATGATCGCATCGGGCGTTCGTTCAGTGAATATCGCCTGCGAGACAGACTCGATCCGGTCGGTGCTGGAGATTGTGGCCGAAACTGATCTTGTCACGACTATGCCCCGCGCAACAATGTCGCCCTATCTAGAAGACCGGCTTGTGTTCTTGACCTTCGATCATCCCCAGTTTCATCGCCCCCTTGGCGTCATCCGTCGTGGTGGAGAGGCGCATGATATGACAGGGGCCCTGTTCGTGAAGACGCTAAATACCTTTCTTCAGCGCAGCGAAGACCCACTCTCGTTCCGACCAGATTCACCTAAAGAGCCGTAGCAATAATGGTGAACAGCCATTGGAGACGAATGGTGGGCTCGCAGAGTTAGTCGCCACTCTGTTTTCACCCCAGGAAGCCTACTGCCGGATCGCGGCTCGCCAAATTGATATCTACACCGCCGCGCGCGACCCAGTTCTGCACGCCGATTAACAATATCAATTATTTCCCTAAGCTATCGCTGATCATATCTGTTTTGACCTTGCGGGTAGTTTTTGGCGCACTTTCAATCGCCGTGTCGGCCGCACGGAGTTTTCCCTAGCTAGTCAGGAGAAATGGCTGGGATGGTAGGATTCCCGGTAATACCATTCATCCTAAACACTTTTCTCCCTGAGGACCTAGATCGAGGCAATCTTAGGGGCAATTCATCTGCTTGCCCGTTAGCCCAGTTCTTCCCCCCCCATTTAACACGCCCAGAGCGCTCCAGAGTGGCCCGGAGAGCGGCAGTCCTCCATTTCGATACCCATCCCCATACATCGCCCCTTAGGCGCGCTAGCGGGAAGAAAAAAGTAGAGTGAAGGGCCCCCGGCAGCCCTAAGGCCGCCGAGGGTTGGTCACCGTGGTATCGACTTGGTCAGGACGTAGTCCGCCAGCCATGCCCAGTACGCCTCAGCGTCTTGGTACCCCTGACTCTGTGCGGACCTTTCGAGCACGAGAACTGAGGAGGAAAGCGTATCTAAAAAAGAAAATGCTTCTTTGGAGATACACTATGGATCAACAAACTTTCCTCTGGCCAGCATGTGCCAGCCAACCACAAAACATGGTAACGACGAGAGGCGTCATCGAAGGCCCAGATGGTGCTTTCAGGGTGACGCTGCCAAGTGAACGCTGTGTGTAGCGCTCCTTACAAAGAAGGCGATATCGTTGTTATCAAGGCCTTCGATGAATACCCAGAACACCTGTTTGAAGTATCCCATGTCTTTGACGACTGCGTCGCAGGATACTCGCTAAATGGCCCACTGTAGGGCGAATAGATTAGGGGTAATAGGAGGGGCACTTTGAGGGTGTGCATCACCTAAGCGGAGGCACAATCATCTTAACTGGAGAAATGGCTGGGATGGTAGGATTCGAACCTACGGTACACTGTACCAAAAACAGTTGCCTTACCACTTGGCTACATCCCAACTGTGACGCGCTAGTTACGCGCTGGATTGGCCTTTATCAAGACCTTTTCAGAAAAAATCCTGCCAATAATTTACTCCTGCGGTGCGTCTCGCGCAAGGAGGTCATCTTCGGCGGTTTCTGCGCGTTCTTCATCAACAATCCGCTTCAATTCCAGTTCTTCGTCGGCGGTCACTGACAGGGCCAAAACAGGGGCAGGCTGTTCGGTTTGAGCCTCAGAAACGACGGATGTCGGTGGCGTGCCACCGTCTGTGATCAGGCGGTAAATTGGTTCAGGTAACGTGATTCCTGCCTCCTCCAATCGGGCCTTGGCCAGCCGAATGGCTTCGCCGCGGGCCATGAAGAGGCCTGTCTCGTGTTGTTTCACCCAGGCTGCGGCGGTGACGGTAATATTGCTGTCTCCGACATCACCGACCCAAGTTGAAGGGCCAGGCGAATCCAGCAGGTATGGCAGCTCGGCCAAGGCCGCCAAAATGATGGCCTGCGCCTCAGCCACGTCTGCATTTGCGTCGATGCCAAGCGTAAAGGTGAACCGTCTCTCGTCGTTACGGGTGTAGTTCACGATCCGCGATTTGAAGACTGTCGAGTTGGGAATACGGATGTGATTGCCATCGGGCGATAGCAAGATGGTGGCCCGGCTGGTCAGGCGAATGACATGGCCCATATCCCCCTCAATCTCGACCAGATCCTTTGGCCGAAAGGGCTGCCGCATTGAAAGCATGATCGAGGCAATGAAGTTTTCTACCGTGTCCCGAACGGCAAAACCGATAGCCAAGCCGACGATACCAGCGGCGCCCAGGATGGTAGACAAAAGCGCGGTGAGGTTCAAAAGGTCCAAGGCTAGGACAATGCCCAGCACGACAAAGACAAGGCGTACCATCTGGCGATAGATATCTGCGATAAACGCGTTTGGCGCCAAGCGATCCCAAGGTTGTTCCATCCGCGCCAGTAAATAGCCGATCCACATGACCAGAATTCCGGCAAATATGGCGATCAGCATGAGCGGCGCATAGGAGATCATCTGCGCCCCGCGTGCGTAAAGCCGTTCGATGGCAGGGGCCAGACGCTCTACCACATCTGTGGTCTCGCTTACCTCATTCTCGATGGCTACGACGCCCTCAACCCGCGCGGCAAGGCCTGTCAGGGCTTCTGCAGCGGTGGCATCAAGGATTGTGCCCCTAAGGGTCACAATTCCGTCTGAGACATAGACCGCGACATTGTCGTAGCCATCAAGCTGGCCAATGATTTCGCGAATGCGAACGGCGATGGCCGCGTCCAACTGGGCGCTGTTTTCGACAGCGATGGTTGTGTCGGGTTGGGTGGCCTCTTGTGCCGTTGCAAACACCGGCAGAGACAGGAATATCAAAATGAGAAATAGGCGCATTAGGATCACCGGCAGGTAAAAGAATGCTGGTGACCCTAAGGATTTGAGTGGCGTTGGGAAAGTCTGAATCCCCAGGTTGTAGCGTCAAAGGCGGATTGGAGAAGCCTTGGCAATCGCGTCGAACTTCATCAGGTCCCGAACCAGCGCATCCATTTGGGGCAGCGGGATCATGTTGGGCCCGTCTGAGGGTGCATTATCCGGGTCTTCATGAGTCTCTATGAAAACGGCCGCTATGCCGAGCGATACGGCGCAGCGTGCCATCACAGGGGCAAATTCACGTTGCCCCCCCGAGCTACCGCCCTGACCACCTGGTTGCTGCACTGAATGGGTGGCATCCATGACAACCGGATAACCTGACTTGGCCATGATCGGCAAACCGCGCATATCCGCGACAAGGGTATTGTAGCCAAATGATGTGCCGCGATCGGTCAACAGAATTCGTTTGTTGCCAGTGCTTTCCAGCTTGGCCACCACGTTTTCCATATCCCATGGTGCCAGGAACTGTCCCTTTTTGACATTGATCACTGCGCCGGTTTCGCCTGCTGCAAGGATCAGATCGGTCTGACGGCTCAGGAATGCCGGAATTTGCAGGATATCGGCCACTTCGGCCACGGGCGCGCATTGCGCCTCGTTATGGATATCGGTCAGCACAGGGCAACCAAACTCGGATTTGATCTGCCGAAGGATCTTCAGGCCCTCGTCGATGCCAACGCCGCGCTTGCCGGAAAGGCTGGTTCGGTTTGCTTTATCAAAGCTGGCCTTAAACACATATTGCGCGCCATAGGCCTCACAGACCCGTGCCATTTCGGTGGCGATCATGCGGGCGTGGTCCATTGTTTCCAGCTGACACGGGCCAGCAATGAGCGTCAGCGGACGGTCATTGCTGGTGGTGATCTTACCGATCTTTACGTTTTTCATGGTTTAGGCAGATACCTGTTCTCTGAGAATAGATGCCGTCATCGACACCATCAGGTAGATGCCAGAAAAGATCAGGAACGCAAGCATCGTGTTTTCCAGCTTGCGGGGGTGGCTGGCCTCATCCGGGGCAACGGGGTTTACCGAAACAGTCAGGTAGAGCGACTGTCGGTTGGCCTCGATCCTTGCGCTTTCCAGCTGCTGCAAGGCATTGGCCAGCATCAGTTGCCGCGTTTGCAGGTCGGCTTGTGCGACGACCAATTCGGAGGATATACGTGCCAGAGAGTTTTCGCTGGCCCGTCCGTCGGTCATGGACCCACGAAGATCAGCGATCAGAGCTTCAAGGCGGGCGATGTTGCGCTCGGCCACCTCGACACGGGTTTGGTTCGGTCTGGCATTTGCCTGCAATTCATCCAACCGCAATCGTTCTTGCTGCAACTGAATTTCAAAGGTCGAGATTTGGTTGAACAAAGCGCCAACCTCGGCCTCTGAACTCAAAACCCCGGTTTGCTCTTGCAAGGTAATCACGCGTTGTTGGGACAAAAGAACATTGACCTCAGCATCTTCATAGCTTTGGCGGGCGCCGGCCATCTGGTCTTCGCGCACCCTCTGTGACATCTGGTCAACCCGCTCTTCCGCGTAACGGATCAGCGCTTCAGAAAAACTTGCCGAAAGCTGTGGATCGGCTGCGATGATTTCCATTCGGATCAAACCCTCGGTCGGGTCATATCCAATGGTCAGGTTGCGCGAATAGAGATCGTACAACTCCTCCGTGGAGGCATCTGCCGGAAGCCGGTTAAGCGGATCCATGGAAGGGTCCGAAAAATGCTCCCTCAGGCCAAGCTCTTCGTCCAAAAGCAGCATCGCTTCGCGGCTTTCAAGGAAACTTTGGACGGAAATACTTTCGCGCACCGAGTCAAATGCCGTCCCGCCCAAAAGGCTGCTGAAACCACCGGCGGGCGTTGACGCTTCGGCCTTTTGGATTTGAAATTCAGTGTTGGTCGCGAAGAGCGGAGTGGCGATCTTGTAGTAATAATAGCCTACCAGAAAAGTTGGCAGTAAAACAAAGACCATCAGCCGTGCGGCCAGCAGGACCAGCCGTTTGCGACGCCGGGATGCAATATCGCGCTGCATACGCAGGATTTCCTGCGCGCGCGCCGCGTCATCCAACGCCGTTGGCGACGGGGCAGTGGCCGGGGCAGATTGCACAGCGGGGGTCGCAGGTTGCCGGACTGTTGCGGGCAGACGTGAGGCCTGGTCGCCCTGGCCTTCATTAACCACCAGTTCCAGCATATTTGACCGCTCAAACGGATCTATGCCCTGGCGGCGCAAAAGCCTCACTGCGTCGAAATCCGAGGCCGGTTGCAGACCGTGTTTTTGCGCGGTTCGGCGCGCCATTCGCAATTGCCGACCGGTAAGCCCCTCCGCGCGGATAGCGGCAAGTTCCTCTTCTATCGACATTGGTTGGGCTGGCGCAGGGTCGCCCTGTGAGGTGACGCTCCTTTGCTGAAACCCATCTTCGGACGATTGGTCAGTCACAGCGGATTCGCCTGCGCGGCGCGCTTCACCAGCAGGTGCAGAAGCGCCCGTGCGCCGAATGCGGAATTTCTTACCCTTGGGTTTCATAGTTATAGAGCCTCTTGGCTTCTTCGAGCGTTTCGAATTGGTAGAATTGGCCGTCTTTTAGCACGGCGGCCTTGCGCGCAAATTTCTCCAGCGTGGATGCCTGGTGGGACACAATGATGACAGTGGCCGTTTTTAGGCGATCCGCCAAGATCGAACCGGCTTTCCGGTTAAATTCAGCATCTGTTGTTCGAGGCATTCCCTCGTCGATCAGGTAGATGTCAAACTCCAATGACAACATCAGTGCGAATATGAACCGCGCCCGCATACCAGCGCTGTAGGTACCAAGCGGGCGGTCAAAATATTCCTCTAGATCACACAGCCAGCGGCAAAACGCTTCGATATAGTCGGGGTCCAACCCATAGAGCTGCGCGATGTATCGCGCGTTTTCATTGGCTGATAGCTTTGGCAGGACGCCGCCCATAAAACCAAGGGGAAATGAGATCCGGCAAGCGCGAATGATCTCGCCTTCATCCGGCTTTTCGAGCCCGGCCATCATATTGATTACAGTCGTCTTCCCGGTCCCATTTGGCGCCAGGATGCCAAGCGATTGGCCCAGCTCAACACGAAACGAAGCGCGATCAAGGATCACCTTGCGCTGAGTGCCGGTCCAAAAGGACTTGGAGACGTTGATAAATTCGAGCATCGGTGCCCTGTATCTGCTGCCACATAACGCCCTGTCTTTTTCTTTGCAGGGCTTCGTTGAATGACATCTATCCGCCGATTTGGGCGCTATTATGTCCGAGACGTCAACGATTTCAAAGCCAGCGCGCAGATTTTGGGGCCATATTGCGGCATTTCAAACGAAAACGGCCCCCAAAGACGATGCTCCGGGGGCCATTAAGAATTCGTTTGGGTTGGAAATTCAGCTTTCCTGTTTTTCGACGCGCAGAGCTTTGCCGGCAACGATGGCTACGACAGCAGCAAAGAAACTGAACAGCGCGCCCATTTTGGCCGCATCCTGCACTGGCCCTGCATCGAAGGCGACAGAGGCCACGAAGAGGGACACGGTAAAGCCGATGGCTGCTACAAAGCCAATGACCACAAGGTCTATGAGTCGCATCCCCTCGGGTATTCCAAGGCCAAGCGGTTTTGCTGCGATCCAACCAAAAAGGAAAATGCCGATCGGTTTCCCGATTAAGAGACCCGCCAGAACCAGCCAGGTTGCCGGTCCCATCGAGCTGAATTCGACGCCTGCATTCAAAAGGCCAAAGAGGCCCAGGATGATTTCCACCGGATATTTCAGTGCGTGCTCGATCTCGTTCAACAAGTCATGCAAGTGACGCTCTGCATCGGCAAAGAAGCCAAAGGCGCGGTCGGCATGTGGGATCGTTGGAACAATGGGCAGCAGGCCAAGGGCGGGGTGCAAACCGCTTTCCTGGAAGCCGTACCAGCTGAGGCAGCCTGCGATCAGATAGGGCCAGAAGCTGAGTTTCTTTCGAACCCAGGTAGAACGTGTCCGCAGTTGGTCGCCCTTGTCCATAAGGCGTGGCAACATGTTGAAAATCACGTAAACCCCAACGGCCGCACCCAATGAAAGCAACAGCCATTCGGGTGCCAGATCACCAGACGGATAGAAGATCGCCAGGATCAAAAGGCCAGCGGCGTCATCGGCAATGGCCAGAAGAAGCAGGAACCGTACCGCCGGGTGACCGGCACCAAATACCATACGGCCAACAAGGTAAGAAAACGCAATGTCAGTCGCAGTGGGGATCGCCCAACCGTTGGCAACGGCACTGTAAGTCTCTGACCCCATCGCATATGCGATGCCTAGGTAAACTGCGATCGGGCCGAACATCCCACCAGCCGTCGCAAATAAGGGAGTCGCGGCTTTTTTGCCGCGCAGCGATCCGTTTTTCAGGATCACAGCTTCCCACACTTCCTTTGCGGCAATCGCAAAGAAGAGAGCCATCAGGACGTCATTGACCAGGTAGTGCAATGTCAGCGTCCGCACGACATGCCCATGCCCGTCATCGTGAAGATGGCCGATGAAGAAGTCATCGACAATCACGAATTCCACGAAATGATGGTAGCTTTCAGGGTTTGTGTTGGCCCAGATCAGGGCCAAAATTGCGCCCCCGATCAGAAACAGCGAGTAGCTGGTGACAAAATTCCAGACGCGATACATCCGTTCCCTCCGTATTCCCGTTCAACCCGAACTAGCGGATCGAACGGGATCGGACAATGGGTCAGGCGATCACACCCCATGCGAGACCGGCAAAAATCGCTCCAACTACGGCAAACCCGATATATGTGGCAAAAATTTTCGGTTTTACGAGGGCCCAAACAGCGACTGCAGCAGGGATGCAACTGACACCTCCGGCGATCACAAAGGACATGGCTGCGCCGTTACTCATGCCTTGGTCCAGCAATCCGCTGATCAACGGAACGGCAGCATAACCATTCAGATAGGCGGGGGCTCCAAGAATTGCACCCAGAAGGATCGGGCCGATACCATCGCCGCCCAGAGCAGCTCCGATCCATTCGGCCGGGATGTATCGGATCAGCAGGGATTGCAGCAGATACGCAAAGAGCAGCCATTTGCCGAGAAAGAAGAGGTTGCTCAAGGCGGCTTCGGAAAAAAGCTTGCGGCGGGAGGACTCTTCCCAGAATTTCCATTTCAGGCTTGGTTTTTGGCTGCCACAGCAGGATCCGCATCCTGTAGGTGTCTGAGGCTTTAACGGGTCAACCAAAAGGACGCTGCCCGAGAGCGCTTTTAACCCAAAGCCGCCCATCAGGCCGATGCCGACCGCAGACGCGGTTTTCATAAGGGCAAAGGGCAAACCCAGTTCACCAGCGGTAATCAGGAACATGGGTGGATCCATGAGGGGGGAAGCAAGCCAAAACGCCATAACGGCAGAAAGCGGCGCGCCTGCTGCCAGCAATGCGGCTACGAAGGGGATGACTTCGCACGAGCAGAAGGGTGACAGGCCGCCAACCAGCGCGCCCACAAGGATCATTCGAGATTCACGACCCTCGAACGCGCCTTCCATCAATTGCTCGGACCCGGTTGCCCGCATCACGGCGATGGCAATCACCGCAAGCAGGATGAACGGCGCGGTATGCGATAGGCTCAGCAATGCCTCTTCAATCGATGGCCAAAAGGCAGGGCGGTCGAACAGGAACAATCCTGCCGCGATGACGGCGCAAGCAAGAAGAACGCGATCTATTGATAACTTGCGACGGGGCGCTTCAGGAGAATGAGACAGATCAGCCATGTGGGGCCTCTTGATCATGCCCGCCGTGATCGGCGCAGCATTCAGAAATAAGATAGTCGGACAAATCGCGGATGCGATCGAATTCGACGGCACAGAAAATACGGCGCCCATCCCGGCGTTGATCGACCAAACCCGCGCTCACCATCTGTTTAAGGTGGTGCGTCAGAACCGAACCGGTAATGCCAACGCTGTCGCCCAGCTCACCCATTGGCAACCCGTCAGGTCCGGCGCGCACAAGGCGGCGTAGGATCGACAGGCGTTGTTCGGAGCCGAGGGCGGCAAAAGCCGAAGCTGCGAAAGTGAGAGTCGGGGTTGGGTCATTCATTTTCATGATTCTATATTTATAGAAATAACGAAGCGAAGTCTAGATGTGACTTTTCTTTCCCCGCAAAGCGCGCTCTGATGCGGGGCATGGAGTTTCAATCCCTGAAAGATGAGCTATCTGCCTGCCGCATCTGTGCAGACAGGTTTGCGGCCACAGAAACAGCTCATGAACCACGCCCGGTGCAATGGTTCGGGCCGGATGCCCGGATATTGATTGCGGGACAGGCACCTGGGATGCGGGTTCACAACTCCGGCAAACCCTTCACCGACCCATCGGGTGACCGGCTGCGAGATTGGATGGGTGTGACCGAAGAGGTCTTCTACGACAAATCTCAGATCGCGATTGTGCCAATGGCCTTTTGCTTCCCCGGTTACGATACAAAAGGGGCGGACCGCCCACCGCCCGCGATTTGCGCAAGGACCTGGCGGGCACGCATCCTGGGCCATTTGCCGAATGTCGATCTGACCCTGCTTGTGGGGGGACATGCACAAAACTGGCATCTGGGCCAGAAAAGTCGTGTCACAAAACGGGTTTCAGCGTGGCGCGACCATGCGCCCGCCGTCTTCCCCTTGCCGCACCCGTCCTGGCGCAATACCGGTTGGATCAAGAAAAACCCGTGGTTCGAGGACGAGCTTTTGCCCGTACTGCGGGCCCGGATCAAAGAGGTTTTGATATGACCACCAATGAAATGACCCCTCTGGACCGCGCCCACGAAGCGATGGAGGCCGCGCCTGACGATGATGCGCTGAGGCTGGTTTTTTATGAACGTCTGGCCGATGCGGAATTGTTTCTGGCGTTGACCGGCGAACCCGAAGGGGATGCGATTTCGCCGCAGGTTTTCCCGGTGGAAGATCAGGAATTTGTGCTTGCATTTGATCGGGTGGAACGCCTGACTGAATTTGCCGAAGGCGCTGCCGCCTATGCCGTCTTGTCTGGGCGAAATCTGACGGAAATGCTGTTGGGGCAGGGGGTTGGTCTTGCACTGAACCTGGGCGCACCCTCCTCGATCCTGATGCCGTCCGAGGCCGTAGAATGGCTCGCCGGAACATTGTCTGAGGGACCAGAAGAGGTTGAGGAGACGCCCGAAGAGATTTTGGCGCCAACGGGCTTGCCCGAGATTTTGATCACAGCCTTGGACACCAAGCTTGCCATCGCAAGGGGGCTGGCGCGCATGGCTTATCTGTGTGCGGTGCGTTACGCTGGTGGACGCCGGTCGCATCTTTTGGCTTTTGTTGACCCGATTCCGGGCGCAGAACCTGCGTTGGCCCGTGCGGCAAATGAAGCTCTGACCTTCTCCGGCGTGGAAGCGGGGCAAATGGATGTCGGGTTTTTCCAGGCGTCAGACCCGGTCTGTGCGTCATTTGCAAAAGTTGGCCTGAGATTTGATCTGCCCGAACATGAACGTGCGGAAAAAACGGCCGGGATGGCGCCGGGAATGGACCCAGACACACCGCCAAGATTGTGCTGAACGGCAGGGCGCGGGCCTCGTCACGCTGCCAAGGCAGCCCTCCTCGGCCCGCATTTCCATGGACAAGATGTGAGGCCCAGTTCAGTAGCCTGCGGTTGGATCGACCAGATGCAGCAAAGGCTGACCGCTTTCTGCCCGAATGATATTTGCTGCAATGACATCGGCGGCTGTATTGGCACGGGTTTCAGACGCGATATGCGGTGTGACTGTAACCTTTCGATGATGCCAGTATGCATGGGCAGGCGGTAACGGTTCGGTCCGAAAAACATCCAATGTTGCGTGGCCAATGTGCCCCCGATCGAGCGCCGCCAGCAGGGCGTTATCGTCGATCAGGGTTCCGCGACCGGGGTTGATGATGCATGCACCCTTGGGCAAGAGTGCTAGGGTCTCTGCATTCAAGGTGTTTTGGGTTTGCGGCGTGGCAGGCAATAACAGAACACAAATCTCGGCCGTGGAAAGAACTTCGCGAAGTCCCTCAGGCCCTGAAAAGCATTGTAACCCCGGCACGTTTTTTTTCCGTCGGCTCCAACCAGTCACTTTGAAATTCAATCCAAGGAGAGCTGACGCGCAGGCTTGTCCCAATGCGCCGAGGCCCAGGATGGCAACCGTTCTGTCACGGGCCAAGGGCGGTGGGGTGGGATCCCAAACCTGGCTTGGGTTGATGATATGGGCGTCCATCCCAAGGTGGTGGCGCAGGACATGGCCAGTGACCCATTCGGCCATGCCTTCGCGCAGCCCATCATCGACCATCCGTGCCAAGGGAACAATGAGCGTTGGATTGCCAACAATCCGCTCAACCCCGGCCCAAAGGCTCAAAACTGCGCGCAAGTTCGGAAAGGTCGAAAAATCGGTCAGGCCGGAATTCGGGGAATAGATGATGTAATCGACCAGGTCCGGCGCCACATCCATCGACATCTTTACGTCTTGAATGCCGGCGTCATCCAAGGCCCGCTTGATTGCCCGGGAATACTTATCCCAGCTTTGGGGTTGAGCCGCGAAAAGAATGTGGGGCATTTTTTGACTTACCGAGGACGGTGGATATGGGCCGACTGCACCAATCCAAAGGCCGCCAGCAGGACAAGCATAGCCGATCCTCCATAGCTGACCAGCGGCAGGGGAACACCAACGACAGGGGCCAATCCCATGACCATTGCCATATTGATTGCGAAATAAAGGAAGAACGTCACGGCCACGCCGAGCGACACGAGGGATGCAAATCGATCCTTGGTTTTCACAGCAGTGTAGACACAAAACACAAGGATCAGCAGATAGAGCACCAATAGGGAAACCGCGCCAACAAACCCAAATTCCTCGGCCAAAGTAGTGAAAATGAAGTCTGTGTGCTTTTCTGGCAGGAAGTTCAGTTGCGACTGGGTGCCTTGCATGAACCCCCGCCCCGTCCATCCGCCAGACCCGAGCGCAATCTGGCTTTGCGTGATGTGATAGCCCGCGCCAAGCGGATCAGACGTGGGATCAAGAAACGTATCTATTCGGCGATATTGGTAATCCTGAAGCAATTGCCAACCGGTGCCACGCGAAAGGAAGACCGCCGCAACCAGTCCACCACCCATCGAGCCGACCACCGCGAAGTAGAGCCAATGCACGCCAGCAAGGAACATGAGGGCTGCGCCGCCCATCATCATCAAAAGGGCGGTCCCAAGGTCTGGTTGGATGAAGGTCAGGCCAGCAGGGAACAGGATCAACCCGACCGGGATGGCGACATAGAGCGGATGGGATGTAAGCTTGGGATCGAGCCAGTCATAATAGGCCGCAAGCAGCATTACGAGTGTGACTTTTGTCAACTCGGACGGTTGCAACCGCATAAAACCAAGATCGATCCAACGTTGCGCACCCATTTGGGTTGAGCCAAAAAACTCTACCGCCAGAAGCAAAAGGATTGAGCCGATATAGGCCACGGCAGAGATGTTTCGCCAAAACCAGATCGGGACAAAGGCCACAAAAAACATGACGCTCAGGCCCATGATAAATCGCTGGATCTGCGGCATGGCCCATGGGCGGAAAGAGCCGCCCGCCACCGAATAGAGCATCATAAACCCGACGCAGCATACTGCGCTTGTCAAAAGGATCAGCGCCCAGTTCAGGTGCAGAACTTTATTGACGCCTGTGGGAATAGCTTTCTGAGTGTATTCAAGATAGCTCATGCGCGGATCGCTCCGGGCTGATCCTCGGCTGGCGTCACCGGGATCAACTCCATATCATCATGCATGTCTTCAATCGATCGGCGCGCGCCCGTGGGGTAAGCCGACAATGGCGGGACATCGCCATACATGGCCCGAAGCAGAAGGTCGCGCGCGATGGGGGCTGCTGCGGTGGAGCCGCCGCCGCCATGTTCTACAACAACGCTGACCGCGTAGCGGGGATTATCCGCAGGAGCGTAACCGACAAAAAGCGCGTGGTCGCGCCTTTCCCAGGGCAGGTCTTCATTGCGGGTTACCCCGGCTGCACGCTCGGTCGCGGTGATATTACGGACCTGACTGGTGCCGGTTTTCCCTGCGATCTGCATGGTTTCTTCTGCAACCCGCGATCCATAGGCCGTGCCGCGCCGGTGATTTGACACCTTCCACATTCCTTGTCGAATGACGTTAAGATGTGCCTCTGGCACGTCTAGAGGTTCGGCCTGCCCACTGCGTTGGTCAATACCATTCAAGCTGCGCACCAATTGTGGAACGATTGCGCGTCCGGTGGCGATCCGGCTGGTCATAACGGCCAACTGCAAGGGAGAGCCAAGAACGAAACCCTGCCCTATCGACACGTTCAGTGTGTCACCGATCAGCCAATCCTCATCTCGGTTGATGCGTTTCCATTCGCGGGATGGGATGAGGCCCGAAGCTATGCCCGACAAAGGCAGGTCATATCGCTGCCCGAGACCGAATTTGCGCGCCATGGCCGAGATGCCTTCGATGCCAACCCGCTGTGATACGTCATAGTAGAACACATCGCATGATTGCGTCAGGCTATCTTCCATATTCATTCGGCCATGCCCGCCGCGACGCCAGCAATGGAACCGCCGCGTGCCAAGCTCAACAAAGCCATTGCACGTTACAGTTTCATCCACATCGATAACCCCAGCCTCAAGAGCGGCAAGGGCGGTCATCATCTTGAATGTTGAACCCGGCGGATAGAGGCCTTGGACTGTTTTTGAGGCCAAGGGGCGGAACGGATCCTCCAACAAGGTGGAATAATCCGCCTGGCTGATCCCGCGCACAAATAGGTTCGGATCATAAGACGGCGCAGAAGAGAGGGCCAGAACCTCGCCGGTTTGCACATCCATGACAACGCCCGCCGCGCTTTCACCTGCCAGCCGCGCCTGCGCGTAGTTTTGCAGGCCAGCATCAATGGTCAGCTGTAAATCATCGCCGGGAATTGGCGCCTGCCGGTCAAGTTCGCGCATGACACGGCCTGCCGCGTTCTTTTCAACCCACAGTGTTCCGGCTTCGCCGCGCAGGTCCTGTTCAAGGCCCGATTCAACCGCGTAGCGCCCCACCTGGAAGCCGGGTGTTTGCAGGATCGGATCTGTGTCGCCAGTCGTCTCAAGATAGTAGTCTGAGACCGGTCCAACATAGCCCACGACATGCACGAAATCGGAGTTGTAGGGATAGATGCGCGACAGGCTGACCTCGGGCGTAATGCCGGGCAGGGCAGGGGCATTGACAGCAACGGCTGAGAACTCTTCCCAACTCAATCTGTCCGCGACCGTGACTTTGACATGCGGACGACGGGCCAAAATTGCTTCACGTGCTTCTGCCAATTCGTCCATATCAATGTTGATCAAACGTGACAGGCGATCCAAGACGCCGTCAAGATCGTCAGTGTCTTCGCGCTTCATAACCACGGCGTAGTTTTGCTCGTTATCGGCCAAAAGCCTGCCGTGGCGATCAAAGATCAACCCGCGTGGCGGTTGCAAATGCTCGATCCCGATCCGGTTATCTTCTGCAAGCAGACGGAAATCGCTGGCGCGCTCGACCTGCAGGTAACGCATCCGCGCTGCCAGAATCCCACCGGTCGCCAGCATGGTCCCGCCAAGGATCATGGCGCGACGCGTCACCTTGCGGGCGCTGTCTTCGGTTTCTTTCTGGCTGCGCTTCATGGTTTTCAGGGGGTCTCCATATCCACCGGTGGCAATTTATCCATTCTCAGAATGTATTTCGAGGCCAGCAAAACTATCGGGTAGATCGCCAAGGTAGCCAAACCCTCCATCAGGGAAAGCCCGAGAGTGGGTTGTTCTACAACCAAAATCCAGAGGATCAGCCGTTTGGCCAGCACCATGAGCAAAATAGCGCCGGAGACCATGGCCCATTCAAAGAGGAATGGCGCCTCTGCGATACCTGCGCGACGGCTTCGCAGTGATTCGACCGCAATGACGGCCAACATGGCCCACAGGCCCGGTGGGCGCTGCAACAAAAAGTCCGACAAAAGAATCAGAAAAACGATCATCCAGAGTGGTGCCGCAGCGGGCTGCCTGAGGGTCCAGGCAAGGCCGATACAAAGGATGTAATCGGGGCCCGGCAAACCCGGCAGGCCCGTTTCGAAGGGCAGAATACGAAAGAAGATGATGCCAAGGCCGAGGCCAAAATAGGTGGCACGCCAGCCCCAGATTTGGCCCGGGTTCCGCTCAACCATCGGCGCTCTCTTCTGTCTCTAGCGCTGTTTCGCCCTCCGCAGCACCGTCAACATCCTCATCTGGCATCAAAGGCCACGGCGGGCCGATCAAACCGCCGGGATCAGACAGTGACGTGCCCGGGTGGCTGCGCATGACTCGCAGGAAATTAAGCCGCGAGACATCTGCTGAGGGTCGCGTGCGTAAGCGGCCATCGCGATCAACAACGACGTGGCCCACAAGCAGACCGGCAGGGAACACGCCGCCATCACCGGATGAGATAACTCGGTCGCCCGGCGCGATATCCTCGGGGTCTTCAAGAAATTCAAGCAAAGGCGCATTGGTGTTGTCGCCCATCAAAAGCGCCTGCTGGCCCGAGGGCATGACAATCACAGGAATGCGACTGGCTGAGTCTGACAACAGGATGACGCGAGAGGTGTTTTCGCCTACGCCAGAAATGCGTCCGACAAGGCCAAGCCCGTCCATCGTGGCCCAACCATCCAGAATTCCGTCGCGCGCACCCACATTCAGAAGAACGGAACGGCGGAAGGGTGAGCCGCTATCGGCCAGCACCAGCCCGGTGACGAATGTCAGTTCAGGGTCCAGCTGCACGCGGTTGAGGTCCAGCAGGCGGGCATTTTCCTGTTCCAGTTGCAGCGCAGCTTCGCGCCAGGAGCGCATTTGCTGTAACTCGCGCCGCAATTCGGCGTTTTGCTCATACAGACGTTGATAGCTTTGGAAATCGTCAATCATCCGGCCAAAAGCCGTTACAGGTGCCATCATCCATTCGAGATTGGGAACAATTGCGTCGGTGATATTGGACCGCAAACGCTCGACCCGGGGATTGTCGATCCGCCAGATCAGAACCAAAACGGCAAGACACAAAACCAGCACCGTCACAAGCAAGCGCCGGACGGGGCGGGTGTGGCTTTGCTCAGTGCGGTCTCGGGCCATTCAATCCCCGCATCAAAGCCGCAACTGGGCGGCGATTAGCTGTCGTAATCAATCGCGTGGCGAAGAAGGTTTTCATATTCCAACGCCTTACCGGTGCCAAGAGCCACGCAGTTCAGGCTTTCGTCAGCCACGGAAATGGCCAGGCCGGTTTGTTCACGCAACGCAAGGTCCAGTTCACCCAGAAGAGCGCCGCCACCAGTGAGCATAACACCACGGTCAACGATATCTGCGGCAAGGTCTGGCGGGGTTGCTTCAAGCGCGCCCATGACGGCCTCGCAAATCTGCTGCACCGGTTCGGCCAAAGCCTCTGCGACCTGCGCCTGGCTGATCTCGGTTTCTTTCGGCACACCATTCAAAAGGTCGCGACCCCGGATCTGCATCGAGGCACCGCGCCCGTCATCGGGCATCCGTGCCGTACCGATCGATGTCTTGATCCGCTCGGCGGTCGCCTCACCGATCAAGAGGTTCTGCTGGCGGCGCAGGTAGTTGATAATCGCCTCATCCATGCGGTCGCCACCTACGCGGACAGAACGGGCATAGACGATGTCAGCCAAAGACAAGACCGCAACCTCGGTCGTACCACCACCGATATCGACAACCATGCTGCCGGTCGGGTCGGTGATCGGCATGCCGGCACCTATTGCCGCCGCAATGGGCTCCGCAATCAGCCCGGCCTTTCGCGCGCCTGCAGACAGAACCGACTGGCGAATGGCGCGTTTCTCAACCGGGGTCGCGCCGTGCGGCACACAGACAATGATTTTAGGTTTGGTGAATGTTGTCTTGCGATGCACCTTGCGGATGAAGTGTTTGATCATCTCTTCCGCAACGTCAAAATCTGCGATCACACCTTCCCGCATCGGCCGGATCGCCTGGATGCTGCCCGGTGTCCGGCCCAGCATCAGCTTGGCATCCTCGCCAAAGGCCAGCGCTTTTTTGACGCCGTCCTTGACCTGATAGGCTACCACTGAGGGTTCGTTCAGGATAACGCCCTTGCCTTTCACATAGACAAGCGTGTTCGCGGTGCCGAGGTCGATGGCCATATCCGCGGAAAAAAGGCTGCTGAAAAATCCCATATCGTGGCTTTGTCCTGGGTTAGCTTGGGCGTCACATCACATAAAGGTCGGCGGGAGAGACTCACAAGGCCTCACCCGCCGACCGAAAGACTTATAGGCAGGGGGCAGGGGCAGGGTAAAGCCTTGCCCTTGCACCAATCAGCGCAAATTCGCCGGGAATGCGATCAAGTGAGGTCTTTGTAGCTGACTTCACGTTTATCTCCGCCGGTCCCAAGCTTCTGGCGCCGCGTGATCAGGCGATTCAATGCACTGATATATGCCTTGGTGCTGGCGACCACGGTATCAGTATCCGCCGATTGTCCAGTTGCGATGTTTCCATCCTCTTCCAGGCGAACTGATACCGTTGCTTGTGCGTCTGTGCCCTCGGTCACGGCGCTTACTTGGTAAAGCTCCAGATGGGTGGAATTTGGGTGCAGCGCCCGCACGGCACGAAAGGCGGCATCAACAGGCCCGTCGCCGCGTTCGATGGCGGTTTTCTGCTCGCCATCTACATCCATCACCAAGGTTGCTTCGGCAGGTCCGCCAGTACCACAGGCCACGCGCAATGTGATCAGTTTCAGGTGGGCATCTTCCGCGCCTTCTCCGATTCCCATCAATGCGATGATGTCATCGTCAAAGACTTCCTTCTTCCGGTCGGCGAGATCTTTGAAGCGGACAAAAATGTCCTTCAACTGATTGTCGCCGACGTCAAAGCCCAAGGTCTCCAGCTTATCGCGCAGTGCCGCGCGGCCTGAATGCTTGCCCAACGGCAGAGACGTGCCAGAAAGGCCGATATCCTCAGGCATCATAATCTCGAAGTTTTCGCGATTTTTCAGCATTCCGTCCTGATGGATGCCGCTTTCATGCGCGAAGGCGTTCTTGCCCACGATGGCTTTGTTGAACTGAACGTTGAAGCCTGAGACAGCGGAAACCCTGCGGCTGATATGCATGATCTTGGTGGTGTCGATGCCTGTTTTCCAGGGCATGATATCGTGGCGGGTTTTCATCGCCATCACCACCTCTTCCAAGGCAGTGTTGCCGGCGCGCTCGCCCAAACCGTTGATCGTACACTCGATCTGGCGCGCGCCACCCGCGACAGCGGCCAGCGCATTGGCGGTCGCCATGCCAAGGTCGTTATGACAATGGGTCGCGAAAATGACGTCGTCCGCACCCGGAACAGTTTCGATCAGGCGGCGGATCAGGTCTGCGGATTCGGCGGGGGCGGTATATCCTACGGTGTCGGGGATGTTGATCGTGGTCGCGCCAGCCCTGATGGCGATCTCGATCACGCGGCAAAGGTAATCCCACTCAGTCCGTGTTGCATCCATCGGCGACCACTGCACATTTTCGCAGAGGTTGCGGGCGTGTGTCACCGTCTCGTGGATCTTGTCGGCCATTTCGTCCATGGTCAGGTTCGGGATGGCGCGGTGCAGGGGAGACGTGCCGATGAACGTATGAATCCGCGCCTTTTCGGCGTGGCGGATCGCTTCGGCACAGCGGTCGATATCTTTGAAATTGGCACGCGCCAATCCGCAGATCATGGCGTTTTTCGAGTTCTTCGCAATCTCGGAAACAGCTGCGAAATCGCCCTCAGAAGCAATGGGAAAGCCTGCTTCGATAATATCGACGCCCATGTCGTCCAAAAGGCCGGCAATCTCCAGCTTCTCGTCATGGCTCATGGTGGCGCCGGGGCTTTGCTCGCCATCGCGCAATGTGGTGTCGAAGATCCAAACGCGATCTTTATCGGTGGTCATATCGGTGATCCTTGGTCTTAGCCTGGTGTTTTTTGGTGTCTCTCGGCGCTAGAACATCCCTCGAGCGGTCGCGCCGAAAGGCACGCTCAAGGGCGGCTAAGGAGAAGTAGGGCGCACGCCGAAAGGCCGGTCAGGGACCGGGCGTTCATTGCGATATGGGCGTGCGTCGTCATGAGGCGGCATATTACCTGTGCAAATCGGGATGGAAAGCCCAAAAATTTAGATCAGCCCCAATTCCTTATCAGAAGCGATACGATCATATTTGTCTGTGGGTGGCATCGGGCGATCCGGCCAATCTGGCGCGAAAGTAAAGCTGGAAACACTGCGCCCCTCAGGCAGGGCGCCATTCCCGGCGCCAACAGCATAATCATAATAAAGCTTTACGATCTCATCATGGCAGACTTGCTGAGCCGCAGGATGCGCCATACAGGCCTCTTTCCAGCGCCGAACCCTAGAAAATTGCGGCGTATCTGGCAGGGTAAACCCCTCATAATACTCCAGGAACCAGAACCGCAGGAACATCGGCGTGAATACCAGTTCGGCAAGCCCGAATTCGTCAAACAGCCAAAGCCCTTCGGGGTTGTGGTGGTCCAGGAAATCGCCGAGCCACGCATAGTGGTCCAGCAGTTTGGTTCGAAATTCTTCGGTCTTTTCACGATCCCGATTCATGACCATCAGATACCCTGCCATCGTGAAGGGACCTTCGCGAGTGATCATCAAACGTTCGATCCCGCGTTCGAACGGGTCTGACCGCGCGATGGGGCGATTGGCAAACCGTTCCTCCACGTAACGCAGGATCACAAGGCTTTCTTTCAGGATCCGCCCGTCTTCGGTTTCCAGTACTGGTAAGGCAGTCGTGCCGCGTGTTTTTGCAAGAAGCGCCGGATCGCGCGGTTTGGTGATGTCTACCACCTGAAATTCAACAGCGTCTTCCAATCCTTTTAGGTTTAACAGGATCTCGATGCGCTGAGAAAACGGACAAACGGGGATGTGGTAGATAATTGGTCGGGTCATTTTACCTCGCTGGAATGCTTGCGGTCTGCTTGATTATGGCCGAATTTGACCAGACCATGTTGCGGCATAAGTTTGGTGGATGGAAACAGAGAATTCACTTGTTATTGGCGCTTCGGGTGGTATCGGCCATGCCTTGTCCAATCACCTTGAGGCGCGTGGCCCTGTCACACGCCTGTCGCGGTCCGGGACCGGAATTGACATCACAGATGAAGATAGTGTTGCTGATGCCTTGAGCAAAATCGACGGCCCATTTGACCGGATCGTCGTAGCGACTGGCTGTCTCAGCATCGACGGTTCAGAACCTGAGAAGACGATCATGGCACTGGATCCCACTGCATTGGAAGCGCAGTTTCGCCTTAACGCCATCGGACCGGCTTTGGTCCTGAAACATGCGATCCGTCTGTTGCCACGCGATCGGCGTGCGGTGCTGGCAGTGCTGTCCGCTCGTGTGGGGTCGATCGGTGATAACCGTTTGGGTGGATGGGTCAGCTACCGGGCGGCCAAGGCGGCCGTAAATCAGATCGTGCACACCACAGCGATTGAGGTGGCGCGAAAAAATAAACTGGCAACACTGGTTGCCCTTCACCCCGGTACTGTGCGGACTCCGCTGACTGAGGCCTACCTATCTCGGCATCCTGCCGTCACCCCAGAGGAGGCCGCCGCGAACCTTTGCGGCGTTATGGATGCGCTCACACCTGAGCAAACCGGCCAATTCTATGACTGGGCAGGCCATCCGGTACCTTGGTAGAGTGACGACTTATTCAGTCTCTTCAGATGTTTCCGTGACTTCGGAAGGAACGGATCCGGGCTCTTCCGGTTGCGGGGCATCAGAAGCATCTTCCGGCAGGTCGTCGCCATCCAGGGTGCTGACCAACTGGCCCTCTTCCCATTGGCCCTGAACCACGCGGGCGTCCTGATCTTCGGTTGCCGCATAAGTCATTGTCCCCGGACCCTGTCGGGTCCCGTTGATAAACTGCCCTTGGTACACATCGCCATTGGCATAGGTTGCGCGGCCCATGCCGTTGATTTCCCCTGCGGTCCATTGACCCGAGTAGATAAACCCGTCTGCCATCGTCAGCGTGCCTTGGCCTTCGCGCTGCCCACCGACAAATTCACCATCATAGACAGTGCCGTCCGAATAGGTCGCAATGCCAACGCCCGCACGCACACCATCGGCCCATGCCCCTTCATACCGATAGCCGTCGGTGTAGGTCATGACACCTTGGCCATGTTGCCGAGCATTCAGGAACTGGCCCTCGTAGACCAACCCATTGGCATAACGCGCGATTCCAAAACCCTGAATCACACCCTCAACCCAATCGCCCTCATAAGTGGAGCCATCGGCATATGTTATGGTGCCACGCCCATGGGCAAGATCATCGCGGAACGTGCCGACATAGACTGAGCCATCCGGGTATGTCACCTGACCTTCGCCCTCGATCCGTCCGTCGATCCACTCACCCACATAGATATATCCGTCGGCACCGCGGAACTCGCCCTGACCATGGCGACGGTCGCCTGCAAAGTTGCCTTCATAGCGATCGCCATTTGCATAACGCACGATACCTGTGCCTTCGCGTTGACCGCTGACCAGCTGGCCTTCGTACACATCACCGTTGGGTTGCGTCAGAACGCCGGTGCCGTTGATCTGGCCATCTTGCCATGCGCCTTCGTAAATGACGCCATCTGGCATTTCCAACCGGCCCGTGCCCTCACGTTGCCCGTTGTTGAAGTCGCCCTGATAGATTGCGCCGTCGGGATAGGTGATGCGTCCGGTGCCTTGTTTCAGCCCGCCGACCCATTGGCCTTCGTAGCGATAGCCATTGGGACTATCCATGACGCCGGTGCCGTGGTGCAATGCATTGCTAAACTGACCCTCGTATCGCACGCCATTGGCATAAAGCGCGACGCCGCTGCCATTTATCCGCCCCTCGGACCATTCACCTTCGTAGGTTGAGCCATCGGCGAATGTGATCATGCCGAACCCTTCGGGACGGCCAGCTGCGAACTCACCTTCATAAATTGAACCGTCGGGAAAAACTGCCCGGCCTTGGCCGCGAATTTCACCGTCGACCCATTCGCCAGTGTATTCATAACCATTGGGCAATCGATACGTGCCGGTCCCATGCTGCACGCCATCACGGAACGTGCCTTCATAGATCCCGCCACCCTCATACTGGTGGATTTCAACCTCGCCGGTCTCTTGCGCAAACGAAGGGATCGCCATCAAGGCGCCCAAGCTGCTTGCGATCATGATCCGCTTAAGGGTGCCGCTTTTGTTGTGGCTCACCTTACGCCCCCTGATTGGTTTCCATTGCCCGTTACCGGAGTAAACCTAGAGAAAGCCCGTTAACCTCGCAATGTCTTTTGCTGTCTGCACCTTGGCGGCAGGCGGTGATCTGCTAAAAGCGAGGCAAGTTGAGAGCTAAAGGTGCCCTGAAATGTCCGATAAATTCCGCCTGACACTGGCACAATTGAACCCGACCGTCGGTGCACTGGAGGCAAATGCCGACAAGGCGCGGGCGGCCTGGGCGGAGGCAAAGGCAGCGGGGGCGGACATGATTGCCTTCCCCGAGATGTTCATCACCGGCTATCAGCTGCAGGATCTGGTGCGCAAATCTGCCTTTGCTATTGACGTTCAGCGGGTGTTAGAGGCTCTTTCCGCGGATTGCGCAGATGGGCCCGCGATCGGGATTGGCGGTCCGTGGCCCGGCCCGGATAAGCCCTTCAATGCCTATTTCATTTTGCAAAATGGCAAGGTTACAGCCCAGGTGCTGAAACAGCATTTGCCGAATTATAACGTCTTTGATGAGAAGCGATATTACCACGCGGGAACGCCGCAGGGCCCTGTTTCTGTGGGCGGTGTGCGCATTGGTATCCCGATTTGCGAGGATTGCTGGTTTGAGGATGTGGCCGAGACGCTGGAAGAAACAGGCGCGGAATTTTTGCTGGTACCCAATGGCTCCCCCTACCATCGCAACAAGATGGGGATCCGACAGGCTGTGACGGTATCCCGGGTCATCGAAACGGGCTTGCCGCTGCTGTATTTAAATCTCGTTGGCGGGCAGGACGATCAGCTGTTCGACGGCGCCAGCTTTGCGCTTAATCCCGGCGGGGCTTTGGCGTTGCAGATGAACAGCTTTGAACAAGAGTTGCGGCATGTTGATATGATCCGCGGCCCCGATGGATGGCGCGTTGAAGATGGGGAAAAGGTCAGCTTGCCCGATGAATGGGAAAGCGATTATCGCGCGATGGTGATGTCTGTGCGGGATTACCTTGGCAAAACCGGCTTCAAAAAGGTGGTGCTTGGTCTTTCTGGCGGAATCGATTCGGCAATTGTCGCAACGATTGCGTCAGACGCGCTTGGGCCAGACAACGTCCGCTGCGTCATGCTGCCATCGGAATATACATCGACCGCGTCGCTGGAAGATGCCGCAGAAATTGCGACCAATCTCGGGTGCCGATTGGACACGGTCCCAATAGGCGGCCCCCGCGCCGCTGTAACGGAGGCCTTGAGTGACCTCTTTGCGGGGACCTCACCCGATGTGGCGGAGGAGAACATCCAATCCCGCCTGCGAGGCGTGATCCTCATGGCGTTATCCAACAAGTTTGGTGAGATGCTATTGACGACTGGCAACAAATCGGAAGTCGCGGTGGGCTATGCCACGATCTATGGCGATATGGCCGGCGGCTATAACCCGATCAAGGACATGTACAAAACGCGTGTGTTTGAGACGTGTCGATGGCGCAACGCGAATCACCGGCCGTGGATGATGGGCTCCGCAGGGGAGGTCATCCCGCCGCGGGTGATCGACAAACCCCCCACCGCCGAACTGCGTCATGACCAGAAAGATGAGGATAGCCTGCCCCCCTATGAGGTGCTGGATGTGATCCTGGAAATGCTGATCGACCGGGAAGCCTCGGTCGCCGATATCGTCGCTATGGGCTACGCGCGCGAAACTGTGAAGAAGGTCGAGCACCTGCTCTACATTTCAGAATACAAGCGTTTCCAATCCGCCCCCGGTGCGCGGCTGACCGAGAAAGCCTTCTGGCTGGACCGCCGCTATCCGATTGCGAACAGGTGGCGTGATAATGGCGACTGATTCCGGCATTGTCCGGAAAAGGTATGCGCGCGCCTTGCATGGTTGTATGGGCTGGTACTGCCCTTGGTGAGCTGATTGCGGCAAGGCCGATTGAAGTAAACTTATTCCCTTTCGATCCGGGCGGTTCGTACGCAGTTTCGCCCCGCATCCTTGGCTTCATAAAGCGCTTCGTCAGCTGCATTAAGCAGGTCCTGCGGCATTGTTCCGTTATCAGGGAAGGCGGAAACGCCAACTGAAATCGTCACACGTGGCAACAGGCCGGATCCATAGCGGATTTTGATCTCTTCCACGGCGAGGCGCAGGGCCTCTGCGGCCTTTTCCGTCGCGTCCAGGTCAGCGCCGGGGATCAGAACGGTAAACTCTTCGCCGCCGAACCGGCAAGGGATTTCACCTGAATTGAAGAGTTCGCGCAGCTTCTCTCCGATCGCGCGCAACACCATGTCACCGGCATCATGGCCGTGGTTGTCGTTGAAGCTTTTGAACTTGTCAGCATCGAAGGACAGGATGCCGAGCGATCCCTCCTTGCGCGTCGCCATGGATAATTCTGATCGCATCGCCTCAAGGAAATAGCGGCGGTTGTAAAGCCCGGTCAGCGGGTCGCGGGTTGATTGATCATGCAGTTCATCGCGAAGCTTCACGTTGGCGATGGCAAGGCTGATATGCTCGGCGCATTGCATGGCGAAAGTAAATGAGTTTTCGATTGCGGATTTCGGCGTCTCTGGGTCGAACTTGATATGTAGAAGGCCGACGGTATCGCCATGGGCCACAATTGGCACGCAGAGCGTGTCGGTGACATCCTTTTGTGCGGATTGATCTTTTACATGGTTGCAGGTGAACGAAATTTCATCGGCGTCAAATCTATAGCGCCTGCCGCGCCTCAGCGCCCAACAGCTATCAGGCGCGATGTGATCGTGCAGCTGTGCCTTGCCCCAATGGCAGGCCCCGTCCAACACGTCGCGAGAATTGGAGTATACGTAGAGCTCTCCGATTGTGTCGGGCAGCAACCGCTCCATGAACACGCTTACGATATCATAGAGTTCGACCAGGGATTTGCAGCTTTGTAGCCATTCATCCAAGTCGGCCAGCAATTTGGCTTCATTGCGCCAGACCTGTTCCTTGGCCAGGGTTTTAAGCGCCTTAAGTTCAGCTGTTTCAGCCTGATGCTTGGCTTGCTTCAACTCCTTTGCACTGCGGCGCTCGTCGGTTACATCGGTAAAGGTGACAACAAAGCCTCCGCCGCGCAGCGGGCGGGCGTTGGTGGCAACAGTACGTCCTGACGGCATCGCCCTGTCAAAGGCAAACGGTGCGCCCTTTTCAAAAAGATCCTGTACTTCATCGACTTTCGATTGGGACACTTCTCTGCGCGCTGCCGCAGCCGCCAGAAAGTCAGATCGGCGGCATCCCAAAAAGATTTGTTCGCGCGATAGTTCCAGAACGTTAAAGATGCGTTCATTGTGCAAGAGGCAGAGTGCGTCCTTGGACCAAACCAAAATGCCCTGTTCCATCGAATCAATTACGGCGCGCAATAATTCCTGATCGTCGCCGGTGTCGGGCGCGCGATCTATCGGGCGCAAGGGGGCTGTATGCTTGGTCAATCCATAACCTCTCGCAAAAGTTATGGGACGACAGATAACAGCTCAAAATGTGGATTTACCTAATCTTGGACTGACAATTTCGTTCAATTCTTACGCGTCTCCGGGGCTGTTAAGGATGATCCGCGGCCCGGTGCCGGTCTGGCGCATTTGGTCGTCAGGATTATAGAGTTTGCAACTTTTCAGGGACAAGCAGCCGCAGCCAATGCAACCATCCAACACATCGCGTGTCCGCTGCAATTGGTGGATACGGTCATCCAGCATGGCCTGCAATTTGCGGCTGATCTTGGCCCAATCGGCCTTTGTCGGTGTCCGACCATCGGGCAGTTTGGCAATCTCTTGCCGGATGTCAGTGAGGGACATCCCCAATTCCTGCGCGATTTTTATGAAGGAGATGCGGCGGATGTCGGAGCGTCGGAATTGGCGCTGACCCGCGGCTGTGCGGATGGGGTGAATCAAACCCTCTGCCTCATAGAACCGCAATGCTGATACGGCGAGGCCGGTCCGCGCCGCAATTTTGCCGATAGGCAGCATGTCACCCGCACGTCGCATAAAAAATCCCTTGAGCTAAAGTTAACTTTAGGAATTACAACACGATTCTGATTGCGACTCAAGACAAGGAGGCCAGGATAATGGCAACTGCATTTTTGGAACATGTGAACATAACCGTGTCGGACCCAGGCAAGACAGCAGAGCTGTTGTGCCATCTGTTTGATTGGACCGTCCGATGGGAAGGTGACGGCCTGGGTGGCGGTCATTCCATCCATGTGGGTAACGAAAATTCCTATGTTGTGGCCTATTCACAAGGGGGGAAAATGACCGGAACAGATCGCTACAGGACGCCCGGCGGGTTGAACCACATTGGCGTTGTGGTCGACGATATCGCTGCGGTCGAACGCAAGGTGCGTGCGGCGGGATTTGAGCCATTCAATTTTGGCGACTATGAGCCGGGTCGGCGGTTCTACTTTGATGGCCCGGACAATATCGAGATCGAGGTTGTAACTTACAACTGATGCTTTGGGCCTGACCCTTCCGGTGTTACTCTCTCCGCCGGGAGGGCCAACAGATCATGAGTAAGAGCCAAAACAAGACACAGCCAACCGATATGTCCGTTGAGTCATTTCTGGGAGAAGTCGAACACCCGACGCGCCGGACGGACGGGCAAGCGCTTGATATGCTTTTTCGTACCGTGACTGGTTATTCGCCCGTGATGTGGGGCAGTAGTATTGTTGGCTACGGTCAGTATCACTACAAATACAAATCCGGGCGAGAAGGCGATTTCCTAGCGACTGGATTTTCGCCACGAAAGTCCAACCTGTCGATCTATATCATGCCGGGCTACCAGGATTATGGCCCGATTCTTGCGCGGATGGGAAAGCATAAGACGGGAGTGTCCTGTCTATATGTGAACAAACTGGCCGATATCGATCTGGACGTTTTGGAGGAACTCATCCGCGCCGGCTTGAAAGATCTCGCAAATTTTGCCGAGATCAAACCGACCTGAGTAACCGATGGCCCGCCTATTCCTACCAGCGGTCAATTTTCGCGATATCTTGGTCATCCCACCCAAAATGATGGGCCAGTTCGTGCACCAAAACATGAGAAATCAGGGCGCTGAGTGTTACATTTTCCCGATCAATCCATTCCTCGAGAATTGGGCGCCGGAACAGCCAGATAACGTCAGGGCCATGCGGCTGATCCATGACTGACTTTTCCGTCAGGGGAATACCCTCATAGAGGCCGGTAAGATCGAATGGATTTTCGATTCCCATCTCACGCAGTAAATCATTCGGGGCAAATTCCTCGATCCGCAATGCAACGGACCGCGCCGCGTCTCTTGCCGGTGTCGGTAGGGCATTGATTGCCGCATCGGCCAGCGCTGCGAATTCGTCCAGATCTGGCGGAACGCTGTTGGATATTCCGGTCATCGTCGCGATCCGTGGTACAAGGGTCTGGCAGGGCAGGCCAAAATTGAAAACAGCGTTGCCCGCCGATACAGCCGACAAACCGCTGAAGGAGGGCGACTGATGCATACCCGAAAGATAATCTTCGTCAAAGAGGTGATCCAGTCGGACGGGTCCGGTTTGCAATGCGATCCCATCACGCGGGTCGCAGTTTTGGCGGTTCTTGCCAACCCGTTTGCCGGTAGACATGGCGTGGATTTGTCTTCGCTCTTTGATGCAGGCGGTGAAATGGGCGGGAAATTGATGGGGCAGGCGGTCACGATGCTGGACGCTGCGCCGGTCAGCTATGGAAAGGCCGCTATAGTCGGTGTCGCAGGCGAGCTGGAACACGGCGCGGCCATGATCCACCCAAAGCTAGGCAAACCGATGCGGGCGGCAGTTGGCGGCGGCAAGGCGTTGATCCCGTCGAACGCGAAACTCGGGGCTATGGGTGCGCAAATCGACCTGCCGCTGGGCCATAAGGACGAAGCCTGGTCCTTTCCGCATTTCGACACGATGACCTTGGGCGTCCCGGACGGGCCCCGGCCCGATGAGATTGTGCTGATCATGGGCGTGTCGGATGGTTCGCGGGTCCACCCGAGGGTCGGATCAGGGCCGATCACTGATTAACGCATTAGCTGTCCGGCCTCCGGCACCCAGTGGAACCCTTCATCGCGGCGGTCGACAAAGCCAATTCCGGGGAAGGGCAAATGATAACCCACCGCCGGAATGCGTTCGGTTGCCAACATATCCAGAACCCTGCGTCGGCTGTCGGCAGCACTTTCTTTGTCGATGTCAAAGCGCACTTCCCATTCCGGGTGGGCCAGCGACCAAACGTGATGGTTTGCCAAATCTGCAAATAGCAACAACCGCGCCCCGTCACTTTCCAGGTGGTACGCCATGTGTCCCGGCGTGTGTCCAAATGCGTTGATCGCGGTGATGCCGGACACGGCATCTTCATCCGGGGCGACAAAGCTGATCTGGTCAACGAGGGGGCGAACTTTGCGTTCGAACCCGTCATTTCCAGTGCCTGCCCAGTGGTCAAACTCTACCTGTCCAGTCACATATCGCGCATTTGGAAAGACCGGAGTCCTTCCATCCATTAGCCCGCCGATGTGATCGCCATGCATATGGGTAATTACGACCACGTCAATTTGATCAGGTGAATAGCCGGCGCCTTGCAAAGCATCCGTGATCGAGGCAGGATTCAGGCCGGTGTCAAAAAGGATCAGTTGGGCGCCGGTGTTTACGACGACGGGTGTGAAATATCCTTGAAACTGATCAGTCGACAGGAAGTTTTCGGCGCTAACTCTCTCGAACTCGTCATCTGAAATGTTGAGACCGAAGATTCCATGCGGCCCGTCCCAAGTGGATGTCCCGGCAAGCAAGTTTGTTACCTCGAAATTGCCAAGTGTAAAGCGGCGGTGGCGCGCGAAGGAGGCGCCCAGCATGGGCGCTTCGGCAAATGCCTTGGCTCCAAGGGTTACAAATGGCGCGGCAAGGGCAGAACGTAACAGGGCACGGCGGGGCAGGGTGAACATATATGGGTCCTCATGACTTGGCTAAGTCTTAAAATAGCGCGAAGCGCGGCACAGCAGAGGTCAATTTCCGGTGATAGGCTGCGCGACGCCTGCCGGTTATGGACAATTGCCCCGCCATGTGGTTCACGATCAGGTCGATCTGACAGAAAGCCGAAGGCGCCATGACCGTTACCCGTTTCGCCCCCTCTCCGACTGGATTTATCCATGTCGGCAACCTGCGCACCGCGCTGATGAATCACCTGATTGCCAAAAAGGCAGGCGGAACATTCATCTTGCGTATTGATGATACGGACCCAGAACGATCCAAGCAGGAATATGTGGATGCGATCCAAGAGGATCTGGAATGGCTTGGCCTGACATGGGACAAGATCGAGTATCAGTCTTCGCGCTTGGATCGTTATGCTGCCGCAGCAGATGAACTGCGCGCAAATGGTCGGTTCTATGAGGCGTTCGAGACGCCGACCGAGCTGGACCTTAAACGCAAAAAACAGCTGAATATGCACTTGCCACCGGTCTATGACCGCGCGGCGCTGAACCTTTCTGACGAAGAAAAGGACAAGCTGCGCGCCGAACGCGGGCAGGGTGTTTGGCGCTTCAAGTTGGATCATGAACGGATTGAGTGGACGGACGGTATCCTTGGCGACTTGTCGATCGACGCGGCCTCGGTCTCTGACCCGGTTCTGATCCGTCAGGACGGGCAGGTTCTTTACACGATTGCATCCGTTGTGGATGACACGGATATGGGTGTGACGCATGTTGTGCGCGGTTCGGACCACGTCACAAACACTGCAACGCAAATTCAGATCATGGCGGCATTGGGTCATTCGGCCCCAAGTTTTGCCCACCACTCGCTTTTGACCGGCCCGCAGGGTGAGGCACTGTCCAAACGTTTGGGCACTCTGGCGCTGCGCGATTTGCGAGAGGCCGGTGTGCAGCCGATGGCACTGTTGAGCCAGATGGCTCGGCTTGGATCCTCGCAGCCGGTCGAGTTGTGCGAGTCCATTGACGAGTTGGCGGCAGGCTTTGATCTTGATCACTTTGGCTCGGCCCCGACTAAATTTGACGTTGAGGATCTGTACCCGCTGACCGCCCGGTATTTGCATGGCTTGCCATTGGCTGCTGTCGCCGATCAAGTTGCTGAACTTGGCGTTCCGGCTGATTTGGCCGAAGGTTTCTGGAATGTCGCCCGTGCAAATATCACAACGCTGAAAGACCTGCCGGGCTGGTGGGAATTGTTCCGCGATGGGGCGACACCGCTGGTTGACGACGAAGATCGCGATTTTGTGGCGCAGGCTTTTGATATGTTGCCAGATCCGCCTTATTCGGCAGAGACCTGGAGCGAGTGGACCAAAGCGGTCAAAGAGGCGACAGGTCGCAAAGGAAAGGGTCTGTTCATGCCTTTGCGAAAAGCCGTGACCGGTTTGCAGCGCGGCCCGGAAATGGCCGACGTCATGACGCTATTGCAAAAGAAGCCGACGCTCTAACCTTTCCTTCTGATATGCAAGACCTCTGATAGGACATCCGGCTCCAAGGGTGTTCCATCGGGGGTTGCTGCGTGTTCGGCAAACGTATTGAAGCCCGCAGGCACCAAAGTGCCTCTTGCGGCCTCATCCAAGAATATGAACTTGGTGTTTTCTGGGGTCAGGTCAAACCAACCGGGATCATCAAAGGTGCCGGAATACACACCCATACGATCTTTCCATCTGTCAAATGTCAGATGAGTTTTTGTCCCGCATTCGGGGCAGAAATGAACGTAAACCTCCTTGCCGCTGCCGCCGGAAATATGCGTGTAGACTTTGGGTGTGCCCCGCGTCACTTCAAATGCGTCGATACCAAAAATCGGTTCGGTCATTTGCGGGCCGCCGGTTGCGCGCTGGCAGAAGGTGCAGAAACAGACGGTTACCCAATCGGGCGCGCCGTGAACTTGGTATCTGATCTGGCCGCACAAACAGCCGCCTTCGGAAATTCCCATGTTACTTCTCCCCGTGGTCCCTTCAAAGCCTATCACAGATTTCCTTGATGCATCCGAACACAGAGGGGTCTGCGCAACCACGCACAGAAACGACCAAGACAGCGGCGCTGCGTTCTGTTACGCAAGGTGAATGAGCGAACAAGCAAAATTCCTCGAGGGCAGCCTCCTAAAACACATCACGGTCATGTCCCTGACTTCGTCTATCGGGCTGATGGCGGTCTTTTTGGTCGATTTTGTCGACATGATTTTCATATCGATGTTGGGCAAGGCGGAACTGGCTGCGGCCATTGGCTATGCGGGTGCGATCCTGTTCTTCACCTCTTCCTTTGGGATTGGCATGTCGATTGCCGCAGGGGCACTGGTTGCTAGGGCCCTGGGCGCGGGCAACCCAGAAATGGCGCGGCGTCGGGCGGCCACTGTCTTGCTTTATGGGGTTATTTTCGGGGGGCTTTTCTCAGCCGCCGTTTGGTTCAACCTGGCGCCACTGGCGCAGCTCATGGGGGCAAGTGGAGAAACGCTGGCGCTTTCCGTCGGATATTTGCAGATCATCATTCCCAGTTTGCCGATCTTGCTCGTCGGAATGGTCGGCAGCGCGATTCTGCGCGCGCATGGCGCCGCTCAAAGGGCAATGTGGGTGACAATTATCGGCGGTGTGGTCAACGCGATTCTCGACCCGATCTTGATTTTTGGCTTGGGACTTGAGCTGACTGGCGCGGCCCTTGCCAGTGTTGCGGCCCGGATCGCGATAGGTGTCGCGGCGCTTTACCCCATTCTTCGCCACTATGGCGGTCTTTCAATGCCAACAGCACAAGACCTGCGGGGAGATTTGCCAGTGATCCTGTCACTTGCGTTCCCGGCAATCCTTACCCAACTGGCGACTCCGATTGGGCAGGCCTATGTCACGCGCGCCATGGCTGAGTTCGGCGAAGAGGCAGTGGCCGGTATGGCCATAATCTCTCGTCTTACACCGGTCGCATTCGGCACAATCTTTGCCCTATCCGGCGCAATTGGACCTATCATGGGCCAGAATTTCGGGGCGCGGAATTTTGACCGTGTCCGAGGGGCCTATCGGGACGGGCTTATCTTTACTGGGGCCGTGGTCGCCCTGATTTCGCTTATTCTGTTCCTGCTGCGCGGCCCAATAGGGGCGCTTTTCCAAGTCGAAGGCATCAGTCAGGAATTGCTCTATCTCTTTTGCGGGCCTCTGGCGCTGTTGTGGTTTTTCAACGGAATGCTCTTCGTGTCCAATGCCAGTTTCAACAATCTGGGCCACCCGTTCTACTCCACCTGGATCAACTGGGGCCGACACACGATCGGGACGATCCCCTTTGTGATCGTGTTTGCATGGTGGTTTGGCGCGGCGGGCGTTTTGATTGGTCAGGCGGTCGGCGGTGTCCTTTTTGGACTTGCGTCTGCATGGATGGCCATAAGGGTCATCAACCGCAAAGAGGATACTGGTAAAACGCGCCCCTTTGCTGGACATACCCGTATGATGCAGCTCTTTCACCTACGTCGCTGAGACAGCGCTTGATTGCGCTGACACATCCGTCTATACGCCCCCGGTGGTCCCGCTATGGAACCCGACTCAACAATCAAGAAAAGCCGTGTTTGGCCCCATCGATCGCTTCGGGGGTCAGTTCCGGCAAGGAGAAGCGACTATGAAACTGCACGAACTTCGTGACAATCCCGGTGCAACCAAAACCAAAAAGCGCGTTGGCCGTGGCCCCGGTTCTGGCAAAGGTAAAACCGCTGGCCGTGGTATCAAGGGTCAGAAATCCCGCTCGGGTGTAGCTATCAATGGCTACGAAGGCGGCCAAATGCCCCTCTACCAGCGTCTGCCAAAGCGTGGCTTCAACAAGCCGAACCGCAAGCAGTTTGCTGTTGTAAACCTGGGCCTCATTCAGAAATTCATCGACGACGGCAAGCTCGACGCCTCCGCTGCGATCACCGAGGACACGCTTGTGGCCTCTGGTTTGGTTCGCCGCAAACTGGACGGCGTTCGTGTTCTGGCCAAAGGCGAAGTATCTGCCAAGCTGAACCTGACCGTTACCGGCGCGTCGAAATCGGCTGTTGAAGCTGTTGAAAAAGCAGGCGGCAGCCTGACCGTCGCAGCCCCCGCCGCGGCAGAATAATGGCAAAGAGGCGCCCTTGCGGCGCCTCTACGCTTGTGAGCGCTAAGGTTAGCGCTTACATCTAGCCCAAAGTTCTTCCCGCGCCGCGTGGTCGACACCCGATCCCGCGGCGCCGTGCATGAGAGAGACACATGGCATCTGCTGCAGAGCAAATGGCCTCCAACCTGAGCTGGAGCACTTTTGGCAAAGCGACTGAGCTGCGCCAACGTATCCTGTTCACCATTGGCCTTCTGATCATCTATCGCGTTGGTACCTACATCCCCGTTCCGGGCATTGATGGTGCTGAACTGCGTCAATTCATGGAAGATGTGGCTTCGGGCCTCGGTGGGGTTGTGAACCTCTTTACCGGCGGCGCGATTGGCCGGATGGGCGTCTTTGCGCTTGGCATCATGCCCTACATCTCTGCTTCGATCATCATTCAGCTGGCTTCGGCCATGGTTCCGCAGTTGGAAGCGCTGAAGAAAGAGGGCGAGCAGGGCCGTAAGAAGCTGAACCAATACACGCGCTATGGCACAGTGCTGCTGGCGACCTTCCAAGCCTACGGTCTGGCCGTCAGCCTGGAAAGCGGTGGCCTTGTGACAGATCCGGGCTGGTTCTTCCGCGCGGCCTGCGTCGTGACGCTGGTGGGCGGCACCATGTTCCTGATGTGGCTGGGTGAACAAATCACGGCCCGCGGCATCGGCAACGGCATCTCTTTGATCATCTTTGTTGGCATTATTGCTGAGATCCCAGGCGCCTTCGCCCAGTTTTTTGAAAGCGGTCGGTCCGGCGATCTGTCGACCCCAGTTATTCTGGGTGTGATCATAATGCTTTTGGCGACGCTGACTTTTGTCGTCTTCATGGAGCGATCTCTCAGGAAAATTCATATCCAATATCCGCGCCGTCAGGTGGGGATGAAGGTTTATGATGGCGGCACCTCGCACTTGCCGATCAAGGTGAACCCCGCGGGTGTTATCCCTGCGATCTTTGCGTCGTCGCTTCTGTTGCTGCCGACCACAATCAGCACATTCTCTGGGGCCGACGCTGGCCCGGTGATGTCCTGGATCCTGACGATGTTCGGCCCTGGTCGTCCGCTATACCTGCTGTTCTTTGCGGGTATGATCATCTTCTTCACCTATTTCTACACCCACAACGTGTCGTTCAAGGTCGAGGATGTTGCGGATAACCTGAAAAGCCAAAACGGCTTTATTCCGGGTATTCGCCCTGGTCCAAAGACCGCCGAATATCTGGAATATGTGACCAACCGCATCTTGGTACTGGGCTCTGCTTATCTAGCGCTGGTGGTATTGCTGCCAGAGATGATCCGGACTCAATTGGCGATCACGGCCTATTTTGGCGGCACCTCGATTCTGATTATCGTATCGGTCGGAATGGACACAGTGCAGCAGGTTCAGTCTCATCTCTTGGCACACCAGTACGAAGGCCTTATTGAGAAGTCGCAGCTGCGCGGGCGTAAATCCGGTGGCACCCGGAAACCACGTAAAGGACCCGCTCGTCGATGAATATCATTCTGCTTGGACCGCCCGGCGCTGGCAAAGGCACGCAAGCCCGTCATTTGGTTGAAAACCGCGACATGATCCAGTTGTCGACTGGCGACATGTTGCGCGAAGCCAAGGACAGCGGCACCGAAATGGGCAAGGTCGTTGCAGATGTGATGGCGCGCGGTGCTTTGGTCACGGACGAGATTGTCATTGGGCTGATCCGCGAAAAGCTGGAAGGCGACAAGAAGGGCGGCTTCATTTTTGATGGTTTCCCTCGCACGCTGGAACAAGCGGATGCACTGGCGGCTTTGCTGGAAGAGCGCGGTGAGAAACTGGACGCCGTTCTTGCGATGGCCGTAAAGGATGAAGCTCTGATCTCTCGGATAACGGCGCGTTCAACATGCGGCACATGCGGCGAGGTCTATAATGACCATACCAAACCCTGGCCTGCGGATGGATCCTGCGTGAGCTGCGATACGCCAGAGGTCAAACGCCGCGCTGACGACACAGAAGAAGCTCTGCGCACCCGTCTGACCGAGTACTACAAAAAAACATCGATGCTGATGGGCTATTATTACGCCAAAGGCGACCTTGTTTGGATTGACGGCATGGCCGAGATGGAAGATGTCCAGGCCGAGATTGCAGCGGCACTGGACGCCTGATCTCAAATCTGACGATTTCGACCGAATTTCTAGGACCGGCCTTGTGGCCGGTTCTTTGATTTCATCCCTGGCAAATGAAGCCTGAGCAATCCAACGCGCCCGTCAAGTTCGCCAATGAGATGATGACTTTCCGGTGATCAACTGGGTTGACCCTGGGGAAGTTTGCACAATTGGGTTGACGCATATGCCAAATGGCAATACGACGCGCTATCTCGACACGAGAATCATTCTTGTTTTCTGGGTCGCACCCAAAAAACAGATCACCTGATCAGCTAGGGCCCGGTGGCAGAAACGCCTCGGGCTTCATGTTGTGAAAAAAGGTTCTGGAGCTACGGAACCGCAACGAAAAGGAAAGACCCACGTGGCACGTATTGCTGGTGTGAACATCCCCACCGCCAAGCGCGTACCGATCGCGCTGACTTATATCACTGGTATTGGCCAAACTTCCGCAGAAGCCATCTGCGAAGCGGTTAATATCGACTTCACTCGCCGTGTTAACGAACTGTCCGACGCCGAAGTTCTGGCCATTCGTGAGCACATTGACGCGAACTTCACCGTCGAAGGCGACCTGCGTCGTGAAACGCAGATGAACATCAAACGTCTGATGGACCTTGGCTGCTATCGCGGCCTGCGTCACCGCCGCAACCTGCCGGTTCGCGGTCAGCGGACTCACACCAACGCTCGTACCCGCAAAGGCCCCGCAAAGGCCATTGCCGGTAAGAAGAAATAAGGGAGGGTCTGATCAATGGCACGCGATAAGAGAGCTCCTAAGCGTAAAGAGCGTAAAAACATTGCCACTGGCGTGGCACACGTGAACAGCTCGTTCAACAACACCAAGATCCTGATCTCGGATGTGCAAGGTAACGCGATCGCATGGTCGTCTGCTGGCACCATGGGTTTCAAAGGCTCGCGGAAGTCCACTCCCTATGCGGCCCAGATGGCTGCAGAAGATGCTGGCAAAAAAGCCCAGGATCACGGCGTGAAAACGCTGGAAGTCGAAGTGCAGGGCCCGGGTTCCGGTCGTGAAAGCGCGCTGCGTGCGCTTGCGGCTATCGGTTTCACCATCACGTCGATCCGTGACGTGACCCCGATCGCACATAACGGCTGCCGCCCGCCAAAGCGCCGCCGCGTATAATACCAGTAATTACCGGTGGGCCATGAGGTTTCTCATGGCCCCCGTTTGTCATTTTGATCCTCGAGCGCTTTGAGCCTTGGATCGGCTCAAAAGCAGGAATGGAGGCGACACATGATCCATAAGAATTGGCAGGAACTGATCAAGCCAACCCAACTGGTCGTAAACCCAGGCAATGACCCCTCGCGTCAGGCCACCGTGGTTGCCGAACCTTTGGAACGTGGTTTTGGTCTGACTCTGGGTAACGCGCTGCGTCGCGTTTTGATGTCCTCGCTGCAAGGCGCGGCCATCACATCCGTCCAGATCGACAATGTTCTGCACGAGTTCTCTTCGATCTCGGGCGTTCGTGAAGACGTGACCGATGTTGTATTGAACCTCAAAGGCGTTTCGATCCGCATGGATGCCGAAGGCCCCAAGCGTGTTTCGATCTCGGCCAAAGGCCCAAAGGTTGTCACCGCTGGTGATATCTCGGAATCGGCCGGCATCGAGGTTTTGAACCGCGAGCATGTCATTTGTCACCTCGATGACGGTGCCGACCTGTTCATGGAACTGACCGTCAACACCGGTAAAGGCTATGTCGCTGCGGACAAAAACCGCCCCGAAGATGCGCCTATCGGCCTGATCTCGATCGACGCAATCTATTCGCCGGTCAAGAAGGTCAGCTACAATGTGGAACCCACCCGTGAAGGTCAGGTTCTGGACTATGACAAGCTGACATTGAAGCTGGAAACTGACGGCTCCGTTACGCCAGAAGACGCCGTGGCCTTTGCTGCGCGTATTCTGCAGGACCAGCTGTCGATCTTCGTGAACTTCGATGAGCCCGAGGCTGCTGGCCGCCAGGACGACGAAGACGATCTGGAGTTCAACCCGCTGCTGCTGAAAAAGGTCGATGAGCTTGAGCTTAGCGTCCGTTCTGCAAACTGCCTGAAGAACGATAATATCGTCTATATTGGCGATCTGATCCAGAAAACCGAAGCCGAGATGCTGCGCACCCCGAACTTCGGTCGGAAATCGTTGAACGAGATCAAGGAAGTGCTGTCTGGCATGGGTCTGCATCTCGGGATGGATATCATCGACTGGCCGCCCGATAACATCGAGGACCTGGCCAAGAAATTCGAAGACCAGTTCTAAGGACTTTGAAAAAGGGGCGGTGCGCCGCCTCTTTAATGCCCGGATTTGCCGGGGAAGACATGGGCCCAACGCCCCAAGGAGAGTCGGTGACACGCATCGCTGGCCAGACAAAGCAAAACCGCCCGTAGAGGGCACCAAATTGGAGATATACCCATGCGTCACGCACGAGGCTACCGCCGCCTGAACCGCACCCACGAGCACCGCAAGGCGCTGTTTGCGAATATGGCTGGCTCGCTCATCGAACATGAGCAAATCAAAACCACCTTGCCGAAAGCAAAAGAACTGCGTCCGATCATCGAAAAAATGATCACGCTGGCAAAACGCGGTGATCTGCACGCCCGCCGTCAAGCGGCGTCCAAGCTGAAGCAGGACGCTTACGTTGCCAAGCTCTTTGACGTTCTCGGCCCACGTTACGCCGACCGTCAGGGCGGCTATGTCCGCATCATGAAAGCGGGCTTTCGTTACGGCGACATGGCGCCAATGGCGATCATCGAGTTTGTGGATCGTGACGTTGACGCAAAAGGCGCAGGCGACCGTGCCCGCGTAGAAGCCGAAGAAGCCGCTGAAGGTTGAGATAATTCGGCAAGAACCGATTAGGTCAGGCCACACGAAAAGAGAAACCCCGCCTTGTGAAAGGGCGGGGTTTTCTCATTGTTGGGAGGTCGCAGAGGCTAATGTTAAGACAACATTTGCCTTTTCTCTGTAGGTCTTGTTGCAATTTTGTCGATCAGACGTTCCAACTCGACTTCAGAAACAGGTGTTTCCCCCATGAATTCCAGAAGATCTCTTCTCGCGGAGGCATTTAGCCCCATTAATCGCGCAAAAAGACCGGGGTTGATCTTTTCCGACATTCGACTCGCCAATTTGTTCGCTATATTATGACTTTACGATGGACCACAAATGGGACAACCTGTCTAAAAGGACATGTCTAATAGTAGAGTACTCATAACCTTGCTGGATCAGCTGAATGCCCTGTCCCCTTTGGGGTACACTGTGGGGCTACACATCCGTTTTGCCTCGCCGATGGTGTTAAAAAGCACTTATCCCGCCGCGTGGCAGCAGGAATACCAGGACAACGCATATGCGTTGCGCGACCCCCTCGTGTTTTGGGGCATTGGTATCAGTGGACAGACAAGGTGGAGCGAGATCAGATTGCCCGATCCGTTCAGCATCATGGCCAAGGCGAAACGCCACGGCCTATTATTTGGTGCTGTCGTTTCATGCGGGCCGATCACCTCGCGCTCTATTATTGGTTGCGCTCGAGACGACCGTGAATTCACGGACTCCGAGATAGACGCAATCGCAGTGGTCTCTCGTGCCCTTCACGAAGCCGCTGCTCCACCGACAGAGCTCACCAAAGCGCAGGTCGAGGCCTTACGCCTGATCGCCGATGGTGACAGACATACCGCGGCGGCTGCCAAGCTGGGTATTTCCGAGAGCGCGCTAAAGGCGCGCCTGTCATCTGCCAGGGTCCGTCTGGGTGCGCGGACCACGGCAGAAGCACTTAAGAAAGCAAGGGAATTTCGATTATTATGATCGCATTAGCAGCCACCTCGGTGCCGGTTTCTCAACCGCCAACCAGGAGGCACCCCAATGCAAGTCACTACTCTTTCCTTCGAGAACATGCACAACCACGGTGAGCTGTTCGCCAATATGCTGCGCGCACGTCACCAAACTTTTATCGTCCAGAACAACTGGGATCTTCCCCAAGCCGACGGCATGGAATTTGACCAGTATGATACACCGGCCAGCCGGTGGATCGCGGTGCATGAATTCGGACGGATCATGGCAGGCGTTCGCCTGACGCCCACAACCCATCGTTGCGGGATCTACACCTACATGATCCGCGACGCTCAACGTGGACTTCTCGACACGATCCCCGCCAATTTGCTGGATCAGGAAGCCCCGGTTGCACCTCATGTCTGGGAAAGCAGCCGCGTGTTTGTCAGCAGCGAAGTTCCTGCAAAGCTTCGGTTCCGTGTTCAGATGCAGTTGATTTCCGAAATGGTTTCGTCGGCTCGTGAATTGGGGGCAACGTCTGTCCTTGGCTTGATCCCTGCGACATCGCCGCGACTGGCCCGCCGTGTCGGTCTGGATTGCCAGCCAGCTGGCCCAGTCATGGAAATCGACGGCGAAAAATCGCAATGCGTCAACATCAGCATGGCGACGAAAATGCACTAATTTCATGCGCAAGGCCGGGATGGCTTTTCCCCAAACGCGCACAAGACTAGGGTGCGGGCATGGCCGATTTGTTCGACTCTGCCCCGCCCGATTCCCAATCCGCAGCCGGACCAAGGCCTTTGGCCGACCGGCTGCGCCCCCGATCCCTGTCCGAGGTCATCGGGCAGGGTCATTTGCTTGGTCCCGAAGGCTCGTTGCGCACCATGTTAGATGCCGCTGCGCTTGGCTCGTTGATTCTCTGGGGGCCACCCGGTGTCGGAAAAACCACGATTGCCCGGCTATTGGCGCAGGAAACCGATCTCAAATTCGTCCAAATCAGCGCGATTTTCACCGGTGTGCCCGACCTGCGAAAAGTGTTCGAGGCTGCCAAGCTCAGGCGGGCAAATGGTGAAGGCACGCTGCTGTTCGTCGACGAGATTCACAGATTCAACAAGGCCCAACAGGATGGCTTTCTGCCTCATATGGAAGATGGCACAATCCTGTTGGTTGGGGCCACAACTGAAAATCCATCATTTGAATTGAATGCTGCCGTACTTTCACGGTCGCAGGTATTGGTGTTGGAACGTCTATCGGACGAGGATTTAGATCAATTGATTGTCCGTGCAGAAAAGGAACTGGATGTTTCTCTGCCGTTAACCGATGCCGCTCGCGTCCAATTGCGCGACATGGCCGACGGCGATGGGCGTGCAATGCTGAACCTTGTTGAACAGGTCGCGGCATGGTCGCCAGACAGCCCGCTTGATCCCACCGCACTTGGCAAACGCCTGTCGCGCCGCGCCGCGCAATACGACAAGTCTGGGGAATCGCACTACAACCTGATTTCGGCCCTGCATAAATCAGTCCGGGGATCTGACCCCGATGCGGCCCTTTATTGGTTTGCACGTATGTTGGAGGGCGGCGAAGACCCGCGTTTTCTGGCCCGCCGCATCACCCGAATGGCGTGGGAGGATATCGGATTGGCTGATCCACAGGCGCAGCGCCAATGTCTGGACGCCTGGGAAACCTACGAACGGCTTGGCAGCCCCGAGGGTGAACTGGCGCTGGCACAGGCCGTGGCCTACCTGGCGCTCGCGCCGAAATCCAACACGATTTACAAGGCCTACAAGGGCGCGCGAAAGCTGGCTGCACGAACCGGATCTGTGCCGCCGCCCAAACATATCCTGAATGCGCCAACCAAGATGATGAAAGATCAGGGATATGGCTCAGGCTATGCCTATGACCATGATGCCGAGGATGGGTTTTCTGGCCAAAATTACTTTCCCGATGACATGGATCGGCCGGAATTGCTTACCCCGGTCGAGCGCGGCTTCGAACGTGATTTGGCCAAGCGAATGGCCTATTTTTCAAAGCTGCGCGCCAAGCGGCAGGGCGGTTGACATTGGCCGCGTAAGGCCACAAACCCCGCCCCATGATTAGCATTCTTCAAGTTGCTCTCGGGGGCGCCATCGGCGCCGCGCTTCGCTATTCTGCGGGGCTGGGCATATTTCGTTTGGTCGGTCAGACCAGTTTTCCGATTGCGATTATTTTCGTGAACGTTGTCGGTTCATTTTTGATGGGCGTGTTCGTTGTCGCGGCCGCGCACCGGGGACTGACGCATCTGTCTCCCTTGGTGATGACTGGCTTTCTTGGCGGCTTCACGACGTTCTCAGCCTTTTCATTGGAAGCCGTAACGCTCTATGAGCGCGGCGACCTCTCAGGTGCGTTGCTTTATGTGACGATCTCGGTCGTCTTTTCCCTCCTCGGGCTGGTGCTTGGCCTTTGGATCGCACGCGGGGTGTTCATATGAGCCGGGTCCAAACCCTTACCGTTGGTAACGATGAAGGCGATCAGCGCCTTGATCGCTGGTTCCGCCGCCACTTCCCGCATATTGGGCAGGGCCGCATCGAGAAGCTCTGCCGCAAGGGTGAGATCCGCGTCGACGGGGGCCGGGTCAAAGCGGCCTCTCGATTGCAGGTTGGGCAATCTGTGCGCATCCCACCTTTGCCTGATTTGGCCGAAGGAATTCATGAGCCCAAGACACGAGAGCCGGATTTCGTCTCGGATGTGGATGCCAAATTGATCCAGTCTTGTGTGATCTATCGTGACGATCAGATCATTGCGCTGAACAAGCCGCCGGGCCTGCCAACGCAAGGCGGCACCGGGCAAAACCGGCATATTGATGGAATGTCCGAGGCCCTCAGGGGGGACAAGCCGGACAAACCGCGCCTCGTTCACCGCTTGGACAAGGACACGTCCGGCATCCTTTTGATGGCGCGATCGGCCACTGCGGCCCGTAAACTGACTGAGGCGTTTCGCGCCCGTGATACGCGCAAGATCTACTGGGCGGCTGTCGCTGGCGTTCCGCAGCCGCGAATGGGGACTGTGCGGTTCGGGCTAGTTAAGGCACCCGGACATGGACGTGGCGGTGAAGGCGAAAAGATGCATTGCATCCATCCGCGCGACGTGGATGACACGTTTGGCGCAAAGCGAGCGACAACAGACTATGCTGTTCTATCTGCCCTTGGCGGTCGTGTGACGTGGGCGGCGCTTGTCCCGGTCACAGGTCGGACGCACCAACTGCGCGCGCATATGGCCGAGCTGGGGCACCCGATTATTGGCGATGGAAAATACGGTGGGTCTGGTCAGGAAAACCTCGGCGACGGCTGGGGCGCGCAACTGGGCGGCGAGTTAAGCAAGAAGTTGCACCTCCACGCGCGCAGCCTAACCTTTACACATCCCTTCTCAGGCGCGCGCCTAACGCTTACGGCCCCATTGCCGGAGCATATGAAACGTACCTGGGAAACGCTCGATTGGAATGAGCGCGACGTTCCCGCTGATCCGTTCGAGGATGACGAGTTTTGAGTGATCTGAAACTGGTGATCTTTGATGTCGACGGCACGCTGATCGACAGTCAGGCCCACATTTTGGCCGCGATGGCCCACGCTTTTGACGGCGTTGGACTGTCATTGCCGCCGCGCGAAACCGTATTGGCGGGCGTTGGGTTGTCACTACCGGTATTGATTGACCGGTTGGTGCCGCAAGCGGACGTTGCCACCCAAACCGCGATTGTCGAGGGTTATAAATCCGGGTTCGCAAAATTGCGACTGGCAGACGGTAAGGCCCTGTCGCCGCTTTTTCCGGGTGCGCGTGACGCATTGGACCGGCTGCACGCCAAGGACGATGTTCTCTTGGCCGTTGCAACAGGGAAATCCCGTCGTGGGATGGATCATCTTTTGGACATGCACGGTCTGCGCGGAATGTTTCAGAGCGTTCAGGTTGCCGATGATCATCCGTCGAAACCGGCGCCCTCGATGATCCACACTTGCCTCAGCGACACGGGTGTGTCGCCAGAAAACGCTGTGATGATCGGGGATACGGTTTTTGATATCGACATGGCCGCAAATGGCGGGATCGGCGCAATTGGTGTTGATTGGGGCTATCACGATGCCAGTGCCCTGGCAGCCTCAGGTGCGGCGGACGTCATCTCGGAATTTGATGCATTGGAACACGCACTGACAAGATTTTGGAGCTGATCATGAGCGAATGGAAGGCCAAACGCTTCTGGAAAGAAACCTCTGTTACTGAGGTAGAGGGCGGTTTTTCGGTTTTGCTGGACGGACGCCCGGTTCGCACACCGAACAAGTCTGCGCTGACTTTACCTACGGTTGAAATGGCTGAGGCAGTGGCGGCCGAATGGGAGGCACAAGAGGGTGTCATTGAACCCCTTTCGATGCCCGTGACCCGCTCCGCCAATTCTGCGATCGACAAGGTTACACCGCAAAGAGCCGATGTGGTTTCAATGCTTGCAGGCTACGCAGAAACGGATTTGCTGTGCCACCGAGCGGATTTCCCCGAAGGGTTGGCTGATTTGCAGCGCAAGGGTTGGGACCCGGTTTTGGATTGGGCAAGGGAAAAGCATCAAGCACCACTTAAGGTTGTTGTCGGTATCCTTCCGGCTGAACAACCCCAGGAAAGCCTAACCAAGTTTCACAATTTGGTGGATGGGTATTCCGCGTTCTCTTTGACGGCCTTGCACGACCTTATTGGGCTATCTGGATCAATCGTCCTTGGTCTGTGGGTGGCCCAAGGAGCGGGGGACGCAGAAGCTGCATGGAACCTCAGCCGAATCGACGAAGATTGGCAAATTGCCCAATGGGGTGAGGATGAAGAGGCCACCGAAATGGCAAACGCGAAAAAAGACCAATTCTTGCACGCCGAAAGATTCTTGCGCCTTTTCGGGGGTGCATAGCCCAAAAGCTAGGCTGCACACCAAGAAAACGCCGATTCCACGTGCGAGACAGTAAGTTTCCCGTTCCAAATGGATATCCCGGCAGATTAACGGCGCTGCGGCCTTGACCTCTTCCTTTAGATTTGCCCAATTAGATGGCGGCGAAACAGCGCACCAAGTGCTGATCTCCGAAATCTAAAAAGGCCGTAAGGCCAAAGAAAGCCGCTCCAGTCACTCTCTGGGGTGGCCAACAGGAAGAGGATAACATGAAGAAATCCATTTTTCTCGGCACTCTCGCAGTGGCGGGTCTCGCAGCCGGTTTCGTTTCTGCTCAAACGCTGGATGAAGTACGCGCTCGCGGTAACCTGAGCTGTGGTGTTTCGACTGGTCTGGCGGGCTTCTCGATGCCTGACGCCAATGGCGAATGGCAAGGTTTTGACGTTGCATTCTGTCGCGCCGTAGCTGCAGCCGTCTTGGGCGACTCCACAGCTGTGGAATTCGTTCCACTGACCACCCAAACTCGTTTCACCGCTCTGGCCTCTGGCGAAGTTGATGTTCTTGCACGGAACACCACCTGGACCTTCAGCCGCGACGTTGACCTGCGTTTGGAGTTTGTAGGTGTAAACTATTATGACGGTCAGGGCTTTATGGTCCCCCGTGATCTTGGTGTCACATCCGCGCTGGAGCTAGACGGTGCAACCGTTTGTATCCAGACCGGTACCACCACCGAACTGAACCTGGCTGACTTCTTCAGCTCCAACAACATGGGCTATGAGCCGGTTCCGGTTGAAACGAACGCAGAAGCACAGCAGCAGTACCTTGCCGGTGCTTGCGACGTTTACACCACGGACGCGTCCGGCCTGGCTGCAACCCGTGCAACCTTCGAAGACCCTGCCGGTCACGTCGTTCTGCCTGAGATCGTCTCGAAAGAGCCGCTCGGCCCGCTTGTACGCCACGGCGACAGCGAATGGGGTGATGTAGCTCGCTGGACCCTGAACGCCATGGTTGCAGCAGAAGAGCTGGGTGTAACTTCGGCCAACGTTGCTGAAATGGCAGCTGGTACAGATAACCCAGAAATCAACCGTCTGCTCGGCACCGAAGGTGACCTCGGCGGAATGCTGGGTCTGGAAGCTGACTGGGCACAGAATGTGATCGCCCAGGTTGGCAACTACGACGAAGTGTTTGAAGGCAACATCGGTGCATCCACTCCGATCGGTCTGTCGCGCGGTCTGAACGCGCAGTGGACTGATGGTGGCCTGCTCTACGCACCGCCGTTCCGCTAAGATGCTAAGAGAAGGGCGCGGCTATGACCGCGCCCTTCGCTTTTTAGCACCTCACGCACCAGTGCATGCGACCGGAGCGCCAATATGTGGCGATCAGGGGAGGGTCGTGTGCCGCTGATCATCCATTGACAGTCGGGGTTGCCTTCAATGACAGCAATATCGGAACCACCAGCCGAGTCATTTAGACTTAGCCAACTAATTTACGACTCCAGATATCGGTCTACGACCATTCAGGTAGTCGCTTCCATCCTACTTCTTGCAGCGATCTATTGGCTCGGGCGCAACATCGTTTCGAACCTTCAAGACCTCGGGAAAGATTTCAATTTCGGCTTTTTGTGGCAGCGCTCGGGTTATGACATCAACCAGCGCCTGATCGAATACAGCAATGACTCGTCCCATGGTCGGGCGGCGCTTGTCGGTATTCTGAACACGCTGCTTGTCTCGGTTCTTGGCTGTATCACAGCCACCTTCCTAGGCGTATTTGCGGGCGTTTTGCGCCTCTCCAAAAACTGGATCGTTGCCCGCCTTATGACTGTATATGTCGAAGGTTTCCGCAACATCCCGCTTCTGCTTTGGATCCTGCTCATCTTTGCCTTGATGACAGAAGGGACACCGCAGCCACGCGACTTCCGGGGTGAAAACCCTGAGGCGTCGATGATCCTTTGGGACAGTGTTGCCGTCACAAACCGCGGGATATTCGTTCCCTCGCCTGTTTGGGGAGATGGCGCCGGTCTGTTGGCGTTGGTCTTCGTCCTGTCACTGGCTGGCATCTGGTGGTTCCGCCGCTATGCCTTTGCCCGGCAGGAGGCAACTGGTGAAATCCTGCCGATATTCTGGACCTCTATTGGCCTCTTGGTGATCCCGACCCTGGTGGTTTACCTCGGATATTCGGCAATGATCTCCAAAGATCAGTATCCTCTGATTGCAGCGGGCGGCACAGAAGGCGCGTCTCTTGTTGAGTACTTGGAAGAGAATCGGAACCCGTCAATCTGTAGTGTGCCCGACACGGCCGCGGTTAACCTTTCAACGACATTGCGCGGGCTGGAACAGCGCGCGAGCATCGTGACGGTCAGCTCGGTTTCCGAAGTTCAGGCCAGCCTTGAGGCAGGCGACTGCGTTCTGGCTGTGATGGCCCCATCTGCGGCCGAAACACTGATTGGATCGGTTGACGGTGTCGAACTTGCAACGCTGTCGGACACGGTTGATCGTGGGCGTCCGCTTCAATTTGAACGTCCGCAGCTTGCAGGCTTCAACTTCGAAGGGGGTGCACAGCTCAGAAACTCGCTAATCGCGCTATGGTTCGCGCTGTCTCTCTATACCGGTGCGTTCATTGCCGAGATCGTGCGTGCAGGTATCCTTGCCGTAAGCCGTGGACAGACCGAAGCGGCCTTTGCTTTGGGCTTGCGTCCAAATCGGACCATGAACCTTGTGATCTTGCCACAGGCGATGCGTGTGATCATTCCACCGCTGATCTCTCAATATCTGAACCTGACCAAGAACAGCTCTCTGGCGATTGCCGTGGGCTACATGGATGTGCGCGGCACACTTGGTGGGATCACGATCAGTCAAACCGGACGAGAATTGGAAGGGATTCTGTTGATGGGCCTGTTCTACTTGGTCACGTCGCTGGCGATCTCGGGTGTTTTGAACATCTACAACAATTCCGTCAAATTGCAGGAGCGCTGAGATGAGTGATATCCATTCTGAAAGCTCAATCGCTTTTGTTCGGACCGAGATGCTTGAGGCGAAAGATCCGCCAAGCTCGCAAATCGGAGTTGTAAAATGGGTGCGTGAGAACCTGTTTTCGTCATGGTTGAACTCGATCCTGACAATTCTGTCGATCGTGTTCATCTATGTGGTCCTCAAGGCCTTGATTCCCTGGGTCTTTGGCGGTGTCTGGGATGCCGGTTCGCTTGGCGAATGTCGGTCAGTCTTGAATGCCTTTGGCCAGGGAGGACATGGGCACGGGGCCGCCTGTTGGGCGGTGATCGAAGATCGCTGGCTTCAGCTTCTCTTCGGGTTTTACCCACCTGCCGAATACTGGCGCCCAATTACCTTTGTTGTGCTGATGTTTGTGGCGCTCTTGCCCATACTCTACAGCGACTATGTATCGTCCAAGCTGATGATCTTTACTGCCATCTTCCCATTTTTGGCCGTCTGGCTGATCTGGGGTGGATCCTTTTGGGTTCCAATCATGACGGCGTTTGGTTTCATCGTAGGTTATGTGGCTTTTCAGGTTGTCTCGCGGGTGTCCTTCGGTGGGCTCGGCGTGGCGGCCGGTGTACTGGCCTCTGTCCTTTGGTGGCTGGTTGCACAAGGCATGATAGACGATGCTCTGAACCGGACTATCGGTGCAGCACGCTATGATGAAGCTCTAGCAACTGCGCAAGCAGAACTGGCAGCAGCACCAGAACTGATCGAACAGGCCGAGGCGCGCCGTGATGCCATCGCTGATGATATCAGCGTTGCGGTTGAAGGTCGCGACGAGGTTCTGGAACAGATCGCGCTGATCCGAAGCGGAGAATCGCAGGGCGATCTTGATGTTCTGCAGGATCAGCTTTTGGCAATGCAGGATCAGCTATCGGCAATGCGCGACACCTTTACGATTGCGGTCCGGGCAGCCACCTCTGCAGGTGCGGCACAATCCGATGCCCGTCAATCTGCAAGCGCGCTAGCAGCCCTACCGGATCAGGAGGCAGAACTTCCGGAACTTCGTGCCGCTCGTGATGAAGCTCTGGCTGCTTTGCCAAATGCTTTGCGTGGGATCGGTACAGGTGAAGATTTGCCTGAAGGGACAAGCGACGAGGATGAAGACGCCCTTAGTGCTTACCTCTCGCTCGAAGCGGATATCGTGAATACCGAACTGGCGGTAGACACGACGTATCGGCGTTTGGCCCTGACCGGGCTGGAACCCGTTGAAAGCCGCAACATCGGCGGTTTCCTACTGGCGATCATCATCGGTATGGCTGGCATCATCCTTTCGTTGCCTCTGGGCATCTTGTTGGCGCTCGGGCGTCAATCGGACCTCTTCATTATCAACAAAAGCTCGGTTGCGTTTATCGAGGTGATGCGGGGTGTTCCGCTGATTGTGTGGCTGGTGACGGCCTCGCTTTTGCTGAACTACTTCCTGCCACCTGGAACCAGCTTTGACTTGACCCTGCGCGTGATCATCATGGTGACGCTGTTCAGCTCGGCCTATATCGCCGAGGTGATCCGGGGCGGCCTCGCCGCTCTGCCAACGGGTCAGTATGAAGGGGCGGACAGCCTTGGATTGAACTATTGGCAATCCATGCGTCTGATCATCCTGCCGCAGGCGTTGAAGATCTCGATCCCCGGCATCGTGTCGTCCTTCATCGGACTATTCAAAGACACGACACTGGTGGCCTTCATTGGTCTTCTTGATCCCATCGGACTGAGCAACGCGATCCGCGCGTCCTCTGAATGGAACGGTATCTATTGGGAACTGTTCATCTTCATTGGCGCATGCTTCTGGATCTTCTGTTTCTCTATGTCCCGCTACTCGCAATGGTTGGAGCGCAAGCTTCACACCGGGCACCGCTAAGGAGGCGTTTAAATGTCTGACGCTATCGTAACTGAACGTGAAATCGACCGCTCAAAGATGCAGGTCTCGGATGAGGTCGCCATCGAAATCAACGGCATGAACAAATGGTACGGAACGTTCCATGTGCTGAAAGATATCGACCTGACCGTGCAACGCGGTGAACGCATCGTTATTGCTGGGCCCTCTGGGTCTGGCAAGTCGACGCTGATCCGGTGCATCAACGCGCTGGAGGAACACCAGCAAGGCAAGATCGTGGTTGATGGCACAGAGCTATCAAACGACCTGAAAAACATCGACAAGATCCGGTCCGAGGTTGGCATGTGTTTCCAGCACTTTAACCTTTTCCCGCATCTGACGATTTTGGAAAACTGCACGCTTGCACCAATCTGGGTTCGCAAGACACCCAAGAGGGAAGCCGAAGAAACAGCGATGTATTTCCTGGAAAAGGTCAAGATCCCCGATCAGGCCAACAAATACCCTGGTCAGCTTTCGGGTGGTCAGCAACAGCGTGTGGCGATCGCCCGCTCGCTTTGCATGCGGCCACGGATCATGCTCTTTGACGAACCCACCTCTGCGCTTGACCCCGAGATGATCAAAGAGGTGCTCGACACTATGATCCAACTGGCCGAGGAAGGCATGACTATGCTTTGTGTGACGCACGAGATGGGCTTTGCCCGTCAGGTCGCCAACCGTGTCATCTTTATGGATGCAGGCCAGATCGTTGAACAGAACGAGCCGGAAGAGTTCTTCACCAATCCGAAGAGCGAACGGACCAAACTGTTCCTCAGCCAGATTCTGGGCCACTAAGCACAAGATTTTCAACAATAAGGGCCCGCGAAGTTATGCGCTTCGCGGGCCTTTTTCTTTTTGGGTCAATTCATTTTTTGGGTCATTGACTGTGCGCCGCCGCGCCGCAAAACTGGCCAATGTTAAATGGGGATCACTTATGGAATTATCGCATATTCTCGCCTTCAACACGGCCCTTGTCGCCGCAATGATCAGCCCAGGCCCTGCCTTTCTGATGACGGTGCAAACAACTTTGTCGGCGGGCAATCGGGCAGGGGTTGCGCTTGGGATGGGTCTTGGCCTGATGGCCTCCATCTGGACGCTGTCAGCGCTTTTGGGGCTAGATGCGGTCTTTACGCTCTTCCCTTGGGCCTATGTCGCGGTGAAAACGATTGGCGCGGTATACCTGATCTATGTTGCCTACAGCATGTGGCGGGGGGCGCGTGACCCGATTGCGAAGGTGGATCGCCCGGCCACCCGGGCATTTCGTCAGGGCATGATGGTCAATGCGCTGAACCCGAAATCAGTGCTTTTCGCGGCGGCAGTATTGGTTGTAATCTTTCCGGCAGATATGACCTTGGGGCAGAATCTATTGATCGCGGGCAACCAGTTGGTGATGGAGCTTGCGTTTTACACGGCCCTTTCCTTTGGGATGAGCCGTCAGGCCATTAGCCGCGCCTATCTGGCGGCCAAGCTATATACTGATCGCTGTGCCGCCGGAGTTCTCGGGTTCTTGGGCCTTCGTTTGTTGGTCAGTCGGGCCTGAGGGCCTAACGCGTCGCATCCGCTGCCAGCATTTGAACCCATGTAACCAACTCCTGTAGAACCACCGCATCGGCCTGGTATCGGCCATCCGCAACCTCAACAATCAAGTCTGCGATCAGCAACGGTGTGATCAAATTTCGCAGTTGATGTGGGCCAACACCCATTGCGGAATGAAGCTCTTCAATCGACATGGGCTTTCCAGACAGAATGCGCAGTAGATCGCGACGCTTGGCATCTGCCAAGGCCGCCAGGCAGAGGTCAATTGCGCTGCCTCGGTCCTCAGACATCAAGATCACGCGGCACAATAAAGGCACGCACCTGACCCGTGCCGGGTTCAAGCGCTGCCCAATGGTCTATTGGGAAATCGATGATCGATGTCGCGGCAGTGGGATAATGTCCAAATCCCGGATGGGGCGGGGGGGCCACGACCAACGCGCGTGCCAAGGACGCCGTACCGGGATTATGGGCCACCATAACGACGCATGCCCCTGTCGCTTTTTGTAGTCGGGCCATCATCTCAGACGGGTGCGCCAAATAGAGCCGTCTATCGGACACCCGATCCGGGGCGCTTTCTAAGGTGGGGGCGATCAGGGCCCATGTCTCCTGAGTACGCACGGCACTTGATACCAACGCTTCATCCGGCGTGATACCTTGTGCCGCCAGCCAAGCACCAATTTTGGGTGCCGCGTTGCGCCCGCGCCTGTTCAGGGGACGGTCATGATCAGATTGGTTGGGATCATCCCAGCTGGACTTTGCGTGGCGGATCAGAACCAGGGTCCGGGTCATCTGTGAAAATGCCTCATGTGATGGGCGGATTGGGCGGGCAAGCGACCGAAGCTTTGGCTGACAGGGCAGGCGCGGCGGGCAAGACAGCCGCCTGTCATACAATCCTGTCCGGCATCAGTGGCTAGGTGGTCGTGGCAAGCAGGAACATCATAAAGTTTCTCGGCCCCTAGTGCACCGACGGGGCAGGCCGTCAGGCAAGGCTGGTCGCATTCCTGACAGGGCGGGCTGTCGGGCACATCAGGCAGATCCAGGCGAGCCGTTAAAGCGACTGCGCCCCTGATCGAGATCATGAGGCCTGCAACCTCATGCACCAACATGCCTACGGGGCTGACCCACGCACGACCGGTGCGCTCGGCCCATTTTATGAACGGTTGGTAGGGTGGACCACCGAATGGGAAAAGCGCCGCTCCGCCACATCGTTGCGCAATGTCGCAAATGGCTCGCGTCGACCAACGATCAATCGGGTCAGGCGTGTTATCCTGAAATTCCGCTTCTCCTGACACATGCGCCCAAAATCCCGGCTCCCGCGGGGCGAAGAGGACAACAGTGCCAGTGCCATCGGGTGTCCCATCGTTGTCCAACGGATGGAAGCCGCCAAAAACATCCAGATGATGGGCTCCGGCCAAGGCCGCGATCTCTGCATAGGTCATGAATCGGACCCTGCCCGCGCCCGCGCGCCGAGGCAAGCCTCAGGCGCGGATCATGCTGCCTGCACCGTGATCGGTGAACAGCTCCAGCAACACGGCATTGGGCGCGCGACCATCGAGAATGACAACAGCGCGAACGCCACCACGGGCCGCTTTCACGGCTGTATCCGTTTTAGGGATCATTCCACCAGCGATGGTGCCATCTTTGGTCATCGCTTCAACTTCCATCGCAGAAAGTTCGGTCACGACTTTGCCGTCGGCATTTTTCACACCTGCTACATCCGTCAGCAACAACAAGCGATCAGCTTTCAACGCTGCTGCAATGGCGCCTGCGGCTGTATCTCCATTGACGTTGAACGTCTCGCCATCGCGGCCTGCGCCAATCGGGGCAATTACGGGGATGATGTTGGCTTCGAACAATTTGTGCAGAACATCGGGGGTCACTTCTACCGGTTCACCCACAAAGCCCAGTTTGGGGTCAGCTGGGTCGCAGACCATCAGGTTTGCGTCTTTGCCAGAGAGGCCTACAGCTTTGCCGCCTTGCGAATTTATCGCTTGCACGATGCGCTTGTTCACACGGCCCGACAAAACCATTTCGACAACTTCAACCGTGGCCGCGTCTGTCACACGTTTTCCGTCGACGAATTCTGACTCGACACCAAGTTTACCCAGCATCTCGTTGATCATTGGTCCGCCGCCATGCACGATCACCGGGTTGGCACCCACCTGCTGCATCAACACGATGTCGCGTGCGAAACTGGCCATCGCGTCATCGTCGCCCATGGCATGGCCGCCAAATTTGATGACAACAATCGCGTCCGTGTAGCGCTGCATATAGGGCAGGGCTTCGGAAAGGGTGAGGGCGGTGGCGGCAAAGTCGCGCTTGGTCATGGTAATCTGCTGTTTCATCTGGTCAGGCCCGGGTGTGATCTGTTCCCCGTGTTATCGGGACAAACCGCGCGCCTCAAGGCCTCAGACGATGCCCGCGATGATCGCGCGCAGTGTAGGCACGCCCCAACCCTTCTCGGATGAGGTCACGACAAGTTCAGGATAGGCAGCCGGGTGTTTGTTCAGTTTGCTGCGCACCTGATCCAAAACCTTCGCGCGGTCTTTTTCCTTAACCTTGTCGGACTTGGTCAGCACGACCTGAAACGGCACGGCGGATTTGTCCAAGAGGGTCATGATCTCTTCGTCGACTTTTTTCACGCCATGGCGGCTGTCGATCAGCACAAAGGCGCGGCGTAGGTTGGCCCGACCGGACAGATAAGCCTTGAGCAGACGCTGCCATTTCTCAACTACATTGACGGGCGCATTGGCAAAGCCGTAGCCCGGCAGGTCGACCAAATAGTGCTCATCACCCGCGGTGAAGAAGTTGATCTCTTGGGTGCGCCCGGGTGTATTGGATGCGCGGGCCAGCGCTTTGCGCCCCGTGACCGCATTGATCAGCGTGGATTTTCCAACGTTTGAGCGTCCTGCGAAACAGACTTCGATGCGGTCATCGGGCGGCATTCCGTCCATCGCAACCACACCCTTCAGAAAATCGGTTTCGCCTGCAAAAAGCTTGCGACCTTTTTCCAATGTGAACGCGTCTGGTTCTTCGACAACGGGGAAGGGGATTTCCATTTCAGTGCACCTCAACGGGATCGCCGGGCGAAATTTCTCCGCCCTCGATCACCCTGGCGTAAACGCCAAATTCCTGATGGCCAAACTCACGCAATGCGCCAAGCGTGTCTGCATCGCGCAGGCCGGTTTCGGGGTTTGCCATTGTCGCCTTGCACCGTGTAATCGGTTGCGCCACTTCAAGTACTGTGACGCCTATGCGCAGACCTTTCCCTGGCAAATCAAGAGTTTCCCAAGGGGCCAACCCCTCGACCCACAAATTTGCCCGCCAACGATGGATTGAAAGGCTGGAACCGAGTTTCTGCTCAACCATTTTGTGGTCTGCGACACTGGCAATTGAGATCCACGGATCGGGAACATCGGTAAAGCCGGTCGCACATTCCGATACATCTGTCGGGCGCGGCAGGTCTTCTGGCCATAAAGGGTCAAGCCATTCAACGATCGCTTCTGCGTGATCGGTAGGCGACACTTCAAGCGGGGGGCGATCGGGGTGGGTCAACCGGATTCGGCCGCTGAAATCGTCCAAGGACGCCTCGACTGCCATCAATTGGGGACCAGAGACGCCCCGCAAGAAATTGGCCTTCTTGGCCCAGCCCGGTCCGGCCTCACGTGTGCGGTCATGCGTTACCGCCCACCGACGGTCAAAAGATAAAACTTCGCCGACCCTAAGGTCGGCGAAGCTTAGAGGTTCCCGCCCAATCGCTTTGATTGGATGGCGCCAGATCGAGATCAGCTTCATTTGCGCCCCGATGGTGGCCCGGCATCATTTGCCGCCGGTTTCTTCCGGCTCAGGCTTCGGCGGATATTGCCAAAAACATCCGGTTTATGCCCGTGGCTACGCATAATCGTATATTGCTGAATAAAGGTGATCGTGTTGTTGGTGATCCAGTAGACCAGCAGGCCGCTGGCAAAACTGCCCAACATGAACATGAAGACCCAAGGCATATACGCAAAAATCATTGCCTGGGTCGCATCGGTGGGGGCCGGGTTCAGCTTTTGTTGCAGCCACATCGAGATCCCAAGCAAGAGCGGCATGATGCCGATAAAGATCAGTGCCATGATGGTGCCGGGCTCGGGCGCGGCGTTGGGCAATAGGCCAAACAGGTTGATGATCGAACTCGTGTCCGGTGCGGACAAGTCATTCAGCCAGCCAAAGAACGGCGCATGGCGCAATTCCAGCGTGACGAAGATCACCTTGTAGAGCGAGAAGAAGATCGGGATCTGCATCAGGATCGGCAAACAGCCTGCGGCGGGGTTCACCTTTTCCTTCTTATAGAGCTCCATCATGCCCTGTTGCAGCTTCTGCTTGTCCTCGCCTACCTTTTCCTTCAGCTCTTCGATCTTCGGCTGAAGTTCTTTCATCCGCGCCATCGAGACATAGGATTTATAGGCCAATGGGAAGAGCGCTGCCTTAATCAGGATGGTCAGCGCGATAATCGCGATACCCATATTGCCGATCATGGCGTTGAGGTAATGTAGCAACCAGAAAATCGGCTTGGTCAGGAAGTAGAACCAACCCCAGTCAATCGAGTCGAGGAAGCCGTCGATGCCTTCTTCGTTTTCGTAGTTGCGGATTGTTTCCCATTCCTTAGCGCCGGCAAATAGCTGTGTGCTGCTTTCGGTGATCGCACCCGGGGCCACGCTAACCGTTGGAAGGCGGGTTTCGGTCTGGTAAATCTCGGCGCCTTCAACGTAACGGGTGACGGCGGTAAAGGGCTGGTTTTGGCCCGGCACCAGCGTGGTCATCCAATACTTGTCTGTAAATCCGATCCAGCCGGACTCAGTGACTTCCGTCACCTCAGCGCGGCTGCCCTCACGCTGGACAAAATCCAGCTCGGTCACGCCGTCATAATCGATCTCGTTCAGACTACCGTCAGAGTTTTGCACCACGCCTTCATGCAGAATGAAGAAGTTTTGCAGATCGTCCGGCAGGCCGTGGCGCGCAACAATACCATAGGGGGCAAGGCGCACTTCAGCATCCGTCGTGTTTTCCACCGATTGCGTTATGGTGAAAAGGAAGTGTTCGTCAACTTCGATTGTCCGGCGGAAGATCAGGCCGTTGCCATTGTCCCAAACAAGCGTAACCGGGGTTGCCTCTGTCAGAACATCGCCGCTTTCGACTTCCCAAGGGGTTTCAGCACCTGGAACGTCCTCATAGGCCAGGTCGCCTGCTGGCGACCAACCATAGAGCGCGTAATAGGCGCCACTTTCGCCAACTGGTGACAGCAAGCGCACGTTCGGGCTGTCGTCATCCAGGGTTTCGAAGTAGTCGCGCAACAGAAGGTCGTCGAGCCGACCGCCGGTAAGAGCAATGGAGCCGCTCAACGCGTCGGTTTCGATATCAACCCGTGCAGTTTCTACGGCTTGAACTGGCTGTGCACCTTCGGTGCTGGCCACGGTCGCGGCATCGGCTGCCGGTGGCGTCAAGGCGATCTCGTTGCCGTTTTCATCAACCGCCAGGACAACAGCGGGGTCAGCGGCCGGATCCTCAGCCGGAATTTCCGGCGGGAACAGGATGCTCCAGATGAGAATGACGCCGATTGACAGCGCCATGGCAAGAATGAGGTTCCTGTTCTGATCTTCCATTTGCGGGGGATCCAACCTTGTTTGAAGTCAGGGAGGTTCAACAGAGTAAGGCCGGAAAGGTCAAGCCATTTTCCCCCAAACAACGCCCCGCACGCGGATTGGACCCGTGTTTTTCCCCAATCAGCCTGCTCTACGGCCGATATTGGGGGCTTTCGCAACATTGGCGCGGTGATCACGAATCCATGCGACCGTATCCTCAAAAGGCATTGGCCGGGACAGGCCGTAGCCCTGCAGATGATCGCAGCCAAGTTGCGCGAGGATGCTTTGTTCGGCCTGCGTCTCGACCCCTTCGGCCACGGTTGAGACACCCAACCGTTCAGCCAATGCCAGAATGCCGGCAACCACTGCGCGTTGGGTCGGTTCCTGATCCAATTTGGTGACAAAGCTACGGTCGATCTTGATCCGGTTCACTTTGAAACGTGCAATATTGGCGATTGAGCTCTGGCCTGTTCCAAAATCATCTAGGTCGATGTGAAACCCATGTGTGCTGAGCCTGTCGATATTTTTCAGGATGATGTCATCTTCGGACTGCGCGGCGACAGTTTCAAGGATTTCGACAGTCAGGCGCGTAGGGCCAAGGTCGAAGCGGTCCACCTCCCATTTGACCCGGTCGGCAAGGGTTGGGTCGCGCAGTTCCTCTGCCGAAAAATTGACGGAAACAGACGGGATGGAATATCCAGCGCTGTCCCAGGCTTTGATGGCATTTAAAGACTGGGCCAAAATGACTTCACCCAGACGCGACATTAATCCTGCATCTTCAATGGCAGGCAAAAAGTCGGGCGGTGTCAAAACACCTTCGTCTTTATGTTTCCAGCGCGCGAGCGCCTCAAAACCTGTGATCGCGCCAGTGTCGGAGGACACCTGAGGTTGAAACCATGGGCGGATGTCTCCTGCATCCAGCGCAGCGCGAACCTCCTCGACCAACCCATGCCTACGAATGGACCGTGTCTTGAGCTGTTCTGAAAATCCGCGAATGCCTGATGGTCCGTTTCGGCGGGCATCCATAAGGGCGGTCATGGCCGAGTCCAAAACGCCATCCGGCCCGCAATTGTCGCATTGTTCCGGCGTTGCAAATCCAATTGACACAGTCGGATGCATGGCAGTCCCGTCGATCGCGACAGGTTCGCTCAAGGCAATCTGTATCCTGTCCACCAGCGCAAGAATGACATCCAGCTTGGCCGTTGGCATTGGATCGAGGGCCACTGCAAAGCGACCGTCGCTTAGCGTTGCAACGGCATCGCGGTGACGTAGGCTAACGCTTAATCGTTCGGCGGTGCGTTTCAGCAGTTCATCGGTTGCGCGCGCGCCCCACCGGGCCGACACATCGGAAAAATAGTCGATTTCAATGACGAGGCAGGCCGAAAAGCGGCCTTTCACCGTCGCCGATTGCATCATCGCCTCCAGCGCAGTCAGAAAATCTTCGCGCATCGGCAAACCGGTTTTTCCGTCCCTTTGGACGGGGCTTCCAGCACGAGATTGGGCTGGTCGCAGGGCCTGAATGGCAAGCAGTGCCGGCAGTAGAAAACAGGTGGCCAGAATGCCGCCAGTTTCGCCCCACCACAAGGCGGCCAGGCCTAGTAGCGGGAAAAAGGCCAGAACTTCGATCCGGGATATGGCCGCGCGAATACTGTCTGCGAATGAAGGTTTGGGAGTCTTTCGCGACACTAGCATAGCAGCCTCTCACCGTGACATTTGGCCCAAAATAGGGGCCTCATAAGAGACACGATTAGGGCAAACTGCCTGACAGCCTATTAATAAAAACCGCTCAGTTTTCGGCCTTTGATTCAAATTCTCCAGATTTTTTGAGGCCAGAGAAATCAAATAGGGATGGGTCCAGAAGGTGCGAAGGGCGTGCATTCATGAGGGCCGAGAACATTTTTTGCCGTCGCCCGGGCGCACGAGATTCCCATTCATCCAGCATCTTTTTGATTTGTTGACGCTGTAACCCGTCCTGCGAGCCGCAAAGATCACAAGGAATAATGGGATAGTTCATCGCGGTCGCAAATTTCTCGCAATCGGCCTCGGCCACATGGGCAAGGGGCCGGTACACGAATATGTCGCCCTCATCATTCAACAATTTCGGAGGCATCGTCGCCAATTTTCCGCCATGGAACAAATTGAGAAAAAATGTCTCCAAGATATCATCGCGGTGATGGCCCAGAACCACGGCGCTACAGCCCTCTTCGCGCGCGATGCGGTAAAGATTTCCGCGGCGCAAGCGGGAACAAAGCGCGCAATAGGTGCGCCCTTGTGGAACTTTATCCATCACAATCGAATAGGTGTCTTGATATTCGATCCGATGCTCAACGCCCATCTTTTCCAGGAACTCGGGCAGCACTGTCGCCGGAAACCCCGGCTGTCCCTGATCGAGGTTACAGGCAAGGATCTCAACAGGTAGCAAGCCACGCCATTTCAGCTCGGTCAGGGCCGCCAGCAAGGTGTAACTGTCCTTGCCGCCCGACAGGCAGACAAGCCAGCGTGCGCCGCGTTCGATCATGCCGTAGCGATCAATGGCCTCACGAGTTTCGCGGATGATGCGCTTTCGCAGTTTCTTGAACTCGGTTGTGGCCGGTGCACCGTGAAACAGCGCGTGTATGTCGTCGCCCTCATCCAGCATGGACTGCACTCCTGAAAATCAGGGCCGAGCCATACGGCAAGGGGCGTGTTCGCGCAAGGATCGGGGCGCTGCAAATGCAAGCGCGCCCCGATCCGGACCTAGAACCGCAGATGCGACGCTGATGGCGGAGGGTGATACGGTTCCTGGCCAATGTCACGCAACAGATGGTTGTTCAGCATCACAGTTGCGTCCGCTTTTGGTGGGTTGCGTCTGACGGCCTGCTTGGCGGCGGCCTTTAGTACACGCCATGCGCCAACTTCGGCGATCATTTCAGCAAGAATGGCCTGAATTTCGGCCGCGGAAAGACGGTTTTCGAGTCTTGTCATATTGGTTTTCCGACCATTTTGTCGGACCTCTGGAAAGGGTGAGTTGGAAATGGGGCCGCAAAGGGCAGGTATCGCCCTATGCAATCCGGTTGGTTCAGTGATGTTTTGAAGATCGCCCGTCAAACGGGCCAGAGGGGTTTAGACCCCGAATCGGCAAAGTCGCACTTGAAGCCAGAGCTCGCCTGGGCGTCGATAGGATGTAAATACAGTCATTTTAACGCCTCCCTTGTCTGGTGCGGTGAACTCAAGCGCGCTGATAGCATGGGTTGGCTGATTTTCCCTATGGGGGTTTTCCCGACCCCGATCAGGCTGTTACCGATCGGCCACGTCCTGCGCCGCATCTGCGGCCTTCTGTTGTTCAAATTCCAGATCACTGCCGGGCACAGGGTCATAACCCATATGCCCCCAGGGGTGGCAGCGCCCGATGCGCCGGATGGTCAGCCACGCGCCTTTGAAGGCGCCGTGTCGCGACAAAGCCTCAAGCGCATAAGCAGAACATGTCGGTTGATAGCGGCAATTATGCCCAACCCAAGGCGAAAAGATCAGCCGGTAGGCCCGAACGGGCAGGGCGAATATGCGGGCCAAAACGCTCATTTGCCGCGAGGCCGGTGAACTTTGGCAAGCGCACGGCTCAGATCCGCTTCCAGTTGCGGCATAGGCAATTGGGCCGTTTCCTGCGCGCGCCCGACCAAAACATAATCCCAGCCCGGTTGCCCTTCGCTGGTTATTACCGCACGGGCAATTTCACGCAGGCGCCGCTTGGCACGGTTTCGTGCAAGGGCGTTGCCCACCTTCTTGGAGCAGGTGTAGCCCACCCGGATCAGCCCTGGTTCGACCTCTTCTCCCTCACGCCGCCTTCGTGCCTGCAATAAAAACCCCGGCTGCGCGCTGCGCGCGGCTTTGGCGGCCCTTAGGAAATCGGGGCGCTTGGCGAGAGTTTCTATCGGGTTGGTCACTGTCATAGCTCCAGAAACACGAAAAGCCCCCGGGCACGATGGCCGAAGGGGCTCCTCCTTTGTCGGGCGAACCCGACAATCGCGGGCGCTTTACGCGCTCAGCGACTTCCGGCCACGTGCGCGGCGGGCGTTCAGGATCTTGCGGCCAGCTTTGGTTGCCATGCGCGCACGGAAGCCGTGGCGGCGTTTGCGAACCAGGTTGGACGGCTGGTATGTGCGTTTCATTAGTCGTGCTCCGTCTCATCAGGGCCGGATGCGCAGATTCGCATCTACGGGCCGTAGAATTCATGTCTGAGAGCCGGGCAATAGGGCCTGATCGCGTGCATGTCAACGGCTGCAACGCTCTGATTGGGCAGTTTGAAACATCCCAGGGCCGAAATCCTACAATTCGCCTCGATTCCTGTCACAACTGGCCCTTTTTCGTCACGCGTGATCAAGCGGGCGTGAGGACCCTGTTTTGACATCGCTTTAACACGCATGTTCTGGTCAACACGATCCTTATAGGTGCTTCAATGTCCGATGCCTCGACCCAACTAAGGTCTTCCATGTCCAAATACCTACCTCTCGCTTTGATTCTCGCTGGCGCTGCAATCGGCACCTATTTCCTGGGCGATTACCTGAGTTTCGAGACCTTGCGCGACAATCGAGAGGCCCTCTTGGCCTATCGTGACGACCACTACGCCGCGATGGTTGGCGCCTATATTGCGATCTATGTCCTGATTGTTGCTTTTTCGCTTCCGGGTGCCTCAATTGCTACGCTGGCAGGCGGATTTCTTTTCGGCCTTTTCCCCGGAGCGCTCTTTGTGATTACGGCCGCCACTTTGGGGGCGGTGATTATCTTTCTTGCGGCCAAATGGGGATTGGGTGAGACACTGGCCGCCCGGATGGATGCCTCATCCGGCCTGACCAAGCGCATCAAGGATGGAATCGCGGAAAACGAGCTTTCGATGCTGTTTCTTATCCGCCTTGTCCCCGTTGTGCCCTTCTTTGTGGCCAACCTTTTGCCCGCTCTCGTTGGGGTCAGCCTTGGCCGCTACGCCTTCACCACTTTTTTCGGCATCATGCCGGGCAGTGTTGTCTACACTTGGGTCGGGGCCGGTTTGGGTGAGGTCTTTGCAATGGGCCAAACACCGAACCTTTCCATCATCTTTGAACCGGCGATCTTAGGTCCAATCCTTGGGCTTTGTGCCCTTGCCGCGTTGCCCATCATAATTAAGGCCGTTCGCGGCAAGCAGGGACTGTAACCCATGAAAGAGTTAAAGACAGATGTCTGCGTGATTGGCGCAGGAAGTGGTGGTTTGTCCTTTGCGGCAGGCGCCGTCCAGATGGGGGCCAAAGTTGTTCTGCTGGAAGGCCATAAGATGGGCGGCGATTGCCTGAATTATGGTTGCGTACCCTCCAAGGCATTGTTGGCCGCTGGTCACAAGGCGCATGCCATGTCGCAAGGTGGGTTCGGCGTCTCTGGTGGCCCGGTCGACTCGGACTATGCGGCCGCCAAAGATCATGTGGCCGCAACTATTGCGGCGATTGAACCGCATGACAGTCAGGAACGATTTGAGGGACTGGGCGTAGATGTCATCCGTGAGTTTGGCAAATTCGTCGATCACGACACGGTTCAGGCTGGCGATACGCTGATCAAAGCGCGCCGTTTTGTCATCGCGACCGGTTCGCGTCCCTTCGTGCCGCCCATTCCAGGCCTCAAGGATGTGCCGCATGAAACCAATGAAACCATATTTGATCTGCGGACACGCCCGGATCATCTGATTATCATAGGCGGCGGGCCGATCGGCTTGGAAATGGCGCAAGCCCATCGCCGACTTGGATCCGAAGTCACGGTGCTGGAGGGTATGAAGGCCCTTGGCAAAGATGATCCGGAACTGGCCGCCATCGCGCTGGAAAACCTGCGCGCTGGGGGGATCAATATCGTTGAGGATGCTTTGGTGTCCGAAGTGTCCGGCTCGGCGGGCGACATCACCGTAAGCACCAAAGATGGAGAGACTTTTAGTGGCACTCATTTGCTGGTCGCCGTGGGGCGCACGGTTAACACAGACAAGCTTGATCTGCATAAGGGCGGCATTGAGCATGAACGCAAAGGCGTGACCGTCGATGCTTCGCTGCGTTCCGTCTCCAATCGTAAGGTCTATGCCATCGGCGATGCTGCGGGTGGCCTGCAATTCACTCATGTCGCGGGTTACCATGCAGGCGTGATCATCAAGTCCATCCTGATGGGCCTGCCCTCTAAAGCGCGCACCGATCACATTCCGTGGGCCACATATATTGACCCAGAAATGGCACATGTAGGACTGACCGAGGCCGAGGCCCGGGAAAAACACGGCGCAAAACTGACCGTCACGCGATTTGATTATGCCGGCAATGACCGCGCGATTGCGACGGGCCAGACAAAGGGAATGATCAAAGTGATGATCGTCAAAGGCCGCCCGGTCGGGGCCTCGATCGTGGGCGCGCAGGCAGGCGAACTTATTCAGGTTTGGGCCCTCGCCATCGCCAACAGATTGAAAATGAGCGCAATTGCCGCAATGGTAGCGCCATACCCGACCCTGGGTGAGGTTAACAAACGCGCCGCGGGTGCCTATTTCACGCCCAAGCTGTTCGACAGCCCGATGGTCAAGCGGATCGTAGGGTTCGTACAACGGTTCTAGGGGCCAAGGGTCCAGGAGGAAACCAAGACTGTGCTGAATTCACTGTCAGGCCGATTGCTGCTTTTGACCGTCATCTTCGTGATGCTGGCAGAAGTGATGATTTTTGTGCCCTCTATTGCACGGTTTCGGGAGGAATACCTGCTGGCGCGGATCGAACGGGCGCAGATCGCCTCGTTGGCCTTGTTGGCCGACGAAACAATGATGATCGACGATGCGCTCGAAGAGGAGCTGCTGACAAATGCAGGCGTTCTCAACGTCGCCCTGCGCCGCGATGCTGTCAGCCAACTGGTTCTGTCCGCCGACAATATCCCACCGATTTCCGGAACCTATGATTTGCGTGATGCATCAGCCTGGGCTTTGATCATAGACGCGATGGCGCGCCTGATAGAGCCCGAAGATCAGGTAATCAGGGTCATCGGCACGCCCGTCAATGACGCGGGCACCTTGATCGACATTACTTTGCGCACTGAATGGCTGCGCAACGCGATGATCGCCTATGGGATCAACATCCTTATCCTGTCTGCCGTGATTTCTGTCATCACGGCGGCGATGGTCTTTATCGCCGCACGGCGCTTTATCGTGATGCCGATCCGCCGGGTGGTGGACAGCATGACCGCCTATGCCGAGGCACCGGAGGATTCGCGCCGAGTCATCACGCCATCCGCCGGGATTGACGAATTGCATGAAGCAGAAGAGGCCCTGGCCTCGCTGCAAACGCAACTCACAGCCTCTCTGCGGCAGCGCGAGCGTCTTGCCCAATTGGGCGAGGCCGTTGCCAAGATCAGCCATGACTTGCGCAACATCCTGACCGTCGCGGGGCTGATGGCCGACCGTTTGGAGAATTCCGAGGATCCTGCCGTGCAGCGAACCGCGCCCAAGTTGATTTCCTCGCTCACGCGCGCGGTGAACCTCTGCGAAGGGACACTTGCCTTTGGTCGCGCAGAGGAGCCCCCCCCACAGCTCACCCGCGTTGATCTGGCCATGCTGATCGAAGATGTGGTTGATCACGAACGTCTGGCTGCTGGCGAAACGGAGGTCGAGATCACCGCAACATGTGCACCGGGAATTTTTGTACGTGCCGACCCCGAACAGCTTTACCGTGTGCTTGGAAACCTTATGCGAAACGCCCGCCAGGCGATAACCGCAACTGGCAAGCCGGGGGCCATCACAGTGGCCGCCGCTGAAGGTGATAACGGGTGGTGCATCTGCGTGACAGATACTGGGCCGGGCTTGCCCCAAAAGGCGTTGGATCACTTGTTCCAGGCCTTCCAGGGCGGCGCGCGCAAGGGTGGAACCGGACTTGGTCTTGCCATCGCCGCCGAACTGGTGCGCGGCCATGGCGGGCGTCTGGAATTGAAATCTACCGGGCCGGATGGGACCGCCTTTGAAATCATTCTGCCGATGGGGCAAGAAATCTGATTTTCCCGCTTGCGCCCTCCGGGCACTGAGGCTAAACACCGCCCTCACGGACCGATAGCTCAGCTGGATAGAGTACTTGACTACGAATCAAGGGGTCGGGGGTTCGAATCCTCCTCGGTCCGCCACCACCTACTTATGAACGATCACTACTTATGAACGATGATGGGTCGCTGTTGGCGAACCTTTTCTTTGTTTTAAGAAGTTTCCCTTGTCTACGATCTTGTTGGGCTTTCTCTAATTCGCTCAATTTTTGTTCGTTGTCTGGTAGGAAATGTGGCAGTATTTTTGGCGACATTTTCTGGTATACTGGCGAAGAAGTTTGCCGACCTAGAAGTTCGCCAAACATGGGCAGCAATGGATAATACGCTGCGCGACCATATCTTTCACAAAAAATGGTCGGATGCCTATGAATGCGGTCGGTTGGCCAGAGGTCTTGATGGGCTTGTCGCAGATTTGGACCGACATGCACGATGCTGCAAAACGCTTTGCGCAGCCCAACAAGGTCATGTTGGGCGTAGCCAAGTCCGAGCGCATTTGCGAAATCACCGAAATGAGTTTGGCGCATAAAGTAGGTTCTCAGGTTGAGTTGGCCTACGATCGTTCGGATTTAATAGAAAGATCGTCGTGGGTTGATGCGTACTGCGAGTTTGCCGAAACCGAGTGGAGCTACAAACGGCGGAACGAAGGCGTGCCAGGTCCGCAGTGTGCCAATACTGCCAGACTGCCGCGATATTTGTTCTTTTACTGACTGGGGCAGTGTTATTGGGCTCTTGACCGCGCATCGCAGAAAACTTGGTGCGTCGGTCGGCATAGGTATCAATCGCACAGGGAAAAAACTCCCCAATTGTGTCCAAAATTGGGCGCATGGGCAGTGAAACGCCATCTTGTTGACCATTTTTTGTGAGATCCAATTGAGCACAAACAGGCCTAGGACATGCTGCATTGCAAGCTTTGGTTGATTTTGTCACCGCGCGCTGTAGTTAGGTCCTAAAAAAAGAGGATCGAGCATGTATTCCTTGAAAAAGGTCGCGGCATTTGCCGTGGCTCTGGCGCTGGCCGTGTTGCCAGCGCAATCGGCGACGGCGAACCAAACGCCAGGGGTCATCGAAATTTCGCATGATCACGGTGGGAGCATCGTTCAATACGCCCAGCAAATGACCCGAGCACGCCAACAAGGGCGACAAATTGCGTTTGGCGGGCAATGCGCTTCTGCGTGTACAATGTATTTGTCATTGCCATCTTCCCAAACCTGCATTCGTCCGGGCGCAACTTTCGGATTTCACCTTGCCCACGGATCCAATGCAGGGTTCAACCAGTGGGGTACGGATTTTATGGTTAATCGCTACCCCGGTTGGGTGCGTGCCTGGATCAATGCGCATGGGGGCCTGACCAACCGCGTCATATGGATGGACTACGCGTATGCATCTCGGTTCATCCGGTCTTGCGCTTCGGCGTAATCAGTCAAATGCCGGGTGAACGGTCCCCTCCACTGCGGGAAGCAGGTTTCAAATGCGCCTGCAACGGGAGTTTTGGGGTAAACTAAACGCCGTGCAGTCTGCATGGGGTCCAAAATCGCTAGCCTTTTCGGCTTGCGGGGCGGTCAATTTCGAAAAATTTTTCAGAAACATCAAAAAAATTAGAATGTTACCCACTCACACGGCGCGCCAAACAGATCCTCGATTTCGGAAGCTCTGGGCAATTCGCGTCGAAAACCTACATTGATTTCGGACATCGTCAGGGGCGGGCCGGCATAAACCAAAACGCTCTCTGCGTTCATATTCGGTAAACCATCAATTTTGTGACTTGCAAGATACGGGTTGGTTAAAACCACTTTCTTTGCTGTGATCGCCTCGTACCCGCTTATCTGCCTGACAACTCGACGATCGATGAGTTCGGCAATGCACTCATCAAGCGTGGCGTTCCATTCGGAGCAGTAATCAGGCCAGAAGAACAATCCTACATCCAGGCCCTTCGCCAAAAGCCTGTGCACGCGCGCCTTTGTCTCTTCGATGGCCAGCGCGCCCGGTGCAAAATCTCCTACTACAACGACATCAAGTTCAGTATCCAAATTTTGCGCCGCCTCCAGCGGTACAAAAGTCGTGGCAATATCGGACCCTTCGCGACCTTCAGGGTTTAACCCTTCTGAACGAGTATTTACCTGACGGACAAGGCGCCGGTATTCGTCGCGGCGCTTGCCGTAGGGAAACTGCATGTGGCTGGGTGGGCGGGCCAACAGATCGGTGCGTGTGAACACCAACGGTATATCCGCTGAAATTGATCGGCATGATTTCCTGCCATAGGCCAGACCAATTCTCTGCCGCAAGAATTCATCTGGCGAAGGGGCGATTGGATCCCAGCCACCCAACTCTATTATGCAGTCGGCCCTATACATTGTGCTGTTTACATTCGCTGAAACCAGTCCGAATTCTGGCGCCCACGTACCCTCGAACTGTCCTGCTGGCGTTACCATCGTTTGACTGCAGGTCACGCCCACCGTCTCAGGCGAATTAAATCCATAGACTTGTGCCGCAAGTTTTTCGGGATGAGCAACGTCCCCGCCACGATGTACTGTTACAAATGCTCCAGTGGAATGCGCCAACCCGGCATTAAGCAGTTCGTACTCAGCGGCTTCCGGCTTTGCCATGACAAATTTGACATTTGTACCGTGATCCGAGTGAGACTGGATATCTGACAGTACGGTTTTGTCGCCCACCAAGATGATCTCGGTATTGTTCCAGCTTTGTGAAGCAACGCTCTTTAGAGCACTTGCGGTGTCACCAGGGTCTTCCAGAATCGGGACGATGATTGAAACAAGATCACCGTTATCCATTGCCCAGGGGCTATGCGAAACGTTCGTCGCGATGAGGTTATCCATCGAGAAACCGGCCTCGGCATTAACATACTCAAACGTTGAAAAACCACTTTGCAGATAGATTTTATTCAGCCACGCTAAGGTTTCCATGGGCGATTCAGATGTGGAGATGTTCGCCATTAGCAGACAGATGTCCGGGTCGTCCTGCCCTTCCTTGGCAAGATAGGTATGTGCCAAGTCAAGAGCCGCAGCGAGATCACCGCTATGTCGATGATAGTCAATCATGAGCAACAAACGTTCACGCTCTTTGGCCGGAGTCAGATCCTGCATCGTGTCCAGGCATGAACGGACGCGGGCCCAATCGCCATGAAAGTGATACCATCTGGCCAGGCTACGCGACGCGTTGTTGGATGACCTGTGATCTGCCGCCACGCTTTGACGAATTGCTTCAAGCTCAGCCAGTGCACTATTTGAGAAACCACCCCAGAGTTTTTTGTCTAGTTCAAGGGCCTGATTTGCGGAAACATCGTAAGCAATCTTTGCGGAGGCCGCCTGCTCAACTGCGGGCTTTAAGTCGTCAAGTGTTTGGGCCAACGCGTTCCAAGCGTCGGTGGCCGGCACAAATTTGGGGTCACTTTCGAGCATCCAAAATGGTTTGATCCCATCGTGGGGAAAAAACAGAGGCTTGATATTCTCAGGATTTACGACTTCGCCGCCGAACCCCATGCCACAGAATTTTTGTGCCGCGAAATAGAGGGGCAGGAAACGATCCCGGTCGAAGGGTTCGATCTGTTGAAAGGGCCAGTCCTGTTCTGCAATGTAGGGAAGCAACCATTGGAATGCTTGCGCCAATCCGCGCCCATCCTTTCCCTCAAATTTCAACAGCTGGCTTCCGCAATTACTTGCCAGATTTGCCAGATTGATCCAATTTTGGAGATTGAAACAACAGTAGTGTGCGGTCTGAGTTCGCTTCATCTCCTCTTCCTGCTCACCATCGGGTTGAAATTGCTCCAGTATCCGCTCATGGCTGGTTCGGAAGATAGAATGCAAAAGTGATACGTTGCCAAGGAAAGCGGCAATAGCGCCGACTTGCAGGTCAAAACATGTGCCGTGGTTATTGGACGATTGGCGTTCTGCAATCGCCTGATCTGCGGTTGTCATCCATTCAATGTATTCGTTGAACCAATCACGCAACGCCGCCCGCTCGGGTTCTGTCAATGCACCGGCTTGTTCGATCAACCTGATGGCATCCATCAGGTAATAGAAATCCTTCATTTCAATTAGGCCGGATTTTGACCCTTCTTCGTTCAGCTTCTGGGACCGAGGTTGCGAAAAGCGCAGATGAGGGTTCATCCTGGTGTCTTCGCTTATGAACCAGGTCCGGATGAGCTCGGCCGCATGCTCGATATAAGCGGCTTTCCCGCTGGCTTTCCACGCCAAAGCCAAAACGGTGGTGTCGTCAAACATACGCTGCACACGGGTACGGTCGAAATCCTCGCTCTCCGGCTCATACAGGCGGGTTCCGGGAATGCGTTCTCCGTCACGGAAAATATACGGAATGCCGGTTGGTGTGTCCGGGTTGGGCCACCAGTAAGGGGCAGGATTGAAGTAATCTTGAGGGTCGCCGCTGGCCGGCAATTTCCTTTTGTCTACAACGCTATAAGGGCCTCGCTGCAATGCAAGGTCAGCCTCTAACAGCAATCGCTCAAAAAGGTTTGCCTTGGCCGACCCCTCGGCCGCGTCAGCAAGGGCCGAAATCTTACCTTCATCATAGGTTGTCAAGTTTTCGGGTTTGTACGTCAACCTCATGGACTTCTGATCCAGATTATCGATCAGATCATTGACTGCGCTGATGCGTGCCTGCCCGCGAGATCTCAGACCGGATGTTCCTCCAACCTCCAATTCACCTTGCCCGGAGTATAATCTTGCGACCCAGCCAAATTTTCCAAATGTCTTGGCCTCGTCGGACAATGGACGTCGGGGGACATCCCAATTCGTATCCCTCCACTTGTCCCAGGTGCCAGAAATGCCAAGCCGCCAGAACAGCTCTACCTTTGGCCGCCGCCCATAGAAAAATTCTTCATTGAATTCTTCCTTGGCATCTGTCCGAAAAATGAGTTGCGGTTCCTCCAGCGCATCCGGTCGAAAATCAGCGTCGAGCAAATGCTGGTTGTCAAGGATACGCGCCATCGGCACAACGATGTACTTATAATACGGCCTATGCGCGATGCCCTCGGCAATTTCAGACCAGGCGGCCTCTGTCAGAAAACAGTTCCCATCCCATGGCAAAACCCATTTTGTTCGTCCTAACCCGTCACGCAAAGCGGCATTGCGCGCACCATTATTGTTGATCACATACTGGTTCTTGAGCCGACGGACATGATACTCTGCCAATCCCTGGTCGTTCTCGCTCATTTGATGGTATTTCCCGCGCAGGAAAAATGCGGTTTGTGGAAAACTCTCAAAATCCCAGTCGATTGCCCCATATTCCTCTAGATTGAACGGCAGATGGACATAGGGCTGCTGATGTTCCTTCAAAAGATCCAATATTGCCGCTTCTTGGTCGGCATTAACGATCCGGTTCACAACCCACCTTTTGCTGACATTTGGCAGAGGTGGCTCATTCTCCAGAATGAACTTCAAATTTTCTAAGGTCTGACCGATTTTGTGGCGCGGCGGCAGATCGTTGCCCAGAATTCTGTATAGCGCAAATCTGTTGGGGCGCCGGTTCAGTCCTTTTTCATAATATTCCGCGCGCAATCCCGCCAAATCCAAAGCTGGAGCAGATGTCGCACCTGGTTTGGGCAATAGTGGCGAATACTGGTTTGCTTTCATGTCTCTTTGAGCGAACAGCGCGTCCAGATCTTCAATACGATCACGTAAATAGCCCGGCTTACTCAGGTCGATCATCAGCGACGAATTCCACTTGCGCTGCAACAAACGGAAACGCTCCTGAAACAGCTCACGGACCTCCAGGGGGCCATAAATCGATTTGGGAAAGTACTCCAGATTGTAACCCGCATGACGAAAAACAGACTGGTTGGGGTTATCGGTCAGGAAAATTGGTAAAAATCCAGCGCCCCAACTTTGGCGCATCTCGATCTGACGCAAAAACATGCGCACCATCGCGGTATCATGTCCAAATATGGCGACAATCGCCGTCGGCATTTGAGTTTCGTCCGATTGCGGCGATGAATAGCCCTTTTTGGGCTTGAGATGTCCTTTGGGAGGGGTGGCCCGGGGCCAATTTGACGCTTGTTCGGTGCTTAATCTGTATGCCTCGCTGAGTGGCCCGGTTGCTTTTCCGTCTGAACTCCACTCAACCTCAAACAGCCTGTGTTTATTGCTCTCTTCTGTGATCCGCCCATGAATGTCGGCGGCCCTGTATTTGATACCCAGCTCTAAGCCATAGGTCGCCTGGTGAAGTCGGGTTCGTTCCTCGGTCTTGTTTTTCCCATTCTTCATGTCAACCACATATCTCCATGATTGCCCTTGCTGCATCGCCTGCGCCGTTTGGGCGCGACAGATTTAAGCAATTTTGGTGAACAACCTCTCGGGCCTGATCATTCAAAAGCGCCTCGCAGAGGGCCCCCAGGTGAAAGAGCTGATCCTCTGGAAGCACAAAACCTGCGCCGTGATCTTGAGCAAAATCTGCCCGCCCACCTTGATCGTCCATCGATGGATCTCGGTTCGGCATGAATATGGTCGGCAGTCCGAACCCAATAACTTCGTGGTAGGAATTATACCCTGCGGCAGCGATAGAAAAATTGAACGCGTTAAAATACCGACTTATTGGGAAGCCCCGCAAGATGCTTGTGTTGGGCCATAGCGGCAGGCTGTACAGTCCGTTCCCCCATTCGGCCATCACGATTTGAAGGCTTGGAAATGGCTTAAGGTTCTCGATAATACTGTCGCAAAGGGCCAGAACGTCCCGATTTGCCCCGCCGCCCATTTGCAGTAAAACGGCGGGCGCGTCTGGGTTCAGGCCCAAATGGGCTTTCGCCTCCTCGGCCGATAGCAACTCGTTGCGATCCAGCAACGTGATGGGGTCCACCATCAACACCTCATCGCGCCGCATCGACGTCGGTCCATTATCAACGGAATGTGCAACCTCTCCGGGTTCAATAATCAGATCGAAATACTTCGAGTTCTCCAGATACGGAGAAGGCATTTCACCGCCCATTCCGCGCCGCACCCAATTCAGCCGACATCGACCATGGGCCTGCACAGCTTCAACCAAACCTGGCGACGGGTTGTTTCCGTCAAAGACCACAAGGTCCACATCGAATTGATCGATCTTCCTGCTCAATTCATACTGGAACCAGTCATCCCAGTCCTCAAAGCTTATTCCGATCTCGCGATGGGATGGAAAATACTCCGATGCGAAGCCGAAAGACTCAATAATGCCGGCTGCTTGCGACATAGAGGCGAATATTGGGTCAACTGAGTCAGGCATCCTGCGCGCAATGGCTAGCAAGCGAGAGACATGTCCAAGACCGATCCCGTTGGACGGCACAAACAATGCACGTTTGTTTTTTGACGGCCGACGTTTGGAGGCGCGGCGTTTTTTGGGGGGGACAAGTGCCCGCAGACGCTCTTCATGTAACTTACGGGAAAATCGAAAACCGCTATGGTGGATCGCCTTTTCACGCGCTGCCTTCAGAGCATCGTCATCGTCAAATAGGTCAAATATCGCAGCTAAAGCTTGATGTGGTTCAGCGTAAACTGCGCCGTCGCCGATATGAGGGCGTAAGTATTCAGGTAATACAACGATCTTGCCCGATGCCATAGCACAAGCAATTGCGGCATCTGGCAACTCCGGAACATCGGAGCCCGGGAAATACATGAATACATCCAGCATTTCGACAAAGCGCTCAATCGAAATTTTCGCTGGATCCACAATGGTCCAGCTATTTGTCTGAGGTGTGTTCTTTAGCTGCTTTGCAGGCGGCGGACCGACAACCCTGAAATCGATCGAAGGATCGGTGGGATAGATGGCCAAAAGACTTTCAACTTCTGCCGGCCACTGCGCTTCTCCGGCGACGCTTACACGCCCGATCACGGGAGCAACAGAGATAACCGCAGGGTGCCGTTTTGTCTCGATTGCTCGTGCGATCGGACGCCAGTCCATCTCGGACAGCTGTACCGGCATGTTAAAGCTTTCAAGTTTCGCTCTGATCCACCGGTTTGTTGGGGCCCATATCATCGGCCCAAAGGCAAATTTGAACCACTGGCCCATCTGTTTTGGGTTTGGCTGCCTATCCTGCACCATGACAACCTTGTCGGCTTTGATGCACGACAGGAAATCGAATTCGCCATTTAACAAATCAGGGGAGAATACGATCGCCAATTGAACGTGCATAGGTGTGCCCTGAGCGACCACATTGGCCCAGTTTTCCCGCACGCACAGATGAATATCGTTTGATACCTGCTTGCCCTTTCCCGGTTCAGGGAGATGAAGCAGCCCGATACGGTAACCCAATTCAAAATAGGTTTGGATTTCCTGCTTTATGCGCAACCCGCAGTCGCCTCCACGGGTCATGTCGGCAAGAATCAATATGTCGAATTCTGGTGTGATTGTGTGTTTTACCCCCCGAATATAGCCACCTCAATATTCGCCGGTATGTGTACGTTACCATTGCAAACAATTGAAATGACCACAAAATCTTTAGCTGATCGTGTCTTGCGTCGGTGATCTGTGTCAACTTTTTTCTCAAAATGGGCACCTATTTGAGTTTTCACCGTGCCTACGGCAACAATGTCTTCGTGACTCAAAATGATCACAATGGTGTTCAACATGAGTACTGTCGGTGGTTTCGACGAATACTTGCATCGTTACCTGATCGGTCGAATTCACGCGTGTCGCTGTAGGATCAAGTTGGTGAGAAAACCCAATGATAACTCACAGATAGGCGTCATTTTTTACCGATTCGGAGAAAATGCCGCAATTCCTGAAATGTAAGCGGCCTGTGTTTCAACGGGTTCATTGTTACTTTGCGCGAGTTATCCACAACATCTTGCGGTTGAAACTGGAAACAATCTAGTTTTCGGGCAGTTTCCGCAAAATGTGTTGAAAAATAGGCGAAAATCAGATCAATTAACGATCCTTAACAGCTCGGATGACGTTTTTGCCTGGTTCAGAGTGGGGCGTTGTTCGATTGAAAATGCGGACACAGCGAGAACTTTTGTGTTTCAGGAGGCCGCGCGATGATTAAAAAGACCACGGTTATTTCAGCTTTGACCATTCTCACGGCGCAGGTGGGCATGACGACCACTGCACAAGCCCAAGATTCACTTCGTTGGGAGTGGCGCTGTGACTACATTAGGCAATTCGATGACGTTGCTACGCTTCAACGGCAGCTTGAATTCTTGTTGCTAAACCACCCTGACGACCCATGCATTGGCTTTTTGGTGAGGCGCTTAGGACAGGCTCCTCTGGGGCAGGTCGTTGGTGCACAACCTCCATATTAGGCCGTCATTTGGTCACGTCGCTTTCGATGACGTAAATCTTTACGTGCTCAAACAGATATGCACATCAGAAACTGCTGCGTCATTGCAAGCAATGAAACCTCTTCACTCAGTTGGGCCAAAAAGGAGTGTGTGACCACTCGGTCGCACCGTCTTCCTTTAACACCAGGCGCCCCGGGCGCTTTCTCACGATATCAGTAGTTAGCAGCCCACAATTTTCCATTTGCCGGTTCAGGACGGTTTCACCATAATCCTGGTGACGCCGATGCCAACGTTTGGCTACAACCAGATCTTCCAGAATATCAAAGACCGCGACGTCTTGAATTGGCATAGGACCGTAGCCCTCGAAAAAATCCCGTCTGTCCGCATCTGCGTCGCCGGACCAGGGCTCACCATTTGACGCGGCAAGGTCACGCTGCTCTTCAAGTTGCGACAAGAAAAACAAAGCATCATAAACTACAGGCCCATATCCATCATATTTTCGGTCGAAAACGATCAGGCGATCCCCGCTGTCAAAGATGTTTCGTACCGAATAATCCCCATGGATCATTGCGGTCGAGAATTCATCAAGCTTTATGGCCGTGGTTCTTGCGCGCAAATTGCGTGCGATTTCCGCGCCAAGGATATCGTCGAAATAGTGCGGCAATCGCGTTACAATCTTGGCGGCCAATGTTGCCGGTCTTCCGCGCGTCCTGGCTTGCAAGTCGGCCAACCATCTACCCGCACGTTTCAACAAAGCTGACCTATCCTCACCAGAAACCAAATTGCTCAGTTCTGGTCCTGTCACCCATTCAAGCAAAAAAAACCGATTGTCTTCGCAGATGAAAACAGGGGTGACAGAGTCTCGCGTTTCTGCGTGCATCTCTTTTAACGCAGTAAACTCTTTGTGGTTAACGTCTTGGTCAACATTGATTTTTAGTGCCAAAGTGTAGTCGGTTTTTAGGTTTTGGGCCCTTAAAACGACACGCCGAAGGTCCTTTGATCCGCGTTGGGCAATGACCTTGAGATCCCAGCAACCTCGCCCATCATAAGTGGCATCAAGATGTTTGCGCGCCGAGTCTACTGCAGATCGGAATTCCGGAGTGAGTTCGCCTACTTTTCGGTTTGGGACAAATTTGTCAAATAGCTCGAAGTTCGGCTTGCGCTTTGGGGCAACCGATCCTGTTTCGCGATAACGGCGCATCAGTGAGCTGACAAATGTCGTCGAAACGTCAAATCGCTCGGCTGCAGCGCGATGGGTATTGCCTTCTTGTACAAATTTCACAACGCTTATGCGCAATTTATATGGGTACGGGTTTGTCATGCCAGCCCCTTGCCGAACCGTTGACGGTCACTGGCTAGTCTAAGACGAGTAAAGAAACCGGGTCAATCGTCACGAAAACTGGTTCCTCAACATGTGCCTTTTCCTGTCGTAAGAGCCAATAAGGCAGCACGGCTTCGGAAGCAGAGGCGTTACGGCCAGCCCACCTGCCTTTGTCACAGAACCAATGTTTGTCTGGAGGTGCGCAACGCTAAACAATGTGAACAAAAGGAGCGGCGCGAATTGGCCGCTGATCCATCTCGTTGCCGAAAACACTCGGATTTTGTCCAAAATTTGGGTACAAGTGCTTTATCAATCAATCAGTTAACCCGCGGTCAAACGTTAGCCGTACTCAGACTGGAACTCAAAATGACAAAAATGCCACAAAAAGCAGACCTGATGGGCAGTGCCGGCGGAGAGTTCTTTATTAAGCTGAAAGAAACAACAAATGGGATGTTGGCAGCAAGCATCTATCGTAAAATGTACAAGCTGTCTTTGGAGCAATGCCGCGGGCCCATAATCGATATCGGTGTAGGCCAAGGCCCAAGTTCCATCGCATTTGCCTTGGGCGTCGCGCATTCAGGGCGCAGTGACAAAGTTCACGTCATAGATCAATTCGAACAAGTCCGGGTTGGACCACACAAATACTCGATGACCGATCTGCCGGACGGCTGCCGCGAAGCCAACACCGAAGTGTTCAAGAACCACATGAAAGCCTACGGTGTCGAAGGTATCACCGACGTTCACCCAGGCAGAACGGACGAAGTACACGGGGATTTCGGCGAAGATGTCATGGCCGATATTTTATCCATAGATGCCGATGGAAATATCGACCGCGACTTTGCCCTGTATTTTGACAAAGTCCTTCTAGGGGGGTGGATAATAGTCGACGACTATGCAGATTTCATCGACCGAACTGGCCGTTCCAATCTGGAGAGGTTTTCAGACATGAATACCTCTCAAGTACGGGCTAAATGGGCAGGTATGTCCAGCTTGGACCGCCGTCGTACGCTAGGTAAACACCTCTTGATCTACATTTTGGCCAACGCAATCGAAGCAACTGGAGCAATCGTCAAAAAACAGGTGATGGGTTCAACGGCATTTTATGTCAAAACGTCATCCAGAAAGTTCTCAAAGATCATGAAGATCGATGCAGCTGAATTGGAAGAAAAACTACTTAAGCGCTTGCTAACTGAGCTTAGCAAACAGAAAGATGTGTGATCGGCGGAGCAATACTCGGCCACGGTCGCGGCGGCATTGTGTTGTCATGGGTGGCGTAGAAGTCGCCCATTTTTGCCCATTCTTTTGATGGGGGCGTGAGGATATTCACTGCGGAATTGTATTTGAAGCTGTGGCGCGCTCATGTTCAGGATGGGCTAAGTGGGCGACAGATTGCCCGCGAATTATTGTTCGGCTGAGACAGTGCTTCGAAGATGTTAACGGAATTTAGGCGATGCCTCAGTCTGTTGTGTACGACATGACCGTTGCCTAGTTGCGTTCGGGCATTCATTCAACGACCCATCGAACAATGCGTGGCGTACATTTAGCTTCAAGAGTTGAAGAATAACGATTTTTAATAAGCAAATCTGTTCATTCCAGGGTTCCTCGGTCCGCCACTAAGAACGAAGGCTTAGCGATAGATCGCTGAGGCTTATTGTTTTTCAGCCCTTCGGCGGGGTTCATCCGTAACCCAAACTCTGTCCACATCGACCCTGACGCCATTGATCAAGGTGGGGCTGATTTGTAATTGCGATTCCAATGACCTATATTGAGAAGCCTAAACAAAATTATACCTTTGAGCAGGTTTTAGTATGATTGATCGTCTCGTCTCCTTTTGGGGGGACTACTTATCGCCGTTTTTGCACCGTCCTGAAAAACTTCAAATGGCGGCCCTGTGCCATCGCGGTTCTGGGGCCAAGCGACGTGTGCTCTTGGTGACGAGTCGGGGCTCTGGGCGTTGGATCATTCCAAAGGGCTGGCCAATTCGCGGGCTCAATTCGTCCGAAGTGGCGATGCAGGAAGCATGGGAAGAGGCGGGCGTCCGCAAAGGGCGTGCCTCGGCAGAGCCTATCGGAACCTTCTCATACGACAAGGAACTGGATAGTGGGTTGCCCGTGCCTGTGAAAACCTTGGTCTACGCGGTCGAGGTTGAGGATATGGTCGACACGTTCCCTGAGGCGGATGAGCGCACCCGCAAATGGGCCAAGCCTGAAGACGCGGCCGAGATGATTCAAGAGGATGAGCTAAAGGACATCCTGCGGCAGATGTAACGCAGGGTTGCCCTAAAATGCATCGCACCGGCTTGCTTTTGTAACAGTTTGATGACACGCCCCCCGGTAACGAAAAACGGGGGATAATAGGTCATGTCTGATCAGCAGGGCGATCCGCGCCATCTTGAGACATTGGACCGCGATCTTGCGCGGTATTCAAATCTTGAACTTGCCACGGCCTATGTGTCGCGGCCAATGATCGGACCGGGCATTGCGCTGGTCTTTATCGTGTTGGCGGGTCTTTGCGCTGCGATGTTCCTCGGCCAAGCTAATAACAGCATGATTGTGATCGTCGCCGCCTGTTTCGGGGCCTACATGGCCCTGAACATCGGTGCCAATGACGTGGCCAATAACATGGGGCCAGCCGTCGGGGCCAACGCGCTGACCATGGGCGGGGCCATTGCCATTGCCGCGATCTTTGAAAGTGCGGGCGCTTTGATCGCGGGCGGCGACGTTGTGTCGACCATTGCCAAGGGCATTATTGCACCTGAAAGCATGGGTGATGCAGCGACATTTATCTGGGCAATGATGGCTGCGCTGTTGTCTGCAGCGCTTTGGGTAAATCTGGCCACCTGGGTTGGTGCCCCTGTATCTACAACCCACTCGGTTGTGGGTGGCGTGATGGGGGCGGGCATCGCCTCGGCCGGGCTGGCTGCGGTCAGTTGGTCAACCATGTCTGCGATTGCCGCAAGCTGGGTGATTTCGCCTGTTCTGGGCGGTGTGATCGCGGCGCTGTTTCTTTGGTTAATCAAAGCGCGAATTATCTATCAGGACGATAAGATTGCAGCGGCGCGCAAATGGGTTCCGGTACTCGTGGGTATCATGGCCGGCGCATTTGCCGCCTATTTGGCGCTGAAAGGCCTCAAACGCATCATTCGCATCGACATGCCGACCGCGCTGGCCATCGGGGCCGCCGTCGGTATTGGCGTCTGGCTGATCATGATCCCGACGATTCGTAAGCAATCCATCGGGCTCGAAAACCGCAACAAATCACTCAAGGTGCTATTTGGTATCCCGCTTGTGGTCTCGGCGGCCTTGCTGTCTTTTGCCCATGGTGCCAATGATGTGGCCAACGCAGTCGGACCGCTGGCTGCCATCGTACAAGCCTCGGCCTCTGGCGATTTCACATCGTCTATCTCGATCCCTTTTTGGGTGATGATCATCGGTGCATTTGGTATTTCCTTTGGCCTCTTCCTTTTTGGTCCAAAGCTGATCCGCATGGTCGGCAGCCAAATCACCAAGCTGAACCCGATGCGCGCCTATTGCGTCGCACTGTCTGCAGCCATTACCGTGATCGTGGCCAGTTGGCTGGGCCTGCCGGTCAGCTCAACCCATATCGCGGTGGGTGGTGTCTTTGGCGTCGGATTTTTCCGGGAGTGGGATACCGAGCGGCGCATTCGCAGGGCGCGCCTCGCGATGCCTGAACGCCGCCAGTATTCATCTGAGGAACGCCGTCGCCGCAAACTGGTCCGCCGGTCGCATTTCATGACCATCATCGCCGCTTGGGTTATCACCGTGCCCGCCGCCGCCATCCTGTCAGGTGTCATTTTCTGGCTGATCAGTATGGTTGCTGGGTAAGCGCAAAGTTTCAAAAAACACAAACGGGCGGCTGCAGATTTTGCAGGACGCCCGTTTTTTGTTTTCTGACGCATGCGTTAGAAATTTCTGCGCCGAATGTCAGAAATCGACAGTTACGCCTGGCAGGTTCAGCATCTTCAATAGGTCGCGGACCTCTTGGCGGGCTGCCACATTCGAGATGTTCATGCGCTCAACCCCCAGCTCCCGAAGATCCAGAAGCGTCATGCCCAAGGGGAACAACTCTCTAAAAATCACACGCTCGCTGAACCCGGGCGCAACGCGAAAGCCAATTCGCTGAGACAGGTTCGTTAGCGCTTCACCGACTTTGCGCTTGTTATGCATTTGCTGCGCGCCCAAACGGTTGCGAACGACGATCCAATCGATGGGCTTCAACCCGGCCTTGGCGCGCAATTGGCGTGAGTGCCAGACCATCTCGGAATAGACGCTTGGCCCCTTAATTTCGTAGGTTTCCGCGTCGATCCTGGCCAGCAAATCGAAATCGACAAAGCTGTCATTCATCGGCGTGACCAGCGTATCGGCCAGCGAATGCGCGACCTGGCTAAGGCGTGTATGTGAGCCCGGGCAATCAATGACGATAAAATCGCAACGCTCGTCCAGATCGCTGACCGCCGCGCTGAGACGCAAGTCATAGATATTCTCGCCCTCAGCCACGCTGCCAGGGTCAATCTCAGGCAGATCAATCAAGATGGGTGAGGCGGTATCCATCTCGCGTTTTTCAATCGTCGCCATCCGGTTTTCGATATAGCGGCCAAAAGTCCGCTGGCGCAGGTCCAGGTCCAACCCGCCCACACGATGACCCATTCGCGCCAGCGCAGTTGCGATATGCATCGCGGTGGTGGATTTCCCCGATCCGCCCTTTTCATTGCCGAAAACGATGATATGCGCCACCGTTGTCCCCTTTGCTTATATTATTGGAAATGCCCATCATGTCGTGGGGCAAATCAGCTTGGCCGCAATATACAGGGTGCGTGCCGGGGTGTTAAGCATCAAACGGGTGGCAGGGTGACATTCACGCGGAACTGTTGCGTTCAATCGGGAAGGCAGTCAGAAACGCGGCTTTTCCGGCATCTGAAAATCGAATGACTCGGCTGTCCGGGTCTCGTTTGGCCCAGTTGCTCTTGAGCACTATATCAAGGATGGCCTTGCCCAATCCGCCCGCCAGATGGGTGCGCCGCTCGCTCCAATCCAGGCAGGCCCGGCAAATAGGGCGCTTGGCCTTGGTAAGCGCCTCCAGATCAATGCCAAGCCGTGCCAGTTGGTCCCCGCCCGTGGTGGTGATTTCAGGAAACTCTGCATGATCGCGTAGCACGTCGCGCGAAATCAAACTGTCATAAAGGTGGATGCCCAAGTCACCGGCCAGATGGTCATAACAAACCCGCGCGGTTTTCATCGCCTGATCGCGTGGCCCGGTGCGTGTTCGCAAATGCCCGGTGCCTGCCGCCAGCCCCATCAGAACTTCCAGTGTTTCAGCGACCTGGTCGGTGGCGATGGCAAAATACTTGTGGCGCCCCTGATGGCGTTTTGTCAGCAGGCCGCCGGTGACAAGCTTGGATAAATGGGTGCTGGCGGTGGGCAGGGTCACACCGGCCTCACCGGCCAGTTCGGTCGCGGTCAGGGCCTTGCCGCTCATCAGGGCGGTCAGGATATTGGCGCGGGCCGGGTCGCCGATCAGCGCAGCAATCGGCGCGATATTAGGTCCATCTTTCATAGTTTGATGATGGCCGAAGCATCGCGGCCAATCAATCCTTTATGGTTTGGCCATGACCAAACTATGAAGGACTTCCCATGCTCACTTGCATAATCCGCTACCAGATCGACCCCACCAAGAAAGCGCAATTTGCCCAATATGCTCGTAACTGGGGGCAGGCTATTCCACGAAATGGCGCCGATCTCGTTGGGTATTTCGCGCCGCATGAAGGATCGACCACATTGGCCTATGGTATCTACAACATCCCTTCGCTGGCCGAATATGAGGCCTATCGTTCCCGGCTGTCGGCCGATCCTTTGGGGCGTGAAAACTACGAATTTGCTCAAAAAGAGGGGTTTCTACTGCGCGAAGACCGGACCTTTCTAACTTGCGTGTCTACACCACATGGCGCCAAGCAATGATCGCGGTGATCTTTGAAGTTGAGCCTGCAGAGGGGCAGATGGATAGCTATCTGGACATTGCTGCGGCGCTGAAATCTGACTTGGAGCGGATCGAAGGCTTCTTGTCGGTCGAACGGTTCCAAAGCCTGACCAACCCCGAAAAGTTGCTGTCCCTGTCCTTTTTTGAATCAGAAGACTCTGTGCAGGCCTGGCGCAATCTTCCGTCGCATCGAAAGGCGCAATCAGCGGGCCGGACAGGTACGTTTGCGGGATACCGTCTGAGGGTCGCCCAAGTGTTGCGCGACTACGGGCTAAATGACAGGGATCAGGCACCGAAAGACAGCCAAACCCACCATTCCTAATAAAAACGCCGCCCGGGTTGGGGCGGCGTTTCGAAATCGACAAGGTCTTTAAGGCTTAGAAGCCGAGGCCTTCGTATTTCTTTTTGAACTTGGATACACGGCCACCGGTATCCATCAGACGCGACGAGCCGCCGGTCCACGCGGGGTGCGCGGAGGGGTCGATGTCGAGCGCCAACTGGTCGCCTTCGGCGCCCCAGGTGGATTTCATCTGAACGATGTCGCCATTCGTCATTTTGACGTTGATGACGTGATATTCGGGATGCAGATCTTTTCTCATAATGTCCGCTCCTCTTACGCGTTGGCGCCGGATTTGGGCTTGTAGTTTGTGTCTTCTGCGATACGGGCGGATTTACCGCGGCGCGAGCGCAGGTAGTACAGCTTGGCGCGACGAACGCGGCCACGGCGCACTACAGTGATGCTGTCGATATTGGTCGAATGCAGTGGGAACACACGTTCCACCCCTTCGCCAGAGGCGATTTTGCGAACGGTGAACGATCCGGCAATGCCGTCGCCGTTTTTGCGCGCAATGCAGACGCCTTCGTAATTCTGTACACGAGTACGGGTGCCTTCGGTTACTTTGTAACCGACACGGATGGTGTCACCAGCTTTGAAATCGGGGATGTCTTTCCCCAGGGCGGCAATTTGTTCCGCCTCGATCTGTGCGATAAGATCCATCGCTTTTCTCCAATCTGATCGTGGTTGTTCCACGAATGTGATGCCATCCTAAGAGCTCTTGGTCTTCTTCCGGGTCCGCATCAGTTGCGCCCGCCAGAGGTCAGGGTGTCTTTGCTATTGTCATTCTGCTTTGAAGCGGACCGCGAATGTCGGGACGAAGAAACCCTGACAAATCGATCTGCACCAATAACAAAACGGCCGCGAGTCGGAAATCCGACCGCGACAGGCGGTGTATAGTGGGGATTGGCGCGTGGTTCAAGCGACATCGTCAGTAATTGTTGGCCCCCTTGACCTGCCCATACATAGTAATTAGTTAGGATGACGAACAATAGGATTCGATCATGTCTACCCACTCCAAGAAGCTTCAAGACCTGCACCGCACTCTCAACCGACTTTGGCTTGAGGCCGCGCCACGCATTGGGCTGAGTTATAGCGAGTTCGAATACCTGTCTGCGGTCCATGATCAGAGCCACCAGCCCTATTTAGGCGATGGGGATCATGGCCAGCATCTTCATGACATTGTTGCGGCATTACAGGTCAGCAAGGCATCGGCCAGCGCGATGATCTCAAAGCTGGAAGGTCGGGGGCTGATCAAACGCATCCCATGTGAAATGGACGCACGCGCGCAGCATATCATTCTGACCGACGAAGGGTCAGAGCTTTTGGCCCGCGGAATAGGGCTGTACGAAACGGCAGCAAACACCCTCTGACATCTGCCGACCAAACTCTCTGCTGCATGCTGCACCTAAAGAAGTTAGTTAAACGAACAAACATAAGGAAAGTTCAACATGACCTACGAAATCATCATCATCGGTCTCGCGATTCACGGCTTGATTTGGGAACATCTCCCCCATTGGGGGACATGGTTCACCCGCTTCATCAAAATACTGCCACAGCCTTTACAAACGCTCTATGACCAGTGGCGGTGCCCGTTCTGTGCAGGGTTCTGGATTGCGCTTGGCCTTCACGCACTGACTGGATTTTGGACATTGCCGATGCTGGAGTTGCTGGCGGCCACGATGGGGCCTGCAGGTCCGATCCTTGCGTGGTTCCTTGATGCGCTTGCAACTGCCATTTTGATCAAGCTGGGGACTTTGGCCATTTTCGCCCTCAGTCTGCCTGCAATGAAGGCCCATCAGATGAAGGCCGAATTCCTCGCGTCTATGGAAAAGCAACCATAAGGCATTCACTTCTCTGCCCCGTAAAGAAGGGGCAGGGAATTCATTCATCCAATCGCCGGACCAATTGGTCATAGCTGTAGCTCTCGGCCATAGGCCCCATATCGCCGCGAATAAAATTCGGGTCCGAGGCAAGGCAACCGATACCGCAAATCTGCCATGTCACCATATCGGTTGTGTCGATATACCAAAGGCGCCCGCCGGGTGTGGCGACCCAACCGTCAATGCCTTCTTCTTCGTCACCTTCCATATCATCGCCGCTTGGGATCTCATTGAAGTACTCGTGACTGAACCTGCCATGCGTGTGGTAGGAGGCCACAACAACAGCAATTCTGCGCGGCTCGTCGGGCAAACAACTGGCCTCATCGCCTGGCGTCGCTGCTGACGCCACCAATTCCCCCTGATCGTCAAATCCAAGGTAGCCACAATACTCGATGCCATCCCGGATCGAGATGGGCTGCAGTTGGTTGAACAACGCTGTCACGAAGGCAGTCTCGGAGGCGGATTGCGCCACGGCAGATCCTGGCATTGCCAAGAAGAGGATTATCAAAAACCTGCGCATATCTGACCTCGTGCAGTTGGAACGCTGCAACGCTAGTGCCGGGGTTACAGCATGACAAGCTGTATGAAATTTCGCAGAAAGAATTGGCCTTGCCGTTTGTCGAAGTTTTCTTTTCTGGTTGAAACCGGCATGGTCAGCTTAGTCAGTTCTGCGGAAAGCGAGTCATGACATGACAAATCGTGTCGTTCTTTTGGGAACCAAGGGTGGACCCGCAATTCGGGCCGGCGGGGCAATGCCGACATCCAGCCTATTGCAGTTGGGTGGCCAAAACATTCTTGTTGACTGCGCCATAGGGACGGCGCGCAGCACGGTTGAGGCGGATATCGGTCTAACACAGCTTGATGCAGTTTTTATCACCCATCTGCATTCGGACCATCTGCTGGAGCTTGGACCACTGATTTACACGGCCTGGACCACCGGCCTTCAACGCAAGCTGGCGGTATATGGCCCCAAAGGAACCGCCCGCTATTGGACGGGTTTCATGGCATCGATGGAGTTTGATCATCAGATCAGACTTGCCGATGAAGGGCGCCCGGACCTGAATGAATTGGTTGAAATACAGGAGTTCGATGAGGGTTTGTCTTTGGATCTTGATGGTGTCGAGGTGACAGCGTTGCGGGTTGATCATCCACCCGTTTCCGATTGCTTCGCTTTACGGTTCGAGGGGGCAGGCAAGTCCGTCGTGTTCTCTGCCGATACTTGTTTTTTCCCACCTTTGGCCGAATTCGCCTTGAACGCTGATCTGTTGGTGCATGAGGCCATGCACCCCGATGGCGTTGAGCGCCTGATTGAACGCACCCCCGGTGCCGGGCGGTTGCGGCAACACCTCTTAGCCTCGCACACAATGGCAGAGGATGTCGGAAAGATTGCGGCAATGGCCGGGGTAGGTCAGTTGGCCCTGAACCACCTGGTGCCTGCCGACGATCCGGAAATAACTGAGGCAGATTGGCGGCGGGCCGTTTCCGCCCATTGGTGCGGACCATTGACTATTGGGCACGACGGGATGGTTATCCCATTCTGACTAGTCTTCGCTGTCGCGTTCAACATGCGCGGCCCAAAGGTCGGGCCTGCGCTCTTGCGTCAACTGCTCTGACTGCGCGCGCCGCCATTCCTCGATCTTCTGATGATGGCCTGACATCAGCACATCAGGGATCTTGCGCCCTTCCCACTCTGCCGGGCGGGTATATTGAGGATGTTCCAATAGCCCGTTGGAAAAGCTTTCTTCCTCGGTCGAAGCCTGATTGCCCAAAACGTTCGGCAACAGGCGTACAGTTGCATCAATGAGCGTTTGTGCGGCAATCTCTCCACCTGTCAGGACAAAATCACCGACCGAGATCTCTTCCATGTCGAAATGGTCGATCACACGCTGGTCGACGCCTTCAAAACGCCCACAGAGCAGCGTCATGCCCTCCGCCTTCGAAAACCGTTCCGCATCCGCCTGTGTAAAGGGTTTGCCGCGTGGGCTGAGATAGACGCGCGGCCATTTCTCACTGTCTTCCGGCGTGCCTTTGGCAGCCATCTTCATCGCGCGGCCCAAAACATCGGGGCGCATGACCAGACCGGCCCCGCCGCCTGCTGGTGTGTCATCCACATTGCGATGTTTGCCTTTGCCAAAGATGCGCAGGTCAATTGGTTCTATCGCCCAGAGACCTTCTTGTAAGGCCTTGCCTGTCAAAGATGCCCCCAGAACGCCCGGAAAAACCTCCGGGAACAAAGTCAGGATCTTTGCCGTCCACGCCCCCTTCAGGCGCGGTGTCGGTGTCATCAGATCGCGGGGCGTCAGGCTGGCGCTGATCGACAGGCGGCCATGGGATTTGGGTGTGCTGGACATGGGATGTGCAGTTACAGGCTTGCCCACCAACAGGCAAGCGAGCGCGTGTTCGCCGATCACCAAAAGAAATCTTTCCTTTTGATGGGATTTGCTATTAATGCCGTCACCGATTTTTTGACGTTATTGGCAGAGATGACCATGTTGGCGCAGATCCGCACCGTTTTTATGATCAGTTTGATGAGCAGCCTAACGGCATGCGCGCAAACCAGTGACGCCCCGCGAGAAGGCACGCCCATTCGTGTCTGGGCCACGATTTACAGCCTTGTCGAAGGTCGTGAGCGGGATGGCGGCATTCCCATTCGCAACATGAACGGCCGCGTGATCGGGCCGGAAGTGGCACGCAGCGATTGGTGCGCGGGGGCGCTTGCAGGCACGATGCGGGTGGCAGGTGAGGTCTATAACTTCGCTGGTACAGCAGGATCGCCACAAGCCAATTGCTCTCATAACCCAAGCGAACGCGTGCGCTTTACCCGGTCGCCACATCCATTTGGAACAGGCGCGGCGTCAAATCCTCTCAGGCCGTTTCGTTCGATCGCATGCGACCTGGGCAATGTCGGCGGGTCGACCCCGTGGGTCGATGGCGGTTATCCGCGGTTTGGCCAACAGATCTACATCCCGTCAGCCGAAGGGACCGTATTGCCCGACGGAACGGTGCATGATGGCATTTTCACATGTGAGGACACCGGCGGTGGCGTCAATGGCAACCATATTGACGTCTTTCTGGGGCCAGTTCCTGCAAGCCTGACAGCAATGCTGGCGGCCAACCCGTTTGAATTTGTCAGCCATGGCGACCACATCGAAGTCGATGCGGTGCTATTACCGATCCGAAGTGCAACCGAGTGACACAAACGTCTAAGCGTCTTTGATCACCGATTTTACCTTGTCGGCAAGTTCGGGGGTTACGTCGAGACCGTGAACGGCCTTGGCGTGATCTGCCGCCTGTTTCAGGATGTCATCCGTGGTCTCGCCCTTGGCAACAAAATCGCAGCCAGGCATCAAATCACCGCATTTCATGGTTTTGGTCATTTTGCTCCTCCCAGTCATTCAGACGGGCAGGATCATAGCATTAATGCGGTCGAATTTCAGCCTTAAGAGGCGTCGTCGTCAAACAGGCCCTCGGGCGGGTCGACGATGATCCGGCCAGAAGCAAGGTCTACGGTTGGCACAATCTCTTGCGTGAACGGCACCAAAACGGTGCCCTTCTTGCCCTTGGCGCGTACTTCTAGAAGGTCACTGGCCCCGTGATTGTGGACGGCATGAACGCGCCCAAGGTCTTCGCCGCCAGTATCGACAACAGCTAGGCCCATCAAGTCGGCATGGTAAAACTCATCGTCAGGCAAAGCCGGGAGTGCATCACGTGGCGCGTAAAGGCGTGTGCCTTTGAGGGCATCTGCGGCCTCTTTCGACTTTACACCAGAAAGACGCACTGCAAATCCGCCTTTGACCGGGCGCACGATGGTAAGAGTGTATGTTGCCGTTCCATCCTCGTCTGCCAAGGGGCCGTAATCACCCATGGCCGATGGCTCAGCACAGAAGCTTTTCACCCGAGCTTCGCCGCGCACACCATAAGATCCGGTCACAGCGCCTACACAAATTCGATCTTTCATCGTTGCAAAATCTCCAATTCGTCGGCCCGGTCTTCCCAGCCAAGCGTTTCCAGCTCTGGTGTTTCGCCACTATCCTCGGGCCAGCCTATGCAGAGATAAGCAACCAAGGTCCAGTCTTGCGGCACATCAAGATCACGCGCCAGTTGTTTGGGATCAAGGATCGAGACCCATCCAAGGCCAAGCCCACGGGCCCGCAGGGCCAGCCAGACCAGCATCAGGGCTGAGACCACAGAGTAGCGCAGCATTTCCGGCATGGTTTGCCGTCCCAGCCCGGCACCCTTTTGGGTTTCTTCATCCGAGAATACTGCCAGTTGAACGGGGGCTTCTTTCATGCCGGACAGCTTCAGGCCCGCATAGGTCTTTGCCTTATCCCCGGAATAGCCGCCAAGTGCTTTGGCGTTCGCGGCTTCGAAATTCTTGTATGCAGCGGTTCGGGCGGCGTCACTTTCAACGCGGACCAAGCGCCACGGCTCGCTTAACCCCACAGAAGGGGCCAAGGAAAAGGCGCCGAAGGCTTCTGCCAACAGCGCCTCATCCACAGGATCGCTGCGGAAGCGGCGCACGTCGCGCCGCCACCTCATCAATGCCTCAAGTTCTTCCTGAAAGGCAGGCGAGAACTCACGCATCTGCTTATTCTTCTGCAGCGGCTTCTTCTGCAGGTGCAGCTGCGGCTTCAGCAGCTTCAGCGGCCTTTGCGGCTTTCTCTTCTGCGCGTTCCTGGGCTTTTTTGCCGGGAACTGCTTTGTTGGGGTTGTTGCGAACTTTCTTCTCAACAACGCCAGCCGCTTCAAGGAAACGGGACACACGGTCGGTCGGCTGTGCGCCCTCGCCCAACCAGTACTGGACGCGCTCCAGGTCCATTTTCACACGGTCTTCGCTATCTTTGGCCAAGAGCGGGTTATAGGTGCCCAGCTTTTCGATATAGCGACCATCGCGAGGCATGCGGCTGTCAGCAGCAACGATGCGGTAGAAGGGGCGCTTTTTCGAGCCGCCACGGGCAAGACGGATTTTCATAGCCATTGGGTGTTCTCCTTAAGAATGGCGGGATGAGGCGGTCATGGCCTCAGGATTGGTGTTGTTTGTGGTGCTGAATGACTTCAGCGATGATGAAGTTCAGAAACTTCTTGGCAAATTCCGGATCCAGATCGGCCCGGTGTGCCAAATCCTCCAGCCGCGCGATCTGTTTTTCTTCGCGGGCCGGGTCGGAGGGCGGGAGGTCGTGAGTGGCTTTTAGTACCCCCACGGCCTGAGTGTGTTTGAAGCGTTCGCCAAGCGTGTAGACAAGGATCGCGTCCAGCCTGTCGATGCTTTCGCGATGTTCTTTCAGCAGCTCGGCGGCGCGGGCGGTTGCGTCGGTCATGAAAGGGCCTCCGGGCTCGGATAGCGATAGACAAGTATTTCGTTGTTATGTGCGGCTTCGGCGGCGGCATCGCGCACGGCGCCAAGGCGTTCGGCCAGCGAAGCGGAACGGATGTTGCCGTGATCAATGGTCGAGACGAGCGTTTTGAAGCCAAGCTTTTCGAACGCATACGCGCGAACAGCCTTTGCAGCCTCGGCCGCAAAGCCTTTGCCTTCGGCCACTTCCCTAAAAATGAAACCAAGCTCAGGTTCGTGATCACCGGGCTCAAACCCAAGAAGGGCAAACCCGAGCAGCGCACCAGCCTTGTCCTCAACTGACCAAACACCATGGCCGCGCAAAATCCATGTGCCGACCATCTGGATGAAATCCTGCCACGCTTCCTCGCGGGTGGCATTTTCTATCACATGTTGGCCACGGTCCGAGCAGATGATTTCGGCATAGGCGTCGATATCTTCGATGCGCGGCGCGCGCAAATTCAGGCGTTCGGTTTCCAATCGTGGCAGCGCCGCCTGCAATTGCGCAGCAAATGCCGCGGCGGGGCCAGTTGCCGGTATCTCATGAGGCTGCTTCATAGAACGGCCTCCGGCGCGGGATGGCGGAACACCAAGACAGTTTCGTCTTTGTCGGTCACTGGCGCCTGTGCTTGGGGATCCAACACGCAGCCCATGCGTTCAGCCAAAGCGATGGAACGTGTATTGCGGTCGTCGACATAGGAAACGGCGGTATCCCACCCAAGGTCTTCATATGCGTAGCGCCGCGCGCGGGTCGCTGCCTCGAAAGCATAACCCTTGCCTTCTCCGGCTTCGGACCAAACCGTCCACCCCAACTCGCGCTCGGGCCAGTTCAGCGGGTGCCAGGGACCGGTCAGGCCAAGGGGGGTATCAGGGTCGTCCTTTGTGGCAAAAATGAATGAACCGTAACCGCGCAACATCCATTGGCCGGCCACATGGGCAAAGGCGCGCCAGCTGACATGCAGCCCGGCATTCGGCCCGCCCACAAATTCGGACCGTTGACTGGTCATGAAATCATCCCACGCCAACGCATCCCCCATCCGCGGGGCGCGGAGGATAAGGCGCTCGGTTTCAAGCGTCGGGATATGGGGCAGGGGAGTGCTCACTTTATTTCTTCTTGCCAAATCCGCTGAGGCCCGAGGGCAATGCGCCGCCGCCAAGGCTGGGCATTCCGCCACCCGATTGCATCTGTTTGGCGGCTTCTTCCATCGCCTTTTGATCCATGCCGCCCATGCCACCAGCACCGCCGGGCATGCCAGGCATCCCGCCGCCTTTACCGAAGAGCGCGCCAAGGCCACCGCGCATCATGCCCTTTTTGCCCATCTTGCCGAGCTTCTTCATCGCGTCGGACATTTGGCGGTGCATTTTCAGCAATTTGTTCAGATCGCTGACATCCTGGCCTGCACCGGCCGCGATGCGTTTTTTGCGGCTGGCTTGTAACAGGCCGGGATTGGCACGTTCTTTCTTGGTCATAGACTGGATCAGCGCGATCTGGCGCTTGATCACCTTATCGTCGAACCCGGCATCCTCGACCTGTTTGGCCATCTTCTTCATGCCGGGCATCATCGACATCATGCCTTCCATGCCGCCCATCTTTTGCATCTGCTCAAGCTGGCCCTTGAGGTCGTTCATATTGAACATCCCCTTCTGGAACCGCTTCATCATGCGTTCGGCCTGTTCAGCCTCAAGCGTTTCCTGCGCCTTTTCGACCAGCGAAACAATGTCGCCCATGCCAAGGATACGGCCAGCGATCCGCTCGGGCTCAAACGTTTCCAGCGCGTCCATCTTTTCGCCGAGGCCGACGAAGCGGATGGGTTTGCCAGTGATAGCGCGCATCGATAGCGCCGCGCCGCCACGTCCGTCGCCATCCATCCGGGTCAAGCAGACGCCAGTCACGCCGATCTTATCGTCGAATTCCTGCGCGACATTCACCGCGTCCTGACCTGTCAGGCCATCAACGACCAGCAGCGTTTCGCGGGGGTTGGCGACATCCCGAACAGCGGCGGCCTGCGCAATCAGTTCCTCGTCAATATGCAACCGACCAGCTGTGTCGAGCATATAGACGTCATATCCGCCCAGGCTGGCTTGGGTCTTGGCACGTTTGGCAATCGCGACCGGGTCTTCACCTTTAACGATGGGCAAGGTGTCGACACCGATCTGGTTACCCAGAATGGCCAACTGCTCCATCGCGGCTGGACGGTTGGTGTCGAGCGAGGCCATGAGGATCCGCTTGCCCTCCCGCTCTTTCATGCGTTTGGCCAGTTTGGCGGTGGTTGTCGTCTTACCCGAGCCCTGCAGGCCGACCATCAGGATCGGCGCAGGCGGGTTATCGATTTTCAAAGCACCGGGGTCGCCTTCACCGCGCAATGTCTGGATCAGTTCATCATGAACGATCTTGATGACCTGCTGGCCGGGCGTCACCGATTTTGTCACCGAGGCGCCGGTTGCTTTTTTCTCTACCGCTTTGATGAAAGACCGGGCGACGGGCAGCGAAACATCCGCCTCAAGCAGGGCAACACGCACTTCGCGCATCGCGGTCTTGACGTCATCCTCGGACAGAGCGCCCTGTTTGGTCAGGCGATCAAAGACGCCAGACAGGCGATCGGAGAGATTTTCAAACATGGGCGCGGGCCCCTTTTCTTTTCGTCTCAGGTTGCCCCTTCAGATAAGGGACAAATCGGAATGCACCAACACCCCCGTGGGCGAAACCTCGCTGACGGGGGGGCGATCCTACACATAGGGTAGGACCGGAAAGCAGGTACTTTCCGGGTATTGCGGGCTGAATTACTGGCCTGGAGGGAAGGAGTCAACCTTGATTGCAGGCATGCCAGGCCTCAAAACGCGCGCTATTCTTGGCATTCCACATCGAATGCAGTGACCTCGCCACTGAGCGAGTCATTCCAAGGGGCGGCGGAGAGGTGAAAGCTTCGCCGAGTGCTGAAAACATCCCATTCTTCTTGGGTCAGTGGAGGCCGATCATAATCCCAACTGCTTGGCTCGCCAAAAAGAGTAATGCTCATTGGCCCGCGAAATTCCGTTCCGACATAGCTCAGCCCTTCAACATCCATTGCATAAAGTCCGACTAGATCGGCGTTTTGGGATTGGCTGGTTGATACAACTGTCCAAAGACGGCCCGAAATATCGCCGTCAATCGTCATGTGCCCTTCAGAAAGATGCGCCGTCGATCCCGGGTCCTGACGCATGGAGTGGCGGATCTCGAACTGTGCATCGCCCGGAATGATCGTGCCGGGTGGGTATGGGCCTATCCCATGTGTGACCACGACCTCAAAGCTGATCCCGCAGGTCTGTGCCATAGCTGAGGGCGCAAAACTCCCCGCACAAAGCGCAGCAAGGAGAACACCGCGCCATGAGCGCCAGCCGAAGCGTGGGCGCCTCATCCGATTTCGCGACATTTTTTTGGGTGCGCCCGGCTGTGACATATCCAGCATGATAGGCCTTCTTGCCGGTCTGTCCAGCGCCGGGCGCAGCTCAAAATCAGGCTGCCAAGGGCAGTCGATCCACCTGTTCATGCGCCGATTTCAGAGTGGCGTCTGCATCGATAGCCATCTGGTCTGCGGTGACGAATTCGACATCCGTGATGCCGATGAAACCAAGCACATGGCGGATATAGGTCGACGCAAAGTCAATCTCGGACCCGGCTTTGGTGCCGCCGGAGGCGACGGCCACAATGGCGCGTTTTCCGCTAAGCAGGCCTTCCGGCCCGTTTTCGGTATAGCGGAAGGTAACGCCGGCACGTGCCACATGGTCGATCCAGGCCTTCAGTGCGGCAGGCACGCCAAAGTTGTAGATCGGCAATCCAATGACCAGCGTGTCTACAGACTGGATTTCAGCAACCAGTTGATCCGATAGGGCAAGCGCCTGCTTCTGTTCATCTGTTCGGTCAGCTGCCGGCGTGAAATTGGCTTGGGTCCATGCTTCGTCAATCAACGGCAGGCCTTCGGCCAGATCACGTGTTTTTACGCTCTCACCTTTAAGCCTGTTGACAATATGCGCGGTCAAATCGCGAGAGATGGAGCCTTCGCGGCGAAGGGAAGCGTCAATGCGAAGAATGGAATGGGACATGGTGGTCATCCTTGTTGATTTCTCTGTTCATTGAATTGGGGCTTGCAAATTCAAACACAATCTCTAGAAATCTGTGGCATTATGTGTGGAGGTGCACAGACATGTCTTTTGACCACTGGGATGAAATACGGACAGCCTATCAGGTAGCGCGATTGGGTACGGTCAGCGGCGCGGCGGAAGTGCTGGGCGTGCATCATGCAACCGTCATTCGCCATATTGATGCGCTCGAGTCGCGACTTGGGGCAAAACTCTTTCAACGCCATGCGCGCGGCTACACACCCACAGAGGCCGGGCAGGATCTGCTATCCGTTGGAGGTAGAGCGGACGATCAGTTCACGCAACTTGCCGGTCGCATCAAGGGCAGGGGCAATGAGGTTACAGGCGATCTGATCATCACATCGATTGCCGCGCTTGCCTCGCTTGTTGTGCCGGCGTTGGGGGAATTTCAGCTGGATCACCCCGAACTGAGAGTTCAGTTTCAAACTGATAGCCGGTTGTTCCGAATGGAATATGGCGAGGCGCATGTTGCTATCCGCGCGGGTCGGCCCGGCGATAGCCCTGACAACATCGTCCAGCCCTTCTGCACCAGCTCGGTTGGGCTCTTTGCACATAAAAATTATGTCGAGGCCCACGGTCTGCCGGATGAAACCAACCTGCCAGAGCATCGGTTTATCGGTTCGACCACTGAAAACCCCCGGCCCAATTTCCTGCGCTGGTTGAATGAACAGGTTCCACCGGAATGCATCGTTTTCCGCACCAATGAGCTTGCAACTTACCGCTATGCGGTAAAAGCCGAGATGGGCATCGGGTTTATTTCGCGGTCAGAGGCTTTGGACGACCCTGACTTGATCGAGGTCCTTCCCCCGCTTGAGGAATGGGCCACCAAGTTGTGGTTGGTCACACATATGGACCTGCACAGGACCGCCAAGGTTCAGACCATCCTGAGATTCCTAAAGGACAAGGTTAAAGACTGGCCCGTGGAACCCGCCTGATATGAGTGAGGCAGCGCGCGGCCATTTGGCCATGTTGATCTTTTCTGCCTTGGTGGCTGGCTCGTTTTCGCTTGGGGCGCTTGTGGCAGATCAGATTGCGCCCCTAGCGCTGAACGCCATTCGGTTCGTGATTGCGGCGGTCCTGGTGGGAGCGATGGCCTGGATCGGGCCGGGATTTCGCCGTTCAGATTTTCATGCGCCGTGGCGCTACCCGTTGCTTGGCGGCGTCTTTGCAATCTATTTCGTATTGATGTTCGAAGGACTGAAAACGGCACAGCCGGTTTCGACCGCTGCCGTTTTTACGCTGACTCCAATCATGTCCGCGGCCGTTGCTTATCTGATGTTGCGACAAATCCTGACGGGGCGCATGGCCGTTTCCCTTGCGATTGGTGGTTCAGGTGCCCTTTGGGTCATTTTTCGGGCTGATGTGGCGGCGCTTTTGGCGTTTGAGGTGGGGCGGGGCGAGCAGGTGTTCTTCCTCGGCTGTATTGCCCACGCGGTCTACACACCGTTGGTTCGGTTCCTCAATCGGGGTGAAACAGCGCTTGTCTTTTCCTTTGGCACCGTCACTGGCGGCGCCGTTGTCATGCTTGTCCTTGGCTGGCGGGCCGTTTTGGAAACACCCTGGATGCTGTTGCCCGCAATCGTTTGGGTGACTCTCTTTTATGTCGCGATCTTCGCCAGTGCTGTCACGTTTGTCCTGGTCCAATACGCCACGCTGCGCCTGCCTGCCAGCAAGGTGATGGCCTATACATATCTGACTCCGTCCTGGGTCATTCTTTGGGAAATTGCCCTTGGCCATGGAATGCCACCTGTTTGGGTATTGGGCGGTGTGGCGCTGACTTGCCTGGCTTTGTGGATGTTGCTCAAGAATGAGTCCTGAACTGACCTTGATCAACGCGGACGCAAGTCGCACGAGATACCATTGGGACGTCTTTCAGAAATTCGGATATCCCAAATGCCAGCCGCCACGACCTCAACCGACCTGATTGCCGTAATGGACAAGGAATTTGCCAAGCTGAAAAAGCTGCTGACTTTTGTGGATGACGAATTGGCACATCAACCATTTGAAGACGATTGGACCATTCGGGATATCCTTTTGCATCGGGCGCATTGGATCGGCCTTTTCTTTCAGTGGAAAGAAGAGGGTGCAGCGGCGCAGATGCCAGACCACGGTGTGAAATGGAATCAGCTGAAAGAGTATAATGGTGGGCTGCGTCAGAAATATGCTGATAAGACCTGGCAAGAGGCTCTGACAGGTCTCGACCAGGCGCATTCCCGGTTAAGAAGTTACGTTGAGACTGCGGGGGACGACGTCCTTTATGGGACCGCCATGCCAGGCGGCACGGGCTGGACACGGGGGCGCTATGCCGAAGCGGCAGGAGCCAGCCATTACCGCTCAGCCGCCAAATTCATCAGGGCTTGCCTGCGAAACACCACGGCCTAAGTCTCATCCACGTCCGGTCGCAATTCCGTTTCCAAAAAGGCCTCGAACGCATCAAGGTTGACCGGTTCGAACTGTCCAAACCCCTGCATCCAGACAGAGGCGTCTTTCATCGCGTCCGGTTCCAGTTTGCACCATTTCACGCGGCCGCGCTTTTCCTGACTGATCAGACCTGAATTGGCGAGGATGCCCAGATGTTTGGATATCGCCGCCAAAGACATTTCAAAAGGTTCGGCCACATCGGTCACGGCCATATCATCCTCAAGCAGCATTGACAGGATGCGGCGACGAGTGGGGTCGGCCAAAGCGGCAAAAACGGCATCTAGGCGGGTTGTCATGTGGCAAAGCATAGGTGGAGGGGTCAGGCACGGAAAGGCCTTCTGTTCATTCTGGCCCGGAATATGATTGATCAAGAAATGGAATTGTACTGAGTGCCCAAGCTAAAGTAGCGTCGCCCAGTTCTTGATCTGAGGTTCGACATGCCCGTTCGGTATTGGCTGCTCATCTTCGTGCTCGGCATTGGCTGGGGTTCTTCCTTTTTCTTTAACGAGATCCTGTTGCGAGAGCTTGGCCCGATGGGCGTGTCGATGGGGCGGGTGGGTTTTGGCGCAGCTGGGTGCTGGATCTGGCTGTTGCTCCGTCGCAAACCGCTTGGCGTACCTCTGGCGTCGCTTTGGATATTGGGCATATTTGGACTGTTCCAATATGCCATTCCGCTGACGGTTTTCCCGATCACCCAGCAATTTATCACGTCCAGCGCCGCAGGGATCGTGAATGCAACCACTCCGATCATGGTCGTGATCGTCAGCCATTTTTGGCCGGGCGGAGAGCAGGCGAATTTGCGCAAATCCATCGGGGTTGGATTTGGTTTTCTGGGTATCCTGATCGTCGCCTCGCCCTCATTTCAGGGCCAGGGAGAATCTAACCCTTGGGCATTGCTGGCAACTTTGGCTGCCCCGCTGTGCTACGGTATCGCGTTGAACCTTGTGCGCCGGATGGACGAGATGAACCGGACGTTGATGACCGCATGGTCCCTGACGCTTGGCACAATTCTTGTTGCGCCGATTGCCCTTTGGGTCGAAGGCGTGCCGCAAATCTCGCAACATGAAACCTGGGCTGCGCTGTTGATCATCGGCTTTGTGTTGACCGCCGGCGCATTTATCCTGCTCTTTTGGCTGATCCCCCGTGTCGGAGGCACGACCGCGTCAACCATCACCTATATCACACCCATTTCTGCAATATTGCTGGGTGTTCTGTTCCTGCAGGAGCAGCTTTTCATCGAGCAGTTGATCGGCGCGGCCACAATTCTCTTTGGTTTGGTGATCGTGGATGGGCGGTTGGTCCACAAGGTCTTTGGGACTCAACCAAATGGTTGAGAATAAAATCAACTGATCGGTTGAATAACGGAAATCGGCGAAATCGGCTTGGTCGCACAAATCATCATTCGCGAGTTTTGGGAAATCTTCATATTTTTCAATATCTTGACGATGTGCCGCAGGTGAAATCTCCACGTTGACTCTGCGCCCTTAGCTGCCTAGGTTCCGCGCAAACCTCTGAAGGGGCAAAACCTCATGTCCGAACAGCCAGATCAGGATCGCCTTAAGGCACTTGAAGACAGGCTGGAGCGTCTCAAGGACGCCACATCGGATGAGAAGCCTCATCAGGAGGAGCACTATTCCATGGCGCAGCATGCCTGGCGGATGGTGATCGAATTAGTGGCCGGTCTGGGGATCGGTTTTTTCATGGGCCTGGGCCTGGACGCGCTGTTTGGCACGCAACCTTGGTTCCTGGTGGTGTTTACATTGTTGGGCTTTGCAGCCGGGGTGAAGGTTATGATCCGGTCGGCGCAAGAGGTTCAGCGGGACAACGAAGCGGCCCTTGCGGCTGCCGATGATAAGAGGGAATGACGCCGTGTCTGATGATGCACATAGCGAAGACGCAGTAGAGACCCACGGTGCAGATGCTGCACATGGCGCAGACGCGGCACATGGTGCTGATGCTGGCCACGCCGCTGACGCTGCACATGGTGCTGATGCTGGCCTCGCCGCTGACGCTGCACATGGTGCCGAAGGCGGGCTGCAGATTCACCCGATGGATCAGTTCATTGTTCAGCCTCTGTTCGGTGACGGTCCGATTTCCTGGTACACACCCACAAACGTAACTCTTTGGATGCTGCTGGCGATCGTTGGCGTTGCGATATTGATGGTGATCGGCACCCGTGGCCGCGCAATCATTCCCTCGCGCGCTCAGTCAGTTGCGGAACTGACCTACGGGTTCATCCGCAAAATGGTGGAAGACGTGGCAGGCAAAGATGCACTGCCCTTCTTCCCATACATCATGACACTGTTCCTGTTTATCGTCATGGCCAACTTCCTTGGCCTTATCCCGATGAGCTTCACCACGACCTCGCATATCGCAGTTACTGCGGTCCTTGCGATGCTGGTCTTTGTTACGGTAACCGCAGTTGGCTTTATCAAAAACGGCGTTGGTTTCCTTGGCCTCTTCTGGGTGTCTTCGGCCCCAATGGCGTTGCGACCCATCCTGGCGATCATCGAGCTGATCTCGTATTTCGTTCGCCCCGTCAGCCACTCCATTCGTCTTGCCGGCAACGTCATGGCGGGTCACGCAGTGATCAAGGTTTTCGCAGGCTTTGCCGGTGTCCTTGGACTTGGCGCCGTGGCCCCGATCATCGCGATCACCGCAGTTTACGGTCTTGAGGTCCTCGTGGCCTTCATCCAGGCCTACGTCTTTACAATTCTGACCTGTGTATACCTGCGCGATGCGCTGCATCCGTCGCACTAAGGTCTGAAAGAATTCACACACATATCTAACTTCCAATCGTAAGGAGAAATCATCATGGAAGGCGATCTCGCACACATCGGCGCAGGCCTCGCAGCAATCGGTTCCGGCGCAGCCGCAATCGGTGTGGGCCACGTAGCAGGCAACTTCCTGTCCGGCGCTCTGCGCAACCCGTCGGCAGCAGCCGGCCAAACAGCAACGCTCTTCATCGGCATCGCGTTCGCAGAAGCACTGGGGATCTTCGCATTCCTCGTCGCTCTGCTGCTGATGTTCGCTGTCTAAGAACTTCTTAGAACCTTCCTTACGACCGGGCCGCAGCCTATGCTTGCGGCCCGGGGTAATCCGGTTCCTAGGAGGACAAGATGGCCGTTGACGCACATGATGCCGCTGCATCGGCACCGGGAATGCCGCAGCTGGACTTTTCTACTTTCCCGAACCAGATCTTCTGGCTCGTCGTCACCCTTGTGGCGATCTACCTGCTATTGTCTCGCGTCGCTCTTCCCCGTGTTGGGGCCGTTCTGGCCGAGCGTCAGGGAACCATAACGAATGACATAGCCGCCGCCGAGGACCTGAAACGCCAGGCCACCGAAGCGGAAGAGGCGTATAACAAAGCGCTGGCCGATGCCCGTGCTCAGGCGCAGGCAATTGCCGCCGAAGCGCGCGAAGAAATCATGGCCGAGCTGGCTGATGCAACGGCTAAAGCCGACGCTGAGATTTCTGCCAAGGCATCTGAATCGGCTGCTCGTATTGACGAGATCCGCGCCGGTGCATTGGAAGCGGTCGAGGCCGTTGCCAAGGATACTGCTGCCGAAATCGTTTCGGCGCTGGCCCCTGCTGCCGCAGATGCCGACAGCATTGCCGCCGCTGTTTCGACCCGTGTGAAAGGATAAGAGACCCATGAAACGTCTTGCCGTTCTTTTCGCCCTGATCGGATCGCCTGCATTCGCAGCTTCCGGCCCGTTCTTCTCGCTGTTCAACACCAACTTCGTGGTGCTGATCGCCTTCCTCGTCTTCATTGGCGTGCTGGTATACTTCAAGGTACCCGGCATCCTGATGGGCCTGCTGGACCAACGTGCCGAGCAGATCCGCAATGATCTGGACGAAGCACGCGCGTTGCGGGAAGAAGCCCAGACCATTCTGGCCTCTTACGAGCGCAAGCAGCGCGAAGTGGCAGAGCAGTCCGAGCGTATCGTCGCCCAAGCACGCGAAGAGTCACAATTGGCAGCAGAACAGGCCAAGGTTGATCTGAAAGCTTCGATCGCGCGTCGTGTTGCCGCCGCAGAGGAGCAAATTGCTTCTGCTGAAACCGGTGCCGTCCGTGAAGTACGCGACCGGGCTGTCAGCATTGCCATTGCTGCTGCTGCTGAGGTGATTGCCGCGAAAACCAGCGCGACAGATGCCAACAAGCTGATCGATGCGTCGATCTCTGAGGTTGAAGCGCGCCTGCACTAAGCAGATGGTTTGACCAGATTTTGAAAGCCCCGGTTTTTCCGGGGCTTTTTATTTTGCGGGCCCGAATTTTTGCAGCCACGTTGGCAGCAAATCCCCGTCTTCTGCATGGGCTTCGAAGACGCCACGGGCAATGGCCCGCGAAAGGCAAGTCGCGGCGGCGTGACCGATAAGCAGAGTATCAAGGATCGGGTCCTCAATCTCTTTCTGGCCACTGGCGGCCGCAAATACCAGATCCCCGTCAAAAGGCGTGTGACTGGGAACGATGGCGCGTGCGATGCCATCATGTGCGGCGATCGCAACCCGTTTCGCTTGCGCTTGTGTCAGGCGGGCGTCGGTTGCAACAACCGCAATAGCGGTGTTTCCGTCGGGGTTGATCTTGGTTGTTACCGGGGCAAAGGGATCAAAGCTTGATCCGACACCAAAATCGCCAAACTCTCCGCCCATTTCAAATGGGGCTGCCCAAAACTGGGGGCCATCACCGCAGACAACCGACCCAAGCGGGTTGATCACGGCCAGCGCTCCGACGGTAATCCCATTTGCCAAGGTTAGCGACGCAGACCCAAGCCCGCCCTTCAAATCGACACAGGAGGCCCCGGTGCCGGCCCCATGGGTGCCAACGTGAAAGTCAGCGCTGGCGTCCTTCAGCGCCTGTTCACCAAGATCGCTGTAGGGGTTTTTTGACCATGATTTTTCGCCTCCGTTCAAAAGATCGATCATGATCGCACCGGGCACAATCGGAATCTTTTGACCGCGCACATCATATCCGCGACCTGCAGCCCGCAGGGCATTTGCAACCCCAGACGCGGCGTCGAGGCCCAAGGCTGACCCACCGGACAAAACCAAAGCGTCGACCTCCTGAACCACGTTTTCAGGGCTCAGCAGGTCGGTTTCCCGGGTTCCTGGTGCGCCGCCCATTACGTGAACAGCGGCAGTAAAAGGTTTGTCCGCGGTGAAGACGGTCACACCTGATTTCAAGATCCGGTCTTCGGCATTGCCAACCAGGAATCCTGGGACATCTGTGATCAGGTTTTTGGGGCCGGGTCGCATCATATGCAGCGCCCTCCATCCACTTCCATGGCGACGCCTGTGACCATGCTGGCTTCATCCGAGCACAAGTAAAGCGCGGCATTTGCGATGTCATGCGGTGTCGAAAAGCGGCCTATTGGGATTGTGGACAGAAATTTTTCTCTGATCTCGGGTGTGTCTTTTCCCATGAAACTTTGCAGCAATGGTGTTTCTCCGGCGACTGGGTTCACCGCGTTTACGCGAATGCCATGCGGTGCCAATTCAACCGCCATGGTTTTGGTGGCGGTAATCATCCAGCCCTTTGAGGCATTGTACCAATTGAGGTTGGGGCGTGGCGATACCCCCGCTGTTGAGGCGATGTTCAGGATGGCCCCGCCGCCCGCCGCCTTCATATGCGGAACGATTTCGCGCGCAGTGAGATAGACAGATTTGGCATTCACTGAAAGGACGCGGTCGAACTCCTCTTCGGTCACGTCCTCCAGTGGCTTTGGCAAATGGGTGATGCCTGCATTGTTCACGAAAATGTCGATCCGATCCCAAAGGTTGATGGCAGTGGTTACCATTGCCTTGACGCTGTCGCCGTTGCTGACATCGACCGTGGCCACGCGGGCCTGCGCCTCCTCCGCGACGGCCAAGGCAGCATCAGGGTTGATATCGGCGACGATGACATCGGCCCCTTCAAGGGCGAACCGCCGGGCTATCCCTGCGCCAAAGCCAGACCCCGCGCCGGTGACAATTGCCGTTTTCCCTTTGAGCCGCATAATTCCCTCCGATCTTTCCAGAAAGATGTTTCCATGGATTTGAGACGCTGGATAGCCCTCAATCAAAAAGGGTGAGGCATTTGAAGCCTCTATCGGCCGATCCCTGCGGTCAGACGACGGCAGCGGACCTGACCATGGACAGCGGCCATTCTCGCAGGCAGTGTGAGGGCATGACACATAAACCAGACCTGACCCGCCGCGCCCTGACTCTCGCCATACCTGCGCTTGCTGTTTCGGCTTGTGTGGGGGGCGGGACGGCTCCGGTGGCGTCGCCATCCACTGAGTGGCGCGCGGCCTCCAACCCCGAGTTCGATACGTGGCTTGCCGGGTATCGTCAAAGGGCGGTGGATCGCGGGATATCTGAGGCGACGGTGACCCGTGCCTTTCGCGGTGTCGGCTACATTCCCGAAGTCATCCGTCGTGATCGCAATCAGGCGGAATTCAATCGGACGATGGAGGACTATCTGGCCATCGCTGCTTCGGATGAACGCATCGCGATGGGCCGCGACAAGCTGCGTCGTCATGGGTCTGTTCTGGATCAGATCGAGGCGCGGTTTGGTGTCGAGAAGGAGGTCATGACCGCCGTTTGGGGGATGGAGAGCTTTTACGGAACCCGCATGGGTGACGCGCCGGTGATCGCGGCGCTGGCCACGCTGACTTTTGACGGACGACGTGGTCGGTTTTTTGGCAGTCAGCTCATGTCAGCCCTTCGCGCGGTTGAGCGGGGCGACACAACGCCCGCCCGGATGCGTGGATCTTGGGCCGGGGCAATGGGGCATACGCAGGTCATGCCGGAAGTCTTAGAAGAATACGGTATCGATTTTGACGGTGACGGGCGTCGTGGTGTCTGGGACACTGACCCGACAGATGCCCTGGCGACTACCGCAAATTACCTCGCACGGCACGGATGGCAACGTGGCCAGCCCTGGGCTGTTGAAGTGCAAGTGCCAGACGGTTTTGATACGGGCCTGGCTGGGCGCAGACGCACCCGAGGCGCCGAGGAATGGGCTGCGATGGGCGTACGGGACATGGATGGCAGGCGAGTGCCAGATCATGGTGCCGCGTCGATCTTGTTACCGATGGGTATTCGCGGCCCCGCTTTGATGGCCTTCCGCAATTTCACCTCTATCTGGCGCTATAACCCGGCAGAGAACTATGTGATCGGTATTGGTCACCTGTCTGACCGTCTCGCCGGGCGCGGCCCGATCAGAGGCAGTTTCCCGCCTGATGAAAATGGCTTGACCCGTGCCGAGCGGCGCGAATTGCAGCGTTTGTTGGCGCGCGCAGGTCACTATGACGGATCGGATGATGGGGTGCTTGGGCCAGCGAGCCAGGCCGCGATCCGCGAGTTTCAACAAGCCAACGGCCTGACACCCAATGGGCAACCCAGCCAAGATCTGTTGCGCCTGTTGCGTCGGGCGTAAGGGAATATGATCGGTGTGAATTGCCAGATTGTTTGATCCTTGGGTGCCCGCTAATTCTTTGGTCTTTGGTCTTTGGTCTTTGGTCTTTGGTCTTTGGTCTTTGGTCTTTGGTCTTTGGTCTTTGGTCTTTGGTCTTTGG
>CANLZL010000004.1 GCA_947495575.1 uncultured Nioella sp. | reverse complement strand
ACCCACAGCGCCCCAGCCAAATCCTTGGCAATGCGAGCAAAAGACACCCGCCAAACAACCCGACGCGGCGAAGTCAGCGGGAAACCGCCTTGCGCACCATATCCCAATAAATCTTTTCGATATCGGCAGGCTGTAGTCGGCCACCCTCCCGATACCAGGTATTCACTCCAGTCAGCATCGCAATAATTGCCAACGTGGCCAGTTTGGTATCGGGAACGGCAAAAGCGCCCTCTTGCTGACCCACCTGTAAAATCCCAGTCAGCTGCGCCTCATAGCGCCCGCGCAGCGCTTCGATCACAGCGAAGTTTTCGGACTCCAGATTGCGCAGCTCCATATAGGCGATGAATACCAGCTCTGGCCGGTCCAGGTGATAACGGATGTGGTTGCGACAAAAGGCTTCCAGTTGCGCCTCGGGCGGCCCCGCTGGTACCTGCCAGCTGTCCAGCAGATGCTCCATATGCTCGCGCATCAGGTCAAACAGAAGTGCCTGCTTGTCGGGCGTGTAGAGATAAAGCGCCCCGGCCTGCACCCCCACCTCTTTTGCGATCGCCCGCATGGACACAGCAGCAAAGCCATGCCTGGCAAAGAGGCGCAATGCCGCTTGGCGGACCTTGGGGCCAGTGATATCAGAATGAGAGCCTTGTTTGCGTGCCATATGCACAATGTGAACTGAACAGATGTTCAATTCAAGCAAGTTGCTTTACCCCACCCGCAGGCTCGCGTTATCCTTATCCCGATGTCTATTATTTGTGCAGGCTCAAAATGCGCTTCTGCCTTTTCTTGATTTTTGTGACTTTCGCTGCTTGCTCTGCCCGCGCGCCCGAGCTTGATGCTTCTATCACAGCGCAAAGCCGCACGGCGGATTGGCCTGTTCTGGTGCCGCTTGGGCCTCTTATTGCCTCATCTGATGCGCCTGCCTTGCATCAAGGCGCCGAAGCAGCCGGGCGCACATTGGAGTGGCGCGCAGCCGATCTCAGGCGCCGGGCCGCAAGATTGCGCGCCCTTCAGCTCAACTAAGCTCAGCTTGCTGCGCTTGGCGCGTTGCACCGCCCCGGCGAAGTCGCTAACAGGGTCAGCGATATCTGACGACACGACATCCCGGAGGACCCTGATATGACTGACCCGTTGCGCCTTGGAATTGCGGGGCTTGGGACTGTTGGCGTGGGGGTCATCAAGATCATCCAGCAACGCGCGAATCTCTTGGCCGCCCGCACAGGGCGCCCGGTTCAGATCGTAGCCGTTTCCGCGCGGTCCAAAGATAAGGACCGTGGCGTCGATATTTCCGGTTACGACTGGGAAGACGATCCCGTCGCAATGGCCAAACGCAATGACATCGACGTGTTTGTCGAATTGATGGGCGGCGAAGATGGCCCGGCCAAGGCTGCGACCGAGGCCGCGATTGCCACTGGCAAGGACGTGGTCACCGCCAATAAGGCAATGCTCGCCATTCACGGTCAGGCCCTTGCAGAAGCCGCCGAAGAGGCTGGTCGGGTGATCCGGTTCGAGGCCGCCGTTGCCGGGGGCATCCCGGTTGTGAAAGCACTGACCGAAGGCTTAGCAGGCAATCAGGTCAGCCGCGTTTTGGGTGTGATGAACGGCACCTGCAACTACATCCTGACTCGGATGCAATCGGCAGGCCTGTCCTATGATGAAGTGTTTGAGGAGGCCAACCAGCTTGGTTACCTTGAAGCAGACCCAAATCTGGATGTGGGCGGCATTGATGCCGGTCACAAGCTGGCGCTGTTGTCCTCCATCGCCTTTGGTACGCAGGTTGACTTCGACGGGGTGGCCTTGGAAGGTATCGGTCAGGTCACAATCGAAGACATCAATCAGGCCGCCGAACTTGGCTTCCGCATCAAGCTTTTGGGCGTGGCCCGGATGACCGGACGCGGGCTTGAGCAGCGAATGACGCCATGCCTCGTGCCCGCCGACAGCCCCCTTGGACAGCTAGAAGGCGGTACCAATATGGTTGTTCTGGAAGGCGATGCTGTGGGCCAGATCGTGATGCGCGGCGCGGGTGCGGGCGAAGGCCCCACTGCCAGCGCTGTTATGGGTGATGTTATGGACATCGCGCGCGGGTTCCGCCTTTCGACCTTTGGTCAGGCTGCCGCTGGCCTCGAAAAAGCAAATCGTGCCGCAGTAGCCGCCGCCGCCCCCTATTACTTGCGCCTGACGCTTGCTGATAAACCCGGCGCTCTGGCCAAAGTGGCCTCCGTGCTCAGCGATTGCGGGATTTCCATCGACCGGATGCGCCAGCGCAGCCATGGTGGCACGGACGCGCCGGTGCTTATTGTTACGCATAAAGTTGCCGCCCCGAACCTCAAGGCGGCGGTCGACGCTCTGCCAACCACCGATGTTGTCATCGGACAGCCCGTGGCCCTACGGATCGAAGACCTTTGAGCAAGCCAGTCCACGCGGTGCAACGCGCCGCGTGAGCTACGGTCAAATCTATTCCGGTTTTGACAGGTGCCACACCTGCTCGACCGGATATTGCTTTGCCCAATCGGCAGGAATAGCCGCGCGGATGCCTTGCGCCCAGTCTGGCGCGAAAAGCTCCTGATACCTGTCCACCGAAAACCCAATCAGGTCAAAAAGGTCCATCCAACCCGAGATAGTCAGGTTGAAACAAATGCCGCTCGGCTCGAACTCAACTTCGGTCCAGTCTGCACCCCACATATCCACGTAGGGCCGGTGCAACTGATGATCACACGGTGCCCCGTTTAGCGGAGAGCAGAGCAAGGAAAGCGGATGATTGCCCAAAAACACCAATCGCCCACCGGGACGCAAAATGCGCCAGGCCTCCTGCAGCCATAGTTTCGGCTCGCACCAAATCGCAGCACCATATTCGGATATGGCGAAATCAAAGCTCTGATCCGACAATCCGGTTGCTTCGGCATTTCCTTCGATAAACGTAATTTTTTGGCCGTGTTGCTCTGATAACCGGCGTGCCGTTTTCAACTGTGCCGGTGCCACGTCAATCGCCGTCACCTTGGCCCCGCGCTGCGCCATCCAGCCCGAGACATAGGCCGTTCCGCATCCCAGTTCGATGGCGTCAGCCCCGGACATATCCGCAGGCAACAGCCGCAATTCATCATCTGGATTGCCCCAGTTTCCCCATTGCGGGCGTGGGGCAGCCCACAGGCGTTCGCCCGTTTCAATCCAGTTTTTGGCATCTTCCTGCCAGATGTCTCGATTCACGGACACATAATCTTGCGACATGAAGCTCCCTCCAGTTCCCCAAATTTCTGCGAGAGTAGGGCCGGACCTTGCAGAAAAGAAAGCCCGATAGGACACTCAACCATACTCGGACAGGGGCGTTTTGCCCGATGGCTGGCCCTCCATTCGGTTTCTGCTGGTAATTTGTGCTGCTTCTCTGGGCCGCACCGAAATTAACGAAGCAGACCTTGCCCCCTGCCCCTTCAAAGGGCTAAAGCCTGCATCAAAGCCGCCAAAAGGACCAATTTCCCAATGAACAAAGTCGATTTTAATGACCGCATGCTCTCCCTCGGCCTTGCGCGCGTTGCCGAACAGGCCGCGATCGCTTCTGCCGACTGGATCGGACGCGGCGATGAAAAGGCTGCTGACCAAGCCGCCGTAAACGCGATGCGCGAACAACTGAATAAGTTGGATATTGAAGGCGTCGTTGTCATTGGTGAGGGTGAGCGCGACGAGGCGCCGATGCTGTTCATCGGTGAAGAAGTCGGCTCTGGCACTGGCCCGGGTGTTGATATTGCGCTTGATCCGCTGGAAGGCACCACACTGACCGCCAAGGACATGCCCAACGCGCTGACAGTCATTGCAATGGGTCCGCGCGGCTCCATGCTGCATGCGCCGGACACTTACATGGAAAAACTGGCGATCGGACCGGGTTACCCCGAAGATATCGTTTCGATCGACATGCCACCTGCCACTCGCGTTTCGGCACTGGCCACGGCCAAAGGATGCGAGCCTAAGGACATCACGGTCTGTATTCTTGAGCGTCCACGCCACCAGGAAATGATTGCCGAGGTCCGCTCGACCGGCGCATCCATTCGTATGATCACCGATGGCGATGTTGCCGGCGTCATGCATTGTGCAGAAGCTGCCACCACCGGCATCGACATGTATATGGGCCAAGGTGGTGCGCCCGAGGGCGTCCTGGCCGCAGCCGCGTTGAAGTGCATGGGCGGGCAAATGTGGGGCCAGTTGGTCTTCCGCAATGATGACGAACGGGCCCGCGCTGCCAAAGCAGGTATCACCGACTATGACCGCATCTATGCACGCGATGAGATGGTGACACAGGATGTGATCTTTGCGGCAACCGGCGTCACCAACGGCTCGATCCTGAACGGTATCAAGCGCGAGGTGGGCTATATCACAACAGAAACGTTGCTGATGCGCTCCAAAACTGGTTCGGTCCGGCGGATGATCTACCGTAACCCAACCAAATAAGTCAAAACACTCAGGCGCGCCGATCCCGGCGCGCCTGTTTCCGTTTGATGGCGCACAACCAAGCCTGTCGCAAATTGACGACTCTTCTGCCCGTCCAACTCGATTGCACCTCTGCCAATCCGCCGCCATAAGGCTGTATGGCTGATTTTCTCAATGTATCATCGTCGATCACAGGCCGCCGTTGGGTGGGCTTGTCCCTGGAAGAAGAGCGCCTGTCCGAGGCGTTGACCCAACAAGCCGATCTGCCGCCGCCCGTGGCGCGTGTATTGGCGCGGCGCGGTGTGGCACCGGACGCTGCCAAAAGCTTCCTAGCCCCCGCTCTTCGTGACCTTCTGCCCGATCCGAGATCCTTGAAGGATATGGAAACCGCCGCTGCCCGTTTTCTGACCGCGGCGGGACAGGGCCAGCGCATTGCCATCTTTGCCGATTACGATGTGGATGGCGGCAGTTCGGCCGCGCTTTTGATCGATTGGTTGCGCCAGATGGGCCATACCTCAACGCTATATGTGCCAGACCGAATTGATGAGGGATATGGCCCGAATGACGAGGCCATGGCGGCGCTTGCCCGCGACCATGATCTGATCATCTGTGTTGATTGCGGAACCCTGTCGCATGGCCCGATTGCCGCCGCCAAAGGCGCCGATGTCATCGTGCTTGACCACCACCTTGGCGGGGTCGACCTGCCGGACTGCGTAGCCGTCGTGAACCCGAACCGACAAGATGAAACCGGCGATAGCGGCCATCTCTGCGCCGCCGGTGTGGTCTTTCTCATGCTGGTCGAGGCCAATCGCCAACTTCGCGAAAAGGACCAAAACGGGCCGGATCTGATGGCTATGCTGGATCTGGTGGCATTGGCCACCGTGGCCGATGTCGCGCCGCTGGTCGGCGTCAACCGCGCCTTTGTGCGTCAGGGGCTGAAAGTCATGGCGCGGCGCGCGCGGCCCGGCCTTGTCGCTCTCTCGGATGTCGGCAGGCTCGACCGTCCGCCTGCCAGCTATCACCTGGGTTTTGTCCTGGGTCCACGCGTCAATGCAGGCGGCCGTATTGGTGAGGCTGATCTGGGCGCACGGCTTTTATCGACAAACGATCCAACTACCGCCATGGAGATGGCCAAGCGGCTTGATGACCTGAACACGGACCGGCGCGAAATTGAAAGCGCTGTGCGCGAATCCGCTTTGGCGCAGGCCGAGGCGCGCGGGCTGGACGCACCACTGGTCTGGGCCGCCGAAGATGGCTGGCATCCCGGCGTGGTTGGCATTGTCGCCTCGCGCCTCAAGGATGCCACCAACCGCCCTGCGATCGTCATCGGATTTGATGGAAACGACGGTAAGGGCTCGGGCCGTTCTATCGCCGGGGTGGATCTTGGGGCCTCCATCCAAAAACTGGCCGCCGAGGGGCTGATCGAAAAAGGCGGGGGGCATAAAATGGCCGCTGGCCTCAGCCTGACACGTGATCAACTGGACCCTGCCATGGCACGCCTGTCTGACCTGCTGGCCCGCCAAGGGGCTGGTGACGCTGGCCCTGCCGATCTGCGCCTCGAAGGCGTCTTGATGCCCGGCGGCGCCACAGTGGACTTGATCGAGCAGCTGGAGACCGCGGGCCCGTTCGGTGCATCCGCCCCGGCCCCGCGATTTGTCTTTCCGGCACAAAGCATTCGCTTCACCAAACCCGTGGGCGACGGCCACCTGAAACTGAGTTTCTCGGATGGCGGCCCGGTAACGCTTGACGCCATCGCCTTCAATGCCCGCGCCAATGGGCTGGCCCAAGCGCTGGAATCGCATAACGGTCGCCCGTTCCATCTGGCCGGGCGAATAGAAGTGAATCATTGGCAGAGTCGTCAATCGGTCCAGCTGCGCCTTGAAGATGCCGCGCCTGCTGATTGAAAGTTGGAGGTAAGCAATGCCTGATTTGATGCGGACGGGTGACGCGGTGCCGCTCTAGCGGCGTTTATGCCTTGTTTACAGAGGTGAACCGGCTTCGACACAAGTGTCAAAAAAAACTGACACAGATGTCAGTTTTCAAGGCGCTTCGCCCATTTGAAAAAATCTACGCCGCCCGTCACTTTTCCCCTTGCGCGCCCCCGCCGCTTTTCTTAGAACCCGCCTCACGCCAAGCATGGCCCGTTCGTCTATCGGTTAGGACGCCAGGTTTTCAACCTGGAAAGAGGGGTTCGATTCCCCTACGGGCTACCAGCTTTTCCCCTAAATCCTTGTAAACAAAGACTTTTTTGGGGAAATCCAAAACTGATCCACAATCTGTTCCACAAGGCGACCTTCGGCAAACACGTTTTTTCGGTCCCGGAATTGTGGATCGGCTGTTTGAAGCGTTTTCAAGGAATCCGATCCGTGGAATCATAGAAGCAACCGCCGAGGATTCGCGTGAATCGTTGAAAGCGGGGATCAAAATTGGTCCGCGTAAGCAACTTCGAAGATTCTTCATTCGCAGGAGAGGTGAAACCGACGGTGAAAATGACCCGTTTCACCCGGATTTTTGACATGCGGGTGGCAGATCGGTTATGTTTCCATCACAGCCAGATCACAGAAACTGGGCAGAATCACCCACCAATTGGAATAGCATTTTTCAAATTATACAGCAAGAGAAATTATGATCACTTCCATGGATATCGCTGCGGTTACAGGCAAGACACGCCGCCAAGTTGACCGCATACTTTTTTATCGCTTCTTTCGCCTACCCGTTTTCCGGCGGCGCTTGGACGGCAAGAGTCGCATTTTCGTGAACGTGGGCGAAGTAATCGCCCGGTTCACACATTGCGAACAACCCCTTTCAGATGAACAGGTCGAAAAACTGCACAAAATTTCACAAGCAAATATGGATAAAATCAAAAATGGATAATCGAAAAGACTCCCGCTCGAGGCAAGAAAGAGCACGGTACGTTACCACGCACCTTCCCGCCGCGCACAAGGCGAAGTTCGAAAAACTGCAGAGCGATTTTCGGCTGGCATTGGCGATGGTTTATGGAAACCGCCTCGACCCGTTGATCGTTGATGATCTCACCAACTGCCTCATCTTGGACGCCGATATCAACGCTGCACTTTGCGGTGTCCACAGTGGCACGCCGACCGACGCTGCCGGGTGGCAGGAGAGGGCGCGAACGGCGGTGCGAAACGACGAGTTAGCGTCACTCAACTTGAATCATTCCGACGCCATGCTGAAACGCGAGCTTGCCGAAAAATACATCGAATCTTTGTCGCCAGCACAGCAAATGACCATGGACCGAAACGGGACGCTTCAAGCCTCGGTCGACGAACACATTCGCAGAAAAATCGAGGACCTTTCGTGGCGCGGGGGCACCTAATGTCACTCTGGGAGGAACAAGAAAAGCCCGCCGACGACGGCAGCGAGATCAAAGATCATTTCTGCGACATTCTTACAATGATGCAGGTCGAATTAGCCGAAATGTCGCCTGCTCGCGTCGCGCAAGTGGGCAGCAATGTTTTGCTGGAATATTTGGCAGAATCTGTACGATGACACGGCGAAAGAAAGAGATTCTGGACCCAGCTTTGCCGTTAACCAACGGCAATCACGAAAAGTTTGCGATTGCCTTTGTTAAACACGGCGGTCGAAATATGAAGCGCATCTATGAAGAAGTGAATCCGGGCGTTAAGACTGGCTACTCAATCGCCACGCGCTGGAAAAAGCGTCCTGAAATCGCGGCGCGCATAGAATTTCTTCGCCGAAGAATGCGCGCAGTTGGCGAGCGGTTTGCAGACGAAGCGGCGCAGGCTTCAAACGAACCTTCCGACGCGCTCTTCGCTCATTTTGACGTCGAAAACATTGACCTTGGTACTAATCGCTCAAGCTTTGTGGCAGCGTTGGACACAATCACCAATTTCCTCGCCGAACTAGCGGAGATGCTTTCCAAAGGCGGTATGGCGAAGGAAAGTGCAGCGGTTCGGACAACGTCGCGCAAGCTCGTGATCGCGAACGAACAGCTAGAAAATGTCATTGATGAAGCTCAGGCCAAACGCCCGCCGCATGAAAAGATTCTAGCCTTTTTGACAGCCTGCACCTGTAGCGACAGTGAAGGCAACTTGGTTCCGACATCCAGCCCGAAACTGTCGCCACAACGGCAAAAGAACTTGGCGCGGCATCATGCAATATTAGTGCAAAGCTATAACGCTATTTGTGGCTTCAAGCGTCGGATTGAGAAGAATCATGAGGAACTACAACCGCTCGTAAATGTCATAAAAACGGAAAGCGAAAATTTCTCTGCGACGGTGTTACGCCTGACGAAAGAATACGCCGAATCGGAAGATATTAGCCCGCCTAGACAGCGCAACCTTTGTGGTGGTGAAACGTTGAAGGCCGCGTTAGCGGCTATCAAAAGCGTATTCGGCGATGCGCCTGAGCCTACCCGTTGCTCCGAATGTAACGGCCTAATCGCCTGACGCCCCTGCCCTGCCCAAAACTACCCGACCGTCTTAGCGCAAGCGGCATCGCTAAGACGTCCCCCGACATTTGCCGCATTCAAGGAAAAATATGAGAAACAACAATGCAACTTCACCAAAAATCCGAAGCGTTTCTGGCGCTTCTACGCGCCTACGGACTGAAAAACTACGACGAAGAAACGGCGACGGTCGTTGAGAAAAGCTTGCATGCTCAAGCCTATATTTTTAGCTTCGCCGATCCGCTGGATAGCTGGCCAATATTCCAGCTAGCAGACGCATTTGAAAGTGCAGACGGCGCGATCAACCCGACCGATTTTGTCGGCGCTGATTACAGCATTAACGATGTCGAAAATGCCCTCACCATTGCCAAGTATCAGCGCATTCGTCCTCACCTCTGGACGAATGGCGGTCGAAACAAAATTACCCCCGGTGACCTTTAATGCAACTTGAACCACCAGAAATATTTGCCAATTTCGACCTTTTCGCTGCGGGGTATAGCGACGAAACCAACTTTCTGTATGAAGAATATCTGACACGCCCCGACCCACCCTCAAAAAACAAAGACGGTCACCGCAATACGACAGAGGCTTGGACGAAGTATTACTTCGCGATGCTACCACCCGAATGGTTAAATCCAATTTGTGATCTATCCGCCCAGATCGTCAAACGCGTCGGCGATCAGCGCGGCTTTATCGACCATGCCGAAGCTTTTCAGAGCGTCCACGCGCGGCACTTTCAGCCTGCCTTGCGCATGGTCGGATTCTATCGAGTGAGCGGCGGGTCTTTCTGGCGTAACAGTTCCTCAACAACAAAAATAGAAATGGAGCCATTTTAATGGACTTTAGAGAGCAATTCATCCAGCGGGCCAAAGAGCTTGAAGCGCGATGTTACTTAACATCACCAAATACACGCGACAAAATACCCAGCGGTGATGTTCTGTTCGCCAAATTGTGTGATTATCACAACAACAATGAACAAAGTGAGAACCACGACGAGGTCTTCCTGCGTTTTTTGCGATTGATGTGCAATCAGAGAATGCCAGTTCTGCGTGCTGCATTTGCATTTTCACGTACGTGGAAGATTTCGCCATTCGGGCCGCAGACTGTCGATCTGAACCACCATCCGGTGCCTAAAGAACGCCTGATTGCGGCTTACGGCCTTGTTCTAACAGGCTTCAAGCCCGTCGACGACCGCGATGGCGTGTGGAGCAATCAGCACACGTGGTCAAAAACGCCGTTTGAGCTGCTGTAACCAAAGAAATACCCGGCGCTGATCTCCACAGCGCCGGGCACTAACGAGTCTTGAGTCAAGGCAGGCTGAAACGCCACCTGCCTCAAGATGTTTGTAACATACAATTGTTGCCTATGCAATTATTAACGAGGGAAGAGTCACATATATGAACGCATTATCGCGAACACTTTTAGAGCAGCAAAACGACGCCGAACAGGTGATAGAAGACAGCGCATTTTGGCAAGACGCAGAGGTCATTGGACGGCCTACATCCGCATATGAAAAGCTTCTCGACACCTCGGTCACAATGATGACCGGTGCCCTGTATGGTGCGAAGGATCGCCGGAATACTCAAGACGGTAAATGGACCGAAGTTTCCATGCCGTGGGCCAACTGGATCATTGGGGCTGACAAAACCAATAAAGTGCCAGAGTGGGGGTTTTCCCGGCATCCAGAGAGCAAAAATAAAGAAGGCGCATGTCTGGTTCTCGGATCTTCAATCGGGGGGTCCCGAAAAGCGAAAGCAATGTCTGAAATGTCCGCCGTGGGGTTGGACATCGACTCCGGCGTGACATTCGCTGATGCCGTCGAAAAGGTCGAGGCGCTCGGTTTATTCTGCCTCGCCTACACCACTTTTTCGCATGGCCAATGTGGTCTTAAACTGAAGCGTGACGAGGTTCTGCGTAAACTTCAGATCACGACCGATCCGACGCTTGACCAGATCAAAAACTACCTGCGCGAACATGATAAAAATCGGTATGAACCTGAGTTCATAGACGCGATCACCATTGCTGACCCGAAAGAACAAACAGCCGAAGGCGTCGTGATCCGCCTAAACACTCCGCCATTGGATAAGTTTCGTTTGATTTTCCCCTTGGCAGAGCCTGTCAAAATCGTCGATCTGGCGGATACGCATGAAGCGGCGTTGAAAGCTTGGGAAGATTCTGTCGTTGGTCTCGCGCAAAATACTCTCGGAATTCACTTCGATACGGCCTGCACCGATCCGTCACGCCTGTTTTATACGCCGCGCCACCCCAAAAAATCGGACGACTGGGACTCTGTCCTGATCCAAGGCGATCCGCTCAATTTCTCAGATATCAAACCGCTCAAGAAAAGCACGTACACGTCCAATCGCGATGTGAATGCCTTTACCTTGGCGGGCGGTGGAAATGACGGGCCGGAAATCGTGGACGTGATCACCGATTCCGGCCTGAATCTCACGTCTTGGCACAAAGAACACAAAGATCGCTTTCTACTCGCGGACCTTTTGGAGAACGAGTGTCCTGATAAAATTCGCGTCACGGGTGGAGAAGCACAGGGCCAAGTGCATTGCGAATGTCCTTTCGGACACGAACATTCGTCCGAAGGTGGTACTGCCACGATGGCTATCAATGCTCTAGATAGTCAGAACGACTACTGGACCATGTTCTGCAAGCATGACGCCTGCCAAGGACGGCATAAGACCGAATTTCTAGCAGAGATGCTGCGTCAAGAGTGGTTCGAGGAGAACCTACTCACCGATGTGGATCGCGGCTACCTTTTGGAAGCGGATGATGATGCAATCGATGCCACAGCGCAAAACGAACCTGATTTTGAGCCTATCAAAAAGTGGCTCCCCAAGCGCTACAAGGTCGAAGGCGGTCAGATTCTTTTGAAGTCGGACGGCGACGACAAAGGCGACACTCCAATCTGTCAGCTTTTCGATGTGGTCGGAAAGACGATGTTGACGACAGGCGATGGCGGCGCGGGTGTTTTGGTTAGCTTCACAAATCGCAGTGGCAACCGTATCGAACTAGCCATTAGCCGCGCTGCACTATTCAACGACAACAAAAGCATCATCGCTCAGTTTGTCGACGCCGATTTTGCGGTCGCTGGACGGACGCAAAAACATTGTGAGCGGCTCTTGGACCTATTTGAGGCTATCACGCCTCAGAGGACCATTTCCACAGCCCTGAGGCCCGGCTGGGTAGAGATAGGCGAGAGCTTCGTCACGCCCACGGGCGAGCTTATCAGCAAGTCGGGAGACATGGTCCGGTTGGACGATAAGGCGACGGTTGCCGAGACGGAAAAATCAGGGACTTTGCAGGGCTGGTGTAAGGCCGCGTCAGCGGCACAGCGTGCAGGAAACTTCTACTGGGGGCTGGGATTGGCCAGCGGCTTTGCTGGGCCTCTCCTAGAGCTTCTAGACGTACCTCCCTGCGGTATTTATCTCTCAGGCGCGACAAGCATGGGGAAATCAATTGCCTTGCGGTGTGCAACGTCGATCTGGACGACTCCAGCGGACAAGCGCGGGTTATTCATGCCGATGAATACCACGTCAAACGCCGTTGAAGACCTTGCGGTCATGGGTACAGGCTCAGTCCTAGCGTTGGACGATGTCGGCGCAATGGCAGACCAGAGCGCATTGATGTCCATGCTGTTCAGCCTCTCCACCGGCTCAGGTAAAAGCAGAAAGCGTGGGCGTGGGTCCGAAGGGCTAGAGCGTAGTCTTGAATACAAGCCTTTCGTCCTGCTGACGAACGAACGCGGTCTGCGCGAAACGATTGAGGCGACAAAAAAAGATTACAAAGCAGGTATCTCCGTACGCTTTCCTGACGTCGAAGTGACCGGTGGCAAACAGGTCGATAACGCCACGATCAAAGCGATGGAAGGTATCAAGGCAAACTATGGCCACGCGGGTCCGGCGTTCGTTCGTTATCTACTCGACAATTTGGATCGCGAAGCATGGCGCGCGCGCTTGGATGATTTGAAATCGCTGATTGCTGGTAAGGATGCCCCTGCCGCCAAACGTAGGGCCTCTGAGGTGTTCGCTGTAGTGGCCTTAGCAGGCGAGCTAGCCCATGATGCAGGTCTACTGGCCAGCGACGTTACAGAGGACGTCAGAGCAGCATACAGCGCTTTTGAAGATGGTAGCGCAGGCAAGGCGACGGAGGAGACAAATCTGATCGAGCAGTTCAAAGCATTCTTCGTCACATCTAATGCAGTCATCCCTGCCGAAGAGGCAGCGGACCAGCGGAATGGCGATATCGTCGGGTGGCATACGCCCACGCATATCGTCCTGATCAAAGAAGCGCTGAGCGATCCAGATAAGCTAAAAATCCGGGGGACACAGGGAAGCTTTGTTAAGGCGTTGAAAGCTGTTGATGCCGTGGACCTGCAAGGCAAAAACAACTTCCACAGCCATCTACCGCGCGAAGTGATTTTGGATGGCAGTCACAAAGAGCGGGCGGTCGCGAATATCCGGATCAAGCGTGATGTGATCGGGCTGTGACGAAGATTTTGAGAGGGCCGCTAACGCGGCCTTTCTTTTTGTCTCGGTGGTGGTGTTTGGTCGAATATCAACTTTATTGATATTGCCGGAAAAACTATAGCAAGCCTTGCCGGACTTTTTCCGGCTCAAAGCGATTTTAGGATTTTCATTTTGCAGTTTTAGGACTTTTTTAGGATTTTTCCTAAAATGCAACCCACTGAAAACAAACAATAAAACGGCAATTTTAGGAATTTTAGGAATTTTAGGACTTCTCAGGAGGCTAGGTCAGTCACTTACTCACTCCCCCTAGGACAGTCGGAGGAAATCAGCGTAAGGGATACGGGAGGGGTATGTATATATATTCTTTCCTAAAATTCCTAAAATTCCTAAAAAACTTTCTAAAGTCCTTAAAAATAAGGGGTTTCAGGACCTGATCGGAAAAACCAAAATTCCTAAAAAAGTCCTAAAATTGCGGATTTAGTCCTAAAAAGTCCTAAAACGATATTTGTACATCTCGCTACACATCTCACCCGCTAACGCGGGATAGCGCACTTTCTAAAACACACCTTCGCTATGGCAAACGGATAAGCTGTTTCGAAGAGATATTGAGATAGACAGGCCCGCGTAGCGGGGCATGTCTCAGCGTCTCTATTTCCGTCTTCACATCAAACCGCCTGAGCCGCCCCGCGAATACCCGCCCTGAGCACGGTTTGCGCATCCCTCGCCCCTACCTTCTCAGCGCCGCCTGTGACCCGCCACAGGGCCTCTCTGCGGAATTTTGGGCGGAACATGCTACACTCTTCTCAGCGCACAACTGCGCCCACTCTCCACACAAAAACGAGTCATTTATGAGTATGAAAACTATCCGCCTGTCCGGTCGTCTCGCCAACAAATTTGAATCTGAGTATCGCCTTGACGTTCATAGCCCAGCGGAAGCGATCCGCGCGCTTTGCTACCAACTCCCAGAGTTCGAAGAAGAACTTAAGAAGGGACAATATCGCGTATATCGGACAAAAAACGGCAAGCGGCCTAATGCCATCGGCGAGGAAGCAATCAACCTATCCTTCGGCAGCGCCGATGGTCTGCGTATTACGCCTGTTGCGGCTGGTGCGAAAAAACGTGGCCTTGGAAAAGTGATCTTAGGCATTGTTCTTGTATCCGCCGCGTTTTTCTCAGGCGGCACGGCCTTGCAGGGCATCGCGGGCGCGACAGGTATAAGCACAAGTCAGTTTGCCACATTCGGCGCGGTTATGGCGCTACAGGGCATCTCGTCGATGCTGACCCCCGACAACGAAGAAACCCAACAAGAAGAGTCGTCGCTAATGGATGTGACCGGCAACCGCATGGAGCAAGGCCAAGCTGTCCCGCTCCTCTTTGGCGAGGTGTTTGCTGGTTCCGTGATAATCTCCGCTGGTATCACATCTGAAAGCATTGTGTCTGGATCGCCTAACCCGACACTGCCGTCTGGTGGGTGGGATGGCATCGAAGCTAAGCACCTCGGACAAGCATCATAAATATTTTCCGACTATTTTTATCAGAATTAGGATTTGGAAGGCCAGCACAGCCCCCACCGAGAAAAACAGAAAAACTCTGACCAATTTTTTACCAATTGATCAGAAAATGGCCCAAATGCTTCCAGAATCCTCGAAATATGGGTGAGTTTTTCGATCTCGCCACTCCTATTTATTGTAGAATCCGAGCCACTTACCGGACCCATCACTACATGTAGTGCAATCTTCGCACTCAACTACAGCATGTGGGGTGCCATCTACAATTTAGTTTAATCACTAAACTATATTCTCGTGGCATCCGCTCGAATGAGGCATGACCCGCTCTTCACCAATAATTCTCTTTTGTCAGTTATTCTGATATAATTGTCGACGTTAACTAACATCGGCAATTAAACCTAAAAGAGATTGAAATGGCTGAACAATTACGAGGGTATTGGACGTATTCGACCGTTCTGGACGCCGCGAAAAACTGTAACAGTCTGACCGAATTCAACCGCGAATGTCGCGGGGCCTATGATCATGCCCGCCGCCACGGTTTCCTTGACGAAATCATTCGCAAATCTGGCCTGAAAAACAGAAGAGCGCTTTGGACCAAAAAGACGATCACTAACGCGGCGATCACTTGCGAGTCGTACAAGCAGTTCCGCGAAGAGTACCCTACCGCCTATCGGCTGTACCTCTGCAACAAGCCACTGTTCAGCCGGATCAATACTCACTTCCGGAAAATGGAAGAGAAGCGCGCCTGCGAGAAGGCCCGAGCAAAACGCGCGGCATAATGCCCTTCAAAAATAAGAAATAGCGCCGTCCCGACCGACGCAAGCTAGCGAGAAACTACATGTCCGATCACGAACTACGCCTAAAAATTGATGCCTCTGCCGCCAAGCGTGGCAGTCGCGAATTTACCGCTGCCATCCGGGCCATTTCAGCGGCGGTAACCTCACTTGATCGCGATGCGGCAGGCGTTTTCACCAAGCTAAAGAGCCTCAACCCAAAGGTCGACGTTTCCGGCCTTCGCCAAGCGTCCGCAGAGACACAGAAAGTGGAACGATCTGCCTCGACTGCAGAAGCTGCCCAGCGACGCCTCGCCTTGTCGATTTCTAGCGGTATGCGTGTCGCCCAAAACGACGTCGGACGCCTGACCAAGCGGCTAGATAAGGTTGGCGATACATCTAGCATCGACAGACTCGATGCAGCTTACAACAAACTGACCGCGAGCATGGTGAAAGCAAATTCGCCGTTGGACGTACGATCTGCGCGCGACCAATACGCGAACGCTGCACATGCAATCAAACAGCAAACAGCAGCGCTCGAGTCACAACAAAAAGCAGAAGCCACGGCGGCAGCATCGGCATCGGCACATGCCCGTCAACTGGAAGCACTTCGCGGCAAATACAACCCGCTCTACACCGCATCCAAGCAATACGAGAGGGCCTTATCTGAGATCAGCATGGCTGAGCGCGAAGGCGTAATTACAAGCGCGCAGGCGGCAAATGCTCGCGCCACAGCCGCACAACAACTGGCGAATGCAGGCCAGCAGATGAATGCGTTTGGACAGGCCACACAGACCTCAGGATTCCATACAGCCAATATCGCGGCGCAGTTCAACGACATCGGCGTCATGATGGCGAGTGGCCAATCGCCGTTCATCCTCGCTTTGCAGCAAGGCACACAACTGAATCAGGTCTTCACACAAATGGGTGGGGGCGTCAAAGGCGTAGCGGCAGGTATGAAATCGGCGCTCATGTCCGTTGTAAGCCCGCTTTCACTTCTGACCATCGGTGTGGTCGCAGGCGTTGCCGCCCTTGGCCAGTGGGGCATTTCTGCGCTGCAAGCTGGACGTGAAACACGGTCCTTCGAAGAAGCAATCGGCGATGCTGTCACCGCCACAAATAACCTACAGTCTCGATCAAATACGTCCATTTCTTCGATCCGCGAACAGTACGGATTCCTCAACGACGATCTGAGAACACACTTGAATCTCTTGACCGAGATCGAGCGCAGAACAGCGCTAACCGAAGCCCGTGCTACGGTCGAAGCGCTCATGAACGACATGAATAGTTGGAGATCCACAGCTACTGGTACTTTGCAATCAATGTTCGATGTGAATATCGGGCAAGCGAATATCCTTCAACGTCGCTTAACAGATATCCGCGACGCCAGAACATTCGACGCCATGCTGGCAGCAACGGTCGTCATGCGAACAGAAATCCTACGCCTGACCGGCGGTCTGGAAAATATGAATGATGAACAAGTAACGTTCCTCAATAACCTGACACAGATCGCCGACAATCTAATGCTCGCGCGCGAAGCGGCAGACGATGTGGAAGACGGTATTGGCGGGGCCGCGTCTGCCGCCGAAACTGCCACCACGGCAGCGGATATGCTTAATCAAGCATTGGCAACAGGCGCTAGTCTGTCCGCGCAGATGCTGGCCAACTTGTCCAGCGTTCCCGCCGCAATCGGCATGATGCAGGCAGGCGTCAACGCACAACTCGAAACTATCGCCAACCAGAATGCTGTCTTACAGATTCAATTGGACACAGGCGTTCATTCGATGGTCGCGGAACGGCAGTTTCAGTTGCAACAACTGGTCGAACAAGCTGCTTCTGGTACTGGTAACGTTAACGTCGATCAGATCGCCAACCTGTCGATGGAGATCGACCAGATGCAGGGCCTTCTGGCGCAACAGGAAGCATTAAGAACGGCGATCACAGACGCCAATAGTCCCGATTCAAGTGGGGGTGGTGGAAGCGGAGCAGCAGATATTGCAGCCCAGCGCCTCGAAGATTTGAACAACCGCCTACAACAGTTGCAGGCGCAAGCTGTATCAATAGACCTTCTCGCCTCAGGCGTCGTTGCCACCTCTGAAGCGGCGGACCTGTTGGCAGAAGCAATGATCCAAGGCGGCGGTGCCGTGGATCAACAGACAATGGCCATCCTTCGCCAGATTGACGCGGCGGCATTGTTGAACGAACAACTGACGACGCTAGCTCAAGACCCGGTCCGCGAATGGATGGATTCCGTTCCATCTTGGATTGAGGCAGGACAGCAGATCGAAATGGGCGCGGTCAAATCGTTGCGAGATGCGTTTGCGGAATTCTTCAAATCTGGCGAGTTTGACGCACAAGCAATGGTCGATGGTATCCTTGGCAGCATCGCCGAAATGATGGCAGATCAGACGGTCAATTGGCTCCTTAACGCCTTCAATCGCGGCGAGGGTGGTGGACTCGGTGCTCTGTTCGCAGGCAACGAAAATCAGGGGCTGGGAACCGGATCACAGGCAGCAGGAGCAACTATCCATCGTAGCATGGTCGCGGCGGGCAATCAGGCAGCACAGGCAATGGCAAACGCCATGAACCAAGCCGGTCGTGTTGCAGGATCACAGGTACACAATGCGCATACGCAAGGCAGCGCCAGCATACGACAAGCTGGCAGCCTTCACGCCTCGCGCGTCCAACAATCGACTACCGTTGGTGGCGCTATCCACGCTCGTAATGTTCATACGGCTATCCAAACCGGCGGAACCGAACACGCGTCCAAAGTCCGCGCGGCTTCGGCTGGTGGCGGTGGCGGTGGTCTTCTCTCACTACTAGGCATCGCCAGCGGCTTCTTCGAGGAAGGCGGATATTCAAATAGCCCTGTCAAATCGTCGATTATTCCGATCAGTGCTTTTGCAAACGCTCCACATTACGCGGAAGGAACAGCCAACACATCCGGCGGAATGCCCGCCATCCTACATCCAGATGAGGCGGTCATCCCCCTGTCCCGAGGCAGGAAGGTGCCTATTGAGATGCCTAAACAGAACCCAGCTATCGCCGATCCGTCATCGCCAGTTACCAACAACACGTCATCGCGCCGTGTTGAATATCAAGACAACACTCAGATCAATATCACAGTCGAAGGCGGCGGCGATGATGAGACCAGCGAAGAGCAGGCCAACTTGATCGCCGAGAAACTGCGAGAAGAGCTAGATGCCCGCATGGACCTAAAAATCGTGGAAGCTGCAAACTACGGCGGTGTCCTGAATAATCGCGGTGGTGGTGGCATGTGGCGGTAATACCAAAAGGGCGCTAACGCGCCCAACACCGTCTCATTTGAGTGTACTCAATCAGGACACCCGAAATCACAAAAAAAATGTCCTTTTAGCCTTTTCGAATCATTTACCGGACACTATTCTATTGTCGGACAGTCAAATAGGACAGAAAGGCACTAGGATGGGCGAGATGATCGGATATGCACGTGTGTCCAGCGCAGGTCAGAAGCTGGATGTACAGATCGACGCGCTAACGCGCGCAGGCGTCGCCTCAGAACATCTCTACGCCGAAAAGGTGTCAGGCACTAAGCGCGCAGGACGTGAAGCGCTGGAAGACATGCTTAGCCGTGGCATTCGCCGTGGCGATACTGTCGCCGTAACGCGTTTAGACCGGATAGCAAGGTCGTCGCGCGACCTTCATAACATTGCACATACGCTTCAAGAAAAAGGCGTCGGCCTGAAAGTGTTAGAACAGGACATCGACACCTCCACGCCCGCCGGACGCTTTTTCTTCACAATGCTCGGCGCAATCGCCGAGTTTGAAACGGAAATTCGCAAAGATCGTCAGCGCGAAGGCATAGAAGCTGCTAAGAAGCTGAAAGGCACTGACGCATATGTATTTAAGGGTAGACCCGCGACCATAGACGTCGCACAGATCGCAGACCTAAAGGCGCAAGGTGTGACACCTACCGCTATCGCCAAGCAGCTTGGGATAGCTCGCTCGTCGGTTTATCGGTTGTTGCGAGAGGAGGAGTAGACGCTGGCCTGCGTTAGCAGGGGGTGTGACATTACTGCAACACTTCAAGGGACCCACAGGGGGACCACCCCACCCCTTTCGCAGCGCCGCAGTAGCTGCGAGAAAATGGAACAGAATCGTCAATGTTTATTGACTGAAATACCCCCCTAATAATTCCAATTTTTTAGTCGTTTTTGACCATGTTTTTTTCGCGATGTCATTCTCCATGACACAGTCAGAATCACTATCGTAGACTCTCGCGCTTGGATGGATATGAATCGCCTCACGACCCAAGGAAAGAGGAATTAACGATCATGTCTAACCATATTGGAATCATTCGCAAATCCGCTGCGCTGAAAGAACTGGCAGAATGCGTTTTGACGCGGGAGACAAAAGCGGAAATGAAAGCGCTTTTGAAAGAATTGAACGAATTGCTCCACCGCTGAATACGCCAATGAATCCGGGCACACGTTGCCCGGGTCGCCACCGATTTAGACTGCTCAAGGCCGAAACAATCGAAACCAACCTCAGTACTTTTGGAGACACCAATGTCTGAGAAGCGCAGAAAGCGGACTTTGCAAAGTGCAGCACACGGCCCAATGCCAACATTCGGCCATCTCCACAATTCACTTGTCAGCTTCCTGAAAGCCGCCATTCTTGCATAGCGCAGCATTTCCGGCCTGATGAATGAGCAATCTGCGAGACCAACTGCTCATTCGCCGCGGTTGTGCCAAAGTCGGCTTTCGGACAGCAAAGCAAAGAACCCCTATTCATTGCCATTAATGTTTAGCTTTCGTAAAACAAAATCGCGCTCCGCAGGCATGCTTTTGTCGGCACGATGATGCTTGTTAAGCAGTATTGGAACTTCAAACGCAATACGGGACACCCGAGTGTTAGACTTTGCGCTTCCCCAGTTGAGTCCAAGCTTGTTTGATAGTCCTACATCAACGCCGAGAACTTTAATCTTACCACCTGCATCAAGCTCGTTTGAAGCACCTTTGGTATCCTCCTTTGTCGTCGTGACAGCTATATCAAAAACGACCTTTGTCTCAATATGTTGTTCCTCCCCTCCAACTTTTCCGGGGATAATGGAGCTTAGTTGATAGTTATCTACCTTTGCCTTGTGTATACCACGAATAATCTCTGTTAGAGACTGAGATACGAAATTCTGAAGGTCCATCTTTACCCATCTACATCAGCTAAAAAACGCTATTTATCACACGCATAAATTGCAATACAAGCACTCTCGCAAGAGATTGGCTTTCGGGGGCAAGAGTGAGGTTAGGATAGATAGAAGACTAAGTTCATCACGTATTCTCAATTTTTATCACGGATGTTCGTGGCACCTCGCGCCTAAGCCTACCCTAAATGCTGTGTCACAATCTCTCGGCGAAATCGTCTTGATTTTGTTACGTTTTTTGGCATCACTCTAATTAGCAGACGTTTGTGCGCGGTGCAGCGCACGATTTTTAGCCGTGAATGGCCCTTAGGGGTGTCCCCGATGACTTCTGACAGTCCAAAGCGGATATTGCGGTGGCTGAATGGAACTGACAATCTGCTATGTATTCCTTTGAGCTGAGGTCTGTTCATGTTTTTTCTGCCGCCACAAGAATTCTGGTATCTCACGGTTGCCAGACTGACTGTGAATTTTGACGATAATCGCACTGGAAAGGGCACTGGTTTCTTCGTTTATGACGAGCAGAACTACTTCTTAGTGACCGCACGGCATGTAGTTGACTCGAGGTACGGCCCAAGGGCTGCTACAAAGCAGTCAAAGCTTGTGGAAATGGGCATCTCTTTTCAATGTGCAATCAACCCAGGAACTCCGAAAGCAAAATTCGGATACGAGAGATTGACTGTTACAGATCCTGATTTAGTTTACGAATGCAACGATGTCGATGTGGCTGTTATCAAAATTCGAGAAACCGCACTTCCAATTATTACAGATGGCAACACAAGAAGGCCTTGCTCATTCCCCCTGAATTTTCTCGCTACAGAAGATGATCTTTCGTCGAGGTATGCAGGCGAGCCCGTTGTTTTTGTAGGTTTTCCTGATAACTCACCGGTTAACCGCTATAACGGTTCGGAGTTTCACTATCCGTTGCTCCGACAGGGCGTATTTGCCTACCCGCCAATTCATGGAATTGATGTCGAAAATGAACTCGGTAGAAACTACGGATTGATTGACAGCTATGCTCAATCTGGATTTTCAGGTGGCCCAATCATATCTCTTCAAAAGGGCTGGGCTGATGGTTCTTGGCATCCCAAGGACGAGCACAGGCCACCAAAAGTGGTTGGATTGATTTGCGGCCATTATCGATCTGCGCAAGATCGCGCAGACGGAGGGCATGCAGGCCTTTCATTTTTTGCGCGATCAACCTCAATTTTGCGTACAATTGAAGGCCTTCGGGAATAGGGATGCAGATAATCTGCGGCTGTGCCAAGTGACGGGTTCAGAGTTGCATACGTTAACATTCTACTTTTTGTTCAATAATCGGTTTGGGCCGTCCATGTGAATTTGCAAAGCTCGTGACGTTGCCCCCTGATCCGGGCCGTTTGGTTGTAGAATCCGTTCCTGTTTCTTTCTTGTGATTAGGTTGCGGTCAAGACCGGCTGAGCGGAGCCAATGCGGAGCTCAAGCGAAGCCGGTCGGTTGGAACTTAGCCTTTGGGCGAACTCGGTCGGTGTCTGCCCGTTCAGCGATGTGTGTGGTCTGTTGATGTTGTAGTCGATCCTCCATGTTTCGATGATCCGGCGTGCCTCGGCGAGATTGCCAAACAGGTTTTCATTCAGGCACTCGTCGCGGAGCCTGCCGTTGAATGACTCGACGAAAGCGTTCTGCATCGGTTTCCCAGGCGCGATGTAGTGCCAGCCAGCGCCGGTGTCCTGGCACCATCGAAGCACAGCATGCGATGTCATTTCCGTGCCCTTGTCGCTGACAATCAGGTCAGGTTGACCGCGCCTCCGGATCAGCGCATCCAGTTCACGGGTCATGCGTCGGCCGGACATGGAACGGTCCACAACCGTGGCCAGGGCTTCGCGGGTGCAGTCATCCACGATGCACAGAACGCGGAACCGCTGGCCGTCTGACAGAGCGTCAGACACGAAGTCCAATGACCAGCGCTGGTTCGCCCTGTCGGGCACCAGGATTGGCCTCCTCGTGCCCAGAGCACGCTTGCGACCGCCCCGTTTACGGACCATTAACCGTTCTTCCCGGTAGAGCCGGAACAGCTTCTTGTGGTTCACCTCGACACCTTCCCGCTGCAGCAGGATATGAAGCCGCCGATACCCAAACCGGCGGCGCTCATTGGCCAGCTCGCGCAGCCGCCTGCGCAGAGCCTCATCGCCGCCGTCCTCCTTCTCGTATTGGAAGACAGATCGGTGCAGGTTCGCCAACTGACACGCCCGACGCTCGCTGAGGCTGTGCCGGTCCATCACGTCCCGCACCGCCCGCCGCTTCACGTCAGGCGTCAGTAGTTTTTTGTCGCCAGATCCTTCAGCGCCGCGTTGTCGAGCATCGCCTCCGCCAGCATCCGTTTCAGCCGGTTGTTCTCGTCCTCAAGAACCCTGAGCTTCTTGGCATCCGACACGTTCATTCCGCCGAATTTGGCTTTGTACTTGTAGAAGGTCGCGTCGCTGATCCCGTACTTCCGGCACACGTCCTGCGCCTTGGCCCCGGCCTCGTACTCCTTGAACATCCCAATGATCTGTTCGTCTGAAAATCTGCGTTTCATAGTCCATCCTTTGTTTGGACGGATCACTAACACCCTCGTGGCCCGGTTTCAGGGGGCAACGTCACCGCTCACCGTAACGCCGCTGGACGACTTGTGCCAACCCGAAGCGGACATGGTCGCCCTGAGCCCAGGGCGGAAAGTGTGGATTCGCCGCTTCGCTGTAAGTTGCCAGACAACATGCGTGAAAGCGGACTTCGTTTCGGGGAGCTTGAACGACGCCTTAATCCGCTTCAAACTCTATCTCCGCTCGGGGTTCCCAAGCCTAATTCTTTACGGGCGGCTGGAATATCAATCATAGCGTTGATCCCGTGTCTCTCGAGCATGAACAAGAGGTTCGACCCGTTTAGTAAAGTAAGCGGCTTATCAGCGGCAAACTTGTAGGCGTCTGGGCCATAGTCTGCGGTAGTAACAAGCAGACCTTTGCTCGCCCCTTCGTTCATCACGGTACCGTAGAGGTCACGGACGGCGGCTACACCGACGGTGCGAGTGTACCGCTTTGCTTGGATTACAATTTTACCCCCACTGATCGGATCGGGATCGAATGCCACGGCATCAACACCACCATCGGAACTTGATTGAGTAACCTTAACTTCTCCACCGCGAGCTTCAAATTCCTTGCCAAAAACTTCGCGTACCAAGTGTTCGAAATCCTCCCAATCCATCGCCGCCAAATTCAGCTCAGGCGAAATAGATCCGGCTATCGGCCGATCCTCGATGAAGCGTTCGTCGTCTCTTGCGACCTCCATAATTGGGGCAATTGGAGCTAGGCCAATGAGTGATGCCGCCGAAACGCCCTTGAAGCTCTTGAAGCAAGCCTTTGGATCGACTCTTTCTAGATTGACTTCCATGAACTTAGATCGTTCGAACATGCCAGACATAATCGTTGGCCGTTCCTCAAGTCCGGTGGCTGGATTGATTTGGTCTACGACGCCATTGAACAGAATTGCGTCGAAATTCTCGACCGTATCCGCCTCGAACAACTCATGTACCGTCCGCAATGCAACTTGATAGCAGAGACTGTCATAGAGATTTTTTTGATCGGTTTTTGACAGGCTTGTCGTCTTAATTTCGCCGGTGGAAGCCACAAAGCGGGCACTCTTAGGTATGTCAACGATTTCGGGGGTCGGCAGCAGAAACTCAACTTGGGCAAGTCTATTGGCGTGGTCAAAAGAAAAGCGGTAGCTACCTTGAAACCAACCGGGGTACGTCGAGTTATCGAGCACCAAACAAGCATGTTCGACCACAGCTTCGGGGAAACCGCTTTGCCACTGTTCTTTGAGCCTATCGATGCTCAAGTTGTGCGTTTGAACGCGGTCGATTTCGCCTTGTTCCAATCGAGATTCTTCGGCCTCCCATTCTTCTCTTTCCTTTACCCAATTTTCCTCTCTTCTGGCGTATGCGGCCCTTATTCTTTCACATTCCTTTTGATGTTGAAGACGAGCACTTTCGTGATCTTCTTCTAACTTGGTAACTGTGGCATTGTGCGCTGCTTCTTTCTTTTGCTGCACCTGACGGTGTTTGGTTTCAGCGGCTTTCTTAGAATGAAGCCATTCGCTTTGAGCATTTTCAAGGATCGCCCTCTTACGCCCGATTGCTCGCATGAGAAAGGGTACTTCAGGGGCTACGTGACCAGGGTAGTCAAATACATCAGGCACAAAAGTCGGAAGTTCGAGAACTGGCTCGTTTGGCAAGTTTGGCTTGGCCGGTCTTGGTTTTTCAAAAGCGGACTTCTGAAAGCCCGGCCTACTTTTCAGGCCATTCCAGTCAACAGCGTCATCGTAATCAAGCGTATCGTTCAAAATCTGAGAAAGTTCATGGATTTGGGCTTGAGCTTCTTCGATCAATGCCTCTGCCGACTGCTTTCCGACTTCAGCTGACAACTTGTCCAAGTGAGCCTGATATTTTTTGTCCCAAGCAACGAGTAGTTGGTTCAGTTTTTCCTGAAGCGTGTAAGTGTCGTTGCCGCTTATCACCTTAAAAAGCCCCAACTCGCTGTGAGTAATAGGCACAGTAACTCGAGATATTTGACCGTATCGGCTCTTGGTGGCTCTAGGCTCGCCTTGAACAATGAACTTCGGCCAAGCTGTGTTGAGATCTAATGTGAAGTTGGCTCGATACCCAAACATAGTGTTCTCCGCTGCCTTCAAAGTCGGTCGATCGTGATCTGACGGTAAGCTGGATCCGCTTGGAAATCCAATTGGGATTTCATAGTTCGACGTCTGCTTTCTGAAATCTGCGCAATAGCGCAGGATCGCTCACCAACTGCAGCTCTGGGTCGTTCCTCTAACTTTGCAAAGTCCGCTTTCTGCGCTTCGCGGACATTGGAGCAGAAAGCAGCTAATGGCCACTGTCCGCCGGACGCGCAGAAAACTCATGTCCGCCTAGGGCTGGCACCAGTCACCCGGCAGCGTTTTGGGGTCCGTCAGAGATGCGGGACAAAGCTGTTGTTGGTCACGGTGTTTCCAGTGAACAACGAAGCCCCTCAAGCGGAAATTAAGTGCCGCCCGAGCTGCCATCACTGCTCGGTTTGGTTGAGTCGCAAAGAGATTTTTGCGACCCATTTCTCGCTTCATGCCAACTCGGAACCGATCAAAAGGCGGAATGGCCCGTCGAACACATTCGACCCTGCCCGTTTTCGAACGAAGAACTGAAGCATGATGTAAGATCCATTTTCGTCCGCAAAGCCTTGCAAAGCATAACAAAAAGTTCAATGTTGAGACCGAATTCAGCAAAACGGGTGACGGCAAATGAACAATCAAACCGTTACGGTTCAAATTACTCTGGATAACAGTAATCTCTATTTTCGAGACATCGGTGAAATGTTGTCGCGGCACGTTAGTGAACTTTGTTCAAAAGGCAACTTTGCACATGATTTTGCTGCTGGAATCTACCGCGCGCTCGCGGATCAGCTAGAAAACGCTGACTTCGATGGTGAGCTTCCTGAAAAGTTGGAGCAATTGGCTCGTAAGGGCTTTGACGACACCATGTATGGTGCGGATAAACCAGAAGTCACATTGAACATCCAGACGGTTGGATTCGGTTCGGACGACGACGACAACCGCTCAAGGTCAATTGTATGGAAGTTCCGCGAAAGCACAGAAGCGAAGAAACTCCAAGCGATATTTGAGAAGTATGTGTCCGCCCCCGAAACAATAGGCGGCAATCCAATTCGGATTTTGACGAACGACATTGTGCCAAGAATTGACGACTTTAAAAAGGCCCAATCACTGCTCCAAGAATTGGCAACAACAAAGGGCCTGCGCATCGAGAAAAGCGAACGCGTATGGAAGGAAGCTGCTTCCGTCGATGATATACTTAAGGAAGAAGATAAGATTATTTTCTATGAAGATATCCTGACCGACTATTATTGGAACAGGCTAATCACAAATTGCCTCATATACTCGTTCCTCGAAGCGAAAGAGGACGAAATCTCCGATTTTGTGACCGCCTACGGCAAACTTCCCGATGGGTTCCAAACTGCCGATACAGGGATCAACAACTCGTTCCTTCTCCGGACCCAAGAAGTTCGGGACGAACTCCAAGAACGACTTAGGGGAGGCATGTTCATAGATGACATAAAATCATTTGGCCAAGAGTACGGTCTTTCGGTACTGGGTATCCCAATCAAAAAACGTGTTGAGCACCTTGAAAGGACTGGTGTCGTGTCCAAGGGCAAGCGGAAGGGAAAAGTCTTCTACAGCCTTTCGGCGCGATGAATAGTCTACAAACTTTTGCAACCGAAATCGGCGTGCTTTGGCAGGTCAACCTTCTGATTTTCGGTCACTTTTTGCCTGACAGGCATCGAGACTGCGAAGACCGCATTCAAGGAATCAAAAACTTCCGCACAGAAAATTGCAAATTCCGGTTATCGCTCTTGGCTGCCACTCATGTGTTATGAAGCTTCAGCCAAATGGGCTCTAACTCATCATTCGCGGCTTATAAAACGGATGGCCGCTTTTGGCCGCTTCAATCATACCGTGGCGGTCTACTCAGGAGAGCAACGCGGAACGAAACAGCCCTTGAAGCACTACAGAGAATGTCTGCTACACTTCGTTTCGATTGGAACGCGAAAATTGAGCGGAGGCAAAGCTACTCTTTAGCCCCTCCGCCCCCACTTCGCGATATCAACATCGGACACGGTATCCGACTCTTCCCAATCCGCCTTCTCACCTCGCATCGACGCTAACGTTTCATGCAACGTCCTTCCGTCATCGGTGATCGACGCCAACTCTTCTTTCAGCCGATATTTTTCGCGCTCTTTTTGCGCCTGACGGCGCGCAGCACTTAACACAAAATCTTCCCATCTTTCCATTACATCGCGCCTAGCTTCTAGATGATCTGACCTGAGGTAAGCTTGCTCCGTCTGGCTACCCAAACTGCCCATATGTTGGACAATATGCTCCGCAAGCCGCCACTCAATCGGTGGTCGCTGGTCATCCATCCATGTTCTTAACGCACTACGTAAACCATGCGCCGTTGCCAGTGCTCCGGTCTCATCCTTCCAGTTATGCTTGTGCAACCACAAACGATGTGCGTTGTTCGACAGCGTCCCTGATTTGGATGATGGGGAAGGAAAGACAAGACCCTCGCCGCCGAACTTGCGATGTGCCTCGCGTAGTGTTTCGATACTGGCCCGCGTTAGCGGGACCCGGAAGGTATGCTTCCATTTCTTCACCCGACCAGCGGGGATGGTCCACACCCTGTCCTTAAAATCGAATTCATCCCAATCGGCTTGGATCACTGGATTAACACGCTGCCCCGTCAAAATGATCATCTTCATCGACAAGCCTACAACCGTGTTAGGCAGCGCCGCCCACAGATCAGGAATGTCCTTCCACGGTATTGCGGCAAGGTTCGTATATTCGACGTTCTGAGGCCCCAGAATATTGCGGACGCGTTCCATGACATCGCGATCTACGCGCGGATCATCAACCGAAACGAAATGAAATACGGCACGTATCCACTGGATCAGTTTACGCGTCTTCTCCTGTGACCAGATCGGTCGAAGAAACTTCGCCAATTCGCCGGGTGTGATCTTGGCGACAGGCTTCCTGCCGATATGGGGGAAGACGTTTATCTCCATTCCGCGTATCCAGTTTTGCGGTTTGGCATAATGCTGGCAATGCACCTGCCAATATTCACGCGCGGCCTCTTCGAACGATTGCCCGCGCCGCCGGATTTCTTCGCGGTCTGAAATCGGATCAACGCCCCGCGCCCGCTGAGACCGGCATTTCGTTGCCAAATCACGCGCCGCCTTCAATGTTATTTCGGGGTAGGCTCCTAGGCCCATCTCTCGCGCTCTGCCGTCTAGCGTATAGCGATAGACCCAACTGGCGCCACGCACCTTCTTAACGAAATACAGCCCCCCGCCGTCGTGATGCTTTCCCTTTTCAAGCGCCGCCAGATCGCTCGCTTTCAACACAGTCATGGTCAATTTCCTGCTTACCGTTCCAAAGTCGATATAGAGGGAACGCGAACTACAGTCCACAATCTGTTCCACAACCACATGTAGTATGTGGGGAAAATGGATTTTCAGAAAACCCTTATTTTATTGGGTATGATTTTTCGGATGTTCTACATATAGTCCTGTGTGATTCCCCTACGGGCTACCACTTCCCCAAAATCTATAGAGATCAGTGGAATACTTGCCGCAGTCATGCGCGCTCGTCTCTGTCATTGTTTCGCCTGGGCCTGACAAGCGGATCCGACAACCTCAGCGATGCTCTGTAGCTGCTGAGTCAAAGGACTTGTCTTTCTCCACACCATGCCAATTGTTCGCGTGGGCTCTGGCGCGGGAAACCTGCCGATTGTGACAGGCGCGGACTTTGTTTCAACTGACACCGCCATTTCGGGCGCCAAGGTCACTCCGATACCCGCCCCCACCATTTGAACCAGGGTCGACAAAGAATTTGCGTCTAACCCGTCGCGTGTCAGTGCAGAGGGGATATTGCAAAACGACAGGGCCTGATCCCGAAAACAATGCCCTTCCTCCAACAACAGCAAACGCATTTCCCGCAATGCTTCTTTGTCGGGCACGGGTTTCTCGGCGTCGCCCTTTGGGCGCACCAGAACAAATTTCTCTTCAAAAAGAGAAACTTCTGTCAGACTTGGCTCCGAAATGGGTAAGGCCACAATCGCCGCATCCAACCGACCCTCCAGTAATTTTTCTATCAGCGTGGGCGTGAGTGTTTCACGCACGTGCACGTCGATTCCAGCATGGGTCTTCGTCAGCCGTCCGATGACGGCGGGTAAAAGGTAGGGCGCAATCGTGGGAATCACTCCCAATCTCAGACGCCCCACCAATCGATCCTGTGAGGCGCGGGCCAGATCGCCCAACTCATCCACGCCGCGCAAAATTGGCCTTGCCCTTAGTCGGAATTCTTCACCAAAGACGGTTAGGCGCACTTTCCGGGCGGCCCGTTCAAACAGCACCACGCCCAGTTCTTCTTCCAACTCTTTGATTTGGACAGACAATGCAGGTTGGGAAATAGACGACGCCGCAGCGGCCCGCCCGAAATGGCCATGTTCGGCCAAGGCTTCAAAATAGCGAAGTTGCTTGAGCGTGATGTTCGTCATAGCTTTTTCTTATCAATTCGATCCGAAAATACAACTTAAACAAATGACCTCGCTTTGCTAGCCTCATGACATGATCATGGCCAAAGCGCTTCGCGTGGCCGCAGAGCACCAATAAAGTGGGAGACAATCATGGACGGAAATAGCGGCGGGAAATGCCCGGTGATGCACGGGGCAACCAAATTGAGTGCGCAATCGAACCGCGATTGGTGGCCCAACCAATTAAACATCGGGATTTTGCACCAAAATTCGGCCAAGTCGGATCCAATGGGTACAGATTTTGACTATGCCGAGGCCTTCAAGGCTCTGGACCTGGAGGCTGTAAAACAAGACCTCTATGCACTGATGACGGACAGCCAGGATTGGTGGCCGGCGGATTATGGCCACTACGGCCCATTTTTCATCCGAATGGCATGGCACAGCGCAGGGACCTACCGCACTGGCGACGGGCGTGGAGGGGCAACATCAGGCTCCCAACGCTTTGCGCCTCTCAATAGCTGGCCAGATAACGTCAACCTCGACAAAGCACGCCGCTTGTTGTGGCCAATCAAACAAAAATACGGCGACAAGCTGTCTTGGGCCGATCTCATGATCCTTGCAGGAAATTGCGCCATTGAATCGATGGGTGGAGAGACCTTTGGCTTCGCCGGTGGCCGCGCAGATGTCTATGAACCAGAACAGGACATCTATTGGGGATCCGAGGATGAATGGCTGGCCGATAACCGCTATTCCGGCGACCGCGATCTTGCTGATCCTTTGGCGGCCGTTCAGATGGGCCTGATCTACGTGAACCCCGAAGGGCCAAACGGAAATCCAGACCCGGTTGCGTCGGGCCGTGACATTCGCGAAACCTTTGCCCGCATGGGAATGGATGACGAGGAAACCGTAGCCCTTACGGCGGGCGGGCACACGTTTGGCAAGGCCCACGGGGCCGGAGACGCAGCGCTTGTTGGCCCGGAGCCGGAGGCCGCGACCATGGCCGAGCAGGGCCTGGGTTGGACCAGCACCCATGGCAGCGGCAAGGGCAAAGACGCCATCGGGTCTGGTATCGAAGGCGCTTGGACCCCCAACCCGATCAAATGGGATAACGGCTATTTCGATGTTCTGTTTGGCTATGATTGGGAACTGACCAAAAGTCCGGCGGGCGCCCAGATTTGGCACGCGGTCGGTCTAAAGGACGAAGATCATGCACCAGAAGTCGACGGCTCGGACACCAAGGCGCCCATCATGATGACGACCGCAGATATGGCAATGCGGATGGATCCGATTTACGGCCCGATTTCCAAGCGTTTTCATGAAAACCCCGAAGCCTTCAAGGCTGCCTTTGCGCGGGCTTGGTTCAAACTGACCCATCGCGATATGGGCCCGAAATCGCTCTATCTGGGCCCGGAAGTGCCAAGCGAAGACCTTATCTGGCAAGACCCGATTCCAGCAGTTGATCACCCATTGGTCGACGCAAATGACATTGATGCACTCAAGGCAGAGATCGTGGCGTCTGGTCTTAGTGTATCTGAATTGGTGCAAACGGCATGGGCTTCGGCCAGCACGTTCCGCGGCTCTGACAAACGCGGTGGGGCAAACGGTGCCCGCATCCGCCTGTCGCCCATGAAGGATTGGGAGGCAAACCAGCCTGCACAACTTGCAAAAGTGCTGGAGGTGCTGGAAGGCATCCAATCCGGTTTCAACGCTGCCGCGCAAGGCGGCAAGCAAATCTCGATGGCCGATCTGATCGTTCTGGCTGGTAATGTTGGGGTTGAGGTCGCAGCCAAGGCTGGCGGGCATGAGGTTGAGGTTCCGTTTACCCCGGGGCGGGCAGATGCCAGCCAAGAACAGACGGATGCAGACGGGATGGCCGTGCTGGAACCTGTGGCCGATGGGTTCCGCAACTACCAGAAAACTGCTTTCTCTGTTTCCGCCGAAGAAATGCTGATCGACAAGGCACAATTGTTGACCCTATCCGCGCCTGAAATGACGGCATTGGTTGGGGGGCTAAGGGTGGTCGGCAGCAATATTGGCGGCAATCAACAGGGTGTGTTTACCGACTCGCCCGGCGCGCTGAGCAATGATTTCTTTGTCAACTTGCTTGATATGGCGACCGAGTGGAAAGCCACCGATGCCGATGAAACCACATTTGAGGGGCGTGACAGAAAAACCGGGGCAACGCGCTGGACGGCCAGCCGGGTTGATCTTGTGTTTGGGTCAAACTCGCAACTGCGCGCTCTGGCGGAAGTCTACGCTCAGAACGATCGTAAAGCCGCGTTCGTGGCTGATTTTGTGGCGGCCTGGACCAAGGTGATGGAGGCGGATCGCTTCGATCTCTGAAGTCAAATCAACCCCGAAAACAAGAAAAGGCGCGATATATATCGCGCCTTTTCTTTAACTTTTACAGCCACTTATTGCGCCAGAGCGCTCGCAATCCTCGCCACAACCTCAGCAATCAGGGCCGGGTCGTTGCGGGCCTGATCAATGGCAGCGGTCAAGGCCGCGCGCGAAATCGGGCTTAATTCGGCCTCTGCGATCACAGCCATTGCGGCGTCAGGGTCGAACCCTTCAACAGATAGTGGGTCGGCCATGGTGTCCCCCTCGGCCATGTCCGCCTCTTCTCCGTCTGACATATCGGATTCCGCCATATCCTCTGCGGCATCTGTCATTTCCTCATCCATGGCGTCATCACTCGCCATGTCGCCCTCGGACATGTCATCTTCGGTCATGTCATCGTCAGCCGTGTCATCTTCGGTCATGTCATCGTCAGCCATGTCATGCATCGCCGCAGCCTCTGCAGCCATGGCCGCATTGGCCGCCAAAGCTTCAGACAGTTGTTCTGAAAGGCTGGCCACTTCGGCGGTCAGCGCGGCAAGTTCTGCGCCTTGGCTGTCAATTCGGCCTTGCGCGGCTTGGGCAAGGGCGTCCAACTCATCCGCGCGCCTGCGTTCGGCTTCTACTTCCGCCATTGCCGCATCGCGAGCGTTGCGCATGTCGTCGACGACGGTCTGCAGGTTATCTGCGCGTTGCTCATGCAGGCTTGCATTTTGACCGGCGGCCAATGCGGCATCGCGTTCAGCGGTTGCAATTTCCAACTCGGAATAAGAAAGGCTCAGCGCCAACTGCAAATCCTGAACTTCCGCCATCAGCCGCACCATTTCAGCCTGCAACGCGGCCATCGCATTTGGGTCGCCCTGCGGTGGGGCCACAGTTGGCGCAACCGGCACAGTCCCCGGGACACAATCCCATTTTCCGCTGTCCGGTCCGTCATTGGCCTGCGCACTGGTGGAATCAAGAACATAGGTCGAGCCATTTTGAAGGGTCACGGAATAAACGCCGTCGGCCAGCATGGTGGCTATTCCATTGCCGCTAAACTCGCCCCCTAAGATGGCGAAATTCTGAAGGCGCCCATTGATCTCGCAATCCAAAACCAGGTCGCCGGCACCGGTTGTTGTCGGTGCATCTGCAGGCGGACCAGCCATTGCCGTGGTGGACATCAACGCCAGAGCAGCCCCGGCACGCAAAAAAGTAATCTCATGAGTCATGGACAGGCCAAACCTCCCCTAATGGTGCATCCAAAATAACGCGGAATGGGCACATCTTCTCCGCCCGCGCAAATCTATATGCAAAAGGGTAGTCGATCAGCGCCCAACTGCAAAGCGTTGTGGTTAGGTTCGGCTGCGCGCCGTTTGAAAACGATGCGGCGAGACACCGTATTTTTCGCGGAAACGTCGCGAGAAATGATTGGCCGACTCAAATCCGCAGGAGGCCGCAACATCCGATACTTTCAGGTCGGTTTCCGCCAAAAGCATGCGGCCGCGCCTCAGCCGCAAATCGGTCAAATACTGCTTGGGTGTTGTGCCCACATGGCTCAAAAACAGGCGTTCAATTTGGCGGCGCGAAACTCTGAACATTTGGGCCAGATCATCCAACGTAAACAATTCTTCGACGTTTTCTTCCATAAATCGGAGGATCTGCAGCAGCTTTCGGTTGCGCGTGCCCAGAAGGGCCGCCCGCGAAGATGTCTGGGTTTCCTCTTCCGAGCGATGCACAGGATGAAGGCACATATTCAGCACAGCATGCGCCAGTTGCGTGCCCAAGCGATCCGAAATGATACGCAAAAACAAATCGGTAGCAGACGATCCACCGCCACAGGTCATGATACGTCGATCAATCACGTAAAGCTGATCCAGCGGCTCTAGCTCTGGATGGTTTTGGCGAAACGGCGGGATGTTCTCCCAATGGAGGGTAAAGTCATGCCCCTTCAGAATGCCGGCTTTGGCCAACGCATAGGCGCCTGTGCAAAGCCCGCCCACTTCGCCACCCAACCGCCAGTGCTTGCGCAAGGCGCCAGTCACTTTGTCCGATATTACGGTCTCAGGTTCGATCCCCGAACACACAATCAGACGTCCTGTCAGATTTGCCTCGTCCAGGCTGCAATCCGCGCCCAGCTGCACGCCGTTTGAACAGCGGATCGGATCCCCAGTTTCTGTCACCACCTGCCATTTGAACAAAGTTTGGCCGGTCAATTGGTTGGCAATCCGCAACGGTTCAACTGCTGAAGTGAACGCCAACATCGACAGCTTTGGCAGCAACAGAAAGCTGATTGTCTCAGTTTTCTGTCCTGGCGGAATTTCCAGATGTGCTACCCCTTTGGGAATGATAGCATCGTTCATGTGCGAACCTTTCCTGCAGGATCACAAAACACCTCCGATCGAAGTTGTCCGCTGATATTCTACATCTAAAAATTCAGAAGACAAAAAAGCGACACGTCATGACGCGAAACAGTCCGCGCGACCAATTCAGTCGCATTTGAACGTTGCACGGGCGCAGTCCGCCATTTTCCTTGATGATGTCCTGCGCATGATTGCGACAACGCGAAACCCATCAGAAGGAAGAGGTGCTGCATGACGCCCCCCAATATCGTTTTGATCATGGCCGACCAACTGGCCCCCCAGTTTACAGGGGCCTACGGGCACCCGGTGGTCAAAACCCCGAACCTCGACGCGTTGGCAAAACGTGGCACCCGGTTCGATGCAGCCTATTGCAATTCACCTCTTTGTGCTCCGTCACGCGCGTCGTTTATGACCGGACAACTGGTCAGCCGCATCGGAGCCTATGACAATGCGGCAGAGTTCCCTGCCTCGATCCCGACCTTTGCACATTACTTGCGGACCATGGGCTATCGGACTTGCCTGTCCGGCAAAATGCATTTCGTTGGCCCTGACCAATTGCACGGGTTTGAGGAACGCCTGACAACAGATGTCTACCCCGCCGACCACGCGTGGACGCCCGACTGGCAGAATCCGCATGAGCGGATCGACAAGTGGTATCATAACATGGAATCGGTTCAGCAGGCCGGGCCCGCTGCCACCACCTTCCAGATTGAATATGATGAAGAGGCGACTTTCCTCGCCCGCCGCCGCATCCTGGAATATGCGATGCAAGGCACCAGCCCGTTTGCAATGGTTGTCAGCCTGATCCACCCACATGACCCCTATGTACCGAAGCAAGAATTTTGGGACATGTACCCTGATGACGTAATCGACATGCCTCAAACCGGGCTGGCAGGCGACCCGCACACCATGCGTCTTCACAAAGGTATTGGTGCTTCCGAAACGCCTGTGACAGAGGATGAGATTCGTCAGGCACGGCGCGGTTACTACGCCAACACCTCGTATTTCGACAGCAAGGTGGGCGAGATCGTCAAAGCGCTGGAAGAGGCAGGTGAACTGGACAATACCGTCATTATCATCACGTCCGACCACGGCGACATGTTAGGCGAACGCGGGCTTTGGTATAAGATGAACTTCTTTGAACACTCGGCACGCGTGCCGATGATTGTGGCAGGCCCCGGCGTGGCCAACCGAACTGTCGGCGAACCGGTCAGCCTGTTGGATATTCTGCCCACTTTCCTCGACATAGCATCTGGCGACTCTGAGCCGCCTGAGGCCGCAATGCCTCTGGACGGTCGGTCCATCTGGCCTCTGATGACCGGGGCAGAGGATGATCCGGAGGCAGGCGAGGTTCTGGGAGAATACTGCGCTGAATGTGCCAGCCACCCGATCTTCATGATCCGTCGTGGGCCTTGGAAATTCATTCATTGCGAGGTGGATCCACCGCAATTGTTCAATGTGATCGACGACCCATTTGAGCAGGAAAATCTTGCGAATGATCCATCACATTCCGCGCGTCTCGCGGCTTTTCAGGCTGAGATCGCACAGAAATGGGATGAAAGAACGATCCGAAATGACGTGCTCGCGAGCCAAAAACAGCGCGGACCGGTGCATAAGGCCATGGAAATTGGCGCTTTGACCAGTTGGGACTATCAACCTGTGCGCGATGCGGCGCAAGAATTTGTCCGCAACCATATGGACTGGACCGTTGCTGCCGAGAAGACACGCTTCCCTCCTTATTCAATAAAATGAAATAGTTGCATGCCATCCCTCAATGACAATTCAAATTTGATCAAATTCTTGCCTCGGGTGGAATTGCAAAACCCAGTCGGTTCAAAAATTTGATCAAAAGTTTTCACCGGCAATTGAATTGGCGTTGAGGTATTCAATATAACCCGCTGACTTTTATAATTTATCTCCGATTTCAATGCTGAAATGATGTCTCTCTCGTCGTCCATTTTGCAAAAGCTCGTAGTATCACGCATCAATTGCACCGAACCGGCGAGGTCGCTACGCATGTGTACTACGACGTTCCCCAAAAATCCCGGCCATAAACATGAACACTCCTTCCCCCGTCACCACGCCCCAAACTCTGGCCTCTGCCGGGTTGGTGATTGGCGGCGCAGCATGGGGTGTCTTTTGGATTCCCATTCGCATGTTGGAGGCGCAAGGCTATGTCGGGGCCTGGTCGGGCTTTGTCATCTACTTGCCTTGTGTCCTTTTGCTAACGCCAATCGTGCTTTTGCATGCGGGACGGATGCGCGCGAACTGGCGCACACTGGCGCGCTGCGGGCTGATCACTGGTTGCGCGTTTAGCCTTTACGGGATCAGCCTAATCCTGACCGACGTCATTCGATCCGTTCTGTTGTTCTACCTCACGCCACTCTGGAGCACCGCCTTAGGCTATTTCCTGTTGGGAGAGCGCATATCCCCTGCCCGCATATTTGCCCTCATTCTCGCAGCTGCCGGTTTGATTGCTATTGTCGGATTCTCAGGCTCGACAGCCGCAATTAACCTGGGGGACGCGATGGCACTTGTCTCTGGCTTGCTTTGGGCGATCGGGTCCCTCTTCCTGTTCAACGCCCGCGATATCTCGGTTCCCGAACAGGTGTTCAGCTTCACAGGCGGCGCTTTGATCGTCACCGGCGTGTTCCTGATCATTGCGGGGCCGGGCCTGTCTGAAATCACATTGCCATCGGTTACACAGAACCTTTCGCTGATTGGCCTTACGGCTCTTTTGGTTTTGCCGATGCTATTCTTGACTCTCTGGCCAGCCACCCTGCTGTCGCCGGGGCGTGTGGGGTTGTTGCTGATGAGCGAAGTTGTTGTCGGCGTAATCACGGCGGCCTTGTGGTCAGGCGAACCATTCGGGATGAGCGAAGCCATTGGCAGTGTCCTGATCGTAAGCGCGGGACTGGTTGAGGTTCTTGGAAACCGCCCAACGCCCAAGGCCTCTCAGGCCTGACATCGATGCCCTAGCGCGCGATCTTTAGAATGGCTTCGACATCAAGATGACGTTCCATATGGGATGCAAGATCGTCCAATGCATCATTTACCGCCGTCGAATAGGATCCGACGCTTCCAACCGCTCCAAGCGTTTCAAGAAAAACACTGCGAAAACCGTCATCGGCAAAGGCACCGTGCAGATATGTGCCCTGCACCATGCCATCAGGGGAAATTGCGCCCTCGGGCGTTCCACCGACATTCGCAAAAGGCCAGTCGCAATCTTTGCCAGAACTGCGCCCGATATGGATTTCATACCCGGACATCATCACGCCGGTCGGCGCATGCCGCGCGGCCACCCGGGTCAGGCTTTTGTCTCCGGTCATTACAGTCTCGATATTCAGCATACCCAGACCGTCGGTGGAACCCGGTGCGCCCTCGATCCCGTTCGGGTCATGAATGGCCCGTCCCAGCATCTGATATCCACCACAGATACCAAGGATACGACCGCCCCGCCGCAGATGCGCGCTAAGGTCGATGTCCCAGCCCTGCGCACGCAGGAAAGCAAGATCGCCACGCGTCGATTTCGACCCCGGCAATATGACCAAATCCGTATCGCCCGGCAGCGCTTCTCCGGGGTGGATCATCCGCAAAGATACTCCCGGCTCTTGTGCCAGCGGGTCGAGATCATCGAAATTTGCGATACGGCTCAACACAAGGCACGCAATGTTAAGACCTGTGCCGTCGCTTGCTCGAACCAAATCCAACGCATCCTCAGCCGGCAATTTTGCCGCGCCGGGAAAGAATGGCAGAACGCCAAATCCGCGCCAGCCGGTGCGCACCTCGATCATGGCATAGCCATCGTCGAACAGCCTGACGTCGCCACGAAACTTGTTGATCAAGAAGCCCTCGATCATCGCGTTGTCGTCTGTGTCCAGCACCGCCTGCGTGCCCACCATTTGCGCGATCACCCCGCCCCGGTCGATATCGCCAGCCAGAATGACAGGCACGTCCGCCGCGCAGGCAAAGCCCATATTAGCGATGTCGCCGGCACGCAAGTTCACCTCCGCCGGACTACCAGCCCCTTCGACAATCACCAGATCATGGCTTGATTTCAAACGGTTAAAACTCTCCAAAACTGAGGTCATCAGTTGCGGCTTCAGCTTCGCATAGTCGCGCGCTTTTACAGTCGTCAGGCGTTTGCCCTGGACCACAACCTGTGCGCCAACGTCAGTTTCGGGCTTTAACAGGACCGGGTTCATATCGGTATGCGGCTCCAACCCCGAAGCCATCGCCTGCAAGGCCTGCGCCCGTCCGATCTCACCCCCGTCAACAGTGACCGCTGCATTATTCGACATGTTTTGCGGCTTAAACGGTGCGACCTTCAATCCGCGCGAGCGCGCCGCCCGGCAAAGCCCCGCCACAAGCAATGACTTGCCCACATTTGAGCCCGCCCCCTGGATCATCAGCGCCTTGGTCATAGATATTTACAGCCCAGCCACAAGTTCGGTGTCCAGAAAGGCTTCGACCGCAGCGCTGACAATCACGATGATATTGCCATCATCCGGGTTGGCAACATCCAGCCCGCCTTTGACCGCCTTCACCTCAACCGTACCGCGGGGCAGACCGTCGTACAGGGCCGCAATATCCACCGCGTCCGGCTGTTGAGCGCCAACTGTCACCTGTACACGCATCTTCGTGTGATCAACGCCAATGGCCCCGAACATCGGGATCGAGCTGTGGCGGATCGCATCCTCGATCGCGCGTTTGGCTGCCTTGGTATAGTCCTGGCCATATTGGTCATTGCCCATACCCATTTCAATGATGAAACGCTGCTCGCTCATGCCGCATCCTCCAGATCGAAGGAAACCGAGATGGCCACAACCACAATTACATTGGGCGGCTTTGCGTCGCTGCGCGGCACGTCCAGACCGCCTTCGCGTGCGGTGACGCTCAGCTGCCCATAGGGGAAGACCGCTTTGACCTTCTCGATATCCACCTGATCCGGCTGACCCGCACCAATTTCGACATCAATAATCATATCGGTCCGCTCGCGACCAAACAGCTCAGCCAGATTGATCGAATTATGCCATAGAGCATCCTTTACGGCCCTGACGGCCGCCTCTGTGTAATCCTGCCGGCGCAGAGAAGTCCCCTGTCCGAATTCCGTCAACAGCCGCTTTTTTGCCATGTCCGATAATCCTGTTTCCTAGGTCACTGCGCCTGCAATAGGCAGGAAATCGTCCCTTCGCTAGAGATAAATTACTCAGGGGGTACGACCAATTGCAAAGTCTAAGCGCCAACCATAGAGCACTCCTTCAGGCCCCACCCTCCCGCCGTCTTGGCGGCTTTGAGCAGCATGGCGAGTTTGTCGGAAATGAATAGCCCCCCTCGCAACATCTTGGGGTCCATCCAGATATTGGGGCCTTCAAGTGCGGCTTTGGTCAGTGCAACCGGAACACTCGGTTCCACTGAATACCGAAGCAGCTCCGGTGGCGTCTCAAATCCAGGGATGGACGAGCCTCTCATTCTGCCGTCTGCGAGCCCCACATCAATCGCCAGCGCCTCTTTGGCATTTCCAACATTGACGACATAGATCTCCTCGGGGGGTCCGGGGGCAGCGCCCCCGGCGGGTCGGCGGGCCGCAGGCAACACGAAACCTTTTAATCGCGTCTGCTACGTCTTGATAGAAGAAACACCAACAAAGCCATCGCAACCAAAGTCAGCTCAACCGCAAATGTCCAATGCACCAAAAAGGACAAAAGCCAGTGGCTTTGCGTTGCCGGCACAACAACCAACGTCAGTGGCTGATCCGTAATTGGCCACCCCCATGTGACCTGCCCGGAAATGGAATCAAGCGCCGAATGCAAAAGGCCACCAAGGCCGATCCCACTTGAGAAGCCGTGGCGTACCGACACCCCGACGATCAAGAAACACATCCAAAAGAGCGGCTTATGGGTCAGGTAGGCATGGTGATGCGTGGATCTGCCATCCACCAGATAGAACCAGAGCATGTCTAAATCCGGCAGAGGGCTGCCAAGGATCAATCCAAAAAACAATGCGCGCGAAATCCAGCGGATTTGCAATGATTTTGCAACAAGGTAACCCGCTGGCAGATGACCAATCAACATGACTGATTAAAACTCCACGCCCTTTTGTCCTTTGATGCCGGACCGGAACGGATGCTTGACCAGCGTCATCTCGGTCACCAGGTCGGCTATTTCGATCAGCTCTTCCTTGGCGTTGCGTCCTGTCAGGCAGACATGGGTCATCTCCGGCTTCTCTGCGCTCAGAAACTGAACGACTTCGGCGATATCCAGATAGTCATAGCGCAGCGCGATATTGATCTCGTCGAGCAACACAAACTTGATCTCTGGGTCGCGGATCAGTTCCTTGGCTTTTTCCCAGCCCTTGTTTGCCATTTCAATATCGCGTGTCTTGTCCTGGGTTTCCCAAGTGAAGCCCTCTCCCATCGCGTGAAATTGGCAGAGGTCGCTGAAATTGCCCTCCAGCAAGCGCCGTTCACCGGTATCCCACGCGCCCTTGATGAATTGCACCACGGCGCAGGGCATCTCATGGGCTATACAGCGCAGAATCATCCCGAATCCGGACGAGGATTTGCCTTTGCCGGGACCGGTATGGACAATGATCAGCCCTTTCTCGCCTTCTTTCTTGGCCATGATTTTATCACGCGCGGCCTTTTTCTTGGCCATTTTCTGGGCGTGACGGTCTTCATCTGACAGCGGCGTATCGGCCATTTCGGGCATCCTTTGCTTGACAATTGGGCGGGCTTTGCCGCAGGTGCAGCTATTCGTTGGTTCCTGTCTAAGACAGGCGAAGAGGGAATGCGACAGGCTTTCCGACCCCTCAAGGGTCAGGGCCGAAGCGCAGCCGCCCCCGCGACCGTGACCGGAGAAGACCCGCGTGACCACTGGCCAAGGCCGGGAAGGTACATGAGGTCGCCGGAGCCATGGATGGCTCCGATATCCGCAAGCCGGGAGACCTGCCAGCGAGAGAAGAGCTTACCGCGCGAACGGGGTGTTTCGTGCCGGCCAATTGGGGCGCTGCAGTTATAGCCCCAAGGCTGGTTTCCCCAATCGCCGCACCAAAAGAGGGGGTCCCCATGGGCCAAGTGACGATCACGGTCTGCACGACCTGCCGTAAAACGGTGGATGGTGAACGTGTACCAGCCGACCCGCGCCCGGGCGAAGTTCTGTTTGACGCGCTTTCGGCGGCGAACCTGCCCGAAGGGGTGCGCGTTATCGGCAATGAATGCCTCTCGGCGTGCAGCAATGGCTGTTCGATCGCGCTGACCGGTGGCGATGCCCGCTGGACCTATGTTTACGGCCGTATGGATCCAGAGGTCCATGTCAACGAGATCCTGACCGGCGCCGCCGCCTATGCCGCCACGGATGACGGCATCGTGCCATGGCGCGAGCGCCCCCAAGTTTTCCGCAAGCAAGTGCTTGCCCGTATTCCTCCGCAAAAAGGCTGAGACATGAACGAGCTTTCCAAGATCCCCGTCACCGTGATCACCGGCTTTCTCGGCGCGGGCAAGACCACGCTGATCCGTCATTTGATGGAAAACAACCAGGGCAAGCGTCTCGCCGTTCTGGTCAATGAATTTGGAACAGCGGGCGTTGATGGCGATATCCTCAAGACCTGTTCGGACGAAAATTGCCCGGCGGAAAACATCGTGGAACTGGCCAATGGCTGTATTTGCTGCACGGTTGCGGATGATTTCATACCCACGATTGAACAGTTGATGGCGTTGCCTGAGACGCCTGAGCATATCCTGATCGAGACGTCGGGCCTTGCCCTGCCCAAACCACTTCTGAAGGCCTTTGACTGGCCGGCAATCCGCAGCCGCATCACCGTGGATGGCGTCATCGCGCTCGCCGATGCCGAGGCCGTTGCGGCAGGTCGTTTTGCGTCGGATGTCGATGCTGTGCAGACGCAGCGCGAAGCCGATGACAGTCTTGATCACGACACCCCTCTGAGGGAAGTTTTTGAGGATCAGATTACATGCGCGGATATCATTCTGATGTCCAAGGCCGATTTGGCTGGAGACGACGGCCTATCCAAGGCGCGCGATGTGATCGAGGCCGAGATGCCCCGTAAAGTGCCCGTGATCGCGTTGACCGAGGGTGTGATTGATCCGCGAGTCATTCTTGGGCTGGAAGCGGCAGCAGAAGATGATCTTGATGCCCGCCCCAGTCACCATGACGGCGCGGATGATCACGAACATGACGATTTTGACAGCGTCGTGATCGAGCTGGATGAGGTAGAAGATCCGAAAGCACTGGAAGCAGCGGTTTTGCGGCTGGCCCGCGAACAGCACGCGCTGCGCGTGAAAGGGTATATCGCTGTGAAAGGTAAACCAATGCGCATGCTGGTTCAGGCCGTGGGCGACCGCCTGCGCACCCAATATGATCGCCCATGGGGCGACACTCCGCGGCGTTCTCAACTGGTGGTGATTGCCGAGCATGACAATGTTGACGCCGCTGCAATCCGTGCGGTTCTGGAGGGGTAGGAAACAATGGCATCGGCGACACCGTTCCACCGGGTAACAATGCGCCCGGAACCGAGGGGAGGCGCAATCACGCCCGCCTTGGCGGACGGAGTCGGGCACGATCCGGTTTGCAGACAAACCGGGGGACACATCTGATGCACGTCGTCTTTCGCGAAAGCCACGGGTTGGAAGAGACCGACACACCACAGGATCTGGGGCAAAGCCCGGCCGATCTGGTGGTGCTGTCTTTCTCCGATTCTGACCTCGGTGCTTTTGCGGCAGGCTATCACCGAGCCAAGGCGCATGGGTTCGAGCCTTCCGTGCGGTTGGCCAATCTCGTGGCACTCAAACACCCGCTTTCAGTCGATACATATGCTGAACAAACACTGGAAGGCGCCAAGGCGGTTCTGGTCAAACTGATCGGCGGCGAAAGCTACTGGCCCTACGGTCTGGCCACTCTCCGCGAGATGGCGGATAAAACCGGCATGGCCTTGGCGATCCTTCCTGCCGATGGCCGGCCAGATCCGCGTCTGGATGAGCTTTCTACCTTGCCCGTTTCGACACTCAGACGGCTACAACATCTTTGCGATGCCGGTGGCGCGGTCGCGGCCCATGCTGCGCTATCGCAACTGGCGCTGGCGGGCGGGCTCTATGCCGGACCGGTAATGGGCGAGAAGACTGTTCCCGATTTTGGCTTTTATTCCTCTGACCGTGGCGCAGCCACTGTGTTCACGCGTGACGACCGGCCACTGGTTTTGGTCAGTTTCTACCGTTCCTACCTCACTGCTGCTGATACTGACCCGATTGACTCCACCATTGCAGCGTTCGAGGCGCGCGGGTATCAGGCTGTGGGCCTTTTTGCCTCCAGCCTCAAAAACCCGGCTGCAGCTGCGTGGATTCGGGAACAAACGCAAAAATTGAAACCTGCCGCGATCGTCAACGCAACGGCCTTTTCTGCTCAAGGGGCAGACGGCAGTCCTTCGCCATTGAACGAGACTGGCTGCCCCGTCTTCCAGATTGCATTGTCAACAGCTCGGCGAAAAGATTGGGCCGAGGCTGACCGCGGGCTTTCTCCGGCTGATCTGGCCATGCATGTGGTTCTTCCCGAGGTTGATGGCCGCATCTTTACTGGCGTGGCCAGCTTCAAACAGCCGGGGCGCAAAAACCTCGATCTGGAATACTCCCGTTTTGCCCATCGTGCGGATGCCGGACGGATCGCTCAGGTCGCGGATCGTGTCACGGCTTGGCACCGGCTTGCCACCCTCTCTGCCAATGAAAAACGTCTTGCACTGGTCCTCTCAACTTATCCCGGCAAGGGCTACAATTTGGCGCACGCGGTGGGGATGGACGCTTTGGAAAGCTGCAATGCGATCCTTGAAAGTCTCGCCGTGGACGGGCACGAGACCGCATCGATACCGGATCTGGGAAAATCCCTGTCGTCCCCCCAAAGGATCGTGTGGCCGTTGGACGCCTATCGCAAGGCTCTGGAAACGCTTCCAACCGAATTACAAGACGATCTTTTCGCAGCATGGGGCGACCCGGCAGATGATCCTGCCGTGCAGGATGGTCAGGTCCACTTTGCCGCCATCCAATCTGGAAAAGCTCTAATCGCCCTGCAGCCCGAACGCGGCGACGTCAAAACGCGCGAGGATGAGTATCACGACCTCGCCCGCACCCCGCGCCATGGCTATGTTGCGTTCTATCTCTGGCTCGCATCCCAAAGTGACGCCCTGATCCATATCGGCGCCCATGGCACACTGGAGTGGCTGCCGGGCAAGGCCGTCGCGCTTAGTGAAACCTGCTGGCCCGAAGCGCTGACAGGCGCGCTGCCGGTCATCTACCCCTTCATCGTCAATGACCCCGGTGAGGCGGCGCAGGCCAAGCGCCGCATCGGCGCGGTCACCATCGGCCATCTGCCACCGCCCTTGGCGTTGACACAATTGCCCCAAGGCATGGGTCGGCTGGAGCATTTGCTGGATGAGTATTCAACCGCCGACGGGCTAGACCCGGCCCGCCGTGACCGGCTGATTGCCGACATCCGGGCTGAGGCGCAGGGAACCGGGGTCGAAGCCGATCTGGGCATCCCCGAAGATGCCTCCGCCGCCGAGGCCATCACCCGCATCGACCGTTTCGTGTGTGACATCAAGGAAAGCCAATATGGCGAGGGGCTGCATATATTCGGCTCCGGCGATTGCGGTTTAGAGGAACGTGCCGGGCTGCACGCTGCTCTGAATGGTCAGCTGGTTGCCCCCGGCCCCTCAGGTTCACCATTTCGCGGCAGAGCGGATGTGCTGCCCACAGGGCGCAACCTCTTTACCACCGATCCTCGCGCGGTGCCCTCTCGATCGGCGCAAGTGCAAGGCGTCAAACTGGCGGAAGAGTTGGTGCGCCGCCACCTTCAGGATCATGGCGATTGGCCCAAGGGTTTGGTCGTCGACCTCTGGGGGTCAGCCACGATGCGCACCGCGGGTGAGGAATTTGCAATGGCCCTGCATTTGGCGGGCCTTTCCCCGAAATGGGACGAGGGCAGCGAACGCGTTTCCGGGTTTGAGGTCATACCACTGACCTTATTGGGTCGCCCACGTATTGACGTAACCCTTCGCGTTTCTGGTCTTTTCCGCGACGTGTTCCCCGGACTTGCGCAAATGTTCGAAGCCTCCGCCGCCGCTTTGGCAGACCGCGACGAAAGCACCGACGACAATCCCTACCGCGCCAGGATCCCGCGCGTTTTCGGGCCGCGCCCCGGCTCGTACGGCGTTGGTATGACCGCGCATCTTGACGACTATTCCGACAGTGCCCGAAGCGCGGCAGGCGAGGCCTGGCTCGCCGCGTCCTCTTACGCGATCGACGCGAAGGGAGAGGCGCATGAAGCCCGCGCCGCACTTGAAACCCGTGTAATGGCCGCCGATAGCTTTGTGCATCTGCAAGACCTGCCCGAAACCGATATCCTCATGGCGTCTGACTATGCCGCTCATGAGGCAGGTTTTGCCGCTGCCATGGCACGGCTCGGAGGCGACGCGCCAACGCTCTACCACTTGGACGCGACGCTACCCGACCGGCCCCGCGCCCGCGACCTCACCCAAGAGATTGCCCGTGTCACCCGCGCCCGCGCCGCCAATCCAGACTGGGCCAATGGCATGATGAAGCATGGGTTTCGTGGCGCCGCTGAGGTTGCTGCCACGCTTGACCATCTCGCGGCCTTCGCCCATCTCGCGGCCGCTGTACCGCCGCACCTCTTCGATCTCTACCATGACGCCACACTTGGCCGGGACGATCTGGTGGCCTTCATGGAGGTCGAGAACCCCGAAGCGCTCGCCGCCATGCGCGCGCGTTTTCAGGCGCTGGCCGATGCCGGGCTCTGGATCACCCGCCGCAACTCCATCGCTGCCTCCTTAGAGGCCGCCCAGTGAGCACGCCCAAGACATATGGCTGGTGTCCCGGTGCCCTCAGGCCGATGATGTCGGGCGACGGTCTGGTGGTGCGGGTGCGCGCCGGACTTGGATACCTAACGAAGGTACAATCGAGAAGCATTGCCAACATCTCACGAAAGGCGGGAAACGGGCTGATCGATATAACATCTCGTGCAAACTTGCAAATTCGGGGCATCAAACCTGAACGCCACATGGAGGTTTTAGAGTATCTGGATTCCGTCTGTTTGATAGACCGGCATGTTTTCCATGAAAGAACGCGGAACATTGTATTCCAACCCTTTTGGGAAGAAGGAGACCTGACCTATCAGACCGCCGATGCGCTGTATTCTGCACTACTTGGACCCGACACACCTGACTTGCCAGGCAAATTCGGGTTCGCGATTGATACCGGCAGGCATAGCCTATTGCGCGGCACCTCGGCGGATATCCGATTTGAAAGGGCTGGGTCCGCAATTGTGGTGCGCGCGGACGGTGCAGTAACCGGAGCAAGTGTAGCTACGCCCGAAGAGGCGGCGAAGGTTGCCATAGAACTCGCCCGGTGGTTCCTAGGCAGTGGTGGTGCACCAAATGGACGCGGGCGAATGGCGCGCCACATTTGCTCAGGAGCGAAAATGCCAAGCCGGTTTCTCAGTCAAGAGATGCCTTCGGCGGCAATATCCGTCCCAATACCCGGAACAACACCGCTCGGAAGCTTGGTGGCACTAGAGTTCGGTCAGATCACCCACAAAGTAATGATGGAACTATCGCGACTTTCTCAAATACGTTTGACACCTTGGCGAATGCTGCTGCTGGAAGGGATTAAATCCGCCCCCGACCTGCCCGGCCTCATCCATGACGCAAACGATCCCCGTCTGCGCATCGACGTCTGCACCGGCGCGCCGGGGTGTCTGCAGGGCAAATCCGCCACGCGCGACCTGGCGCGCGATCTCGCCCCGCATCTGTCACAGGGCCAGCGCCTGCATATCTCGGGCTGCGCAAAGGGCTGCGCCCATCCACGCCCGGCGGCGCTAACCCTGACCGCAACCGCCGAAAACACATTCGACCTGATCCGAAATGGCCGCGCGGGCGATAGCCCCGCCGAGACCGGCCTTTCGCCCGACGACATCAAGAAGGCCCTTCAGAATGCCCCATAGCTATGAAACCAACGGCGCGGCGATCTATAAAGAGAGCTTTGCCACCATCCGGGCCGAGGCTGATCTGGCGCGCTTCGACGCCGAGGAAGAGGGCGTTGTTGTTCGCATGATCCATGCTGCCGGGCTGGTTGGTTTGGAAAAAGACGTGGAGTTCTCACCCGGAATGGCCAAGACGGCCCGAGCGGCACTGGCCGCTGGCGCGCCGATCCTCTGCGACGCTTACATGGTCAGCGAGGGCATCACCCGGCCCCGCCTGCCCGCAAACAACGAGATCATCTGCACCCTACGGGATCCGCGTGTGCCGGAGATGGCGAAGGAGATGTCCAACACCCGCTCAGCCGCAGCTCTGGAGCTGTGGCGCGACAAGCTGGGTGGTGCGGTGGTAGCCATCGGCAACGCCCCAACGGCGCTTTTCCACCTGCTCAACATGCTGGAAGATCCCGCCTGCCCACGCCCCGCTGCCATCATCGGTTGCCCCGTGGGCTTTGTCGGCGCAAGAGAATCCAAAGACGCGTTGATGGAGGACTTACCTGTACCGTCCATGGTTGTGCGCGGACGCCTTGGCGGCTCGGCCATCACGGTGGCTGCGGTTAACGCATTGGCATCAAAGGCGGAATGACGATGGGAAAAGTAATTTGCACAGGCCTCGGCCCCGGCGACCCCGACCTGATGAGCGTGCGCTCGGATCGCCTGATTCGTTCCGCGCGCAACCTGGCCTATTTCCGCAAGGCAGGCCGCAAGGGACAGGCCCGCCAGATCGTTGAAGGCATGTTGTCGCCGGACGTCGCGGAACATCCCATGGAATACCCCGTTACTACCGAAATCTCCTTCAAAAACCCGGAATATAACCGAATCCTTTCGGAGTTTTACGCCGATTGGGCGGATCGGTTGGAGGCATTGGCAGCTGACAGCGATGTCATCGTGCTATGCGAGGGCGACCCTTTCTTTTATGGCTCTTTCATGCATCTGCATTCTCGCTTGCAGGGCCGGGTCGAGGTCGAGATCGTGCCCGGAATTACCGGAATGTCCGGCTGCTGGACCGCGACCGACATGCCGATCACATGGGGCGATGACGTGCTGACTGTCGCCATGGCAACCTTGCAAGAGGAAGAGCTTGCCCGCCGGTTGAGTGATACCAACGCCGCCGTGGTCATGAAAATAGGGCGCAATCTCCCCAAGCTAAAACGCGCCTTACAGACCGCAGGCCGATTGGATGATGCATGGCTGGTCGAACGCGGCACCATGCCCTCGCAATCGGTACAAAAACTGACCGAATTTGAGGGCGAGGCCCCTTATTTCGCAATCTGCATTCTGCATGGCGAGGGGCGGCGGCCATGACCGGATCCGTCATTATCGCCGGGCTGGGCCCGGGGCGCGAAAGCCTTGTCGTGCCAGAGGTGCAGGAGGCGCTTGCCCAGGCCACAGATATTGTCGGCTATATCCCCTATGTCCGCCGCGTGGCGGATCGCGCGGGTCTGACAAAGCATGAAAGTGACAATAGGGTTGAGCTAGACCGCGCAGCTCATGCGCTGGAAATGGCTGCTGAGGGCAAACGCGTGGTCGTGGTCTCGTCAGGCGATCCCGGTGTCTTCGCAATGGCCTCTGCCCTGTTCGAGGCGCTTGAAAAGGGTCCGCAGGCGTGGCTTGCGCTGGATATCCGCGTCGTGCCCGGAATCACCGCCATGTTGGCCGCCGCCGCGCGTTTGGGCGCGCCCTTGGGGCACGACTTTGCGGCGATTAACCTAAGCGATAATCTCAAACCCTGGGAACTTATCGAAAAACGACTGCGCCTTGCCGGACAGGCCGGGTTTGCCATGGGTTTTTACAATCCACGGTCCAAATCACGCCCACACCAATTTGCCCGCGCCTTGGAGATTTTGCGTGAGGAATGCGGCAGCGAAACACTGATTTCCTTCGCCCGCGCCGTGTCGACCCCAGACGAAACGATCAGGACTGTGACGCTGGCCGAGGCAACCCCGGAAATGGCTGATATGCGCACGATGGTCATCGTTGGAAACCGCGACACCCGCCGCGTCGGCCCGCATATCTACACGCCGAGATCGGCCTCATGAGCCAGCCAGTCCATAACTTTATCCGCGCTGGCCAGAACCCGGCGCGCAGGGACATGCGGCCGGTCAATCATGATCACCGGCAAGCCAAGGGCGCGCGCGGCGTGCAATTTGGCCACCGCGCCTGCCCCGCCGCCGTTTTTGGCGACAACATGAGTGATGTCATGGGTTTTCATCAGGGCCTCGTCCGCCTCTGCCGTGAACGGGCCGCGCGCAATAATCGCTTCGGCGTCTGGCATCGGCAACGCGGCCTCGGGTTGATCGACCAAGCGCAGAAGGTAGAAATTTCCAGGCTTCGTGGCAAACTCCGCCACATGCTGCTTGCCAATCGCCAGAAAAACACGCGCGCCGTGATCGGGCAAGGCAGCGACAGCCCCCGCCATATCCGCGACATGGGTCCAGCGGTCGCCCGGTTTAGCCTGCCATGCCGGGCGTTCCAGACCGGTCAGCGGCACGCCGATTTCAGCGCAGGCCGCAACTGCATTGGCGCTCATCCCCGCCGCAAAAGGATGCGTGACGTCAACAACGTGGGTAATGCCCTCGGCCTGCAAAAACGCCACCAAACCTGCCACGCCACCAAATCCGCCGACCCGCACCGGCAAGGGCTGCGCCATTGGCGTTTTGGTCCGGCCCGCGTAGGAAAATACTGCGTTCGCACCGGCATCAGCCAACAGGCGGGCCAGTTCGGTGGCTTCTGTGGTGCCTCCAAGCAAGAGGATGCGTGTCATGGCTGATCCGTGGCTGTCCATTATTGGGCTGGGGGAAGATGGACTGAACGGGCTGCCGCCTGCAAGCCGCGACGCGTTGGATGCAGCAGAAATCGTCGTCGGTGCCCGCCGACATCTGGATCTGGCAAAGGTCGGCCCGCGTGGCCGGGAATGGCCAATCCCGTTTTCAATCGCGCCGGTTTTGGCATTGCGCGGACAAAAAGTGGCCGCTCTCGCCTCGGGCGACCCATTCTGGCATGGCGCGGGCGGATCGCTGGTGAAGGAACTGCACAAGGGCGAATGGATTGCCTTTCCGGCCCCATCGACCTTGTCGCTCGCGGCCTCTCGTCTTGGTTGGCGATTGGAAGAGGTGCTGACCCTTGCCTTGCACGCCGCCCCGTTCGAGCGTTTGGTACCCCTGCTTGCGCCTGATGCCCGCCTGCTTTGCACATTGCGCCATGGCGCGGCTGTCGGGGCATTGGCCCAATGGCTGACCGAAAAAGGTTTTGGGGCCTCCCACCTAACCATCATGGAGGCGCTTGGCGGCCCGCGCGAACGCATTCGTGAAACGCCAGCATCGCAGTGCAATTTTGACGATATCGCGCACCCGGTCACTGTCGGCCTTCACGCGCTTGGCGCGCGCGCCCTGCCCCGAGCCTCCGGCCTGCCGGACGAGCTTTTTGCCCATGACGGGCAAATCACCAAGCGCCCCATCCGCGCATTGACGCTTTCGGCACTTGCCCCGCGCCCCGGTGAACATCTCTGGGATCTGGGCGCAGGCTCAGGCTCCATCTCGGTCGAGTTTTGCCTCGCCGCGCCGGGTGCCACGGCCAGCGCAGTGGAAACCCGAACAGACCGCAATGAAAACATCCGCGAGAATGCCCGCCGTTTTGGCCTCGATCACAGGATTGAGACCATCCTTGGCCTCAGTCTTGATCTGTTGGACGACCTGCCCGACCCGGACGTGATCTTTATCGGGGGCGGTGCAAAGCAAGAGCTGCTGTCGGCCCTATGGGAACGGATGCACCCAGGTGTGTCTCTGGTGGTGAATGCCGTCACGCTGGAAACCGAAACCTTGCTTACCAATTGGCATGGCGAAAAGGGCGGGCACCTCCTGCGGGTGGACATATCCGAAGTTGGCCCCCTTGGCACAATGCGCGGATGGGACAGGGCCCGGCCCGTTCTGCAATGGAGCGTGACCAAATGATCGTCGCGGGGATCGGCCTGCGCCAAGCCGCAACCGAGGCGGCCCTGCGCGACGCGCTTGCCGCAGCAGGACAGGCACCGCAGGCAATCGCTGTGCTTTCGATCAAAGCCACACCCGCCGTCCATGCCGTCGCAAAGTCTTTGGCCTTGCCGCTGATGCAATTCGACGAAACAGATATTGCGGATAAGGACACACTCACCTCATCACCTCGCGTCGCATCGCGCTTTGTGACCGGTTCGGTTGCTGAAGCGCTGGCCCTTGCAGGTGCCGCGAAAGACGGACAGAAAGCGCGCTTGCTAGCCCCGCGTGTCAAAAGCGCCTGTGGCATGGCCACCGCCGCGCTTGCAGAAAGGATACCCTCATGACAGTTCATTTCATTGGTGCAGGCCCCGGTGCTGCTGACCTTATTACCTTGCGCGGGCGCGATCTGATCGCCGCCTGTCCGGTCTGTCTTTATGCCGGATCGCTGGTGCCCGAGGATCTGTTGAGCCATTGCCCGGACGGCGCGCGGATCATCAACACGGCGCCCTTGTCGCTGGATGAGATCATCGCAGAGATCAAATCCGCCCATGATGCGGGCCATGACGTGGCCCGGCTGCATTCTGGCGACCTCTCGGTCTGGTCTGCGATGGGTGAGCAACTCAGGCGTCTGAGGGCCGAAAAAATCCCTTATGACGTGACCCCCGGTGTGCCGTCCTTTGCGGCGGCAGCTGCGGCTTTGGGGGCAGAATTGACCCTGCCGGGCGTGGCGCAATCGTTGATCCTGACCCGCACGTCGGGCCGGGCCAGTGCCATGCCGGATGGCGAAACCCTTGAGAATTTTGGAAAAACCGGCGCAACGCTGGCCATTCACCTTTCGGTTCATGTGCTGGAAGATGTGATCGCACGACTGACGCCGCATTATGGCGCCGATTGCCCTGTCGCCGTGATCTGGCGCGCGACATGGCCCGATCAACGCATCGTCAAGGCAACTTTGGCCACACTGGAAGAGGCAACTGAGGGAGAACGCGGACGCACTGCGCTGATCCTTGTTGGACATGCCTTAGGTGCAGAAGATTTCGACGAATCCTGCCTTTATGCGGGTGATTATGACCGCCGTTTCCGACCGGTCGGAACCGAGCCACGCTTTCCGGAGACCACGGAATGATCCCACCCGGCCTCCTTATCTCGGCCCCAGCCTCCGGCACCGGCAAAACCACCTTGATGCTGGGCCTGTTGGCCGCCCTCAAAGTGCGCGGCAGAACGGTGCAGCCCTTCAAATCGGGGCCGGATTACATCGACCCGGGGTTCCATTTTGCGGCGTCCGGTCGTCCGTCGGTTAACCTTGATAGCTGGGCCATGGATCGCAACATGATCGGCGGGTTGATCAACGCCGCAGATGGTGCGGACCTGATCCTTGCCGAAGGGTCCATGGGCCTCTTTGACGGCGTGCTGACGGATGGTGAATGCGGCAACGGGGCCTCGGCCCAGATTGCGGCTATGACAGGCTGGCCTGTGGTGTTAGTGCTGGATACGTCCGGGCAGGCGCAATCGGCAGCCGCCGTTGCCCGGGGCTTTGCAACGATGCACCGTGATGTACGCCTTGCAGGCGTGATCCTGAACCGCGTCGCATCTCCGCGCCACGAAACCATGCTTCGCGCCGGGATGGAGGCCGCAGGAATTGCCGTTCTTGGTTGCCTTCCACGGCAGAAGGAGCTGGAGATGCCCTCGCGCCATCTGGGTTTGGTACAGGCAGAAGACCAATCAGGATTGGCACAAACCCTTGAGGCGGCCAGCCGGTTCATTGCCGAAAATGTCGATCTTGATCTGATGGTCGCCGCTGCCCGCGACACAAAACTGACGGGGGCAGCCCCTGCGATCACGCCGCCCGGGCAACGCATTGCATTGGCCCGCGACGCGGCCTTTTCTTTTGTCTACCCCCACATGCTGAACGGCTGGCGGCAGGCTGGCGCGGAAATCTTACCCTTTTCACCATTGGCGGATGAAGCCCCGGATGGAAACGCCGATATCTGCTGGCTGCCCGGAGGCTACCCCGAGCTTTATGCAGGTCAGATTGCCAGCAACTCAGGTTTTCTCGACGGGCTGCGGAATTTCGCGTCGGCCAAACCGGTTCATGGCGAATGCGGCGGGTATATGGCACTTGGAGAGGCGCTGATCGACAAAGAGGGTGTTCGCCACCAAATGGCTGGCCTCCTTGGCCTTGTCACCTCCTATCACAAACGCAAAATGCATCTGGGCTATCGTCTGGCTGAATTGCTGGCCCCAATGCCGGGTCATGCCAAGGGTGCGCGCCTGCGTGGGCATGAGTTCCATTTCTCAACCATCGTCGAACAGACAGATCAGCCTTTGGCCGAAGTTGTAGATGCAAATGGCGACGCCGTTGGCGAAACCGGATCAGTTCGCGGCAAAACGACCGGCACCTATTTTCACCAAATTGCAGAGGCCCGCATATGACCGGCTTTGTAAGTTTTGTTTCCTCCGGTCCGGGCGATCCGGAGCTTTTGACCCTCAAAGCCGTACGGCGGTTGGAAGAGGCCGACGCTATATTGTTTGACGATCTCTCCTCTGGTCCCATCCTTGGGCATGCCCGATCTGACGCTGATCTCGTTGGTGTTGGTAAACGCGCCGGACGCCCCTCGCCCAAGCAGGATCATGTCAGCCGGTTGCTGGTGGATTACGCCGAAACCGGCCAGCGCGTGGTTCGCCTGAAATCTGGCGATAGCGGCATTTTTGGCAGGCTTGAGGAGGAAATCACTGCGTTGCGTGCGGCTGGCATTCCTTACGAAATCATCCCCGGTGTGACGTCCGCCTCGGCGGCGGCGGCAGCGGCAGGCATCCCGCTTACCCGGCGCCTGACCGCGCGTCGTGTGCAGTTTGTGACCGGCCATGACGTGACGGGGGAGTTGCCCGAGGGGCTGGACCTGACAGCCTTGGCTGACCCCGGCGCAACAACCGTGGTCTATATGGGCAAACGCACCTTTGCCCGGCTGGTCGATCAATTGGTCGCCGCCGGTTTACCCGCAGACACCCCGGCGCTTTTTGCCGAATCTGTGTCGACCGAGAACCAGCGCCTCACGCGCAGCACCGTGACCGTTTTGGCAGCAGAGCTGTCGCAATCGACAAGTAAATTGCCGGGGCTGATCCTCTATGGCCCCTTGGCACAGGGGGACGCTTGACAGGCGCAACCCCCGCGTGAAATGAACATATTTACGGTTCCCCGACGGCAAACACCTGAAGGGATTAAAAGGGAACACGGTGAGGTGTAGCCATCAGGCGCCAAACCCGTGACTGCCCCCGCAACTGTGAGCGGCGAGCCCCCATCGGATCATGCCACTGCCGGACAAGGCGGGAAGGCCCGACAGGACAGCATCGACCCGCAAGTCAGGAGACCTGCCGTGACAGCCTGTGCCGGATCTGGCACGAAAAAATCCGGGGCGTCACGCCCCAATTACGCCGGCGAGGGGTCGGCAGAGGAGACATAAATATGCATATCGAACCCGGTATCGTTCACGGCGCCAAGATGGCTCTGGCCTATGCAACCGCAGCAGGTGGCGCGACTTACGCCGCCAAACTGGCGCTCGACACCATCCGTGAAAGCGGTGTTGCATCTCTGGCCGTCCGCTCGGGCCTTGCCACTATTGGCGCATTCGTATTCTTCGAGCTTCTGCCGCATTTCCCGGTTGGCATTTCCGAAGTTCACTTCATCCTTGGCTCGACCCTGCTGTTGATGCTTGGTGCGGCCCCTGCCGCCATTGGACTGGCGCTTGGCCTTCTGATTCAAGGTATGTTCTTTGCCCCGACTGACATGCCGATGTATTTCGTGAACCTCACCACTCTGCTGGTGCCGCTGTTCGCAATCTCGGCTCTGGCCAAAAAGGTCATCGCACCGGGTACGCGCTATGTTGACCTAAGCTATTCCCAAGCCCTCAAGCTTTCGACCGCCTACCAGGGCGGCGTGGTTGCCTGGGTTGCCTTTTGGGCCTTCTACGGGCAGGGCGTTGGCGCCGATACGATGTCGTCTGTTCTGGCCTTCGGTGGCGCCTATATGCTGGTTGTCCTGATCGAGCCGATTGCTGACCTTGCAGTTTTGGCCGCCGCCAAATCGCTGAAAGGTCTCGAAGGCTCTGGTCTGGTTGAGCCGCGCCTGTATCAGAACGCCTGATTTTTAAGGCTGATACCCAATTTGACACGGCCCCCATTGCGCGGGGCCGTGTTGCATTTTAAGGCGTCAAACATGATCCAGCTTTCCCTGATTGGCATCGGCACTGGCCACCCCAACCACCTGACGCTGCAAGCCATTGAGGCATTGCAGGGTTCCGATCTGATCCTGATCCCGAATAAGGGCGACGAAAAAGACGAGCTGGCGGAAATTCGCAGACAAATGTGCCAAACCCATCTTGGCCCAACAACCAAGGTTGTTGAATTCGATCTGCCTACACGCGACCCGTTGATCACCGATTATCGTGAGCGTGTCGACCGCTGGCACGACGCAATCGCTGCGATCTGGACGGCAACCATAAGTAAGAACCTTGGCCATGCAGGTTGCGTCGGGTTCCTCATATGGGGCGACCCGTCGCTTTATGACAGCACTTTGCGCATTGCAAAACGGGTTGCGCGCAACCTTCCGTTAGATATGACGGTCATCCCCGGCATTACTTCGATTCAGGCGTTGACGGCCGCACATGCCATCCCTCTGAACGAAATAAACGCGCCAGTGGTCATTACCACCGGGCGACAGATCCGTGACCATGGATGGCCGGAAGGCGCTGAGACCGCAGTCATCATGCTGGATGGGGAAATGAGCTTTCGTCGATTGCCCGCTGAAAACCTGCATATCTGGTGGTCCGGCTACGCGGGCATGGCGCAAGAGATCAATATTGCGGGGCCCGTGTCAGAGGTTACAGCAAGGATCGAAACAGCCCGGTCCGACGCCCGAGCCCGGCATGGTTGGATCATGGATATTTACCTGCTTCGGCGCAGCTAAGACTACTTCCGAAGACCCACGGGTTGCACCCTACCCCATGGAGACTGCTAAGGTGATCGCATGCGAAGCTTTGGTGAGGTTCAATGTCCGATATTTCCGGTGTAATTTGTCCCCTTCTGACGCCGTTTGAAGCTGACGGTCGGATCGCCAAGGATCTTTGGATCGCTCACGCCCTGCGAATGTTAGACGATGGTGCACATTACCTGTCTCCGTTCGGCACCACTGGCGAGGCCCTGTCAATCGGCGTGGATACCCGGATGGAAGCGCTCTCTTGGCTGGTTCAGGCGGGTATTCCTGCGGCAAAGCTGTTGCCAGGAACCGGCGTGACGGCCTTGGCCGATACCACCCGTCTGTCGCAACATGCACTCGACCTGGGTGCGGCTGGCGTGATGGTCCTCCCGTCCTTCTTCAATGGCTATGTTGGGGATGACGGACAGGCCCGATACTTCCTGTCCCTCTCCAAATCCATTCACGGCGCGCCAATCATTCTTTACAACATCCCGCAAAACTCTGGGGTTCCGATATCTCCTAGTCTTGCTGCGCGACTGAACGCCGAGGCGCCGCGTTCCTTTGTGGCTTACAAAGACAGCTCCGGCGATTGGTCCAACACCGCTGCAGTGTTGAGCGCCGCACCAGCCTTGTCCGTTTTTCCGGGATCAGAAACCTTCCTGACCAAAGGGCTGGCAGTCGGCGCGGCGGGATGCATTTCGGCCACGATGAACTTGAACGCGCCAGCGATACGCGCGCTGTACGACACGGCGAGAACGCAGTCCGTGATGGAAGGGCAGGAGGAGGTCATTGCGGGGTTTCGCGCCGTCATTCAGAAAGCTGGACTGATAAGCGCGATGAAAGCAGTTCTGGCCGTCACTCAAAATGATCCCAGATGGTTGACGCTCCTGCCGCCGCACCTGGACGCCCGCATCGCGGATGGCCTAGCCCTAATTCGCGAACTGGCGCCCTTCTCAGATCACCTAAACTAAGACCAAACAGCTTCAGAGCTGCCAAGTTTACAGGCAGGCCGATCCCAGAACATTGGCGCCCCTTCGACCGAGATCGCGGGGCGTAAGCGCTTGGCGGGACCCCAAGGCGTCGTTTCAAGGTCCTCGGAAAAATCACTCTCGGCAAGCGACGCAAGCGCGGGTAATTGATCGGAAGTAGCCGGGTGTTCCAACAAGACCTGAGCCGTCCGTGCCAAGGACAGCCGCGCATCGCGGGCCCCTTTACCCAAGATAACGTCGCGCAATGCCACGATTGCAGCAGACGCTGCTGCATAGCCCGTGGAATGGTCCAAGGCTTGAACCGGCAGGGGATTAGGCCCGTCGCTATTGGCCCAAAGCATGCCTGAATGCGCAATCCCGCTGCTCATCTGAACAAGGCTGTCGTAGCCGCGCCTGCCGGACCACGGACCAGTCCAGCCATAGGCGTTTATCTGAACTTCGATCCCGTGCGGGGCTACATCAAGCCGCCAGTCGCGACCCAGCCCCAATCCCTCTAAAGCATCCGGGCGATAGCCGTGAACCAGCACATCCGCCTGCCGCAACAGCTGGCGAAAAGCCTCGCGGCCCGTGTCGCTGCGTAAATCCAATCGGGCACAGCGTTTGCCCAAGGTGACCTCCGGAGCCACATTCGGTTCATCCCAATCCACAGGATCAATTCGCAGAACTTCTGCTCCGAAACCGGCCAGTGTTCGAGTTGCGATCGGTCCGGCCAAGATCCGTGTCAGATCGAGCACGCGAAGACCTGCCAAGGGTCGATCCGCGGTTGGCTGCCAATCAGAGCGCGGTACAGATTTGCGCGCCGGCGACCACGTGACAAACGGGTCTTTAGCAACAGCGCGGCCCTGCGGATGGCGCGCCCAGTCAGCCGCGCTGCGCATTTCGGCGGCCACGCCACCAGCCTGAGCAATTGCGGCCTCCAACTCACTCGCATCCCATCTGGCAACAGCCTCTGCCACAGATGCCTTTTCCGCTGAGACACCTAAAACTTGTAAAGCAGCAGCTTTGTGGTGCGCCGCATTGGTGTGCAGTTTGATCCAGCCATCCCTAGTCTGGTAATCGCCGGCTATGTCGTCCCAGACAGGCGGCAAACTCCAACCAACCGGCCGGATGGAGCCTTTGAACCAATGCGATGCAAGGCCGCGATCCACTTCCACCATGGCGCCGGGATAACCCTGGCCCATGGCGGCACGCAGCTCAACAATGCTTCGTCCGACCGAAGCCATCGTGGCCAGCGCCATATCCGTCACCCGAAAGGCAGAACTATGGTACCCATCGCCGGTAACCTGATGACCCCCTGCGATACCAAGCCCTTCAAAAACTGTTTTGATCCAACCCATACTGACCCCTCAGCTATGTTGCGAAAAGTCCAGCAAAGTCTTGCCGCAGCAGAACCTTCTGAACCTTCCCCATCGTGTTTCGCGGCAATTCCGGCAGGATAACCACATGTTTAGGCTGCTTGAATTTCGCCAACTGGTCCGCCAGCGCCTGCTTAACCTGATCCGCATCCAGTGCAGCGCCCGCATTGGGGACCACCACTGCAACCACGGCTTCTCCGAAATCGGGATGAGGAATACCGATCACCGCGCTTTCATTTACGCCCGGTAAGTTATCAATCACAAGTTCAACTTCCTTTGGATAGACGTTGAACCCCCCGGTGATGATCAGATCTTTGGCCCGCCCTACGATGTGAACATAACCATCCTTATCCACCCGCCCCATATCGCCGGTGATAAAAAACCCGTTTGGCCGCAGTTCCTCAGCCGTTTTTTCCGGCATGTTCCAATAGCCGGCAAACACATTCTCACCGCGCACTTCCAAAATGCCGATGTCGCCTTGCGGCACCTCGTCGCCAGTCTCAGGATCACAAATCTTGAGCTCCACCCCGGGCAGCGGAAACCCAACCGTTCCGGCGCGCCGATCCCCATCATAGGGGTTCGAGGTATTCATATTGGTTTCCGTCATGCCATAGCGTTCAAGGATCGCATGGCCCGTCACTTCCCGCCACCGATCATGGGTTTCGGCCAACAGGGGCGCTGAACCTGACACAAAGAGGCGCATCTGGCGCGAGGCGTCCTTCAGTTCGGCATGCTGCAATAGCCGGGTATAAAAGGTTGGAACGCCCATGAGCGCAGTTGCCTTGGGCATTGCATTCAGAATGGCCTCTGCATTGAAACCGGGCATAAAGATACATGCGCCGCCTGCAAATAGCGTGACGTTGGTCGCCACGAACAGCCCATGCGTATGAAATATTGGCAGAGCGTGGATCAGCACATCGTCAGAGGTGAATTGCCAGTACTGGCAGAGCGCTTGTGAATTGGATGCCAAAGCCCGGTGGGTCAGCATCGCACCCTTGGACCGGCCCGTAGTACCGGAGGTGTAAAGGATCGCCGCCAAATCGTCTGGGCCACGCCCAACGGCTTGGAAACCCGGGGCATATTTGGATTTGGCATCGGACAGCGTGCCGCTGCCATCCTCATCTAATGTCAGGATATGGGCCACACCTGCCGAGGAGGCAATCTCGGTCATAGCCGCGAGGCTCTTCGGGTCGCAAATCAGCACTTTTGGCGTAGCATCGTCCAGGAAATATGCAACTTCCTGGGGGGTATAAGCCGTGTTCAGGGGCAGAAACACTGCCCCCGCAAGTACAGAGCCTACGTACAACTCCAGCATCTCTTTGGTCTTGGGGGCTTGCACCGCAATGCGATCGCCGGGCACCACTCCCAAGCGTTGCAACATCGCCGCCATACGTTCGGCCTCGGCAAAAAACTGGCCATAGCTTACGTTGGCACCGGTCTCGCTCGAGATCAGAAAAGGGCGGTCTTCCGCTCCCAAAGATGCGGCGCGCAATTGAGCTCCAAGAAAGTTTGTTTCGTACATTGCCGCAATCCGATTATATTCCGTCGTAGGTTACGCTTTCCTTTGCGCCGATCACGCGCGTGTTGCAAGGCCCCGGGGGTGCGTCACGTCGCGGCCCCCCTAGGCATCCTCGCCTTCCCGGCCCATAATCGGCAGCAATGACGACAAGTTTGCCAAAAACCCGGCGCATTCGCCACGCCATCCGCAACATCGCGGTGATCATCGGCGTCGTGGTGGTTGCCGGTTTAGCAGCTCTGCCGCGGATCGAGCAGTATTTCCTGATCCAGACGGCTGAACGGGAAGAGGCAACACTAAGCCTTGCCATCCAATCCATCCGCGGCGCACTGGACAGGTCTGAAGCCCTACCTGCGCTATTGGCCGAACGGCCTATCCTGACCGAAATCCTGCGCGACCCGGACAATCAGGGTCTGCTGCCTTATGCGAATGAACAACTCCGTCAGACGGCGTTGACGTTGGATGTGGCCGATATTTGGGTGATGGACCCAACGGGTATGACAATCGCGTCCTCAAACTATCGCCTCGACACCAGTTTCGTAGGCCGACGTTATGACTACAGACCTTATTTCATCGACGCGCTAACGAATGGGCGTGGTCGGTTTCACGCGCTTGGCACTTCCTCAGGCCTCAGGGGCTATTTCTTTGCGGCGCCAATATTGGATGGCACCGAAATTGCTGGCGTGGTGGCTGTCAAAATTCATCTCGAATCCTTTGAGGACACTTGGGCCGAAAGCGAAAACACGATCATTGTGACCGATCAGAATGACGTGGTCTTTTTGTCCGACAGGTCAGACTGGCACTTCCGCACACTCGGCCCCTTGTCCGAGGACGCATTAGCCCGCATCGCAGAAACCCGACAATACCCGTTGGACCGGCTGATCCCGATGCAGGTTGAAACCGAAGCGCTGGCCGATATGCGGTCGATCCTGACGGTTTCCGATCAAGAGGACTTCGTCACAAATGTCGGGCTTGTCGCCGCCGCAGGATGGCGGGTGATGGTCCTGACACCTACCCGCCCTGCCCTTATCCAGGCCAGGCAGTCGCTTGCCCTTATTATTTTGGCCGTCCTTTTTGCCGGGCTTGTCGGCGTCCTGTTCCTGCAACGCCGCGCCCGTTTGCTGGAGCGGTTGGAACAACAACAGGCTCACCGCGCGCAATTGGAGCGCCGGGTGGCCGAACGAACATCTGATTTGAACGCCGCAAACACGCAATTGGTGCAAGAGATCGAAGAACGTAAGGCCACGGAACTGCGTTTGCGAAAAACGCAGACGGAACTGGTTCAGGCAGGCAAACTGGCGGCCTTGGGCCAAATGTCGGCAGCGCTCAGCCATGAGTTCAACCAGCCATTGGCCGCCGTCAAAGCCTATGCAGAGAATGCAGCAACCTTCCTTGACCGGGATCGCGCTGAAGATGCCCGAAAGAACGTGACACTGATTTCGCAGATGGCCGACAGAATGGCTTCCATCTCGAAACATCTGCGCAATTTCGCCCGTAGGCCGCAGGAAAAAATCAGTGCCGTGTCCCTGTTGGAGGTGCTTGATGCGGCGATTGAATTGATGGGGCCCAAACTGAACGCTGCCAAGGCCGAGTTGCGTTATAACCGGCCCAATACGGATATTCTGGTTTCCGGCGGCCAGGTCAGATTGCAACAGGTTTTGGTCAATCTTTTGTCTAATGCCTTGGACGCGATGGAAGCGCGAGGAAAACCAGAGATCGAAATTTCAGTGGTGACGGAAGGTGCGCGCCGCAAAGTCGAGGTCCGTGATTTTGGCCCAGGTCTCAGCGATGATGTGCTGGAGAACCTTTTTGATCCATTTTTTACCACGAAATCACCGGGTAAAGGTCTGGGTCTGGGGCTTTCCATTTCTTACAATATCGTCAAGGATTTCGGTGGCACATTGGCCGCGCGAAACCACCCTGATGGCGGCGCAATCTTTGTTGTCGATTTGCAAGCCGCCGATCAATCAGAAGGACTGGCCGCCCAGTGAGTGACCCAAAATCGCGTGAAACCATCCTGTTTGTCGACGACGAAGATCACCTGCGGATGGCCGCGGAACAGAGCCTGCAACTGGACGATCTGGACGTGACGCCGTTTTCGGACGCGACCGAGGCGCTTGCCCATGTCGCGCGCGATTTTCCCGGCATCCTTGTGACAGATATCCGCATGCCCGGCATGGACGGATTGGAGTTGATGGGAAAAGCGCTGGAAATTGATCCTGAATTTCCGGTGATCCTTGTAACCGGGCATGGTGATGTAGAACTGGCCGTGCAATCCATGCGCGACGGCGCCTATGATTTTCTGGAAAAACCCTATTCCCCGGCGCGCCTCGTTTCTACCGTACGACGGGCGTTGGACAAACGCCGACTGACGCTTGAAAACCGCACCTTGCGTCAGCAGGTAGGCGCGCGCGATCCGATTGAGGCGCGATTGACGGGACGTAGCCCGGTGATGACCAAGCTACGAGAACAGATAAGGGCCATTGCCGCCACCGAAGCCGATGTGTTGATCGAAGGAGCCACCGGCACCGGAAAAGAGGTCGCAGCGCGCGCGCTACACCGTGCCAGTCCACGATCTGAAAAGCCCTTTGTCCACATCAATTGCGCCGCCCTACCTGCCGATCTGATCGAAAGCGAGCTCTTTGGGCATGAAGCCGGCGCCTTTCCCGGCGCGACCCGTGCCCGGTTTGGCAAATTCGAACATGCCCGTGGTGGAACTGTGTTTCTGGATGAAATCGAGAGCATGGCACAGCCTGTGCAGGCCAAGCTGCTAAACGCGATCCAGAACAGGGTCATCACCCGGCTTGGTTCCAACGACCCAGTGGCGCTGGATATCCGTATCTTCGCGGCCAGCAAATCCGACCTGGCGGCAGAGGCAGAGGCCGGACGCTTCCGCCCCGACCTGCTCTATCGTCTGAATGTCGTTACACTGCGCATTCCCGATCTCGAAGAACGCCGAGAGGATATACCGCGTCTCTTCGTGCAATTGGTGGGTGAGGCCGCTGCGCGGTACAAATTGCCAGCCCCCGACGTTCCGGGCGCCATCCTGACAGCCGTCGCTGGCAGGCGCTGGCCCGGTAATGTTCGGGAGTTGCGCAATGCCGCGGATCGCTTTGCTCTCGGTCTCGATCTGGATATCGGGCCGGGCCTCGCCACTGGGCAGGCGCTGGCCGATCAAATGGCCGACCATGAGAAATCCCTAATCGCTGCAAGCCTGACGGCGCATGGCGGCAGCCTGAAAGAAACCTATGAGGCGCTCGGCCTTAGCCGCAAAGCCCTCTATGAAAAGATGCAAAAACATGGGCTGGCGCGGGAAGATTTTGCTGAACAATCGAGCCACTAACAGCCCTGCTTTGCGCGATGTGTCGGAATCGGAACATGGGCATCGGCATTTGTCCCCTAACCGACCCATCGGCGCAAATTTCTTGGAAAAACTAAGAAAAAACACCGCTGCCGCAATTGTAACGACTCGGACACTACCGGCTTAGATGGCCCCACACCGGACCTCGATCAGAGGTTCGCGGGTTGGGTAAGGAGGCCCTTCCCGGATCTTGCCAACGCAGCGCGTTGGTACCATCAGGAGGAAGAAATTCATGACGTTCACCAAAGTTGCCGCATTGGCACTGACCACTGCTCTTGGCACCACCATGGCGTTCGCAGACGGACATCAGGACCGCACCGGCTGGCCAGAAAGCTTCACCGTCGGCACCGCGTCGCAAGGCGGCACCTATTTCGCATATGGCTCTGGCTGGGCAAACCTAGTTGCGGAAGAGCTTGGCCTGACCGGCGGCGGCGAAGTTACCGGTGGCCCCATGCAGAACATGGCGCTGGTTCACACCGGCGAAGCGCAGTTCGGCATGACCACAATGGGCCCGGCAGCTGAATCGCTGCAAGGCACCAACCCGATTGCACCCGGCCTGCCAATGACCAATGCCTGCGCAATGTTCCCAATGTACCAGACACCGTTCTCGGTCACAGCGCTCAGCTCGTCGGGCATTACATCGATCGCGGATATCCCTGCTGGTGCACGCATCGGCTTTGGCCCTGCAGGCTCCACGTCTGACACCTATTTCCCACGTATGATGGAAGAGTTGGGTGTAGAATTTGAACGCCGCAATGGCGGCTGGTCTGACCTTGGCGGTCAGCTGCAGGATGGCCTTTTGGACGTAATCGCCTTTGCAGCTGGCGTTCCGGTTCCTGCCGTCAGCCAGTTGGAAGTGCAAACTGACGTGAACATTATCGAGTTCACCGAAGCCGAACAGGCCTCCATTATGGAAGCGTTCCCTGTATCGCAGTTCAATATTGCAGCGGACACCTACAGCACGCTGGAAAGCGACGCGCGTTCAGTCTCCATGTGGAACTTCGCCATCGCCAATTGCGACCTGCCCGCCAGCTTCGTTTATGCGGTTGTGGACACTGTGATGTCGGATAACGAGCGCATGGTGGGCATCCACCGTGCGGCCCGCTCTACCCTGCCTGAAAACTGGGACAAGAACGGCGTCCTGATGTGGCACCCCGGTGCGGCACAGTGGTTCGTTGAGAATGCAGGTGCCGAAATCGGTGCCGACATGATCCACGGCGACATGTAATCAACCGGGTATTTCACCCAACTTACTGGCCGCGCCCCAGATCGGCGGCGCGGCCTTTCTCTTAACCGGGGTCTGCCGGGGCATCTCTCCCGCCCTGACGGCAGAGCGGAGGGGACTATGACTGAGCAAACTGCAAATCAAGACGACGTCGTACTGGCCGAAGGCGTCGACGAGGAGCCGGTTGAGAAAAACCGCCGCCTCTTTGAAGGACCCGGCCTGATCATCATCACGCTTTTGGCGACACTATACGCCGCCTTCCACATGCTGGCGCTAAACGGTGTCTCCGTCAGTGCCATGACCGGGATCGAACTGGGCTTCCTGCCGCAATTCCCGCTGGAAACATGGAACTTCCGCATCGTTCACATTGCGGGCGCGTTGGCGCTTGGGTTCCTCCTCTTCTCAGCACGGCTATTCCCGCAAGAGCAGAAACCCGAAACACCTATGCTTTCTAAGGCCGGCTACCTGTTGCTGATACCAGCGGCAATTTCGCTGTGGACGGCCTTTGGGTTCATTCAATTACTGAACTCAGGCGATCTGCCTGTCATGGGCGGTCTGAACACCTGGGCGGCATTTCCCGGCACCGAGCTTTATGCAAAGGAAGTGAACTGGTTCGGCATCCCGCTGCTCATCACCACCTTTGGCGGGATCATTCTGGGATGGTTCGAAAACACGCATCGCCACAAATTCTCGGTCTCGGATATCGTTCTGGCCATCTGCGCCATCATTGTCGCGATCTACCTGATCCCGGTCTATTCAACCGCGGCGCGTAACTCCGTCGGCACCAGCTTTGTGCCCATTGGTGTGGCCTTTGCCGCGACCGCAGGCACCGCGCTGATCCTAGAGCTGACGCGCCGTGTGGCCGGTCTGGCCCTGGTGATCATCACCGGCGTGTTCCTGACCTATACGTTCTCGGCGCATTTGCTGCCGGGTATCCTGGCCGTCCAAAACCCCTATGACTGGCAGCGTTTCTTTGGCTTCGTCTATACCGACGCCGGTATCCTCGGGCCAACCACGGCTGTTTCGTCAACTTACATCATCCTCTTCATCATCTTCGCGGCCTTCCTTCAGGCGTCTAAAGTGGGCGACTACTTCGTGAACTTCGCCTTTGCCGCAGCGGGCCGCGCACGTGGCGGCCCTGCGAAAGTGGCGATCTTTGCCTCTGGCCTGATGGGTATGATCAACGGCACATCGGCCGGTAACGTTGTGGCCACAGGATCGCTGACAATCCCGCTGATGAAGAAAGTGGGTTATCACAAAAAGACCGCAGGCGCGATTGAAGCGGCTGCCTCGACCGGTGGTCAGATCATGCCGCCGATCATGGGCGCTGGCGCTTTCATCATGGCTGAGATTACGGGTATTCCCTACACCGAGATTGCAATGGCCGCGATCATCCCGGCGATCCTTTACTTCGCGTCGATCTACTTCATGGTCGATCTCGAAGCGGCCAAGCTGGGCATGCGTGGCATGCGCGAAGATGAGCTGCCGAAACTGGCCAAGCTTATCCGTCAGGTCTATCTGTTCATCCCGATCATTATCCTGATCGTCGCATTGTTCATGGGCTATTCGGTGATCCGGGCGGGTACGCTTGCCACTGTGGCCGCTGCTGCCGTCAGCTGGCTGACACCCAATCGGATGGGCATCCGCTCGATCCTGAAAGCGTTCGAGCTGGCGGGTGTGATGTCGATTCAGATCATCGCGGTCTGCGCCTGTGCGGGCATCATCGTGGGCGTGATCAGCCTGACGGGTGTCGGCGCACGCTTCTCCTCGATGCTCTTGGACATTGCCGAGGCTTCGCAACTTCTGGCGCTCTTCTTTGCCATGTGTATCGCGATCCTGCTTGGCATGGGCATGCCCACTACGGCGGCCTATGCGGTTGCGGCCTCGGTCGTGGCTCCGGGTCTTGTTGACCTTGGCATCCCGCAATTGACGGCGCATTTCTTCGTCTTCTACTTCGCGGTTGTCTCGGCCATCACACCACCTGTGGCACTGGCCTCTTACGCGGCGGCAGGGATATCAGGCTCTAACCCGATGGAAACGTCGGTGGCCTCATTCAAGATCGGCATCTCGGCCTTCGTCGTGCCCTTCATGTTCTTCTACAATGGCGCGATCCTGATGGATGGCACATGGTTCGAGATCATCCGGGCCGGTGCAACGGCGACGGTTGGCGTCTTCCTGCTATCCTCAGGTATGCAAGGCTGGTTCATGGGCGGCCGCACCGCCTGGTTCCTGCGGGTGGCCTTGGTTGTTGCGGCCCTCTTCATGATCGAAGGCGGCTGGATCACCGATATCATCGGAATTGGCGCGGCTGTGGGGATCTACTTCATCCAGAAGATCTTCCATCCCTCGCCCGATGCCACCTTCCAGGTGCGCGGCGCGGATTAAGCTCAACGGCACATAAAAGCATAGGCCGCCCCAAAAGGGCGGCCTATTTTTGGAGATGGGTGAACTGTCCAAAACACGACATTGACTAAAAGTACTCGATAGCGCCCCAAAAACGATTTTGGGAAATGCCAGCGTGCACCGCCATTAACACTGCATCTTACGCCGGACGCTCAATTAGAGGCGGGCATCCTTTCGCTACTTTTCCTCAACTCCGTCTGCGGGAAGCGGTTTATCTAGACCTTTGGAGTGCTCGGACACAACTCCAGTTCTGGAGTCACATTGGGTCCAATATCCCATTAGGGAAGTTTTATTGACCCAGACATTTGATTCAAATCCTGCGCATACATCAACCTTTTCAGTCTCATGAAGGACATGCGCACTCTGGATGATCTTGTCCGGCATATTGTTCAGCTCAAAATTCCAGTTAATTCCAGAACTCGCCGTTCCTTCGCCCGCAACTTGGACGCCAATCGAAAATGAACTTTCATCAACGACGATCCAGCAGATGGCCCATACCTTGACAACTTTCCCTGAGAAAGACATGTCCTGCTGCTTGTACCTAATGTTCGTGGCGCCGAACCCCGTCATTGGCACTCTTTCATTGATTACTTCGTGGAAAACATCCCCATCTTGGTTTTCAACGAAAACCATGGCCGATATAGTTCGATCTACTGTTTGCATGCCATTGGAAAAACGTCCACGGATTTTGATTTTGCCATTGGGCATGTGAAAAACATCTAGCGTTAGATGAGTGTAATCCGAAATCTCGAACAGGTGTTTCCAATGGCGAGAGAGAAGTGACGTCTCGGATGGCTCGGTCATAATGTTCCACTTTTATCGCAATACATTTGGAAGTCAGCCTAGCTTCCACTGCTCTTGTTCGCAAATGTAATCATATTAACTAGATTGTCGGGCACAACTTCAGGAGCGCTAAACCCCGTGCGACGCCGTTCAGTCGGCTGCCAACAGGATCCAGCCTCGCCAGAATTTTGAAGCTGGAAATAGAAAAGCGCGCCCCGTTGGGACGCGCTTTTTCGTCGGGGACACCCCGAGTGTTTAGGCAGCTTCAGCCTGATTGCGGCGTTCGCTTTCCTCACGGCTCAGCGCAACAGAGGTACGCACACCGTTGCCGACAAAGGCCATCAGCCCGTCGACCACCCGCTCACACGGGTCAATTCCGGCACAAGACAGCACTTCACGTCCATCACGCGAGCGTGCCCAACGGGCGATTTGATCGGGCCCGTTACCGTATTTCTTGTCATCTGCGATGGCATCATCCAACGCGGCGAGAACAACAGCGGCAAAAAGTTTGCGCGACCGTTGGCCTTGCTCGTAGTTGAATGCCGTTCCATCAACGAAATCAGCCATTTCGTCGTCCTTTATTCTTGCTCTTGCATTTCTGGCGTGGCGACCCTTATGCCCACATTTCGGGCGATTCGGGTGTGCAATCTCAACATATGAGCCATGCACTGCGCGCATGGCTCATCAACAATCGCAACTAGAACAGGTGTATTGCCACCCCATCCAGTGGAAGATATAGGAAGCCTCAAGATTTCCTCAACCTTTTGACATGGAAAAGACACAATGCCCAAGATCAACGGCAACGAAATTCGCCCGGGAAATGTGCTGGAACATAACGACGGCCTCTGGGCGGCGGTCAAAGTCGACCATGTGAAGCCTGGCAAGGGCGGCGCCTTTGCACAGGTCGAAATGCGCAATCTTCGCAACGGGTCGAAATTGAACGAACGGTTCCGCAGCGCCGACAAGGTCGAGCGTGTGCGCCTTGAACAGAAAGACCAGCAATTCCTCTATGAGGATGACGGCATGCTGATCTTCATGGATACCGAGACCTATGAGCAGATCCAGCTGCCCGCGGACCTGCTTGGCGATCGCCGCCCCTTCCTTCAGGATGGAATGACGATCGTGGTTGAGTTTTATGAAGAAGAAGCGCTGAACGCGACTGTTCCTCAGAAAGTGACCTGCAAGATTGTAGAGACCGAACCAGTGGTCAAAGGCCAAACTGCGGCCAACAGCTTCAAGCCCGCAATTCTGGACAATGGTGTCAAGATCATGGTGCCGCCCTTTGTCGGCCAGGACGAAGACATCGTCGTGAATACAGAAACCATGGAGTATTCCGAACGCGCCTGATGCGTATTTGGTGAAATGGCCAAGCTGATCTATCCTCCCGAAGCGCGTCCGCTTTGGGAGGATTTTTTATGCGATACATTCTTTGCGTGTTGGTTTTGACAATCTGCTGTTCGAGCAGCGCCTTGGCGCAATCCGAAAGATCGGAACCTGTCACCGTATTCAGGTTTGATCCGGCGGATTTTCCTGGCATTTTTCGGGCTTTTCAAAACGGCCAAGGGGGTCGGGTGTTCCAATCTTATTCTGGCGATTCATTCATCTACCCGGTAAGGGCTGGCAGCGAGACCATTTGCATCTTCCGGCCGAATGGCCAACTTGATTGCCAGCCCATGGTCTATTACGAGCGGTGCCCGACAGAAATTGGTGTCACTGTGCCGGGGTCGGATACGACCGTGAACATCCCGGTCTCCTGCACTGGCCCGGATCGACAAGGCAATTGCACCTGTGAGGTACGTGACGAAAGGTAATTGCTGCTGTTCGGGCGCATTGCAAAATGACTGTGCCAATTGGGCCGGCATGGCTAAATTCACAGCACCTGTTTTTCCCTTCGGGTCCAATGCCGAAAGGGTCACAATACGTGGTTAGATTTATTCAATTCCAAGTTTCGTCGCTGTTGTTGCCGTCGGCAATGCTCAACCTGTCCCGCAGGTCATTTTGCGCGACCTCCCTGCCAGCATTCAAATCGAATTACTGGACCGTCAACTGACGTCAGGTGTCCGACAGACAACGCAATGCGGGTCCGTCCAGATTGACGCCATCGGCACGAATGGCCCGGACAGGGACGGTTTTATCTACGACTGTTTGCGTGGCGTCCCAGGGGTAACGAGGGCCGAGTGCGCTGCTGAGTTCCGGTTGAGTCAAAGAAACCTTACCTGCCCCACTTCGGTACAAATCGAAAACCCGATCAATGGGTCTCGCATTTCGGTTGATGTCGATTGCGACGGGCCGGATGCGGGCGGCGTATGCACATGCGAAGTCGCCTCTGACTGACTGTACTGTGGGGGGCTGAAGCCTTTAGCGACTGCCACCCCATGGCGAATTGGGCGGGTCATTGCGCCCCCGTCCAAAGCGGCGGGTTCCCGTGCGTGGGATATTTGAAGTGGACAGAGTATCTACCTCGCGGCGCGTAGACTGAATCGGCCCGTCAAAGTCGCGCCGCGATCCAGAACCGGGGACACGCGTGCTAGCTTCGGCATGTGGCGGAACGCCGTGGTTCTTTTGCCAGAAAGCCGGGCCACCGCGCCTGAGAAAGGCAGGCAGGATCAAAACCAGCCCGGCAATAAAGCCACCCGCATGCGCCCAATAGGCCACGCCCCCCGCCGCCGCGTCGGCCGCCGCACCGCTAACCAGCTGTAAACCGAACCAAAGGCCCAGCATCAACCAGGCAGGTACCGTGATGACTTTGAAGATGATGAAAATGATCAACAGCAGATCGACGCGTGCCCGTGGAAACAGCACCAGATACCCCCCCATAACCCCTGCAATCGCGCCAGAGGCCCCAACCATAGGGATATTAGAGAATGGGTCAGCATATACCTGCGCCAGCCCTGCAGCGCCCCCACAGAGCAGGTAGAAGATCAGAAATCCGACATGTCCAAGCTGATCTTCCATATTGTCGCCGAAGATCCACAGAAACAGCATGTTGCCGATCAGATGCATCCAGCCGCCATGCAGAAACATCGAGGTCACGATGGTCTGCACCTCCAGCCCGCGACTGAATTCCACCGGGACCAGAGCGTAATCATTGTAGAAGCTCATCAATTGAGCCGTTTGGCCGCCGATGGCTGGCCAATAGGTTAGAAAGACCCCGATATTGATCGCTATGAGGACCCAGGTGACAATGGGCGTGCGTTCCGACGGGTTGTGATCGCGAATGGGAAACATGGAATCCAGAATGCCCCGCCGGACCGTCAGGTCAAGGGAAACTCAAAACTGCAATATGATCGGAATGGCTAATCGATGGCCTCTGCCGCAAGAGCCGCGCGGATTTCCCGTCGCACCAATTTACGAATATTGCGGGTGATGCGCACGCCCAGTTCGCCTTGCAACTCTTCGCGTACGATCTCGGCAATCAATTCTCGCAACGTTTCCTCATCCACAAACCCGTCCTCTTCGTCTGGGAACGTAAAAGGTGACTCACCAAGGTCCTCAACGGCCTGTTCTTCGTCGGCAGCCGTATCGACTTGCGTATCTGCATCCTCAGACGCATCCGTCCAATGGTTGTGAACCTCTTCAACCACAGCTGTCTCGACAATTTCGACAATCGCCTCTGCGGCCAGTTCAGACTGGTCCTGACCTTCCGCGCCAACCTCTTGCTGGTCAGGCACGTCGTCGTGTTCGTCAGTCTCAATCTCAGCGGCGGCATGCTCAGCCTCACCGTTGCGGGCGGCACGGGCAACGGCCAGATCCAATGTTGCGGCGGGCGGTGCTTCGTCCGGCCAGTCCAGATTGCCCTCTTCCGGCTCGTATTCCCGCACACTGACAGCGCTGCGAATGAATGAAGCGGGGGCTTCATCCTGATCAGCGATCTCTTCGGTCGCGGCTATTTCGCTGGCTGAGGGGATGTTTGCATCTACAATCGGCTCATCTTCACTATGAGAGTCTTCCTCGACATAGCTTTGATCGTTTGCGCTGTCTTCCGGATGCGGGTCCTCCGCAATCTGTTCAAGGTCTTCGTGCTCATGAGAGCCGGAGTCAGGCTTGTCCCCTTCATTTGTTTCTTCTGCATTCTCATGCGCGCGGGCTTCGTCAACGAGGTTGGTTTCGGTCCAGATCTCTTCCAAAGCGTCGTTCAGCGATCGGGGCTCAACCGCGTCTGCATCGATGCGCTGACCATCCTGCGAGGGTTCTTCGCTCGCCTCGTCCAGATCCATCACATGCGGTGCGTCCGGGTCCTCGCTCCAAAGTTCTTTGGCCCAGTCCTCGCCTTCCGCACGCGAAATCTCACCTTCGTCAGTGTCAGAAGGATCGTCCAAAACGTCGGCAGATGCAGAGATCGGAACCCACGGGTCCTCCGGATCTGTCACGCGCAATGCCGGCGTCAGGACCAGCCGGTCAGGTGCATCATTCGCGTCGGACGTTATCGTCTCGTTGATATCTCCCGCGCCATCCGCGGCAGGTTGGTGCTCAGATACAAGTCGCCGGATCGAAGACAAGACATCTTCAATCTCGTCCGATTTTGCTGGATCTGCCATGATTGCCCACTCCGATTCCTCAAAAACTGCCTGCACACCACCGGTTATTTTTGCCAGAGAATACCCGTCTCAGGCCAATCGCACAATGGATACGTCAATTTAGGAGGTTTGGGCTTAATTCCGTCCTAAGCGATCAAAAACCGCGTCCAACCTATCGCCCCGCACCGTTGGGATGTGCAGGGGGGCATCGCTTACGGCGTTATAGTAAACCGTGGGGTCATATTCCGGAACATCCAGATGCAGATGTTCGACGGTCAAAACGCCCATCGTGGCCATCAGGCTGTAGGCGGCCGTGTATAGATTGGCCTGTGCGTCAATCAAACCGATGCGCGCGTTCAAAAGATCCTGCTCTGCATCCAGCACATCCAAGGTCGTCCGCGCGCCAAGCGACGCCTCTTCGCGGACACCGTCAAAGGCCAGTCGGTTGGCGCGGATCTGCTGCTGGGATGCCTGGATCGATGCCGATGCGATACGAACCTGCGCGTAGGCATTGCCAACGGCCTGCGCGACAAGGCGCACTTGCTGGTTCAATTGCGATTGCGACGCGTGCCAGGTGGCCAGTGCAATACGCTCATTCGAGGATAGGCGACCGCCGGTAAACAGGGGCTGCGTCAGCGTCAGGGAAAACTGCGTGAACTCTTCTTGTCCGGGCATCATGCTGGTGTCCCGCCCGGTGCTGGCGGAAAGGCTAATCTCGGGGCCATAATCTGTGCGCGCCGCCGCGACACTCAACTCATCAGCGCGCACAGTATGCTGCAACGACAAGATGGAAGGATGGTTTTGACGGGCCACCTGCATGGCCTCGTCCGCATTGGACGGGATATTCGGCATGCCACCCGGCCCGGACAGGCCATTTGGATAGCGCCCAATTGCCAATGCAAAAAGCTCACGGCTGATCATCAATTGGCCCTGCGCAGAGACCAAATCGCGACGGGCGCCGGCCAGCCGTGCCTCGGCCTGTGCAACATCCGTGCGGGTATCTTCACCCACTTCAAACCGGTCCTCCGCTGCGCGCAGCTGTTGCGTAATGACACGAACATTGCTTTCGCGAACCTGCACCACCTGCAGATCGCGCCAGACCTGCAAATAGGCTGTCACGGCATCCAGCAGAACCTGCTGCTCAAGATTGACCAGCGACTGGCGTGTCGACAGAACCATTTCCTGCGCTGCATCACGCGCCAAGCGGCGACCACCATTATCCCAAAGCAGCATTTCCGCCACAAGGCTGATCCGATCAGAATGCGTATCGGCCTGCGTGTTCCAGTTGGATTGCGCCACGAAACTCAGTACCGGGCGCAACCCGGCGATCTGCTGCGCAACGCCCTCATCCTGAAGGCGCAACAGATAGCGGTTTTGTTCAAGAATTTCGGAGTTTCGATATGCATCCGCCATTGCCGTGGCAAGGCTGTCTGCATGAGCGACCAGTGGCGTCAGAGCCGATCCAATCAAAAGGCTTGCCGTGGTTAGGCCGGTTCGGATCGCTCGCAACATATCACTGCTCCTGGTTTGCGCTCCCCACGTCTTTGGTGGGGTTCCTGCGCTATAATACGAATTCCGGTTCTTTTGTGAATCCGGAAAGAACGGGTGCCGTCGCGTTAAACGCCATGCGCCACGTGACTTTCCCCTCTATCTTGTGTCCGATACGGCATTCTCCAAGGGCACCGGTCATAAAAATTGCTGCAATACGCCCGCCATCCTTCAATTGGGCCAGCAATCCATCCGGCACATACTCAACGCCACCCTGAATGCAAATGACATCATAAGGTCCGTGTTTGGCGGCCCCTTGCGCCAGATCACCTTCGATCACGGCCACATTATCGATGTTCTGATTGCTAAGCGTCGTCTGTGCCTCAGACGCCAATTCCGCGTCATCCTCAACTGCCACAACAGCGTCGCCCAAATGGGCCAGCAGGGCCGCAGAATAACCAAGACCGCATCCCAGATCGAGCACCAGTTCGTCGGGCTGCACATCCAACGCATCAAGGATTTTTCCTGTCGTGCGCGGCTCCAGAACAACACGTCCGCTTGGCAGGGTGATGTTTTCACCAACATAAGCCACATCCTGCATTGCGTCGGGCAAATACAGCTCGCGCGCGACGTCTAACATCGCCTCGATGATATTGAACTTCGTGACGTCTTGGGGACGAACCTGAGTATCAACCATCATGGTGCGCAAAGTGACAAAATCGGACATGTCTGGACCTGAATCTTTAGGAGTTTGGCGACTTTTGCCACAGCCCGCGCGGCAGAGCAACGCCAGATGGCCCACGAGCGACGCCTTGCCCCGCAGCGATGCAAAAAACCCGCATTGTCGGCTTGCGCTATCTTAGGTTTTACGGCAGAACGCCCAAACCACCACGCGAGGCGAGTTGGCGGAGTGGTGACGCAGCGGATTGCAAATCCGTGTACACCGGTTCGATTCCGGTACTCGCCTCCATCTTTCAGCCCACACAGACGCGGATTTCCATTGCTCGGTGCAGTCTGCCTTTTTTTGGTGCCGACCCCGTTTTGGAAAAAACATGACCAAGGATTTCTTGGTGGGGATGTCAAATTCTAGGCTGCGAAACGTGAGTGGGGGTAAGTCAGAGTCACAGATGGCACCACGAGCCGGAAACCAATTTGCTCTTTGCAGGACTGAGCGATTGACCCGTTTGCGCGACACCGGCGTCATCGGCAATCTTCTTCAGCTTTCTTGCAAGGATTTCATCAAGTCTTGCCACCTTTTGAGCCAACAGATCCGGCTTCTAGACGTTTTCAACGGTGCCAATCGGCGTTCCCGTCGCGAAAAAAGGACTCCAAAACAATCACCTCATCACGGTGTTCACCACCGCCAGGTTCCGCCGCTAAAGCCGGATTTCACCACCTTTTTTAGGCCTGCGCATTCTGTGCAAACAGGATAGGTTCTGCAAAGTTGCACGATGTGGAATTCCTGATGCCTGACTTTCATCGCTATGGTGTGTTCGCCGTCCCTGCTGGCGAATTTTATGACAGGGCGTCCGCCTGGCTGGGCTGGGACAGCGTTTCGGGATGCACCAGGTCGCCCCCGGACATGCCCCAATTGTCAGGCTGCGTTGATGCACTGACAGCCCGCCCCAGAAAATACGGGTTTCATGGCACGATCAAACCGCCCTTCGCCCTGGCGCGTGGCACCACCGTCCAGGACCTGAAAACAGACCTGTCTGTCTTTTGCGCCTCTCGTCCTGCCGTGTTGATCCCGGCGCTCAGCGTAAAGCGCCTTGGCGGGTTTGTTGCCGTAGTCCCCACCGAAACGGTGCCGGAGCTGACTGATTTGGCGGCAGAAACTGTGGCCACGCTTGATCGCTTTCGTGCGCCCCCCACCGCAGCAGAGGTTGCCCGGCGGTCAAAGGCACGATTGTCTGCACCCCAAACCGAGTTGCTGAAAACCTGGGGCTACCCTTACGTGATGGATCAGTTTCGGTTTCACATGACTTTGACTGGAAACTTGCGCCGGTCAGAGGCCGAAAACCTTTCCGCCCTTCTCAATGACTATTTCGCGCCAACGCTGCCAAGGCCCTATATTATCGACAATCTCGCCCTGATGGGTGAAGCTTCAAATGGCCGGTTTCATTTGCTCGATCGCTTTCCGCTGGCGGGATAAAGCCATCGCAGACAAACGAAAAGGTCTGGCCTCCTGCCGACTGGCCACGACGAAAATGATGTCACTGGAGAGATGATTGGTGCGGTCGAGAAGACTCGACTCTCGTAGCGGCCAAAATTTTTCTATTTTTATAGGGTTTTGATGCTGGTGGTACACATGAATGTATTCCAAATTCTATACCAAATCGCATCGCGCTTCCACACGCATAGCTCGGCCGAAACTCCCTTAAAAGCTCTGACATCTTCGTTCATTCGAGATGTGATTCTACACTTACCTGTTTGATGAACATAACAAACCATGGGGAGCGAAGGTCCTATCGCCAAGCTAAAAAAAGTGGAGCACAAGTTTCAACCATTGTGATCAAGGCAAATTGCAGGTCGCGGCTGCATCGGAAACGATTGTGGAAATCAGGACCACGGGGCGTAACTATGTTTCATTCAGGATGAGAAATTCATCGCAAACGCAATCGATGTCTCATGATCCGAAGAAATTTTGAACATGGTCCCGACGCCTCATTTTCATCTAGGCATCTCCAGTTCCTCGAACCTGCCTGCGCTACATTAGCCGCATTCGCCTGGCTTTGGCCGAAGGCCTTTCTCTGCGTCGATAGCCAATTACCGCGCCTCTGATCTCATTGGCGGTTTGATATTTCATTAGCCATGAATCGCCGGCCAATATCTCAGCGTAATAAGGCAGCAGCAACAGACGCTCCTCGAAGACTTCTTCCACCTTCATCGAGTAATATCCGATCTGATGGAAATACATTGTCCGGGCCCGCACGAAAGCGGAGGTTCTGTTATGCCCAAAATCTTCAAAAACCTTTTGATAGAGTCCGATACGGTTTGCGTCGACCCGACGCAGCAGGCGTTTGACAACGTCGGAGGTTTTGCTCCATTCCCTGATCGCCGTTTCCAATGCGGGATCAAATACCTCATTGAAAACCCAGACATTGGCCAAGGCAAGGTATTGTTCTCTGGGGTCGTCTTCTGCTGAGTCAAACGCGATATTGAAGGGCGACACATTCGTATTCAGCCAATCGCGCAGCAGTGCCCGATGCAACGCTTTTCGGTTCTGAAAATGCCAATAGAAACTTCCCGCGGTGACACCAAGATCGCGGGAAAGGGGCTCAACCTTTACAGCCGAAATCCCCTTTTCCACCAGAAGCCTGCGCGACGCCGCCACCCAGTCTTGCACTGATACTGTTCCCGCACGCGGGGCTCGTTTTCTTACGCTCACGTTTGCCTGCCTCCTTTTGTCTTCGATCCTGCTATGTGTCGGGTCCCCTTGGCTATCCCCTGTTTTTGGTAGTTCCATCGCGATTGCTAAGCAACAAGCGGATTTGACAATTTGCTTGTTAACTCGAACTGGCGCTGCAGCATGTCCCAGGCTGCTTCAGCTTGCGCGGACCTAACGTGAAGGCGAAACCCATCGTCCTTCTCGTAACGATAGAGAAGGCAAGACAACCCGTGCCAGATACGTGCAGCGCTTGGGCTGGGATGAGATAAAGAATACTCCGTTCCCGTTGAAATGACCCGTTCTGCATTTGGGCCATCCAGATCGATGACCGCATAGGCCGCCGTCATATCCGTGACCGCGATACCATGCTGCTCGCTCCAGCCTTCTCCAAGTTCGTCTCCACCAACGACCAAAATCCGGTCTCGCCGTTGCCGAATGGCATAGTGTCCGCCACGCGCGATATCCGTGCTGCCCACCGCCGCGTCACTTAGACCGGCGAACCGCATCATTGTGTCATAAGGACCGCTCAACACCGTTTGCCGATCAATAGATACCGGGCGCGCGATTACATTTTCGCCCTCCAGGTCTTGTCTGGACAGACCCTTTGCGGCTGGCCAACTGTTTCTGTCGTCACGCATGAATACGCTCCCCGTCCAAATCCAAGGCGCAGGGCGAGGCGACGCGCGCTTTCCTTTCTTCGCCCATATGCCATGTAGTCACGATCTGCCCCAGTTCATTGGCACCGTTGCTGAGCAAAGCCAAAGCTATGGGGCGGCCTAATGTGGGGCTCATATGGCTTGAAGTGACATAGCCAAGCGACAATGGTTCGCCATTTTCCGACCCTACGATATGCGCGCCAATTGGCAAAAGGCCGCCGCCGTCTTCAACTTCTAAACCCACAAAGTTCTTGCGATCAACGCGATTAGCGGTCTCGGTGTGAAGGCTTCGGTCGCCAACAAAGGCGGCCTTCTTTTTGATCCTTGGGACTGTGAACCCAAGGTCATGGGGCATGGTTTCACCATCTGTATCCTTGCCGATCAAGATGTAGCCCTTTTCGGCCCTGAGCACGACCAACGCCTCTGTGCCGACGGGGCCGGCGCCCAGGGGGTGACCTATCTCCAATGCGGCCTGCCACAACGCTTCAACATGGTCGTTGCGGACAGAGATTTCATAGCTGGTGTCACCGGTAAAACTGACCCGTGCGATGCGTGCGAGCACCCCGTTGAAGCTGCCATGTTTCAGAGACATGTGCGGAAAGTCATCAAAATCCGCTTCCGCCAGAACGCCAAGATCTTTGACAATCTCCAACGCTTTCGGTCCGGCAATGGTCACGGTTGACCAGTTTTGCGTTGCGTCATGGATATGAACGCGGGACGGGTCAAAACTGTCCTGTCGCCAGTTTTCCAGGTGGGCCATGACGGCATCGGCATGGGCAGATGAACAGGAAATGACAAAACGTGTGTCATCAATGCAAGCCATGACGCCATCATCAAAGACACGTCCCGCCTCGGTCAGCATGAACCCATACCGGATTTTACCGGGCTTCAACGTCGACATGGTATTGTAGTAGACGAAATTTACGAAGGCGCGAGCATCAGGTCCGATGACTTCGATTGCCCCCAATGCCGACCCATCCATGATTGCCGCGGCATTGCGCGCGGTGTTGCATTCGCGGGCAACTGCCTCTTCTTCTTCGTTTGATGCACCATACCATGCTGGGCGCAACCAGCCGCCATATTCGCCCATAGCGGCATTCAGCTTGCGATGTTCACCCTCCAGCGCCAATCGTTTCAACGGCGCGACCGCCCTGCCTTTATGCGCGCTTGTATAGCTCTCCAAAGGAATGGGCGTATAAGGCGGCCGGAAAGTCGTCGTACCCACTTCGGGAATGGGCTTGCCCTGCAATTCCGCCATCGTGGCCAAGGCTGGCATGTTCGAGGTCTTTCCCTGATCGCCCGCCATACCCAAGGTTGTGTAGCGCTTCAGATGTTCAACCGAGACCATGTTCTCCTGTTTGGCCAGAACGATATCCTTGACGGTTACATCATGCTGGAAATCCAGCCACTGGCGTCCTTTGGCCGAGACACTCGGCCAGAGCGGCGGCAAGGTATATGTCCCTCGGTCCGCAATGCATTCACCAAGGCCAGCCGCACGCGCGGTCATAAGGGAGAGCTCTAGGTCATAAACGCCATTGGCGGCCCCCACCACGCTGACCCAATCCGGCCCCCACCCTGGTAAAAAAGCTTGCCGGGCCTCGTCCCAATCCAGTTTGCCGCCTGCATGACGCCAAAGATGAATGGCCGGTGTCAAACCGGCAGAGGCCAAAACCGTATCACAGGGCACAACCCGACCACCGGATTTCAGCGCCTTGACATGGCGCGTGCCTATGGCCTTGGCCGTAGCTTGGTTCGGGTCCAAAACTTGGACTTTCGCGCCTGCGGCCTGCAGATCCGCGACGACCTGCTGACAATCCGGTCGATTTGACAGAACGGCAATCTCTTGCCCAACCAACACTCGATAGCGGCCAAGCAACTCGGCAGCGCCATCCAGTGACATGATACCGGGACGATCATTGTTCACAAAGGTTACCGGGCGGTCGATTGCACCCGTAGCAAGGATCATACGAGAGGGCCGCAAACGACGCACTATTGGGGCTGTTCCCAGCCCTCTATCCTCAACGAGAGAGACCGCGTGATGATCATAAACGCCGATGGCCGTCGTGCGCGTCAGAACTCGCCCGCCCGCAGACTGGATGGCGCGCAGGTGTTCATCAATCCAATCAGCTGGCGATTGCCCGTCGATGGGATCAAGTGATGAAAGCAGGCGCCCACCGACGCTTGAATGATCATCGACAAGCAGAACCGCCTGCCCCGCCTCTGCCGCGGCACGTGCAGCAGCCAGACCAGTGGCACCAGCCCCGACGACCAAAAGATCGCACGTCTCATGCAAGATCGTGGCGTCATAACCCTCGATCACATCCGCACCCAGGGTGCCAATACCAGCCATCTTCCTGATCGTCGGCTCGAACAGGTGCCAGTCCGGCCACATAAACATCTTGTAGTAGAATCCGGCGGGCAAAAATCGGCTGGCGAGATTCAGGACCGATTTCACGTCGCGATTTGCATTGGGCCATGCGTTGACAGAACGGACCTCCATCCCGTCACTCAGATAAGTGGTGGTGGCCTGACAGTTGGGAAAGCGGGTGCCATTTAAGGCAATGTCGACAATCGCATTGGGGTCATCGCTCCACGCCCCCCAAACGCTGCGCGGACGGTGGTATTTGAAACTGCGCCCCAGAATGCGTACACCAGCCGCCAAAAGCGCAGAGGCGACGGTATCTCCTTCATACCCCTTATAGGGCTTGCCATCGAAGGTGAAGCGCAACTCTACAGCCCGGTCGACCAGGCCCGCCCCCTCTATACGACGCGCGCTCATGTCAGGTCCTTTCGAACACTTGTGGTACCGGCAACAGACATCGTCACGGTGTCACGCTCCATTATGAAATACTCCTGACACGGAAAGTGCACCCAGATCTCTCGCGTCGGGCCACAGGAGTTTTTGCAGTTGAACAGGTAATCCGCCCAGGCCTCGTCAGAGATGTCTTGGGTGGTGTCCGGGCGATCTTTGTCGGCCTCACCGGCAAAGTGAAATTCGCGTTCGTCACGCGGTCCGCAAAATGGACAAGGAAACCGTTGCATTACTTTTTCTTTTCCTTGGTCAATGGGCAATTCCGGATCCGGCAGCCTCATCCAGAAGGCGGCCAGCGGGAAAACGGCTGGGATCAAAGGGTCGGCTGATGTCGTGATGACTACCAGTGGCAAGAAGGTGAGCGAACAGGTAGCCTCCGGCGGGAATAGCCTTGAACCCCCCTGTGCCCCAACCACAGTTGATAAAAATTCCTTCCGTGCCTGAGGGGCCGATAAGGGGTGAGCTGTCAGGGCTGACATCAACTATCCCGGCCCAGTGGCGCAGAAGTTTCACCTTGGCCAGAGCCGGTGCCATTTCCACGATCCCCGAAAGGACGGTATCTTGCATCGGCGTGTTGCCGCGCTGACCATAGCTTGGCACCCGGTCCAGCCCGCCGCCAATCACCAAGCCACCTTTGTCCGATTGACTGAAATAGCTTCCTGTCATCGGTGAAAAGGCGACCGTGTCCATCACCGGCTTGATCGCCTCGGTCACAAAGGCCTGAAGCGCGTAAGAATGGATCGGAAGTTTATAGCCGCCCATCTCTGCCAGAACGGAAGAATGTCCTGCCACGGCCACCCCGGTCCGGCCGGCAGAGATTTTTCCTTTTGTGGTCTCTACCCCTTTGCAGCGACCGCCCTCCACCAGGAAACCTGTCACTTCGCAATTCTGGATGATATCCACACCCAGGCCATCAGCCGCCCGGGCATAGCCCCAAGCCACTGCATCGTGCCGCCCGGTACCGCCGCGTCCCTGCCAGATCGCCCCATGGATGGGATACCTGGCATCTTCCCGGAAGTTCAAAATCGGCGCTTTCTTTCGGACATCCTTAACTTCGAGCAGTTCGGCATCCGCACCGCCAAGCCGCATCGCATTCACTGTGCGCGCAGCGATTTCCATCTCTGCCTCGGAATGCGAAAGCACCATCATTCCACGCTGCGAAAACATCACGTTGTAGTTTATTTCGCGTGACAATTTTTCATATAGCCGGACCGAAAGATCATACAGCCGCGTGCTTTCCGGATAAAAATAGTTGGAACGAATGACAGTGGTGTTTCGGCCGGTATTCCCGCCTCCAAGCCACCCTTTTTCGATCACCGCGATGCGGCTGATCTTGTGGTTTTTGGCCAGGTAATAGGCGGTTGCCAACCCGTGCCCACCGCCGCCAATGATCACAACATCATATTCTGGCTTCGGGTCCGGGCTGCGCCAAAGCGGAGCCCAGCCTTTATGTCCGCGAAGCCCCTCGCGCAGGATGTTGAAAGCGGAATATGAACGCGTCATTCCAATTTTTCCTTCTGATAACGCTCATCGCGAGGGCAGTCACTTTTTCTTCGATTGTGGCTCTGCCGATCGCTTCCAGATATGCCCGTGCTGGCAAAACAGCTCTGCCAGCACAGGCGGGTGGTAGGGGTCTCAATGAACACCCAGCAACCGTGGCAAGAACAGCGACAGCCAGGGGACGTAAGTCACAATCATCATCACCGGCAGCGCGACGTAAAAGATCAACGCCAATGCGGGTTTAACCGATTCATGAATAGAGGCTTTGCCGATCTTGCAGGCCATGTAGAGGATAGGCGCCATTGGCGGACTGTTGGCCCCGATCACCACGGAACAAGCCACAATTGACGCGAAGTGCACCGGATCGACACCTACCGACACCATCAGCGACATGAACAGCGGCGCGATTACAACCGTGACTGACACGTCATCCATGATCATTCCGATAAATATCAGGAAAGCATTGACCAACAGCAGGATCAGGATCCTGTTCTCAGTCAATGAGGTCACAAACTCGGTCAGCTCTTGGGGCACGCCCTCGGCCACCATGATACGCCCGATCATTAACGAAAACAGAAGGATCATTATGATTGTGCCCGTGGTCTCACCGGCCTGAACAAAGCTGTTGTACAGTTTTTTCATCGTCAGGTTTCGATAGATGAAGAGGCCAACAATGATCGACATGACAACTGCGATTGAGGCCGCTTCAGTCGGGGTTGCGAAACCGCCATAAATCCCGCCTAGGATGACCAGTGGCATAATCAGCGCAGGAATTGCCTTGAGGGTAGAAATCCAGAAACCGTCACGCTCTGCGTCGGTTTTGTGGACGATCAACTCCTCCGTCGAATTGGCCTGAGCCTCGTCAAATTCCCGCAGGAAGGTTTTGCAGGCGATCTTATTGTAGATGATCAACCCGATGATCAGAATGATGGCCGGCACAACTGTTGCGGCGAAGAGTGCGGTGATTGATTGGCGGGTTACAACCCCGAACAGAATGAGCGTGATCGAGGGCGGAATGAGAATACCCAATAGGGACGATATGCCCAACAATGCACTGGTGTATGATCGCGGGTATCCGCGTTCTGCCAGTGGGTCGACCATAATGGTCCCAATGGATGCCACGGCCGCAGTAGCCGTACCTGAGATTGCCCCAAAAATAGCCGACGACATGACAAGAGCCGACCCAAGTCCGTTTCGCCTGCCCCGAACCGACGCCTCCATGAAGCTGATCAGGCGCCGAGCTATGCCACCGGATTCCATTAGGTAACCCGCCAAAATGAACAGCGGCAATGCCAACAAAATGACCGAGTTCAGTCCGCGGAACCCCTGCAGGAAAAGCGTGGTGGTATTCGTGTCGTAGGCCCAGACGAAAAAGGCCAATACACCGGCAAAGGACCACGCTACCGGGACGCCATAGATCATCAGGGCGATGAGGAGCAAAATACCATAAAGCGGTTCCATGATTACGCGCTCCCTTGTTGGTTTTGAAACAAGGCAAGCGCGCGAAAGATGTCACGCAGCCCATAGATGACAAAAAAGACAGCAGCGATCAGCATCGAGGCCTGCTGCAACATCAGGGGCAGGCCAAGGGCCGGCGTGATCTGGGGACGACGCAATGACCAGTCCAACATGTCCTTCGCCAGAAACAGGACGAAGACCGAAAGACCGAAAACAATCAGCGATCGACTTGTCTCATAAAGAGCAATCGTCATCGGGTTCTTGATCGACGTTTCAACGATATCCACCGTTAGGTGCTCTGTCCGCTTTGAGGCCATGATACAGCCCAGCATGTAAAGCCAAAGCGCACAGATCGTCGCCATTTCCAGTGTCCCGATCATGGACGAACCGAAAAAGTAGCGAGACAGAACCAGGAAGAAAACCAACCCCGTCATGAAGACGCTGCTCAGCAGGATCAGAACGTTGAAGACAACCTCAAGCCCTGCATCTATTGTCCGTAAAAACTGCATGCAGCCCTCCAGAAAAGTGAGGGCCGCAGACACTGGTCTGCGGCCCGGAACCTAGCCCACGTTACATTGCGTTTTCGCGGATCTGCGCCATGATGTCTGCGCCGATGTTTTCTTCCATCAGCGGCCAAACTGCGTCGCGCACGGCAGTGCACATCTCAGACACTTCTTCGGCCGAGGGTTCGATATATTCCATACCGCCCTCAACTGCGCGTGCGATGTTCGCCTCATCCTCAGCGCGCGCGCTTTCAAAGCGATCGGCCATCATCATAGTCGATGTGTCCAAGATGATCTGCTGATGCTCTTCGGACAAGTTTGCAAAGCTGTCTGCATTTGCCAGAATATTACCTGTGACAAAATCGTGGCGCGTATGGACGTAGTAATCCAGAAGCTCACCGAAATACTCGTAGTCCCAGTAAATTACATTTCCGGAATCGCCGTCGACAACGCCGGTTTGGATAGAGGTGAACACCTCGCCCCATTCCAGTGCTTCGGTCTGATACCCCAAGGCCTGCATCGTGTTTGGAATTGGGAAGAACGGCTGAACCCGAACTTTGATATCTGCGGCATCGGCAATATTCGTTGCATAGGTTCCGCGTGTGGCAACCCCGGCAAACCCTTCAGGCCAGGCCCCCAGATACATCAAGCCTATACCCCCAAAAACCTCGTTCAGGATACCACTGGCCCAGCCGCCATGCCCTAGGGCACCGAAAGCCTCTTCCCAACTACCAACCATACAGGGCGTGTTCACAACTCCGATCCGGCGGTCATAAGATGTCGAGGGCCAGCTGAGCATCAGATCAACTTCACCGGCCACAAACAGATCAAAGACTTCGAGCTGGCTGCCGAGTTCATCCTGATAGAACACGGTTACTTCGATTTCGCCATTGCTTTCTTCTTCAATACGCTCTGCCCAGGTCGCGATAGCCATTCCCGAAGGCGCGTCGATGGTTCCGGAGTCTGTCGCAATCCGCAACTCAACATCGGCAAATGCTGCTGTGCTGAACAAGGCAAGACCGGCAACGGAGCTTGTAAGAATTTTCTTCATGTGAGTCTCCATGTTGGTTCGGACAAGCTCTCATCTCCGCTTATCCATAGGGTAGTATATGTTTAAGCGTAGACCTATCTACTGAATCGAATCAAGGAAAACCTGCCTCATAATGCCATTAATTTTTATTTATTATTTTCAGCATGTTACAAGACACCTAAAGTGAAACACCACTCCTTGAACGGCCTTCAGAAAGGATTCGCCGACAGTAACTGGCCCTTAAGGTTATCCCTCAGCCAGACAATTTGACTGCAAAAAGTCGACTTACAGGTCAGGGCGCAAACACAGAGAGAGCGCCCTGAAAACTTGAAATTCATAAACCAGTGCTGGCTTTTCGGAAGTGGGAATCAAACTCTCATCAGAGTCCCCGATGGATCATAAGGGGGCAATCCAATTGCCTTTGCTGACCGGGGCTCTCCGGCCAAATACACAACGAACCCATCTTCGATATCCGCCAGCGAGGTGTCGATCAGGGCCAACGCGAGGCTCTTATTCACGCGAAAACCGAATCCACCAGACGTAGTCATCCCGACGATATTGCCATCAAATCTCACAGGCTCAAAACCAAGTGCATCCGCATTCTCCGCATCAATTTCGAGCATGCGCAATACCCGTTCAGGTGACTCCGCAATCAACGCGGCTTTCTTTCCAAGAAAGTCGCCTTTGTCCCACGCAATCCACCGATCCAATCCCGTCATGAAGGGGGTGTACGCTTGGGTGAACTCACCATTCCAAACACCAATACCCTTTTCAAGACGCATTGCGTTCATTGCCCTAAACCCGATTTCTTTCAGGCTGAATTTGGCACCGACTTCCATAAGCAGTTGTCGCAAAGCCGCATGCTCATTCGTCCGACAATTGATTTCATATGCCAACTCACCAGACAGCGACAATCGTGCGAGCTTCACTCGGAAAAGGCCCAAATCGATATCTCGGCAATTCATCATCTTTAGCGTTGAGAGGTCCGTGTCAGTGATGGCTTGCAGGATCTCGCGCGCTTTGGGACCGTGTAACGCAAAGCCGCTTGCAAGGTCTGAAACATCGCGCACCATTGCTCCGGCGTTATTGTGATCATCAAACCAACGCTGATGGAAAGTTCGAAGGTAATAGCTGCCCATCAACCAAAAGGTTCCATCGCCCCAATTGAAAACGGTCAGGTCGCCTTTCAATCGACCGTCCTCGGCCAACATCGGCGCCAGTTTGACCTTACCGGGAAGGGGCAATTTGCAAGCCAGCAACCGATCCAGGAACGACACGGCCCCTTCGCCAGACACCTCGAACCGGGAATAGGCTGAGATATCCAGCAGCCCGGCGGCTTTTTGAGTTGCCTTGCATTCTTGCGCCACAAGGTCAAACGAGGCATTGCGGCTCAGGCTCCCGGTCTCGACGAAATCCGGATCAGGTGCAAAGTAGATCGGGGCCTCCATGCCCCACACATTGGTCCAACGGCATCCCGCGGCTGTCATGTCCGAATATGCGCCAGGAACCCGCAGATTTCGTCCGGCGGGAAGCTCTTCATTTGGATAAGTGATCATGAAGCGGCGCGAGTAGAACTGGCCGGTGGTCTGGCGTATATATTCCCGGTTGGATTGATGTAGACCGAACCGGGCAATATCCATTCCGAACACATCCTCTTGTGGCGCGCCGTGAACTATCCATTCGGCCAGTGCCTTGCCCACGCCACCCCCCTGACTAAACCCGGCCATAACACCGCAGGCGACCCAGTAGCCCCGAGGACCAACGGGCCCGACCAACGGGTTGCCATCGGGTGCAAAGGTGAATCCACCATTCACCCAACGCCGGATTCCGGTTTCGGCCAAGGCTGGATATCGCTCGAAACCGAGTTCCAACTCCGGCAGGATCCGATCAACATCTTCTGGAATGAGGTCCATGCCGTAATTCCACGGAACGCCTTCCATCATCCAGTGTTTAAAGTTTTTTTCATAAACACCAAGCAGCATTCCGTCCCGTTCCTGGCGCGCATAGGTAAACCCGTCGAGGTCGACGATTACCGGCAATTCGCTGTCCCGTTCCGCCAGTTCAGGAATACTGTCTGTGACAAGGTAGTGGTGTTCCATGGGGGCAACCGGAAGGTCGACGCCCGCCATGTGCCCGCATTGCTTGGCCCAGAGCCCGCCAGCGTTAATGACATGTTCGGTGTGGATCGTTCCCTTTTCCGTAACAACGCTCCAAGATCCGTCAGGCCGTTGCTTCAGATCCAGCACCCGGTTGCGAAGAATTACGTCTGCCCCCCGCTTTTTGGCAGCTCCCGCATAGGCATACGTCACACCGTTTGGGTCTAGATATCCTTCGTTTTGGTCATAGAGGGCCCCGATAACATCGTCAGTTTTCATGAACCCGCCAGTCATTTCGACGACTTCTTCCGGTGTAATCAGGCGGGCAGACTCGATCCCAATGGCGTGAAAAGTCGCGACCGAGGCCTTTAGCATTTCCCAACGCGCCGGATCGGTTGCCAACATCAGGCCACCTGTCTGATGCTTGCCAACACTTTGGCCACTTTCGCGTTCGATCTCATCGTAAAGATTGATCGTATAGGCTTGCAGCGCCGCTATATTCGGATCGGCATTGAGCGAGATGTAACCGGCCGCCGCATGCCAGGTGGATCCTGCGGTCAACTCGGCCCGCTCCACAAGGGCTACATCGCTCCACCCCATTTTCGCCAGATGATAGAGCACCGAGGCGCCGACCACTCCCCCGCCGATGACAACAACTCTATAAGAATTCTTCATTGATTCGCTTCCCTGTGGATGTCTCAACCACAGGGATAAGTTTTTTGTACATTTCTGTCTATTTTTATGTACAGAAATGTACTTTATAAGGCAGTCACGATGGTTCGAGTCATCGCATTTCGCCTAGTCTTTGAGTTCTTGCACTGATAGCCCGGTCAATTTCACGACGGCCTCGATTTCCGCGTCCGTCGGTGTTTTCCCCGTCAAACAGAGCAAATAGTTTCGTCCCGCCTTCGCGCGGTCTAAGTTGCTTTCCCGGATATCCAGGGCCTCGTAACCAATCTGTGTGTAATAGACGATGCGCGCTCGAATGCGCGCCTCCTCACGTTCATATCCGTAGCGTTCAAACATTGAAATGATCGCGTTGATCCTGAGTTCTTCCGAAATATCGACTGCGCGGCGCACCGAACCATCCCGCCTTGCCCATTCGCGCACTGCAAAATCTAGCCTTGTGTCGAAGGGCTTTTCCGTCTTCCCGTCGGGTGAAATCCAACAAGAAAACAGATTTGTCAGGGCAAAACAGATACTGTCGGCCGGTTCGCCAGCTCGCTCCAGGATCGCGTGCGTATTCCGGTTCTGCCACTGGTCCAGTAGAACCTCCAGCAAGTCCCGGCGATCTTTGAAATACCAGTAAAAGCTTGACCTTGCGCAATTGAGCTTTGCGGACAGGACCGAGATTTTGACCGAGTCCACACCTTCGGAAATAAGCGTGTCCAGCGCGGTATTAATCCAATCCTCCTGACTGGTTTTCGGAGCTCCTCTTGTGGGTTTTCCCTGCTTTGCCATTCTACGCCCTTCACACCAGACTCTAGAACCAATGATATTGTACATATCCGAACAAAATCGCAACCAAGATTACCCGAATGGGGATAACCTTGGTTGCTGCACTCAGGGAGAGCGTGGTGTTGTGCAGGGGCCGGGCATCGGCTACTGCGCTTTTTATGAGCTCACGAAACCAACCGGGTTGGCCGTCCGTGAGTCAGTCCGTTGACCTTTTCGACAATGGCTGCCGCGTCCATCCCGTGATGGCGATAGAGATCGCCGATTGTACCAGTTTGGCCGAAATGCTCGACACCTATCGGGATCGTCTGGTGCCCGGAAACAGATCCCAGCCAGGACAAAGTGGCAGGGTGGCCATCAATGACAGTGATGATCTTACAATGAGGTGGCAAGTCTTCCATCAAGGCCTCGATGTGGGACCGCGCAACAGCATTTCCGCGAGACCGAGCGCGCTGCGCGGCGGTCCATCCTGCATTCAGCCGGTCTGCTGATGTCACGGAGAGAACACCGATATCGCGCCGGCCCTCGCCAATCATCCCGGCCGCTTTGATCACCTCTGGCGCAACCGCACCTTGGTAGGCGATAACGACTTCGCAATTCGGGCCCGGCTTGCGCATCCAATAAGCCCCGTCAATGGCGCCTTGCCGAAACGCCTCATCAACGCGTTTTCCGGGTTGCTCGATCGGGTTTGTGGTCAGCCGCAGATAGACCGATCCTCCGGTTTCATCCCTGAGCCATGTGCGTTCATCCGGGTCCCCTTCGCCATTGCGCTGCATATAGTCGAAGGCCCATTCCATGATCACGGCCAGCTCATCGGCAAAGGCCGGTTCAAAACTGGCCAGCCCATCCTGACTCATTCCTGTCAGGGGGGTTCCGATGGATTGATGCGCGCCGCCTTCGGGTGCCAGCGTGACCCCTGATGGCGTCCCAACAATCATGAACCGCGCATCTTGGTAGCAGGCATAATTCAGTGCATCGAGGCCGCGATGAATGAAGGGATCATAGACCGTACCAATCGGGATCAGGCGCTTCCCCCACAGGCTATGGCTCAGCCCGGCTGCAGCCAAAAGCAGGAAGAGGTTCATCTCGGCAATGCCCAGTTCCACATGCTGCCCTTCTGGGGTAAACTCCCATTTTGCGGTCGAAGGGATGCGGTGTTCGATGAAAGCATCGGCCATCTCGTCGCGGGCAAAGAGTTTTCGGCGATTGACCCACGGCCCCAGGCTGGTTGTTCCTGTCACGTCAGGCGAGGTCGTGACAATGCGCTCGGCCAAAAGGCTGTCCCCTTTGGAAAGCTCATCGAGGATCTTGCCAAAAGCCGTCTGGGTCGAGATCTCGCGTTCCGAACTGAATCCGATGGCTGGCACGTCAATCTGATCATCATTGAACCGACGGGGATAGCGCTGAAAGAACGGCACATCGTCCAGAAAAGCCTTCAACCCGGCGATATCGTCGATCGTCGCAAACGGCTCCCACTCCTGGCCCTCGGCAACGCCCATAAAACGCTGCCATTCACCCATCTGGGTTTTGTTCATTAGCCCGCCATGATTGTCTTTGTGACCCGCAATCGGTGTGCCCCAGCCCTTGATCGTATAGGCCAAGAAGCATGTTGGTCGGTCATGATCGATAGCATCAAAAGTCTGAACCATGGTCTCAACGCAATTGCCGCCCAAGTTCTCCATCAACGCAGCAAGCTCCGCATCACTGCGCCGCTCCAATAGCGCCGTGACATCGCCCTGATCGCCGAGGTCATCCATCAGGCGTTTGCGCCAGACGGCCCCGCCCATGAAGGTCAACGCAGAATACTCCTGGTTGGGACATGCGTCGATCCAGTCGCGCAACCTGTCGCCCCCGGGTTCTTCAAAAGCGGCCCGCTGCAAAGCGCCGTATTTGACGCGTACAACGTCCCAACCGAAGGCGTCGAAGATCTTTTCGACCCGTTCAAATAGGCCCTCGCGCACGATCCCGTCCAGCGATTGGCGGTTATAATCGATGATCCACCAGGTGTTGCGCAGGTCGTTCTTCCAGCCTTCCTGCAGGGCTTCATAGATGTTGCCCTCATCCAGTTCGGCATCGCCGACCAGCGCCACCATCCGGCCCATCTTGGTATCGCGGCCCCAGTTCTTGGCGGCGATATAGTCCTGAATTACCGAGGCAAAAGAGGTAATGGCAACGCCCAGGCCAACCGAGCCGGTAGAGAAATCGACATCGTCGATATCTTTGGTCCGACTGGGATAGCTTTGCACTCCGCCGTAGCCGCGAAAATTCTCCATCTTTTCTCGTGTCTGGTTGCCCATCAGATACTGGATCGCGTGAAAGATCGGCGAGGCATGCGGCTTGACGGCCACCCGATCTTCGGGGCGCAGCGCAGAAAAATAAAGCGCCGTCATTATAGACACCATCGAAGCCGAGGACGCCTGATGCCCCCCCACTTTGATACCATCCCCCTTCGGACGCAGGTGGTTGGCGTTGTGGATCATCCAGTGAGACAGCCAAAGCAAACGCTGCTCAACGGTTTTCAAATGTTTCAGGTCAGGGGCAGACATTTGCGCTGTCCTTTCAGGGATGTTTGGAGGGCGGGGGCTTGGCCACCTCAGCCTTCAATTTGGGTGCAGATAATCTCGCCAGTCAGCGCGACCGGGTTCACGATGGTCTGGGCGTTCGGACTATGGGCAACTGACTTGCGGTGCAGATCCTCGAACTGCTCTGCTGTGGCGTCGCCAGTGACATGAATCGTGTAATTGATCTCGGGGAACCCAACAGTGGAATTGGTGCCGAGCCCCATGAAGCCACGTAGATCCAGTGTGCCGTCAAAGTCGATTTTCACCGATTCCAACTGGATAGCTTCAGCGGTCGCGCCAGCGACAAACGCCACCATCATGCAGGATCCAAGACCCGATAACAGCAATTCCTGCGGGTTTGGGCCATGGTTGTTGCCCATCAATTGCCGCGGTTCGTCCGCTTTCCAAGTGAATGACCGGCTGACGCGATGCGGCCCGATCAGCATGGGTTTGGTTTGCGCGCGCGACCGCGTGCCGCTCTCCCAATCCAATTCAAGCCCGTAGCTCATCAGCCCCTCTTCCGGGGCATCGGCAACTTCGTTCACAAACTCGCTCAGTGCGGCGGTGGGAATGTTATTACGCATCAGTCATTTCCTTGGTCGAGATGGCGGTAAACGCCTGTTCAAAATCTGCGATGAGGTCGGAAGCATCCTCGATGCCAACCGAAAGGCGGACACATCCCGGATCAATGCCGATGGCAGCCCTTTGGCGCGAGGTCATCGTGGCCTGAGATGAGTTGAAGGGAAGGCTGATCAGACTTTCGACGCCCCCAAGGCTGGTCGCCTGCTTGGGCAGACGCAGATGGTTCATCAGCTTCAGCGCGGCCATATCGCCGCCCTTCACAAAGAAGGTGACGTTGCCAGTACCCATTTTCATCAGTTGCTTGGCCCGCGCATGATCGGGGTGACTGGGCAACATCGGGTATAGAACACGATCAACCGCCGGATGGGTCTCAAGATATTTCGCCAGCGCCGTTGCGCTTTCTTCATGGGCGCGCATCCGGATTGGCAGGGTCTTCAACCCGCGCTCCAACAGAAAACAGGCATGCGGATCAAGCGAACCACCGTAGTTCAAAAGGCGCGGCCAAATTTGATCAACCAGCTTTCGCGGTCCAGCAGCAACACCGGCGATCAGATCGGAATGCCCGTTGAGGTATTTCGAGGCGGAATGGATCACCAGATCAACGCCAAGCTCCAACGGGCGCATGACCGGCGGCGGCGCAAAGGTGCTATCGACCACCAAACGGATCTGATGTCGCTTAGCGATCTCGACCAAGGCGGGAATATCGACGACTTTCAAGACCGGGTTGGTGATTACTTCGAAATACAGCATTTGTGTATTGGGCTGGATCGCGGCCTCAATCGCCTCCAAATCATAGGAATCGACCAACGTCGCAGACATGCCGAGCGATGGGAACTCCTGATTGAAAAGGTTGAATGTTCCGCCATAGAGGTCGCTTGCCGCCACCACATGGGCACCCTTATCGACCAGCGCAAGGACGCTTGCGGTGATGGCCGCCATGCCTGAGCTAAAGACAATCGCAGACTCCGCGCCCTCCAATGTGGCCAGCTTTTCCTGCACCGCCCATTGGGATGGGTTGCCATAGCGCGAATAGATGAACCGGTCGCGGGCAAAGCCGCCTTCGACAGAGCCGTATTGGTCTTCGCCCAGAATGAAGGTCGACGCCTGATAAATCGGCGTTCCTACCGCCCCGGTACGAGGATCATCATGGGTCCCGGCATGAACCGCTTGAGTAGAAAACCCCTGGTTGCGCACTCGATGACCGTCAAAAAACGGTCCTTCTGCCCGTTTGCGATCCAACTTGTTGATCCAACCATCGCGGGTACTGTTGGGTGAAACACTGTTTGGATCGCCCATCACTGGTGTCTTGGACATTGTCATTTCTCCATTGCAGGCGCCTCGGCGCCATCTTTTTTTGCAGATCGATCTCTGTGGGCTCTCTTAGGCCGCGTAGGAATTGTGCTGACCCAAGGCCTCCATCAGGTCGTCAATGATGTCTCCTGCATCTTCTAAACCGACCGACAGGCGCACCAGGCCCTCGCCGATCCCGTGGGCGGCACGCTCTTCCGGGGAATAGGTCGAATGAGTCATGCTGGCGGGGTGCTGAATGAGGCTCTCGGCATCCCCGAGGCTAACGGCGCGCTGGATCAGGTTCAGCCGGTTCATCATGGCGATACCGCCGGGTTTACCGCCAACCACTTCAAACGGGATCATGCCGCCAAATTTGGACATTTGACGCTCTGCCAATGCGCGCTGATCAAAGCCGGCAAGCCCCGGATAGGACACTTTCAATACCGCAGGATGCGATTGCAGTGCGTCCGCGACCTTTGCCGCGGTTTCGCAATGACGTGCCATCCGCAAATCCAGGGTTTTAATCCCCCGCAGCAGTAGCATTGCAGTGAGCGGCGACATGACGGCACCCGTCATATCCTTCACCCCAACTAGCCGGATATTGGCGATTTCTTCTGCAGAACCGACAACAAGACCAGCAATCACATCGCCATGTCCGCTGAGGAATTTGGTTGCTGAATGCACGACGATATCTGCGCCATGTTCAATCGGGCGCGTGATCACCGGCGTCGCATAGGTGTTATCGACAACGACCTTGGCACCATGCTTATGCGCAATCTCGGAAACGGCCGCGATATCGATCAACCGGTTATTTGGATTTGCCGGGGTCTCGAAATACACCACTTTGGTTTGTGCACCGATCACCTGCGCAAGGTTTAGCGGATTGGTCATATCGACCAAAGTCACCTTTACGCCAAACCGTGGCAGGCCGTGGGTCAAAAAGGCGAAGGTACATCCATAGAGTGTTTTATCGATAATCACCTCATCGCCAGCCTGAACCAGCGACCACAAGGTCGAGGTGATCGCCCCCATCCCCGAGGCGGTTCCTAACCCCGCCTCTGCCCCCTCAAGGTCAGCAATGCGCGTTTCCAGCACATCCAGGGTTGGGTTTGAAATCCGCGAGTAGAAATGCCCGGGCTGCTCGCCAGAAAACATCGCGCCACCCGCCTCGGCACTGTCAAAAGTAAAGGTCGACGACATATAAATCGGAGGGTTCAACGCCCCCTGACTCTCCCGGGGGTCATGCCCTATATGGATTGCGCGCGTTGAAAAACCTTTGCCGGTACCGTTCATTTGACTCACTCCTTGCTTCTCTAGCATAATGAGCCAAGTCAAAGGGCATTTGATTGCTATTCCTTGCTCATTTCGGGGTCAAATTGAAACATTATGCCAAAAAAATTCGAAATGGACGAAACGGACCGCAAGATCGTCCGCGCCTTGCAACGCGATGGGCGGCTGACGAATCTGGATCTGGCGGAAGAGATCAACCTCTCTCCATCGCCCTGTTTGCGGAGGGTAAAAAACCTCGAGAAGGCCGGGGTCATCACAGGCTATAGCGCCGAGGCCGACCCCAAAGCCTATGGTCTCGCGGTCACTGTTTTCGTGCGGATCACTCTGGAAAAACACAATGAGGAAGCCGTGTCGCTATTTGAATCGCGGGTTAAAGCCATCCCGGAGGTTTTGGATTGCTTCGTGATGACGGGGCTTTCGGACTACCTGTTGCGCGTTATGGTCGCCGATCTGGAAGATTATGAACGGTTCGTGCGAATGCGCCTGCATCCTATTGGGGCTGTGAGTTCCATCGACACGAGTTTTGTCTATGGCGTTGTCAAAAGAAGCAATGTCTTCCCAGACCTGAGTTGAGATGACAATTTCCTCCCAGGCCTGACGTCGTCCCACCCCGATTTCCACCCGGTTCCACGGCGTTGCCTAAGGCAACACTGCGGAAAACTTCGCGCTTAGGTCTTGTTCTGCCGGACAGAACTTTTCGCCAAATCCAGAAATGCCCGCAATCGGCGCGGCATATGCCGCTTGCTAAGATAGTTAATCGAGTATTGCGGTAGACCCGACAGATGATCGGCCAACAAGCGGACCAGTTTTTTATCTCGGAAATAAGGCGCGGCGATCTCGGCATAGACATAAGCAAGCCCCAGGCCTTGCTCGGCAAAATGCAGCATCGAACGCATGTCATTTGCAATCAATCGTGGTGTGGGCTGCAGAACGTATCTGAATGTCACAATCCAATCTGAGGGCAATGCGCCGATGGACTTCACACCAGAAGTTCTGAATGCGGACGAGGACACCGAACTCCGTTGGGTCGGCAGGTTGGGCTTTCGCGGTGTCTTCGATGGCGAACACTATTTCATTCTCGAAGAAACTGATCGCGGCACGACGATCCTGCACCACGGCGAGACCTTCAGAGGCATCCTGGCCTACCCCCTTATCGCTCTGATCGGCGAAGACACCGAGAACGGCTTTGAGGCGATGAACCAAGCCCTCAAAGAGCGCTCCGAACAGAGGGGCTAACACCAATACACCGGACCTTGGTCTCGTCCAGGCATGTGCAGCCGAGAAACCGCTGTTCCACCCGTACACAAACACAGGGAATCAACAATGCCTACCTTCGCAAAACCATCGATATCGACGCCCGCCCGGAAGCGGTTTGGAACACGCTTGCGGATATCGGGACCATCGCGGAATGGAACGCTGGCCTAATGGCATCCAAGAAAACAAACGACGAAATCGGTATTGGCGCTACCAGACATTGCGTCATCAGCGACACGCAATCTCTGGATGAATATGTCGCTCACTGTGAGCCGCGTCATGCGAGTACCTTCCGGATCACGCGTTCGACGATGCCATTTCAAACCGCCGATATCAGATTCACGCTGATCGCAATCGCTTCCGGAACGACAGTTACCGTGTCCCCGGTATACAAGTTGAATTTCGGTTTGATCAGCAAAATCATGGATCGTCTTTTTGTTCGGCGTATGTACGGCAAAGGAATGATCGGTCTTCTTGAAGGGCTGAAAACACACGTCGAAGCCACTGCGGGAGAAAAGACATGAACACTGCAAACCTGGCACTTCGGTTCCTACTTGAGCTTGCAGCATTGGGCGGGTTCGGTGTTTTGGCTTGGAACCTTACCGATGGATGGTGGCGCGTTATGGCAGCCATTCTGACGCTAGTTGTTGTAGTGACACTTTGGGGAGTGTTCGCCGTTCCAGATGATCCTAGCCGCTCCGGAAATGCTCCTGTTCCGGTGCCCGGCCTGGCACGATTGGGCCTCGAGCTGGTCATCTTGCTGGGCGGCGGCCTGGCCTTTCACTATGCGGGGCACAGCCTCGCCGGAATAGCGTTGGTCGCCCTAGTTCTATTGCACTACGCATTGTCAGTTGAACGATTGACTTGGCTGCTCCAGCAGTAAGATTGGGAATTACTCATCAGAAATTGAAGAAGATACTTCTGCAATTGACAGGCCAAATCCCTACCGCCAATGAAGATACTTCGACCGCAACGGGCGCGCAGTTACGAATGCTATCTTAGATCGAAGCCGACGGGCAATCGGTCTTGCCGTGCCAACTCGTAGGGAACAACAAGCGGACATTCGTAGTGCCCGCAGCATTGGTCAATCTGGGCTCTTTGCGGGCTTTGGCTGCGCTCAAAATCGATGACTGCTTTGGGCTGGGATCGGTCACTCGGCGGCGATTTGGTAACCGGCCGCTCAGCGGGACGAAGCTGACGCTGCAGAGTTCTCAACCAATGACCGCTTTCACTATAGGTTCACTGATCGGATGTCTCGGACGATTGATCGGAAGGGTCGGCCCAGTCCGGGTCTTTGGCGACAAGTTCAACAGTGTTGCCGTCGGGGTCGAAAGTGAAGACACCGCGCCAGCCGACCCAGTCAAAGTACTCGACATTGTAGTCGCGCCCAAGTTTCTCGTACCAGGCCATTACCGCATCCTGTTCCTCCCAAGGCAGGCTGAATGCAAGATGGTGAAGCGATGAGGCAGGGCCGGTTCTAGGCGGTTTTGCGCTGCCGCGGGTCTGGCCTGCGCCCTCAACATCATGGTTAAACAGGGCCAGTATCGCAGTATGCCCGGCAAAACCTTCGGCAATGCGGAGGAACACGATACGGCCGTTTTCCGGGTCGTTAAGTGGCTCGAGCCCGATCACGTCGCGATAGAATGCGACCATAGCGTCAAGATCAATGCACCTGATGGCGATCTCGCCAATGGCACGGGCCTGAAAGTTTCGTTCCGACATGCGTCTCTTCCTTTCTTTATGGTCGTGATTTGGGAATTCCAGATTTCCGGAAATCAATGTGGCACGGCTCCCAATTGCAAGCGTTCCGCAGTTTTGCAGATGACATTTGCTGGTCGAGCATCGGCCCTTCTGCCAGCTTGCCATAAGCCGCGACTGCCTCTTCAGGTGCCTTGATGGCAATGCCAGGTGCACCGGCAAACCAGGCAGCAATGTCACCGACCTTCTCTCCGACCTGCGCGGAGGCGTTGAAATGGCCGGTTAAGTCCGGGCGCTCCAGCAACAGCCGGTAGGCGCTGGCCAGGTCGTCGCGATGGACCAGCGGCCAGCGAATCCCGGCGTCTCCCCAGACCTCGATCGGCTCGTTTTTGTGAGCATTCGACATGAACCGGGTGAATGCACCACCGCCGGCATGGTAGACCATGGCCGGGTGGATGATTGCTGTCGAAAAGGCAGACGAGGCCGCCAGCCACTCTCCGTTCTCAACCATCCAGGAGAACCCGGGCAAAGGGTTGAACGGGTTATCTTCAGTCGCGATCTCATGGAGGGTTTCACCATAAAGCCAGCAGCCGCCGGTATAGATGAACCGTGGTCGGGAGCCGGCTTTTTTCGCCGCTTGCATCAAAGCCGCCAGAACGCGCCCGTCGACTGGGCCCATATCTTTCTCGAAAGTCGCGGCGACCTGGATGATGCCGTCGATTTCCTCTACTACGCCCGCCCAAGGGTCAGGATCCCTCAAGTCGCCTAGAAGCGGCGTTGCCCCTAGACACTGAAGCTGTATCGCCGACCGCTCGGAGCGGCAAAGGCCTGTGACCTCGTGACCAGCTTGTAACAGTTCTTTCGTGACGGCGGTAGCGATCAGGCCGGTTGCACCGAGGACAAGGACTTTCATTGCCTGTTTCCTTGTTTAAATCCGAAAAGGCTACCGCAGCGGCGTCTTTGCGTTCAGGCTCGACCGCCGCGATTGTAGGATCGGGCCTACGCGACGCGCAGCCGCCGTGATGCCCATCCTGCCGACAAGAGCCACAGGCAGAAAGCCGTTTCAGCCAGCACGGTCAAGCCATAGGCCGGTGCGAACGCCGCTGAGAACTCAGGTGCGAAGAACCGAAGAGTGGAACCGATCAGGTAGACCAGCCCTGCCGCAGCAATGCCGGCACCTAAGATCTTCGGCATAAAACCAGAGCGCCAGATCAGGACGCCGGTCATCAGGCTGTTTAGGCCGAAGAACACCAGCCCCAAGTCGTAGCCATGCCCGTGCATGTTTATAAACAGTGCTGCCATTGCGTTTGCCTGACCGGGAGCGAGCGCGGAGATATCTTGCCCGCCGGTGATGAGTAGAACAGCGGCCTGCAGGTTCATCAGGTTGGCGCCGATGAGCACCGATTGCACAAGACGGAAAACCATCGCGGCCAGCGCTAGCGTTGGCGCGACGGGCCGGAACAGCGCGAAGAGCAGCACCGCAAGCCCGGCATCGGCCAGCGCCATGATCAGATCTGCGGCAAGCGAAGCCCGAAAGCTGCCCGTGGCGGCAAGGATAGACTCCGCTGTTCCCTGCGCGTTCGACAAGTTGATCAGGGGAGCACGCAGCACAAGTTCAGAGCTGATGCCGAGGACTATGATGACAAGGTAGAGCAGTCCGGCGAAACGCGCCGTGGACAGCTCGGATTGAGAAAGGTGGTGTCTCATGGAAAGTTCCCTTTGATTAAGTTCTGTTTGTCACGCCCGAAACCGTTGCCTGGTTCGCGATACGCCGGTGTGAGAGGAGCGGAGAGGCCATCGGCCTCGCGAGCGTCTGCTTTCAGGGCCAAACGCTTGCGGCCTTGTCCGCCAGTTTGCCCGAAAGAAATCGGAGTTTGTCTCCGAAAATCATATCCAGCGAGAACGCGATCGGCAGTGCAATCAGAATGCTCTGCCCCCAGGCTTGCAGCCACGTCCACGAGGTTCCGAACTCCAGGAGGCTAAAGACCCCCGACAGAGCCATGGACATGAAAGACGACATGACCAATGAGCCTGAGAGCCGCTTTAGACGCCCACGATGTATCATATCAAGCGGCCTCTCTCAGGGCTAAGGTCTTGGCCGCGGTGGTCAGGTCTGCCAACGCGTTCGGCTCATTGATGCGCCCGGTTTCGGCATCAAAGACATCGTAAAAGTTGGAAACGGAAACAGCCGCCTTCAGGTCCACCCCGAAAAACTGGGCCGAGCCTTTTGCGGAAGCCAGCACGCTTGCTGCGCCGCCGGGCCCAGGTGAGGTCGAAAGGTAGACCGTTGGCTTGTCCTGAAACACTTTTTGATCAATCCGGCTCGCCCAGTCGAAGAGGTTCTTGTAGGCGGCGGTATAGGATCCATTGTGTTCCGCGAAGGATACGATCACCCCGTCGGCTGCGCTGATCTTCTCGAAAAACGCCTTGGCCGTCGGATGTTGACCGATCTCTTTCTCCAGATCTTCGCTAAAGATCGGTAAATCGTAGTCACTCAGGTCCAGGACCTCGACCTCAGCACCGGGGACCAGCGTCGCGGTAAACCGCGCGAGCGCTTTGTTGATGGAGTTCTTGGTGTTGCTTGCACCGAATGTCAGGATTTTCATGGGTTTCTCCAGTTTCCGTTTCACAGGTTTTCCAAGTTTCCCTGCCCTTGGACCGCATGGGCATCGGTCGGGGGTCAAGGCAGGCCAATTCTTGATTTCTTGACCGAAGCGGTCGTCTGGCGTTTCAGGCCAGAGCGACTCACGGACGGTGGCTCAGTCGATGGTGCCCAATTCGCCAGCCGCATGGGCGGCAATCACCGCGGCCAGTTGGTCAACGTCACGCATCGCGAAAGGGCCCTTTTGCACGAAGGGCTCGCGCAGGGGGGCACCGGACAGGAGCACAGCTTGCCCTCCTTCACCGCTCAGCAGACGGATCTCGTCGGTGCCGTGAGCGGCCAGCGCTGCGTCGCTGCTGAGCCGGTGACGGGTCCCGTCGATTTCGGCCTCGATCTCGCCGCGGATGACGTGCAGCCAGGCGGCGTCTCCGGGATCGGGGCGATGGGTGAAGCTGCCGTTTGCCTGCAGGGAAATATCGAGGATGGTGAAGGGCAAAGCGGGCGGGGTGGCGCCGACGACGCCATTGCTTTTGCCGGTCATCACCCTTACCCGATGGCTCGAATTTTCGATCACAGGCATTTCTGCGGTGGGCACATGTCGTGCGCTGGGCTCGTCGAGCTTTTGGGCTGCCGGCAGGTTGACAAATATCTGTAGCGCATGAGTGCGCGACCCCGGGGTTGGCGCCTCGTCGTGCACTGCGCCGCGGGCGGCCTTCAGCCAATAAAGATCGCCCGGGGCCAGTTCGATGTCGTTGCCCAGAGAATCCCTGTTGCGAAAACTGCCGGTGCTGTCCTCGAAGAGCACGCTCACCGCTGAGATGCCGGCGTGGGCATGGGCTCCGAAGGTCGGTTCTGTCATGGTGAAGTGGTCGACCATGATCAGCGGGTCCATCAGCCCGTCAAGCTGGCGGTGGACGAAGCTGAGCGCTTCGAAGCCTGTGTCCCTGCTCATCTTTTCGCCTTGCTGGGATCTTGTGATTGCGGCTTGCGGCTTGTGGGTCTGATCTGCGTATTGAACGGTCATATTCGTCTCCTGTGATGAATATGAACCTACAATCGGGACGCTGACCGGAAAATCCGTTGATTTCAGAACTCTTCGTTCTATATTCGGAACGATATCAAATGAAGAAGACCAGACCTTGGACCTCAATCAAGCCTACTATCTAGTGCATGTCGTTGATAAGCGCGGGTTCTCGGCGGCAGCGCGAACGCTGGGCATTCCCAAATCGCGGATCAGCCGGCAGGTGAAGGCCCTGGAAGAAACCCTTGGCACACGGCTCTTGAACCGGGATTCAAGACGCATGTCCCTGACGGAGGCGGGCGAGGCCTACTATCGTCACGCCAAAATGGCGCTGGAATGCATGGCGGCGGCAGAAACGGCGGTGCGCAGAGACAAGGACGCGCTAGAGGGCACCGTCACACTGTCCTGTTCAGTCGGGGTTGCGCAGTTCGCGCTTGGCCGGATTCTACCGCGTTTCCTGGCTGAGAACCCTCGCGTCATTCTGCAAATACAGGCGTCCAATGACTTCTCCGACCTGATCAGCGATGGCATCGATCTCGCCATCCGGGGGCATTTCAAGTTGCTCCCCGACTCGGGACTGATCCACCGGCGGCTTACCGAAGTTCCTTGGCACCTGTTCGGCTCACCCAGCATTGCGAAACAAATCGGTCCATCGGGTTCACCTGCTGATCTCGACGGTCTGCCCGGGCTAACACTTGGCTGGCGGCCCGGCGGCAACAGTTGGTCGTTACAGGGGCCGGACGGGGCCAATGCCTCGGTTCCCTTTGCAACGCGCATGCGCAGCGATGACATGGTTACGTTGAAACTGGCGGCAGCGGCCGGGCTCGGTGTGGTGGCCCTGCCAGTTTACACCTGTACCGAGGACGTCGCCGCAGGGCGGCTGAGCCGTCTCTTGCCGGAATGGAATGCCGGTTTGCCGGAGATCAGCCTTTTGATGCACGGGCGGAGGGGTAACCCACCACAGGTCGACGCCCTTGCCGCGTTTCTACGCCGCGAGCTGCCGAATGTCATGAACGGTGTGAGCGGCTTTTAGAGTGTTTTCGATCCATCCGACTGAGCAAATCTCTCGCTGACCCTGGAAAATGCTAAGCGATGCACGAACAGCAGGTAAGAAAACGCCGCACCGCGCGATCAGCGCTTCAATTGATTGCAGGTTTGGGCCGGATCGGCAGAGCTTCAACTTTCCCTTTCCCGGAAGCGGACTTTGGCTGCGGTACAGAATATCGGGAGAGAGGGCTCTGACTCGTCATTCGCTGCACATATAGCGAATGGCCGCTTCTGCGCGCTTCAGTCCTACTTTTGCGGCCTACTAAAAGTGTGCAAAACATTCCAGCGATGCTCGTTCAGATTTGCATTGCTGGCAGAGAGCGCCGGATCCGAAAGCTCTCAAAGCGGATCGATTTTGTTGATCGCCTCAAACAAGACCAGCATTGACGCGCCTAGTCCATATCCACCTTCAACCGCATCTTTGTTCGCACGTCCCGTCAGGTAGCGACGCTGCGCATCGGATATCCCGGCATTATCTGCCGCGTCCTGCAACCTGTGCCTAAACGAGTGAAACACGACCTGCGGATCGTCTAGCCCCAACCTGTCCAGAAGTGATGCAAAACGCTTACCGTAAGCGCCACTGACACGACCACGGCCATCAACAGGGAGATCGGAGTAAGTCTTGTCATATCTTTTCCAATACTGGAAGGCGCAAGCATCGCCACGACCTTTCACGACGCCGCGCAGACCCTCTTTGATCAAGGCCGGATGAACAGGCACCCAGCGGACGCTTGAAGCCGACTTCGCGCGCATATTCTCGCCTTCATCAGTGATCTGCATCGACCATACACCCTCACGCATGACGAAATCGTAACCGCGTAGCTGGCAAACTTCCTGCAATCTCAACCCGTGATAAGCGGCGATGAAAGGTGCCCAAAAATCGATTGTCACCTTTGAAAATTGTTCGAGGTTCGACCCGCGAACATGATCCAAAATCATTCTTATTTCCGCGCCGGTGAACGGACGCCTAACCTTTTCGACCGCATGTTTTTCTTTTGGCTTGGTCAAGCGAAGGTCGCGCCACGGATTGGATGTTGTGAACCCTGCGCCTACGCCATGGGCCAGCAGACCTCGCAGCATGTCGAAATATTTGCGCCGTGTGGTGTAGCTGATCGTTTCGACATCATCTTTCTTGCCAAGCGCGGTCAGTTTGGCAAAGGACATATTCCGGCGGTCGCCCGATTGGATTTTGGGTAGCGTCTTGCATGCTTCAATGAAGGTCCGAAGGTGCTCAGCGGTCAAAGCATTCAAGTGTATGTCGCCATGGTATTCGGTGAAACGGCTTACAACGCTTTCGACTGAACTAGCCGTCTGGGCATCTACCTTTATTCGATAATCAGGCAACAGGTCGTCAAGCGTCTGCACGTCGCTCACATCTGCATCCACGCCGAACGCCTTCAATATGCGACCGTCTCTGTTCTGCTGGGCTTCCAAAACCGCTAACGCGGTCCGGTGCTCTGCTATCCTCAGTGCCAATTCATCTGGATCATCGAACTGATCAACGTCAGGCGTCCCAGCCAACAAAAACTGTCTCGCAACGTGTCCACGCTCGTGCTGATCCTGTAATCCAATCAATCCACCGGCCCGGTCGAATACTTGCCTCTGTGACTTTGTGAGCGCCGCCGTCAGGCGGGTGAGATCAGCTTTGCTTTCCGCTGCATCACGTCTTGCCTGTAGCTCTGCTTGGTGCGTCAGCACCTTTCTCGCGGCAATATGCGGATCGCTCGTCTTCAGCGACAGCCGCAGAAACTCTCTTCCGCCATACTCCTCGCGAAGTACATCCGGGATTCGAATATTGAGGTAGTACTTACCACCTCGCGTGATCGTTCCTGCTACTTTCCGCATATCATCCGCTCTGCACTGTCACACATGATTGTATGCCAAAATGTGTGACAAATGAAGGCGCAGAACCCCTTATTTTGTTGATTTTCCTGTAAAATAAGGGGATAAAAATGGTGCGGTCGAGAAGACTCGAACTTCCACGGGAGTTACCCCACAGCGACCTCAACGCTGCGCGTCTACCAATTCCGCCACGACCGCACGTGATCAGGTAGTTGGCGGGTGTTTAGCCGAGGCGCGCGGGGATGTGCAAGAGGATTCGGAACAATTCGGCAGAGGTATTTGCCGCGCCGGATCCGACCCCAATCCGGCCCCTGCATCGCATGAAAAAGCCGCCCCTCAAAATGGGGGGGCGGCCTATCCTGTTTTATCTGATTATGGCTTATTTGCTGGCTTGAACCGGTGCAGGGGCTGCGGCTGCAGGCGGCTGCACGATCACAGTCTGCGCAGGTGCGGGCGTCGCTACAACCTGCGGCACAGGCGCCGTTGCATTTGGCGCTGGAACCACAACGACCTGTGGCTGCTGCGGGGCAACCTGCGCGTTGCGATAGGCCATCAACAAGGGCTGACCAACAAGACCGGTTTGCGCGGAACCACCATTAATCGCCCAGTAATAGGCCTGCATCAGGTTGTCATACTGGTAAGACGGGTAGCTGCGGCCGTTGACCGGGTAACCCATGCTTGCCTGATACTGTTCGATGGCGCGGCGTGTGCCTCCACCAATCTGACCGTCGACAGCCCCGGCATTATATCCAAAATAGTTCAGCGCGGTTTGCGTGTCGCGACCTACTTGCGTGGCCGGGATACCGCCGCCACCGCCGCCGCCAGACGGACGGTTGCCGCCATTGCTGTTGGCGATTGCATGGCCAATCAGGCCACCAACGATAAGTCCACCGACAACGTCGCCTGCGTCGGCGCGGGCCTCGGGGGCAGGAAATGCTGCAAGGGTTACGGCCAATGTCGCCGCTGTGACTGCTTTAAACATGAGGGATCCTCCAATTCGACCATTCTAAACATTGGTCGCAGGCTACCACAGTTCGGTTCAATCAAAAGTCGGAAATCCTGCCGTTTCCGGCCATTTCTTGCATAGGATCGCAGGTTTTCAGGACAATTTCGCCGAATGTCCTGGCGCCGCTTGCCTCGCCTCAATGGATATGATTCGCCCTGGCGCGACGTGATTTCACCCAAATCGTGCCCGCCAAGAAGACCACGACGACCACACCAAAGCCGAGGCCCTGAGCGGTGGGAAACGCAATTTCCGCCATCAACCGGTTTGGCATGAAGGATAAGACCCCGGCCACACCAAGCCCACCAAAGGCTAGGCCCTGCATATGGGCACGATGGGCCGCGATACGTCCCGATAAGGCCGCGCGCAGGCCGGCAATCAGCCCCCCGATCACATAGACCGAGATCAGGTGTATCGGTCCAAAGGGCCCGATCACGGCCAAACCGGAAAGAAAGAACGAGCTAATTGCGGCCAGTGCCATGGCCATGATCCAGACATAGCCACAGGCCTTGTGCAGCCGGTCGCGCCGCCTGCGCCATAGAGTGAATGGCAAAAACGCAATTGCAACCACAACGCCGGCAACATGCAGCTGTACGGCGAGTGACGCGTTGAAAAGGGGCTCAAATATTGTCATGTGATAAACTCTAAAGTCCTTTGGAAACCAGTTGGGCCTGCGTGCCACGGCCCGCTATTTCCGTTCGAGGGCTGATACGCGAACCAAAAGGATGGCCCCGTGAACGAGCCGCTATTGCAGTCTGCGAAGCGTGAAATGCAGGCGATTATGTCCAACCGGGCGGTGCTTATCGGGATCGCGGCCGTTGGTGTGGTCGCCGGACTGGCAGGCCCGTTCGGGACTTTCGCGGTTTTGCCTTTGCTGCCCCGGATGATCTACTGGCTGATCCTCTGTGCAGTAACCTATGTGACCGGGGCGCTTGTAACCTCGGTCGTGATCCGCACGCTGAAGGGCCGCGCCAACCCCGTTTTCGCAGCGCTGATTGCCGGTGTGATCGCCGGGCTGGTTATCGCCGCAGAGGTCATGGTGATCAATTGGGCCGCCTTTGGTATCCGCCCGTCAGATCCGGCCTATCTGGCCTCAATGGCGGCAAACGGCATCGCAATCGCCCTTGTCATCACTTTGGCTGGGCATTTCCTTGATCGCGGCAGCGAAACTCCGGGCGAGGATTTGCCACCTGCCCTGCTTGCCCGTCTGCCATTTGACAAACGCGGCGCGCTTATTTCCATTTCCGTTGATGACCATTATGTCGAGGTCACAACTTCCCGTGGGAAAGAGATGCTGCTGATGCGCCTGTCCGATGCCATAGCCGAGACCGTGCCGACCGCTGGATTGCAGGTCCATCGCTCGCATTGGGTTGCGCTAGATCAGGTTGCCGCGGTCACGCGACAAGGTGCCAAGGCAGAACTTACGCTTTCGGACGGTCGCAAGATCCCCGTCAGCCGCTCAAACATCCCCGCAGTGAAAGAGGCCGGGCTTCTGCCCTGAAATGCCAATGGTCGAATGGATCACATCCGAAGCCCCGGTCAGTTACCCCGATGCCGTCGAGTGGATGGAGACGCGCGCAAATGCAATCGCCGCGGGTGACGCGGAAGAGGCGATCTGGCTGGTTGAACACCCACCGCTCTACACGGCGGGCACCTCTGCGAAGGCGGCCGATCTGACCGATCCTGACCGCTTCCCCGTCTATGACACCAAACGCGGCGGGCAATATACCTATCACGGGCCGGGCCAGCGCGTGGCCTATGTCTTGCTGGATGTCGCGGCCCGCGGGCATGACGTGCGCCGCTTTGTGCATGAGCTTGAGCAATGGGTGATCGCAACTCTGGCCGAGTTTAATCTGACCGGCGAAATTCGTGAAGGCCGCGTTGGCGTGTGGGTAACCCGGCCTGAAAAGCCACCCCTGCCCGATGGCAGCCCGCGCGAAGACAAAATCGCGGCCATTGGCATTCGTCTCCGCAAATGGGTCAGCTTCCACGGCATCTCTATCAACGTCGATCCCGATTTAGGCCATTTTACAGGGATCGTGCCTTGTGGAATTTCAGATCATGGTGTCACCAGCCTTGTCGATCTGGGCTTGCCGGTCACCATGGATGATGTCGATCTGGCCCTGCAACGATCCTTTACCAAGGTCTTTGGCACATCCTCAGCGCCGAGACGCCTGCAAAAGGCGCCCTCCGAAAACTGACTGTTTCCTATGCGCCAGCCAATTCGCCCTTAATATGCCCCAATTTCCGGCGAAATCTGGTTCTGCACAAGTCGACCCCATTTTCGGGGCTTTTCTTGAGTGGTCATTTTTTTGGCCACGACAGGTCAGGAAATCTCGCCAGGTGCAAAAAAGGCCGGGTGCTTTCACGCATCCCAATAACAGACTGATGGCGTGGCCAAATGCGGCGCTTGTATTTGAGGTTAAAGGTGTTCCGAGTGGATATTGAAGACGAAATTAAACAGAACGACCGAATCGAAATTTTGATTCTGATAGCAGCGCTTGCATCGCTGATTCTATTGGTGGCGCTTTCTGTCTCCATTATGCTTGGCCATGTTGACACTGCCGCTGCGGAAAACCCACCTCAACGGGATGGGATTGCGGTTCAGGAATCGCTCTGACCGCGCAAGTCACCCGACTTTATTGACCAAAATCAAATCGCGGCCTCCGCAACGCTGTTAGGTTCCAGAAACAGCAGAGTTGCGCAGAATCTTCCCTCCTTAGGCGAGTGGAGGATGATTTTTCACATTTTGTCGCGCCCAAACACGTTGCACGGGCCGATCTGCCAAACTAGAACCTCCTGCAAGGGAATAGAACGCGACAAGGGGACGGCAGGCCGCCGCCCTCGGTCGCGTCGTTGAACAGGAGACGGCCATGGCTGACGCTGCCATTTCCGGACACGACCACGAAAAACCGGGATTCTTCACCCGGTGGTTCATGTCCACCAACCACAAAGATATCGGTATTCTGTATCTTTTCACCGCCGGGGCCGTAGGGCTTTTGTCGATCATCTTCACCGTTTACATGCGGATGGAGCTGATGAACCCCGGGGTTCAGTACATGTGTCTCGAAGGCTTCATGGCCGAGACATGTACCCCCAACGGGCACCTTTGGAACGTGATGATCACTTATCACGGCGTTCTGATGATGTTCTTTGTGGTTATTCCGGCGCTCTTTGGCGGTTTCGGGAACTACTTCATGCCGCTGATGATCGGCGCGCCGGACATGGCGTTCCCACGGCTCAATAACCTCAGCTACTGGATGTATGTCTGCGGTGTGTCGCTTGGTGTTCTGTCCTTCCTGTCGCCTGGCGGCAACGGTCAGGCCGGTTCCGGCGTGGGCTGGGTGCTTTATGCACCTTTGTCGACGCGAGAGGCCGGGATTTCGATGGATTTCGCCATTTTCGCGGTGCACGTCTCGGGTGCCTCGTCGATCCTAGGCGCGATCAACATCATCACCACCTTCCTGAACATGCGCGCACCGGGCATGACGCTCCACAAAACGCCGCTCTTCCCGTGGTCGATCTTCGTCACCGCGTGGCTGATCCTTCTGTCCCTGCCGGTTCTTGCGGGCGCGATCACCATGCTGCTCACCGACCGGAATTTCGGCACTGGGTTCTTTGATCCGGCCAATGGCGGCGACCCGATCCTTTATCAGCACTTGCTGTGGTTCTTTGGTCACCCCGAAGTTTACATGATCATCGTTCCGGGCTTCGGCATCGTGTCGCACGTCATCGCGACCTTCTCGAAAAAGCCGGTCTTCGGCTACCTTCCGATGGTCTATGCGATGGTGGCGATTGGCGCGCTTGGCTTCGTTGTTTGGGCGCACCACATGTACACTGTCGGAATGTCGCTGAACCAGCAGGCCTATTTCATGGTGGCTACGATGGTCATCGCGGTACCCACGGGTGTCAAGATCTTCAGCTGGATCGCCACTATGTGGCGCGGTTCGCTCGAGTTCAAAACGCCCATGCTCTTTGCGATCGGCTTCATCTTCGTCTTTACCGTGGGTGGTGTGACCGGCATTGTTCTGTCTCAGGCAGGCCTCGACCGCGCCTATCACGACACCTACTACGTGGTTGCCCACTTCCACTACGTGATGTCGCTTGGCGCCGTGTTCTGCATCTTTGCAGGTACGTATTACTGGATCGGCAAAATGTCTGGCCGTCAGTACCCGGAGCTTTGGGGCAAGATTCACTTCTGGCTGTTCTTCATCGGCGCCAACGTAACCTTCTTCCCGCAGCACTTCCTGGGCCGTCAGGGCATGCCACGTCGCTACATCGACTATCCGGAGGCCTTTGCCACCTATAACTACATCTCGTCGATTGGTGCCTTCATCGCCTTTGCATCCTTCCTGCTCTTCATCGGCATCGTGTTCTACACGATCCTCGCAGGCCGCAAGATCGAAGAAAACGCCTATTGGGGCGAATATGCAGACACGCTTGAGTGGACCCTGCCCAACCCGCCCCCAGAGCACACGTTTGAAGAGCTGCCCACGCCGGATATGTGGGACAAAGAGCCATCTCACTAAGCGCAAATGCCAGTTGAGATCACACGGTTTGAGGAGGGGGCCCCGGAGGAATTCGGGGCCCTTTTCCATGAAGGGCACGGGCGCCCGCGCCTCGCAATCATCCTGCGTCCTCATAAATCCCTAACGCCCGAGGGCTTTGTCTGGTTCATCGCCATGACGGCTGCGATGCTGGCCATTCCCCTGCTGGCCGTGGTCAGCTCGCCCATCTTCTGGGGGCTACTGCCCTTTGTCGGGCTTGTCGTCTGGGCGATGTGGGCGGGGCTGAAACGCTCATGGCGTGACGGGATGCTCTATGAAGAGCTTGTGATATGGCCCGACCATCTTCGTCTGACGCACAAGCCGCCGCGCAAGCCCGCACTGGTATGGCAGACCAACCCCTATTGGGTCCGCCTTTCCATCAGGCCGGAGGGCGGTAGGGTCACTGACTATCTGACCCTCAAGGCAGAGGGGCGTGAGGTCGAATTTGGGGCCTTCCTCGCGCCCTCAGAACGGCGGGACCTCTATGCCCTTCTGTCGCGGGAATTGCGCGGCTAAGGCAATGAGGGAACGGTTCCTATTTTGCGGTCACGGACACTGACAGCGCCTGCATCTGGATCATGCCATCCTCGATCAAAAATGTGTCGCTGCCATAGTGGTAAATATTGGCCGCTGTCTCAGCCCGCCAATGGATTTGGGCGTAGCGGTCCTGAACAAACGCACCATCCAGCTCAAAACTCATCCCCGGTTCGGAAAACTCGGCAACCAGGGCTTCAAAAATCGGCCTGATCTGATCACTTCCCACCACAACCCCATCGGGTGAGATGAACACGGCATCTTCCGCAAAATCGGACATGATCCGATCAACGTCTCCAGACCCGAAAGCCGCAAGGTGATGGTTGAGGACTTCACTTGCCGACCGGGTATGTTGATCGGCATAGGCCGGAAATGCAAAAACGGCGGCACAGGCAGCGCCGCGAATGAAATGGGTGACAGTCATGATTTCCTCCTTGATAGGTGGCCAGCGCTGGCTGATCTGGCAGCGCTGGAGATCTGTCACAATATCATATTTTTCAGGTTTTTCAGAAATTGGGCTTGGCAGAAGCGAAGCGCAAATACTTAGCCAGTGCTTCCCGTTGCCCAAATCTTTGCCTGCTACGGGCAATGGGGCAAGTTTTATCAACGAGCGAGAACCAAGCCTTACTCCAACTTGGTTCCCGCAACCACGAAATATAACCAGGCCAGACGCATCGCATGCGGACAGCCCCGAAAGGAGCGCCGGCAGTAACAGCGCAAGCCGGCCTGGAAGGTCGCCGTACCCGCCGAGGCCTTCATGGTCTTCTAAATCATGAATGAGGCGGGCATTAACTCAAACGCTATTTTGGTGTCACAGATAGCGCCACGGTCTGGGCCGTGATCAACCCGTCTTCAACGATGAATGTGTCGCCGCCATAGGCATAGACATTCACGGATGTTTCGGCATGCCAGGCGATATATCCGATTGTGTCGTTGAACTGGGTGACGTCCAGAGTGAACTCCGTGCCAGGTTGCGAAAATTCTGCAACCAAGCCTTCAAACACGGGCCGGATCTGATCGTGACCAACCAGCACCGCATTGGGCAGGATAAAGACGGCATCGTCGGCATAATCTTCCATAATCGCGTCGACATCGCCGGCTCCGAACGCGCCCAGATGGGCCATCACAACTTCTTCGGTTGTGCGTGTGTGCTGGTCGGCAAATGCCGGAAAGGCAACGACAACAGCCAGCGCCGCGCCTTGAAGCAAAGTGTTCAACGTCATGATATCTCTCCTCGTTCCGACAGCAGATCGCCATTTTGGCCGTCCGGCCTGCCGAAATATCGGACATTATCACAGACGGGCCTCTTGCCCTAACGGCAATTGTCCCGGTGCGTTTTCTTCCGAGTTCATTGGGCTGGATGGTTCTGCAGATATTTCTGTCGGTTATGACTCTGACCGCGATCTGACGATTGCGATGTCACCCCGAAATCAGCGCAAAAACCGACCCGCCTTTACCGCGCCTTAACCAAAGTCTGATAGGCGTGTATTCAGGTATACCAATAATGGGCGGGATACCGGGGGTCCTCCCCCTCCGGTCTCGCCCTTTCGCATGTTCAGGGCAGGACAGCCCGATTGTCCAGAGACAGCCCCCAAAGGGCCAAGGCAATCTGCTGTCCCACCGGAATTCCGAACGTCGCCCGTCGCGATCCAGTCGCGGGCCCGCGCCTACCTGTTTCAGGCAAAACTCAACAGAGTACATGTCAATCCACTAGGACCAGCAGCACTTCGATAGACGGGGTGGCTGACGCGGAACGCGTCTGCGCCGCGCAGAGGGCTGCCTTGGCAGCGTGATAAGCGGAGCCCGCTGGTCGGATGGCCGCAAGGCCATTCGAAACCGGGATAGGTTCAGCTCAGACGGTCCCGCACCGCGGGGCCAACACTGCCGAAATCCATCTGGCCGGTGTATTTCTTTTTCAACGCGCCCATGACTTTGCCCATATCACGGATGCTTTCCGCGCCGGTCGTGGTAATGGCAGCGTCAATTGCGGCTGCGGTTTCATCTTCATCCAGCTGCCGGGGCAGGAACTCTTCGATCACCGAGATCTCTTCGCGTTCCTTCTCGGCCAGTTCCAGTCGCCCACCCTCTTCATAAGCGCGCGCGCTTTCCTGGCGTTGCTTGACCATCTTGCCCAGAATCGCCAGCACATCGGCCTCGCCAACACCATCCGGTGCGCCCTCGCCGCGTGCCGCAATATCCTTATCCTTGATCGCGGCATTGATCAGACGCAGCGTCGACAGACGCGTGGCATCCTTTGCACGCATGGCATCTTTCAGCCCTGCGGTGATTTTCTCTCTGAGTGGCATGGCCCGGTCCTGTCCCTGATGAGCATCTGTCAGCTATCCAACAGAGACCGAAGATACGCCATTCCGTTACCGCCAACAAGCCAAAGAGGCGCAGTTGACGCCTGCATCGCTTGGGCATAGGTTGCCGCCGATTTGCCTGCCCCCTTTTATACGGAGTCGCTGCCCATGACCGCCCGCCCCACCGCCTGCCTTGTCCTTGCCGATGGTTCGGTTTTTTACGGGCGTGGCTTCGGCGCCATTGGCCAGACCGTGGCCGAGCTGTGCTTCAACACCGCCATGACCGGCTATCAGGAGATCATGACCGATCCCTCTTATGCGGGCCAGATCGTAACCTTCACCTTCCCCCATATCGGCAATACCGGTGTCACGGCGGAAGACGATGAAACCGCTGATCCGGTGGCCGCAGGCATGGTCGTAAAATGGGACCCGACCCAGCCTTCGAATTGGCGCGCCGAGCAGGAACTGACCGATTGGTTGGCCGCTCGCGGGCGCATTTGCATCGGCGGTGTGGACACGCGCCGGTTGACCCGCGCCATCCGGCAGCAAGGCGCCCCTCATGTCGCCCTGGCCCATGACCCGGAAGGCAATTTCGACCTCGAGGCGCTGATCGCAGCCGCGCGCGGTTTTGCCGGGCTGGAAGGGCTGGATCTGGCCAAGGACGTCACCTGCGCGCAGAGTTATCAGTGGAACGAGATGCGGTGGGCCTGGCCGGAAGGCTATCAACCCCGCACTGGCCCCGGCCACAAAGTTGTGGCGCTCGATTTCGGTGCCAAGCGTAATATCCTGCGCTGCCTCGCCTCGGCTGGGTGCGATGTCACTGTTCTGCCAGCCTCAGCCACGGCCGAGGAAGTTCTGGCGCATAACCCTGATGGTGTTTTTCTATCCAACGGTCCGGGCGATCCGGCGGCGACCGGACAATATGCCGTTCCGATGATCAAAGAGGTCTTGAAGGCCGATTTACCTGTCTTTGGCATTTGCCTGGGCCACCAGATGCTGGCACTGGCGCTTGGCGCCAAGACCGTCAAGATGAACCACGGCCATCACGGCGCCAACCACCCGGTCAAAGACCTGGAAACCGGAAAAGTGGAAATCACCTCGATGAACCACGGGTTTACCGTCGACAGCCAAACTCTGCCCGCCAATGTAAAAGAGACCCATGTGTCGCTTTTTGATGGATCAAACTGCGGTATTCGCGTCGCCGACAAGCCCATCTTCTCAGTGCAATATCACCCTGAGGCCAGCCCCGGCCCGCAGGACAGCTATTATTTGTTCGAACGCTTTGCCGAAGCCATGAGTGCGCGCCAAAAAGCACCCGCATAGGGCGCGATGTCCAAGAAAAGAGTTAAGAAAACCCATTTCTTAAATTTTTCGGGTAATTTGCATTAACCCTTAAGGGTTTGTTAGCACTCGTCCTTTCCAATTTCTCCGGGCTTTCTTTGCTGGGTGAAAATTTGAACAGGACACCTGAAAAAGGCGAATTTGACCGCCACCGTGCGTCTTTTGACGCACGGGCCGCGATCAACGCGGTTCCGGACCTGCCCGATCCGCGTCCTCGTCTGGCCGAAATTCTGATCGGGCAAGGGATTATTTCGCAAAGCCAGATGGACATGGCATTGACCTTGCAACGCCATCAGGACCTTCCTGTTGGAGAAATCCTGTTGGCCCACAACATGATCTCCGAGGCGCAATTACTACACGCGCTCGCCCTGCAATATGACACCTATGTTTTGCCCAAGGCTGCGGCGCGGGCCGACCCGGATCTGGCCTTGCGCCTTTTACCGGCGAAAAGGGCGATTGCCCTGAATGCCGTTCCCCTTCGCCGTGCCGGATCGGCATTGGTGGTTGCCACCAATCGGCCAGACCGCGCACCCGCGATCATGGACGCGCTGGACTATTCAAATCCGGTCCTACTGACAATCGTATCACGGTCACAGATGCAATCGCTGTTGACGGAATGCTACGGGACCCAATTGGCCCGAAGGGCCGAAGCCCGTACGCCAGGGCGAGTGAGTTGCCGCGACTGGAAAACCGATCGGGCGCGGAAATACTGGAGCCTGGCCTTTTTGGCCTACCTTTTGTTCGCCATTGTCGCGCCTACACCAGCCATCGCCCTGATCTTTGGGGTTGCCCTCGCAATCTCAGCCGGGAACACTGCCCTGAAATGGCTTGCACTGCAGGCCGATATTCAGGCTCAGCGTCACCCACCCGGTCCGCCCCCCCACCGTCGCGATGACGCCCCTCTCCCTCTCAAACGTATGCCTGTCGTCACGATCCTTGTGCCCCTTTTCAAAGAACGCGACATCACCGGGCACCTCATCCGTCGCCTCAGTCGGCTGAAATATCCCCGCGAACTCCTTGATGTGCTTTTGCTGATCGAGGACGTCGACGAAACAACGCAAGAGGCGGTTGCGTCTGCTGATCTGCCGGGCTGGATGCGCCCTATAATTGTTCCGGTCGGCCAGCCGCGCACCAAGCCGCGCGCGATGAATTACGGGCTGAACTTCGCCCGCGGATCGATCATTGGGGTCTATGATGCAGAAGATGCCCCGGAACCGGACCAAATCGCAAAAGTGGCTGACCGTTTTCTGAATTTGCCACCTGAGGTCGTGTGTCTGCAAGGCCAGTTGGATTACTACAACCCGACACACAACTGGTTAAGCCGTTGTTTTACATTAGAATACGCAACGTGGTTTCGATTGATATTGCCCGGGGTGCAGCGGTTGGGACTCTTTGTGCCCTTGGGCGGTACGACGCTGTTTTTTCGGCGAGACGTGTTGGAAGAGATGGGCGCATGGGACGCCCACAATGTGACAGAGGACGCAGATCTGGGCCTTAGACTGGCGCGCGAAGGCTACCAAACGGAAATTATTGAGACCACAACATACGAAGAGGCCAATTCAGCCATTTTGCCTTGGGTCAAGCAACGCTCACGCTGGCTAAAGGGATATGCGATGACATGGGCAACCCATATGCGAAACCCCATAAGGTTATGGCGGGAGTTGGGGCCAAAACGGTTTATCGGCCTGCAATTCCAGGTCATGGGTGCCGTCCTTGGCTTTGCCCTTGCCCCTCTACTTTGGACGTTGATCATCAAACTATTTGGCTATGCCCACCCGCTTGATCAGGTCTTTCCGCCAAAGGCGTATTTCGGTCTCGTGATCTTTTTTGCCGCCAGTCAGGCATTGACTTTTATCGCAGTGTGGCGTGGTTCGCGTCTGCCGCGCCACAAACGCCTCAGATGGTGGATGCCGCTATTGGATCTTTACTTTCTGCTGGCCAGTGTGGCCTCCCTCCTGGGATTACTGGAGCTTTTGACTAAGCCATTTCACTGGCGCAAGACGGCGCATGGGCATTTCTCGAAAGAGGGGCAAGCCAAGATCGTGGCCAAGGAGGAAACTGCCGATCAGTCTGTGCCGGCCTCTTCCTTCAAGCGTACTTCGAATGCCGTCGACAGGTGATGTTTAAGCGCCGCGGCGGCGGCCTCACCGTCGCGCCGCGCAATCGCTTCGACAATTGCACTGTGTTCTTCCAGTGCAACCGGGCTTCGCCCTTCGGCAGCAAGAGAGGTCGTGGCCATCAATGCCATTGAACGGTGCACAAGATCCAATTGTTGCACCAGGTATTGATTATGGGACGCAAGATGGATTTGCTTGTGAAACCGCCGGTTGGCGCGGCTAAGGGCGGCCGGGTCGTCAATCAATGCCCGGTCGGTTTCCACCATATCCTGCAGCACCTTAATCTCTTCGGCAGCGGCATGTTGCGCCGCAAGGCGCGCAGCCAGCCCCTCCAGCTCGGTCCGAACAACGTACAGCTGCGCCATCTGGTTGTGATCGAGTGATGCGACGATCAGGCTGCGACCATCGCGGCTGAGCAACCCTTGAGTCTCCAAACGCTGCAACGCCTCGCGGATTGGCGTGCGCGAAACCCCGAAACGGTCGGCAAGCTCGGATTCGACCAATCGCGCGCCGGGCCGATACGTCCCTTCGTCAATCGCGTTTAGGATGAGATCATAGGCATCTCGATGTGGCGCTTTTCCAGCCATTGGATTCCCCCCATATTTCAGGCAAGGCTAGGCGGCGCCCCAAACAATGGCAAGGCCGGGTGCGACACCATTTGGGCCGAAATGACAAGAGGATGCGATCATGCCGGTAGAACAGTTTTCGCATGTGCGCACTTGGGTCTTCGATCTGGATCACACGCTTTATCCGCCGGACATGGCGCTGTTCGATCAGATCAACGTCAAGATGACTGATTTTGTCATGGCCGCCTTGGGTGTTGATCGGGCCGAAGCAGATAAATTGCGCCATCGCTACTGGCAGGATCACGGCACAACGCTGGCGGGGTTGATGGACAATCACGGCGTCGATCCCGGCCCCTATCTTTATGATGTACATCAGATAGATTTTTCGGTTCTGGACCCGGCCCCGGTTCTGGCCGACCGCATTGCGGCACTGCCCGGTCGCAAGATCGTTTATACAAACGGTACCGTGGATTACGCGGGCAATGTGATCACTGCGCGCGGTCTGGATGGGCTCTTTGATGCGGTCTATGGCGTAGAGGAGGCCGGGCTGCGCCCTAAACCGGAACGGGCCGCTTTTGAGCGGGTTTTTGGCCTTGATGGGTTGGACCCAACACGCGCTGCGATGTTCGAGGATGACCCCCGGAATCTGGCAGTTCCCCACGCAATGGGGTTGAAGACCGTCCATGTCGCACGCAGGCCGGAACCAGCCGATCACATCCATCACCACACGGACGACCTGACCGGGTTTCTGTCGCAAATCATCCCCTGACCTGCGGCATTCCACCACTTTCCTGCATCGGCCCAAAATCTAAATCTGAGATATAGATTTAATGGAGATGACCCGCATGGCTTATGCCCCGATGCCCAATGAAAAACGTCCGTTTCTGTATCGCATTCCGGTGCTGGGCCGTATGGCGCGCGAGACATTTGAAGGCGATGACGACACGCCCTTTTACGCCGTCGCCATCATCGTTGGTCTGTGGGGCAGCGCAACCCTGACCTTCGGCTTTGCCGGGCTGATCATTGGGGCATTGACGATGACGGCATTGATGTTTCTGGTCCTGGTAACCATCACCCGCGGCTAAGCCGCGCGACCGTCGGAAACGCCCTTGCATGGGATGCCCGACACCCTCTAATGAGCGCCGAGTTTCCAAAGCTGGAGGAGCCCGCCCATGACCGCCCCGATCGAGACCGATATCCTCGTCTCTGGCGGGGGTGTAGCCGGGCTAACCGCGGCAGCGGCCTTTGGTGCAGCAGGGTATTCGGTGATCTGTGTTGATCCCACTCCGCCTGTGACCGATGCGGCGGCCCAGGGCGCAGACCTGCGCACAACAGCATTCCTGCAGCCGGCACGTGAGTTCCTGATCAAGACTGGCATTTGGGAGCGTCTGGACCCCTACGCTTCCGCCCTGCAAATCATGCGCATTGTCGATGCCGGAGGCCCCGAGAGCGAAGCGCGGGCTGTGCATGATTTTGATGCCGCCGATATCTCCGATCTGCCCTTTGGCTGGAATTTGCCCAACTGGCTGCTCCGGCGTGAAATTGTCGCGCGATTGAGTGAGCTCAAGACCGTGCAGTTTCGCCCTGGCACGGGCACCACACACCTGACGACCCGCGAAAGGGAGGCCCTGATCGGCCTGAGCGATGGAACCCGGGTTCGCGCTCGTCTGGTCATTGCCGCCGATGGACGCGGATCGCCCATGCGCGAAGCAGCCGGGATCGGTGTCAAAACCACGCGATACGGCCAAAAAGCACTGGCCTTTGCCGTTACCCATGCCGCGCCGCATAACAATGTCTCAACCGAGGTTCACCGTTCTGGCGGGCCCTTTACCCTGGTGCCGCTGCCTGACCACGAGGGGCAGCCCTGTTCGGCCATTGTCTGGATGGATCGCGGGCCAGAGGTTGCACGACTGGCCGCCTTACCGGACGCAACGTTCGAAGCAGAGATGACAGAGCGGTCGGCTGGGCTTTACGGGCCGTTAAACTTGGCCTCGCACCGCACGGTCTGGCCCATCATCAGCCAAATCGCAGACCGCATGTCGAGCGAAAGGCTGGCATTGGTGGCTGAAGCCGCGCATGTGGTCCCGCCGATTGGCGCGCAGGGATTGAACATGTCTTTGGCGGATCTGGCCAGTTTGCTGGAGCTGTGCCAGGCGGCACCGGATGCTTTGGGCGAGCGCGCCATGCTTGAGGCCTATCATAAGGCCCGCCACTTAGAGGTGCGGGCCCGTGTGACAGGAATCGACGCCCTGAACCGCGCCTCCATGGTCGAAGCGCAGGGCCTGCGCGACCTGAGGATGCGGGCGTTGAATGCGTTTTATGCCGCAAAACCCGTCCGCAAAAGCTTGATGCGCGCCGGATTGGGGACGGGACGATCTGGATAAAGACCGGCTTCGCCGCCTGACAGCGGCGATCCATACGGGGGGACCAGGCTCCCCGTACCCCCTTGGTCTTTTTTCGCAAAGAGGACGCCCTTAAGCGCCCGCTGCATCCAGCGCCTGCGCCAACCGCGCCAGCGTCGCATCGACGTCATAGAGCTTATCCAGACCAAACAGACCCAGACGAAACGTCGAAAACCCATGCGGTTCATCCACTTGCAGCGGCACACCGGCCGCGATTTGCACCCCTTGCGCCGCAAATTTCGAGCCGTTCTGAAGGCCGGGATCATTGGTGTAGCTGACCACGACACCGGGCGCGCCATATCCCTCGGCGGCCACTGAGGTTATCCCACGATCTGCCAAAAGAGTACGGGTGCGATTGCCAAGCTCCCATTGAGCATCGCGCAACTTTTCAAAGCCGTAGTCACGCGTTTCAGTCATCGTGTCACGGAACGCTTTCAGCCCATCGGTGGGCATGGTTGCGTGATAGGCATGGCCCCCATTTTCATAGGCCGCCATGATGGCATGCCATTTCTTGAGGTCGGCGGCGAAAGAACTGCTCGTGGTCTCCTCCATCCGGGCCAGCGCGGCCTCTGAGAACATAACCAGACCAGCGCAGGGAGTGGAGGACCAACCCTTTTGCGGAGCAGAAATCAGAACATCGACGCCAAGGGCCTTCATATCCACCCACGTGCAGCCGGAGGCGATGCAATCAAGGACCATGAGCGCGCCAACCTCATGCGCCGCAGCACTGAGGGCCGCAATGTAGTCATCGGGCAAAATGATCCCCGACGACGTTTCGACATGCGGCGCGAACACCACGGCGGGGCGTTCTGCCCGGATGCGGTCCGTGACTTCTGCGATTGGGGCGGGGGCAAATGGCGCAGTGGCCTCGTTCCCGGTTTGGCGGGCCTTCATCACGATGGTCTCGGATGCGATTGCGCCTGCGTCATCGATCTGGCTCCAGCGGAACGAGAACCAGCCATTGCGTACCACAAGGATCTTTTGCCCCGTCGCGAATTGGCGGGCCACGGCCTCCATCGCAAAGGTTCCGCCGCCGGGGACCAGCGCAGTCGCTGAGGCATTGTAAACCTCTTTCAGCCCATCATTGATGTCGCGCATCACCTGCTGAAACTGCTTGCTCATATGGTTGAGCGAGCGATCGGTGAATACGACGGAAAATTCCAACAGACCATCGGGGTCTACGGTTTGCAAAAGTGCAGTCATGGCGCGTGAGTCCTCCTCTTTCTGGCGAAAAGAGGTAGCGAGGCAAAAACGCGCTGGCAAAGTCTATCTGGGTATACAACCCGGGTTTGTCTGGGGCGGAATGACGCGGGGCAAAGGCGGCCGGGATGGCGGGCGGGATGGCGGGCGGGGCGAGGCTCGGGACCCGAGCGAGCGTCGTCCCGACAGGGTCAGATCGGTCCGGGACGGCGCTCTTCCGACAGCAAAACATTGGCTTCGACATTGCCAATGCCCGGTAAGGTCATCACCCGGCGGCGCAGAACCCGTTCAAAATCTGCAATGTCTCGCGCCACCACCCTCAGGCGGTAATCGTATAAGCCAAGCACGTGGTGAACCGCCTGAACCTCCGGAATTGCGCTAACCGCACGTTCGAAATCGTCAAGTGAGACCCGCCCCTTGGTGGCCAGTTTCACCCCCAAAAACACGGTCACACCAAAGCCTAGCCGGGCCAGATCCAGCTCCAGCGCCTGCCCGGCGATCACACCGGCATCCTTTAGTCGTTTCACCCGGCGCCACACAGCGGGTTGGCTCAGCTCCAATCTACGCGCCAGCATCGCAGCGCTCTGCGTCGCATCAGCCTGCAGCGCCAACAAGATGGCGCGATCCGTCTCATCGATCTCCATCGGCTGCTCCTTCAGATTGGCACAGTTTGCGCATCCTTGATGGTGGCCACCTGCATCAGCGCTTCGATATCGGTGATATGCGGCAAAGCCAGAATTTGAGCCCGGTAGACCTCTTGGTAATGCGCCATGTCGCGTGCCAGCACTTGTAAGCGCAGGTCAACCCGGCCAAGGAATGTCTGAATCTCGATCACTTCCGGGATCTCGCGGGCGGCGGCCATAACCTCATCAAAAGCACGGGCCTGCGTTTTATCCAGTGTGACGCGCAGGCTGACTTCGACCGTAAAGCCAAGCACGCGCCAATTGATGACCGAGCGGGTGGCTTTCAGCACGCCCTCCTCCCGCAATTTATCGACACGTTTATAGCAGGTGGCTTGCGCAAGACGCGTGACCTCGGCCAGTTCCGCCATCGGCATCTCTGGTGCGGATTGCAAATGGCGCAGAATCCTGCGGTCGATATCGTCAATCATGATTTTTATAGTGATATCCAAAATTGAGAATAATTTTCTACCATAATGTTAAATTTCTTCCAAGTCTCCCCTCGCCCTCCCGCCAAACGCCCCGTAAACAGACCGTCAATCAATTCTGCCAGAGGAGGACGCCATGCGCGTTTACTACGATCGCGATTGCGACATTAACCTGATCAAAGACATGAACGTCGCCATTCTGGGCTACGGCTCTCAAGGTCACGCCCACGCGCTGAACCTGCGCGATTCCGGTGCGAAGAACGTTGTTGTTGCCCTGCGCGAAGGCTCTGCCTCTGCTGCCAAGGCCGAAGCCGAGGGTCTGAAGGTCATGGGCATCGCAGAAGCCGCGGCCTGGTGCGACCTGATCATGTTCACCATGCCTGATGAATTGCAGGCCGAGACTTACAAGAAATACGTTCATGACAACCTGAAGGACGGCGCAGCCATGGCCTTTGCCCACGGTCTGAACGTTCATTTCGGACTGATCGAGCCCAAGCCCGGCGTCGACGTGATCATGATGGCCCCCAAAGGCCCCGGCCACACCGTGCGCGGCGAATACACCAAAGGCGGTGGCGTGCCTTGCCTTGTGGCTGTTGACAATGACGCCTCTGGCCGCGCGCTGGAAATAGGTCTGTCCTATTGCTCTGCCATTGGTGGCGGTCGTTCGGGCATTATTGAAACCAACTTCCGCGAAGAATGCGAAACCGACCTCTTTGGTGAGCAGGCCGTTCTCTGCGGTGGTCTGGTTGAGCTGATCCGCTGCGGTTTCGAAACTCTGGTCGAAGCAGGTTACGCACCTGAAATGGCTTATTTCGAATGCCTGCACGAAGTGAAGCTGATCGTTGACCTGATCTATGAAGGCGGCATTGCCAACATGGATTACTCGATCTCGAACACTGCCGAATATGGTCAGTATGTCACCGGCCCACGTATCCTGAACTACGACGAGACCAAAGCCCGCATGAAAGATGTTCTGTCGGACATCCAGACCGGTAAATTCGTCCGTGACTTCATGCTGGAAAACGCTGTTGGCCAGCCCACGATCAAAGCGGCCCGTCGTCACAATGACGAGCATCAGATTGAAGCCACCGGTGAAAAACTGCGCGGCATGATGCCTTGGATCTCGGCTGGCAAGATGGTCGACAAGACCAAGAACTGATCCGGCCTGAGACCGATCTATTGGGCGTCCCTAACGGGGCGCCTTTTCTTTTTCCCAAACAGTTAGGCAACGACCTAAGTGACTTGACAGCATACCCACGTGGCATAATAGTTAGGCAAATGGCTAAGCATGATTCCCACCTCGATGCCCTGTTTTTGGCGCTTGGCGATGCCACGCGGCGGGATATCCTGACGCGCCTTAGCCGCGGCCCGGCCACAGTCAGTGAATTGGCGGCCCCGCACAAAATGGCACTGCCAAGTTTCATGGGCCATGTAAAAAAACTGGAAGCTGCGGGCATGATCGAAACCCGGAAAACCGGACGCCAGCGTCATTGTGTCCTGGCCCCTACCGCTTTTGCCCCTGTGACCTCTTGGCTGGACGCTCAAACACAGCTCTGGCAGCGGCGGCTGGATCAGTTCGACAATTACGTTCTAAACCTCAATCAGGAGCGCGAAGATGATCCTTGACCCCAAAACCGACCTCAGCTTCACTCGCCATCTGGCCGCGCCTCGGGCATTGCTTTGGGAGTGTTGGACCAGCGCCGAACATATCCCCCATTTCTTTATACCCCGTCCGAATAAGGTGACGGCCTGCGAAATCGACCTGCGGGTCGGAGGCCGGTTCAACACCACCTTCGACATCTAAGGGGCCGTGATGGACAATCAAGGGGTGTTTCTGGAAATCATCCCTCAGGAAAAGCTGGTATTCACCGACAGCTACTCAGAAGGGTGGAAGCCTGCCGCCGACCCGTTCATGACAGCAATCATCCTGTTCGAAGAGGATGGGGCCGGCACCCACTATACCGCAGTTGCCCGCCACCGGAGCCAAGAGGCCGCTAAATCGCACGAGGATATGGGCTTTTTCGACGGATGGGGAACGGTGGCCGATCAACTCGAAGCTTATGCGCAGACTCTGGCGAAATAAGCTCTGGTCATTGACGCAGGGCAAGGGTGCGCAGACGCGCAATTGTTATGTTGTAACACCCACCCCACCTTCCCAGTCATGACCTATGACATTACTGTCAGACAGGGCCTGCCCGATGAGATGCAGGTTCTGCTTCGGGATTACCCGCGCGATACTTGGCCGGGGCACCCGGATTTCGCCCGCTCCATCCAGAACTGGATGGGCGCCCATCGAATGTTCCGTCAATTGGCGGAAATCGTTACGGAGGATACAGAAGGCTTTCTGGATAATGGCAACGATCCGCAGATCTATGCGGGCCGTCTGGCGCATTTTGGCAATTTGCTGGTGCGCAATCTGCACGGCCATCATGGCTGGGAGGATCATTCCTTCTTTCCAGAGCTTGAGGCCGCCGATCCGCGCTTTACCCGAGGGCTGGAAATGCTGGAAGGCGACCATGTGGCGCTCGACACGTTGTTGGACCGTTTTACGCGCGGCGCCAACCGAACCGTGCAATTGGCCAGCTTAGAAGAAGCACAGATGAAGGATGAAGCCGGCCCGCTGGCTGAAACATGTGCCGAGATTGGGCAGTTTCTGAAACGTCATTTGACCGATGAGGAAGAGTTGGCCGTTCCAATCCTTCTGCACTACAAAATGCGCGGCTAGCGCCGTTTTAGGTGCCCAAAGCCTTTCTGAGAAAGCGTGAGGGGGGCAGATGCCCCCTCTGACCCGGGTTCGTTTTGTCCTGTTTTGGCCCCATCAGGGCCAAAGCAGGACGCCGCTAAATAGCTGTTTTTTAACAGAACTCAGCAAACCACTGGGACAGAAGGGGTGCGTCAATGCCGATGCCGGGCGCGTTCGACAACGCGATTTCGCCCTCAATTGGAGAGATCGGAAACAGATCGCTGCGCAAAGGATTTAGGTTGCTATCAACCTCCAATAGCCCATTGCCGCAAGCCGCCAGAACATGGGCCGACGCGGCCAGGCCGACCCCGCCGCCCAGGAAATGCGGACAATAGGTTTTTCCGGCCGCAACAGCCGCCCGCGCCACAGCCGTTGCGCCAGTGACCCCGCCCCATTTGTTGAGATCCGGTTGCAGAATGTCGAGCACACCTGTTGACAGTGCGGCCTTGTAAGCCGCGAATGTCGCAAAGTTTTCGCCGCCCGCTATGGGAACGTCGCAAACCGATTTCAGTTCTTTCCAATCTTCGACCGGGCGATCGACGGCCAAAGGTTCCTCGATCCACGTGGGACCAAAGGGCGCAAGCCGGGCCATCATCGTGGAGGCGGTTTCGACATCCCATCCCTGGTTGGCATCCAGCATGAATGCCCCGACACCGTTCACCTTTTGCGAAATGGTTTCCACATTTTCCGCATCCAGATCCGCGCTAAAGCCGACCTTCAACTTGAGTCTGCGATAGCCCTCAGCCAATAGGCGATCCGCGGTTTCACCTACCCCTTGGGGATTGATGCCGCTTGCATAAAGCTCAATCTTGCCGCTCGAACCGCCCAAAACACGGTAAAGCGGCAGGCCTGCACGCCGGGAAATCATATCCCAGACTGCGCCATCGACACCTGCAATGATTTGGCTGAGCGGCCCCTGTTCACCTGTTTGCAGGCCCAGAATATGTGTGGAGCCACGCAACCAGTCATAAAGCGCAGCCGGATCGGCAAAGCTGCGCCCGTCGACGCGTGGCGCTATTTCGGACAACAGCAACGCCGCCCGGTGCTCGGCTCCACAAGCCGGGAAATTGCACCAAACTTCGCCATAACCGACGGTGCCGCTTTGATCAGTGACACGTAGAAATAGCGCGGGTCGGTTTGTCATGGTGCCAAAGGACGTCACTACAGGAATATCGAGCACATGCCGACGAACGACGACCTCTATTCTGGTCAGTGAGATCGACAGATCGACGCCCGGCGCGGTGCCTTTGCAAACCTGCTGAAAGGCGGTGTGTCTCATGATCGGTTCCCTGCTCCAGCTGCGTTTCGGCGTCACAATAGGCGTAAGGGATCAGCGGTAAAGGCGAATTTCCAAAAGCATGGTTTGACGAAGAACGATGTTTCCCTGATTGACGTAGCCTCTGCATGGCTGTCATCTCAGCCTACGCAAATTTGCAGGACACATCATGAGCGAACCGCAAATCACTCGGGCCAGTTGGCTGATGATTGCCATTCTGGGGCTGACCTGGGGCGGCACGTTCATGGTGATCGAGATTGCCCTGCGCGGGATTACACCCTTTTGGCTGGCTGCGGGTCGCATTGGCTTTGCCGCGCTGTTGATGACGGTGATCTGGTTGTTGCGGGGCGGCAAGCTGTTCCTGGAGAGAGCGCGCGACTGGCCGGTGATGATCATCGTTGGCGCACTCAGCTCGGCGGTGCCGTTCATGTTGCTTAGCTGGGGCCAGCAATATGTGACCTCAGGTTTTGCGGGTGTGTCGATGGCCGCCGTCGCCCTAATGGTTCTGCCACTGGCGCATTTTTTGGTGCAGGGGGAACAATTGTCCCTGCGCAAGGCTGTCGGATTTGTCATCGGGTTTATTGGTGTTGTCGTCCTGATCGGGGCGCAGGCCTTTGAAAGCACAGGGGCCGGATTAGAACCCTTTGGGCGGCTTGCATGCTTGGGCGCAGCGGGCTGCTACGCCGTCAGCTCCATCTTTGTGCGCCGATTGCCACCGGTGGACCCCATTGGCGTCGCAACCGTTCTGTTGATCATTGGCGCGGTGATGGTGATCCCTGCGGCTTGGATTGTGGAAGGCCCGCCGCCAATGCCGTCCACGGAAACGATGCTGGTGCTAGTGTTTCTGGGGATGGTTCCAACGGCCGCGGCAAATATCCTGCGGGTTCTTGTCATTCGCAGCGCCGGGCCAACCTTTATGAGCCTCACGAATTATCAGGTACCTCTGTGGTCCGTATTTCTTGGCGCGCTGGTCTTGGGAGAGCCGTTGCCGCCCTCTCTTTTGCTGGCAATGTGCCTGATCCTGTCTGGCGTCGCGATCAGCCAATATGGCGCTCTGAGACGGCTTTTTGGTCGCTAACCACCCCCAAATTCGAAATAATCGGTTACTTGTGCTAACCTTCTTGCATTCCAAACAGCTGGGAGGAGGAGGCGCAATGGATCGCCGGAACTTTACATATGGGCTGGCTGCCGGGGCGCTGGCCGGGTTGGCGGGGGACGCGTTCGGCCAACCTGTGCCGTATACCGGCCCGACCATTAACCTTGTCGATGACGATCAAATCGATGTGTTGAGGCGGCTCGATTTGGGCCCGTTGGCCCGATTGATTGCCGATTTGCCACCGGTCCGACCGTCTGATTTCAACTCGGAAGGCAGGCAGACCCAGGTGCCGCGCATACGCGGATCAAGCCGGGGCATCGCCCTGATTGTGACACCTCAGATCACGGGTGGAGGAGAAATCGGGTTACACATTGACGCGAAAGTGACCAATATCGACCGCCCGCTTGTCACGCGGATCGCGGACGCGGCGGGCGCGCCGCATATCAACGATCCCAGTATGCTATTTGAAGGGAACGTGCGCTTGTCCGGCGACCCCGCCATAATCGTCACGCGCCGCACAAGAACGACTGTTCTTGTTGAGGATAAGCAGACCATTGTGATTAACGGCCTGATCCATGATGTCCCCAACCAAAGTGAAAATGAGGGTATTCGGGTGCCGTTTTTGGCGGACCTACCCGTTATCGGCCATGCATTTCGACGGTTGTCGCCGGGAAACCAGCACAGCGAGCTGGTGATCTTTATCACACCAACTCTTGCGCCAAATCCGCGGGACTAACGCAGCCGTCAGACGACATCCTCGACCGCGGCAACCACGTCGCCGACGACGTTGTGCAATAGACCTTCATCCTCGCATTCGGCCATGACCCTTATCAATGGCTCGGTGCCCGATTTGCGGATCAAGAGCCGCCCGGCGCCTTCAAGGCGAGCCTCGGCATCTGCAATGGCCTGTTTGACCGGGTCCATCTCTAATGGCGTTTGGTCAGCGCCGTAGCGCACATTTTTCAGAAGCTGCGGAACAGTCTCGAAGTTTTTCGCAAGTTCTGACGCCCGTTTGCCGGTGCGCACCATTTCGGCAAGGAACTGGACGCCCGCGATCAGGCCGTCGCCCGTGGTGGCGTAATCGGTCATCACGATATGGCCTGACTGCTCTCCACCAAGGTTCAGGCCGTAGCGGCGCATCGCTTCGACGACATACCGGTCACCGACGGGCGTGCGATGCAATAGGATGGAACGACTTGCCAGGTAACGTTCCAGTCCAAGATTGGACATGACGGTTGCGGCCAGGGTGTGGCCTTTCAGCTTGCCCTCATCTGCCCATCGGGCGGCAAAAAGCGCCATGATCTGATCGCCATCGGCAACGACGCCATTCTCGTCAATCAGCATCACCCGGTCGGCATCGCCATCAAGGCAGATCCCCACATCAGCGCCCACTTCCTTGATCTTTTCGGCGGCGGCCTGCGGTTTGGTTGAGCCAACACCGTCATTGATGTTGAACCCGTTGGGGTCGACACCGATTGAAATCACTTCAGCGCCCAATTCCCAAAGCACCTCGGGCGCGGCCTTATAGGCGGCCCCATTTGCGCAATCGACCACCACTTTCAGACCTTCGAGTGTCATGCCGGTCGGAAATGTGCCTTTGACCCGTTCCACATAGCGCGACCGACCATCGTCAATCCGTTTGGCGCGGCCAATATTTTCGGCCTGTGCGGGCTGGATATCGGAAAAGACAAGGCGTTCAATCTCGGCCTCGGCCGTGTCGGACAGTTTGAACCCGTCGGGGCCAAAGAACTTGATGCCGTTATCTGTCGCCTCGTTATGGCTGGCGGAAATCATCACACCGACATCTGCGCGCATGGAATGGGTCAGCATTCCAACAGCGGGCGTTGGCACCGGGCCAAGCAGCAGCACATTCATACCGGTCGAGGTAAATCCAGCCGTCAGCGCGTTTTCGATCATATAGCCCGACAGGCGCGTATCCTTGCCGATCACCACCCGGTGGCCGGGGCTTTTGTCGCGTCTGAAGAACCGACCAGCCGCAGCACCCAGTTTCAGAGCGGTTTCTGCCGTCATCGGATATGTGTTTGCCCGTCCGCGAACACCGTCGGTGCCAAAGAGTTTGCGCGTCATGCTGCCCCTTCCATCGCCGCGCTCCAAAGCGCGATCATTTGCCTGTGCACCTCTGTATCATGGACGCGCAGCATCTGTACCCCCTGCCCAAGGGCGAATAGGCCGATAGCTGCCGATGCAGCCCCCCGTTCGTGAGCGGCCTCAATGCCACCGATACGCCCGATGGAGGCTTTGCGACTGACCCCAAGCAGGATCGGGCAACCAAGCGCGTGAAATAGCGAAATTCCATTGATTAATGCCATGTTATGGGTGTCGCGCTTGCCAAACCCGATGCCGGGATCGACAAGGATCTTTTCGCGCGGGATACCGGCGGCCTCGGCGGCTTTGACAGATGTTTCAAGGCTGTCATAAACGTCCAGCAATACTTCGTCATAATCAGGGTCATCCTGCATGTTTTCGGGCAGGCCCTGCGCATGCATCAGGCAGACGGGCGCGCCTGAACGGGCCGCCACACCTTGCATGTCAGGATCAAAATGAAAGGCCGAGACGTCGTTGATCACGTTGGCCCCGGCAGCCAGGGCCGCCGCAGCCACAGCGGATTTTCGAGTGTCGATCGAGATGGGGGCGGTGACGCCATTATCCCGCATTGCGACAATGACCGGCGCAGTGCGCGCGATCTCTTCGTCGATGGCCACTTCCACGGCTCCGGGACGGGTGCTTTCGCCGCCAAGATCGAGAATATCGGCCCCTTCGGCCAACATATTGTGAACCTGCGCCAGCGCCGCGGCAGGATCCGTGAATCTTCCGCCATCCGAGAAACTGTCGGGCGTCAGGTTCAATATCCCCATGACGCGCGGCCGGTCCAACGTCAGCCCTGCAATGGGCGGACGCGGTGATGTCAGGCGCTCGAGGATGTGGGACGGGACCGCGTCGGCCGGAATGATCCGCGCCGGCGCGCCGCGCGAAAGCTCTGCCACATGCGTAAACCATGCCCATGTCCCGGCAATGGAGCGGGCCTGAGCCGGGCGAATTGGGCCGATCTGGGCCAATGGGCGATAGTAGACTGTCATGACACACGGGGTAATTCACCACGCGCCGGTTTTCAAACCTTGAATGCGGTGCCGATCAGCCGGGCATCTCGTCTGCACCCATAGTGCGGATGTCCAAGGTTTCTGATTGCGGGACGTCACCGCCAAAGACCACCATCTCTTCGGCCTCGAAGCTTTCGGCCAGCCACAGGGCCAGCGCCGCGCCTGAGCGGTCGGAAATGTCGGGGCCATCAAAGCTGTCTAGCACCAGTTTGGAGGGGGCCCAGACAGAGATGCGGCCCGCTTTCATTGCGGCCTCAAGCTCGGTCCGGCTGTCGACCACAACGCAGCGGTCATCTCGGCTGGCCAAAACCCATGCGTTTTGTTCAATTGCCAAAAGGTCGATCCGGCGTTGCGGCATGGCGTGGGCCGCTTTGGGCAGGGCCAATTCGCCCCGACCAACACAAAGGATCACGGGGGCGGACTGCGCTTCGAAATAATCAAGCAGAGCTGCCAGATCCTGACGTTCCACGGCCTCGTTCGACAGGAAAACAATCTGCGGATGTGGTGCATCCTCTTGCAACAGGCTCAGGCGCGGACGTTCTGGCGCGGTGCGGACAATTTCAACGCCAAGGGCAAATGGCCCGCGGTCCAGTTTTTCAATGCGCACGAAACAGCGCGCGGCCAATGGATGCGCCAGAATTCTTTCGGCCACGCGTGCGGCCAGCGTTTCGAGCAGGTTCAGGCGTTCCGCCTGCAACTCATGGTCAATGGCTTCGATCAGCGCGTCATAGGACAGGATTTTGTCGACATCATCGGCATCAGGATCGGCCTCGGACCGGACCTCGACCACGATGTTGAAGCGGACGCGCTGTTCTTTGCCACGCTCCTGCTGAAAGGCCCCGATCTCGACCACACGTTCAAGATCTGACAGGCTGATCCGATCCAGGGGATCAGGGCCAGCTGTCGCTGCGGCGCGCGCGGCGGGATGGGAAAAGGCAAGGCTGGTTTCGTCGGTCATCGGCGCGGGCTTTCGGGATGCAAGGCGGGTCTGGACGCCCTCATATCAGGGCGCGCAGAAATATGCACGTGCCGGTCCCGCCGCCACTGACGTCAATTGCGACCTATCGCTTATTGCTGACGGTAAAACAGATGCGTTCCGATTTGCGCGGTTTGTGGGAACACGCGCGCCCAACGGGGGCTGACCCAATCGGCATGATAATGCGTGGCACCCGCCGTCAGGTTGCGCGGCCCGCCATCCAGCATGATGCGGGCAATTTTGCCCAAGCGGCGATGCGTTGCGTGGTCTGTCACATCCTCTGGCTGGCCGTCACAGGTATAGGTGAACTGGCAGGCAAAGCGCCGACCGGTGCCTTGATTGACGACATCGCAAACCGAATTGGGATAACGTGCATCGTCGACGCGATTCAGGATCACTTCGGCCACGGCAAATTGCCCGGCCACATCTTCGCCGCGCGCTTCAAAATAAAGCGCCTCTGTCAGACATTGCCATTGCCGCCCGCCGCGGGCACGCGGCATGCGATCAAGCTCTTCCGCTGAATAAGGTGCGCCGTCGGCGTTATCGACGCCGCGACCGGAATAGACCGATCCGATTGCACTCAGGCGCAGCGGGCTGACCGATTGAAAGGCAGAATGCTCCGCCCCCATTACCGAGGCCAGGCTGGCATTGAGATTAAAGGTTGGGTCGGTAGAGGTACTGGCCACAACATCGGCCGAGGCTACCTGCGCCCCGATGGTCAAACCTGCGAGTGTGGCGGCCATGGCGCGCCAAATCTTAATCTGTCCCATTCTGGGCGTCCCCTTCGATGCCGGTATTCCGGCTTACTGCTTGCTCATACTGCTATCCTATTCAGTCGGATCAGGTCCAACTGGGGGATAATCTAGTGATTGGACGTTAAGAGACCCCCAACAGCTAGCGTTGCTGTTCACAGAATCAATTAACATCACGTTCTAATGGACTGGAATCACGTCGATAATATGTCAGAAATCGCCAGTTGCGCGGCCGCGAGTTTTGCCACCGGAACCCGGAAGGGCGAACAGGACACATAGGTGAAGCCCGCCGATCTGCTGAAGGCAATAGAATCCGGGTCGCCACCATGTTCACCGCAGATCGACAGGGTGATCCCCGGCGAAACTGCCCGGCCCCGTTCAGCCCCCAGAAGCAGCAACTCGCCCACCCCGTCCAAATCCATGCGCTGGAACGGATCCTCCACAAACACGCCCTGATTGACATAGGCCGACATGAAACGCCCTGCATCATCGCGCGACAGGCCATAGGTCATCTGCGTCAGGTCGTTTGTCCCGAAGGACAGGAAGGCCGAATGCTCAGCAATTTCACCGGCGCGCAAGGCGGCCCGTGGCGTTTCGACCATAACGCCCAACCGGAAGGTGAACTCCTGGCCGGATTCGTTTCTGACCGACGCCGCGACCGCGTCAATGCTGTCTTTGATCAACTCGACTTCGCGTTTGGCTGAGACAAGCGGGATCATGATTTCGGGAACAATCGGATCACCGTCGCGCGATGCCTCTACGGTCGCCTCGAAAATGGCGCGCGCTTGCATTTCGTAAATCTCGGGCATGGTAATGCCCAGCCTTACGCCCCTCAGACCCAACATCGGGTTGAATTGTTGTAAGTTTTCGATCCGGGCTGAGACCCGGCTGGCCGGCAAATCAAGCGCTTCGGCCAGTGCCCTAATGCCGTCTCGGTCACCCGGCAGGAATTCATGCAAAGGCGGGTCGAACAGGCGGATGCAGACAGGTTGCCCTTTCATCATCCCGAACAGCTCGATGAAATCCGCGCGCTGCATCGGCAGCAGGCGTTCCAGCACGGCCGCACGATCACCAGGGTTATCGGCAAAAATCATTTCCCGCATCACTGTCAGGCGGATGGGGTCAAAGAACATGTGCTCGGTCCGGCACAGGCCGATCCCATCGACGCCAAAACGCTGCGCAAGGCGGGCATCCTCTGGCGTGTCGGCATTGGCACGGATGCCGATATCGCGGGCATCGTCGGCCCAGCTGAGCAGTTTCGCAAAGGCCCCGCCCATGGCAGGCTCGATCATGTCTGCGGCACCGGCAAGGATCTGTCCCGAAGTGCCGTCAACGCTGATGATATCGCCTTCGTGGAACACTTTGCGACCCGGCATTGTCAGCGTCTTTTTCCGCATCGAGAGCTGGAGCGTATTCGCGCCAGCAACACAAGGCACGCCAAGGCCCCGCGCGATCACGGCGGCGTGGCTGGTCATGCCTCCGCGTTCTGTCACGATGGCATCGGCGGCGTGCATTCCGCGCACATCTTCGGGGCTGGTTTCACGACGTACAAGGATGCAAGGGATGTCCTGCGCGGCACAGGCCTGAGCAGCCGCAGCGGAAAACACGATCTGGCCCTTGGCAGCGCCGGGGGCAGCGGCAACACCAACCGCCAGAATATCGCGCTCTGCTTCCGGGTTGATCTGACGGTGCATCAATTGGTTGAGCGTCAGCGGGGGAATGCGCATCAGCGCCTCTTCGCGCGAAATTACGCCCGCTTCTGCCAGGTCAACCTGAATGCGCACTTCTGCACGGGCTGAGCGTGGTACCTTGACGGCATCCAGCACGGCCAGATGGCAATCCATCAAAGTGAACTCGATCTGCATCTCTTCGCGCAGCCGCGTCCGAATTAGCTCACCGGCTGCTTTCAGGGCGGTCACAACTTCGGGACAGCGATCTTGCAGGGCAGGACCGCGCGGGTCGGTTTCGATAAACTGTGCATCGGCCTCGGAGACGTCCACACGACCCAGTCCATGCGGCACATAGCGGCCTGTTACCTGCGGTTCGCCGGTTTCGGTCGACACGAACTGAACAACGCCCGCGCCAGCCTCGCCCGCGCCAACCGTCAGCGCCATACGCTGGACAACCAGACCAAGACCTGCATCGGCAGGCGCGCCTTGGGCCTGTCGCAACAGGCGGGCCGATGTCCCCTCCCAGGCGCGCGCCATGGATCGCAGAACTTCGGTCAATTGTGTGGTGATATCCTGCGGAAACGGCTCCTCCATTTCGTCTTCGAAATGGGCCAGAGCGATGCGCGGGGTCATGGGGCCGTCAAACAGGTCTTCATCAAGGCGCAGAACGTCAACCGCATAGGTGCGAATAAAGGATAGGTAGAGCGCATCGGACGCGTCTTTCCCATGTTCTTCTGCAATTCGCTCGGCAATCGCATCATTCATGCCGATATTGAGGATTGCGCCCGGGCCACCCCAATCAGCCGCCTGCGAAGAGGACCGGACACTCAGCAGATCCCCGTCCTCAAAAATGGCGGTCAGCGCATTCAGATCCGGCAGATTGCCCTTGGCCAAGTTGCGTACCGTGTCAAAGGACAGCGCCACGGATAGCGGCACCGGCAGATCCAGACGGATCAGGCGTTGCAGGCATTTGGCACGGTTGCCGTGGCGGTCATTACTTACGGCAGCCGTTGGTGTGATCTCGATCATCTCGGGCGGTCGGGGCATGGAGGTTCCCTCGTCGGAATTTTGTCAGACCATACAGCCAAAACCACACGCGTCTAGCCACAGCTGTGCCGCAGGCGACACAACGTTTTTCGGGCCCCTCCAAGGGACCGGCCCATCGGCGCAGAGCCGACGGGTTGTTGACGGAGGTGTCAGCCTTCGATCTTGCCCAAATCAGCGATTTTGGCACAAATCGCAGTGATGTCATGCAGAAGATTCAAGCGATTGCGGCGGATGACCTCATTCTCTGCATTGACCTGCACAGCCTCGAAAAACGCATCAATTGGCGCCCGCAAAGCGGCCATTGCAGTCATGGCCGCTCCAAAATCATCGGCCTCGAGCGCGGGGGCGACCTGGGTCGCGGCTGTGTCCAACGCGGTGAACAGGGTTTTCTCTTCATCCGTCTCTGCGAATTTCACATCCGCGCCGTACCGGTATTCAACGCCATCCTTGGCCTCGGCCTGCGCCAGAATATTGGCCGCACGTTTGTAGCCTTGCAGCAGGTTTTCACCATCATCTGAGCCAAGGAAGCCTGCCAACGCTTCAGCACGCTTGACCAAAAGCGCAAGATCGTCATTGCCGGGCATCGCCAAACAGGCGTCGATCACATCGTGGCGGATACCTTCGTCGCGCAAATGCACCTTGAGGCGGTCATGGGCAAACCGAAGCAGATCGACGGATACGTCGGGAACACGTTCAGCCAGTTCATTGCCTTTTTCGGTGAGCTTATCGCGCACGGTTTCAAGGGCCGCACCAAAGACGCCATGATCAGCGATCTCTTTCAGCAAGACCAAAAGGCCGGTTTCCTCTTCGCCATTCAACGAGATCTTGTGGCGCACCAATTGCGCGTCGACGAAGCGATCAAGATTGAAACGCAGGTTATTGGTCAATACCAGACGGATTACGCCAAGGGCCGCGCGGCGCAGCGCGAAGGGGTCTTTCGAACCAGTGGGCTTTTCGTCAATGGCCCAGAAGCCGGTCAGCGTATCAAGCTTATCCGCCAGCGAGACCGCGATGGAAATTGGCGCGGTTGGCACGTCATCTGAGGGGCCGAGCGGCGAATAATGCTCCTCTGCGGCGGCAGCAACCTCAGCCGGATAGCCTGCGGCCTCGGCATAGTATCGGCCCATCAGGCCCTGAAGTTCGGGGAACTCGTAGACCATTTCAGAGGACAGATCGGCCTTGGCGATCCGTGCGGCCGTTTCGGACTGATCGGCATCCGCACCGACAACCGGGGCAAGGTCACGTGCCAAAGCCGCGATACGGTCGATCCGGGCGGCTTGCGTTCCCAGTTTGTTGTGGAAGGTCACGTTTTCGAGGCTGCGGGTCCAGGTTTGCATGTCCGATTTTGCAATCCGCAGATCGTTTTCCCAAAAGAACTTGGCATCGGCCAAACGTGCCGACAGAACCTTGTTGTTGCCCGCCAGAATAGTCGCGCCATTGTCCACGGTTTCGCGATTGGCGACCGTGATGAAGCGTTCGATGCGGCCTGTTTTGGGATTGCGAACCGAGAAGAACTTCTGGTGCTCCTTCATTGAAGTTTGCAGCACTTCGGGCGGCAGTTCGAGGAAATCGGCACCGATCTCGCCCATCAGGACGACGGGCCATTCGACGAGGCCGGCAACTTCGCTCAGCAAGCCGCGGTCGTCGACCACTTCAAGTCCGGCGGCAAAGGCCATGTTGGTGGCGTCATGCCAGATCGCCTTGGCACGCTCTTCGGCTGACAGCACGACCTTGGCGGCCTTCAGCTTGGCAGCGTAATCGTCGAATGACGTGACGCCAAAGCGACCCGGCGCCATGAAACGATGGCCCTCGGTCGTATCGCCTGCGGCTATGCCATCAACGTCGAACGGCACGACCGCGTGGCCCGCCTCGTCAGTCAGAATGCAAAGGATCGAATGCAGCGGGCGCACCCAACGCAAGCTGCCTGCCCCCCACCGCATGGATTTCGGCCAGGGGAAATTACGGATCGTGGCCGGGATCACATCAGCCAGAATATCTTCTGCCTTACGGCCCGGTTTGGTGATACGCGCGAAATAGGTCTGGCCCTTTTTCTCATCGCGGATTTCAAGCTGGTCCTTTGTCAGACCGGTTGATCTGAGAAAGCCCTCAAGCGCCTTTTCCGGCGCATCGGCACGGGGGCCTTTGCGCTCTTCAGTGACATCGGGGCTTTCTGCGGTCAGCCCTTCGATGGCCAGCGTCAGGCGGCGCGGGGTCGAAAAGCTGCCTGCGGATTTATACGTCAGTCCCGCTTCGACCAGCCCGTCTGTGATGAGTTTTTTCAAATCCAAAGCGGCCTTGCCTTGCATCCGCGCGGGGATTTCCTCTGAGAAGAGTTCCAAAAGAAGATCGGGCATATCAGTTCCTCTCGGGCGCGGGCGGGCAGCCCTGCGGGGCGGGGTCGCCTTCATAAACGGCTTCGCCGCAATGGTTGATCTGGTGCCAGGCAAATCCCTGCCCGGCAACGTTCACGGCAACGATCCGGTCGATGCCATAAATAAAATTCGCTTCACCGAGAAAGGCGATGGCCTCTCCGTTTTCGATCTGTGCGGTCAAGCTGCCCGCGTCGTAACAGTCAAACCAGCCCGGCGTGTTGAGTGGTGTTGCCTCTTCGTAGGGCTGATAGGTTTCGGTCATCATTGCCAGCGACAATGAGGTCGTGAAACAGGCGCGGAACCTTAGTGGCGAAGTGTCAGCGTCTATGCCTTCGAAATCGGCAATTGGCAGCGGATCGACAACACCGTCGAACCGCGTGGCGGCGATGGTCACCGCATCGGCTGCGACCGGCTCATAATAGGCGCGGGTTTCGGTCCACCACAGCAGACCACCAGCGACAGCAGCAGAAAGGACAATGGCGGACACGGCGAATTTTCCGTTCATGCGGTTTCGGGGATAAACCCGCCTGCTTCTGTCATCACGAAGGCATCTGCGCATTTCTTGGCGAGCGCCCGGACGCGGCCGATATAGGCCTGACGTTCGGTGACCGAGATCACGCCGCGCGCATCCAAAAGGTTGAAGATGTGGCTGGCCTTGATGCACTGGTCATAGGCCGGGTGGGCCATGATAATGCGCTTGTTGGTTTTGGGATCGATATGCTCTTGCGCCAAAATCGCGTCGCATTCGGCCTCTGCCTCTTCGAAATGCTTCAGAAGCATATCGGTATTGGCAACATCAAAGTTCCAGCGCGCGTATTCTTCCTCGGTCTGTTTGAAAACATCGCCATAGGTCAGCGGGATGGGCGCATCAGGGTCGTTGAACGGCATATCCATAACGTGATCCACGCCAAGAATGTAAATCGCCAGTCGCTCCAACCCATAGGTCAACTCACCTGAAACGGGTTTGCAATCATGGCCACCGACCTGCTGAAAATAGGTGAACTGGCTGACTTCCATACCGTCGCACCAGACCTCCCAACCCAAGCCCCAGGCGCCCAAGGTTGGGCTTTCCCAGTCATCTTCGACAAAGCGAATATCGTGGATCGAGGTGTCGATCCCAATCGCATCAAGCGAGCCCAGATAAAGCGCTTGCAGATCGGGCGGGCTGGGTTTGATCAGCACCTGATACTGATAGTAATGCTGAAGGCGGTTTGGGTTCTCTCCATACCGTCCGTCGGTCGGACGGCGCGAGGGTTGAACATAGGCCGCCGCCCATGGGTTTGAGCCCAAAGAGCGCAAAGTAGTCGCGGGGTGAAACGTCCCTGCGCCCACTTCCATGTCATAGGGTTGCATGATGGCGCAGCCCTTGGTGGCCCAATAGGTCTGAAGCCTCAGGATAATCTCCTGAAAACTGCGCGGCTGGCTGGTGGTGTCGGCCATCTCTCTGGTCCCCGGTTAGACAAGCACGCGTTCAATAAGCCCCCCCCCGGCGAGGGTCAATGCGTGGACGGGACCCAACTTCGTTATATTTCTGGTGCATCCGGCAACCCATCTGCTAGGTTGCCGCCGATAAAGGACCGGGCGAGGCCCGTCGGAAACATGGGGATTAGACGATGAAGATGGCAGTTCGCCAGATTTTTTTAAGCGTTTTTGTCCTGTTCAGCGTGGTCGTATTTTCGGCCGATCAAGCGGACGCGCAGGACAGGGTTTGGGTGCAGCTTGAGGCGCATCCGGATTTGGCAACAGCCGAGGCGCGCGTTCGCGCCTATTCGCGCCTGCTGCCGGATGTGAACGGATATCAGATGCGCACAGGCTGGTATGCGATTGCCCTTGGACCTTACAGCCCCAATGACGCGGCTCAGCTTGTTGCGGGCCTGCGCGGCCAGGGTGCTATTCCGCAAGACAGCTACGTGGCCGATGTTGGCCTGTACCGACAGCAGTTTTTCCCAATTGGCGCCAACACGCTGAACGCGGCCCCAACCGCGCCTGAGGTCACCACGCCTGTTCAGGCGCCCCAGCCCGTCGCACAACCGGAAGAGACCGTGCAAGAGGCACGGCGCAGCGAACAGCAACTTGATCGTCAACAACGCGAAGAGCTGCAGATCGCGATGCAATGGTTCGGGCATTACAATTCGGGTATTGACGGCGCCTTTGGGCCCGGCACCCGCCGCGCGATGGGTCTTTGGCAGGCCGCAAACGGTCTGGAAGAAACCGGTGTTCTGACCACCCGACAGCGCGCATTGTTACTGCAACAATATCAAGGTGAGCTTGCTGCACTGGGCATGCAAACTGTGCGCGACGAACGTGCCGGTATTCAAATCAACCTGCCGATGGCGATGGTGCAGTTCTCGCACTATGAATACCCTTTCGCGCAGTTTGATAGTGTCGGTGGGTCTGGCGTTCAGGTCCTCCTGATCAGCCAGGAAGGCACTCGCGCCACGCTCGGCGGCCTCTATGAGATCATGCAGACGCTTGAGATCGTCCCATTGGAGGGCGAGCGCAACCGCCGGGAGAACAGCTTCGTCCTGACCGGCCAAAGCGATAGCCTGCGCAGCCACACCATTGCCCGGTTGCAAGATGGTCAGATCAAGGGCTTCACCCTGATCTGGACTCCGGATCGCGACCAGCAAATGGCGCGGGTCTTGCCGATGATGGAAGACAGCTTTGAGACATTTGGTGCAACACTTGATCCCGGCGCAATTGATCCGGGTTTGGATCAGGGCGCTGACCTTGTGTCAGGCCTAGAGGTGCGTCAGCCGGAACTGGCCAGATCGGGCTTCTACCTCAATGGTGCAGGCGCAGTTATGACCACGTCCGAGGCCGTTGGCACCTGCACGCGCATTCTGGTCGATAACCAGTATGAGATGGAGCTGGCCTATGCAAATGCCGATCTCGGCATCGCGGTTCTGCAACCCACGCAGGCGCTTGCCCCCTCTACTTTTGCCGGCTTCCTGCAGACCCCTGCCCGCATAAGGTCTGATGTGGCCGTTGCCGGGTTCCCTTATGAGGGCGCGCTTGGCGCAGCCTCGCTGAATTTTGGCACTTTGGCTGATCTTCAGGGGCTGAACGGTGAGCCCATGATGGCGCGTCTCAACATGGCGATTGAACCTTCCGAGGCCGGTGCGCCGGTGCTGGACGCAACCGGCGCCGTTGTCGGCGTTGTCCTGCCCGAGCCGCAAACCGGGCGGGCCTTGCCCGAAGGCGTCAGCTTCGCCCTGCGTGGTGATCAGATGGCATCGCTGCTGGCGGAAGCCGGCGTGCAGCTCAGCCCCGCCTCTGTCACGGCCGAACCGCTGACGCGCAACGCGCTGGCCCGGTATGGCATGGATCTGTCTGTTCTGGTGACTTGCTGGAACTAAGAAACAAGGTCTGAACAAACCGAAAGGCGCAGGACGAGCATCCCTCATCCTGCGCCTTCTTCTTTGCGAAAATACCCCCGCCGGAGGCATGAACTAAGACAGCGTGGCCCCGAAGGGGACACACAATTTTAAAACCCGATACTCTGTCACGCGCGCCAGAACTGCGCCGTGAACAGGACAAAGACCGCCATCAGCTCTAGCCGACCAAGCAGCATGGCCGCTGATAAGATCCATTTGGCAGTATCGCCAAGACCGCCGAAATTTCCGGCAGGACCGATCTCGCTGCCCAATCCCGGACCAATATTGGCAAGCGCCGCCGCAGCTCCAGAGACCGACGTGATAAAATCCAGCCCTGTCAGACCCAAAAGGATCGCGATCACAGCAAGCGTTACAAAGAACATCACGAAGAACGCCATGACGGATGAGAGCACTTCCTCTGACACTTTGCGCCCTTCATAGCGAGGTTCGAACACGCCATGCGGCGCGTAAAGGCGTTTCAGCTGGGTCGAAATGGAGGTCATCAACAGCTGATAGCGGAAGACCTTGATCGAGCAGGCGGTCGACCCCGCACAGCCGCCAATAAGGCCGATGAAGAAGAAAAGGACAACCGCAATGGCACCCCATTGCATGTAGTCCGCGCTGGCATAGCCTGTCCCTGTCACGATCGAGACCGTGTTGAACAGCGCCTTGCGAAAGGAGGTTTCAAAAGCCGCGCCGCGCCCATAGGTCAGCCAAAGTGCCAGAACGATCACAACCACCAGCGCTGTGGCCAAAAAGGCCCGCACCTGGCTGTCCTTGAAGATCGGATAGGCGCTGCCTCCCAACAACTGGACATAACGTACGAAGGGAAGGGCCGCGAGCAGCATGAAACCCGCCGCCGCATATTCCACCCCGCGCGGGAAGCCTCCGAATGAACTGTCGTAATTGGCAAACCCGCCGGTGGCGATTGTCGTCATGGAATGAACAATCGCATCAAATGGCTCCATACCCAGCGCACTATATGTCACCGCACAGACAACGGTGAGGGCCAGGTAGACCACCGAGATCTGCTGCGCGATTTCACCCGCGCGCGGCAAGATTTTCCCGAAAGTGTCGAAGCCTTCGGACCGGAAGATTTGCATCCCGCCGACCCGCAGTTCCGGCAGGAACACCATGGCCACAACAATTATCCCGACTCCGCCGAACCATTGCAACAGCCCGCGCCACAGCAGCAAACCCTCCGGCAAGGTCTGCAATCCGTCAAACACTGTCGATCCGGTTGTGGTCAGCCCCGACATCGCCTCAAAAAACGCGTCGACATAGCGTGCGTCCGTGGCGCCAAAGCTGAACGGAAGCGCGCCAAACAGGGGCAAAACAAACCAGACCCCGGTGGTCAAAAGAAAGGTTTGTTGGATCGTCAGGCGTTGGCCAACGCCATTGGCGCAGGACAGGGCCATCAACAGGCCGGGCACGATGGTCAGAACCGCGCTTTCAAAAAAGGCGGGCCAGTGGCCGTTTTGCAAATAAAGATCCAGGCCAAGCGGAACAAGCATGGTCAACCCAAGCACAAAGACCAAAAGGCCAATCACATATCCGGCAGGGCGCAGGTCAAGCATGTGCGAACCGTTGGACGTGTGGCGCAGGCCTGTCAACCACATCCTCTTGAAAAGCAATCAAGCCGTTCCTGGAATGGAACGGCCTGATGTAAGAATTTTTTGTGGGGTGTTATGCGTAGAACATATCGCGGAATACATGCTGCGCGATTTCATCACGCCTGATCCCACGCTTGGCCAGTTCAGCGTCCGACATCAGTTGCAGCCGCTCGATTTGCCGTACGCGTCCGTGATATTCAGCATGTGCCGTAATAGCCCGACCGAGCATCTTGAAAAACCCTGCGAATGCGGTGCGGAACCCACCTGCGCGTGTCGGGGAATTCGTTGTAATTGCAGCCATTTTGGAAACCTCCATCAGTGGTGTGGCGTGGTTTCCTCCCTTGGCAATGAACATAAGGCGGTCGCGCGCAGGCACCAGAGACAATGCAGAAATCCTGCATTGCACCAGGTGCATGGCAAGCTTTTGTAGGGATCAGCCCTGGTGGATAAGGGTTTGGAACAGGCGCGGGTCAAGACTGGCCGCGGCAAATGTCTCACCCTCGGTCAGGACACTAACAGCGTCGTGGCTGTGCAGGCTTTCCTGGTGGCTCGCGACCACCCGGAAATCGCCAATACGGTGGTCGCCATGCAGCGCCTCCGCAAAAAGGCGCGCTGCGTCTTCCACGAAAATCGGGTTTGCAGCATTCAACTCTGCAAAAGCCTGTTCGTCTTCGCGTTTGACCATGACTTGTGTTTCTGTCGGCACAGCCTTGCGGGCAAGGTCGATGACGTCTTCGAACCACAGACAGGGCTGGTCGGGCTTCACCACCACAGACATCCGGGCGACTGACCGCTGCGAATGGGGCGTGGCCAATTGCCCGCGCGTTTCCCGCGCATGTTCGCTGAGTTCCAGAGAACAGGGGCAAGTGGAGCTATATACATAATCCAGATGCATGACCCGAACACGTTGACCGGCCTGCTCAACCAGTTCCAGCGCGATATCGTAATACTGGTAGCCGGACAGTCCCGAGCGCAGGCTTTGCACTTTGACGGGGAAGGAAAACCGCATTTGGATACGCGCATCAAAACTATCGAGATCGGTCTTGTAGTCGTCGAGAGCAGCTTCCATCACTTTGAAACTGAACGTGCGGTCGGCATGTTCATAGAATGAGCGCATGATGCGGCTCATATTTATGCCTTTTTTCTCGGCCTCAAGGCTGACGGACCCGGTAACGGAGGTTTCCAGTGTCAGGTCGCCATTGTTGCGAGTGTGATAGCGCAACGGCAGGCGGAAATTTGAAATCCCGACATGCTGGATGACACGTTTCTGACCTTTGATGAGCGAGGATGGCCCGTTCTGCAAATCCGGCAAGGACGCCTTGTAATCACCGTCCGCCACAAAATTATCGGGGTACTCACGGGAAAACTCAGGATACTCCGTGCCATCGGGCAAAAGGCGTGCAACGGCTGGGTCCAGCGCCTCCAGATCTTTGGCAGAGGCCGTCCGAACCCAAGCTTTCAAAACCTTGAGCGCGCGACGCGCCTCGTCGCTATCTGGCAGCTTTGCCATATCAGTGATTTGGAGGTTCATCGTGATCCTTCCCTCTCAGCACAGAGTGAGTATATGGGCAATCGCCCGCGCCAATCCAAGCATTTCCGACATTACAGATACGCATGCGGCATGTGCGCAGATCACAATTGTTACAAAATACGCCGCAACATCGCTGAATTGGCTCACTCCTCTATGCAGGTTGAACGCTTAATACCCCCTTAAAAACTAAGATAAAGTTTTATCTATTTGCCAAAATTACTGGCGATATCGGGCCACAAAATTGCGCAAAATCTGCTCGGGCGCTGTAATTTCTTCGGCCAATACCGCAGCAGAGAGGTCATCGGCCTCATCAGGGTGGAAATAGCCCTTATTGCGGTAAATGCGGATGCGGGTGGCAAAGCTTTGGCCATCTGCTTCGGGATGAAACTGGGTCGCATAAACGTTTTGGCCATATCGAATCATCTGCATCGGGCAATTTTCACCCGCAACCAAATGCACAGCGCCCGGCGGCGTTTCCTGGACCGCTTCTTTGTGGCCGACGAGCGCGCGAAACTCACGGGGCACACCGTCAAAGAGGGGGTCTGTTTGCCCATCGGGCGTGATGGTGCAATTGGTGCCGCCTATCGCCTCACCAAATTTGCGTTTGCTGACCTCCCCGCCCAAATGATGCGCGAGAATACCGAGGCCATAACAACACCCAAGATAGGGCATATCGCGTTCAGTGATCTCGGGCATCAACCCCATGATTTCGGCCTCGATCTTAGCCTCATCTGCCGGTTTTTCATCGGGGGCGTCCGAGACGCAGCCCGGCCCGCCACCCACAATGACGCCGGCATAGTCGGAAAGGCTCAGATCTGCGGGCAGGTCTTCCTGATCCAGCCGGATACGGTGGGTTTCTTCGGCCGTCAGGCCACTTCGGGCGAGGAAACTGGTGAATTCCTCGTCGGCGGCTTCATCTTCGGGCCGGAGTTGCAGGATCAAAAATCGTTTCATGGCAGAAGCCTTTACTCAATTTGATCTTGCATTTCTACATTGCTTTTGACGCGCAGCTCAGGATGCTGCGGCCAGCGCCTGACGCAGATCAGCGATCAGATCAGCGGGATCTTCCAACCCGATCGACAGGCGCAGCAACCCCTCGGTGATTCCCAGCTCGTCGCGCTGTTCGTCGGTAAGGCGCTGATGGGTCGTGGTCGTGGGATGTGTGATAATCGACTTGGCATCGCCCAAGTTATTCGAGATGACCGCGATCTCAAGCGCATTGAGGAATTTGAACGCGGCGTCGCGTCCACCCTCCAGTTCAAGTGCAATCACAGTTCCGCCGCCCTGCATCTGTGCTTTCGCAAGATCGTGATGCGGGTGATCTTTGAGGAACGGATAAATGACCTTGGAAAAACCAGGCGTGCCGGACAGGGCTTCGGCCACTTCCAACGCAGTCGCGGCCTGGGCGCGCACCCGCAGGTCAAGGGTCTCTAGCGATTTCAACATCACCCAGGCGTTGAATGGCGACATGGAACCACCGGTGTGTTTGAGGTAGGGTTCCAGTGTTTTCCGGATAAACTCACGTGTGCCGCAAACCACGCCACCAAGCGCACGGCCCTGCCCGTCTATATGCTTGGTTGCGGAATAGACGATAACGTCGGCGCCTAGGTCGCCCGAGCGTTGCAGCACAGGTGTCGCAAACACGTTATCGACGATGACCAAGGCACCGTGCGCGTGAGCAAGATCCGAAACCGCTTGGATGTCGACAACTTCCAAAGTGGGGTTGGACATGGATTCGAAAAACACTGCCTTTGTGTCTGGGCGGATGGCGGCCTTCCATTCTTCAAGGTTGCACCCATCAACAAAGGTGACTTCAACGCCGTAACGCGTCAGCACTTCTTCGAGGATATAGAGGCAGGAACCAAAGAGCGCCTTGGCTGAAACCACGTGATCGCCCGCCTTCAAGAGCGATGTGAGCGCTGCATTGACCGCCGCCATGCCAGATGCCGTGGCAAAGGCATCCTCTGTGCCTTCCAGCATCGCGATGCGTTCTTCGAACATCCGCACGGTCGGGTTGCCATAGCGGGCATAGATGAACTCATCATCGCCGGATTCGATAAACCTCGCTTCTGCCTGTTCGGCACTGTCATAAACAAAGCCCTGCGTCATGAAGATGGCTTCGCTGACCTCTCCATATTGGCTGCGGCGGGTGCCGCCATGTACCGCGCGGGTGCGGGGGCGGGCGTGATCGGGAAGCTGTTTGGGTCCCAGGGTCATATCGTCGTCTCATCTCTCTGGCTCTGGCCCGGAACAAAAAAGCCCCGAACCGGTAAAACGGTCGGGGGCGTCCGCCAGAACTGGCATAGGCTCGACCTCTTTAGCGGAGTGTTTAGCGTGGCCCGCAATCCGGTTAACAAATCGCCACGTCGTGTTGGATGGCATAGGCCCCGCGCCGCGCAACGTCAAGCCCGGCGCGCAAGACCTGCGCCAGACACCTCTTTGGTGTTTGCGTAATTGCATATGACCGGGCACCTCCGGTGTCTTGTTGGGCTCCCTGTGATTTGGGCGGGAGAAAGCGAGTATCTTCGTCCAAATGCAAAAGTCGCCAAGGATGCTGGTGGTTGACCCAAGGTCCATTGGCCAGTTTTCGAAGATTCGCCCGTTCTAAGGCTTGCCACCGGCGGGGATGCCCGCAAAGCTGAGGGTATTGATATGAAAGACAAGGCCCAACAGATCATGGCAGACCCTATCGAGCTTTACTTCTGGCCCACACCGAACGGCTGGAAGATCTCAATCGCGCTGGAAGAGATGGGCCTACCCTACAATCTGAACCTGATCAATATCAACGAAGGGGATCAGCATAAGCCGGAATTTCTGGCCATTTCACCCAACAACCGGATGCCTGCGATCATTGATCCCGATGGGCCGGGTGGGGACCCGATCTCGATCTTTGAATCCGGTGCGATCCTTCAATATTTGGCCCGCAAGACGGGCCGATTTTATGGAGAGAGCGAACGCGACCGCATCGTCGTCGATCAATGGTTGATGTGGCAAATGGGCGGTCTTGGTCCTATGGCCGGCCAGGCGCACCATTTCCTGAAATATGCGCCGCTGATGGATCCGCCCAATGACTTGCCTTATGCCAAGGATCGCTACCGCAATGAAACGGCGCGGCTTTATCGGGTAATGAACACGCGTTTGGGCCAATCGCGCTATCTGGCCGGAGATTTCTATTCGATTGCGGATATCGCCAGTTGGGGATGGGCTTCGCTTTGGGAAGGTCAGCAGCAAACTCTCGATGACAAACCGCATCTGGCGCGATGGCTGGATGAACTCAGCGCGCGCCCCGGAGTGATCGCAGGCCGCGCGCTGGCGGCAGAATTGCGCGGCAAACCAAAAGACATGGCCAAGAAAGACCAACTTTTCAAACAGCGCTGATTGCGCCATACCTTTGGCCAATTCAACTTAAGGTATTCTACGACGATGGCTGACCTGCTGACATTCGAAAATCTCGGAAACCTCGTGATGCTTTGCTTTTTGCAGGCTGTCCTTGGGTTCGACAACCTTCTCTACATCTCGATTGAGAGCCAACGCGCGCCGAAAGAGAACCAGAAATCGGTGCGGTTCTGGGGGATCATCGTGGCGGTTGCCATGCGGGTTATCCTGCTTTTTGTCATGATCCGGCTGATCGACGCCCTCGCCGAACCGTTCTTCCGGTTCAACTGGGAAGGCGTGATCGAGGGCGGCGTGAATTTCGCCACTTGTGTCTTTGTCTTTGGTGGGGTGTTCATCATCTACACGGCGGTAAAAGAGATCGGGCACCTCTTGTCGATGCATGATCTGGATCATGAGGGGCATGACAAACCAAGCAAATCAGCCTTTCAGGTCGTGATGATGATCGTGCTGATGAACATGATTTTCAGCTTTGACTCGATCCTGTCGGCATTGGCTATCACCGATGTCTTCCCGATACTGGCCGCCGCTATCCTGATCTCAGGCGGGGCGATGCTGGCTTTGGCCGATGGCGTTACGAAATTCATTGAGAAAAACCGGATGTATGAGGTTCTGGGTCTTTTCATCCTGCTTATTGTCGGTGTGGTTTTGTTGGGTGAGGCCGGTGTGGCCGCGGAGCATGCGACCCATGACCATGACATGGCGATCCTGATTTTTGGGCATCCTCTGATCCCGATGTCAAAGACCACTTTCTATTTCGCTGTTGTCGTACTCTTTGCCGTCGAGATTTTACAAACCGGCTATAAACGCAAGCTGGATACAGAACGCGCGCTTGGGGCGCAGGCGGAAATCATCCCGGTAGAGGATTCGCGCCACTGACATCTGGTTTTTGGTGACCCCCATGCTTATCCTATTGGTCGGAAAGGGGTTCTGACATGAGTTCAAATGGCCTTCAGGGCGTATCTTTTGTAGCGCTGAGCGTCATCATTGTGATGGCGATCTTCGGCGGGTTCGGAGTGTTTTAAGCATGGCGCAACGCTATGGCGGCAAGTTCAGCCCCGATCCTTCGCAGACGGATATCGAGGCGCCTGAGATGCCAACGGTCGAGGCCAGCTTTCGCGGCCGCAGCCCGGCTAGGTACGGCGCTCGGATCAACATCCTGTTCATTCTGCCGCTGCTGACCTTTCTGACTGCGTTCGTGCAGCCTGTAACTGAGATGGTGACCGATCTGGCCGGTGCTGCCGTCCTGCTCTTGGCAGTATGGCTATTGCGCGACGGCATCCGGGCCGAAGACGCCTATAATGAGCGCAAAGTGGCGCGCAAACCTGCGATACCACGTAAGATTTTTGCGTCAGCATTGACCGGCGTCGGCGTTGCGGCCTTGATCTTTGGCGGGCAGTGGAACCCTCTGACGGCGGTGATCATCGGCGCCGTCGCGGCAGGCCTGCATAGCTTTTCTTTCGGGATCGACCCATTGAAAAACAAGGGATTGGAAGGCGTCGATACCTTCCAGTCAGACCGCGTGGCCCGCAAAGTGGAAGAAGCAGAGGCGCATCTGGATGTCATGTCAGACGCCATCAAGCGCGCGGGCGACCGGCAATTGGAGGCGCGGGTTGATGCGTTTCAGGCCACAGCCCGAGATATGTTCCGCACGGTCGAAGAAGACCCCCGCGACCTGACACAAGCGCGCAAATATCTGGGCGTTTACCTGCAAGGCGCGCGCGATGCGACTGTGAAATTTGCCGACATTTATGCACGCAACCGCGAAGCGTCGGTTCGCGCAGATTACGTTGCCCTTCTGGACGACCTGGAAACCAATTTTGCCAAGCGGACGCAGAAAATGCTGCTGACCGACCGCAGCGATCTGGATGTTGAAATCAATGTTTTGCGCGAACGATTAACGCGCGATAACCTGCATATAGATATAAAAAAATAAGGACCAACAGAGATGAGTGTAGAAATCCGCGAACAAGCCGAAGCTGTCGCAACCATGGTGGATGAGTTGAACGCGGCTGTCTTGCCTGAACCGTCAACCGATCTGGTGCCTTTGGCCGATGCCGAACCGCCCACGGCGGAGGAGATTCGCAAACGCATGGCCGAGCTGGACATGACGGATACAAACTCCATCGTCACCTTCGGCTCGGGCGCACAGGCCGAACTTCAGGTCATCTCTCAAGCCATGCTGGATGGCGTGAAAAACAAAGATGTTGGCCCCGCTGGCAATTCCTTGCGTGAGATTGTTGGCACCATTCGCGGGTTTTCTGTCACCGAGCTGGACCCCAATCGCAAGCAAAGCTGGTGGGAGCGACTGTTTGGCCGCGCCAAACCGGTACATGATTTCATCGCCAAATACGAAGATGTTCAGGGCCAGATTGACCGTATCACCGATGAACTCTTGGCGCATGAACATGTGCTGATGAAAGACATCAAATCGCTCGATCAGCTTTACGATAAGACCCTGAATTTCTACGACGAACTGGCGCTTTATATCGCGGCGGGCGAAGAGAAGATTAAATATCTGGATGAAAACGACATCCCCGCGAAAGAGGCCGAAGTTCAGGCCGCGCCAGAAGAAAAGCAGGTGATGCAGGCGCAGGAATTGCGCGACCTGCGCGCAGCCCGTGACGATCTGGAACGCCGGGTTCATGACCTGAAGTTGACCCGTCAGGTGACGATGCAGTCACTGCCCTCGATCCGTCTGGTGCAGGAAAACGACAAGTCGCTGGTCACCAAGATCAATTCAACCCTCGTCAATACCGTTCCGCTTTGGGAAACCCAGCTGGCCCAGGCGCTGACTATCCAGCGCTCGACCCAGGCTGCCCAAGCCGTGCGTGAGGCCAATGACCTGACCAATGAATTGCTGAAATCCAACGCGGCCAACCTGCGCGAATCCAACCGCATGGTCCGCGAAGAAATGGAGCGTGGCGTCTTTGATATCGAAGCTGTCAAACAGGCCAATGCCGATCTGATTGCGACAATCGAAGAAAGCCTGCAGATCGCCGATGAGGGCAAACGCCGCCGCGCCGAAGCCGAAGCCGAAATGGAGAAGATGGAAGCCGAATTGCGCGATACGCTCGCTTCGGCCTCGGCCCGCCAGGATGGCACGGGCGACAATGTCGGCACCGCCGTTCCGCAGAACTGAAGCGGAGGCATCGGGCCGCGTGGGTCGTTTTTGGACAAAACTGAGCATGGCAGTGGTCGCATCTGCGGCCCTGTCCGCCTGTCTGTCGACCACCGAAACGACCCCTGTTCGGGCCACCCCACCCGTGGCCGTCGCGCCGCCTTCGGTAGAACCATCGGCCGAAAGCCTCGCTTATGCGCGGTATTATGAAGGCGTCCAGCAACGCCTGTTGACGCAAGGCCTTCTGCGCACAGATGGCGGCGGGCCGGACACGCCGATCATCGCACGAAACCTTGTTGCGAATTTCGAGCGCATCGCGCTTTTTGACGAATATGCGCTGTCCGGCGGACGCTTCGTGGCGCAACAAACCCCGTCTGTTTTACGCCGTTGGGGTGGGCCTGTGCGTATTCAGGCGCATTTCGGGCGGTCAGTTCCCGAGGATACGGCCGACGAAGATCGTCGCGTTCTGGCGCAATATGCCGACCGGCTGGCCCGTGTTACCGGGCATTCCATCCGCGCGGTGGGCTCTGGTGGCAATTTCCATGTGCTCTACCTGAACCGGGACGAACAGATTACTGCCGAACCCTTGCTGCGGCAGATCATGCCCTCGATCAGCGCTGAAACTGTCCGCGAAATCACCAGCTTGCCGCGTTTCAATTTCTGTTCGGTTTATTCCGTCTCGGAATCCCGGCGCCCGCATGTCTATGTCGGGGCCATTGCCATCATTCGCACTGAGCATCCCAGCCTCTTGCGCCGATCTTGTGTGCATGAAGAGGTCGCACAGGGGCTTGGCCTGCCCAATGACAGCCCAATCGCGCGCCCCTCGATCTTCAATGATGACGAAGAATTTGCGTTGCTGACCACGCATGATGAAATGCTGCTCGCCATGTTGTATAACCCGCGCCTCGACCCCGGCATGACTTCGGTTCAGGCGCGCCCCATTCTGACCGAGCTTGCCGAAGGGCTGGTCGGTGGGCCAAGCTAGGCAAAAGGCCCGAATTTCAAAAGGAGGACACATATGTCCATTTTCGATTTCCTCTCTGGCCAGTTCATTGATGTCATTCATTGGACCGATGACAGCCGCGACACCATGGTCTGGCGTTTTGAGCGTCATGGGCATGAGATCAAATACGGTGCCAAGCTGACCGTGCGCGAAGGCCAATCGGCGGTCTTCATTCATGAAGGTCAACTGGCGGATGTGTTCAACCCCGGGCTTTATATGCTCGAGACGAACAACATGCCGATCATGACCACGTTGCAGCATTGGTCGCATGGGTTTCAAAGCCCGTTCAAATCCGAGATCTATTTCGTCAATACGAACCGCTTCACCGATCTGAAATGGGGCACCAAGAACCCAATTATGCTGCGTGATCCCGATTTCGGACCCACGCGCATCCGCGCCTTTGGCACATACACTGTCAAGGTGAAAGACGCCGGCAAATTTATGACCGAGATCGTCGGCACAGATGGCGAATTCACCACGGATGAGGTCACATACCAGATCCGCAATATCATCGTGCAGGAGTTCTCTCGCGTGATCGGCTCTTGCGGTATCCCCGTGCTCGACATGGCCGGCAACACCGGCGATCTTGGCCGGATCCTTGCCGAAGCGATTTCCGGTACGATTGATCAATACGGTCTGGAGTTGCCTGAGCTTTATATCGAGAACATCAGCCTGCCACCCGCAGTGGAAGAAGCGCTGGATAAACGCACCTCGATGGGTGTTGTCGGCGATCTGAACCGGTACACCCAGTTCTCAGCCGCCGAAGCTATGCAGGCCGCTGCTGCCAATCCCGGTGGCGATGGTGGCATGGGCGCCGGTATGGGGCTAGGCATGGGCATGGCGATGGCCAACCAGATGGCAAATGCGATGGGTGGCAATCAAGGCCCGTGGGGCGCGCAACCGGCGCAAACCCATCAACCTGCGGCAATGGCCCCGCCACCGCCCCCGGTTGAGCATGTCTGGCATGTCGCGGAAAACGGCCAAACCAAAGGCCCGTTTTCAAAGGCCACGATGGGCCAGATGGCAGCGGGCGGCGAATTGACCCGCGAGAGCTTTGTCTGGACCCCTGGTCAGGACGGTTGGAAAAAGGCCGAGGACGTGCAGGAACTGGCCCAACTCTTCACAATCATGCCCCCACCCCCACCACCGGGCGTCTAATTGCTGACTAATTGACTGTCCCGAGTTTATCGGGACAGTTGCCCTTTGACTGCCAATGCATTGAGTTCCCAGATGAGTGATTTGCCCCCTCCCCCTCAGGGATCGGACCCTGAGATCGAAGAAGAAGAGATCGCTGCGCCCGATGTAGGAGATGATCATCGTTTCCCGTGTGACGAATGCGGCGCGGATATGCGGTTTTCGGCCCGCCAGGGTATGTTGGTCTGCGATCACTGTGGAAACACGCATGAGACCGTGGATGACAATCCATGGACCAGTGTCATAAGTGAGCTGGATTTTCACGCTGCGCTTGCCGAACAACTGCCCGAGGCCGAGATGGAGGAGACACAGGTCTCTTCTTGTCCAAATTGCGGGGCGCAAGTCGAATTTGATCCCAATATCCACTCCTCCGAATGCCCGTTCTGCGCGACACCTGTTGTCACAGATACTGGCACCCATCGCCATCTGAAGCCCAAAGGCGTTGTCCCCTTTCAGATGGATGAACGCGCCGCACATGATGCGATGAATGCGTGGCTGGGCAAGCTCTGGTTTGCGCCCTCAGGCTTGCAGGAATATGCCCGCAATGGCCGCAGTCTTGATGGCATCTATGTTCCTTACTGGACCTATGACGCGCAGACGCGCAGCGATTATTCCGGCCAGCGCGGGACGTATTATTACGTCACGCAACGCGGTGCAGACGGCAAAATGAAGCGCGTGCGCAAGATCCGCTGGCGCAATGTCTCGGGCCGGGTGCAACGCTTCTTTGATGATGTTCTGGTTTTGGCATCGCGCAGCCTGCCCAAGAAATACACCGACAACCTGGCCCCTTGGAACCTGACCCAGTTGGAGCCCTATGCCCCCCACTTCCTAGCGGGTTTCCGAGCTGAGGGTTATACTGTCGATCTGGAAGAGGGCTATGATGAAGCCCGTGAAATCATGGATGCGCAGATCCGGCGCGATATCCGCTTTGACATTGGCGGCGACCAGCAACGTATCAGCCTTGTCAGCACCGATGTTTCTGAGCAAACATTCAAGCATATCCTACTGCCGGTCTGGATGGCCGCCTACAAATACAAGGGCGACAGTTATCGCTTTGTGGTCAACGGCCAAACCGGCCGCGTTCAGGGCGAACGCCCGTGGTCCGCAATCAAGATCGCCATTGCGGTTGTTCTGGGTTTGGCTGTGGCTGCAGGTGTGGGATACCTCATTGCCATGAGCCAGTAGCCCAGACGCGAATGACGCTTTTCCAGTGGTATGTCCGGCGAAACAAAATGTTAGCGCTAACTGGACCGATAAACAGTTGCCAGATATGACTGGTCCGAGAGAATCAATGAGGTCCGACCATGATCCTTTGTGCAGGCGAAGCCCTGATCGACATGCTGCCCCGTAAAACCGATCAGGGGGAAATGGCCTTTGCCCCTTATCCGGGTGGCGCGGTGTTCAACACGGCCATCGGTCTGGGACGTCTTGGGCAGCCGACTGGCCTCTTTACCGGGCTTTCAACCGACTTATTCGGAAAGCAGCTCGAAGAGGCTTTGACGGCGTCAAACGTCGACGGTTCCTTTGCCAAACGCGCGGACAAGCCGACGACGCTTGCCTTTGTGACATTGACAGACGGTCACGCCTCATATGCCTTCTACGACGAGAACACAGCCGGACGCATGTTGGGCGCAGGGGACATTCCTTCTGACCTGACAGGAATCGACGCGCTGTTTCTTGGTGGGATTAGTCTGGCCGTGGAACCCTGCGCAGAGGCCTATGAGGCCCTTTGTCTGAAGGGCGGCAAACACCTGCCGGTAATGATTGATCCCAATATCCGCCCAGATTTCATTCGGGATGAAGACCGTTATCGCGCACGGATCGAGCGAATGATTGCGGCAGCAGATATCGTTAAGCTATCGGACGAGGACCTTCATTGGCTTGAGGGTGCCGGAGATACAGATCAACTGGCCGCAAAGCTGCTGGCCAAGGGACCAAAAATCTTTTGTATGACCGAAGGCGCCAAAGGCGTGACCGCTTATCATGCAGGCGGAAAGACCTTCGTTGCCGCTGAAAAGGCCAAAGTTATCGACACCGTCGGCGCGGGCGACACATTTAACGCAGGGTTTCTGGCCGGACTGGCCGAAGCCGGCTGCCTGACCAAATCGAAGATCGCGGATTTGTCCGAGGCTGCGCTGATCTCTGCCCTGACGCTTGGCGCGAAGGCGGCCGCAATCACTGTCTCACGCGCAGGCGCCAACCCGCCGCGCCGGGACGAGATTGCATGAGGGCCCTTATCCAACGGGTCAGCGAGGCGGCAGTACGCGTCGATGGGGCAGTTGTTGGGCAAACCGGGCCGGGCCTGTTGATCCTGGTCTGTGCGATGGCGGGCGATGGCGAGGCGCAGGCCGACGCCTTAGCCAGCAAAATCTCCAAGCTACGGATTTTCACCGATGAGGCGGGCAAAATGAACCGCTCTGTTCGCGATATTTCCGGCTCTGCCCTTGTCGTGAGCCAGTTCACATTGGCCGCCGATACCAGCCGCGGCAATCGGCCGGGCTTCTCCGCCGCTGCCGATCCGGCAACTGGGGATGCGCTCTATCAGCATTTCGCGCAGGCACTTGCGCAGCTTGGGGTGCCCGTTGAGACCGGTCAGTTTGGCGCGGATATGAAAGTGTCCCTGATCAATGACGGGCCCGTGACGATCTGGATGGAATCCTAACCCCTCCACCTCCCCCCCAAAAAAAACCGGCCTGCCGCAAAGGACAGGCCAGTGAAAAGAGCACTGAAATCTGAGGGACGGGGGACGTTCAGTGCTCTGAAAGGGTCAGGGGGACAGAACGGCCCTGACCAAGATTAATGAAAAGTGTTTGGTCATGCCCACCTATGGCCTGGCCATAACAGGCCACAGGCGGTTGCCAGAAATCCAAGGCAAAAGCGGAGGAAGCGTTGTTCAGGCTGACGGTAAAAAATGTCAGCGTGGCGTGCAGCAGACGTGTCATTGCAGTGGCTTCCCCTCTTAATTCTTTACCGCGAAATTGCGGGTCTCAGGTGTAGGTCGGTGCAGCTTCGCAACCGGTTCAAAGAAATTGGTTTCGTGCGCGTGTTTTTTGGTCAGCCCGAAATCGAGCGACGCAGATTTGCCAGTGGCGCAGGGGCCGCGTGGACAGGCACGGCCGCAGTAGAAACGGGACGGGCTGCTTTGGCGGCGGGGCGGGTGGCGGCAAAGATGGCAAGCAGGTGGGGGTTCATGGCAGGCTCCTTTTCGGGATCAATTTCTGATGGTCTGCCTATGGGTCGTTTGGCGGGCCTTCCCGGTTCATTCCTTTTTCAAATTTCTACAAAAAAGAAAGGAGCCCCCGAATTCTCGGAGGCCCCCAATGATTTGCGCGCGTCGAAGTGATCAGTAAGAATACGGATCAACCGTCATGATCGACAGGTCTTCTTCGATATACATGTCCGGCTCATCGCGGCCGGGGCGGTTTTGAGGGTCCTCGTCTTCGCCAAGGTTCGGGCGCGGTGTGTCGTTCAACACAACGTAGCGATAGCGAGGGTCGTCATTCGTTGGCACGGGCACCATCAAAATCTGTACCCGGCGCAACCAATCCATCGAACCGCCCTGGCTGGCGCCCTCTTGGCAGATATCTTCAGAGATCCGCATACACGCGTCGGGGTTGGTTGCCCCTGCCAAACAGGACAGACGGATGTGGTTCGCACAGTTCAATAGGAAATCGCCCGTATTTGCGGTAGCAACGCCCGAAGTGGACAGGGTCAATGCGGTCAATGCAGCAGAAAAATAAAGTTTGGTCATAAAAACAGATCCTTTAAAAAAAAGCCCCTACGAACATCAGTCGTAGGGGGCTCCTAAAAGGTTCAAACTTTTTTGGTGGTCAGCACCCGCCGCGTACCAGCCCCCATCCAAATTCGGAATCAAAGCCATCGGCACCAAGATCCACGGCGGAACTGCGCAATTCCTGCCGCAATCGTTCCGTCGACAATCCGCCCGCACTGGCCAATCGCGCGGCAAGCGCTGTGACAATCGGGGCCGCGTAGGAGGTGCCGGAGGCATAAGTGCCGCCTCGTCCGTCCGCGACGTAAACATCAACGCCCGGGGCAGCAAATTCTATATGGTCGCCAAAATTCGCGGATCGGTAGCGCCGGAACGCCGCATCAACAGCCGTGACAGCAATCACGGCTGGATGGGCCGCGGGATAGGCTGCAAGCTCACGACCATTGTTGCCTGCCGCTGCCACCATTACGACACCACGGCTGGCTGCCCGGTTTAAGACGACATTCATGACCTGGTTTTGCGGCCCTGCAAACGACATGTTGATCAGTCGCACATTCTGCCCGATCAAATAGTCGATGGCTGTGGCAATCCGTTCGATATCGGCGCCGGGGTTTCCTCCATCCCGTGTGAAGGCAGAAACCGCATATATTTGCGCGCCGCGTGCAAACCCGCCCAATCCGCTGTCAGAGGCTTCGCCTGCTATCAAGCCGGCAACTGCCGTTCCATGCGCAAGGCCGGGCGCCCGCTCATTAGCCGACAAAACGTTTTCGGTCACGATGCGTGCGGCAGCGAGGGCCGGATGGGACGCATCCACCGGACCGTCGATAATTCCCACAGCCAGCCCACGCCGAAGCGCACAAGCCCCAGAGCCGACATCGCCAATCATCTCAGGCGCATATAGGCGAGGCCGGCCTTGGCTCAGGCTGTAGACGTGATGAGTGCCGACAAACGTATTCGGCGCGGCCTGGTCCAGGCTATCCTGAGCTTCGGGCACGGTTGTTCTGAAATGGAAATCGTAGATTGCAATCCTAAGGCCCAATTCCGGCAGGTCGCGGAAACGTAGCAACTCTGCCCCTAAACTCTGAAGTGCCGAATTGGCATCACCGAATTCGCCGATGGGGCCGGTCACAATGATCTCGGGCCGACCAAGGCCAATCGTGCGGTAACGGTTATGCTGTGACAGTCCGGGGGTGACCTCATGATCGTCATGTTCGCCATATTCGGGATAAGCGGCACCACCATTGCCATACGGGTCATCGGTCCCGTCGCCCGGCGTCGTTTGAGCGAAAAGGGATTGCGGGACGGAATTGGCGAGAAAAAGCGCCAAAATGCAGAAAATCAATCGGGTCATGTCAAAGCCTTGTGGCAGAGGTTTATTGAACATCCTCGACGATGGTGGACGCGACCAATGCAGCGCGCGCATCGTCATCTGCCGAAGAGCCTAGCAGGGCAACACCGTAGAAGCCAAGGGCAGACGGGCCGCTGACAATCTCTGCGTCCACTTCCAAAAGCAGGGCGCGAATTTCGGCCTCGGTCGCATCAGGTGCGAACGTTACGGTGAAATCGACCGTCGCGGCCTCTTCGCCGCTGGCCAGAGAAAACCCTGCCGGGTCGGCCTCCATACTGGACGGGCCGCTCAATTGCGGAATGTTGAAAGCTACTCCTACGGCCAAAATGACGGCTGCTGCCACTTGCCAAATCCGCAATCGGGAAAGCGGCACGACATTGTCATTGGCTGCAGCAGGCTCTGGCGCAAACCGGGGTCCTTCGGCCTCAACATCGCGCATCAGGCGGGCCAGTCCAAACTCACCGGGGCTGGCAACCTCTTCAGCTTGCATCGTTTCACGGATCGCTTCCAAAGCGGCCAAATCAGCGCGCAGATCGGCGTCTTCGGTCAGGGCTGCGTCCAGCTGCGCCAGCTCGTCCCCATCCAGGGTACCGTTGGCCTTGAAAGTCAGCAGAGTTTCAAAATCATTGCGGGTCATGCCATGCCCCTTTCCACGCGGCCCGACAGGCACCGCATTAGCAGTTTCTTGGCATGGAAGATGCGGGTCTTGATCGTGCCCTCAGGAACACCGGACACTTCGGCGATCTCGCCATATGTCATGTCCTGATAGAAAGCCAAAGTAATGGCCGAGCGGTGATCATCCTTCAACGTCTCAAGGCAATGCTTTACATGTTCCGCTTCCTGGCCTGCAGCCAGACAAGCGACCTGATCGGCGTTGTCATCCACCATGTCCGGAGTTTCATCTGTGTAATCCATCCGGCCACGACGGCGCATTGCGTCGATGCTTTTGCGGTAGGCTATGCCAAATATCCAAGTCTGCACCTTAGATCTCCCTTCAAAGCGGCCGGCGGATCGCCAGACATCCATAAACACTTCATGGAGTATGTCGTTCGCTTCGTGAGGATCGTTCAATCTGGAGACAATAAATTTGTAAACGGGGCGCTCCAAAGCACGATAAAGCGCGGCCAGCGCTTGTTTATCGCCGCTCGCAATCTGTTCGATCAGAAACTTGTGATCTGCATCCATTTCGTGCGGCCCGTCCTGCCTATACCCCCCAGACTTAACGGGTTTTTACGACAAGTCCAAGGGGTTGGGCAGTTGGGAAATCTGCCAATATTGAAGGGAAAAGCGCCTCTCTTTTGACCTCGGATGCCTGATCAAGTAGCAGTTCGATCATGAAATCCGTCCCATCCGAAATTTCCGATGTTTTTGCCAGCGCTCCGGCCCATGCCCGAGAGCGGCTCTTGCAAATGCGAAATATTCTATTTGAGGCCGCCGAGGCCACCGGCGCAACACCTTTGACCGAGACGCTCAAATGGGGGCAGCCAGCTTACCTTCCGCCCAAACGTATCGGCACGACTTTGCGGCTTGGTTGGTCGGAAAAGCAACCCGAGTTTTGCGCGGCCTTCGTTCATTGCCAGACAAATCTTGTCAGCCAGTTTGAAATACTTTTTCCGTCCGAATTTACCTTTCAGGGCACGCGCGCAATCCTGACGCCACTTTCAAAGCCCCTGAACGAGCTGGCCTTCTTCAAACTGGCTTCAATGGTGTTTACTTATCATCGCAACAAGGGTTGATGGCACGGCGCAAGGGACTTGCATAAACACCGCTGCTTTGGCACATCGCGGTTATGGCCAAGCTCTATTTCAACTACTCGACCATGAACGCAGGCAAATCGACCCTGCTATTGCAAGCCTCGCACAATTATTTTGAGCGCGGCATGCAGACTTACTTACTGACTGCGAATTTCGATGACCGGGCAGGCGAGGCGCAAATCGGCAGCCGGATCGGGATTTCTGCCGCCGCCGACACCTATCGACAGTCTGACGATCTATTTGCCAAAATTGAGGCGCGATTGGCCAAAGGCCCCTGCGCCTGCGTTATGATTGACGAGGCGCAATGGATGACTCGTGATCAGGTCTGGCAATTGGCGCGGGCGGTGGATGATCTTGACGTACCGATCATGTGCTATGGGCTGAGGGTGGATTTTCGCGGTGAGCTGTTTCCAGGATCGGCCACGTTGTTGGCACTGGCTGACGAGATGCGCGAAGTGCGTACCATCTGCCATTGCGGGAAAAAGGCGACGATGGTGATCCGAGTGAATGAAGCGGGCGAGGCGGTTACCGAAGGCGCACAGATCGAAGTTGGCGGCAATGACCGTTATGTTTCGCTTTGTCGACGTCACTGGCGCGAAGCAGTCGGAGACTGTCCGTCAACTTAAAGCATAGACTGGACACCGTTCAGTGACCCACCGCTATACTGGATTTGGCAACGGCCTGCCGTCACGAAATGCAATGGCATTGTCCAGTGCCATATGTCCCATTGCCGTTCGCACCTCTTCGGTCGCGGTTCCAAGGTGGGGCAACAAAGTCGCATTTTGCAATTCAATCAGCGCCTGCGGAACTTTTGGTTCGAACTCATAGACATCCAGACCAGCCCCTGCGATTTGGCGCGATTGTAACGCGTTGATCAGCGCAGTCTCATCAACCACATCTCCGCGCGCAATATTGACCAAAATCGCATGCGGCTTCATTTGCTCAAATTGAGCAGGCCCCATCAAATGATGGGTTTCGGGTGTCGCTGGCACAGCCATGACAACGAAATCGCAAGACTCCAGCAGGTCACCCATCCCCAGGGGTTCGGCAGGAAAAGGCAGTTCTTTCGGACTGCGGCTTGAATAGGCGATCTGCATGTCAAAGCCATAGTGCGCGCGCTTGGCGATGGCCTGCCCGATGCGCCCCATTCCGATGATTCCGACGCGTTTTCCGGATACGTGATGGCCCAGAAACTGCACGGGGTGCCAGCCAGTCCATTGCCCTGCGCGTAGCGTCCGTTCGCCTTCGCCCGCGCGACGTGCCGTCATCAGGATAAGGGCCATGGCGATATCGGCGGTTGCATCGGTCACGGCACCGGGCGTGTTGGTCACAACAATCCCGGCATTGGCAGCGGCAGTGACGTCAATGTGGTTGTAGCCCACACCGAAATTGGCCAGCATCTTGCACCTGGCATTCTCGCCCTCAAAAACCTGGGCCGATAACGCATCCCCAAGCGTTGGCAAAAGGATGTCGACCTCTTGCAAGGCCGCTATCGCGTCATCTTCACTTAGCGGTCGGTTTTCAACACGCGGCACCAGCTCAAACTCGGCCGCTGCACGCTCTTCCACCTCAGCTGGCAATCTGCGCGTGATCATCAGTTTCAATGCATTCGTCCCCCGATCGGCACGTCGGAATCAGGTCCAACAAGGACAATTTCGCCATTTTTATCGGGAAGGCCGAGAACCAGCACTTCGGACTTAACCGGCCCGATCTGGCGTGGCGGAAAATTGACCACGGCCATCACCTGTTTTCCAACCAGGGTCTCGGGGGAATAATGCGCTGTGATCTGGGCCGAACTTTTCTTGACACCAAGTGTACCGCCGAAATCGACCCAAAGCTTGATCGCTGGTTTACGCGCCTCTGGAAAAGGTTCTGCACGGGTCACTCTGCCGACCCGAATATCGACTTTCATGAAGTCATCAAAGCTGATTTGGTCGCACATTGCTTATCCTTTGAGTTCACGAGAGCGGTCCGTCGCGGCCGAAACAGTTGCTGTGATCAATGGTTGTAATCCTGACGTCTCGTTCATCAGAACCTCAAGCCCGGCCTGCGTCGTACCATTGGGCGAGGTTACGTTGATGCGCAACTGTTCGGGTGTCTCAACTGCTGTCTCTGCCAAAGCCCCTGCCCCGGCCACAGTGGCCTTAGCCAATTGCATTGCCATATCCGTTGGCAGTCCCTGTGCCTCTCCTGCGGCGGCAAGTGCCTCGATCAAGTGAAACACATAGGCCGGACCAGAGCCCGAGACGCCAGTAACAGCGTCAATCTGATCTTCACTTTGAAGGCGCACAACCTGCCCTACAGCGCTCAGCAAGGCTTCGGCCATATCCAGATCTTCAACATCTGACGCGGCATTGCCAATAATTGCGGTGATACCTTTGCCAACGGCAGCCGGAGTGTTTGGCATGGACCGGACCACGCGCGTGCCCTCTCCCAGGGTGCTTTCGTAATAAGAAATGGAGGTGCCCGCCGCCACTGACACAAACAACGTTTTGCCACCGCCAAGTGGCAAAAGCTGCGGCAGGGCGGCCTCCATGAACTGGGGTTTGACGGCAATCAGCGCGACGGCGGGATCAGCCGGTAGGTCTGCGTTTAGGTGCAAGCCCTGCGATTGCACCCAGTCAGATGGATGCGGGTCGATGACCCAAACGGATGAGGCGGGCAACCCCCCGGCCAACCATCCCTCAAGCATCGCTTGCCCCATCTTGCCGCAGCCCAGTAAAACCAGCCCGCGACGTGCAATTTCTTCAAAAGCCATTCACCCTCTCCCGGCGTCCAAAAACGCCGCGGAGGTTAGGCGCGACCGTAGGTTTCTGCAATGGCCACTTGCATGGCTTCTTCGGGGGTTTGATCGCCCCAGCAGGCCAGTTGGAAGGCCGGATAGTAGCGCTCTGCTGCCATAACGGCGGTTTCCATCATGCAAGCGATTTGATCGGGGCTGGCCATCTGGTCGCCGGCCAATACCAGACCATACCGATACACCATCAGTTTCTGCGCATTCCAATAGCTGAAAGCACCTGCCCAGCACTTGTCATTGGTCAGATTCAAAGTCTCGTACAGTGCCGGAAGGGACTCCTCAGGTGGCTCCATATCAAAGGTGCAAATCATCCGCAGGGTCTCATCCATGGCAGACCAGGCGAGTGTCACGGAATAGGTGCGCCACTGGCCCTCGATGGCCATGGCGATCTGATCATCGCCGACGCGGTCGAAATCCCATTCATGATGGGTCGCCAGCGTTTCTACGATGTCGATGGGATGGAGGTCGTCGACCTCGATATACTGCTCGGATAGCGACATTGCCCAGGCCTCTTTTCTTTTGGCAGCCTCGGGAGCACCAGCCTTGCGACCAGATACCCACTAGAAGCTGGGTGTCCTTACTATGGGTCGCCGGGGCGAACCCGACCCCATACAAGATATGGTGGGGCCTTGGGGACGACCTGTAAAGGAGAATCTTTAGGGCGTGAACGCAGATTTTGTGGTTGCCCCATACCTATCCACAAGAAATACGGGCATGTGGATGGTTTCCGGTCAAATGCCTTAATTGGTTAACGTAACCTATTGAGGAGTCGGGGTTTGGGTCTTTGAGTTATCGTGTTTCCACGGAAGGGATGGGGCGGAAAGGCAATAAAAACAAGGCCGGCCACGGCGCAGGGGGAATGCATGCGAACCCTGAGGCCGCCCGCGGTCTGGCTACTCTGCCGCGACCGACACCGGCAGGCCCAAGAGGCGACGCAAATCAACAATCTGACCCTGTGAAAGCCCGTCCTTGGCCACCTCGATGAACGGCACATCAATCAGGCGGAATGCCTCTCTTTTGATCGCGTCGCGGGCAAGGGCCGACTTTTGGTAGTGCCCGCCGCCCTGGTATTCGATTGCCGCAATGAGCATGCCACCGGCATCTGTAATCAGAAAATCGACCCGCTTCGAGTTCACAAGGCGAAAGGCCGCACGGCTGCTGGTGCGAAAGACCTCTCCCAAGGATGTTTGTGCAAAAACCCGGCATTGGTACTTGCTCTGGCCCACCAACGATTCCAAATGGGAAAACACGCGGTATTCCGAGGCGTTCATCAAGGGTTTCGCGCGCATATCCGCTGTGGCCAGAACGCCCTCATTGCTTTCCCGCACGTCCTCGATGAATTTGACGGGCGATAACACAATCCTGCTATGCCGGGATTTCTTGCGGTGATGCGTCTTAGGCAAAAGCGACAAGCCCGCCGCAAAGCCAATAAGAATGATTGCCGGAAAGACAGAGCTGAAGTCGAACATTGGTACCTACCGTACTGGTCAAAAGGAAAAAGCGTGTCTGCACGTTTTCACTTTCGATCCGGTACAGCACTCTGTCCGCAATCGGGAAATTTTGGGGCGTTTGGTTACCGGCCAGTTAATCGGCGGTCTTGCCTTCAAGCGCATCAAGCCGCGCCTTGAGCGCTTCGTTTTCTTCCCGCGCTTTCTGAGCCATCGCGCGTACGGCGTCGAATTCTTCGCGGGTTACGAAATCCCGATCAGCCAGCCAGCGATCCATGAGAGATTTCATCGCGGTTTCAGCTTCGTCTTTTGCGCCTTGAGCCACGCCCATTGCGTTGTTCATCAGCTGGCTCATGTCTTCCATGAATTTGTTGCGTGTCTGCATGGTCTGGGCTCCTGTAACTTGTCCTTCATATGGCCCCTTGTGCCTGCCGCATCAAGGTTGACTTCGCCGCAGGGGCCAGCCATCCAAGCGGGGCCTGAAGCCCTCATGGGATCTCACGATGTTTGCCGCCGCCCTGCCCTTTCCCAATATCTCGCCCGAGATTTTCTCAATCAACCTTGGGTCGTTTGAATTTGCCCTCAGATGGTACGCGCTGGCCTATATTGCAGGGCTGTTGATCGGATGGCGGATCGCCATTTTGGCGATGCGACGCCCGTCCCTATGGCCAAACGAAACGTCGCCGATGACGGCTGAGCAGGTCGAAGGCCTGATGACATGGGTCATTCTTGGCGTCGTTTTGGGCGGGCGGCTTGGCTATGTCTTGTTCTACCAACCAGCTTATTACTTTGCCAATCCCGGCGAAGTCCTGATGCTTTGGCAGGGTGGCATGTCCTTTCACGGCGGGTTTCTGGGCGTCGTAATTGGCGGCGCGATCTATTGCAGACTGAACACGTTACCCATGGCACAGGTCGGCGACATGATGGCCATGTGCGCGCCTGCGGGTCTTTTCTTTGGACGGCTGGCCAATTTCATCAATGCCGAATTGTGGGGCCGTCCGACCGACATGCCGTGGGGCGTTGTGTTTCCGGGCGAAGCCGCACAAAGCTGCCTTGGGACCAATGGAATCGTCGAAATGGCCGACCGGCTTGTTTGCGCCCGCCACCCCTCACAACTCTATGAAGCGCTGTTAGAGGGGCTTCTCCTTGGTGCGGTCTTATTGTGGCTAGCCTGGCGGCGCGGCGCATTGAAAGTACCGGGGCAAATCATGGGGATATTTGTCGCCGGATATGGCATGGCTCGGTTCATCATTGAGTTTTTTCGCCAAGCGGATGCGCAGTTCATGAGCGCCGAAAACCCGATGGGCTATGTGATCGCGGTCAGTGATAGCTTTGGCGTAACAATGGGGCAGCTCTTGTCGCTGCCGATGCTATTGTTGGGCCTGAGCATCGTGGTTTTGGCCAGAAGGCACGGCCAATGAGCGCCCTTTTGCATCACCTGATCACGCGCATAAAACGCATGGGGCCAATGACTGTGGCCGATTATATGACGGAATGCCTGCTGCATCCCGAACATGGCTATTACACTACACGCGACCCGTTGGGCCGACAGGGTGATTTCACAACCGCCCCGGAAGTGAGCCAGATGTTCGGCGAGCTGATTGGACTATGGATGGCACAGGTCTGGATAGATCAGGGCGCGCCTGACGGTTGTATCCTTGCCGAGCTTGGACCCGGACGCGGCACATTGATGTCCGATATTCTGAGGGCGACTGCGCGTGTTCCCGGATTCCGTGACGCGATGGAATTACATCTGGTTGAAGCCTCGCCCTCGCTGCGCGCACAACAGGCTGGATTGCTGGTCGAGGCAATGCCACAGTTTCACGACCACCCGGGCAGTTTGCCCGATGGTCCGCTCTTCCTTGTGGCCAATGAATTTTTCGATGCCCTTCCCATTCGCCAGTTTCAGCGCGGCCCCAAAGGCTGGCACGAAAGGCACATCGGGGTTGAGGACAATACTCTGATCTGGGGACTTGGACCTGAGACCAATTTCGAGGCCTTGGCGCATAGACTGGAAGGCACCACCGAAGGGCAGATTGTTGAGCTGAACGCGCCCGCCGCACCGATAGCGGCAGATCTGGGCACAAGGATCGCCGAGCAAGGCGGAGTTGCGTTGATTATTGATTATGGTGATGGCGAGAGCATTGGCGACACGTTTCAGGCCGTGCAAAGCCACCGGTCGGTTGACCCTTTGGCAACACCGGGTGAGGCCGATCTGACCGCCCATGTTGCTTTTGGACCGATTGCTCGGGCCGCGCAGCCCGCCATCGCCTCGCCGCTGATCCCGCAAGGGGTGTTTCTGGAACGCCTAGGGATCACGGGTCGCGCCCAACAATTGGCCAATTCGCTGAACGGAGCCGATTTGGAAGCGCTGATTTCTGACCACAGACGCTTGACGCATCCCGAAGAAATGGGAACGCTCTTTAAATGTCTTGCGCTGACACCGCCCGACGCGGCGCCGCCACCATGTTTTGACCCTGTTCCAACGGATGCGAAATGACTGTCACGACCAGCCTTGAGATTATCACCTCAGACCTGTTGGACGGTGTAACGCATGGATTTTTCACCCGTAGGGGTGGCGCTTCCTCCGGAATTTTTGCGGGATTAAACTGCGGTCCAGGCTCCTCCGATCAAGCTGATATCGTGTCGACGAATCGCGACCGTGTTGCCGACGCCCTTGGTGTCCGCCCCGAGAAACTGGTGACTGTGCACCAAACGCACACCGCCCGCGCTGTGCCTGTGACGGATGCACAACCTCTGCCGAAACCCGAGGCCGACGCGATGGTCACATCCACGCCCGGTACGGCGATCGCGATCCTGACCGCCGATTGCCAGCCGGTGCTGCTGGCTGACCGCAACGCAGGTGTTGTTGCCGCCGCCCATGCCGGGTGGCGGGGCGCAAGAGACGGCATTCTGGAAAGCACTGTCGACGAAATGGTCGCCCACGGCGCCGAACGTCAAAACATCCGCGCCGCGATCGGCCCCTCGATCAGCCAGCGCGCCTATGAGGTTGGCCCAGAATTCTTTGAGGATTTCTTTGACGAAGACCGAGACAATTCCCGGTTTTTTACAAATGGAGAGGGCGACAGGTTCTTGTTTGACCTGACTGGCTATGGCCTTGCCAAACTACGGGCGGCAGGCGTGGGCGCGGCCGAGTGGACACGACATTGCACCTATTCCGATGAGGCCCGGTTTTTCTCCTACCGGCGGTCTGTCCATCGCAAAGAGGCCGACTACGGACGACTCATCTCCGCGATTCGACTGTAAACAATCCGGGCGATGCCGCCGCTTTTGTTGCCAAACCAGATGAATTGGGACGAGGATGCGACAGCCTTTGCCCAAGTTCTGCCGACTTCCGGCGACATCGCCGGCCCAAATCCCAAGAAAACAAGGCATAGACCCCGCCACATTTTTGCCCTGCAATTTTACGCATTTTTAGGGAGCTGGCCGTAAGACTGCCTGAAAGTTCCGCCAGATTGTCCTTAACCCGGAAACGGGACGGCATGGCCCAAAACGGGCGACATAATAAAGGGCAAGAGACATGATGAAACGGCGCTGGATGGAACGGGTTCTGGAAGAAAGCCAAAAGGAACAGATCGAGATGCCTTGGTCGCGGCAAAAGCGAAATCGTCGTCGCCAGGCGCAGCGCAAGGCGCTGTCAGCCTAACCGGCATTGCGGGGAATTCCTCGACTGATTAAGGCGGCCAAAACGGCCGCCTTTTTATTTCGTTTCAAGGGATTTCAGGCCAATCGGGCTTTTCAGTTCCGCTCAGTCAGCCGACAACCGGTCTTCCAACACTCCGAACGGAACGCCCGGCTCATCTTTCGAACCGCGGATGACAAGGGATGTGCGCACACTGGCCACATTATCGGCTGCAGTCAGTTGTTCGGTCAAAAAACTCTGAAACGAACTCAGATCAGGCGCCACGCATTTCAGGATGAAGTCAATCTCGCCATTCAACATATGGCACTCGCGAACAAGCGGCCATTCCTCGCAGCGCTTTTCAAACGCCACAAGGTCAACTTCGGCCTGGCTGTGCAGGCCGACCATTGCAAAGACCTGAACTTCGAATCCCAACAGCCGCGCATCCACGTCTGCGTGGTAGCCCTTTATATACCCGGTTTCTTCCAAGGTCCGAACACGTCGCAAGCAGGGCGGCGCAGAGATTCCCACCCGGCTGGCAAGCTCGACATTCGTCATGCGCCCGTCACCCTGCAATTCTGCCAAGATCATACGGTCGGTTTCGTCTAGCTTTGCTCCCGGCATGGTTGCGGGTTCTCCCAGTTAGGTTTGCAAACCTGTCACAAGACAGGGGCATTTGCGTAATTTTATTTCAAGATCGCGCAAGATATGGAATAGCTTGGCTGCGATTGCAAGGGTAGACCCTGCGATGACCCACAAGGGGTTTTCTTGCCTTCCCCCGCTCTCTATATGGCTATGGCCTGCACATTGCGTGTCGGCACCCACTCCATTGCTGCCCCAAGAGGAAGACAGATGTCCGACACCCGTCACACGCGCGTTTTGATTATTGGTTCCGGCCCAGCCGGGTACACCGCAGGCGTTTATGCCAGCCGCGCAATGTTGGAGCCTATTCTTGTACAAGGGATAGAGCCGGGCGGACAGCTGACAACCACCACCGATGTCGAAAACTACCCCGGCTTCACCGAGGTGCAAGGCCCTGATCTGATGATCAAAATGCAAGAGCATGCTGCGGCGATGGGTTGTGACATTGTTGGTGATATCATCACAGAGCTGGACACAAGCAGCCGTCCGTTCGTGGCCAAAGGCGATAGCGGCACAACCTACACCGCCGATGCCGTCATCCTTTGCACGGGCGCCCGTGCAAAGTGGCTCGGGCTTGAGACGGAAGAGGCCTTCAAGGGCTTTGGCGTTTCGGCCTGTGCGACCTGCGACGGATTTTTCTATCGTGGACAGGAAATTGTTGTTGTCGGCGGCGGCAACACGGCTGTCGAAGAGGCGCTGTTTCTGACGAATTTCGCGTCCAAGGTAACGCTGATTCACCGCCGGGATGAACTTAGGGCCGAAAAAATCCTTCAGGATCGCCTGTTTAAAAACCCAAAAATTGAGACAATGTGGTTCAACACTCTTGAAGAGGTTGTCGGCACTGACAACCCAAAAGGCGTTGAAGCCGTCCGTGTGCGCAATGTGAAAACGGACGAGATCACAGAAATCCCATGCAAGGGTGTTTTCATCGCCATTGGTCACGCGCCGGCGAGCGAGTTGGTGAAAGACACGTTAGAAACGCATAATGGCGGGTATGTAAAAGTCGAACCGGGATCTACACGGACGTCCATTCCCGGCGTTTTTGCGGCCGGTGATTTGACCGACCACATATATCGCCAGGCCGTAACCAGCGCCGGAATGGGCTGCATGGCCGCGTTAGACGCCGAGAAGTTTCTTGCAGAACAAGAGGGCTAGCTCGTAATTCAGTTTTGGATTTGCCTATCAAAGCGTCTTCAGAGTCTCTCTGAGGGCGCTTTTGTTGTGTTGGGAACACAGGGATCTGAAATCTTTGTTCACCAAAAAACATACTTTGCAAATTGATCGAAATATGCGATGCGTTCACGCGTGAACAAACCGTAGAGTCGATCATGACAACTGGCCCAGACAATCTATTGACAGCAGATGAGGCACTTCTGTTCCGCATTTTGCGTCAGCTGGACAAGGCCCCCGATGCTTCGCAGCGGGTCACGGCAGAAGCCGTTGGTGTGAGCCTTGGCCGCCTCAACGGGCAGCTGCGATTGGCCACTGAGGCCGGGTTCGTTCAACTGACGGACCGCGATAGCACAGATAAACGACAGCGCGTGGGCTACGCGCTGACCGCCAGGGGGGCCGCGGAAAAGGCCCGCCTGACTGACAGATTTCTCGCCAGCAAACTGGCTGAATATGACGCGTTGCATGCAGAGCTGACCGGCTCTGCCAGCAATCTTCTTTCTCAAATAAACAGGACCCAAATTATGAACAACCGACATGCCCCAATTACGGAGCTCTACGTTTCGGCCGACAGCGCGGAAAAACTGAAGCGCGAAGCCGCTGAACTTGTCAGCTGGGATTTGACGCCTCGCCAAATCTGCGATCTGGAGCTCTTGATGAATGGCGGCTTTAACCCGCTAAAAGGGTTCCTGGGGCAGGAAGATTATGAAGGCGTTGTGGAAAACATGCGCCTTGCCGACGGTACGCTTTGGCCGATGCCAATCACGCTGGATGTAAGCCAGGATTTCGCCGACAAGATCGAACCCGGCCAAGACATCGCCCTGCGCGATCAGGAAGGCGTCATTCTGGCCATCCTGTCGATCGGCGACAAATATGTACCGAATAAGTCACGCGAGGCCGAGATGGTCTTTGGGGCCGACGACATTGCCCACCCGGCTGTAAACTACCTCCACAACGTGGCGGGTCCTGTTTACCTCGGCGGTGCCGTCACGGGTATCCAGGCGCCAAACCATTATGACTTCCGGGCCCGCCGTGACACACCAAACGAATTGCGCGCCTATTTCCGTAAACTGGGCTGGCGCAAGGTTGTCGCCTTTCAGACGCGCAACCCGCTACACCGCGCCCACCAGGAGTTGACCTTCCGGGCCGCGAAAGAGGCACAGGCCAACCTGCTGATTCACCCTGTCGTGGGTCTGACCAAGCCCGGCGATGTGGACCATTTTACGCGCGTTCGCTGCTACGAGGCGGTTCTGGACAAATATCCTTCCTCGACGACAACCATGTCCCTTCTGAACCTTGCCATGCGTATGGCTGGCCCGCGTGAAGCCGTATGGCACGGCCTGATCCGCAAGAACCATGGATGCACCCACTTTATCGTCGGCCGTGACCACGCAGGCCCTGGCAAAAACTCTGCCGGCGAGGATTTCTACGGCGCATATGACGCACAAGACCTGTTTCGCACCCATCAAGAAGAAATGGGCATCGAAATGGTCGACTTCAAACACATGGTATACGTGCAAGAACGCGCCCAATATGAGCCCAATGACGAGATCGCCGACCGTGACAACGTCACGATTCTGAACATCTCGGGCACGGAATTGCGCCGCCGCCTGGCCGAAGGCCTTGAGATCCCAGAATGGTTCTCCTTCCCGGAAGTGGTTCAAGAACTGCGCCGTACCAAGCCGCCACGCTCCAAACAGGGCTTTACCGTATTCTTTACCGGCCTGTCCGGTTCGGGCAAATCCACCATTGCCAATGCGATGATGGTAAAGCTGATGGAACAAGGTGGTCGTCCCGTCACTCTCCTGGATGGTGACGTTGTGCGGAAACACCTTTCCTCCGAACTTGGTTTCTCGAAAGAGCACCGCGATATCAACATTCGCCGAATTGGCTATGTTGCGTCTGAGATCACCAAAAATGGCGGTATCGCCATCTGCGCGCCAATCGCTCCCTATACGACAACACGTCGTGCGGTTCGTGAAATGATCGAAGATTTTGGTGCATTCGTTGAGGTCCACGTTGCCACGTCTCTTGAGGAATGCGAACGACGTGACCGTAAAGGGCTGTACCAATTGGCCCGTGAAGGGAAGATCAAAGAATTCACCGGCATTTCCGATCCCTATGAAGCGCCTGAAACTGCCGAATTGGTCGTCGATACCGAAGGTATGGATGTTGACTATTGTGCTCAGCAAGTATTGCTCAAGCTTGAGTCCATGGGCCTGATTGCCGCCTAAGAACCAATCAAAACCAGAGCGAAAGCCCGCGGTTAAAACTGCGGGCTTTTCCTTTAGATGATACGCTGCTCAAGCTCCGCCGTGTCATCGACGTCGACATCCCAAAACGCGCGCGCTTCGTCAGGCAATTTGGCAAGAACCGCATCAAACTCCCGGGGATTGATCAGCCGCCGCAAAGCCCAGGCTGTGGCCTCAATCGCATTATCCGGGGTGAGATTATGGTGGGGGCGCACTTGCTTGGCTTCGTCTGTCAGGTCCTTTCGGGCCGCAAAAGGCAAAGGAGGCTCCGCAACCACCCAATCCTTAACGAAGATTGCGCGCAACACAGACGGAAGAATAGACGCAAAATCGAGGCCTTGTTGTGCAGTCAATCGCTTTCGAAAGACCTGGAAAACCGCATCTACGGCGGTATAGGTCGAATTGTCCGACTGAAGGTCCATCCGATCCTTGGCATCATCCAGAAAGGCACGAAATTCTCGGCTGGCATGGCGATACGTCCACGGCATTGGCATGGGTTTTCTCCTTCGGGCCGTATCGGCCATCAATTGCGAAGCAGTCATGCTTCGTCTGAACGATTTGACCTCAAAGCTTTTTTTGTCGTCATCATGCTTTGGTGCAACAGTTTTTTGGGCCAGTCAGCGGGTCGTGTTGCCAGAATCGTGAAAAAGCACGACCATTATCTTCAGGAAACGGGTTATTGGGGGATGACATGTTTAGAAGAATTCGGTCAATCATAACGGGATCAGCCTTGGCGATGCTGCTGGCAATGCCAGCCCAGGCGCAGAGCTGGCCTTTCAGTGGATATAGCAGCGGTCTTGGCGGGCCAAATCGCCTTACACTCGGGTTTGGGTCCTCTATCACCGATGATGGTCGTGATATCCAAGGCTTCGGTGGCCGGGAAGACATTCTGATCGGCAATTCGATCGGCCTGCTTTTAATGGCAACATGGTTGTCGACGACCGGCACCTCGTCATCTTCTGTGCCAAGTTTCCTTTATTCCTTTGGCGTAGAACATGAAAGAAATGACGTCGATGCGTTCCGCCAATCCGGAGGAGCGGTATTTTCAACCTACGGGGATTCGACCTTTACCGGCATCTTTTTTGGCTTTGGGTATGAGACACCTCTTGGCGGCGGATACAGCAGCAGTTCTGTTGCGGTTCCAACCTTTGGGGCGGCACTGAATGTTGGATATGGTTGGGCATCTGTAGACGGCTTCGGAGGCAGTTTTCAGGATGACGCAGATGGGATGTATGGCCGCGCTGATGCCTATATGTCCATTCCGCTTGCGGGGGGTGTTATTCTGTCACCGGGTCTGAGTTACAGGGCGTTTGATTTCGGTAGCATCCGTGACAGCGGTTTGTCAGCCTTTGTTCGCCTGACCCTACCGCTCTGATCACGATACCGATCCAAAAAAGAAACGGCGCCAGAACAAGGCGCCGTTTTTGTTAATACGTACAGCCGTCGCCTAGTGCGCACTCACCGGCACGTAGTCATGTTGCCGCGCAACGATGAAGGCCATCTCGCGATCCTTGACCAAGGCCAGTTGTTCGCCTGCCTCACTGCCGATCGCGTAAAGCTCTTTCAGTCCGGCACCGCTGGCTTGCGCACGCAAATCATCTGGCAATTCGTCAACCTGTACTTTGCGCACATAGACGATTGGCCGTTCCTGGGGTGTTGTAAAAGCTTCGTGGGTCATCTTTTCAGTCCCCCGATTTGATCTGAATGGTCTGCACAACATTTTCCGGCGCAGAGCGTCGCAAATCCACATGCAGCAATCCGTGTTCAATCGTCGCGCCTTCGACGTCGACACCATCAGCCAAAACGAAAGACCGCTGAAACTGCCGTGCTGCGATTCCCCGGTGCAAAAAGACTCGGCCATCGCCATCGTCGGTTTGGCGCCCACGGATAACGAGTTGCCGTTCTTCGACCGTAATCGACAAATCAGCCTCGGCAAAACCGGCTACAGCCAGGGTGATCCGGTAAGCGTTTTCGTCCTTTTGTTCAATGTTATATGGAGGATAGCCTTCGTTTCCGGTCTTGGCGGTCCGTTCAACAAGGCGTTCCAATTGGTCAAATCCCAGCAAGAAGGGGTGCGACCCAAGCGTCAGTTTTGTCATCTGGCACATCCTTTGGATAAGCGATCTGCGATCTGGCCCCATTTCGGCGGCCACCGTAGAAATATGGGGATGGATTGGTTCGGATGCAAGCCACGCAAGTGCTTTGCCTAAAGGAACAATTCGGCTATCTTAACCGTCCGCAAAGTTGCCCGATTCAACCATAGGTTCGTATCACGATGAACACCCCGCCAGAGATGAGCCACGAAGATGTTCTGCGCGTCAAACTTGGGGTACTTGCACGCGAACACCGCGATTTGGATGAGGCGATTTCGGCATTGGAAGAGCATACACGCCCCGATCAGCTGACCCTGCGGCGTCTGAAAAAGCAAAAATTGGCTCTGAAGGACAGGATCGCGAAAATCGAGGACGAGTTGACCCCCGATATCATTGCGTAGCCCGCCGGTTTGCCTATAGTGCGCGCTTCCTGAATGCAGGCAGAGGGATAACACCGCAATGGCAAAGGTAGAGGTCGGTATCATCATGGGCAGCCAATCGGATTGGCCCACGATGAAAGAAGCAGCTGACGTATTGCAGGAACTGGATGTGCCTTTCGAGGCTAAGATCGTTTCCGCCCACCGAACCCCTGACCGGCTGTGGAGCTATGGCAAAACAGCCGTCGACCGTGGATTGAAGGTCATTATCGCCGGTGCGGGCGGCGCGGCCCACCTGCCGGGAATGATGGCCTCGAAAACCCGGGTGCCGGTGATTGGCGTCCCAGTTCAGACCAAGGCGCTTTCTGGCGTCGACAGCCTTTATTCTATCCTGCAAATGCCGCGCGGCTTTCCTGTCGCAACCATGGCCATTGGCGCGGCAGGAGCGAAAAACGCTGGCCTGATGGCAGCGGCTATTCTTGCAGTATCAGATCCGGACTTGGCGGCGCGGTTGGATGCATGGCGTGACGCACTTTCTGCTTCGATTGCAGAGGAGCCGACGGATGACTAAGCCGCTGCCCCCCGGGGCCACTATCGGGATCTTGGGCGGCGGTCAGTTGGGCCGCATGCTATCAGTGGCTGCATCTCGTCTTGGCTATCGCACTCATATTTTTGAGCCGGGTGCAGCCCCTGCGGGCGACGTCGCGGCAAAGGTCACGCAAGCGCCCTATGATGATCTGGACTCATTGGCAAAATTCGCGACTTCGGTCGATGTCATCACATTTGAGTTTGAAAACATCCCTGCTGACGCGCTGGACGTCCTATCTCAAAGCACGCCGCTTTATCCCTCGCGACGCGCACTTGAGGCCAGTCAGGACCGGCTTGTTGAAAAGAGCTTTCTGAGCGAAATCGGGCTGACAACGGCACCCTTTGCCGCTGTGGACACGGCCGAAGACTTGGCCGCAGCCCTCGAAAAAATCGGATCACCAGCGATCCTGAAGACCCGGCGATTTGGTTATGACGGTAAGGGGCAGGCCCGGATCATGGAGCCGGGCGACGCAGCCGAAGCTTTGGCCTCATTACAGGGTGCCCCCGCAATTTTGGAAGGTTTCGTCGATTTCCAATGCGAGATTTCCGTGATTGCCGCGCGAGGCCTGGATGGGTCGGTCTCTTGCTATGACCCCGGCGAGAATGTCCACAAGAACGGAATACTGGATACAACAACGGTCCCGGCCTCAGTTCCGGGTTCGATCCGAACCGATGCGGTGTTGCTGGCGTCGCGTATCCTAAACGCACTGGAATATGTCGGTGTCATGGGCGTCGAACTTTTCGTGACGCGCGCAGGCCTCGTGGTGAACGAGATTGCGCCGCGCGTCCACAATTCCGGGCATTGGACACAGGCCGGATGCGCGGTTGATCAGTTTGAGCAGCATATCCGCGCCGTGACCGGTTGGCCGCTTGGCGATGGCAAACGCCACGCGGATGTTGTGATGGAAAACCTGATCGGAAAAGACATCAATCGCGCGGTTGAGCTGGCGCAGAAATCGGGCACTCAGGTTCATCTTTATGGCAAGGCGGAAGTACGCGAGGGTCGTAAAATGGGGCATGTGAACACGGTCACATCCTGACCGCGAATGCCTCGCTTGTGATCAGGGCCAAAGACTTTCCACAGCCTCGCGGAAGCCCAGCGCGTCGTCGAATTGCCCAGTGTCCAAAAACGCCAATACTTGTGCCACGACCACCGGGCTATTCATCATGAAAGTATGGCTAACTGGCAGGGCAATGAAATCGGCCATACCCTCGACCCTGGTGGCCTCGACCGAAACTTTCCCATCATCCGGTCCTTCGATCAGCGCTGACGTGATGGGGTTCACCGAAGACGTTCCTGCAACGACACCCAATTCAAAGGTCACGGGTGGCAAACTGTTTGGCAGGCTGCTTTCTTCGGTACCCAGTTGAAGACCAGCGGGTCCATGTATCCACTCAAACGGATCGTATTCGGCGAATTGGTCGACCAGTTGTGACCCCTGATTGGGTGGGGCCAGCATCACAACACGCCCAAGGGTGTCGGGCGTATCATTCTGCAAATATGCCCGTACCAGAATGCCCCCCATCGAGTGGGTCACGAAATGGGTACGATCGCCTTCGCAGGCATTAAAACCGGCGGAAACTGCGGCCTCGGCCAGCGGTCCGATTGCCGCCTCGGTTGACGGGTAATCAACACTGATCACACGGTAACCTGCGTGTTCTAACATCTCCTCCATAACCCAAAGCGACCCGGCGCTTCGAGCCAGCCCATGCAGCAACACCACGCAATCAGCCTGCGCAGGCAAGCCAATCGTGCATAGGAAAAGAGCTGTGAACGCGTGTTTCAACATTGGGCTTACGTAAGCACGATCCGCGTCAAGCCAAGTCCCCTTAACGCCACGGCACCCGGCTAGGACCGCCGCTGCCTCTGCCCGATGAGCCCATAGGCGATCCCGCCCAAAACAACGATGGCGGCACCGATCAATCGCAGGCTGACTGCCTCATTTAGAAACACAACGCCGCCGAGTATGGCAATGACGGGAACCGACAACTGAACCAACCCACCCGCAGCTGACCCAATGCGCGGCAGGACCGTATACCATAAGGCGTATCCAAGGCCCGACGTGATCGCGCCCGAAATCACCGCCAGGCTGATTCCGAAGTTCGAAATCGGCATTGGATCCAGCTGCACCGGCAGGAACATCGGAATGACAAAGCATAACGGCGTGGCCAGCAGGAAATTCGCAGCTGTAACAGCCAAAGGATCGCCGGCGCCACGCCCGGCCAAAGAATAAAGACCCCAGGCGATGCCAGCCACTATCATAAAACTGGCCCAAAGCGCCGGAATCTGCACGTCACCTGCTGGCCAAAGCAACCAGACCAACCCGCCAAAGGCCAGACCGGCCCCAACCAGTTTTTGTCGAGAAACGGCTTCTCCCGCTATGGCGCCGCCTGCGAACATTACGATCTGGGTCAGGCCAAACAGGATCAATGCACCGATCCCAGCATCGAGTCCGTTATAGGCAATGGAAAATCCAAAAAGATACGCCGTCAGCGACACAGCCCCCAAGACGCGCCCCGGTTTGAACAGCGGCAACCCACGACGTCCGACAAGCACGATGAGGACCAGAACCGCTGTGCCAGACGCGATCCGGATCAGCGCAAAGGATATAGCGTCGATTTCGCCACCGGCCAGTGCCATCCGGTTAAGGAGAGAATTAGAAGCAAAGGCCAGCATCGTGAGGCAAGTAAGCAGGATCATTCTCATGAAATCACGCCTCCGTTAATGAACCTAGTGACCAACGCCCCGGACATAAAGGACACAACGCCCCCTACAATGGTTCCCGCAATGCGCATGGTAGCTGCATCAATTATGGTGATGTCGGCGCGCAATCCGTCCTCCAATCGACCCCTGTCATTCCAGCCCATCACATCAGCAGGACCGGATGAGATCAGCGACCACGCAGCGAGCCAGGTCAAGTCTTCTGTCCGCGAAAGCTGAACGGCCGCTGTTTTCAGCGCTGCGTAGTGGTAGTCTGACACCAATGCATCACAAGCACCTGCCAAGATAACTTCGCGCGCTGAGACCTTTTTGTCATGAGATTGTCCGCGCACGACATTTGGCGCGCCCATGATTATGCGATCGCCGCCTTTTCGGGCAAAAAGGGCCGTTTCCAGGGTCTCAGGAAACTCGGAAATGTTCAGCCCCATCCGCCGAAACCGTTCACGCGTATTTGTGTCGGGATCATCGTGGCTGCCCATCGTGACCCCTGCCCGATTAAGGTCTTCGGCCAGTGTGGACAAAGCGTTCGGCACATCTTCCCTAGCTGCAAACAACGCCTGCAACATGGCCAAATGTGCTTCTGGCGAGCGTCCGCTTTTGAGGGCCTGCCCCGTCAGGCGCGGTGGACGTTTGCCTGCTGCCAACGCCTTGTGCGGCAAATGATCGTTGAACACCACGTAAGTAATGCCGGCCGAGTCAATTAGGGCACGCGCTCGCGGATAATCTTGTAAAAGATTAATCTCGAGGCGCAGCTGGAGTTTTAGATCCGAGATAGCGGGATACTTATTAACCGCCTTTGCCATCCTCTCGGCAAAGTCGGGGCCGCGCATCCCGCCCTCCCAACTGAAGAACTGTGCCAGGACAGCCGTCGTTATACCTGATGCGCCAAGCTCAGAATCCAGGGCGTCAAGTCCGCCAGTAAGGTCCTTTACGGCGCCGCGCCGCGGCGCGAGATGGCGTTCAAACCCGTCCCCATGCAAATCAATAATACCCGGAAGCACCAAGAATTTCGTCAGATCCACAGTCATTCCTGGTCGGGATGTTATCTTCCCATTCGCCATTGATATCGCTGCGCTTGACACCCCGTCGGGGCGCAAAACAGCTGCATTAACAAAAGTAAGTGGCGGCAAGATCATAAAAAGGACCTGCCTTGTTTTGCTTCAAAAGGAAAGTACCGAGGATTAGTATTGAAGCTTTCTTGGCGCAGTTCCTAAATACTAGCGATCAGAGCACACGCCGATAGGCTTTTTGAAATGAACAAACTCGTTTACTTGACATTGTTCTGTGTTGGCGGCCTGTCGATTGCGCTTGTTCTTTTGTTATGGGGCCAACCGCTCATCTGTACCTGTGAGGAAATTCGCCTTTGGGTTGGATCCATCTACGACAGCGGAAACTCCCAACATATCGCGGATTGGTACACGCTGAGCCATATCATTCATGGCCTATTGGTAGCGCTGATCTGGAGGGTGTTTTTCCCCCGGCTGGCGTTTTCATTTGCGTTTGCGGTTGCGCTTGCCACCGGCGTCGCGTGGGAGATCGTGGAACACACTGATTGGGTGCTAGACGCTTTCCGGGCCACCACGATCAACCAGGGCTATGTCGGCGACAGTGTGCTAAACGCCGTGGCCGATTATGTTTGGATGATGGGCGGCTTTTTTATCGCCTGTCGGATAATGCCGACGCAAACAGTTTTGGTAATTCTCATTTTTGAACTGCTGGCCGCTCTTCTTGCACGTGACAGTCTCATCCTGACGACCCTAATGCTGGTTCATCCGGTGGACGCGGTTGAGGAATGGCAACAGGCCCTGAACCCCAGAAATTAAGCAGCACGACAAGTTGTCCGAACAAACAACCCAACAAAAAAAGGCCGCCCAATGGGCGGCCTATTTCCGATTATTCAGGCTGTTAGGCCAGCTTACATCATGCCGCCCATGCCGCCCATGTCGGGCATTGCAGGCGCGCCACCGGCGCCTTCTTTGGCGGGCTTGTCTGCAACCATCGCTTCGGTGGTGATCAAAAGACCAGCAACCGATGCGGCGTCTTGCAACGCTGTCCGAACCACTTTGGCAGGGTCGATCACACCGAAGGCAAACATGTCACCATATTCTTCGGTCTGAGCGTTGAAGCCAAAGGACTTGTCGCTGCTTTCGCGGATTTTGCCGGCAACAACAGCACCGTCGACGCCGGAGTTTTCAGCGATCTGGCGCAGGGGTGCTTCCAGTGCGCGGCGCACGATGGCGATACCTGCGTTCTGGTCAGAATTGGCACCGGTCAGACCCTCAAGGGTCTTGGCACCCTGAACCAGAGCAACACCGCCACCCACAACGATGCCTTCTTGTACGGCAGCGCGGGTTGCGTTCAGCGCGTCATCAACACGGTCCTTACGCTCTTTCACTTCCACTTCGGTCATGCCGCCAACGCGGATAACGGCAACGCCGCCAGCCAGTTTAGCAACACGTTCCTGCAGCTTTTCACGGTCGTAATCAGAGGTGGATTCTTCGATTTGACCACGGATCTGAGCAACACGTGCAGCGATCTCAGAAGATTCACCAGCACCGTCAACGATGGTGGTTTCGTCTTTGGTGATCTGAACCTTCTTGGCTGTGCCAAGCATGTCCATCGTAACCGATTCCAGTTTCATGCCCAGCTCTTCCGAGATGACCTGACCACCGGTGAGGATCGCGATGTCCTGCAGCATGGCTTTGCGGCGATCGCCGAAACCAGGTGCTTTAACCGCTGCGATCTTCAGACCGCCGCGCAGTTTGTTAACTACGAGGGTCGCCAGCGCTTCGCCTTCTACGTCTTCAGCAATGATCAGCAACGGCTTTTGCGACTGAATCACGGATTCGAGCAGTGGAACCATTGGCTGCAGCGAAGAGAGTTTCTTCTCGTGCAGCAGGATCATGCAGTCTTCAAGCTCTGCAATCATCTTGTCCGGGTTGGTTACGAAGTAAGGCGACAGGTAACCGCGGTCGAACTGCATACCTTCAACAACTTCGGTCGCAGTTTCGAGACCTTTGTTTTCTTCAACGGTGATGACACCGTCATTGCCAACTTTTTGCATCGCGTCAGCGATCTGCTGACCGATTTCGGCTTCACCGTTGGCAGAGATCGTACCAACCTGAGCAACTTCGTCGGAGTCTTTGACTTCGCGGGAAGCACCTTTGATGTCTTCGATGACTTTGCCAACAGCGATATCGATTCCGCGCTTCAGGTCCATCGGGTTCATGCCAGCGGCAACCGATTTCATACCTTCGCGAACAATCGCTTGGGCCAGTACGGTCGCGGTGGTGGTGCCGTCGCCAGCCTCATCATTGGTGCGAGAGGCAACCTCTTTCACCATTTGTGCGCCCATGTTCTCGAACTTATCTTCCAGTTCGATTTCCTTCGCAACGGAAACACCATCTTTGGTGATGCGCGGTGCGCCGAAAGATTTGTCGATGACAACGTTACGGCCTTTGGGGCCGAGAGTTACCTTAACCGCGTCGGCGAGGATATTCACGCCTTTCAGCATGCGGTTACGTGCATCAGTGTCGAATTTGACGTCCTTAGCAGCCATTGAGCTTGCTCCTGTCTATTCTTGAATTTCTTGAGTGGAAAAGCGGATCGACTTAGGCGATGAGGCCCAGGATGTCGCTTTCTTTCATGATCAGCATTTCTTTGCCGTCAACGGTCACTTCGGTACCGGACCATTTGCCAAAGAGGATCTTGTCGCCTGCTTTGACGTCCATGGCGATGCGGTTTCCGCTTTCGTCTTTTGCACCGGCGCCGGCTGCAACAACCAGGCCTTCTGCCGGTTTCTCTTTTGCGGCCTCGGGGATGATCAGTCCACCAGCGGTTTTTTCGTCGGATTCGACGCGTTCAACCAGAACGCGGTCATGCAGTGGTGTGAATGCCATCTTGCGAACACTCCTTCGGTTCGTTTGTTAACTCCCATGTTAGCACTCAACCATATCGAGTGATAACGACCCGTAGATAAGGAGATGAACAACGCGAGTCAATGTAACCGATGCAGAAAATCCATGCCCTGCTCCAATCCTCTTGAATTTCCAGGTTTTTCATTGCCAAACCGGGCGCGCACCGTGTTGTTTCGCAGTGCAAAGGAGTGGGCTATTGCAGCAAACAGGCCGATTGGATTGGATCGACACGGCCCGGGGGATCGGGATCGTTCTTGTCGTGCTTGGACATGCTTTGCGTGGCTTGAACGGTGCGGGTCTTTTCGAAGGCTACAGCTGGTTTAACGACGCTGATCGAATAATCTACGCCTTCCACATGCCATTCTTCTTCGTCCTGTCGGGCTATTTTGCGCCAAGGCTGAAAATTGAATCCTTCTCAACGGCAGTGATGAGCCGCGCCAAGCGGTTGCTTTATCCATTGGTGATTTGGACCTATGTCTTTCTGGGTTTTCGTGCGCTTGCAGGGGCAGCCAGCAATTCGGGCGGCGAATTTAGTGACCTGGCCAGTTTGCCCCTGCCCCCCGTGGCCCATTTTTGGTTTCTTTGGGCCCTCTTCCTTCTGCAAATTCCGCTGGTTGGCTTGATCCTTACATGGCGAATGACACCTCGATTGTGGGCTGCGTCATTCTTGGCATCAGTGTTGGCGCTATTGCTCATCCCAACTCTGCCAGGGCCAGCGGTGCCTTGGCTGTTACAGGCCTTGCTCAACGCGCCATACTTTTTTCTTGGCGCTGTGTTGGGCAGTTTCGCGATATCTCCACCTCTTGATAAGGCAGCCCTTTTTTGGGGGTTGGTGGCACTGGTCGGCCTCTCAGGCGTTGCTGTTCAATTCCCCACTGGCCTGTGGACCGGATTGGTTCTGGCCATCGCCATGTCCGCAGCGGCTATTACGGTTGCGGGAGGTTTGTCCGCTAAATGGGGCCGGCACCGTGCAATTGGCTGGCTGCGGTACGCGGGTGAAATCTCGCTCACCATTTATGTCAGCCACACGATTTTTTCTGCTGGCGCCCGGATTGCAATGATGAAGGTCGGAATTGACTGGTTGCCGCTTCACATCCTGATTGGAACGCTTGCAGGGCTCATTTTTCCGGCATTGCTGCATATAGCGCTGAAAAAGATGAAGCTTTTGCCTGCCCTGGGGCTGTCATAAACACGAGTTAGATGGCAATTGGACGCGTAGCGTGCCACATCGCCCGCGTAATACTTACTAAAAGAGGTGCCCTATGCGCGCTGCCGGCCTGATCGCCATCATCCTGTCCTGTCTGATCCCGGCATGGATGTTTTTGAATATCCCGAATGTCACGAACTCCGGTGCCCTCTTTAGCCAGTATATTGGCGTCGTGGCCTTGATCCTGATGGCTTGGGCGCAAATGATGGCCACCCGTTTGCCGGGCATAGAGGCGTTGATGGGATCAATGGACCGGGTCTATGTCCTGCACAAGTGGTCCGGGATCATTGCGATGGCGGCAATCCTCTTTCATGACACGTTGGACGCTGAAATCGATGGCCGGGGGCGGGAAAACGCGCTGTCTGATCTGGCAGAGACTTTGGGAGAACTCAGCCTCTATGGCCTGCTTATTCTGGTGGTCATTTCGGTTGCCACTTTCATTCCGTACCATTTGTGGAAGTGGACACATAAGGCCATGGGTAGTTTTTTTGCGGCCGGTACGTTTCATTTCATCTTTATTCAAAAACCCTTCGACAACACCTCTGCCCTTGGTCTTTACGTTCTCGTCTTTTGCGGATTGGGGGTAGTGGCCTATGGCGTGACCTTGTTGCCAACCAGCATGCGCAGGTCTGCCGCCTATGTTGTCGAGACAATACGCCAAACTGGCGGCGCCACAGAAATCACGATGTCGCCCAAGGGTCGGGCGATCAAGTTCCAACCCGGCCAGTTTGCTATATTCAGCTTTGGAACCGCCGGGCTGGCCGAACCGCACCCATATTCCCTATCGGCGCCAGCTGCAGACGACGGAAAGCTGCAGATCACGGTCAAGGCGCTTGGCGATTACACATATCGCCTTGGCAGAGACTTGAGCGTTGGTGACACTGTACGCGTGCAAGGCCCGTTCGGGCGCTTTGTCCGCCGCGCACCAAAATCCGCGTCCGAAATCTGGATTGCTGGCGGGATCGGCATCACACCTTTTGTGGCATGGGCTGAGGCCCTGCCTAATGATCTGCCAAGGCCCGTGACACTTTTTTGGTGTGTGAAGTCAGCTCAACATGCGCCGCAGCTGGACCGTATCAATGCCGCAGTAAACCGTGTCGCCAATCTAAACCTTGTTCTGATATCCTCGGCACAAGCGCAACGCCTCGATGCCGACCAAATTGCTTCTACCGCCGGCGGGCGCGCCAAGATCTGGTTTTGCGGCCCGGCAGGCCTACGACAATCATTGCAGAAAGGGCTCTCGTATCGCGGCGTCAGCGCACGCGATTTCCATTTCGAGGAATTCGAGTTCCGCACGGGAGTTGGCCTAAAGAAACTTGCGGCCTGGGTTGCCAAACGCGTTCAAGCGAAATTGATCCCGGCAGAGTGACCGCCACGTCATACCGGCGTTGCTGCGATGCGGCATAACTGCCCCCTGACAAACAGTTCAGGGCAGGTTATGACCCGCGTCAACGCAGATTCAATGGATTGCACAGATATGACAACTCTCGTTTTTGGACATAAATCCCCCGACACTGACTCCACCGGCTCTCCAATCATTTGGGCTTGGTATCTGAACGAAGTCAAAGGCGAAAATGCAGAGGCCGTTTTGTTGGGGGAACCCAATACCGAAGCCGCGTTTGTCCTTGAAAAATGGGACCTGCCCAAGCCACGGATCATCCAGACCGTTGAAGCCGATCAGCCGGTTGTGATTGTAGACACAAACAACCCGGCTGAGCTACCTGACGCAATCAATGACGCAGATATCACTGCAATCATCGACCACCACAAATTGGTCGGCGGCATCGAAACCAAAGGCCCAATTGACATCACCATTCGTCCGGTCGCCTGCACCGCCACCATCATGTATGACCTGATGGGTGCGGACGTCGCCAATATGCCCGCTTGGGTCAAAGGCGCGGCTTTGTCCTGCATCCTGTCTGACACGCTGGAATTCCGGTCACCCACAACAACTGACCGTGACCGCGAGGTTGTTGAAATCCTCGCTGCCGATCTTGACATCGATGTCGCCGAATACGCCGCTGAGATGTTTGCTGCAAAGTCCGATGTGTCCAGCTTTTCTGATGCTGAGTTGATCCGTATGGATTCCAAAATCTACGAAGTTGGCGGCACCAATTTCCGCGTATCCGTATTGGAAACCACAGCGCCCGCGGTTGTGCTTGATCGTAAAGCCAGCCTTGCAACGTCCATGCCTGCCGTTGCTGAAGAGGATGGGGTCGATCAGGTTCTGTTGTTCATCGTCGATATCTTGAACGAAGAGGCCACTTTGCTGGTCCCCAACGATCTAGTGAAAACTGTGGCCGAGAAAAGCTTTGGTGCGACGGTGACGGGCGATAGCGTTGTTTTGCCGGGCATTATGAGCCGCAAAAAACAAATCATCCCGAACTTGGCGGTCTGATCAAACCACTTTCTCAGCGAGGGGCGTTTTCCGAATCGCCCCTCGTTTTTTTTGTGAGTTTTCTGCGTTTATGGCCTGATCCCGATGGAGCGGGAAATCGCACCGCTATAAGGTCTTGCCAGCTAACCGTAAATTTTTCCCAATTGGTGACTTTGCTGCGGTAACATTGCACAATAGTTCCTGGGAGATATTTGTCATGACCATAAAGCCAGTCTTCATCGCAGCTGCCGCCGTGTTTGGCGCGACCACCGCTTTTGCTGACGGCCCCACGCCGCCCCCGGTTGATCCGCCGGTCATCGTTGTACCGGACCCAGCCCACGACTGGTCTGGGTTTTACCTAGGCGCATTTGCTGGCGGTGCCACCGGCGATTATCGCCTCGAAAGTGCATCGGGGGTCGGGCCAAGCGTTGACGTGGACGGTGCCATCATCGGTCTATCAGCCGGCTATAACATCCAAAACGGATCCTGGGTCTATGGTGGAGTATTCGACATCTCTACTGGTCCCGAAGGTATTACGTCACAAGGCACTACTGGTCCGTTCTGGAGCTGCAACACTGGTGATTGTAACGTCACGATCAATTCGGTCGCTACACTTCGTGGTCGTGTCGGGTATGCGATGAATGATTCACTGGTTTATGCCTCAGCCGGTGTGGCTTGGGCCGACGTGGATGGAGGTATCTTCAATAGCGCCCAACAAGGCGGCGGCTCTGCCACGGGTTGGGCTGCTGGTCTCGGATTCGAACAAGCCTTGAACGATCAAACTTCGCTGAATTTCGAAGTGCTGCATATCGATGTAGGTGACATTCCCTTTGGCACCGGCATTGGCACGGAAGATTTCGTCGGAAATGGCGCATTCACGACCGCCCGCATCGGGGTAAATTTCCGGTTCTGACCAAGACAAAACCAATTAGTCGGTCATTTTTGGCCGACCAAAGGGGCGGCTTCGGGCCGCCTCTTGCCGTTTTGGCATCTCTGGCTGACAGTTGTTGTCTGACTTTCTAAGTGGCTGCGGTCACGAAAAAAATCGGTAACAAAAGTCCATTACAAAATGGGCGACATCAACGGGAGATCACACATGCCATTTCACTTGAGCCGCCGAACTTTTCTGGGCGCATCGGCCAGTTTCATCGCGCTGCATCCGTTTTCTGCCAACGCGCAAGCCAATCAGGCGCATTTGCGCATCATGGAAACGACAGACCTGCACGTTCACGTGTTTCCATATGATTACTACGGCGACCGGCCTATTGACACGGTCGGCCTCAGCCGTACCGCCGCGTTGATTGAAGAGGTCCGCGCGGAATCCACCAACTCGCTGCTTCTGGACAATGGCGACTTTCTGCAAGGCAACCCAATGGGCGATTATATTGCCTATGAACGCGGCATGAGTGAGGGCGACAGTCACCCGATCATTACTGCGATGAATACGCTTGGTTATGACGGATCGACCCTTGGCAACCATGAATTCAACTATGGCCTTAACTTCCTCATGAACTCGCTGTCTGGTGCGGGTTTCCCGGTGGTCTGCGCCAATGTGGTCCGCGAAATGGGGGCGTCGCCTCTGGAAGATCATACGCTGATCCCGCCCTATACGATTATCGACCATCAGGTGACCGACGGTGCGGGCGAAACTCATGACATTCGCATTGGACTGATCGGTTTTGTTCCGCCGCAGATCATGAACTGGGACAACCGCCATCTACAGGGCAATGTTCAGGCCCGCGATATCGTGGAAACCGCGCGGGCATATGTGCCGCAAATGAAGGAAGAAGGTGCGGATCTTATCATCGCACTCAGCCACTCAGGCATCGGTGAGGCCGATCATGTCGACGGTCAGGAAAACGCCTCGATCCCTGTCGCGGCGATTGACGGCATTGATGCCATTTTGACCGGCCACCATCACCGGGTCTTCCCCGGCCCCAATTATGAAGACACCCCCGGCGTCGATGCGGCGGCTGGCACGATCATGGGCAAGCCCGCCACGATGGGCGGTTTCTGGGGCAGCCATATGGGTCTTGTGGACCTGATGTTGGCACATGAAGGCGGCGAATGGCGCGTGATTTCGCATACGTCAGAGGCACGTCCAATATCGCGGCGCGAGGAAGATCGGTCGATCACACCATTGGTTGAAAGCGTTGCAGCGGTAGAAGCGTCTGTTCAGGAAGAACATGATGCAACGCTGGCCTATGTGCGCCGCGCGGTTGGCCAGACGGCCGCGCCGTTACACAGCTATTTTGCACTGGTGGCTGATGATCCTTCTGTTCAAATCGTCTCGATCGCCCAAACCTGGTATATTGAACAGATGATGGCGGGCACAGAATATGAAGGCCTGCCGATCCTGTCCGCCGCCGCACCATTCAAGGCCGGTGGCCGTGGTGGTCCACAATACTACACTGATGTGCCTGTGGGTGATGTTGCAATCCGCAACGTGGCGGACCTCTATCTTTACCCCAACACTGTGCGAGCTGTCCTGATCAACGGAGAACAGTTGCAAGGCTGGCTTGAACGCTCAGCGGGCATCTTCAACCAGATCAATCCTGGTGAGACCGATCAGGTTCTTCTGAACCCCGAATTCCCGTCCTACAATTTCGATGTGATCGACGGGGTTGAGTATCAGATCGACCTCAGCCAACCCTCGCGTTTCACCCCGCGTGGCGAGCCGCTGAACCCCGATGCCAGCCGGATCGTCAACCTGACTTTTAATGGCGAACCGGTGACACCGGATATGCAGTTTGTCATCGCAACGAATAACTATCGTGCCGGCGGCGGGGGCTCTTTCCCCGGTGCCAATGCCGATACGGTGATATTCGAAGGACCTGACACCAACCGCGACGTGATCGTGCGTTATATCGTCGAACAAGGCACAATTGACCCTGCGGCAGACGCCAACTGGTCTTTTGCCCCGATGGACGGCACAACCGTTCTCTTCGACACCGGCCCAGGCGGTGCACCTTATGCTGATAGTGTCCCGGGTGTATCGATCGAGCCGGCGGGCGATGGTCCAGACGGGTTTGCTCGATTCCGCATATCGCTTTGATCTAGCAATAGAATTCTTCTAAAAAGGGGCGGCGTTTTTTTGCCGCCCCTTCCATTTTGTCCAAAGCATGTCAGGGGGTCCGGAGGATCCTCCCCCGGAAAAGGGGCGGGCGGGCGGGTCCGCCCTGCCCCAACCAAACAGCGCCCAGTACGACGAAGGCGCCCAGCATTTGCAACCCGCTCAATCGTTCTCCCAAAACCAACCATCCCAGTAACACGGCTGAAAGCGGGCTTAGAAACCCGAGGTTCGAGACCGCCGCGGGCGACAAACGGGCAATTCCGCGAAACCAGAGAACATAGGTTAACGCCGCGCCAATCGCTGATAACCACAAAAGCCCGATCCAGTTTGCCATTGAAAAGCTAGGAATGCCCGGCTCCAGCACAAAGACAACCGGAACCATCAACACTCCACCTGCTGTCAGTTGCCACGACGTGAACGTCAAGAGAGAGACTTTCGGCTGCCATTTTCGGGTCAAGACAACGCCCGTTGCCATTGAGGCTGCCCCAAGCAAACCTGCCGTCACCCCCCAAACATCCAAACTTGCCCCAGGGCCCAACACCAAGAGGCCGACGCCGACTATACCAGCGACGGCCGCCACGACGGCCATTGGCCGGATATCTGTGCCAAGCGCCAATCGGGCCAAGTAGACAACTATCAAAGGCTGAACCGCCCCCAGTGTGGCGGCCACCCCGCCCGGCAATCGATAGGCCGCGACAAACAGCATGCTCCAGAAGATCGCGAAATTTAGGGCACCAAGTAGTGCGATCCGCACCCACCAGATACCTTCCGGCAATTGCCGCACAACAAGAAGCAGAACCAAACCGGCGGGCAAAGCGCGCAGCATAGCCAGCGCAAGCGGCATGTCGGGCGGCATGAATTCAGTTGTTACAATATAGCTGGACCCCCAAATCACGGGTGCGATTGCGGTCAGCAAAAGGTCTTTTGTGTTGGCCATCTCGGCCTCCTGTAATTTATCTTGATATCAAGATATATACATTCATCTTGACGTCGAGATAAATCGCCTTTTCTGTGCATTTATGGACCGAATAGACCGCATTTCTGAAGAATGGCGAAAAGAGCGCCCTGATATCGATCACGAGGCGATGGCCTTGATCGGCCGATTGTCCCGTATCACACGCCATCTAAAGCACGAGATGGAGGCATGTTTCTCGGCCCATGGTCTGTCAGCCGCCAGTTTTGATGTACTGGCGACGCTGCGACGTGCCGGGGCGCCCTTCCAGTTATCCCCGGGCGATCTGCTGAACCGAACAATGGTCACATCCGGCACGATGACCAATCGGATTGACCGCTTGGTGGCCCAAGGTTGGGTCGAACGCCGAAAGAACCCCGATGACGCCCGATCCTTCCTGATTGCGCTGACCCGATCCGGGTTTGAAAAAATTGACTCCGCCGTCAGCGATCACACTGCCAATCAGACACGTCTGACGGCCGGATTATCATCTCAGGAAAGGGACGAACTGACTGGATTGTTGAAACGGTTTCTGGCGGAATTCGAAGATCCTGAGGGCTGACCCCTTCCCCCTGCTGATCCACAGGCCTATTCATGGGGCGCGTGTCGCAAAGGACTCTCTTACATGACCCAGATTATCTCGTCGCTCTCTGCACTCCATGACCGCTATGACGTGCTTTATTGTGACCTTTGGGGATGCTTGCACAATGGCGTCACGCCCTTTGCCGAGGCTGTAGCCGCCCTTCAGGAATTTCGCGCCAAGGGTGGAACCGTACTGTTGCTGACAAATTCGCCACGCCCGCGCACCCAAGTGGCAGAACAATTGACTCAAATCGGTGTTCCCACTGACTGCTGGGACACCATTGCCTCGTCCGGCGACAGCGCCCGGGTCGCTATGCATAGCGGGATGGTGGGCGAAAAGGTCTATTTCATCGGGGCGCCCCATGATTCCGGCTTTTTCGAAGTGCCCGAGCTGTTGCAGGCCCCCGTTCCGATCACCAAGGTTCCATTGGAAGAGGCCGAGGGCATCGTTTTGACCGGGCCATTCGATCCAACTGCCGACCCCGAAGTAATGCGGCCGGAATTTTTATATGCCAAAACAAATGGCCTGAAGCTGCTCTGCGCCAATCCCGATATCCAAGTGGACCGCGGTGACCGCCGCGAATGGTGCGCGGGGGCATTGGCCAGACTCTATTCCGAGATGGGCGGCGAAAGTCTTTATTTCGGCAAGCCCCACGCGCCAATTTACGATCTTGCGCGCCGCAGACTCGCCCAGATTGGTGTCGATTGCCCTAAAGAACGGGTTCTGGCCGTGGGCGACGGAATCCGCACAGACATTCTTGGCGCGATGGGCGAGCGGATCGACACCTTGTTCATCACGGGCGGCTTGGCGAAGGAAGAAACGGCCACAACGGACCAGCCCGATGCAGAAAAACTGGAACGTTACCTGTCCGATGCACAAATACCCGCAACATATTCCATCGGCTTTCTGCGATAGCAAAGTAACATAGTTGCCCATTTTTGGGTATACTTTGGTATTTTGTTACTTCTGCATTGCGGCATTCGTCCTTTTCGTCTATGAGTCGGCGCATTATGACCGATAGGACCAAGGATATGCTCGACAACTTCCCCCGCGGCACGATCTGCATTGAAGACATCGAGATCGGCATGAGCCGCCATCTGACCAAAATCGTGACGGATCGCGATATTGAACTCTTTGCGGAGGTCTCGACCGACCGCAATCCAGTGCATCTGGACGATGATTACGCACAGGACACGATTTTTGAGGGCCGCATCGCGCATGGCATGCTGACGGCCGGCCTGATCTCGGCTGTGATTGGCGAGCAATTGCCCGGACATGGCACGGTCTACCTGGGCCAAACGCTGAAATTCATGGCGCCCGTGCGCCCGGGCGAAATGGTGCGCGCCGAAGTAACCGTCACGGATATGGACCCGGCCAAACGCAAGGTAACCATGACGACGCAATGCACCATTGACGGCAAGCCCGTTCTCAAAGGCGAAGCTGTCGTTCTAGCCCCGTCGCGCAAGTTCGACTGACCGGTTTCCCCGCGCCTACGCGGGGGGATCTACTCCCCGCACCCCCCTGGGGTATTTCTGCAAAGAAGAAGACCACCACATTGCGGCAATGCTTGCAGAGCACAGCAGGGGCCGCTAAGCGGGTTTCATGCGAATTCTGCGAGACTACCAATATGCATTGCCCGAAGATCGTGGTGCCTCGGCCGCGATTGGCAACTTTGATGGTGTGCATTTGGGCCACCAGCATGTGATCGACCGCGCGCGATCTGGTGAAGCCCCGCTCGGCATCCTGACCTTCGAGCCGCATCCACGACAGTTCTTTGCATCTGACGCGCCGCCATTTCGGCTGATGAACGCGGAGGCACGGGCGCATCGGTTGGAGAAACTGGGTGTTGAAATCCTGTACGAATTGCCGTTCAACGCCGCGCTATCAAGCCTGTCCGCTGCAGAGTTCGCACGCGATGTTTTGAAAGACGGGTTGGGCCTAAGACGCGTGATCGTTGGTGCTGATTTCTGTTTTGGCAAGGGGCGCGGCGGAACCACTGAGATGTTGAAGGAATTTGGCCGGGACATGGGGTTTGAAGTAGATATCGTTCCCATAAAGCACGGAAATCACGGGGCCATCAGTTCAACCAATATTCGCACAGCATTAAGCGAAGGACGCCCACGTGATGCTGCATCCATGCTGGGCCATTGGCACCGCATCGAGGGCCCGGTGGTCCATGGCGAAAAGCGCGGACGCGAGTTGGGTTATCCGACCGCAAATATGAACCTGTCAGACCTGCATTTACCCAAACTGGGAGTATATGCGGTTTTGGTTGATGTCTTGGACGGGCCGCATGCCGGGGCCTATCACGGAGTTGCCTCGCTTGGCGTGCGGCCGATGTTTGGTGGCGAGGTCCCCAACCTTGAGACCTTTCTGTTCGACTTTTCCGGTGACCTGTACGGATGTGATCTGTCCATTGGCCTCGTAGATTATCTACGGCCCGAGATGAAATTCGATGGTCTGGACGCGTTGATCACGCAAATGGATGCCGATAGCGTAAAATCCCGCGATATCCTTGATGGCCTTTCATGACAAAGCTGCGCCGCCATTTTTGGCAGATGCCGCTTTCCAAGCTCTCTCCTGACGAATGGGAGGCGCTTTGTGACGGTTGCGGAAAATGTTGCCTGAACAAGCTGGAAGATGAAGAAAGCGGCGAAGTGGCCCTTACGCGTGTGGCCTGCCGCCTGTTGGATGACGTCACCTGCCGTTGCGGCCAATATGACATTCGCAAGACGCTTGTTCCGGAATGCATTCAACTGAAGCCGGAAACCATGGCCGATGTCGCTTATTTCATGCCCGAGACCTGCGCCTATCGCCTGCGTCATGAGGGCAAGCCGCTGTATCACTGGCACCCGTTGGTGTCGGGCGATCCGCAATCTGTTCACGACGCCGGCGTTTCGGTGCGTGGCATCACAGTGCCAGAGTTCGAAGTACCTGAGGAAGAGTGGGAAGAGCACATTATCGAGGAACCGGGAACATGAACTTCGCCTCTGACAATGCCGGCCCTGCCGCGCCCGAAATCATCGAGGCCGTTGCCAAGGCAAACCAATCCTATCACATGCCCTACGGCAATGACGCGATCACCAAAGTCGCCATTGAAAAGATCCGCGAGATTTTCGAGGCGCCTGCGGCCTCGGTTCACTTCGTGGCCACGGGCACGGCCGCGAACGCTTTGGCCTTGGCCTCAATGGCAAATCCCTGGGATGGGGTTTTCATGCATCGTACGGCCCATGCTGAAGAGGATGAATGCGGAGCGCCAGAATTCTTTACCGGCGGGGCCAAAATGGTTCTGGTTGATGGCGAAAACGGCAAGATGGACGCAGGCTCGTTAGTGGCTGCGATCGAGACAACGGGCGACAAAGGCGTGCACGGTGTGCAGCGCGGCCCTGTGTCGTTGACCAACGTGACCGAGATCGGCAGCGTTTATTCGCAACCCGAACTGATGGCGCTTTGCGGTATTGCCCGCCATTACGGGCTGCAAACTCACTTGGACGGCGCGCGCCTGTCAAATGCGGCCGCCGCAACAGGATTGAGCCTTGCCGAGTTGACGTGGAAAGCCGGGATCGATGCTGTCAGTTTCGGTGGCACAAAAAATGGCTGCATGGGTGTTGAGGCGATTATCTTCTTTAACCCGCCCCGCTCCAATGAGCTGGAGTTGCGCCGAAAACGGGGTGGGCACCTGTTGTCCAAAGGCAGGCTCCTCTCAGCACAAATGGCGGCCTATGCGACGGATAACCTGTGGTTGCGGCTGGCTCAGAACGCCAATTCCCGCGCCGCGCAACTCATTGAGGGGCTGCGCACGATACAAGGGGCATCTATCGAAGGAACGCCAGAGGCCAATATGGTCTTTGCCAGTTTGCCGCGCGCTGCGCATCGACGTGCAATGGAGGCCGGGGCACAGTACTATCTTTTCCCCTTCAGCGCATCACTTGAAGGGGACGACGATAAACATATCCGGTGCCGCTTTGTGTGTGACTGGGCCTGCACAGAAGAGGCCGTATCGCAGCTACTAGATTTGCTGAAGGGTTGACCAGCTTAAAGCTTACCTGACAAGAACAGGTCAAGATCGTCCGCGCGGTCTTGACCCCAGAAAAGCTCTGATCCGTCCACCACATAGCTGGGCGCCCCGAACACACCGGCTGCGACAGCTTCTTCCAGGTTGCGTCCGTAGGTTTCCGCAGCGGTCAGCATACCCTTGTGTGTCAAGTCGGGGTCAAACCCGTTGTCCGACAGGACCTCGCGGATCACGTCATCCTCTGCGATGTTTTTCTCATTCGCCCAAACCTGGGCCAATAACCCGTGGACAAGACCACCAAGATCGCCACCACCGGCGCTTTGCGCTGTGATGATGGCATAGCTCGCCGGGGCCTGGTTGGTTGGAAAGAACATTGGCTGTGGGTTCAACTTCAGCCCGGTCTTGATCGACTGTCGGCGCAGCTCTTGCATCCGGTAGGCGCTGCGATTTGGGTGTCGGTCTTTAGGGGCCGTCCCACCAGATTTCGCAAACAGCGCCATGATGTCCAGCGGTTTGTAGCTGATGGTCGCGCCATGTTTGGCCGCGATTTCCTCCAGTCTTTGACCTGCCAAGTAGGTAAATGGAGATATTGGAGAGAAATAGTAGTCGATATGAGCCATTTTGCGCGGTCCTTACTCTTTCCCGAAAGGTAGACGGATGCTAGGGGGTGTCAACGCTCTACGACATAGATTCTTGAGGGATTGCTGCCATGCCCGCCACTGACCCGAAACTAATTTCCGGGAACGCGAACCGCCCATTGGCAGAGGCAATTGCCCGCCGCATGACATTGCACAGAGGCATCGGAATGGGGCTGGTTGACGCCCGCGTCGAACGCTTCAACGATCAAGAGATCTTTGTCGAGGTTTATGAAAATGTCCGCGGCGAGGACATGTTCATCATCCAGTCCACCTCGAACCCGGCCAATGACAACCTGATGGAACTGCTGATTATGGCCGATGCCCTACGCCGGTCTTCGGCTGCTCGTATCACGGCCGTGATCCCATATTTCGGCTATGCCCGTCAGGATCGCCGTACCAAGGCCCGGACACCGATTTCGGCCAAGCTGGTGGCCGATATGCTGGTGGGCGCAGGAGTAGAGCGGGTATTGACCATGGACCTGCACGCCACGCAGATTCAGGGCTTCTTCAACATTCCCGTCGATAACCTTTATGCCGCGCCGGTTTTCGCACTCGATATCCTGCATCACTTCAAAGACCAGATGGATGACGTCATGGTCATTTCGCCGGATGTTGGTGGTGTCGGCCGGGCCCGGGAACTTGCCAAACGCGTCGGCGCCCCCCTTTCCATCGTAGACAAGCGTCGCGAAAAAGCAGGTGAAGTGGCCGAGATGACAGTGATCGGAGACGTGAAGGGCAAGAAATGCATCATCGTCGATGACATTTGCGACACCGCTGGAACCTTGTGCAAGGCAGCTGAAGTTTTGATGGAGCATGGCGCTACAGAGGTGCATTCTTATATCACCCACGGCGTCCTGTCCGGCCCCGCCATCGAACGTGTCACGAGTTCAGTCATGAAATCACTCGTCATCACGGATTCAATTGAGGCCACTCAGGCGACCAAAGCGGCCCAGAATATCCGGATCGTGCCGACCGCACCGATGTTCGCGCAGGCCATCCTCAACACTTGGTCCGGCACGTCGGTCTCATCGCTATTCCAGGATGAGACGCTCGCGCCGATCTACGAGGGCATGTATTCCGGCGTCTGAGTGCATTGACCCAAATCAAGGTAAAATTGTCAGGTACTGATACACTCCGTTTGTTTTAACAACATAGGGAGAGTGTGATGTTCGAGAATATTGTCGTCGCCGTAGATGGATCTGAGCCCAGTAACCACGCGTTGAAGGTGGCCTGTGATCTCGCCAATCATTATGGCTCCAGCCTTCACCTGGTGCACTCCCCCCAATTGGAGACTGTCGGGCATGCCGTCGGCTCAGCCGCGATCGAAATAAAGCCCAACCGCGCCATCATTGAAGAGGCCGGACATAAAGTGGTCGACAAGGCGATGGCTGACGCGAAGGAAATGGGCTGCACCTCTGTGGACTCAACCATTGGTTTTGACGATCCGGCAGAAGACATTCTGCGAACCCTGAAACTGACTGACGCCGATTTGGTTGTCATGGGCCGCCGCGGACTGGGACGGTTGACCAGCGCCATTTTGGGAAGCGTCTCGCAAAAGGTGAGCCATGACGCCGATTGCAGCTGCCTGACGGTCCACTAGGTTAGACCCAAGATCGCGGGGACCGTTTCTTTTCCCCGCGACGAAAAAACTTTGTCACACATCCCTTCACCTGCGTGTCTAAATAAATAGAACCGCAGAATTGAGGGATGACCCGTGGCCGAAATATCTTCCGAAACCGTTTCACTAGCCCGCGACGGCAATGCCGCCGCGCTGGAAGAGATCATTCGCGCTATGCAGGATCGGGTTCACCGGCTAGCGCTGCGGATGCTGGCCGACCCCGAACATGCAAAAGATGCCACGCAGGAAATCCTGATCCGGATTGTGACCCGACTGGCCGCTTTTCGCGGCGAAGCGAAATTTGAAACTTGGGCTTACCGTGTAGCGACCAACTATCTGCTGACCGCGCAATCCGTGCTGTCGCGACTTCCTCCGCTTACATTTGATATATTTGAGGATGACCTCAATTCCGGGCTCGTCGATGATGCACAGGCTGCGCCCGAAGATCATGTGATGCTGAATGACCTGCGTATTCGCTGCACAATGGCAATGCTCGTCTGTCTCAAGGCCCCTGCTCGCGTCGCATACGTTCTGGGCGATATTCTTGAGATGGATCATGCTGAGGCTGCTGAAATCCTTGAAATCGAAAAGGCGACATATCGCCAAAGATTGGCGCGCGCGCGTAAGGAAGTTGAGGCATTTACAGCGCGGTCTTGTGGCCTTGTTTCCGCTGATGCGCCTTGCCGTTGCCCCCGCCGGCTGCCCGCAGCAATTGAACTTGGCCGTGTCGGGCCGGATCCCGAATTTGGGGCTGCACCGAATTATGATGAAGTCAAAGCCGACGCCGCAAAGGTGCAGTCCGAGCTGGCCACGTTAAAGCTTCAACGCGCGACCGGCCCCCTGCCCGCCCCTAAGGATCTGGTTACGCAAATAATGCAGATCGTGGTCCCGTCCGGCTAAACAACTTCACCCTACCCCACTGACTTGAAAGGAAATTTTATGAAACGCGTTTCCGCGCGCATGGCCGCGCTATGCCTTGGCTTATTGGCCACAACACCCCTGAGAGGAGAAGAAATGACTGCAACTGAAACCGCGGTGCTGAATGCCATTCAAGGCATGACCAGCGCCTTCCAAGCCGCCGACATTGGGCGCGTGATGGACAGCTATGAACCCGGCGCTGTGGTAGTATTTGAGCCGGAAGCCCCCGTAAGTGACACGGAAACCTTGACGGCGATGTTCACTCAGATGGCCAGTATGTCGCCTGAGTTTACCTATGGCGGTCATGAAGTGATTGTTGCTGGCGATACCGCCATGCATATCGCCCCTTGGTCGATGCAGGCCACGTTGCCTGACGGCACAGCAATGCAACAATCCGGCCTGTCTGTCGCCGTCCTACGGCGCCAGTCCGATGGCAGCTGGCGGATGGTTATCGACAACCCACATGGGTCGCGACTGTTGACGGAATAACTTCAGTGGGGCGGCCAGACTGGTCGCCCCTTTTTTGGACTTCAATAAAGATCCCAATCATCCTCATAGGGCAGTTCGCCAATTGCCATCCAATCTGCACGGATTCGGGCAACTTTACTGTCTTCCCAAGTGTTGAAAACCAACTCGAACCCTTGGCGCCTGATATTCGCTGCACGCAAATCAAGGCGCATATAGGCCTCGTTTCCCATGTCGATCATCGACATCGAGACATGCACCAATGGTGGCGTCTTAAATGGTTTGCCAAAACGAACAGGAAACATAACCTGACGGTCACCCTTGCCTGTCCACATTTCGCCGCCGGTTTCATAGTCTTCAAAGAGAACCTGACTGCCTTGATCAATACCAACGAGGTTGTTCTGAATTCTTTTCATTTGGTCTTCGCTTGCTACCCGAATGCCCCATAATCAATGTGATTACGGTTTTATTTGGGAAAATACACGCCAAAAGCGGAACAAAAAAAGCGCCGCGCCGGAAAAACCAGCGCGGCGCAAAACTTGTCTATGCAGATGCTAGCCGCTTCAGGCCGCACCCAAGGCGTCACGCAATGCGTTGAGATCGGCCACCAATTTGGCAGCGACATCAACAGCTGTATCCGTAGCCGCATCACGCTTGGCTTCTGCCTCAGCGATCAGTTCGGCCAGAACTTCACCAGTCACCTCTGCTTTGGGCATCGCCCGTTCGGCCAAAACCGAAACAGATGGGCCCGCGACATCTGCAAAACCGCCAGTGACAACATATTCCACGGTGCCCTCTGGGCCTTCCACGGTCAGCACACCGGGGCGCAGGGTGGTGATCATCGGTGCGTGGTCGGCCATGGCCGTCAAATCCCCGTCAGCGCCGGGGATCTGGACCGTGGCCGCCTGGACGGAAGCAAGCTTCCGCTCAGGGCTCACGAGATCAAATTGCATCAAATCGGCCATAAGGCCCTCCTATCAGGCTGCTTCGGCTGCCAGGCGTTCGGCTTTTGCGATCACTTCGTCGATGCCGCCAACCATGTAGAAGGCTGCTTCGGGCAGGTGATCGTATTCGCCTGCGACAACGGCTTTGAACGACTTGATCGTGTCTTCGAGCGGAACCTGAACACCGTCGGAACCAGTGAAGACCTTCGCAACATCGAACGGCTGCGAGAGGAAACGCTGGATCTTACGTGCACGGGCAACGGTCAGTTTGTCTTCTTCACTGAGTTCGTCCATGCCGAGAATGGCGATAATGTCCTGCAGCGACTTGTAGCGCTGAAGAATACCCTGAACCTCGAAGGCCACGTTGTAGTGTTCTTCACCAACAACCGAAGGGTCCATCAGACGCGACGAGCTGTCGAGCGGGTCAACGGCTGGATAAATACCCAGCTCGGAGATCGCGCGCGACAGAACGGTCGTTGCGTCGAGGTGGGCAAAGGTTGTTGCCGGTGCGGGGTCGGTAAGGTCATCCGCAGGAACATAGACGGCCTGGATCGAGGTGATCGAACCAGATTTCGTCGAAGTAATGCGTTCCTGCATCGCGCCCATGTCGGTGGCCAGCGTCGGCTGGTAGCCAACAGCGGACGGGATACGACCCAGAAGCGCGGACACTTCGGAACCAGCTTGTGTGAAGCGGAAGATGTTGTCGACGAAGAACAGAACGTCGGTACCGGATTGGTCACGGAACTGTTCGGCCAAAGTCAGACCGGTCAGAGCAACACGTGCACGCGCTCCGGGAGGTTCGTTCATCTGGCCATACACCAGAGCAACCTGCGATTCAGATAGGTTGTCAGGCTTAATAACGTTGGATTCGATCATCTCGTGGTAAAGGTCGTTACCTTCACGAGTCCGTTCACCAACACCCGCGAACACCGAGAAGCCCGAGTGCACTTTGGCGATGTTGTTGATCAGTTCCATGATGAGAACGGTTTTGCCAACGCCGGCACCGCCGAAGAGGCCAATTTTACCACCCTTCGCGTAAGGCGCGAGAAGGTCGATAACCTTAATGCCGGTTTCCAGAACTTCCGACTCGGTCGACTGCTCAATGAATTCTGGCGCGGGCTGGTGAATGGCGCGGGTTTCTTCTGCGTCCACAGGGCCCTGCTCGTCCACGGGTTCACCGATAACGTTCAGGATGCGGCCCAGGGTTGCGTTGCCCACGGGAACCGAAATTGGTGCGCCGAGGTCGGACACTTTTGCGCCGCGAACGACGCCTTCGGTTGCATCCATAGCGATACAACGCACTGTGTTTTCACCGAGGTGCTGAGCCACTTCGAGAACCAGGCGTTTGCCATTGTTCTCAGTTTCAAGGGCGTTCAGAATTTCGGGCAAATGGTCTTCGAACTGCACGTCGAGGACGGCGCCGATGACCTGCGTAACTTTTCCGACTGCTTGTGCCATGTCGTGTTGTCTCCGGTTTCGTTAGAGCGCTTCCGCGCCCGAAATGATTTCGATCAGCTCGTTGGTGATGACAGCCTGACGCGAGCGGTTGTACTGAATCGTCAGTTTGTCGATCATGTCGCCCGCGTTGCGCGTAGCGTTATCCATTGCCGACATCCGTGCGCCTTGTTCAGACGCTGCGTTTTCCAGAAGGGCCGAAAAGATCTGCGTGGCCACACCGCGTGGCAGCAAGTCTTCGAGAACGGCTTCTTCCGACGGTTCATAATCGTAGAGCGTCGAGGCGCCATCGGCCTCCTCGGGCGCATCGAACTTGGCCGGAACGATCTGGGTTTCGGTTGGAACCTGGCTGATTACCGATTGGAAAGTGTTGAAGTAGATTGATGCCACATCGTATTCGCCAGCATCAAAGCGGGCCAAAACATCTGCAGCGATCTCGGACGCATTCGCGTATCCGATATTCTTCACTTCGGTGAGGTCGACATGCGCGACCATCAGTTCCGCGTAATCCCGCTTCAACTGCTCACGGCCTTTTTTGCCGACCGTCAGAATCTTCACGGTTTTGCCAGCCGCCAGCAGCTCTTCAATCCGCGTGCGTACAAGACGTACGATCGTGGTGTTGAAGCCGCCGCAGAGCCCGCGCTCCGAGGTCATCACCACCAACAGGTGGGTCTGGTCGGATCCGGTACCAGCCAGAAGGCGCGGAGCGCCTTCCGAATTGCCAACCGAGGAAGCCAGACCGCCCATGACGGCCAGCATACGCTCGGCATAGGGACGCCCGGCCTCTGCCGCTTCCTGCGCACGGCGCAGTTTTGCAGCAGCGACCATTTGCATCGCCTTGGTGATCTTGCGGGTCGATTTGACCGACTCGATCCTGTTTTTTAGGTCCTTGAGACTTGGCATGCCCAGTCTCCCTTATGCGAAGTCGGCAGCAAAATCGTCGAGTGCGGCCTTAACCTTGTCTTCCAGCTCACCTTTAACCTTGCGGTCATTGTCGGTGATGTCGGCCAGCAGCTCAGCGTGTTTGCCGCGCAGATGCGCCAGAAGGCCAGCCTCAAAGCGGGCAACGTCTTTGATATCGACATTGTCGAGGTAACCATTGGTCCCTGCGAAAATGATGCAAACGATTTCGGCGTTGGTCAGCGGCGAGTACTGCGGCTGTTTCATCAGCTCGGTCAGACGCGAACCACGGTTCAAGAGACGCTGAGTAGCAGCATCAAGGTCAGAACCAAACTGAGCAAAGGCCGCCATTTCGCGGTACTGAGCCAGCGACAGTTTCACCGGCCCCGCAACGGAGGACATCGCCTTGGTCTGTGCCGACGAACCAACACGGCTAACTGAAAGACCGGTGTTCACAGCAGGGCGGATACCCTGGAAGAACAATTCGGTTTCAAGGAAGATCTGGCCGTCGGTGATCGAGATCACGTTGGTCGGAATAAAGGCCGAAACGTCACCACCCTGGGTTTCAATGATCGGCAGTGCGGTCAAAGAGCCTGCACCGTGATCTTCGTTCAGCTTGGCCGAACGCTCCAACAGACGGGAGTGAAGGTAGAAAACGTCACCAGGATAGGCTTCACGTCCGGGCGGACGACGCAGCAACAGCGACATTTGACGGTAAGAAACGGCCTGCTTGGACAGGTCATCATACACGATCAGAGCGTGGCGGCCGTTGTCACGGAAGTATTCGGCCATCGCGGTCGCGGCGTAGGGTGCAAGGAACTGCATCGGCGCAGGGTCAGATGCGGTCGCGGCAACAACGATCGAATATTCAATCGCGCCGGTTTCTTCCAGCTTCTTCACCAACTGAGCAACGGTCGAACGCTTTTGACCAACCGCAACATAGACGCAGTAGAGTTTTTTGCTCTCGTCGTCGCCAGCGGCATCATTGTAGGATTTCTGGTTCAGGATCGCATCCAGAGCAACGGCAGTTTTACCGGTCTGACGGTCACCAATGATCAGCTCACGCTGGCCACGACCAATCGGGATCATCGCGTCAACCGATTTCAGGCCGGTTGCCATCGGCTCGTGAACCGATTTACGCGGGATAATGCCCGGCGCCTTGGAGTCAGCAACCCGACGCTCGGCACCCTCGATCGGGCCTTTGCCGTCCAGAGGGTTGCCCAGACCGTCAACAACGCGACCCAAAAGCGCGTCACCGGCAGGAACGTCCACGATGGAGTTCGTACGCTTAACAGTGTCGCCTTCTTTAATGTCGCGGTCAGAGCCGAAGATAACCACACCGACGTTGTCGGTTTCGAGGTTCAGCGCCATCCCCATGATGCCGCCGGGGAATTCGACCATCTCACCGGCTTGGACATTGTCCAGACCGTAAACGCGCGCAATACCGTCACCAACGGACAGCACACGGCCTACTTCTGCAACTTCGGCATCTTGGCCAAAGCTTTTGATCTGCTCTTTTAGGATCGCAGAGATCTCGGCTGCTTGGATAGTCATTATCCGACCTCTTTCATGGAGTTCTGGAGGGAGTTAAGCTTGGAGCGGATCGAGGTGTCGATCATCTTCGAGCCAACTTTAACAACAAGACCGCCGATGATTTTCTCATCCACGGTCGCATTCAGGTTCACATCTTTACCAATTGCCGCTTTCAGGGCCTTGGCAAGTTTGTCTGCTTGGGTCTTGGTCAGCGCCTTGGCCGACACAACATCGGCGGTTACTTCGCCTTTGTGTTCCGCAATCTTCGCGCGCAATGTGCTGAGCATCGCGGGCACAACAAAAAGGCGGCGCTTGGAAGCCATCAATTGCAGCGTATTGGCTAGGGTGTCGCCCAGGCCCAAACCTGCGGCAACTGCGCCAATACCGGCCTGCATATCATCACGGGAATAGATGGGAGAATTGATCAGATCGCGAAGGTCCGCGCTATCGTTCAGCGCCCCTTCCAGCGTGCCCAGATCGGCTTCCAGCCCATCCAATGCGTTCCCTTCCGAGGCGAGTTCAAACACTGCTGTCGCGTAACGCGAGGCAATGCCGCTTGAGATCGAAGCTGGTTCGGACACGTCCACCCTTCCGCTTTAGTGGCCGGGATCACGCAAAAGGCATGCCCGGCAGTTCCGCTTATCAGGACGGCTCTCTCTCACCCGTCCATCGAAATCGCGCAGGATGTAGCAGAGGGTTCTATAACCTGCAACAACTACGCTGCGTAGCGAGTGCACCCTATTTTCATTTATTTTACAGGGATTTACGCCCAAAAAACCGAACTGCGACGCTTTGAAGCCGCCAGAAAAGACGCATTTTTCTGTGGATTTCTCGCGAGTCAGCCTGTTCTATGCACGATTTCCGGTCTCACATACCGAAATTTCACCTTTTTGGCGGGTCGCGGGCTGGGGGGCGGAGTCGAGGATTCTAAGCGGTCGGCGCACTCTTTCAGCCAGCCCAGGCCGGGTCGGCGCGTAGGTTTGTTTGCTTGCTTCCAGCATGATGACGCCGCCTGCATAATAATTGCTGAGTTTGCGACCCATCTTTTCGACCAGCTCCGAGCTCTTTAACCAAAACCGTCCGTGACTGGGCGGGGCAAAAAGGGCGGCCCGGTGGCGCTCAGGGGAAAAACCGAACTCTTTGACCTGCGCCTCAAGCTGACCAAGGGAATAGGGCCGACCGAACCCAAACGGGGTTACATCGCGCCGCGCCCAAAGCCCGCCGCGATTGGGAACGATGAACAATGCCCGACCACCCGGTGCCAACACCCGCTGACACTCCTCCAGAACGACCGATGGTTGCTGTGACGTTTCGATGCCATGCATGCAGATCAGGCGATCAACTGTGCCAGACGCCAACGGCCAGTTCGCTTCATGGCACAGGACCGAGACATTTTTCATCCCGGGTGGCCAGGGCATCACACCTTGCGCCCCTGGCATCAGGCCAATGACGCGCTCGGCTTCGTTCAGGTAAGGGCGCATTAACGGCACTGCGAACCCAAACCCTACCATTGTCTCGCCCTTGGCTTCGGGCCAAAACCGAACAACCTGATCGCGCACAGATTTCTGTGCGATCCGCCCAAGCCGGGTCCGATAGTAGAACTGGCGCAGGTCCAGCACATCAAGATGCATTGCAACGGCCTTTACTTTGGGCGACGGTCTGGGCGCAGCTTACCTAGGAAGGACAAAAAAGCCATGACTTTGGAAATCGTCACAGTTGCCTGCCTGTCGGACAACTATGCATTCCTTCTGCACGATCCAAGCACCGGGGCAACAGGTGTTGTCGATGTGCCAGACCCGGCCCCAATTGAATCAGAACTTTTCCGGCGCGGTTGGACGCTGAGTGATATCCTGATCACCCATCATCACTGGGACCACATCGACGGAGTGGCGGCCCTGGTGGACGCAACCGGAGCCAAAACTTGGGGAAACGCCGCAGATGCGCACCGGCTGCCACAGCTCGATCACGCGCTCGCCGCCGGCGACCCAGTAAAGATTGGCGCCGAGGTCGGCAACTTCATGGATGTCTCTGGACATACCGTAGGTCATATCGCGTTTCACTTCCCAGACTCGGATGCGGTCTTCACCGCCGATAGCCTTATGGCGCTTGGCTGCGGGCGATTGTTTGAAGGCACTCCGGACCAGATGTTTGCAAGCCTTGGCAAACTCGCGGCGCTGCCGCGCGATACCACTGTTTATTCCGGGCACGAGTATACTGCCGCCAACGCGAAATTTGCGATGACCATTGAACCAGACAATCCTGACCTTATCTCAAGGGTTGAGGCGACAGCCGCGGCCCGCGCAGCCGGTCACCCCACAGTCCCGTCAACCCTACGCGAAGAATTGAACACAAACCCGTTCCTCCGCGCCCATATCCCTGAAATCAAATCCCGATTGAAGATGCAGAATGCCTCGGACGTTGAGGTTTTCACCGAAATTCGGGCCCGAAAAGATCGGTTTTGAACGCTTCCCTTGCGGCATTCGACATATAGGTATGGATGCAACAATGCATAAAAATCAGGCAGATCACGTCTGACTTATCGCAATTTGAAGAGAAATGCCTTGAACTGTCGAAAAGAAAACCGAACCTTAAGAGTATGAGGCCACTGTTGGTCAGGCGCTTTGAAACACGCGCCGGGCCGGCGCAATGAAAGGAGCACAAACAGTGCCGTCGTTTTCGAACACCCTTGAGCAGGCCATTCACGCTGCACTGGCGCAAGCCAACGCACGTCGTCACGAACTTGCAACTCTTGAACATCTGTTGCTCGCCCTGTTGGACGAGCCCGACGCCCTGAAAGTGATGCAGGCCTGTGGCGTTGAGATCGACGAGCTGCGCGAAACTCTGATCTCCTTCATCGACGATGAACTGTCGACTCTGGAAACCGATATCGAAGGCTCAGAAGCGGTCCCGACCGCTGCCTTCCAACGCGTGATCCAGCGCGCCGCGATCCACGTCCAAAGTTCAGGCCGCAGTGAAGTAACCGGGGCCAATGTTCTGGTCGCCATTTTTGCCGAACGCGAATCCAATGCAGCCTATTTCCTGCAAGAGCAGGATATGACCCGCTATGACGCTGTAAACTTCATTGCTCACGGCGTTGCCAAAGACCCGTCTTTCGGGGAATCGCGGACCGTGTCCGGCTCAACCGATCCCGAAGAAGAGGCCGTGCGCGCCGACGCTACGACCGAAGGGGACAAAAAGGAATCGGCGCTGGCAAAGTATTGCGTCGATTTGAATACCAAGGCGATGAAGGGCGAAGTCGACCCGTTGATCGGTCGCAGCCACGAGGTGGAACGCTGTATTCAGGTGCTTTGCCGCCGTCGCAAGAATAACCCGCTGTTGGTGGGCGATCCCGGCGTTGGCAAAACGGCCATTGCTGAGGGTTTGGCCAAGAAAATCGTCGATGGCGAAACACCTGAAGTTCTCAGCGGCGCCACGATCTATTCTCTCGATATGGGCGCACTTTTGGCGGGCACCCGCTATCGCGGCGATTTCGAAGAACGGTTGAAGGCTGTGGTGACCGAATTGGAAGATCACCCCGATGCGGTACTCTTCATCGACGAGATCCACACTGTGATTGGTGCCGGCGCAACATCCGGCGGCGCGATGGACGCCTCTAACCTGCTCAAGCCCGCCCTCCAAGGCGGCAAACTGCGTTGCATGGGTTCGACCACTTACAAAGAATTCCGTCAACATTTCGAAAAGGACCGCGCGCTCAGCCGCAGGTTCCAGAAAATTGATGTGAATGAGCCGTCGATCCCAGACGCGATCAAGATCCTCAAGGGCCTCAAGCCCTATTTCGAGGAACATCACGACATCAAATACACCAATGACGCGATCAAATCCGCCGTTGATCTGGCTGCTCGCTATATCAATGACCGCAAACTGCCCGATAAGGCGATTGACGTGATTGACGAAGCGGGTGCCGCCCAACATCTCGTCGCCGAAAGCAAACGCCGTAAGACCATCGGCGCGAAAGAAATCGAGGCGGTTGTTGCTAAGATCGCCCGCATTCCGCCCAAAAACGTCTCTAAAGACGATGCCGCGGTTTTGAAGGATCTTGAGGTTTCATTGAAGCGCGTGGTCTTCGGTCAGGACAATGCCATCGAGGCGCTTTCTTCGGCAATCAAGCTGGCTCGCGCTGGCCTGCGCGAGCCTGAAAAGCCCATCGGCAATTACCTCTTCGCCGGTCCAACCGGTGTCGGCAAAACCGAGGTGGCCAAACAACTGGCCTCAACCCTCGGTGTAGAATTGCTGCGGTTCGATATGTCGGAATACATGGAGAAACATGCCGTTTCGCGGCTAATCGGTGCTCCTCCGGGGTATGTCGGGTTCGATCAGGGCGGGCAGTTGACAGATGGCATCGATCAGCATCCGCATTGTGTGTTGCTGCTCGATGAAATCGAAAAGGCCCACCCGGACGTATTCAACATCCTGTTGCAGGTGATGGATCACGGCACATTGACGGACCATAATGGCCGCTCGGTCGATTTCCGTAATGTCATCTTGATCATGACATCAAATGCAGGGGCGGCAGAACAGGCCAAGGCCGCAATTGGCTTTGGGCGGGATCGCCGCGAGGGCGAAGACACAGCCGCGATCGAGCGTACGTTCACGCCAGAGTTTCGCAACCGTCTGGATGCCGTGATCAGCTTCGGCGCGCTGCCGAAAGAGGTCATTTTGCAAGTGGTTGAGAAATTCGTTCTGCAACTGGAAGCGCAGCTGATGGATCGCAATGTCACCATCGAGTTGACGCGCCCCGCCGCCGAATGGCTGGCCGATAAAGGCTATGACGACAAGATGGGCGCGCGCCCACTTGGGCGGGTCATTCAGGAATTCATCAAGAAGCCATTGGCTGAGGAATTGCTTTTTGGCAAATTGGCTAAAGGCGGCAACGTTCAGGTTGGTGTGAAAGAGGGTGAAATCGACTTGCGGATCGAAGAGCCCGATAGCCGCCAAATCAGCAGCCGCAAGAAACCGCCGCTACTAACAGCTGACTGACGGCGCCTTCCGAAGATAATCGAAAACGCCCCATGCTTTTGCATCAGGGGCGTTTTTTTTTCACCTTGCTATTTTTCAAATTTAAAAGCTATTTTTATATATAACACTTGAAAGAGGAGAGGTCCTCATGGCCGGAAATATCCTGACCCCCGAGATCAGAGGCGAAAGCCTGACCTGCACGTCACGTCCCGCTGCAACAGCAGAGCCAATAGAGGGGCTACAAATAGACTACGCCATTTTGGCAGACCGCGCCGATTTCGGTATGAGCTTTGCCCGCGGAACAGTGGCGCCGGGCGCAACGGTACCGCCACATGCGGGCCCAAAAGATTACGCTATGTATGTTCTATCCGGAGAAGGGTACCTGACGCTCCACAATTCTGAGGATGCAGAGGTTGATCGCATCGCATTTGCCGCAGGAGACCTCATCCTCTTCCCACCAAATGCAAATCACGGCTGGGTCAATTCCAGCAAAACCGAATTTACGTGGTTTGGCGTCGATATTTCACCACCCGCGAAAGACTAAAGTCCCTTCTTCTTTGTGAAGAAACCCCAGAGGGGTGCGGGGCGAGCATCCCCCCGCGACGGTCAGCGCGCGAAAGCGCTGTGACGCCGCCGAATTACTCACCGCTCGGTCAGTTTCAACTCGATCCGACGGTTTTGTGCACGGGCTTCATCCGTATCCGCCGGGTTGATCGGGCGGTATTCGCCAAATCCGGTTGCAGCCAGGCGAAACGGCTCAATCCCCAATTCTTCGCTCATATAAAGCACGACAGACAGCGCTCGCGCCTGGCTCAACTCCCAATTATTGGCGAACTCTGCTCCGGGGCGGATCTGCACGTCATCGGTGTGCCCGTCGACGCGAATTATCCAGTCAATTGTGTCAGGGATATCATCCGCTACTTCCTGGAGAAGCGATGCAACATTGGCGATTTGTAGGCGTCCTTCATCCGCCAGATCCGCAGACCCCGTTTCAAACAAAACCTCTGACGAGAATATGAACCTGTCTCCGACGATCTGAACGCCGTCACGCCCTTCCAACAATTCCCGCAGGCGACCAAAAAACTCTGATCTATAGCTCTCCAGTTCTTCGGCTTCCGCCCGCTGCCGTTCTGCTTCGGCTTCGGCCAAACGGCGCGCTTCGGCCTCTGCTTCGGCCCGGGCGCTTTCTTCGGACGCCAAACGGGCCAGCGCTGCATTCAGATCGGCACCAAGGGTTTCAACCTGCACCTGCGCGGCCGCATCTGCCGCCTGAGACGCATTCAGCAATCCTTGCAACTCCGCCAGTTGCGTCCGCAATGCTGTCACCTGCTGGTTTAAGAGCGCGATTTCCCGCTGACTGTCGGCCGAGGCCGCCTCGGCGTTTCGTTCCAACTCAAGATTTGCCTGCGCCAACAGGGCCGCACGTTCTTCTGCGTCGCTCAACTCAGACAGTTCTGCCTGGGCAAGCGCCTGCGCGGTAAGGGCTGCCGCCAGCTCTGCTTCCAGTGCGCTTAGGGCAATCCCGGTTTCCTGTGCATTGTTTTCTCGGGCTGTTTCTGCGGCTTCAAGTTCACTCTGCAACTGTGCGATGCGATCGGCCGCTTCACGCTCAGCGGTTGCAAGATCCAGCAAGGCCTGCGCCAGTTCCGCCTCCAAAGATGTCAAAGCCGATTGGTTGGCAATCAGCGCCTCCACGGCAGCGGCTGTTTGCGCTTGTGCCAACCCCAATTGTTCTTGCATCCCGCCAATGCGTTCCGCGTCCCTGTCTTCTTGATCCTGCGCCCGGGCAAGGGCTGCGGCCAGTTCTGCCTCTAGGACAGTCAGAGAGTTTTGCGCGGCTTCGGCCTCAGCAGTGGTTGCGATCATCGCGGCTTCGGCTTCAGCAAGCTCGTTTTCCAGCCCTGCAATGCGCGCCGCATTTTCAGTCTCGGCTTGCGTCAGGCGCGCCAGGGCCCGGGCCAATTCTGCCTCCAGCACGCTCATTTCAGAGGCCCGTCCGCTGGCAAGCGCTTCGGCCCCGACCAAAGCTTCGCGCACCGCGTCCAACTCTGCATTTCGATTGGCAAGGGCGGCTGCGTCCTGTGCACGGGCCGCCAAGGCCAAGACCAGTTGCGCCTCCAAATCCGACAGCTGGCTCGCTTCTTCTGTGGCGGCCTGCAATTGAACCTGCAAGTCCGATATTTCGGCATCCGACGCCTCATTAAGCGCGATGGCTGCCGCCAGGCGCGCCGCGAAATCCTCACGCGCCTGATCGGCCGCGGCCAGCAATGTCAGGGTGTCTTCTGCTTCGCGACGGCGTTCTTCCAATGCCAAGGCCATGGCGGTAAGCTCAGCATCCGCCTCTTCCAAGCGGGCCCGCAGCGCGGCCGCTGCTGCGGCTTCGGCCAGACGTGCAGCCTCTTGATCGCTCAGCTGAGCCTCGGTGTTTTCCAGACGCTCGCGAAGGGCCTGTGCCGCCGCCGCTTCTGCCAAACGCGCCGCTTCTTCGCTGTTTAATTCCCCTTCAAGAACTGAAATGCGATCACGCAGATCCTCTGAAACGCCCTCTGCCTCCCCAAGCGCGGCAAGTGCGGTGGCAAGGTCGGTTTCTAAACTGGCAGAGGTTTCTTCCTGCGCTTGCAGCGCGGCCAGCGCGGATGCCAAACTGGCTGCCTGATCCTCGGCCTCGCTCTGCAAATCTGCGATTAACGCGTCCAGCACCTCGCGTTGTGCCGCCGCCAATCGCGCCGCTTCTGCAGCTTCGTCAATTTCATCCCGGGCGGTCGCAAGCGCCAGTTGCAGGGCTTCGGCCTCAGAAATCCGGGTTTCAATCTCAGCCTGCGCCGCGTCACGTTCCGCTGATAAATCCGAATTGGCAGCTATAAGGGATGCCACCTGTGCCTCGAAATCTGCAATCCGCACCGCCTGATCTTCGGATTGGGCCGTGAGCGCCGCAACAAGGGCGTTTTGCAGCTCCAACTCCGCTTCGGTCTCAGACAATGCCCCACCAAGTGTGGCCACCCGCTGCTCCAACGCGGCAGCACGGCTTTGTTCCAACCCGAGCGTTGTCGCCAATTGGTTGAGCTGCGCATTTAGCTCATTAAGTTCATCATCTTGATTGTTGATGGTTTCTGACAACACGAATTGCACGATCATGAAGATCGTCAAAACGAAGATCATCACCATCAACATCGCGGTAATGGCATCCACGAAGCCCGGCCAGATCGAGGCGGTAAATCGGTTATTGGCGCGGCGGTGAAAGGCCATGGATCAGCCCTCTTGCGGCGGTCCGTCGCCCTCAGGTCCGCCCGGATTGCCCGGCCGGTTACGCACAGGCCTACGCGGCGCCGGGCGCGGTTGCGACGCGGTGCGGGTCAATTCCCGAAGTGCCGCCGTCAACTCGCCCAGATCCTGTCTCAGCGCGCCGACCTCGTCCTGACGTGAGGCCCCGATTTCCTCAAAGATCTTCAACAGCTGAACGTCGATCGAGCGTAATCTCATTCGGCTTTCGGCATCGATCCCGCTTTCACCAGTGGTCGCAGAAAGAACTTCAGATAGCCGTTCCTGTGCCGCGGCCAAGCGTTCGGTCGCCCCGACCTGCCCAGGCCCTAACCGTTCTGCAAGATTATCAAGCACATCTGCAATCTCGCCCATCCGGTTTTCAGTTTCGGCATGACGGGCTTCTGACTGCGAGAAAAGGCTTTGCAGCGTATCCATTTGATCGACCATATGGTCCAGAACCGTGGCAATTGCTGCCTTATCGACGCCGCCACCCTCTCCGTCGCCAGAAGAAAAGCTTACGCGCGTGATCGTCGACAGCCATTCCTCCATTTCCCGGTAGAAACGGTTTTGCCCATGCCCGGCGAAGAGCTCCAGCAGCCCCACAACCAGCGATCCGGCAAGCCCCAGAAGCGATGACGCAAAGGCCGTGCCCATGCCGCCCAATTGCTCTTCCAAGCCGCCCATCAGGCGAGAAAAGACTTCGATTCCGCTTTCATCTGCCGAAGGTTGCAGGGACCGGATGGTCTCGACAACGGCGGGAACTGTCACGGCCAGACCGTAGAAAGTGCCCAATAGTCCTAAGAAAATCAGTAGGTTGGTGATATAGCGCGTGATGTCACGCGCCTCTTCCATCCGCGCGCCGACGCTGTCTAACACCGATCGCGATGATGCAGACGTCAGTTGCAGGCGCGATCCGCGTGCCTGGAATATCCCGGTCAACGCTGCCAGCAGGCGCGGCGGCTTGATGCCGGTATCTTCAGCACCAGAGGCGATCTCTTCGATCCAGGAAATGGATGAAAAGAGCTGAACCACCTGCCAGAAACACGCCAGAACGCCGGCGATAAAGACAAGGAAAATGGTTCCGTTCAGGAATGTATTGGCAAGGAAAACGGGTGCAACGCTTGGAAAAACAAAAAACGTGCCAAAAGCCACCAGCGCGCAAACCATCAACATGATTGCGATCTGACGGATAGGTTGCGTAAATCGAGGCGCGTCTGCTCTGCTCGTCACCGGTTCATGCCTGCCGTTTCTTTGATTGGCACCCTACCTGTCTTAGTGGGGTCTGCCAAGTTTTCCGCGCAATCACTGTGATTTCAATTCACGCACGCGGGCAACCAGCCAATCCATCTCTACATCGGCCAGCCCAAGCTCGGCCAGGTGGGACGCCGTGTTATAGAGGTATTCATCGTTTGGACCACGTCCGCCAACGGCGCGAGCAATGATCTGCGCCTGATCTTCCAACGCCATTCCGGCCACATATTGCTCGTGATGTCGATCGATCACATAAGTCACGGCCTCATCGCGCCCGCCATCACGAAACTCGATTTCATGCACTTCCTCCAAATAGGCCGAGGAGATCAACTCACGTTCGCGCAAAAGGTCGATGGTTTTGGGCGCGTGCGCGGCATCGACGCGGAAGGCGACCCCATCGCAATGGGCATGATCAGAGGCATCAAGGGCAAGCACCAAACCGGGGCTTTTTACGGTTCCACGATGGTGAATTGACGACATGCAAAAGGACCGGTGCCAGCCCGGCAGACGCGCTACTTTGCGCTCGGCAACTTCAAATCCGGGGTTCCACATCAGGGACCCGTATCCAAATACCCAAAATCCGTTTTCGATCAACATTGCTGGCCTCTTGTGTTCCTCCCCGTATATGCAGAGCGTGCGGGCAAGGAAACAGGGGAATCGCGGCGATGAAAATCTGGGCCTGGGTCATCGGGATCATGGCAACGATATGGTCGGTTGTCTGGCTATTGGGGTCATTGGCGACCGAGCGTGTGATTGGCGCATGGCTGACCCAACAAGAGGCTGCTGGTTGGGTTGTGGCGTATGACAACATCGCAACCACCGGTTATCCGGTCCGTTTTAATACTGAGATCACGGGGTTGGACCTTGCCGACCCATTTACGGGCTGGGCATGGCAAGCGCCGGTGTTCCATATCGCTCAACCCAGCTATCAACCGCACAACGTGACTGCGACCTGGCCAGAAGCGCATCAATTGGCGACGCCGTTTGAAACGCTTGACCTGCAGTCCATGAAAACAGAAGCAAGGCTACAAGTGCAGCCGGGTGCAAATTTCGCCATCGACAGCGCGGAAGCGACCATTCAGAGCCTGATAGTGCGCAGCGATTTCGGATGGAGCAGCGAAGTCGAAGCTGCGAATGCGATCATAACCAGAGAAGAAGGTGATGCAGCCCGTTATGAGATCGATCTGAGGGCTACCGGGTATACACCTGCGGGTGATGTTTTGCGCATGCTGGACCCCGCCGGTGTTTTGCCTGAGCGCATTGAGACCTTCACAATCAATGGCGTCATGGGATTTGCGCGCGATTGGGACCTAAGCGCCTTGGAACAATCCCGCCCCGCGATCACCCGCATCGAACTGGCCGAACTCAACGCAACCTGGGGCGATCTTGCATTGCGCGCATCAGGTGATCTGGATGTTGATGCCAATGGCATTCCAACCGGCGAAATGACTGTCCGGGCCCAGAACTGGCGCGATATGGTGGCCCTTGGTGTCAATGCAGGCGCCATACCCGAGGCTTTTCGCGGAACGCTCGAAACTGGCCTGTCTCTGATCGCCGGCCTAAGCGGGCGCCCGGAAGACATCGACACCACTCTTGGCTTTGAAGACGGTCAGGTCTACCTCGGCCCGATCCCGCTTGGGCCCGCCCCGGTTTTCATCTTGCGCTAACGACAATAGGCTCCGCTGCGATAGGCGGCGACGTCGAAGTGAAAGTGGTCTCGGTGAAACCTGTCCGATTCAGGTCCAAGAACAGTGCCGAAAGTTCCGCACGCGCCTTGGTGCAGGTTGCGCAGAATACGTCCCTCACGTCCCTGACCCCAATCCCTCAGTACAGAGATTTCTGAGCCATTCACCAATCCAATTCCAGCGATATCGATGGCGTTCCCCAAAGCATGTTCGGACAGGCGTGCCCCTGGCTGACTGTTTCTTGTCCGGCAGGAGTAAGAGGCGACAACCCGCAGACTGGCGACCCCTCCTCCGCGATTTCCAACTTCTGGGATTACCGTTTCTTCAAGCCACTCCTGCACGGCCTGCGCCGTGTCGCAGTTGATTGTTGCCGGGGAACTCAGCGTGATCCCGTCGATCTCACGCACGCGAATGGGGCTGGATATCCCGCAACCATTGATCCGACCGGTGATTGGTGTCAGGCGATCCCCAATAATGCCTCGATCCCCGCAAAGAGCGCCGCGCTGGCCGGGCTGCGCAACGGATGACGGGGTATTTCGGATCGCCGCCGTGCGGACACGTTCCGCCAATCCATCTGGGCGAAACAGCGGGCGCAAGGATTGCGACACAGCGGTGACGCCCGGCTGGTTGCGCCGGTTGCCCCCGCCGAGCAAAGCCAACAGCCCTTGCGGCGGGCGTGGCGCGTTTTCTTCCTCATCCGGCAGGCTGGCCACAACTGGAGCCTCTGGAATTGGAGTGGTCTGATGCAGCGGGCCCGGACGCGGCGGCGGACGCCGCGAGACGTTTGGCGCAAGTTCAGTTGCTCGGATTGTTACGACGACCGGGCCAGAGGGCGCAATGACAGTATCGGCCGGGCTTTGCGGGGCGGGCAAGGGGCGGGCCAAGGGTCGCAGCGAACTTACTGGTGCTTCCGCAAAAACCGGCAAGGCAAGGCCGACACTCAACAAGAGGGCTAAGCGCCCCCGCCTCATTCGGCACCGTCCTCGCGCTTTGCTGCGACGCGGCCAAAATCCGGAGCGTCGGTATCCTGACCGGCCTCGATAATGCCCCGACGAATGGCGCGGGTCTTGGTGAAATACTCAAACAACGCATCCCCGTCGCCCATGCGAATTGCGCGTTGCAGAACAAACAATTCTTCCGTGAAACGCCCCAGAATATCCAGGGTCGCCTCTTTGTTGGACAGAAACACATCCCGCCACATGGTCGGATCTGAGGCCGCAATGCGGGTGAAATCCCGAAAACCAGCGGCGGAATACTTGATGACTTCGCTTTCTGTTACCCGGCGCAAGTGGTCTGCAACGCCTACCATCGTGTAGGCGATCAGGTGGGGTGTGTGTGACGTGACCGCCAAAACCAGGTCATGATGTTCGGCATCCATTTCCTCGATGAGCGCGCCAAAGCCTTGCCACATGGCCCGCAATTTGGCGACCGCCTCGGGCGCGGTTCCATCTACAGGTGTCAGAAGTGTGTATTTGCCTTCGAACAGCTCTGCAAAGCCAGAACGCGGACCGGAATGTTCGGTCCCGGCCAGCGGGTGCCCGGGCACAAAATGCACATGGTCTGGCAGATGCGGCGCGACGGCGGCAATGACTTCGGCTTTCACACTGCCCACATCAGTGACTGTGGCACCCTGGGCCAATGCCGGTGCGATTTCGGCGGCGACGGTCGCCATCGCGCCAACAGGTACCGCCAAGACCACAAGATCGGCCCCCACAACCGCAGCGGCTGCGCTATCGGCAACATGATCGCATAATCCGATTTCGCGCGCGGTATCACGGGTCTCCTGTGAGCGGGCATACCCAACAATTTCGCCAGCAAGCCCGCCACGGCGCATCGCATGGGCCATAGATCCTGCAATCAGGCCCAGGCCAATCAAGGCAACTTTCTTGTAGATCACGCCCATTTACTTCGCCTCAAAGCGCGACATGACATCCAACACCAGGGTCACGTCAGGTTTGGTGCCCACTGTAATCCGCAAAGCGTTGGGAAAGCCATAACCCGCAACAAGACGTGGGATAATTCCGCTCGCCTTCAAGTGTGCGTCCGCAGCCAGCGCCGTCGCTTCATCGGCAAATCTCACAAGAATGAAATTGGTGTGGCTTTCATCCGAGGGATACCCCATTTGCGCCAGTCCGCCAGCCAATCGCGCACGTTCGTCCGCGTTTATGCGGCGGCATTCCTCGACAAATTCCTGGTCCCGAACAGCGGCCGTAGCCCCCGCCAGTGCCATATTCGATAGATTGAAGGGCCCGCGAATACGATTGAGAACGTCGATGATCGGTCGCTGTGCGTATCCCCAACCAACACGCAATCCGCCAAGCCCATAGATCTTGGAAAAGGTGCGGGTCATCACGACGTTCTCGCGCGTATCAACCAGCGAGGCTCCCCCGTCAAACCCATCGACAAATTCAGCATATGCGCCATCAAGGATCAGCAGGCAGCTTTCCGGCAGGCCATCTGCCAATCGCGCGACTTCATCCATGTCGATCATGGTGCCCGTGGGATTGGCCGGGTTCGCAAAGAAAACCAGGCGGGTTTTGTCAGTCACTTTCTCAAGAATGAGATCAACATCAACCACACGGTTTCGCTCTGCCGCGACAACCGGCGTCGCGCCAACTGAGAGGGCCGAGATTTTGTACATGCCAAACCCGTGCTCGGTATATAGCACCTCATCTCCGGGACCGGCATAGGCCTGACATAGAAACGTAATGATCTCATCCGAACCGACGCCGCAGATGATCCTGTCGGGATTCAACCCGTGAATTTCTCCAATCGAGCCTCGCAACTCGGCGTGGTCTGTGGATGGGTAGCGATGCATCGCGGCGGCCTCGGCAGCCATAGCTTCGATAGCTTTCGGGCTGGGTCCGACGGGGTTTTCGTTCGAGCTAAGCTTGAGCACGGTGTCCTGACCGTCGATTTTGGACGCCCCGCCTTTATAAAGCGCGATATCCAGAATTCCGGGCTGCGGTTGGATCTGGGTCATGGTCCCTGAACCTTTCTGACGACAACAATCCCGGCGCTTGTAGCCGCAGGCGCGCCGGTTGAAAACCGCGCAATGGCGCGCGTGCCCGATTGCACGTTTGGATGCCGACGCTACGCCGGACAACTTTCGCATTTTGTGGGCAATTCTAAAAAGGGAAACGCAGCCTAGTAAAAGCTTTGCGGATCAATATCGACCGAAATTCTCAGGTTATTTGGCAATTTCAAACCCTCGAGCCAGGAGGAGACCGCCGCCTGAATCGGGGCGCCTTTCGGGGCTTTGACCAGGAGGCGGACACGGTGGCGACCGCGAACGCGGGCTATCGGCGCTGGTGCGGGCCCATAGACGGTCCCACCCGTTGCACGAATAGGACCATCCGACCGGGACAGGTGCATACCAAGATCAAAGGCAGCCGCGGCATCGGGTGAGGAAATGACAATGCCCGCCAATCGCCCAAAAGGCGGCATTCCCGTGATTTCGCGCTCTCGCGCCTCGGCCTGCCAGAACCCCTCTTCATCGCCTGAGAGGATCGCCCGGATCACGGGATGTTCTGGCTGAAAGGTCTGCATGAGGGCCGTGCCAGCAGTCTCGGCTCGCCCCGCGCGACCTGCAACCTGACGCATCAACTGGAAAGTGCGCTCAGCCGCGCGCAAATCCGATCCCTGCAGCCCAAGATCGGCATCGATTACGCCCACCAAAGTCAGGCGTGGAAAGTTATGGCCTTTGGCCACAAGCTGCGTGCCAATGATGATATCCGTCTCTCCACTGGCGATCTCGGCTATTTTGGCTTTGAGCGCGCGGGCAGAGCCAAATAGGTCAGAGGACAGCACAGCGATATTGGCCTCCGGGAAAAGCGCAGTGGCCTCTTCGGCCAAACGTTCCACCCCGGGACCAACTGCTGCCATTTTCCCTTCAACCTTGCAGGAGGGGCAGGCCACGGGCATTGGCTTGGTCTCTCCGCATTGATGGCACATCAGCCGCTTTTGAAACCGGTGTTCGACCATCCGCGCATCGCAGTGGTCACAGCCAACCTGTTCACCACAGGCCCGGCAAATCGTAACGGGCGCATAGCCACGGCGGTTGAGGAAAAGGAGCGATTGTTCTCCCTTTTCTAGCCGCGTTCGCACTGCACCGACCAGTGAGGGAGACACCCACCGGCTGCCCGGCAAATCCTCTACCCGCATATCTATCGCGCGCATATCGGGCATCACGGCGGGGCCAAAGCGATCCGTCAGATCAATCCGGCTGTATTTGCCATTCTCGGCATTGACCCAGCTTTCCAAAGACGGCGTAGCCGAGGCCAACACCACCTGCGCATCGTTCAGCGAGGCGCGCAGCACCGCCATATCGCGGGCATTGTATAGCGCGCCATCCTCTTGCTTGTAGGAAGTGTCATGTTCCTCGTCGACGACGATCAGGCCCAAATCACGATAGGGCAGGTAAAGCGCTGAGCGCGCGCCAACCACCAGTTGCGCCGCGCCCTGTCCCACCATGCGCCAGCAACGCCGCCGCTCGGTCATGGTCACGCCGGAATGCCATTCGGCAGGGTCGGCGCCGAAACGCTGTTTGACACGGGTCAGAAACTCAGAAGTCAGGGCAATTTCGGGTAAAAGCACGAGGGCTTGCCGCCCGTTTCGAAGGCATTCGGCGACGGCCTCAAGATAGACCTCGGTTTTGCCTGACCCGGTCACGCCTTTGAGCAGCGTTGTGCCATATCGTCCCTCACTGATGCCGTTGCAAATCTGGCAGGCCGCCGACGACTGCGCCTCGGTCAATTCCTTGCTCGGAAGCGACGGATCCAGTGGCAAATAGGGCGCGTCGCGTGGCGTATCGACCTCCAGCACGGCGTCCTGTTTGACCAACCCCTTAATGACTGACGAGGATGTTCCGGCCATCTCGGAGAGCTCTTTCAGCGTGAAGCTGAGCCCGCCATATTCTTCCAGCACCGCCAGTACACGTGTGCGCGCGTCGGTCATGCGATCAGGCTCACCCGGCCCCAGCTGGTATAGCTTGCGCATCGATGGCGGGTTGCTTAGCCCCGGCGCCCGTGTGGCCAGCCGCAACATGGCCGACATCGGCGTCAATGTGTATGCGCCTACCTTTTCGAGAAATGCTTTCATCTCTGAGCGCATCGGAGCCACATCAAGTACCTTGACGATGGATCTGATCTTAGCCGGATCCCAATCGCCGCGCCCTGCCCCCCAGACCACACCGATCACTTGTCGTGGACCAAGTGGCACCTGCACATAAGCCCCCATCCAGCACCCACCCTCAGGCGCTTTGTAATCAAGCACCCGATCCAGTGGTTCGGCTGTCAGTACGCCGACAAGGCTGCCTTCTTCGAAGAAATCCGGGATACTCATGTTAGCGCAAACACCTATTGGCACTTCAAGGGGTTTTCGGCACGCCTGCCCTCCTGTATGAGAGCAGGCGAAGCCGCTTTTCGAACCCATAGGGATATCCCAATGAAATTCTTTGTCGACTCTGCAGATGTAGAGGCCATCGCCGAGCTGAACGATACCGGTCTTGTCGACGGTGTCACCACCAATCCGTCGCTGATCCTGAAATCTGGCCGTGACATCCTGGAAGTCACGAAAGAGATCTGTGACATGGTTGACGGTCCGGTTTCGGCCGAAGTTGTGGCTCTGGAAACCGAGGCCATGATCGCCGAAGGTCGCAAACTGGCCGAGATCGCAGAAAACATCTGCATCAAACTCCCGCTGACCATGGACGGACTCAAAGCCTGCAAGGCGCTGACCTCGGATGGTTTCAAAACCAATGTGACACTCTGTTTCTCGGCCAATCAGGCGTTGTTGGCGGCCAAAGCAGGTGCGACCTACATCTCGCCCTTTATCGGCCGTTTGGATGATATCAACATTGATGGCATGGATCTGATCGCTGATATCCGCACCATCTATGACAATTACGATTTCCAGACGCAGATTTTGGCCGCATCCATCCGCTCGGCCAATCACATGAAAGACGCAGCCTTGATCGGTGCCGATGTGGCCACTGCCCCACCGAATGTGATCAAGGCGATGGCAAACCATGTCCTGACAGATAAGGGTCTGGATGCCTTTATGAAAGATTGGGCAAAAACAGGGCAGAAAATCCTGTAAAGATATTGTAAGGTCCGTCCCAACCGCAAAAAAACAACCATGGGGCGGACCTAAATATGGGCGAAAGGGCAGACGTGCTGGCAGATTGGCGCGAACGGGTATTGAGCGACCCGGACCTAATTCTTGATGATCGTGATGTGATGCGGGCGTTGATAACCGCGAATGACCGCCAGATGGGCGGCAATATCGTTGACATGCGCGGCATTGCTATGGAACGGCTGGAGGATCGGCTGGACCGGCTGGAGGATACGCATCGCAGCGTTATCGCCGCCGCCTATGAAAACCTCGCCGGCACCAACCAAATTCATCGGGCAATCCTGAAACTATTGGACCAAAGCAGTTTTGAGGAGTTTCTGAAAATCCTTGGGACAGACGTCGCAGCGATCCTGCGCGTTGATCGCATCCGGCTGGTGCTGGAAAGCCCTGAAGCCACCGAAAGCGCCGCACCGAAAGTTCAGAAACTTGAGGATGTGTTGACCGTGGTCGCCCCCGGCTTTGTAGATCACTACCTCACGGGGGGGCGCAATATGCCCCATCGCGTGGTGACCTTGCGCCAAATCGGTCAGGGTGCTGAGAAAATCTATGGTGAAGCCGCCGATTGGATCGCATCCGAGGCGCTTTTGAAGCTGGACCTTGGCGAGGGACGTTTGCCCGCGCTTTTGGTAATTGGGTCAGAGGATCCGCACCAGTTTCGACCCAGCCAAGGCACGGATCTGCTGAATTTCTTCACCGGAACCTTCGAACGCACCATGCGCAGGTTCCTGGGGTAAACTGATGAGCCTTGCCCTCAGTCCCGCCGCGCGCGACCTTCTGGCCGCGTGGCTGGATCATGTCGGCAGCCTTCGCGGCGGGTCACAGGCCACAGTCAAAGCCTATGGCAGCGACGTGGCCGGCTTTCTCGATTTTCAAAGCAGACATCACGGCACCCAACTTGGGCTTTCTCCCTTACAATCGCTGACTCCGCGGGACACGCGAGCATGGATGGCGGCAGAAAGGGCTGAAGATGTCGGGGCCCGCTCTCTTGCGCGCAAACTGTCTGCGGTAAAGAATTTCTATCGCTGGTGGTCGGAACGCGATGGCTTTGACGCCACCCCAATTCTATCGACACGCTCTCCCAAGTTTCAGAAAAAACTGCCGCGACCGCTTTCGGTACCGGCTGCTCAGGAATTGCTGGACCAGATCGCGGTTCAGGATGATCGCAATTGGGTGTCCGCCCGCGACCTTGCCGTTGTGATACTTCTTTACGGGTGCGGGTTGCGCATATCTGAGGCGCTGTCACTGACCGCCGCCGCCCTGCCCCTCAGTGACACGCTGCGCATTCGCGGCAAGGGCAATAAGGACCGCGAGGTTCCTGTTCTTCCTTTGGCGCGTGCCGCCGTCGAACGTTACGCACAGCTTTGCCCGCATGACCTGTCACCCGACCAGCCGTTGTTTCGCGGTATTCGGGGCGGTGCACTCAATCCGCGGCAGGTGGCAAAGGTGGTTGAGGCTGCACGAATGCAATTGGGCCTGCCCGCCACGGCGACACCCCATGCCATGCGTCACAGTTTTGCGACCCATCTGCTGGATGCTGGCGGCGACCTGCGTGCCATTCAGGAGCTTCTTGGCCACGAAAGCCTGTCGACAACCCAAGCCTATACCGCCGTAGATACGGCCCGCCTGCTGGAAGTCTATCGCAACGCCCATCCCAAGGCCTGAAACTCCGCATACCCGTTTCAGAAGCTCGCAAAGATTCGGGCGTAGCGTGATCGGCCCAAGATGCCCGCAGGTCATTCGAACCAAAGCCAAAACCTAATCCTGCCTGATCTTGCCAGAGCGCGCCGTTTCCGTCATGTCAGGTTGATGACGTTGCGAATGAAAGCCCTCTCTGTCCACCTCTTCACCGCCACAGGTGCAGTTTTTGCCATGTTGGCAATGCTGGCTGCGGTGGAAGAAAAATGGTCCCTCATGTTTTTGTGGCTGGTGGTGGCCTTTATCGTCGACGGCATCGATGGGCCTTTGGCGCGGCGATATCACGTCAAGAAAAACGCGCCCGAATTCGATGGCGTCCTGATGGACCTGATCATTGACTACTTGACCTACGTGTTTATTCCCGCCTACGCGCTGTTCACTTCTGGCCTTTTGCCCGGCTGGACCGGATGGCTGGCCATCATCGTGATCAGTTTTGCCTCAGTGATCTACTTCGCAGACACGCGTATGAAGACCAAAGATAATAGCTTCTCGGGCTTTCCCGGCTGCTGGAACATGGTGGTTTTGGTTCTGTTCGCACTTAGCCCGAATTTCTGGGTGATCACCGCTCTGGTGATCCTGTTTTCTATCGGGATGTTTGTGCCGTTTAAATTCATTCACCCGGTCAGAACCGAACGCTGGCGTTTGCTGTCTTTGCCGACGGCAATTGCCTGGACAGGGTTTGCAGGCTGGGCGGCTTGGGTGGATTTTCACCCAGAAAGCTGGGCGCTTTGGGGGCTGACGATAACCTCGATCTACCTTGCTTTTGCAGGAATTGCGCAGCAGCTGATCTACCGCGACTAACCCCAGAATAATTTCCGATTTACGGACGCCGAAAGGCGAATGCACAAAAAGGGTCTTGCATTTCAGTTTTGTTGGTGTATATTTGACACTATTAAAAACTTTAACTGTCCAGGAAAATTCAAATGCGCCTTTTTTCAATCATGACTGCCGCAACCATTGCCACTTCGGCCTTTTCTGCCGATACAGCCGATGCCCAATATGTCGACCTCTATGAACTCAGCGCCTACTGCAACGCGGGCTATTATGATGCCTGCGCCATGCTGAACGCCTACGCCATGCAGATGCAGGCCCCGGCTTATGACCCCTACGCAGCCCATGCCGACCGGATGGAACGTACGCATAACTGGGGGCAGCAGATGCTTGCCAATGGCGCGGCCAATTCTGCCATTTTGGATCAGCGCCACAATCAGTTCATGGAGACGCTTCGCAACTGATCTGATTTCACAACGAGAGAAACCGGCCTGCCCGCTTCCCCGCGCGCAGGCCTTTTCTTTGGCGAAACCGCTACGCCGAGCACAGCACATCAAGATTGTCCGCCGAATTCATTTTTTTGTGTCATCAGGACACTTTTTACTTGCATCACCCCACACATAGTGTCATAACTACACATATAGACAGACAAGCAACGGATTTCAGTTTCATGCCACTTCATCCCACACACGCCGCCGCACTTTTGCTGCAAGATACTCGTGCTCGCGGCAAAGCCCGCATTACTCTCCCACAGCCGCCATTTTCCCTCGACCCTGTGCGCCACGACGATTGATCCCATCGCTGCGGGTGGTGTTTTCTCCCTCCCGGCACTGCCTGCAGCACCCCAATTTTTATGACGAAACAATTTTCAGACGGATGGCCTTGCCGGATCCCGTGAGACCGGCAAAGCCATCCGTTTTTTTCACAACATTCTTAGTTGGATTGTTCATCCGCTGCAGGTGCATCGCCCGTCCGGAACGCATCCCACTCGTCAAAAGTGGTCATGATCTCAAACCCTGACATCGTGTCGGAAATATCGGTCGACAGCGATTCAACGCCCTCACGGACCTCCGCCATCACGGCTAGCCCCATGGCAACTGTCGCCGCTGTCATCACGACCCAATCAACGGTTACAGCCCCGTCTTCGGATTTCAGAAAGTCGATCATGCCAGATACCTGCCGCACATTAGGTTTCACGCGACGGGATACCATTGGGCTTTGGCAAAAATTGGGCGGGGTTTAGTCGCTGTTGCGATCCCGGATCACTTTGGCAAAGCTGTTATAGATCGGCTCAGCCGCGGCCAGAACGTGACCATCTTCCAACAGGTTTTGTCCAGCACGCAGCGGCTCGACAATCGCGCCAGCCTCTTTTGCAATCAAAAGGCCCGCTGCGATATCCCAAGGCTTGAGCCCGCGCTCCCAATAGCCGTCATAACGTCCCGCCGCCACATAGGCCAAATCGAGCGACGCAGCGCCCCACCGACGCACACCCGCACATACCGGCATCAGCCGGGCGAGGTCTTGCAGGCAGGCGGGCAGGTATTTGCCACCGGCAAACGGAACCCCGGTCGCAAAAACGCTGTCGATCATCTTGGTCCGGCCGGAAACACGCAAACGCTGCGAATCGTTCAGCCATGCACCAGCGCCTTTTTCCGCGTAGAACATTTCGTCCTTGGCCGCGTCAAAGACAACGCCTGCAACGATTTCACCTTTATGCTCAAGCGCGACGGAAACGGCCCAATGCGGCATCCCGTGAAGAAAATTGGTTGTGCCGTCCAACGGGTCGATAATCCAGCGCCGGGTTGGGTCGGTTCCCGGTGCCTCGCCACTTTCTTCGGCAAGCCACCCGTAATTGGGGCGCGCAGTCATCAACTCTTCGCGCAGGATCTCTTCGGCCGCGATATCGGCCCGAGACACGAAATCGCCCGGCCCTTTCGAACCGACTTGCAGGTTTTCCACTTCCCGGAAATCCTTGACCAGCGACCGTCCCGCTTTGCGGGCTGCCTTGATCATGATGTTGAGATTCGCGCTGCCTTGCATGGCTGTTATCCTCGTTCGGTCAAGGCGCGCGTATAGCCCCGCACCCCGGCGCTGCCAAGGGGCGACACTACGAAAAATACCGGCAAGGCGCGCCTTCAGGCCGCGTGGCGCATCATTTTCCTTATTTCACCGCTGCGCAGATAGGGCCGGACCGGCGCGCCATAGGCGGTTTCGGGGGCCGAATTGGCAAATGCGACCCGCCCAAGATCAGGGAACAGAGCCAGCAATTCGGTCAATACGGGCTGCTCCAAAGCGCGCAGCGCCTGTGGGCCTGGGTAAAACGCCTCGGTGGCTGCGCCTTCGGCAAAGACCAGTTGATGCCGATCAAACATAAGGTGGATGTAGGTGACGTCGGTGCAATTGCGATCAATCCGGGCCACTTTGCCGCCCATAAACTCGGCCGCGTGCTTTGCACGGATCAAGCCGCCGCCTGCCCTGTCCCAAATCAACCCGTGTTGAGGTGAGACCAACATTTTCCGCCGATTGCCAAAGGCACCTTTGCGGATGACCACCGGGCGCAATTCGGGGTGCTCTGCCAACTGGGCGGCATCCAAATGGCGCGTTCCAACCCATGCCACCGGTTGCAGGCCTGCATCCGCTGTTAGCACCAGATCGCCTTCGGCTATCTCCTCAATTGGCTGTTCGCCTCGGCTGGTTCGGATCATTGTCCCGGGCGTGAAACACGGAATGCCAATGGCGTTCAGCTCAAGGATACTATCGACCTGGCTTGCCAGAACACCGATCAAGGTAAGGCTTTCGCCGCCGGGGAATGTCAGTATGGCATCGCCTGTTCCGTCACCATTCGTATCCGTCACGACGACATCCCATGCCGTAACCGGCGTCGTACCAAAATCCGAGGTCACATCGGCCACGTTCAGCTGGTCAACGGTGGTTCCGTCGCCGAAATCGGTTAGATCAAAGCCTTGAACAAAATCCGCGCCAGAACCGTCTGCAAGATAGATGGTGTCGGCCCCGCCCCCAAGGATGATGTTTTCGATCTCTTCGAAATTGGCCGTAAACGTGCCGTCGCTAAACTCACCTATCTCTGGATCTGAACCACTCAGATCAATGGTCAGGTCGTCGGTAACGCGGCTGAGGTCGAGCGTATCGCCATCGGTTTCATCAATGCCCTCGCCGCTGATCGTGTCATTGCCAAAGTCGTTCTGGATGACAAACAAGTCATCTCCATAACCGCCCCAAAGGTAGTCGGCACCGCGCCCACCCCACAGCTCATCCTCGCCCAAACTGCCACGCAGCCAGTCGTCACCGTTGCCGCCGTAAAGCGTGTCGTCACCTTGGTTGCCGATGACGGTGTCGTCGCCGCCGCCGCCAATTACCAGATCGTCGTCGTCGCCCCCGTCCAAAGTGTCCGAGCCCGCGTTACCACGGATCGTGTCATTGCCCTCGTCCCCAAAAACAGAGTCGTTGCCACCTTGGCCGCGCAGGCTGTCATCGCCGGTTCCACCACGAAGAGTATCACTGCCACCTGCACCATCGACAGTGTCGTTGCCGTCGCCGCCCTGAACGGAATCATTGCCACCGCCGGCTTCGACGACGTCATCCCCATCGCCTGCATCCACGGTGTCGTTGCCCAATCCCGCGTCGATATAGTCATCATCGCTGTTGGCACTGCCGGTCACTGCGCCGGTGCTGTCGCCGGCATCCACCTGATCCCCTTCCGGGTCACCGGTGTAGGTTGCGTCGATCAAGTCATCGCCATCCGAGCCTTCGACAATGTCATCAAGCGGAGAGATATCGAAACTCAGATCACCAATGCCCGCACCGCCGGTCTGCGTGCCATCCGGGCCGGGCTCGTAGATCACCTCAAGGCGACTGACCTGCCCGTTGATCGTAACGGTCACATTGTTGGACGTCCCGCCATCTGCATCAATGACCACTTCACCGCTCGCGCCAACTGATACGGTTTCATCATCAAGCCCGCCCAATGCCGCGATGATGTCAGCCGCCGGGATCAGATCCCCGTGTTCGTCATAGGCAAAGATGCGAAACTGATCGTCATAGGTGGAGCCAGAGGAATTTACATGCTGCAAATCAAAGCTGAGGTTTTCCACAGCGTTCGAAAACACGTAATCGGCTGAAATTGCCGATGTCAGCCCAAAGGCGCCGAATTCGCTGACGCCATATCCGTTTTGCGATGCGTCCCAGGAATTGCCGGTAAAGGTGGCGTCAACATCCACGGACAGACTGCCATCTGTCAGCGTGGTGCTGCCATTTTGTGCCGTGCCATTGGCCGCCGTCAGCCAAATCGCATTATCAAGTGTCGGCATCTGCCCATCCTGTCGGTCTTGCCCATAGGCCACCCTCCGCGTTCAAAAACGCAACCTCGGGCGGTTGCGGCCAATTTGGGCACAGAGCGTGTCCAAAAAATGGCGCATTCGCGGAGAGTATTGGGAATTCCCCCTAAAGGGGGATCAGCCTTTGCGCTGCAATTTGACCGGTTCCGACCGGGCCAATTTCAGGACATTGGCCATAAAGGGCTTGGTTGTATCGTCGGATCGGGTGGCCCCGTAAAGCCGCTTGGTCACCCCATTTTTGGTCAGGGGCCGGGTGACATAGCTGGAGTTGTGCCGCAGCTCACGCACCACCCAATCGGGCAGCACCGACACCCCGCGATTGGAAGCCACCAAGAGAAGGATAACCGCCGAAAGCTCAACCTGTCGCACACCGCGAGGTTCAATGCCCGCCGGGATCAACAATTCTGTAAAAACATCCAAACGGCTGCGCTCAACCGGATAGGTGATCAGCAACTCATCCTTGAAATCCTCTGCCTCAACGTAGTCTTTTTTGGCCAAAGGATGCTCTGACGACGCGACAAACACCGGCTCATAGTCAAAAAGGGGCGTAAAATCGACCTGCGGCAGATCCTCCGGATCCGACGAAATCACCAGATCAACTTCTTCCCGTAAGAGCGCCGGCAGCGCCTCGAATTGCAGTCCGGGGCGAATATCGACATCCACGTCCGGCCATGCCAGGCGGAAGGCCTCCAACACAGGCAAGAGCCATTCAAAACAGGCATGGCATTCGATCGCGATATGCAACCGGCCAGATTTCCCTTGCTGAAGGGCGCGGAATTCTTCTTCCAAAGCAGCCACTTGCGGCAAAACTTTCTCTGCCAGCCGCAAAAGTCGAATGCCCGCGGGCGATAGTTTCATCGGCTTTGAGCGTCGCACAAACAGCTCCATCCCGGCCTGTTCTTCCAGCCCTTTGATCTGGTGGCTAAGCGCGCTCTGGGTGATATGCAGCCGATCCGCCGCCCGCGCCAGACCACCCTCATCATGAATGGCTTTGATCGTCCGAAGATGGCGAAATTCAATATGCATTAGTCAGGCTCATGTTCATGATGAATGTTATGAATTTGTTTCACGGGGCTATCTATGCGACATCAATTGGCATCAGATCAAGGACCAGTGACCAATGACCCTGCCAACGCCCCGCGTTTCTTTCGAGTTCTTCCCGCCGCAGTCGCTTGAGGCCTCTTTCCGCCTTTGGGACACGCTTGGAACGTTGGCACCACTCATGCCCGAATTTGTCTCGGTCACCTATGGCGCGGGCGGTACCACGCGTGACCTGACCCATGACGCGGTCAAAACCATCCACGCGCATTATGGCGTCAAAGTCGCGGCGCACCTGACCTGCGTGAATGCGACCAAGGCCGAAACGCTGGAAATCGCAGAAGGCTATGCCGAGGCTGGCGTGAATCAGATCGTTGCCCTGCGCGGCGACCCGCCCAAAGGCGCAAACCGGTTCGAACCCCATCCCGACGGCTATGCCTCTTCTGTTGAATTGATCGAAGGACTGGCAAAAACCGGCAAATTTGAAATTCGTGTGGGTGCCTACCCTGAACCGCATCCAGAGGCCAATAACCTGCAGGAATGCGTCGATTTCCTGAAGCGCAAAGTGGATGCCGGTGCCACCTCGGCCATGACACAGTTCTTTTTTGAAGCGGACACATTCTTCCGTTTCCGCGATGCCTGCGACAAGGCCGGGATCAATGTCCCGATCATCCCCGGCATCCTGCCAATCAACAATTGGACCGGCATTCGCAAATTCGCAGCCCGGTGCGGCGCGATCATTCCCCAATGGCTGGACGAAGCCTATGACGCCGCGATCCGCGACGGGCGTGAGCAGCTTTTGTCGACCGCCCTGTGTTCTGAGCTTTGCACCGATCTGATCGAGGGCGGCGTCGAAGATCTGCATTTCTACACACTGAATGCACCCGATCTGACGCGCGATGTCTGCGCTGCACTCGGCGTCACGCCTGAGGTCAATCTGTCAGAGGTCGCCTAAAAGACGTCACGTCAGCGACCACTTACAGCAATTGCGCCCCGTCCCACCGGGGCGCAAACTTGTTTGGGACTCCAATTTGTACCGGATCCCAGTTTATGCCTCAGCAGTTTCACGCAACTTCGACAAAGGACTTGCTCGATCGCGACGCGGTGACGGAAATGTCTGGCTTGGACTTTATGCAAGGAATCCGGGATGGCGCCCTGCCGGCACCCCCGATTGCCAAGGTTCTGAACTATCGGCTCGACAGAGTTGAACCCGGCCGCGTGACCTTTCGCGGCACGCCGCAATTTGATTTCTGTAACCCGATGGGAACGGTTCACGGCGGATGGTACGGGACCCTTCTGGACAGCTGCATGGCCTGCGCGGTGATGACAAATGTCCCCAAGTGTTCGGTCTATACAACGCTTGAATACAAGATAAACATTATCCGCCCTATCCCAACGGGAACTGAAGTGATCGCAGAAGGCATTGCTTCCCATGCGGGGCGTTCAACCGGTGTGGCCGAGGGCACGATCAAAGGGGCCAAAGACGGCCGTCTATATGCCACCGGTTCGACCACCTGCATCATTATGAAAATCCGCGAACCGTCCAAATAACCTTCCTGAAGATTTTTCCACCACAAATTCCCGAACTCAGGAATTTGGCTGCCGCACTGGGGCAGCAGGGGAAGAGTTTTCTGGAAAACTCTTCTGACATCAGCCTTGCCACATTGACTTGAGACCATCTTTGGGGCAGGCCGATCTTTCAAATTATTCTCAGGAGATGGCCATGATTACGCCGGTTCTACCCAGCTATTCCCGCGCACCGCTCTCCTTCGTCAAAGGCGAAGGCGCATGGATGGTGGAAGCAGATGGCCGACGTTTCCTGGATTTCGGCGCAGGTATTGCCGTGACGGCCCTTGGCCACGCCCATCCCGCCCTGGTCAAAGCGCTGACCGATCAGGCCAACGCACTGTGGCACACATCAAACCTCTACAAGGTTCCGCAGCAAGAGGCCCTGGCAGAGCGGCTGGTCGAACACACCTTTGCCGACACCATGTTCTTTTGCAATTCCGGCACCGAATCCGGTGAGCTTGCCGTCAAAATGGCGCGCAAGTACTGGACCGAAAAGGGCCAGCCGGACCGCTTTGGCATCATCACTTTTGACGGATCGTTCCATGGCCGCTCGCTTGGCATGATCTCGGCTGCGGGCAGTGAGAAACTGACCAAAGGCTTCGGTCCGCTCCTTGACGGGTTCACCCAATTGCCATTCGGCGATATCGACGCTTTGAAAGAGGCTGCCAGCCAGCCGGGTATCGGCGCTGTCATGGTGGAACCTATTCAGGGCGAAGGCGGCATTCGCCCGCTCAGCGACGAACAGCTTAAGGCCATTCGCGCAATTTGCGACGAACATGGTCACCTTCTGATCCTCGACGAAATCCAATGCGGCGTTGGCCGCACGGGCAAGCTCTTTGCGCATGAATGGGCCGGCATTACGCCTGATATCATGATGGTTGCGAAGGGCATTGGCGGCGGGTTCCCCTTAGGCGCGCTTCTTGCGACAGAAGAGGCCGCCTGTGGCATGACCCCTGGCACGCATGGATCCACCTATGGCGGCAACCCACTTGGCTGTGCCGTGGGCTGTGCGGTGATCGACGAGATCACCAAAGAGGGGTTTCTTGAAGATGTGAACCGCCGCGCCGGTTTCCTGCGCCAAAAGATCGAAGGCCTTGTGGCCGCGCATCCTGATATCTTCGACCATGTGCGGGGTCAGGGCTTCATGCTGGGCCTGGTGTGTAAGGCGCCCAATATGGATGTCGTAAACGCCGCCTATGATCAGAATATGCTGACGGTTCCCGCAGCCGACAACGCCGTGCGCCTGCTGCCTGCCCTGACGCTGACCGAAGAAGAAATAGCCGAAGGCATCGCGCGGCTGGACGCGGCCGCCACCCAGTTGGAGGCCCGCGCCAATGACGCCGCTGAATAACCCCGCATTCGCGGCTGCCCATTATGGCTTGCGACGAGGAGAGCCAAAACTCTCCGCGTCTTCTTCTTTGAAAAAATACCCTGTTGGAGCGCGATTAAGGCAACGCCCACTCGCCCCTTCACGACAGCCATAAGGCTTTGATATATGACCCATTTTCTCGATATTCACAAAACCAGCGCGGCGGACCTGCGCAAGATCATCGATCAGGCGGGCGCCATGAAAACGGCGCGCAAGGGCCAGCCCAAAGCGACACCAGATGCCGACCAGCCGCTGAAAAACCACATGGTCGCGCTGATCTTTGAAAAGCCTTCAACCCGGACCCGTGTCAGCTTTGATGTCGGCGTGCGCCAGATGGGCGGGCAGACCATGGTCCTCTCTGGCACCGATATGCAGCTTGGTCATGGGGAAACCATTGCCGATACCGCCCGCGTGCTCAGCCGCTATGTCGATCTGATCATGATCCGGACATTCGAGGAACAGACCCTGCTGGAAATGGCGGAATATGCCGATGTGCCAGTGATCAACGGCCTGACCGATCGCACCCATCCTTGCCAGATCATGGCCGATATCCTGACATTCGAGGAACATCGCGGCCCCATCAAAGGCAGGAAAGTGGTCTGGTCTGGCGATGGCAATAACGTCTTTGCCAGCTTTGCCCATGCCGCCAAGCAGTTCGAGTTTGACCTCGTGTTTTCTGGCCCGCCCCCGCTTGATCCGGAACCCGCACTTGATGGTCTCTACACCACAGAGCGCGATCCGAACAAAGCAGTTGAAGGTGCCGATCTGGTTGTGACCGATACGTGGGTCTCTATGCATGACCCGCAATCGGCCCGCGAACGACGCCACAATCAACTACGGGGCTACCAAGTGAACGAGGCGCTGATGGCCAAGGCCAAACCAGACAGCCTGTTCATGCATTGCCTGCCCGCCCATCGCGACGATGAAGCCACCAGCGCCGTCATGGATGGTCCGCATTCGGTGATCTTCGATGAGGCTGAAAACCGCCTGCATGCACAAAAGGCGATCATGCGTCACTGCCTCGGCCTCTAAGACGAGAGCGGTGATATGCATGTGACCCTTTCGCTGTCCGAGCAATCGGGCAGCTATGCCTTGCTGCGCTGTCCTGCTGGCAGCCCCTTGCCCGCCATTGCTGCCGGACCGGGCATTCTCACCATAACCGAGGCGGAGGATGAAACTTCGATCTGCCTGCGGCAAGACCGACTGCCGACCACTATTCCGGTCGGGATAGAAGTTTCGTCAGGCTGGAGCTGCATCAGGGTCGACACTCTCGCTGATCTTGATGCACCCGGCGTGGTTCTGTCGGCTGTCAGGCCAATTTCTGAGGCTGGGTTGGGCATCTTTGTGACCTCCACCTATCTACGCGACTACCTTTTGATCCGTACTGCCGATCTGGCATTGGTCAGGGCACTTTTTCTTCAAGATGGGCATGGCTATCACCTGCCGGGTCAAAGCGCCGCCCTGCGTCTTGCCCACCCCAATGACAGTGCCGCGATGGGTCAGCTTCATGCTCAGCTCAGCCGCCTGACTTATGGCCGCGACGCGCCCGACAAACTGCTGGACCCTGATCATCGCGCCGCCCATTGGCAAAGCGTTTTGGCAGATATCACCGGATCCGTGTTCCTTGCAGAAGATGCGACCGGGCTGACCGGCATTGCCATGCTTTCAGACAGCCAGATCACCGGTCATGAGGATGCGGCGGAGGTGAAACATCTCTACCTTGCCCCAAGATCGCAGGGTACAGGGCTAGGCAAAACGCTTCTTAGCATATGCCTTGCACTTGCCGAACATCAGGGCAAACCGGGCCTCGTTTTGTCTGCTGTCGTTGGCAACGATCATGCGATGGGTTTTTACACCCATATGGGTGGCCAACAGGCGGGTCAATTCACCGATCCCGGCCCATTATGGAGGTCAGAAAACCAAATCTTCCGATGGGATCTTGGCGGCTAACCCGGTTTCCTTCGCGGGTCTTCACGTTGCTATTATTTGACGGCGAAAAAAATTCGCTCCATGCTCCGAGCGAATTTAAACTATTGGTAGTCAAATGCTTAGAAAAACGCTTTTACTTGCGGTCTTTTTGGCCGGATCCGCCCATGCCCAATCCATTGAAGTCACGGCCAATGGCCCCGCGGGCCGATTGGCGGGAACACTTGAAACAGCGCCAAATGCGACAGCGGCCGCCCTTATTCTTGCAGGGTCCGGTCCTACTGATCGCAATGGCAACAGCCCGTTGGGACTGGCCGCAAACAGTTATCAGATGCTTTCGGCCGAACTGGCAAGCCGCGGGATCAGCACGCTGCGGGCCGACAAACGCGGGATAGGTGGCAGTCAGGGCGACCCCAATGATGTGGTTCTGGCAGAATTTTCTGCCGATGCCGAGGCATGGATTGATGTTCTCCGCGCCAATACCGGCTTCGATTGTGTTTGGCTGGTCGGCCATTCCGAAGGCGCGTTGGTTGCGTCGCTGACAGCTGACAATGACGGCGTATGCGGCCTTGTCTTATTGACGCCTCCGGGCCGAAATGTTGGCGATCTCTTCCGCGAGCAAGTGGCAACGCAACCTCTGATCGCCGCATCTGCCGACGCTTTTGATGTCGCGCTGGACGTTTTCGCGCAAGGTCAGATGCCCGATCTTTCCAGTCTGCATCCAGGGTTACACGGCATCTTTGACCCGTTGATCGCACGCTATATGCGCGACCTCATTGCGACAGATCCCGCCGCGCTATTGGCCGGTACCACCCTGCCGGTCCTGATCATCCATGGCGATGGCGATGTTCAAGCCCCACCGGAAGAGGCCGCGCCCCTCCTTGCCGCTCGGCCCGATGCAGAGGCCCATGTGCTTTCCGGCATGACCCATGTTCTTAAAGAGGCTCTGGCGCGCGACGAGGCCCCGAGTCATGAGGCCTACACCGAGGCAAGCATTGCCACCTATTCCAATGCGGCAGCGCCCTTGCATTCAGAGCTTGCACCCCTGATCGCGCGGTTCATCACCGGTGACACCATGGCCGAGGTTGCGCCAGTTTCCGACGCCCCCCTGCCCGTTCCGCCCACACAACCGGGCTTTACCCCCGTGGCGCCTCAGCCCGGCAAATGATCCGCTGGACATCTTGTTTGGCCGTGTAATTGCGGCTGCACGTTCCTTATCGTCGGTCGCCGCATAAAACACTGCAAGAATAGCGCTCTTGGCCCCTTTCAATCCGGGGCGCGCACTCATATAACATGGGCTTGCATTTGGGGTTTCGATCAGGAGGGACGAAGATGTCCTGGACGGATGAACGCGTTGAGCTTCTGAAGAAAATGTGGGGCGAGGGGCAATCGGCCTCTCAAATCGCGAAAGAATTGGGCGGTGTGACACGCAATGCCGTGATCGGCAAAGTCCATCGCCTTGGCCTGTCGAACCGGGCGACCGGTGCGGGCTCGAAAGCTGCGCCTGCCAAAGAGGCTGCGAAACCCGCCGCCAAGGCTGCACCAGCGCCAAAACCGACACCCAGCCCCAAAAAGGAAGAGGCCAAATCCGCGCCCGCCGCAAGCGAACCTGCGTCGCGCCCGACCAATGTGACCCCGTTGCGCAAACCGATTGTGCCCGCCGGTCAGCCCCTGCCACCGCAACCATCGGCCAATGAAATCAGCCCAGAGGCGCTGGCCAAGGTCAACGAAGTTGAAAAACACGCCAAGAAGATCAGCCTGATGGAATTGACCGAACGGACCTGCAAATGGCCCATCGGCGATCCGGCCACGGATGATTTCTATTTCTGCGGTCTGCCCGTACAACAGGGCAAACCCTATTGCGAGGCGCATGTCGGCGTGGCCTTCCAACCGATGAGCAGCCGCCGCGACCGCCGCCGCTAAGCACAATCGGGACGGCGGGTGGGGCGCCTTTGACCGTCAGGTCAAACAGCGTCACCCGTCTGGTCAGATCTGACGCTCTCCGTCCAGAAAAACCTGACGCCATTCCAACACCTGATGCGAATGGCGCAGGCCCGATGGCCAAAACGGGTCGCCCCGGATCAACTCCTCGACCTCGGCAACCGTCTCCGCCTCGACCAGCCATAACCCGCCGGCGCCTGCCCCTGCCTCGGTCCGCAACGGACCTGCAGCCAGTATAGTCGTGCCATGAGCCTCCAAATAGGCCAGATGCCGGGGCATGATTTGGGCCCTAATGTCGGCCGCCGCAGCCGGATTATCCGTGAACAGCACTATATATTTCATTGTGATAACTCCAAGTTCAGAACGCCTTTTCATTTCTGAACCTGCACTTTTGCCAGTTGAATGGATAAACTTGCCGATCTAAGCTGCATCAATGCAGGACTTAAACTGGGATGATCTCCGCATCTTGCTCGCCATGGCACGAGGCCAAAGCTTCGCAAGCGCGGCCCGCCAGCTGCGGATCGATGAAACAACCGTCGCGCGCCGCCTGGCTGTGCTGTCGGCTCAACTGGATGCGCCACTGACCGCTAAGGGTCCGGGCAATCGCGTCACGCTCACAGAGCTAGGTCAGCGCCTGGCGCAGCGCGCATCCGAGATGGAGGTTTCCTGTCAGGCCATGTCAGACGACATGGCCCACCTCACCGGCCGTGTCACCGGCACACTGCGCCTGACCACGGTCCCTTGGATCGTTGATCATTTGCTCATCCCTGCACTCCCAGTACTCCGCAACGCCCATCCAGACTTGCACCTGCATCTTCTATCCGCCTCCCGTCGGCTCGATCTCCAGATGCAAGAGGCCGATGTCGCCCTGCGCCTCGCGCGCCCGGATACAGGCGGGCAATCCCTTTTGATCCGCAAATTGGCCACATTATCGATGGGGCTGTATCGCAGCGCCGCCGGCACAGATGAGGGCTGGATCTGTTTTGACACGGCCGACATGACACCGCTGCCACAATCGACCTGGCTGGCCGAAATAGGCCTGCCGGGAAAAAGTACACTGACCGTCAGCGATGCAATGGCCGCTGCCAAAGCGGCGCATGCCGGGTTGGGCACAGCGATCCTGCCGCAAGTTCTGGCCCGCGACATGAATGGGCTTGTCGCCGTTGACCGCCCCGACCTGCCGCCTTTGCCAGAACGGGAATTATGGGTGGTCGTACCCAAGGCTCAAGCCGATCACGCCCGAATGCGCGCAATCATTGATTGGCTGGATGGCCTTAACTGGAAATAGCGGGGTCGCCTAACGGCAATGCCGCGCCACTTCGCTGTGGCGCAATCCGGTCTCCACCAACATGCAGCGATCCCGCGCCTCGTAGTAATACCCGCGCGCATACCACATCACCGCCGTGTCATAATCGCCATCCGACAAGAGCCATGCCCCACGCAGATATTTCACCGCGTAACGCAGATGAATATCCGGATCCAACAGCTCAGAAGGCGGTCCCCGATGCCCCATTGTGCGGGCGGTTTCCGGCAACATCTGCATCAGCCCCCAATAGGGCCCATTGCGGGCATCCACCCGATAATCGCTTTCCCGGTCAATCACCCGGTGAATCAATGGTGCCGGCACATCGTAAAACGCGGCATAATCATTGATCAACGCTCGCAGCGCCGGTGTCTCATTTGGGTAAAGGGGCGGATCAGAGGCCGACTGACCGCCATCCGAGCGGCCACCGCCACAGGCCGCCAATCCCAAAACCATCACCAGCAGCAACAGGATCCGCATCAATTGCCTCCTAACAGGCGCTGCAATTGGCTCGCCGCCTCGTCGCGCAACCGCTCTTCCAACGTCTCCGTGGCGGCCTCTTCGAGGCTCTGACCCTCGTCCACTTCGACGCCCAAAGCGTCGGCTACGGCATCTGTCGCCTGTTCTTCCAAGGCTTCGATCTCGTCCGCCAACTCTTGGCGTGCCAGCGCCTCAAGGTCCAACCGATAGCGCAAATTGCTCCAAGACCCGGTGATTTCAAGCGGAACGCGCACCCCGGCCCCGTCCCCTCCTGTCACAACCTGAGGCAGAATTTGGTAATCCAGCACACGTTGCCCCATGCCAACGGTACCTTCACCGGTGACTTGTCCCAGCGGTGCTGTCATCGCCAAGTCTTCATTGCGGATGACGCCGTCACTGGCCGTGAAGCTGGCAGCAATCTGGTCATAGACCGTCCGCGCGCCCTCTCCGCGAAACGAAGTGTCCATGGTTCGGATCATGCCCCAGATATCCAGGCCCAGAATGGCCCCTTGCCCAAATTCGATCTGGCCGCTACCGGACATCGAATTCATCAGGGCATGCACGGAATCGCCCACCATAAGCAGATCAATCGCTCCGGTGCCCGTGCCCTCCAAGCGGTCAAAATCGGCAAGTTCTGTCAGCAGCGGCGCCAGCTGCACGCCCGCTATGTTCATTGCGGCCCGCATCGACAGACCACCCCGGCCATTCACGATATATTGCCCCGTGACAGAGCCGCCATAGGCCTCGACCTGACGCAGGTTCAGAACAAGACGACCATTCTCCAGACCGGCCCGAATATCGACCGCCCCAAAGGTGGCAAGTCCCAGATCAAGGCCGCTGACGCCAAGCGCGGCCTCGGCATCAACGGCAAACAGCCCCGACACATCGATCGGTGAGCGAGACCATCCTTCGCTGTCGCCACTTCCCGCGCTGTCACCGTCTCCGGCGGTCAGCCCCGACAGGTCCAGCATCCCGCCCTGCAACCGCGCCCTCACCATTGGCCGGTTGTCACCGGGAAGAATGTCGATATCTCCAGCCAAACTATTGCCATCAAAGGCAAACTGACCGCCACGCAAATGCAGTGTTCCTTCGCTGGCATAGGTCAGGTCCCCTTCGGCTGCAATCCGATCCCGGCCAAGCCCCTGCGGCAGATCCGGCGCCAGCTGCCCCGCAAGGCTCATCAACGGGCCCAAATCGGTTGCCTCAAAGGCAAACCGGCCCTCGGCCCCCACTGGCGACAGTCCCAATTGACCGTCATAGCCCAGTTCGCCGCCCGACCATCGCAATGCGATCACAACAGGGCGAAGCGCCCCTTCAAGCATCGGGCCCACCCCATCAATCAGCGCTTCAATCTCCAGGCTGGCACCGTTTATCGTCACTTCCCCTTCCAGCGTGGCCGCCTCTTCTGCGCCTGGAAAGCGCAGCTGCATAGTGATGTCGCTCAATTGGTAAGCGGCATCTCCAGCCTCGTCCCGATAAAGCAGGCGACCCGAGGAAATTTCTGCCAAATCAAGGCTGAAAGCGCTCAAAGGGCCACCTGAATCTTCCGTGGCCGCCTCGATATCCGTCTCAGGGGCCGCATTGGCAAAGTCCCAACTCGCGACGCCATCCGCGCGCTGCACCAGCACAATCTCGGGCGAAACGATCTGAAACTCATCAACCCGCACGTTCCCGCGCAGCAGTGACCAGAAATCAACCCCCACATTCAGCCGGTCCGCCCGGATCATCGGGCCATCAGCAACCCAATCCGGGTTGCTGATTTCCACGCCACCAATGCGCACGCCCAGCATGGGAAAAATCGACGGGCGGACCTCGCCCGAAATCACCAGGTCCCGGCCCGTGGCGCGTTCAAATTGCGTGCTGGCAATGGCGGCAATCCGGTCCGTTGGCACAACGAACAATCCCCCGACCGCAATTGCGATCAGGATCAATACAAGAATGACACTTCGAAAAATCCACCGCATCGGGCCGCCCTCCCCAATTTCTTTTGGAAAGACTAGCCCGCGTTATGAACCGGCAACAGCCCAAAACGAAAAACTGCAATCAACCGGCAAAGCCCCGCAAGCCGGTTGTCCCAGGATTTACGGGAGGGCGGGTGGGGCGACACCGCCGCATCAGCGGCAGGGGAGCGTCCTCGACCGAGATCAGTCCAGTTCTGTCCAGGGCCAGGGCTTCACATTGCTGGCCGCCGTCTGATAACGCGCGGCCTTGGCAATCCAGATCCCCAGATCGGTGCCAAATTCCGCCAAACGCGGATTCGGCTGGTTCTTGTTCACGATCATGATGATGAACTGAATCACCGTGGCCACGCCCAGAACCGTTTGCGCCAGGGAAATCATGATTGCGATCAGCACCATAAAGACCAGCCGCATCAACAGGCTGTCCTCTTCGGCCTCAAACTGCTCGCCCTCAATGCGGCCCATGAATTTGTCGTCGTCACTCTCAGCCATCTCGAATCCCGTCCCTGGAAAATCGTTCAAAATATATCACAGGCTGCTGCGGCCTGCATCAATCCTCATCCGACCCTGGATAAATCAGGGCCGCCTTCAACATGTAATGGCTCTGGCGGTAGATTTCATCGGGTGTGGCATCCGCCATGCCGCGCAGCCCCAGCGCCTTGCGCGCCAGAACGAGCCCCAAAAGCGCCGCCGCGAACAGGGCGGCGCGTTCCCGGATATGCTCCCCGGTCAGTTTTTCACACAGCCAGCTGACAAACTCGGCCTCGAATTGCGCCCGGATCAGCGGGCCAACCTCAGGGTCCGCGGCATTACTCAACAGCAGGCGGATCGGGTCAGGCACGACGCCACCCTGTGGATCGACCGGCTGTGAGATCAGCCGCGCCGTCGTATTCAACCAATCCTCCGACAAGGCCACATCCTCTGAATAGAATGCCCCGTCCAGGCTGGCCTCGAACAGACCCTGCTTGCTGCCGAAGTAACGAGAGATGAGGGCGACATCCACGCCCGCCGCAGCGCTGATTTCACGCAAGGAAACGTTGGAATAGCCGCGGGTCCAAAAGGCATCGCGCGCCGCCAGCAATAGTTTTTCTCGTGTGATGTCAGACTTCTTCATATCCAACAGACCTATAGGGTCAGAGAATTTTGTCAACAAGCGTTGACAAAACAGGCGGCGGCGTCCATATGAATGTCAACAAGCGTTGACAAAAGGATTAACCCAATGCCCAATACGGCTCTTATCACCGGTGCCTCCTCTGGTATCGGTCGCGAATTTGCCCGCTACCACGCTGCCCGCGGCGGCGACCTTGTGATCACCGCACGGCGAGAGGCGGAACTTAAGGCTCTGAAGGGCGAAATTGAAAACCGGTACGACGTGACCGTGCATGTCATCGCACTTGACCTCGGCGCATCAGGTGGGGCCGAGGCCTTGATCGAAAGGGTCGATGCGCTTGGCGTCGACATCGATGTTTTGATCAATAATGCCGGCTTTGGCGGTCAGGGCATGTTTATCGAGCGCGATATCGCCAGCGACCTGGCCATGATCGACCTCAATGTCCGGGCACTTGTCACTTTGTCCCATCACTTCGGCAGCAAAATGCTGGCGCGCGGCCAGGGCAAGATGCTGCAGGTCAGTTCCACAGCCTCATATGTACCCGGCCCGTTTCAGGCGACCTATTACGCGACCAAGGCCTTCGTCAGCTCATTCAGCCAGGCGATCGATCAGGAAATGCGCGACCGTGGCGTGACGTCGACCGCATTGGAACCGGGTTTGGTTGAGACGGAGTTTGTCGCCACAGCCGGGCTTGAAGGGACCAATATATCCCGGGTCAACGGCGCCAGCCCGCAAAGTGTTGCAAAATACGGATATGACGCCATGCTGGCGGGCCGGCTGCGCGCGGTGAACGAGCCCTCCCGCCGCATCCAACTGCAATGGCTGGTGCCCCTATTGCCCTATCGCATGGTTTTGCGCATGATCGAAAGCTTCCAGAAGTAAACGCTCCGATAAGCCAGACCAGATCAGGCGCGCGGGCGAATAACCGGCCCGCCCGGCCCGATATAGGTGACGTTCTCCCAAGCCCGTTCGGCAATCTGGCACTTGTTTTTGCGTGGCTTCAGGGGTTGGCTTGGGCTTCCAAAGCTACACAAGATTTTGGTCAATAGGTTCAGCATCCAGATGGCCCTCCAATCGGCGACTGCTCCAAACTACCGGCACAGCTTGTGATGGGGTGAGGGGCATTTCGCGCCAAACAGGGGCAGATTCACCACCAGCGCTTGCCAAACAGGCATCTCAAGGCTGATGATTTTGGCAGGAAGGATCATTTGAAAGGTATGGCAATGCCTGACCCTACAATCGTGTTTCTCGTTGCACCGACCGAGGCCAGCGCCTCAAGCGTGTCGGGTCTCTATGATACGCTCATGGCGGCGGGCCGGGATTGGCAATTCTTGGTGACAGGCGAAGACCCCGCTCCGATCTTTGATGTCAAATTGATCGGCCCGCCCCACGGCCCGAACCAGCAATCCAGCGGTCTGACCATCCTGCCCGATCTGACCTTTGAAACCACCGACCGGCCCGACATCATTATTGTCCCCGGCCTTACCCTCTCTCCCTTTGAGCGCCTAAACCCGGACGACCACCCTGCCCTGCCTTGGCTGCGTGATCAGGCCGATCAGGGCACGCGCATCGTTTCGGCATGTTCCGGCGCGATCTATCTGGCCGAGATTGGCCTCTTGGACGGGATCGAGGCGACTACCCATTGGGCGTTCGAGGATCTCTTTCGCTGGCACTACCCAAATGTGCGCCTGCGCCTTGATTTGGGCCTGTGTTTTTCCCGCGCCGATCAGGGGGTGGTCACTTCAGGCGGCACCACCGGCTGGCAGGAACTGGCGCTATTCCTGATTGCCAATTACGGCGGCGCCCAGCGCGCGGCCCATACTGCGAAAGTTTGGCTAATGGCAGACAGAGGAGAGCTTCAGGCCCCCTATGCCTCAACCCTGCGCGCTACGCCTCATGGCGACAAGGCCGTTGATGCAGCCCAAGTTTGGATCGCCAATCACTATCGCAGGGATACACCCGTGGCCGAAATGGCCGCCGTCACCGGCCTGTCCCCCACCAGCTTTGCCCGCCGGTTTCGCAAGGCAACCGGCCAAACGCCTTTGGAATATGTTCAGGCCCTCAGGATCGAGGAAGCCCGGCAAATGCTGGAAGCCTCCGAAACCGCCGTTGCCGACATCGCAGAAGAAGTTGGGTATTCCGACACCGCTTCCTTTCGCCGACTTTTCAAACGCCGCACGGGCCTGACCCCGGCAGAGCACAGACGGATGTTCGGCCGTGCTCGTTTTGGGCGGTACACGCAGAATGAATAGATGAACTCCCGAAGCCTCGCCGCACATCCGCGCGGCTTCGATCGCGCGTTCATCATTTTACACACAATGACAGCGGCCACCGCGCCGGGCACATCCAACGCCGCCTTGGCGATGAATGAAGCTTTGTCTTCCCCCCTGGCGCTGCCTCGCCTATAGGCAGGGCCATGACCCAGAACCCGCCCAATCTCCGCCCCGACCTCGCGCCAAAGGCGCGCATCACCGACGCGCCCCGCCCCGGCCAGCCGACAATTGGCATGGTCTCGCTTGGCTGCCCCAAAGCATTGGTCGATAGCGAACGTATCCTGACGCGGCTGCGCGCCGAGGGTTATGCGATCAGCCCCGACTACACCGGGGCCGAGGCGGTGATCGTCAACACCTGCGGGTTTCTAGATTCGGCCAAGATGGAGAGCCTTGAGGCCATTGGTGAAGCCTTGCGCGAAAACGGCAAGGTTATCGTCACTGGCTGCATGGGGGCCGAGCCTGAGACCATCACCGGCACCCATCCCACTGTTCTGGCCGTCACGGGCCCACATCAATATGAACAGGTACTCGATGCCGTTCATGACGCGGTACCGCCCAGCCCCGATCCTTATGTCGACCTCTTGCCCGCCTCCGGCGTCTCGCTCACACCGCGCCATTACAGCTATCTGAAGATCTCGGAGGGGTGTAACCACAAATGCAAATTCTGCATCATCCCCGATATGCGCGGGCTGCTCACCTCTCGCCCCCACAAGGCAGTGATGCGAGAGGCCGAAAAACTGGTTGCGGCCGGGGTCAAGGAGCTGCTGGTGATCTCTCAGGACACCTCCGCCTATGGCACCGACTGGAAGGGCCGCGACGAGAAATTCCCGATCCTCCCTTTGGCCCGCGATCTTGGGTCTTTGGGGGCCTGGGTGCGGATGCATTACGTCTACCCCTACCCGCATGTGCGCGAGATGATTTCGGCGATGGCCGAGGGGCTGATCCTGCCCTATCTGGACATTCCCTTCCAACACGCCCACCCCGATACTCTGCGCCGGATGGCCCGCCCCGCCGCCGCCGCGCGCACGCTGGATGAAATCGCCGCATGGCGCGCGGATTGCCCCGATATCACCCTGCGCTCCACCTTCATCGTCGGCTATCCCGGTGAGACGGAGGAGGAGTTTCAGACCCTCTTGGATTGGCTGGACGAGGCGCAACTGGATCGCGTTGGCTGCTTCCAATATGAAAACGTCGCAGGCGCGCGATCGAACGCCCTACCCGATCACGTGGCAGATGAGGTGAAGGCCGAGCGTTTCCACCGCTTCATGGAGAAATCGCAGGCCATTTCCGAGGCGAAACTGGCCGCTAAGGTCGGGACCCGCATCGAGGTAATCGTAGATGAGGTCGACGAAGAAGGCGCCACCTGCCGCACCAAGGCCGACGCCCCCGAGATCGACGGGAACCTGTTTATCGATGAGGGGTTTGAGGAGTTGTCGCCCGGCGATATGGTCAGCGTAGAGGTAGATGAAGCAAGTGAGTATGATTTATGGGGGCGCTTGGACTGACCCGTCCATGTTCTTGCCCGGCACCGCCGGGCCGCGCCGACCCGCCCCATGGGGCGGCGCGTTTCACGCCCCACCCCGCGGGTCTATGCGTCCCTCAATCCATTACACGAGCACAATCGGCAGACTCGCCAGACCGCAGGATGGCGATCTGACCTCTGAGGGAAGCAGTTTATCTCAACCAAGCCCCTCCCCGACCAGTTCGCTAGCGTTGGCCTTTCAAAATCGCCAGCCCATTCGGGCGGCCCCCTCTCGGCAGATTTCATGCCGGAAATACCCAGCGTCCTTTCAACTATCCAACGCCCCTGTTGAAACGCCACCGGAACTGGATCATCCTGAGCCAAGACACCACTAGTAAGAGCTTCGGATCAGATGAGAACAGCAAAACTCGCCCTTGGCGTCGCCCTGATTTCCCTGGCTGGCCTCGCGGCCTGTGAGCCCCCCGCCCCGCCCACCGAATCCGAGCAGGTTTACCAGGATACCTGCCTGTCCTGCCATGGCGGCAGTCGGCGCGGAACTGCGCTTTTCGATCTGACAGGATTGGCTCGAGCAAATGGTGGAGTCTTCCCGATGGACCGGGTCATTCAGACCATTGACGGGCGCGACGGCGCCCGCGCCCATGGCTCTCCCATGCCCGTCTGGGGCGAGGTCTATACGCCCGAATTGGTGCGCGATCTGGCGGAATACATCGCCTCAATTCAAGAGTAGCGGGCTAAGCGCACCCCAACAAAAGGACTCCGCCCATGCCCTGGATCGATACCGTTCCCTACGACCAAAGCACCGGCAAACTGCGCCAGCTTTATGACCGCGTCAAAGGCCCCGGCGACAATGTCGACAACATCATGATGATGCATTCCCTGCGCCCCCACACGATGGAGGGGCATATGGCGATCTATAAATATGTGCTGCATCATCAGGCCAATACAGTGCCGAAATGGATGCTGGAGGTGCTGGGCGTCTGGGTCAGCCATCTCAATGATTGCGCCTATTGCGTAGAGCATCATTTCGCCGGTCTGAAACGCCTGCTGGGTGATGACGCGACGGCCGCGCAGATCCGGTTGGGGATCGAGGCCGGCAGCCCGCCGGCCACCAATCTTGGCACCGCCGAGCAGGCCGCAATGGTCTATGCCCGCAAACTGACCGAAGCCCCCGGCGCAATGTCCGAGGCCGATATCGCCCCGCTGCGCGCCCATTGGGACGATGGCCAGATCCTGGAGATCAATCAGGTCACCGCCTATTTCAGCTATGCCAATCGCACGGTTCTGGGACTGGGTTGTTCAACCAAGGGCGATATCCTTGGCCTCTCGCCCAACAACTCAGACAATCCCGACGACTGGAACCACTCTTAGCGCGCTTCGATGGCCCAAATCTCCAGACCCGTGCCATCCCCCCATGTGCCATGCAATTCGCCATCCGGCATCAGCACATAGGTTGCGGGCGTCGTATCGCCCCATTCCACCTCCAGAACGCGCCCCTCCATCCGGCCCACACCGGAATAGGTGCTGCCTACCTGCCAATTGACGGCAAAGGTGCCATCGCCATTGGCCAGCACACTGACCAGCCCCTGATAGGCGCTGCCATCGGCGTTGCGGCCATAGGCGAAATACTGGCCGGTGATATCTGCCAGCGCTGCAATTGTGCTGAGGTACAGGGTGAAAACAGCGACAAAAGGGATGTGCAAAGGGTGTCGGATCCGCATGGCGGCCTCCAATCTGATCGTGAAATATGCATCCAGCTTGCCCTATGCCGGGGGCGGCTGTCATCCGATTTATATGCACGGGGGGTGTACAGGGGGTGTACAGCCGGTGCACGGGGGGTGACGGGCTATTTTTCGGCCAAATAGATCCGGCAGGCCTCGCTCACATGGCGGAACCGGTCGCCGCCCAGATGCTTGCCGCCATACCAGCGCGTCACAACGATCAGGTGGTTTTGCAGCCCAGCGCCCTCTAGCATCCTGATGATAATATTGCCCGCGCCGCCCTCTCCATCATCGGATTTGAGCGGCCCATCAGGCAACAAGACGCCCCAGCTATTATGCGTGGCCTTGGCGTATTTTTTCTTCTTTTTCAGAAGCTTAAGGAAGGCATCCACCTCAGCGCGAGAGGTCACGTGTCCGCCCGAAACCGCGTATTTCGAGCCACGGTCGCTGATAATGTTTTCCAATTGGCGCATGGCTCAGGTCTTGCCCGTACCGCGCCAGAATGTCCAGCAGGCGCTAAGGTTTGAGGGACTGGAAAAGGTCCGAGTTCACGCAAGCCGCCGGAACCTCGGCCCCACCTTCAACCTGCGCGCCCATCCAGGCCTGACACCCCCCAACCCAGCCACACCCCCGGCACCGCTGCACCGCATCCGCCCATTCGGATTGGGAAAGCTGGCCTTGATCAGCGGCGGCGACCAGATCGACACCTGTGGCCTTGGCCATGCTGCTGGCCAGCCAATAATGTTTTTTTTCAGGGCCTAAGGGCCTCTCCATTTTCGACATGTCACGAAATTCCGCGTTAAGTTTTCTTGGCGATATCCTGTATGGCTGCGCCATTGCGACAAAAGGATGGGGCTGCATCAATTGACCCGTTTGCCTGCAACAGCCGCTCGCATTCTTCGGGTGACGTGCAGTTAGTACAGCTCAGCACCATGGCGTCGCGTTGGCCGGGTGTCAGATCGCCCCGCAATTCGGCTTCGTCCAAATCGGCCCCTAGCTTGTCTGCCATGCGGCTCATAAGCCCCTGATGTTTCTGATAAGTCTTATTTCTCTGCATCGCGCGAGTCCTTTCCTGGCTCATCGATAGCCTGACCCGGTGACATCTGTGCGACATTGACTCAGATCAAATGCTCCGATTTGCCGCGATGACCGCAAAAGCGCTAGGCATTCCCTGCCCGCCCGCCTAGGTTGGGGTCATGTTTACGATCGAGCACGAATTTGACGCCACCGTCGTTACTTTGGTTGACGAAGGACAGGCGCATTTGCAGGAAGATGTGACCATTACGGCCTTTGCCGAATGTATCACCGTTGAACAATTGGATCCGCGCACCGAAGAGGTTCAAACCATCACCTTGTCAATGGCACAAGTGCGCGAACTTGCCGTTGCTCTGGACCTGCCCGAGGGCGTCTATCGCCTGGCCGGCGAAGAAGCAGGACGCGACTAACCAAATGCCACTGCCCAACCTCCTGATCGTCGGGGCCCAGAAATCCGGCACCACTTGGCTGCATCAGGCCTTACGAAAATCTCGGCATTTTCAGACTGCTGAGCGCAAAGAGCAGGATTTTTTCATTCTGCCGGACTTCGCCGAACAGCTGCAGGATTACGCCGAACGATTTCCTGATGGTCCGGCGCGCTACACCTATGAATCTTCCCCCTCCTATTTCCGGGTGCCGTCCGGCACTGCAGATCACGCGCAGCGCATTGCACACAGCTTGCCTGAGGTTGAGATCGTCGTCCTCTTTCGTGACCCGGTGCAGCGCTACCTCAGCTCGTACACCCATCATATGATGAAAAAGCGCTTTGCCTATGCCGCTGAAATTGACGAGATGACCGATGAGTATGAAATGCTCTCTATCGGCCGGTACGGCGAAATCCTAACCCATTGGCGACAGGTCTTTCCGAATATCCGAACCTACTTCTACGACGACCTAAAGGCCGATGCGGGTGGTTTGCTGACGCAAATTATGGGCGATCTGGGGATTGATCGCGACGTCACGGACCGTGAGCTAAGTTTTGAGGTCAATGTAAAAACCCGGAAATTCAAACGATTGGACTGGCCCGCAATGCCGAAATTGTCAGCTGAATTGCATGGCAAACTGGCCGAGTTTTATCGCGATGACATTGCACAATTGCAGGAATTGACTGGCCGCGACCTATCTCATTGGGCGCGTTAACATGCGCAGGACACGCACCGCATGACAGTTGGATCAACGTCCAATCTGCCCTGCCGAATGAATTCACCGCAATCATCGCACCAACCAAACTCACCTTCTTCCAGACGGATCAGGGCCGCATCGATGGCGCGGATTCGGCCATGGCGGCGTGCGTCGACCGCTTCTGCCATGGCTTGACTCTGCATCGCGTCCATACGCGACAGACGCCCAACCATGGTTTGATCCAAAGTGACGGGTTTGCGGCCGTCCTTTGTTGCCTTGGAGGCTGCGAACAAAGCTGAACGCTCATCATGCAATCGCGGCGCATACCGGTCTCTTAGGTCTTGATCAGTTGGGTCAGCCATGCGGACAGACGATCAGATCGGCCCAGATCTGGCAAGTGATCAGAGGATTTTCACCACCTTATCTCGACCGGTGTCCCCCTTCACAATTTCCAGCCGGGACTTTGGAACACCTAACGCCTTGGCAAGCATCTTCAGGACGGCGACATTGGCTTTTCCGCCCTCTGGTACAGTTGTCACATAGACCCGCAACCTGCCGTCCGACCGCTCAATGCGGTTTTGGGAAGCCTTTGGGGTGACCCGGATTTGCAGCGTTGAACCCGCATGGGCCAAGTCAGACAGGTCGAGTAATTGCTTTGCCATTAACGCCCTCCTTTCTTTCAATGGCAACGATCTTGAGGCCCGAATACTGAAATCCATAACATGAATGTTCATGGTAGCGCTCACATACACGAGTTTTGCATTTTTCCAATGCTGCCTTGCAGCATCGCGCGTTGACTCCCTCTATTCAGCGCGTCAGGGTGCGCCCGGATGAAATGGGAGAAATGCGCATGAAAAAAGTGTATGGCTCGGCAGATGAGGCGCTGGACGGCCTCTTGTCTGACGGCATGTTGATTGCTGCGGGGGGGTTTGGCCTTTGCGGGATCCCCGAACTTCTGATCGACGCGATTGTAAAATCGGGTGCGAAAGATCTGACTGTGGCATCAAACAATGCCGGCGTTGACGGGTTTGGCTTGGGCAAATTGCTGGACACGCGTCAGATCAAGAAGATGATGTCGTCTTATGTGGGCGAGAATGCAGAATTCATGCGCCAGTATCTTTCGGGTGAGCTGGAACTGGAATTTAACCCGCAGGGCACTCTGGCCGAACGGATGCGCGCCGGTGGCTGCGGCATCCCCGGTTTCTATACTAAAACCGGCGTCGGCACCGTGATTGCAGAGGGCAAAGACGTCAAACAGTTCGGCGGCGAAGACTATATCATGGAGGAGGGCATTTTTGCCGATCTTTCCATCGTAAAGGCTTGGAAGGCGGACGACACGGGCAACCTTATTTTCCGAAAGACCGCCCGCAACTTCAACCCGCCGGCTGCCATGTGCGGTAAAATCTGTGTGGCCGAGGTTGAAGAAATCGTTCCGCGCGGGTCGCTCGATCCTGATCACATTCATCTACCCGGTATCTATGTGCACCGCCTGATCCAAGGTGAGCACGAGAAACGTATCGAACAGCGGACCGTCCGCAAGCGGGAGGAAGCATAATGCCCTGGGACCGTAATCAGATGGCTGCACGCGCGGCGGATGAACTGGAAGATGGCTGGTATGTGAACCTCGGCATCGGGATTCCGACGCTGGTGGCGAACTATGTTGGCGACAAGGACATCACTCTACAGTCCGAGAACGGCATGTTGGGCATGGGCCCCTTCCCGTTTGAAGGCGACGAGGATCCAGACCTGATCAATGCGGGCAAGCAGACAATCACCGAGCTTAGCCGCACGTCATATTTTGACAGCGCCCAAAGCTTTGGCATGATCCGGGGCGGCAAAATCGCGGCCGCAATCCTTGGTGCCATGGAAGTGGCCGAAAACGGCGATCTCGCCAATTGGATGATCCCCGGCAAGCTGGTCAAAGGCATGGGCGGCGCGATGGACTTGGTGGCCGGTGTCGGCCGCGTCATCGTGGTAATGGATCATGCCAACAAACATGGCGTATCAAAAGTCTTGAAAGAATGCACTCTGCCCCTGACAGGAAAAGGTGTCGTCGATCGGATCATCACCAACCTCGGTGTATTGGACGTGGTCGAAGGCGGGCTGAAGATTGTCGAATTGGCCGACGGTGTCAGCGAGGATGAGTTGCGCGCCGCAACCGAAGCAAAGATCGTCGACTGATCCGGTTTCGACTTCAGCAGTTACGCGCCGCCGGTCCTGTTGGGATCAGCGGCGCGATTTTCATTTCTACGGATTGTCCCCATGATTATTGTCTCATTAACCTATATCGCCCCGATCTCTGATATTGACCCGTTGCTGGACGCCCATGTGGATTGGCTGGAGCGCGGATATGCCAGTGGACGCTTCCTGGCCTCTGGTCGCAAGGTTCCCCGGACTGGCGGTGTGATTTTGGCACGTGGCACGCTAGCCGAGGTTGAAGCCGCTTGCGCCGAGGACCCGTTTGCCCGCCACAAGGTCGCCACCTACGACTTCACAGAAATGGCCGTAACGATGTCAGCCGAAGGGCTGGACGGTCTTTTGGACTAGACTGACTAGTTGGCCACCATCGTTCGGAACACGCAGCCATCCGTCATCAGCTCGGGCGGCGTGATGCATAACATTCGTGTTAGCCGCCATGTTGCCAGCACACGCACAACATAATCACGGGTTTCTGGGTAGTCTGGCACTCCATTGGCCTGGCGCACCGCCCCCTCGCCCGCATTATAGCCTGCGAGGACCAAAAGCGGGTCACGGTCAAATTCTTCCATCAGCCAATCCAGATATGCCACGCCGCCTTGGATGTTTTGCACGGCATCGAAGGCGTCCTCTACGTTGAATCTGTCGGCCGTTGCCGGAATCAGTTGCATCAGGCCTTGCGCGCCCGCACTGCTGGTCGCATCCGAGATGCCAGAGGATTCCACGGCAATGACGGCCAAGGCCAAGGCGGGCGATACACGCGTTCCGATTGTGGCCCGCAAAAGTGTTGCATCATGTTCCTCGGCAACGTGCAAAAGCGCATCGGCCCGCATCGTACGGACAATTTCTGCCTCACTTGAGGTTTGTAGCAATGTCATCGACGCCTGGAACCGGCCTGCTCCAAATTCCAACCCGGGATTTATCTCGGCCCAAAACCAGTCGCTTTCACGTGCAACTGTATTGGCTGATCTTTCCGGGGCGGTTTCGGTCGCGGCTGGCGTCGCTTGTTCGTCGCCAATTTGAATATTGATCCGCGGGCCGGTTTCCGACGCGGTGGGGGCCGTGATGCGGCGAAATGTGAACTCGGGCCATGGTGCAGGCCCATCTGCCGTGTCTTGAGCGAATAGCGGACCGGCCACCAATCCGGCTAACACCCCCAAGAATACTTGTCTAAACCTGCCCATGATCTGCCTCTATGCCATTTTTTTCTATAGTGTGGCGCATCACGGCACTTCAGGAAAGCCGGTTGCGATAGAACAGACTTTTTTGGTGCCCAATCGACGAGGCTACCATTAAATGCTTGATTTAAATCAATTTTCTTCTCAACTTGCTGTCAAAAAACCCTCAATTTTACGTGAAATTAACTAAAACAGGTCAAATTCGCGCCCGATTTGGTTGGCTATATGCCCTCATCGCCGAAGCGAGTAGGACCGGAAAACGAGATTGGTCCCGGAAACGTGAGGCGCAGATATTGAACCTGAAACCAAATCAAGGGACCAAGACCATGATCAAGACTTTCCTGAATTCCGAATCCGGCGCTGTAACTGTTGACTGGGTTGTTCTGACCGCAGCAATCGTTGGCCTCGGCCTGGCTGTTATGGCTGTTGTTTCCGGCGGCGTACAAAACCTGTCGCAGGATATCGACACCCAGCTCGAAGCCAACCACATCACAACGGCTTTCTCGACCAACTAAGATAGGTCGATCGAAACACACGCCTTTTCAAAAAGGGCCGCGCAGCACAGCGCGGCCCTTTTTCCATGGAAGGACCTCCCC
>CANLZL010000003.1 GCA_947495575.1 uncultured Nioella sp. | reverse complement strand
GCTTCGGACACACCAACCGCGCCGCAGAAATCTTCGCCCGCTTCGTCATCGAAGAGCATGATGACGGAGGAAGCTGACGCATCGGCCAAACTGGCCCTGTGACCGCACCAATCTGACAAACAAAAAAAGGGCCCGCATTCCGGGCCCTTTTCTTTTTGCGCGTATACCGTGCGGGTTACTCCGCCGGGACAGCGCTTTCTTCGATGCCAAGCGGGAAGGTCAGCTTGTCCAACATCTCCTTGGGGCAAATCTGAAGGAAGTTCTTCTTCTCCACGTCCCAATGCTGCAGGATATCGGCCGCTTTCCTTGATCCGGTTTCTGCCGCATGTCGTGCGATCAACCCATGAAGTTGCTCTTCCCAATGATCGACGGTCACAGGGCACATCACCAATGTCTCTGGGTTGATGTTTTCCAGCGCGGCACCCTCAGGATCGTGAAGATAGGCCATGCCGCCCGTCATCCCGGCCCCGAAATTCGCCCCGATGGACCCAAGGATCACCGCAATGCCACCGGTCATATATTCACAACCATTCGAGCCGCAGCCTTCAATCACAACTTTCGCACCTGAGTTGCGGACGCCAAAGCGTTCGCCTGCCCGACCAGCGGCAAAGAGATAGCCATCGGTCGCGCCATAAAGCACCGTGTTGCCGATAATGACATTCTCATGGGCTTTCAGCGGGCTGACCTGCGCGGGCTTGACCACCACGGTGCCTCCACTCAGGCCCTTGCCGACATAGTCATTGGCATCGCCAGAGACTTCGATCTTGAGGCCCGGTGCTGCAAAGGCACCAAGCGATTGTCCGGCAGAGCCTTCCAGTTTGACCGTCAGGTGGTCGGGCTGCAGCGCATTGCGCATCCCGAAGTTTTTGACGATATGGCTGGAAGTGCGCGTGCCGATTGACCGCAATGTGTTCTGCACGGCGTAGCTCAGCTGCATCTTTTCGCCTTCCTGCAGGAACCGATCGGCATCGCGCACGATTTTCGCGTCCAGCGTATCCGGCACAACATTGCGATCCTTGTCGCGATTATAGGTGATCTCATGCGCGCCATCGACAGTCAGCAATAGCGGGTTGAGGTCCAGATCATCCAGATGCGCAGAGCCACGGGAAACCTGGCTGAGCAAATCGGCCCGGCCAATCACTTCATCGAGCGAGCGGGCGCCGATACGGGCCAGCAATTCCCGCACTTCCTGCGCGTAGAAGGTGATCAGGTTCACAACCTTATCGGCATTGCCGGTGAACTTGCCGCGCAGCGCTTCGTCCTGCGTGCAGACGCCGACGGGGCAGGTGTTCGACTGGCACTGACGCACCATGATGCAGCCCATGGCGATCAACGCAGCGGTACCGATGCCGTATTCCTCGGCCCCCATCATCGCCGCCATGACGATGTCACGACCGGTGCGCAGGCCGCCATCGGTTCTGAGCGTCACACGGTCGCGCAGCTTGTTCATCGCCAGAACCTGATGCGCCTCGGTCAGGCCCATCTCCCACGGCAGACCGGCAAATTTGATCGAGGTCGCAGGCGAGGCCCCGGTGCCGCCATTATGGCCCGAGATCAGGATGACATCGGCCTTGGCCTTGGCCACACCAGCCGCAATCGTGCCAACGCCTGAGGAGGCGACCAATTTCACGGTTACCTTACAGCGTGGGTTGATCTGTTTGAGGTCATAGATCAGCTGCGCCAGATCCTCGATCGAATAGATGTCGTGGTGCGGCGGGGGTGAGATCAGGGTCACGCCTTTGGTTGAATGGCGCAGACGCGCAATCAGGTCCGTGACCTTCATGCCCGGCAATTGGCCACCCTCGCCGGGCTTGGCGCCCTGGGCCACTTTAATCTCAAGCTCTTCACAGTGGTTCAGATATTCGGCTGTCACGCCAAACCGGCCCGAGGCCACCTGCTTGATTTTCGCAGATGGGTTATCGCCATTGGGTTCCGGCACGAAATGCGCCGGATCTTCGCCGCCCTCACCCGAATCCGACTTGGCGCCGATCCGGTTCATGGCCACGTTCAGCGTTTTATGTGCCTCGGGGCTAAGCGCACCCAGCGACATGCCCGGCGTGACGAAGCGCTTGCGGATTGAGGTGATGCTTTCCACCTCTTCGATCGGCACAGGCTCACCAAGCGGCTTGATGTCCAACAAGTCGCGCAAATGAATGGGCGGGTTCGCCTTCATCTTGGCCGAATACTGCTTCCACATCTCGTAAGAGGCATTGTTGCAGGCCATTTGCAGCATATGCATGGTCTGCGCTTCCCACGCGTGTTTCTCACCCGACCGGCGGGCTTTGTAAAACCCGCCAATGGGCAACACGTCCAGACCGGCACGCCAGCCTTTGGCATGCACTTCTTCGGCCTTGGTCTGCAAACCGTTGATGCCAATACCCGAGATACGGCTGAGCATTCCCGGGAAGAACTCAGCAACCATCGCGCGCGACAGGCCAACAGCCTCAAAATTCAAACCACCGCGATAAGAGGAGATGACGGAAATCCCCATCTTGGCCATGATCTTCAAAAGACCCTGATCAATGGCACTGCGATAGCGGGCCACCGCCTCGGTCAGGGTGCAATCCAGCAGCCCACGTTCGATCCGGTCGGCCAGACTGTCCTGCGCCAGATAGGCGTTGACGGTTGTCGCGCCGGACCCGATCAGAACTGCAAAATAATGCGGGTCGATACATTCGGCAGACTGCACATTGAGCGAACAGAACGTACGCAAGCCTTTTTGGGTCAGCCAACTATGCACGGCCGAAGTCGCAAGGATCATCGGCATAGCGATCTGATCTTCACCCTGATTTCGGTCGGTCAGCACGATATGTCCAGCACCCGACCGCACGGCATCTTCTGCTTCGGCGCGAATTCGGTTCAGCGCCGTGCGCAAAGAACCCTGCCCGCCATCGGCGGGAAACAGACAGTCAATCGTCGCGACGCCGGCGTTAAACCGGTTCAGCAGTTCATCGAATTGCGCATTGGACACGAACGGGCTGTCCAAAACCAGAATCTCGGTCTGGCTGCTATCCTCATCAAGGACATTTTTCAGGTTCCCGAACCGGGTTTTCAGGCTCATCACGCGATATTCGCGCAAGCTGTCGATCGGCGGGTTCGTCACCTGACTGAAGTTCTGGCGGAAGAAATGGCTTAGCGGGCGATACTGTTTGGATAGAACCGCCGAGGGCGTGTCATCGCCCATCGAGGCCAGGCTTTCTTTGCCGTCTTCCGCCATTGGCGCAAGGATGCCTTCAAGCTCTTCAATTGAATAGCCTGCCGCGATCTGGCGTTTGCGCAGCTCACCACCTTCGAAATGGTTGCCTTCGGTCATCTGCTCGGTCTCATCACCCAGCTCGACAACTTTTTCGACCCATTCGCCAAAGGGGCGTGAGGCGGCCAAAGCGTCTTTCATTTCCGTGTCGTGGTAAAGCTTGGCCTCGGCCATATCCACGGCGATCATCTGCCCTGGTCCCAACGCGCCTTTTTCGATCACGCTGGCCTCATCGACCGGAACCATCCCGGCCTCAGATCCTGCGATCAGCAGGCCGTCCCCGGTCACGACATAGCGCATCGGGCGCAGGCCATTCCGATCAAGACCGGCACAGACCCAGCGGCCATCGGTCATGGCAAGGGCGGCAGGGCCATCCCAAGGCTCAATGACTGAGTTGCAATAGGCGTACATATCGCGCCACGCCTTGGGTAGTTCGGTCGAGGTTTTCGACCATGCCTCTGGCACCAGCATGGTTTTCGCCATGGGCGCGTTGCGGCCCGCGCGCACCAGAACTTCGAACACAGAATCGAGCGCAGCAGAGTCAGATGACCCGCCCGCCACGATAGGTTTGATATCCTCTGCCAGGTCACCAAAATAGGAGGACGCCATGCGAATCTCATGGCTTTTCAGCCAGTTAAGGTTGCCCTTCAGCGTATTGATCTCGCCGTTATGGGCCAGCATCCGGAACGGCTGCGCCAACCACCATTGCGGGAAGGTGTTGGTCGAATAGCGCTGGTGATAGATCGCGAATGCACTTTCGAACCGTTCGTCTTCCAGATCAGGGTAGAAAACGGAAACCTGTTCGGCCAGCATCATGCCCTTGTAGATGATCGACCGGCAGCTGAGCGAGCAGAGGTAAAGTTCGCCAACACCCGCAGCTGCGGCCGCTTTCTCGATCCGGCGGCGGATCACGTAGAGCTCACGTTCAAAGGTCTCTTCGTCAACACCTTTAGAGTTTGAGATCAGGATCTGCTCGATCTCAGGGCGCGTCGAATTGGCCTTTTCGCCCAGGCAGGTGATGTCGACAGGCACGTGGCGCCAGCCATAGATGTAATAGCCCATGCGCAGAACTTCGGATTCCACGATGGTCCGGCAAGTTTCCTGCGCGCCAAAATCGGTGCGGGGCAGGAACACCTGACCCACCGCCATCAGTTGATCCATATGCGGTTCATGCCCGGTGCGGCGGATCTGGTCGTAAAAGAACTGAACCGGGATCTGCACGTGGATTCCTGCGCCATCGCCGGTTTTTCCATCGGCATCAACCGCACCGCGGTGCCAGATCGCTTTCAGCGCGGTGATTCCGGCCTCAACGACTTGCCGCGACGGTTTCCCATCCAGCGACACCACAAGGCCCACACCACAGGAAGAATGCTCTTCTTCCTCGATATACATGCCGTTTTCTGCGGTCCATTTGCGCTTGGCCTCTTCGGCGGCAACCCATGCTGCATCATATTTGGTCATTGAGGCTCTCCTTCATCAGATGGCGCAAACAGCGCGATCGTTTCCGCTGTTGTCAGCGAAATGGTTGTGTCGGTGGGCTCAAAGCTCTCTCGCTTTTGATCCACGTAATATTCATACTTCAGGGTCAACCCGGTCAGGTCATCAATCAGACCAACCGACAGGCCCACATGATCGCCGCCCTTGGGGCGATACCAGATCGGGCTGGCACATTTGGCGCAACTGGCACGCGCCGCCCAGTCCGAGGTCTGAAGCTCGGCAATATGCGCACGGCCCTCGATCTCAAGCTCATCCAGGGCCACATAAAGCGACAGAAACCGCCCGCCGGTCCAGCGACGGCACATATCGCAATAACAGGCATTGACCTTGCCGGGCGGGTTCAGCGCCTTGACGCGCACCGCGCCGCACATGCATTGACCAGAGCGTTCAGTCATACTGCGCCCTCCTGTCCTACCGGGCCACGCAAAACAGCACTGAAATTATCCTGCAAGATCAAACGGGCGCGTTTCACCCGCCCATCAAAAACCGCCTTCATGAACGGTGCCAGACGCCCGGCCATTTTCAGCTTTTGGGGAACGTCATGATGGGTTCGTGGCATCACGAAATGGCGCAGGTTATTGGCCGAGGGGAATCGGTCGCGCTGCGGTGCCTCACGCGGGTGGCGGCCATGCACAACAACGTAATCTGTGGTGCTATTCATATGAGCGGCCACATCGCGAATGCGAAACTCCGAGATCTGGCTGCGATACTCCATCCAGCGTTCATCATCCGGTACAATCTCGGGGTGAACGGAAAACTGCGGGGCAAGGGCCAACACGCGATCGATCCTGGTAAAACCGGGCAAAACCAGCGCCGCAAATCCACCCATGGAATGGCCCATCGCGATGGTGGTCTTGGCCCCGGTGCTGGCCACAAATGCGTCGAACCGGGCACAGATCGCTTCGATCAGACCAGGCGCATTCAACCAGCTGCGGGCAGGATCTGAAACAAACATGACATTGCGCGTGCCGTCGCCACTGGCCGACCGGGCAAACTCATGCCCCGGCGCAACAGACGGATCAGTACCTACACCGGACAGGCACAGAACCGCCTGATTGGAATCGGCACGATGTTCCCACACCTTCAGGTCCGGCCCGTCATAGACCAGTTGGATGGCAAGATCCTTCGCCATCAGCAGACACTCCTGCCGTGATATGTCGACACGCGCGGGCTCAAGACATCGTATCTCCGCAATCGTAAAGCGGCGTTGGGCTCAAGAACCCGCGCTCACCCGGTTCGGCAAATTCCATTGGGGAGTTATCTGATTCCACAGTCTCGCCGCTTGGCAATGTGGTGACCTCTGTCCCACCAAAGAACATGCGCCAGTCGCGGCTGACGAATTGGTTGCCTTCCACCCGGCGCGGGCCACGGCCCAGATCGTATTCATAGGAAAACTGCGTGCGGTTCAGGGTCCGCCCGTCGATCTCGACGGTTTCCCCGGTCAACATATCAAACCCGGTATAGTTGCGCTGAATTTGCTGGCCCGCGTCATTTTCGTTGATCAACGAAAACACCATGGAATCGCTGCCCGTTTCAAATAGTTCCGTGATCGAGGCCGGGTCTTCCTCTGGCTCGATCAGGGTATTCCTAAGGCCGCTGCGCAAATCATAAGACAGCAGCCAGCGAAATTCGGAATCGGTGAAGGTCAGGTAAAACGGCCCGTCCTGATCCATGCTCAGCCGCCAATGGGTGTCAGATGCGTCGCCTTCGCAGGTCCACATATGCGACACGATACAGCTGCGTGATTGCACCGTCAGAAACGCGGTGCAGCCTTCGGGTGGAGTTACGGTAAATTGGGCAGCTGCCGGGGCAGGCGCAAACGGGGCAAGCGCCACGGCACTACAGATAGCCATGAGAGATGTCTTAACGAAAGTCACGTCAGGTCTCCTTCCCGATCTACGTTTCCTACCAATCCGCCCTGTCCGGCATTTCGCCGATTTGTCTGTACGGGGGGTGTACAGATGTCTGTACAGGGGGTGTACGCAGGGTGACGGGCCGAATTTGGCCCAAAACCCCTTGTTTACTTACCTTACTCCGCGGCGATGGTCGCCTTTGCGTGGATTTTCTCCAGGATATCATCAGCCGCTTCGCGCCCGTCGCGAATGGCCCAAACGACCAGGCTTGCGCCCCGCTGAATGTCGCCCACGGCATAGACACCGGGCAGCGCTGTTTCATGCGTACGGAAATCAGCCTTTACCGTGCCCCAGCGGGTCACTTCCAGTTCGGGCGTATCCCACAGGGCGGGCAGGTCTTCGGGTTCAAAGCCCAGCGCCTTGATGACCAGATCGGCCTCTTCAACATAGTCAGCACCTTCGATGACCTCTGGGCTTTGACGGCCCGACGCATCCGGCTGACCCAGCCGCATTTTCTGTACCATGACCCCGGTCACAGGATCACCGGCGAAGCCCTTGGGCGCGGTTAGCCAGACGAATTCCACGCCTTCCTCTTCCGCGTTTTGCACTTCGCGTTGCGACCCAGGCATATTGGCCCGGTCACGACGATAGAGGCATTTTACACTGGTCGCGCCCTGGCGGATCGCCGTGCGCACACAATCCATCGCCGTGTCACCGCCACCGATGACAACAACCTTCTTGCCCTCTGCGTTCAACTCGCCCGAGTCGAACTCAGGAACGTCATCGCCAAAGCTTTTGCGGTTGGAGGCGGTCAGATAATCAATGGCGCGCTGAATGCCTGCGGCACCAGCGCCCGGCCCTTGCAAATCACGGGTTTTATAGACGCCGGTGGCAATCACGACATAATCGTGCTGCGCCTGGATCTCTGCAAAACTGATGTCATCTCCGACATTGCAATTCAGCTTGAAAGTGACGCCGCCCAGCTCAAGCTGTTCGTTGCGGCGCATCACGATGTCTTTCTCCAGCTTGAAGCCAGGAATACCATAGGTCAGCAAACCGCCCGCGCGATCATAGCGGTCGTAGATTGTTACCTGCACACCCTGACGGCGCAGAATATCTGCGGCGGCCAAACCGCCCGGCCCAGCGCCGATGATGCCAACGCTTTCCGCCCGCTCCTGTGCAGGTGTAATCGGTTTGACCCAACCCTTTTCCCAAGCCGTGTCGGTGATGTATTTTTCGACCGAACCGATGGTCACAGTGCCATGGCCGGATTGTTCGATCACGCAATTGCCTTCACACAGGCGGTCCTGCGGGCAGATGCGGCCACAGATCTCGGGGAAGGTATTTGTGGCCTGGCTGATCTCATAGGCTTCCTGCAACCGGCCTTCAGCCGTTAGGCGCAGCCAGTCGGGAATGTTGTTGTGAAGCGGGCAATGGGTATGGCAATAAGGCACACCGCATTGGCTGCAACGACCGGCTTGCTCTTCGGCCTTCGCTTCAACATATTCACCATAGATCTCGTCGAAATCCTGCTTGCGCGCCTCGGCGTCACGCTTATCGGGCATGGACTTGCCCACTGTCACGAATTTCAGCATCTTTTGATTAGCCATGGCGTGCCTTTCAGGTTCCCCGTAGGATCAACGTCGAAGCGACCATATAACTTGCACAAAGAGGCATGAAAAGACAGCAATGCTGACCTATTTATCAGAGATGGGCTGGCTTTTGAAGGAAAATGGCGATTGCCTCTGTGTTATATGTAAGCAATGCTGACTAATCCTGAATTTTATGTATCTAATTCAATAAACCAGGTACCACTCAAAAACATAGACCGCCGCGAACCAGCATGAGCATCTTTCATCTTTTCATCGTTGCCCTGATTCAAGGGGTTACCGAGTTTCTTCCAATCTCGTCTTCAGGGCATCTGATTCTTCTTCCCAACCTCACCGGTATGGAGGATCAAGGTCAGGTGATCGACGTCGCTGTACATGTCGGAACCCTCTTTGCTGTGATGCTGTATTTCCGTGTGGAAACGGCGTCCGCATTTCGCGGTCTATGGCACCTTTCCACGGCGCGTTTCACAACTCAGGATGCGCGGCTGGCCTTGGCATTGGTCATTGCGACCATCCCTGTCGTGATCGTAGGAGTCATTTTTGCGATCACCGGTGTTGACGACCAATTGCGCAATATCGCGGTGATTGGCTGGGCCATGCTGGTCTTTGGCATCGTCCTTTATTGGGCGGACCAATACGGGCCGGACGTCGCCGCCCCATCGGGTTTCACACTTAAGAACGCTCTGATCCTTGGCCTTTGGCAGGCGATCGCCTTGATCCCCGGCACGTCACGGTCTGGCATAACAATTACTGGCGCGCGTTTTTTGGGATATGAACGCTCTGAAGCGGCCCGGATCGCAATGCTCATGTCGATCCCGACCATCATCGCGTCAGGTGTGTTTTCAGGTGCCGAGGTGATTGCCAGCGCAGACATGTCGGCCGCACGAGATGGCGCAATTGCTGCCATCCTGGCTTTCCTCGCCGCTCTGGCTTCACTTGCCTTCATGATGCGATTGCTGCGCAGTGTCAGCTTCACCCCATATGTAATCTACAGGGTGATCCTTGGTGTAGTGCTGCTGGTGATAGCCTACAGTTAAGTGTTGCGCAGGTTTTGCGCACTGGCCTTCACGTCGGAATACTGGCCGCTTGGGCGGTAGACCCAAAGGTATTCATCCAGAACCACGTCCATATCCGTCGGATCAATGCCAAGATCGGCAAAACCTTTTGCGCCATCTGACACGACATTGTCACTGCGCAACTGGCGCACCTGGTCGCGGGTCAGGATGCTGTTATGGAACAATCCAACGGTGATGGCCTGCGCCGCGTTCAGACACCAGGCCATCACAGCCCCGATCCAGAACGGAAGATTGATCACAAGGCGACGGCGGCGGATCACGCCAAGCATCTTTTTGACAAATCCCGACAGTGTGTCGGCCTCAGGTCCGCCCAGCTCATAAATACCGCCAGCGGCCTGTCCGGTTGCACCTGCCACAGCGGCCTTGGCAACATCGTCAACATAAACAGGCTGAAATTTGGTTTCCCCACCAATAAGCGGAACAACCGGACCAAATTTGGTCATCTTGGCGAAGCGATTAAAGAACTCATCCTCGGTGCCGAAAATCACAGAGGGGCGCAGAATTACCGCGTCAGGGAAGCTTTCCTGAACCGCTGCTTCGCCCGCTGCTTTCGATTGCGCATAATCCGAATCGGATTCCGCATCCGCACCAATGGCTGAGATCTGAACAAATCGGCCCACACCGGCGGCTTTTGCGGCGCGCGCCACGCGCTCTGCACCTTCGTGTTGCACAGCGTCGAAATTGTTACGGCCATTGTGATCGAAAGTGCCAACGCAATTTACGACCGCATCCGCACCTGCAACAGCTGCAGCAACAGAAGCGTCGTCGCGTATATTGGCCAAAACGGGCTCGACCTGACCGACAACACCGTAAGGGCGCACAAAAATTGCTTCGTTCGGACGGCGCACCGCCACCCGTACCCGCCAGCCTTCTTTGGCCATCCGTCGCGCGATATAGCGGCCTACAAAGCCCGAGCCGCCAAAGATCGTCACCAGTTTCGACATGCTTTTGTCCTCCGGTCAGTTCGTTTTGGTGATACGCGCGCAGGCCCAGCATCACAAGGCGCAAAACGCCCCGCCCCCCGATAGATCGCCGCAGGTTTCGGCAAGAATCCAATTTTTCCGGTTTTGGCCCGTTGACAGTGTATAAAGAGAGGGATATCTCGCGGCCTCACGACACCTGCCCAGGTGGCGGAATTGGTAGACGCGCTAGCTTCAGGTGCTAGTGTCCGTATGGACGTGGAGGTTCGAGTCCTCTCCTGGGCACCATCCCCTCCAAGTCAATGTGAGAAAGTGGGGATGACGTGACAATCCATCTATATAAGAACGATTTGCCCGACGGTTTGGACCTTGGTCCAATTGTGGCGATTGATTGCGAAACCATGGGGCTGAACCCGCATCGTGACCGGCTTTGCCTGGTGCAGATGTCAGGCGGTGACGGCAATGCGCATCTGGTTCAGATCGAAAAGGGTCAGGCTGAGGCACCGAATTTGGCGGCCATGCTGGAAAACCCGGACGTGCTGAAGCTGTTCCATTTCGGACGCTTCGACATTGCGGCAATGTATAACGCCTTCGGTGCTTTGGCCGCGCCAGTTTATTGTACCAAGATCGCGTCGAAACTGGTCCGCACCTATACAGATCGCCATGGCCTAAGAAACCTGTGCCAGGAACTGATCGAGGTCGATATATCCAAGCAGCAACAAAGCTCGGATTGGGGGGCGCCAAACCTGACCATGGCACAGCAGGAATATGCCGCGTCTGACGTTCTGTATCTGCATCGCTTGCGCGAAATTTTTGACCAGCGACTGGCGCGCGAGGGAAGGACCGAGATTGCGCGGGCTTGCTTTGAATTCCTGCCGACCCGCGCAAAGCTCGATCTGGCCGGCTGGCCCGAGATCGACATCTTTTCGCATTAAGGTCGCGTCGTGGCCGTGTCCAATACGTATTCCCGTGTGGTCGCATGGGCCAAGGTTATCCTGCCGCTGTTGGCCCTTGGCTTGCTTTCTACCTTGTTTCTGCTGTCCAACCGCCCCGACCCGGAACGGGCCATTCCGTTTGCCTCTGTAAACGTTGAAGAATTGGCTCGTGAACAAAGGGTTGGTCGACCGCGCATTGCCGGGACACTATCAAATGGGCGCGAAGTCATCTTTACCGCCGAACGGGCCGCGCCAATGCTCAACGATCCACGCCGCTTTTCGGCCAATGACATTGAGGCTCGCATCGATCTGTCAGAAACGGAAGTCCTTTTGATTGTGTCCGAAGCAGCCCTTTTTTCCCCCGCTGACGAACTGGCGGAGCTGTCTGGATCGGTCGGGCTGACAACGTCCTCTGGATTGAATTTTTCAACGGATTTGCTGGAAATCAACCTTGGTCTTTCGCAAGTCGAGTCACCCGGCCCCGTAACCATGACAGGACCAGGAATGACCCTTACGGCAGGCGGCATGATGGCCACAGCAACCGATGGGAACGAGGTTGTCAGTTTTACGAACGGCGTCCGAGTGTTATATGAGCCTCAGAATTGATGGAGTTTCCATGCGTATATTTCTGACAGCTTTCGCCCTTTTTGCGATGATAGCCCTTCCGATCCAAGCCCAGATGGCTGTTGGATTTGGCGGAACTGCGCACGACTCCAACCAACCTATTGAAGTGACCTCGGATAGTTTGTCGGTTGATCAGACAACGGGAAACGCGGTTTTTTCTGGCAATGTGATCGTCATTCAAGGTGACTTGCGTTTGGCTGCCGGAGAGGTCGCCATCGTCTACGGCGCACAGACCGAAGACCAGCAGGTGCAAGAAGTCATCGCCTCTGGCGGGGTCTTGCTGACGCGTGGCCAGGATGCCGCCGAAGGGCAACAAGCAGAATACTCCGTCACAGATAGCCAGGTTTTTCTAACCGGAAATGTTCTTGTGACCCAAGGTCAGACAACGATTGCCGGGGATCGGCTTGCCATTGATCTGGCCACCGGCAACGGCACGGTCGATGGCCGCGTGCGGACTGTTCTGCAACCGTCGGGGCAATAACCCATGGCACCTCCTCCTGATCTTGTGCTGTCTAATGGCCAACAGGGCCTGCACATCACAAATCTGCGCAAAAGCTACCGAAAACGGCCCGTCATCCGGGACGTGACTCTATCGTTGGGGCGGGGCGAAGTCGTCGCTTTGCTGGGTCCGAACGGATCGGGCAAGACAACATGCTTTTACTCGATCGCCGGTCTTGTCGCGCCTGAGGGCGGTCAGGTCAAGTTGGACGGCCAGGACATTACCCGGCTGCCAATGTATCGCCGCGCCAAGGCTGGCATCGGCTATCTGCCACAGGAAATGTCGATCTTTCGTGGCCTGACGGTCGAGGAAAACATCAACGCCATTCTGGAAATCGTCGAACGCGACCGCCACAAACGTCATGAGCGTCTGGAGGAGTTGCTTTCGGAATTCTCCATCACACATCTTCGCGCCGCACCTGCGCTGTCCCTGTCGGGCGGTGAGCGCCGCAGGGCTGAAATCGCACGCTGTCTGGCCTCAAACCCGCGCTATGTTTTATTGGACGAGCCTTTCGCCGGTGTTGACCCAATTGCCGTGGCGGAGATCCGCGCCTTGGTCTCGGATCTGAAAACTCGCGGCCTCGGGGTTTTGATCACGGACCATAACGTTCGCGAAACGCTAGAAATCGTAGATCGCGCCTATATTTTGCATGACGGAACCGTATTGATGAGCGGGACCGCGGACGAAGTTGTGCAAGATGAAAATGTGCGCCGCGTCTATCTTGGCCAAAGCTTCCGCATCAGTTGATGCTGCCGCCGAAAAGCGAAAACTTGGCGGCTTGCCGTTGACAGTGCCGCAAATTTCAGCGCCAAATGTAGGGGATGATTGAGATCGTTTTGAATGCTTCGCGTCTCTTGCCCGGCCCCAGCCGGAGCTTCGGCACAACCGATGGCTTTCAGGACACATCCCTTACATCGCAGACCTAATACACGGCCGTGCGGGACACCCGTTGCGGCCGTTTGAATTTTTGGAGGTTCTATGCGCTATCAAATCAGCGGAAAACAAATAGATATCGGCGACGCGTTGCAGGTTCACGTCAAGGAAAGTCTTGGCTCGATCGTCGAAAAATACGCTGAGCGGCCAACCGACGCCAATATCGTTTTTTCGCGCAGCGGCGCCGAATATGTCTGCGAATCAACCGTGCATTTGTCCACTGGCATGACGGCCTCGGCCCGGGGTACAGCCCATGAAATCTACGCCTCATTCGACAAATGCGGTGAGAAAATGGAAAAACAGTTGCGCCGTTACAAGCGCCGATTGAAGGACCATCACCGCGAACGAGCAGAACCCATTGAACATATCATGGGATCGTCCTATATCCTCGCCGCTTCAGAGAATGTCGATCAGGATGAGCCAGAGTCGCTTCAACCGATGATCGTCGCGGAAATGGAGACGAAAATTCCGTCGCTCTCGGTTGGGGAGGCCGTGATGCAGATGGAAATTGCCGGGGCGCCTGTACTGGTGTTTCGCAATGAGGGACACGATGGTTTGAATGTTGTTTACCGCCGCGACGATGGGAATGTCGGCTGGATCGACCCAAGCCTGAAATAACGGAACACTGAACCTGCCCGCACAAGGGCAGGTTTTCACACGGGACATTATGATGGAATTGGCAACGCTCCTGCAGCCGCAGGCCGTAAAGGTCGCCGCTGATGTAAGCAGCAAGAAGCGCTTGATGCATATGATCGCTGATCTTGCCTCGGGCCTGACCGATAGACCTACAAACGAGATTTGTTCGGCCCTTTTGGAACGTGAAGCCCTTGGGCCAACCGGATTTGGTCAAGGCGTGGCGCTGCCACATGCCCGTCTGCCCGGGCTGACCGGCGTATTGGGGGCCTTTATCAAACTGGACAAATCAGTTGATTTCGACGCCGTCGACCGCAAGCCGGTTGACCTGGTCTTTGCGCTCTTCGCGCCTGAGGAAGCTGGCACCGCGCACCTAAAAGCGCTTGCGCTTGTGTCCCGTTCGCTGCGTGACCCGATCCTTTGTGACAAATTGCGAGCAAACTCTGATCCGTCGACCCTGTATACAATCTTGACCGAACAACGGACCTCGCGCGCCGCCTGATCAGGCTGTCATTCTTCCCATTTTGAGAACCCGAAATTCAGAAAATCCTTGCGATAGATGTCGCTGATCAACATCTGGATTTCGGTGTTAATAATCTCTGCCAGTGGAAAGGGCTCCTCTGGCAAGGGCATATCGAAGGCAACCTTTTCACCGGTCATTGCGCCTGCAAGGTCGGAAAGGCCGGGGATTAGTTCTTCCTCACGGAAAATTCGGTCTGGCAAGCGAAATGCCGACATCCCTTCCAAAACTGCCGTCTGAGACGCCCAGATCGGTTCAACTTTCAGGCTGGTTTGGCCGGCAAGGTTGCCTTTCAGGAAATGCAGGAAAGCGGTGAACCCTTCCTGATGCTGATCAGCGTAGTAGCCTTTGATCATCCCTTGCTCGGGGATCGGCAGGTTATAACGCTTGCGCAGGACCCGACGAATGTTCTTAATCGCCGGTCGGTCATTGGGCAGTATGCAGGAGTTAAAGACATGGTAGGCCCGCTCAAGTGGATGACGCAGAACGGTAAAGCTGCGATAGCCTTCGTGCTCGCGCATCCATTTCCGCAGATCTTTTTGCTTTAACCCTGTCAGCAACTCTCCTTCACCCACATCATCGACGGCCGCCATCCATGCCTTGATCGGATCAACCGCCGCTCCGCGGATCGGCATGAACATCAGCCCCGTCTTGGGAGTCATGACGAAACTGGGCACTGCGGGGTGCCGGGCGGGTTCGAAATTGGGTGTCCGGCTAAGGTCAAATTTGTCCATCTTGGACAACATCCGCACCATATGATCGTAGTTTTCGACCTTTTGGCTGAGATCCGATGGGTTCTGCTTCTTGAGCTTGGAATTGGTCGCCTCCAGCGCATGTTCCGATCCCAGGAACTTGGCCAGCCCGTTGATGACCTCAACGTCGTTGATATCCTCGTAGCGGATAAAGAACGCTGTTTGCCCGGTTGCTTGCATCCTCCGTTGAAGGACTTCTTGAAACGCCTGCAATTCCGTCAATATTTTTTCGAATTCCCACTGGCGGAATTCGATTTTCGCGCTGCGCTGATGTTTCATGTCTGTCAGACGCCATTGTCCGGTTTCGCTGGCGATCCGGCGGCTGACATAGCTTTCCAGCGGGTTGCGGGTCAGAATGACCTTGGCAATACGCGGATCGGGAAGGACCTTATCCAGAACGCGTGGATCGTGATCATGAAAAAAACGAAAACCGGGCAATCCACCTTCGGTCTTCATGATCACCGCATCAAGCAAATCAAGCGGCTTTTCTTCTCGCCGGTCCATGTCGATGCCGTGCATCTCAAAGATGTTGTGGTGGCCCATGAATGTCGGATTATAAAGCTCACCCAGACATTTCAGATCAGGCAGATCATTCAATGTCGCCTCAAGGTAGTTCGAGCCTGTCCGCATCTCTGCGAAGATCACAAAAGCATCAAAGCGGTCTGACATTTTCTACCTGACAATATAGGGGCGTGAACCGCTTTGCTGCGGTTGGTTTTCAAGCGGCATCACCGGGAAGTCACCGGTGACATGCGGGTTCATTCCCTGGTTCTTCAGGTTCTGCAAAAACTGTCCAAACCCATCTAGGTTAACCATGCGCGGCGCTTCGGTCAGGCGGGTTGCGGTCGGGCCACCGATGTCATCCAGAATGGATTGCAGGTTTTCCATCGGTTCCTCGATAAACTCTGCAAGGCTCCAAATCCGCACGTCGGCGCGCGTCTGTACGCGGCGCAACGTGTTGATAAAATCGACCTCTTTCTTTTGCAGAAGGGCTGCACGTTTGCGAAGAGTCTGAAAATCCTCGTTGGCCGAGAACAGATTAACGGCCCAAGCACCGGTAATAACCGAGATTTGCGCATTGCCGTCCGACGCAATAAATGTGCCGACCTGCTGCCTGTCCCGCGGAGAGAATTGAAAAACCTGGCGCTCACCGCGCGTGTTCCAAATCAGGCTGGTCAGGAACCGTTCAGGGTTGTAATCGCGCAGCTTGGCGCTGGAAGATAAACACCCGGAATACACCTCGGCATCTCCTGCAAAGCGAACGCGGGTCGGGTCAAACAGATTGCCGTGCACCCGAGTGCTTAACCGCCGCGACAACCATGGCTCAAAGTTTTCAAAGAGGTCATTGAACCCCTGAAACACCGAATATGGCGCGCAGGTTTTGCCGTTTTCCCAATCCGGGTTGGGGAAACGGCTGTGCATATACATTCCGGCACGGCCCCGGGTTCGACGCTCGAGCGCTTTGGCAAACACCCGGTCAATCTTGCCTGGCGCTGGTTCGGCCATGACAGTTCCACGGTCCTGATCCGCCAAGAACGTCGAATATAGGCGCTCAGCCTTGGGCCAGATCTTTCGTGCAACAAAGCAATCCGACCGGCGCAACAAGTGTAGGTGATCATCATAGAAAACGTGCGGTTTGCCTTGAAAGTCAAACTTTGACAGGGTCAGAGACCGGCTTTCAATATGTGTCGAATACTTGCGAACCAGTGTTTGGTAATAACTCTCATCAGGAATCCAGACGAGCTTGAAATACCTGTCATAGGCGGTACGCGACGGATCCTGCAAAATTGCAGAAAGCGTCTGCCGGGTCAGGCACCACCATTGGCTGCCAAGATGTGGCACCAGGTCGTCCGGAATTTTCCGCTGAAATCCTGTCCGGCGCTGCAACTCGACGTAGCGATCAAACAGGAACCTGTGTCGCTTCCACGAAAACGGGAACCTGAGGTGGAATCGTTCTGCATGCAGGCCATCCACTGTCCATTCCACATCTTCCGTGGTCACGCTTTCGATAAAATCCGTGCGTGGACGGGCGGCCAAATAGGCCTTTAGCTCCGGGATCGGGCGCAAAGGCAAACAGGATCCACTGGACAGGAAAACATGCCGAACTTCTGGAAATTCCTCCAGCATCATTTCCGACGCGGTTTGCGAGGCGGCAACCAATGACCAGGTGCCCCATTCACATTTATGCCGGCTACTGAATTTTACATTCGGCAAATCGGCCAGGTCTTCGCGCAACCCATCAAAGCTGTCTTGAGCAACCCGTTTGTCAACATGGATCACGACCGGGCAATCCTGCTCAGCCCAATGGCGCGCGACTTGTCCGGCCCTGTGCAGAGCGGTGTGGCACATCATGACAAACCCGACGCTCATGCCCAGTTCCCCTTGGACATAAGCCCCAGAATCTCAAGCTGACGCCAATTGATGTATCGTTCAGACCATTTGCACCACAGGTTCGGGTCTTCGTTCAGACCAGAGTGGTAGGCCTTATATTCATGGCTGTTGGCGTAATGCTCTTTCCGCTTCAGCTCCTCACTGGCCTTCTTGGTGAAGGTATCCAGGAACTTTGCGTGCATCAGTACGCCGGACGCTTTCTCGCCGCCCCATTCATCGAAAACAAGGTTCAACCCGCGCGGCAATAGCATGTGAGTTGAACTTGCGAAGGCATAACCCTTGTCCCACTTCACCAGCGGGATTTTGTTCAGCGCCGGGGCCCGTTCCGGATTGTCAGGAAAGAATAGACGCGCGCGTGGACCGCCCTGGATCCAGAGGTTCCCAAACTCCCAATTCCGATCAATCGCGTAATTGCCGCTGTCGAACCAACAGGCAATGTCGAACGGGTTCTGTCCTTCGGAATAGGGTTGTGCCGTAATTGGCCCTTTGGGATACATATCCAACAGCATCGCGCCGAAGCTTTTGATTGAACTGCTTTCCAGCCAATCGGTCAGCGCCGGGATCGGCCGGGTGTCGCAAAACGGGTAGACAAGGAATTCATCCGGGTCGACGACGACGCACCAATGCCCGTGCCCGTATTGACGCATCAGGGCGTTTAGCCAGTCCATTCCAAAGCGCGAGCGCTTATAGCTGCCCTGGCTCATCCATACGGAACAATCGCCTTGTGCGGCCAGGTATTCACGGGTTCCATCTGTGCTGTCATTATCAACAAAAACAAAATGACCCACGCCCCGTTCGCGGTAGTAATTCAGAAAAAACGGCAGCCGAATGCGTTCATTGCGCAGGGTCACAAAACAAATGACGTCGTTTTTCCGGATCTGATCGGTGCGATCGGCAACAAGCAACAGCTCACGCGCTTTGCGCCAGGCCCTCACAAGGAACCTTTTCCGCTCAAGGCGCAGCTTGTAACGCTGGACCGCCTTCATCGCTCACCCTTCTGCTCGCCCAGGCAAAACCGCCTGCGAAACCGTTTCAAAATGCGCCTGCCACGTCGGATATCCGTCCCACGGCGTGTAATCGCCGCCCAGACTAGCCCCCGAATGTTTCTTAATCGTTTCCGCCCAAGCTACAGCATCGTTGGGATCAAGGTAAACGGCTCTGTTGCCCAAGATTTCACGTAATACCGGCAAATCAGCGCAAATTGGCAACACACCGGCACGCGCAGCCTCAATGGCGGGCAACCCAAAGCCTTCGGCCAGCGTCGGAAACAACAATGCGCAACTTGACGCCATTAGGGTCGCCACCTGTCCATCTGTCAGGCTTGGGTGTTCAAAAATGCTGATGCCCCGTTGCGGATGGGCGTCGAGTCGTTGCAGCAGATCTGGCGCGGCCCATCCGCGGCGCCCGACAATATGCAAATGTGGTCGGCCCTTTTCTGGCAAGCCCTCCCAGGCTTCCAGCAACACCGCGTGGTTTTTCCTTGGCTCAATCGTTCCCAACACAACAAAATGGGCGACTTCGGGATCAAGCGGGTGCGGCAAACGCTCGGGCACTGGCTCGGAGTGCAATCCCAGGTGCGCCGGAACAATTTGCCCTTGGACCCCATGCGCCCGTAGCCGCGATTTGGTGTCGTGCGAGTTGCAGATGATCAGGTCGGCATGTCGATTGACGCGGGCCAGCATGGCCTCAAATTTCTCAGGCATGCCGGGGCTGGAATATTCCGGCTGGTCCAGAGGAATAACGTCGTGAATAAACACGGCTGTGCGCGCTTTCGGAATGTCACCAACCGCGCGCAAAACGGCTTCCGTCAAATTTGCGTGGCCGGTATTTAGATAGGTTGTGCTGGGCCGAAGATGCGTGCGCAACAAATGCGGAAGTCGTCCCTTGATTGCCCGGCCCAGTGCGAAGCGGCGCAAAAGAACCTCCGCCCCATGCCGCGCAACCTTCCCTTTCCCATATAGGCGAGACAGAAGATCTGGCCGTGGCCAGCTTGTATTCTGGTCCAACGCCGAAAAAAACGCGGCTGCACCCTCTTTGCCAAAGATCAAGTAACCGCGTGACGTCCGGACCAGAAACCTTGGGTCAGGATCAACCGATAACACCCAATCTCCGTAAGCGCGTTCGACGCGGTCCACACCAGTCAAAGGCCCGCGCCCGACACGCGACAATAGCCGGGTCAGGTCCAGACAAAGGGCTGGTGAAGGCATTTTTCTTACTGGGCCGCGTTTTTCATGGCCATCATGCCATCAAGAAACTGCGAAAATTCATCGCGCAGATCATCGCGCGCGAGACCAAAGGCAACCGTGGCCTGTAAGAACCCGGCCTTGGACCCGCAATCGTAACGCTGACCGCGGAACCGGAATCCATAGACATTGTCCTGGTTCTTGATTTCTTCGGCGATGGCATCGGTCAGCTGAACTTCGCCACCAGCACCGGCCTTTGCGCGATTGAGGTTGCGCATCACATCGGGCGTCAGGATGTAGCGACCGATCACAGCAAGGTTTGACGGAGAGTCTTCGGTCTTCGGCTTTTCAACCATTCCCTTCACAGACACCATTGCGCCCATATCGTCCTTTACGTCCAAGATACCGTAGGACGATGTCATTGCAGGCGGCACTTCCATGGCAGCAACAACGTTGCCACCCGTTTCGGAATGCGCTTCCATCATTTGTTGCAAGCAGGGTGTTTCGGCCGCAATCACGTCATCAGGAAGGATCACGGCAAAGGGCTCATTGCCCAACAAGCGTCGCGCGCACCAGACGGCGTGGCCCAGGCCAAGAGCCTTGTTTTGCCGCATATAGGCGATCTCACCGGAATCCATGTTGGTGGATTTCAAAACCTTCAGCATCTCGTCCTTGCCCTTTTGGCGAAGCGAGCGTTCCAGTTCCGGCGCGACATCAAAATAGTCTTCAAGCGCGCTTTTCCCGCGGGCGGTCACAAAGATGAATTCTTTGATGCCTGCCGCGCGCGCCTCATCAATTGCGTATTGAATCAAAGGTCGGTCGACCAAGGTCATGATCTCTTTTGGGATAGACTTGGTCGCAGGCAAAAACCGCGTTCCTAGTCCCGCCACTGGAAAGATTGCTTTGGTTACTTTTTTCATCTTTGGTCCTACCCGGTCTGCTCGCCGTACGATCAATGGTTACTGGTGCTGGTTTAAAAGACGAAGGCGGCAGCACTGGTCCCAGAAATGGCCATTTTTGTGTTTTACCTATTCTTGCCCTCGAAAAGGTTAAGAAATCCAGCGAATTTTGTTCAATCGGGCCTGTTCCTTTGCGACGCGCTTGCGAAACGACCACAGTCTGAACCGCGGCTCGCTGCGCACCGATGGGCCAAAGAGGCCACCGGTTTGAAGCCAGATACCAGGTTCAAGGAACTCCACTCGATGCGCGCGGATTGTTGGTTCGAATAAGAAAAGACTGACGACATGACCGTCGGCAACCTCGCGTCGCGCTTGCTGCAACAGGCTCGTTTTTTGGAACCAACGCCCGGACAAGACTTTGTGGTGATGTCGAGGTGGGGCAGAAAGCGGAAAGAAATCAGGCTTTGGCGCGATACCGGGCAATTGTTCTTCCCCGTCCTCTTTGCCTTCTTCGATGCCCAGATCCAGACGTTGCAACAGGTCTTCACGCTGACTGTTGCTCATCAAGTTTTGTTTAAGGAACCGCCCTAACCGCTCACTTTGTTCTCTATGTAGGTTCTCCAGCCCCGCCGCCAATTCGGCTGGTGCGTGTTTTTTCAGAAAACTGGCGCTGCTGCGTCCGATTTCATAGAGATCGGTTGGCATCCGGTCGCTGCTGCGTCGGGCACTTGCGGCAAACCCGTGATGCACCGTGGCCTTTGGCGCCAACACAATGCCCGTTTTTAGGCGTCGGGAAAAATCGGTTTCGTCGAGGAAAAAGCTGAACCATTCGTCAAACCCGCCCAAACCCTCAAGGGCCGACCGCCGGATTGCCATATTGGTCCCTTCCAGCTTGACCACTTGGCCTTGCGCCAAATCTCCCGAAAATGGTTCGGCCACGCCGCTTGGATCAACCACTCTGTTGGCCCATTGGACGGATATTCCATTTCTGCCCAAAACAGTTCCTGTTGTCGCAAGAACTTTGGGCGAGGAAAACGGCTGGGTCAGATAGTGCAGCCAAGATGGCTCGGGCACGGCGTCGTCGTCGATATAGGCCAGCACGTCACCCCCCGCCAAATTCGCCCCGATATTGCGGGCCGCAGAGATGTTGGGAAGGCTCTGTTCTGCTGTTTTGAGGCTTTCTGCAAATGGCAAATCGGCGATGGCCTTCAAGCCCTCTGTATCAGCGACAACCACAACCTCAAAAGGACGATAGAATAGTTGTGAGACCCCAATCAGTGCCCGTCGCAATAGGGCAGGTCGCCCGTGGCTGACGATAATGACACTTACTGGGATCTCGCGGGTCAAGCTGCCCCCATCTCCTGCAACATAGTCTCGATCCGTGGGATATCCTCGGGGTTGTTCAATTCCCAAAACTTGCGCCCGCGCGCCTCTACTTCGACGCAGAGAACCTTGTGACCGCTTTCCAGGAACCGCATTTGCTCTAAACCTTCCAGAGTCTCTAACGTTCCGGTTGGCCAGGACGGATAGGCCGACAAGGCATCCGGCCGATAGGCATAGACCCCGACATGATGGAAAACGGGCGTATCCTCATCTCGTTGATAGATGCGACCGGTATAAGGCACCACTTCTTTCGAGAAGTAGAGCGCGTGATGGTTGCGATCAAAAACTGCGGTCGTACCACCAACGCGCCCTGCATGGCGGTCGGCCATCAGTGCAGAATGGGTTTCCCCGTCACAGCGCAGGACAGGCGTTGCCAAAGCAGCATCGGGCGCAGTTTTCAGCCCCGCGATCAGATCTTCAAGGAACCATGCAGGGGTCAGTGGCGCATCGCCCTGCAGGTTCACGACCATGTCCACATCATCGCCCAATTGCTTCAAGGCTTCCGCGCAGCGTTCGGTGCCATTGGCACAGGTCTCTGAGGTCATCAGTACCTCTGCCCCGAATGCCTCAGCTGCCGCTTTGATACGCTCGTCATCAGTCGCGACATATACAGCGTCAAGGCCGTCAACCTCTTGCGCTGCCAACCAACTGCGATGGATCAGGCTCCGAGGCTCGCCCGTTGCCCCCCGCAATTCTGCAAGGGGTTTTCCAGGAAACCGTGTGGACGCGAAGCGAGCAGGGATGATGCAGACAGTGCTCATTTTATCCGGCCTTCAGATCAACGCCCGGCGCGTGGGCAATGAAAAACGGATTTTCATAGCCCGGTTTGCCATAAGTAAAGGTCGTATGGTCGTCAAAGCGTACCATTTTTCCGCCGGCCCCACGCAACACGGCATCAGCGGCAGCCGTGTCCCACTCCATTGTACGGCCAAGACGCGGATAAATGTCCGCCTCTCCGGCTGCCACGAGACAAAATTTCAATGATGATCCCGCGGAAGTCATGTCTTTGACAGTGTATTTGCCGATGTAATCGTCGGTTGCTGCATCGCGATGAGACTTGGACGCGACCACCATCAGCGCCGAGTTGTCGGGTTTTGTCACGGCCAGCGCCCGTTTTTCGCCAACGGTAACCTTGTCGAAACCGTCATCGCCCGATGCTTCTTCGACCGTTTGCCCGGTTGCATCTGTATAGAACAGACGGTTTTTTGCTGGGGCATATACAACGCCCCGCACAGGAATGCCGCTTTCGACATAGGCGATATTTACCGTAAATTCACCGCGTCGTTTGATGAATTCCTTTGTACCGTCCAACGGATCGACAATGATAAATGTCTCTGCCGTCTGACCGTGGCTGTCGGCCTGCTCTTCTGTCACCAAAGTAACATCAGGAAATTCCGCGCGCAAACCCGCGGAAATCAATGCATCCGCCGCTTCATCTGCAATCGTGACCGGGCTGTCATCCGACTTTGCCTTCACTTCAAAATCGTCAGAATTGTATATTTCCATGATCTTGTCGCCGGCCTCCAAGGCCAGCTTTCGGAACACGGTTTCAATCTTATTAAAGTCCACCAGGGCTCTCCTTGGGAGTTTCATTGAAAAAACCAGCTTTCGCCGTTATCGTCGCCTAACAAGATTTGAGCAAGAATTCCCTGCGACAAAGACAGGGATCGGCAAAATCGGGCAGCATCACGGGTTTCGCATGAAGTTTAGGCAGAACTACCAGAGAACAACCATCGGGATCATCCTGAATCTCGCACATTTAACTTACGTGACGACGGTCCGAAAAGTGCGGCAGGCCCACGGCAATGCCTTTATGGCGCTGGTGATGAACATGTTGCAGGCCGTTATGTTCATCGTTGCATTCTATTTCATGTTTACCGTTCTTGGGACGCGACGCTCGCTGATCCGCGGCGATTTCGTAATTTACCTGATCACCGGGATTTTTCTCTACCTCACCCATATCAAGGCGCTTGGTGCTGTGCTGTCTGCCGAGGGGCCGGCTTCGCCGATGATGCACCATGCGCCGATGAATACAGTCGTCGCCATCGCGTCCTCTGCTTTGTCGGCGCTTTACATCCAAACGCTTTCGCTGGCGATGATCCTGTTGGGTGTCCACACAATTCTGAACCCGGTCCATTTTGATTACTGGCCGGGTGTTTTGCTAATGTATCTCGGGGCGTGGGCATCGGGTTGCGCGTTGGGCATGGTTATGCTGGCCCTGAAGCCGTGGATCCCTGACCTCATTTCGATCATTCAAACCGTCTATAATCGGGCCAATATGCTGGCGTCCGGCAAGATGTTTGTCGCCAATGCCCTTCCCAGCTTCATGATCCAATGGTTCGATTGGAACCCTCTTTTTCATCTGATTGACCAGGCCCGTGGCTTTGCGTTCAACAATTATTTTCCACATTACACCAATTGGCAGTATCCTTTGTACTTCACCATCGGATTCATGATGTTGGGACTGATGGGGGATTTCTACACCAGGAAACATGTTTCACTTAGTTGGATGGCGAACCGATGAAGCGACTTTTTCTTACTTTGATTTTTTTGGTTTTCGGCGGCGCGGCTGCCGCTCAGGTGCATGATTATCCCGCTCTCTACAATGTAACGGGCGTTGCCGCGTCGGATGTTTTAAATGTCCGCTCCGGGCCGGGAACATCACATGACATTATCGGCAGCTTGGCGCCCAATGCTCGTGGCATCGAGGTAATCGGAGTCAATCAGGACCAGCGTTGGGGCCGCGTCTCGATGGGTGAGTTTTCGGGTTGGGCCTCAATGCGGTTTCTGACGCGCACGGGCCCTGATTGGAATGCAGGTTTACCCGCCCCGCTTTATTGCCACGGAACCGAACCGTTTTGGAGCTATGAGCGGCTGATCGGCGGCGGAAATTGGAGTGATTTCGACGTTCAAAACCAGCCCCATGCGGAGCTATTCGTGGATCACCCTGTTGGACGTGGGCCATATGGGTTTGCACTAGATCTGGATAGCGGAACGTCAAACATGACAGGCTTTATCCGGCGTGGCGTTTGCTCGGATGGGATGAGCGACCGTGACTTTGGCCTAACTGCTCAATTCGTGCGCAGAACGGGTGGGCAGACCTATATGGTCGATGGGTGTTGCAGTCTTTCACGCTAGCCCGCAACCCGAAGTGTCAGGTTGATACGGCCACCTTTCTTTAACAGCGGTGAAGAACCAAATTTTATCCGATCGACGCCGTGGTATTTCAAACGCGCGGCGCCTCCCATTACAACGACATCTCCGGATTTCAGCCAGACAGAGCTGGTCTTGCCCCCTCGCGTGACGTCACCCATCCGAAACAACGCCTCGTCCCCCAACGAGATTGACACAACCGGCCAATCAAAACTGCCTTCATCTTTATCTTGATGCATGCCCAGCCTGGCGCCTTCGCCGTAGAAGTTGATAAGGCAGCAATCCGGATCTCGGGTCACACCAGAAACAGCGCGCCATATTTTCAGGATCGACCGAGGAATATCGGGCCAGGTTTTTCCTGAAGGCTGCCGCTGGTCGTAGCGATAGCCGTCAGGATCAGCAATCCAGCCAAAGCGCCCCGCCGATGTCATGCGAACCGACATCTTTTGTCTTTGCGGAGTCATCGGTTGAATCATCGGCGCTTGTTTGACGACATCACGTATGTCCGCCAGAATTGCCGTTTGGGCGGCGCGGCCCAAATAGCCCAGGTGAAACTCAAAATCGCGCTCTGTCAGACGCTGAACCACTTGCAGTTACCTCTGTTTGGCAAAAATTGCCGGTTTCTTTGCAGATTCCTATTATCTGCCCCCCATACCCCGCTTGCAGCAGCCTTTTGGCCCACTTATATACCCTGCGAAGCTCGGTCGGGGCACTCCTCGACCATTGGGATAAGGGGCCGGGGGCCGCAATCGGATCCGTCCTCTACAACATCGCCTTGAGAAAGGGACTAGAAAATATGGCCAAAGTAATTGGTATCGACCTCGGCACCACGAACTCTTGTGTTGCCATCATGGACGGCTCGCAGCCTCGCGTTATCGAAAACGCCGAAGGTGCCCGCACAACCCCCTCGATCGTCGGCTATACCGATGACGAGCGTCTGGTTGGTCAGGCCGCCAAGCGCCAAGCCGTTACCAACCCCGACAACACCGTTTTTGCGGTCAAACGTCTGGTCGGTCGTCGGTATGACGATCCCGCCGTTGAAAAGGACAAGCAACTTGTTCCTTACGCCATCGTTGATGGCGGCAATGGTGACGCATGGGTTGAAGTGAAAGGCGAAAAATACTCGCCCGCACAGGTTTCCGCGCTGATCCTTGGAAAAATGAAAGAAACCGCCGAGAGCTATCTTGGCGAAGAGGTGACGCAAGCCGTCATCACCGTTCCTGCCTACTTCAACGACGCTCAGCGTCAGGCCACCAAAGACGCCGGCAAAATCGCTGGCCTCGAAGTGCTGCGCATTATCAACGAACCGACCGCGGCCGCGCTGGCCTATGGCCTTGATAAGCAGGAAACCAAAACCATCGCCGTTTATGACCTTGGCGGCGGTACGTTCGACGTGACCATCCTTGAAATTGACGATGGCCTCTTTGAAGTAAAATCCACCAATGGCGACACGTTCCTTGGCGGTGAAGACTTTGACATGCGCATTGTTCAGTATCTGGCCAATGAGTTCAAAAAAGAAAACGGCGTCGACCTGACCAAAGACAAAATGGCCCTTCAGCGCCTGAAAGAGGCCGCTGAAAAGGCCAAGATCGAATTGTCTTCGGCCACTCAGACAGAAATCAACCAGCCGTTCATCTCGATGGACCCCAATGGCGGTCAGCCGCTGCACCTGGTGATGAAACTGACCCGCGCCAAATTGGAATCGCTGGTTTCCGATCTGATCAAAGCGTCGATGAAGCCGTGCGCGGCCGCGCTGAAAGATGCGGGCATCTCGAAAGATGAAATCGACGAGATCGTTTTGGTCGGCGGTATGACCCGCATGCCCAAAGTTAAGGACGAAGTGACCAAGTTCTTCGGCAAAGAACCTCATCAGGGCGTGAACCCTGACGAAGTGGTTGCCATGGGCGCGGCCATTCAGGCCGGTGTTCTGCAAGGTGACGTGAAGGACGTTGTCCTTCTTGACGTGACCCCGCTGTCCTTGGGTATCGAAACCCTGGGTGGCGTTTTCACCCGCCTGATCGACCGCAACACCACGATCCCGACGAAGAAATCCCAGATCTTCTCGACCGCCGAGGATAACCAGAACGCGGTGACCATCCGCGTGTTCCAAGGTGAGCGTGAGATGGCTGCGGACAACAAGATGCTCGGCCAGTTCAATCTGGAAGACATCCCGCCCGCACCACGCGGCATGCCCCAGATCGAAGTAACCTTCGACATCGACGCCAACGGCATCGTTTCCGTATCCGCCCGAGACAAAGGCACCGGTAAAGAGCAAAACATCACCATCCAGGCGTCTGGCGGTCTCAGCGATGATGAGATCGAACAGATGGTTCAGGACGCCGAGGCCAATGCCGAAGCGGATAAAGAGCGCAAGGATCTGGTCGAAGCCAAGAACCAGGCCGAAAGTCTGATCCATTCGACCCAAAAATCGATGGAAGAACATGCCGACAAGGTGGACCCAACCACCATCGAGGCCATCGAACTGGCCATCAAAGCCCTCGAAGAGCAAATGGAAACCGAAGATGCGGGCAAAATCCGCGGCGGTATCCAGAACGTGACCGAAGCGGCGATGAAGCTGGGCGAAGCGATCTACAAAGCGGCACAGGAAGAGGCCGGCGAAGAGGCGCCTGAAGGTGCGGATGAGCCGTCGGGTGTTGATGATGACATCGTGGACGCCGATTTCGAAGATCTGAATGACGACCGTCGGTCGTAATCGCGTAACGTAACCCCAACGCGACCGGCCGGGGAACCCCTTGGCCGGTTGCCGTGTTTCAGGAGGGTATCAATACGATGGCAAAACGCGATTTCTATGACGTTCTGGGTGTCGGCAAAGGCGCTGACGCGGCCGAGATCAAAAAGGCATACCGCAAAAAAGCCAAGGAATTGCACCCGGACCGCAACGCGGACAATCCGGATGCAGAGGCACAGTTCAAAGAAGCGAACGAAGCCTATGAAATCCTGAAGGATGCCGAGAAAAAGGCGGCCTATGATCGCTATGGTCACGCGGCCTTTGATGGCGGCATGGGTGGCGGACCGCGGGCTGGCGGATTCGGCGGGCAGGGCGATTTCGCAAGCGCCTTTTCCGACGTTTTCGAAGATCTGTTCGGCGGCTTTAGCGGGCAGCGTGGCGGCGGGCGACAGCGCGCGGCGCGCGGTTCCGACCTGCGCTATAACCTGCGGATTTCACTCGAAGAGGCCTATAATGGCCTTCAAAAATCCATCACCGTCCCGAACCTGTCGACTTGTGACGATTGTCACGGTTCAGGCGCCGAAGGCGGCGCCGAACCGCAGGGCTGCCCAACCTGTTCCGGGATGGGCAAGGTTCGCGCGCAGCAGGGCTTCTTCACGGTTGAACGCACTTGTCCGACCTGTTCGGGTTCGGGGCAGATCGTCAAAAACCCCTGTCAGGGTTGTGGCGGTGCGGGTCGGATCCAGAAGGAGAAGGCCCTTTCGGTCAATATCCCGGCGGGCGTTGAAACAGGCACACGCATTCGCCTTTCAGGTGAAGGTGAGGCCGGGCTTCGAGGCGGGCCTCAGGGCGATCTGTATATCTTCATCGAAGTCGACGATCACGACATCTTCCAGCGTGACGGGATGGACTTGTTCTGTCGCGTACCGGTTTCGATGGTTTCGGCCGCACTAGGCGGAGAGATCGAAGTGCCCACCATCGATGGTGGTCGTAGCCGGGTGAAAGTACCCGAAGGTTCGCAATCGGGCCGTCAGATGCGCTTGCGTTCAAAAGGAATGCCTGCTCTTCGCGGCGCCGGTCAGGGTGATATGTACATCGAGCTGGCCGTTGAAACGCCGGTAAAACTGACCTCGAAACAAAAAGAACTGTTGCGAGAGTTCGAAGATAGCTGCGCCAGCTCAAACAACCCCAACGCCAACGGCTTTTTTGAGAAAGTCAAAGGCTTCTGGGACGACATGAAGGGTTAGGCTCAGCGGGGCGCGCTTGGCGCCCCGCTCGCCTCAATCAAGGCTCTTACATTCCGAGCATTTCGGCTTACCGCCCGTACCAGAACGTAGGTTCTCGCGTTCGATGTTGTTGCCGGTATTACAATCGGTGTTGTCGTGATAAACATTCGATTTGATCGAATGCCAAGGATTTACACGTGTCATAACACATGCCTTTCTCCTGCATCGCAGGACTGCGATCGACCTTGACATCGGAGCCGGAGAATACTCAAATCCTCCTGTGAACGAACCGACCCGCAGCCGATCTAGGTTTGCGAGTCTTGGTCACAGGCCCCACCGATTATTTTGAGATGCTCGGTGGGGTCGATTCTTTGACTCGAAGAAGGATTCCGTAAGTTGACGTGTGAGTCAAGTTGTCGCACAACATTTTGTGTTGTGCCCTAAATTATGTGACTTGGGTCAACTTGCCAGCTAATTCTAGTGTCCGATACGACTTGCCGCCATGGCCGCCATATTCAGAATGTCATTTGACGTGGCTGTGGTCGAACAGATCTGAACCGGATGTTCCAACCCGGTCAGGATCGGGCCAATCACCGTCGCACCGGCCATTTCCTGCATCAGTTTCACGGAAATAGACGCTGAATGGCGTGCAGGCACGACCAGCACATTTGCGGGGCCGGATAGGCGTGTAAACGGATATTGCTGCTTCATCACCTCTGGATTCAAGGCAACATCCACGGTCATTTCGCCATCATATTCGAAATCGACATTCATCCGGTCCAGAACACGCGGGGCCAGGTGCATCTTTTCAGCCCGTTCCGACCGAGGGTAGCCAAAGGTCGAGAAACTGACAAAGGCGACGCGGGGATCCATACCCAGATCGCGGGCCACTTTCGCGCCTCGCTGCGCAATCAGCGCAAGATCTTCTTCTTCGGGCCATTCATGCACCAATGTGTCTGAGATCAGAACGATCCGACCCTTATGCATCATCACGGTCACGCCAACCGCACCATCCTGCGCAGTAGCGTCAAACACATGTCCCACAAGCCCCAGGACATGCGCCGATTTCCGGGTCGCGCCAGTGACCAACCCGTCGCCATGCCCATGCGCCAACATCAGCGATGAAAACACGTGTCGGTCGCGAGAAGCGAGTCGGTGAACGTCCGTCCGGTCATGGCCATTGCGTTGCAATCGGTCGTAAAGGAAGGTTTTGTAAGTATCGAGGTGCGGTGTGTTGGCCGCGTTCACCACGTCCAGTTCCCGCACGGCATCGGACAGGCCAACGGCCTCGAGCTTTTCTTTCACATCGTTTTCACGACCGACAACAATCGCTTTGCCCATCCCGTTACGCTGGTAGGCTACCGCGGCGCGCAACACCCGCACATCGTCACCTTCGGCAAAGATCATCCGAGCCTGATTCGACCGAGCCCGCGCATTGATGCCGCGCAAGACAGAGGCCGTCGGGTCCATCCGCGCATTCAAGCTTTGTGCATAAGCATCCAGATCAATGATCGGGCGACGCGCAACGCCGGTTTCCATCCCCGCCTTAGCCACAGCCGGCGGAATCACGTGAATCAGACGCGGATCAAATGGTGTTGGGATGATATAATCACGCCCAAAGGTCAGCTTGCGACCATAGGCCATCGCAACCTCATCAGGCACATCCTCCCTGGCCAGCTTGGCAAGCGCTTCTGCGCAGGCGATTTTCATCTCGTCATTGATAGCGCGGGCATGGATGTCCAGCGCACCGCGGAACAGATAAGGAAAACCAAGAACGTTATTAACCTGATTGGGGTAGTCTGACCGCCCGGTGGCGACGATTGCATCGACCCGCACATCATGGGCGTCTTCTGGTGTGATCTCAGGGTCGGGATTCGCCATGGCGAAAATCACCGGGTTATCCGCCATTGAGGCAACCATGTCCGGTGTCACTGCGCCCTTGGCCGAAACGCCAAGAAACACGTCTGCGCCAACCATGGCCTCTTCCAATGTTCGGGCATCAGTGGGAACGGCATGGGCCGATTTCCATTGGTTCATTCCGTCGCTACGACCTTGAAAAATAACACCTTTCGTATCGCAGGCAATGCAATTCTCATGCCGCGCGCCCATGGCTTTGACCAATTCAAGACAGGCGATCCCTGCGGCCCCTGCCCCGTTCAGAACGATTTTCACGTCTTCGATCTTTTTGCCCGACAGGTGCAACGCATTGATCAGGCCAGCGGCGCAGATAACAGCGGTGCCGTGCTGGTCATCGTGAAACACCGGGATGTCCATGATCTCTTTCAGGCGCTGTTCAATGATGAAACATTCCGGCGCCTTGATATCTTCAAGGTTGATGCCGCCAAATGTCGGCCCCATCAGCTTTACCGCATTGATGAACTCGTCTGGGTCTTCAGTGTCCAGCTCGATGTCGATGGAGTTCACGTCCGCAAACCGTTTGAACAGTACGGCCTTGCCCTCCATCACCGGTTTTGAGGCAAGCGCACCCAAATTCCCAAGGCCCAACACCGCCGTCCCATTCGAAATCACGGCGACCATATTGCCCTTGGTTGTATAGTCATATGCCGTTTCCGGGTTCTCAGCGATTGCCTCACAGGGCACAGCAACGCCGGGCGAATAGGCCAAGCTCAGGTCGCGCTGCGTCGTCATCGCAGTCGAGGCCTGAATGTCGAGTTTTCCTGGTCGCGGTTCCAGGTGATAGGCCAGCGCCTCTTCGCGCGTGACTTTTGCGTTATTGGCCATGGTGATGGTGCCTCCGGTGTCTCCCACAAATCCAAATAACGAAACACGCCGCTCGCCTCAACCAAACTCGATTGCGGCCTTTTACCCGGCCCTCTCGGGCGATACTGTAACGGCGCAGGTGAGGGATGCAGAATGAACGCACAAGTCACGCCCATGATGGCGCAGTTTCTGGAGATCAAAGCGCAGCACCGCGATGCGCTATTGTTTTACCGGATGGGCGATTTCTACGAGATGTTTTTCGACGACGCTGTGGCTGCCGCCGAGGCGTTGGATATCGCATTGACCAAGCGCGGTAAGCATCAAGGCGAAGACATTCCCATGTGCGGTGTGCCACATCACGCGGCCGAGGGTTATTTCCTGACGCTCATCCGCAAAGGCTTCCGAGTTGCGGTCTGTGAGCAAATGGAAAACCCCGCTGAAGCCAAAAAGCGCGGCTCAAAATCCGTGGTCCGACGCGAAGTTGTGCGTCTTGTGACCCCCGGCACGCTGACCGAAGACAGCCTGTTAGAGGCGCGCAGCCATAACTACCTCGCCGCTTATGCTGAAATACGAGGCGAGGCTTCCCTGGCCTGGACCGACATATCAACCGGTGCATTTCACGTGATGACATGCCCCTTGGTGCGGTTGGGGCCTGAACTGGCCCGTCTTGCACCGCAAGAGGTGCTGGTGCCTGACGGCTTGTCGGAAGATGCGATGGCGCTTTTTCAAGACAGCGAAACCGCAGTCACTCCGCTTGCTCCATCCAGTTTTGACAGCCAATCGGCTGAACGGCGAATTCAGTCTCTGTTTCAGGTGAAATCACTCGAATCATACGGTCAATTCACCCGCGCAGACCTCTCTGCCATGGGGGCAGTGATCGACTATTTGGAGATCACGCAAAAAGGAAAATTGCCGCTTTTGCGCCCACCAACACGCTCTGTAGCGCAACGCATGATGCAGATCGATGCAGCCACACGGCGCAATCTGGAACTAACTTCTGCGCTGGCAGGCGGGCGCGCTGGCTCGCTTTTGGCCACGATCGACCGTACCGTTACATCTGCCGGTGGGCGGCTCTTGGAACATCGCCTGTCCAGCCCTTCAACCCAATTGCCGGTTATCATTGATCGGCTGGACGCAGTGTCCGCCTTTTTGGCCGATACAAACCTGACGGTTGATCTGAGGGAGGCGCTTCGCAAGGTTCCCGATCTCGACCGTGCCTTGTCCCGCCTTGCGCTGGACCGCGGCGGCCCCCGCGACCTTGCCGCGATCCGAAATGGCCTGGCCGAGGCCGCAGCGATCCACACCCGTCTATCCGGTCTCGATTTACCTGACCTTCTCAACTCTGCGTTGCGCAACCTGGCCGGACATGAAGCGCTGACCGGCCTTTTGGAACAGGCCTTGATCGCCGAGCCGCCGCTTTTGGCGCGTGACGGCGGGTTTATCGCCAGTGGCTATAACTCCGAGCTTGATGAAACCCGGCAATTGCGTGATGAGGGTCGTGGCGTGATTGCCGGTATGCAAACGGGTTACTCCGAAGAAACCGGCGTCGGCTCGCTCAAAATCAAGCACAACAACGTGTTGGGCTATTTCATCGAAACTCCGGCAACCCATGCCGAAAAGATGTTATCCGCGCCGCTGTCCGAGCGGTTCATCCACCGTCAAACCACGGCCAATGCCGTTCGCTTTACCACTGTCGAATTGTCCGAATTGGAGACAAAGATCCTCAACGCAGGCAATCGCGCGCTTGAGATCGAAAAGGCCCTGTTTCAGTCTCTAAGACAGGCCGTTTTGGTCGAAAACGATGCCATTGGCGCCGCCGCTGCGGCTCTGGCGGAGCTTGATCTAACGTCTGCCCTGGCCGAGCTTGCCCGACAGGAAAACTGGGCCCGCCCGCAGATCGACGACAGTCGTGATTTCGAGGTAGAGGCCGGTCGGCACCCCGTCGTGGAGCGCGCCCTGCAGAAGTCAGGCGATCCCTTTATTGCGAATGATTGCGCTCTAACGGCTGAGAAAGACGCCGCCGCTTTGACATTGCTCACTGGTCCCAACATGGCCGGTAAATCAACGTATCTGCGCCAAAACGCGCTGATTGCCATTCTTGCGCAAATGGGCAGCTTTGTACCAGCCACACGGGCAAAGATCGGCCTGGTCAGTCAGGTCTTCAGCCGTGTCGGTGCGTCGGATGATTTGGCGCGTGGTCGCTCCACCTTCATGGTCGAAATGGTAGAAACCGCCGCCATTCTCAATCAAGCCGATGATCGGGCGCTGGTGATCCTCGATGAAATTGGTCGGGGCACTGCCACCTATGACGGGCTGTCCATCGCCTGGGCCACTTTGGAACATTTGCACGAAGCCAATCGTTGCCGCGCCCTTTTCGCAACGCACTACCATGAAATGACGTCGCTCGCGGATCGCCTTCCCGGCGTCAAAAACGCCACTGTCGCCGTGCGAGAGTGGCAAGGCGACGTGATTTTCCTGCATGAGGTGCGAGATGGCGCCGCCGATCGGTCTTACGGTGTACAAGTGGCCAAACTTGCCGGCTTGCCCGCCAGTGTTGTTTCACGTGCGCAATCGGTTCTGGAAGCTCTGGAGAAGGGTGAACGCGAAGGCGGTGACAGGAAAAAGGCGTTGATCGATGACTTGCCGCTATTTGCGGCGAGCCCAAGCCCCGCCCCACAGGCGGTGACCACAACCTCGCCCCTCTCGGAGCGGCTTAAAGGGGTGCATCCAGACACTCTCACCCCAAAGGCCGCGCTGGATCTGATCTATGAGCTGAAGTCGCTCGACGACGATTCGTAACTCTGGCCCTGTTTGGCCTGCGAATATCCAGGGGAGTCGTCGTCGCCCTTCCATTGTCGGCGAGGGCCTGCCCCCGCCGATTGGTGCGCCGCCCGGCGTACAGAAATAGGGTTTAAGAGGCTGGTGTTGAGGACACGCCAACTTGAGCCGGCCGCAGCAAACGATCGTGCAACAGGAAGCCTACAGCCATCACTTGGATGATCTCGCCGGCTTTGGTTCCGGGCAGCGGCGCTTCGAACATTGCCTCGTGCATATTGGGATCAAATTGATCGCCGTTCTCAGGCGCAATTGGCGTCACACCGTGCTTGGAAAACACATTGAGCAGCTCGCGCAGCGTCAGCTCCACGCCTTCGATCACACCGGCGACAACCTCGTTTTCTTCCTTATTCGCAGCGTCAAGCGCGCGGGTCAGGTTGTCGTAAACGGGCAATAAATCACGAGCCAGACGTTTGCCGCCATATTGCTCGCCTTCCCGGCGATCACGATCGGCGCGCTTGCGCACATTTTCCGATTCCGCCAGCGTCCGCAGCAATTTGTCTTTCAGCTGGTCACGCTCGGCGCGCAGCTCATCCAGCTCCGATTCAATCGGATCTGCCATCAAATCTTCTGCATCCAGAGCCGCTTCAATCTCGGCTTCGATGGATTCTGGATCATCCAGGAATGCATCTTCCTTGGGGTCAGCCATATCTTACCTCTTATCCCTGGTCGGAGATCAATTTGCCGACCAGTTGTGCTGTGTAATCCACAATCGGAACGATGCGCCCGTAATTGAGCCTTGTGGGCCCAATCACACCGACCGCGCCGATGATCTTTCGATCAGCGTTCATATATGGAGACACCACCAAAGAGGAACCCGAAAGTGAGAAAAGTTTGTTCTCAGAGCCAATAAATATGCGGACCCCATCGCCCTCTTCGGTCAACTCGAGGAATTCGGTGATGTCCCGCTTGCGTTCAAGGTCGTCAAAGAGGGTTCGGATGCGGTCCAGCTCTTCTGTTTCGGGACCGGAATCCAAAAGATTCGCCCGCCCTCGGACAATCAATCGTTCGGTTCCGTCTGTATCCTCGCCCCAGACGGCAACGCCGCTTTCGATCAGGTCCTGGGCCAGGGTGTCCAACTCCTGACGCCTGTCCTTGATTTGCGTTTCCATCAGGTGGCGCAACTCTGAGACGGTTTTCCCCTCCGCCAACGCATTCAGGAAATTGGCCGCTTCGCGCATCGAGCTGGGGGTTTGTCCCGGCGGAGGCGTGAACACTCGGTTTTCCACATGCCCATCTGCCATAACCAAAACGACAAGCGCGCGATCGGGTGCCAGTGAGACAAACTCAATATGACGGATTGGCGCTTCGTGTTTGGGCGCCAAAACAAGGCTCGCTCCATGCGTCACGCCCGACAGGGCTGCTCCGACCCGGTCTAGTTTGTGGGTGACATCAGACTGATTGTCACCAACGGTTGCATCCAATTTCTGTCGATCGTCATCCGTCAGGTCGCCAACTTCGAGCAGGCCATCAACAAACATTCTCAGGCCAAGTTGCGTCGGAATGCGACCAGCCGAAACATGCGGGCTATCTAAGAGGCCCAGAAACTCAAGATCCTGCATGACATTGCGGATGGTGGCGGCTGACACCTTCTCGGACAGGCTACGCGTCAGCGTGCGCGACCCCATCGGCGCGCCCGTCTCCAAATATCCTTCGACCACACGGCGAAATACCTCGCGCGAGCGGTCGTTCATCTCGGAAAGGATATTTTTCGCGTCTGTCATGGCTCACTATGAAATCGGACCAAAGATATTTAGGTGTTCGGCCCTGCAAAGGTCAATCGGGGTTGCGCGCATTAGTGCCAAGGGACTATCCCAACCCCCAAGCTTTTGCAGGAGAATGATATGCGCCCGTCCGGCCGAAACCTAGACCAAATGCGTGAGATTTCCATCGAAACGGGCGTAACGCGCCACGCCGAAGGATCTTGCCTGATCAAATGTGGCAACACGCATGTGCTGTGCACTGCCTCACTGGAGGAACGCGTGCCGCCGTTTCTGCGCAATACCGGCCTTGGATGGGTAACGGCCGAATACGGAATGTTACCTCGCGCCACGCACACGCGGATGCGTCGTGAAGCTGCTGCCGGCAAACAATCGGGCCGTACGCAGGAAATTCAACGCCTTATTGGTCGGTCGTTGCGCGCAGGCATTGATCGGGTCGCATTGGGTGAACGCCAGATCACGATCGATTGTGATGTTATCCAGGCGGATGGCGGTACGCGTTGTGCATCGATCACCGGGGCATGGGTCGCGCTGCGATTGGCCGTAAACAAACTCCAAAAAGCGGGCGATATCATCTCTGATCCGATCCTTGATCATGTGGCCGCTGTATCTTGCGGTGTTTTTGCGGGTCAATCCGTTTTGGACCTCGACTATGACGAAGATAGCGAGGCGGGTACGGATGGCAATTTCGTCATGACCGGCGCCGGCCAATTGATCGAACTGCAAGCCAGTGCCGAGGGGGCAACATTTAGCCGGGCGCAGTTCAATGATTTGATGGATCTGGCTGAAAAGGGTGTGGCCGAGCTGGTTGCCGCGCAGAAGGCGGCCGTTTCCTGATGCGGACGTTTACAGGCGATACTCTGCTTGTGGCCACCCATAATGCGGGCAAACTTGAGGAGATTATACATCTCCTCAAGCCACTCGGAATCTCCGTGCAATCCGCAAAGGATCATGGGTTGCCCGAGCCAGAGGAAACCGGGACAACATTTGTCGAGAATGCGCGGATCAAGGCCCATGCAGCCGCCAGCGCTACGGGCCTGCCTGCACTGGCCGACGATTCCGGCATTCAGGTTGACGCGCTTGACGGTGCTCCAGGTGTCTACACAGCCGATTGGGCTGAAACGCCGACCGGGCGCGACTTTCACATGGCGATGCGCAAAACTCACGAGGCGATTGCAGCCACGGGTTTAGCAGCGCCGCATACCGCCCGGTTTTGTGCCACTTTGGTGCTTGCCTGGCCAGATGGGCATGACGAAGTGTTTGCCGGTACCGTAGAGGGGCAAGTTGTCTGGCCCATGCGCGGCGCAGAAGGTCACGGGTATGACCCCGTTTTCCAGCCAGACGGGTATGACATCACCTTTGGTGAGATGGATTGGGAAGAAAAGAACCGGATCAGCCACCGCGCGGATGCGTTCAACAAACTGGTTTCAGCGCTTGGCCGGCGATGATTGGCAAAACGGAGGCTTCGGCCTCTACCTGCATTGGCCCTATTGCTTAGCCAAATGCCCCTATTGCGACTTTAACAGCCATGTTTCTGCCAGAGTTGATCAGGACCGGTGGAAGCGCGCCTTTCTGTCAGAGATCAACAGATATGGTAGGGAAACCTCAGAACGTACACTAAATACAGTATTTTTTGGCGGCGGCACACCATCCTTGATGGATCCCGACCTTGTTCACGCGATCCTTGATGAAATTCGCGCAACATGGCGGATTTCAAACAGTTTTGAAGTCAGCCTAGAGGCAAATCCAACCTCTGTTGAGGCTGATCGCTTTCAAGCCTATCGAGACGCAGGCGTAAACCGAATTTCTATGGGAGTTCAATCTCTTAGGGATAGTGATTTACGCCGGCTTGGGCGCCTGCACAGCGTGGCTGAGGCGAAAGCAGCATTTGAAACAGCGCGGTCGATCTTTGATCGTGTCAGTTTCGATTTGATCTATGCCCGCCAACATCAAACTCTAAATGATTGGAAGCAGGAGCTGAAGGAGGCTCTAAATATGGCGATTGATCACCTTTCGCTCTATCAATTGACGATCGAAGATGGGACCGCTTTTGGTGACAGATATGCCAAGGGCGGCCTCAAGGGACTGCCCAAGGACGATTCCGCAGCCGATATGTTTGAGCAGACGCAAGAGGTTTGCGAGGCGCATGGAATGCCTGCATATGAAATCTCCAACCACGCCAGGGACATGGCCCAAAGCCGTCATAACCTGATTTATTGGCGGTATGGCGATTATCTGGGAATCGGACCTGGGGCACATGGCCGTCTGTCAAAAGATGGTCGTCGATATGCGACGGACACGCTCAGGTCGCCGCTGGATTGGTTGACGCAAGTTGAAACCAGCGGAAACGGTGAACGAAACTGTGAACCTATAAGCCCACATGATCAAGCAACGGAATACCTGATGATGAGTATGCGCTTGACCGAAGGCAGCTCCCAATCGAGATTTGCGGCCTTATCGGGTCAGCAATTGAATCCTGTCGTTCTGGATCAGCTGGAAAGCGATGGGTTTATTTTTCGAAATGGTGACCTTGTTGGAGCAACCGGCCGCGGCCGCCCCTTGTTGAATGCCGTCCTTCGAGAGCTATTGCTCTAATTCTGCGAGTTCAAAAGGCGCAACAGATCATCAAGCTGCGTCAAATCCCGATATTGGATACTGACCCGTCCGCCGCCTTGTGCGGCGTCGTGATCAATTGTCACCTTCATTCCAATTGCGGCAGAAAGATCGCCCTCAAGTGCCTTCGTGTCAGCATCCTTGGGTTGCGGGACGCTTCGCCGACTTGTCCTGCTCTCCCCGCTGGCCCGCATTAGTTTTTCGACTTCGCGCACCGATAGACCATTTGAAATCACCTGCCGGGCGATGTCGGACGCATTTTCGTGTCCCACAAGTGCACGGGCGTGGCCTGCGGAAAGATCCCCCCGTCGCAGATGCTCTTGAACGTCTTCTGGCAGGTTCAGTAGACGCATCAGGTTGGCGATATGCGATCGACTTTTGCCCATCGCTTCCGCCAGACGATCTTGGGTGTGGCTAAAGCGATCCATCAGTTGCCGGTACCCCATTGCTTCTTCAATGGGATTGAGGTCGGCACGCTGTATGTTCTCAATAATTGCAACTTCGAGCACTTCAGTGTCGTCAAATTCGCGAATGATTGCCGGAACTTCGTGCAATTGCGCCATTTGCGCCGCACGCCAACGACGCTCCCCGGCGACAATTTGATATTCACCGTCGTTTGCTGGGTCAGGCCGAACAATAAGGGGCTGAATGATTCCCTTTTCGCGAATTGAGGCCGACAGCTCCTCCAGCGCTTCTTGTGTAAAGGCGCGACGGGGCTGATCCGGATTTGGATGAACCCGTTCAATGGGGATCGATAGATCGGCGCGGCGTGTTTCGGCCCTTGATTGATCCGCTTCTGGCTCTTGAATGTCGGCCATCAGGGCGCTCAATCCGCGGCCCAGACCCCTGTTCTTCTTTGCTGCCATTGCCTTATCCCCTCAATTATGCTGGTTGCATGTGTCTGGCCAACAATTCCTGTGCGAGATCGCGATATGCTTCGCTACCTTTCGACGTTGGATCGTATTGGAGGATTGGCATTGCATAGGATGGGGCTTCACTCAACCGAACATTTCGAGGAATTCGCGTGTTATAGACAAGCGGCCCAAGATTTTCGCGCGCATCCTCTTCCACTTGTCGGCAAAGATTGTTGCGCATGTCATACATAGTCAGAACGACACCCTCAATTCGAAGGCCAGGGTTTGCCGATTGGCGCACTTCGCGGATGGTCAGCATCAGCTGCGACAGGCCTTCAAGCGCAAAGAACTCCGATTGAAGCGGGACGAGAACGGCGTCTGCGGCCACCATGGCGTTGACGGTGAGCAAATTTAGCGACGGCGGGCAATCCATCAAAACAAAGTCGAAATCGGCCATCAGGTCGCTGTTCAGCGCGTCTTTCAGCAGAAACACCCGGTTTTCATTGCTTACCAGCTCAACATCGGCCGAACTAAGGTCCGTTGTTGCCGGGGCAATCCAGAGATTGTCGCTGGCCGTTGGCAAGACAATTTCGCGCAGGGGCATCCCTTCGATCAGCAAATCGTAGGTCGTAAAATTTCGCTGGTCCGGCTCAATACCCAGGCCAGTCGATGCGTTGCCTTGTGGGTCAAGGTCGATGACCAGAACGCGCCGGCCCTCGACAGCAAGTGCTGCCCCAAGGTTGATCGCCGTTGTGGTCTTTCCGACTCCCCCTTTCTGGTTTGCAATTGCAATCAAACGAGACTTTTGGCGGTCAGGCACGGCGGATATCTCCGATTTTCAGAATCACAGAATTGGGATCGGTTTGACTAAGTACAGATTCCACTGACATGTCCCAAGTCTCAAGCGCGTCTTTGATTTCTTTGGCATGTGTTGCGCCTTTTGAAAAAAGGGCAACACCAGATGGCCTTAAATGCCTCTCGGCGTATTCATTCAGTTTTGAAAGCGACGCCAGCGCGCGGGCCGACAGAATATCGGCCTCCTGCGGTGGAGCGTGTTCAATTCGTGAGGTGATGATCGTTGCTGGAGCGCCCAATTCATGTGTAATTGTTCTTAGAAAACTGCACTTCCGCTGATCGCTTTCGATAAGCGTAAAAACAATTTTTGGCGCTTTTTCCATGGCTAAGACCGCGCAGACCAGCCCAGGGAACCCCGCGCCCGATCCAATATCGACCCACTTGCCTGCCTCAATGTTTGCGTTGGCGAAAACTTGAAACGAATCCAGAAAGTGACGGCTCCACAAGTCGGGGATTGTGTTTTTTGAAACTAGGTTGATGGCGCGTTGCCACTTTTCTAGCTGCTCGGCATATCTTGTCAGCCGGTCGAATGTTTCACGTGAAACATTGGCGCGGATGTGTTCTCGTGCGGACCCGCCATTCATGCGCGCCTCCGTTCATTCTTTCGAATTCTCGTTAACAACAAAGTAAGCGCTGCCGGTGTCATTCCGTCGATCCTACCGGCTTGAGCAAGCGTAGTTGGTCGAACGCGAGCAAGCTTGGACCTTAATTCATTCGAGAGGCCTTCAATTCCATCGTACGAAAAGTCCAAGGGGATCTTGTGGCCCTCATCACGATTAAGAACAGCAACGTCGCGTTTTTGTCTTTCGATATAGCTGGCGTAAAGTGCCTCGCGAGAAATCTGAGCTTGGGTTTCCGCATCAATTTCCAAGATTGCGGGCCAAATACTTGAGAGGTCGGCCATCGCCACATCAGGCAGTGCCAGTAGATCAATCGCCGAACGGCGGCGACCGTCTTCATTGACCTTCAGCCCGTGGCCCCTGCCCTCTTTCGGAGTCAAGGAAAGGCCTGCTAACTGGTCGTATCCTTTGGTCAAGCGCTCCATTTTTTCATTGAAGAACACCTGGCGGTGTTCAGAAACGATATTCAAATCAATGCCCTGCGGCGTCAGCCGTTGATCAGCGTTGTCCGCCCTAAGCGCCAAACGAAACTCGGCGCGCGATGTGAACATGCGATAGGGTTCTGCCACGCCGCGCGTGACCAGGTCATCGATCATGACGCCGATGTAAGATTCGCTTCTGGGAAAGAGCGCCGGCTCCAGCCCCTTGGCGGAACGAGCAGCGTTCAGCCCTGCAACCAAGCCCTGAGCTGCGGCTTCCTCATAACCGGTTGTTCCGTTTATCTGGCCCGCCAAATACAAACCAGGAACGGAATTCAGTGCCAAATCCGGTCCCAATGACGTCGGATCCACATAGTCATATTCAATTGCATAGCCGGGTTGAAGAATTTCGGCCTGCTCAAGCCCGCGAATTGAATGCACGTAGTCTTCCTGCACGTCAATTGGCAAGCTGGTAGAGATCCCGTTTGGATAGACCGTATCTGTATCAAGGCCTTCCGGCTCCAAGAAAATCTGATGGGAGGTTTTGTCGGCAAACCTTACGATCTTGTCTTCTATGGACGGGCAATAGCGCGGGCCGATCCCTTCTATGTGACCGCCATACATGGCGGATCGTGACAAGTTATCGCGGATAATACTGTGCGTGTGGTCATTCGTATGCGTGATGCCGCAGGAAACCTGTCGTACCAGCGGGCCTTTGGACATAAATGAGAACATCACCGGTTCTTCGTCACCGGGCTGCATTTCAAGCTCATCCCACGCAATTGACTTGGCGCTTAATCTTGGTGGTGTTCCGGTTTTTAGCCGCCCAAGTGGCAAATCGAAACTGTCCATTCGCTGCGCTAGCAAATTTGATGGTGCGTCGCCCATCCGTCCGCCCGGACGGCTTTCGTCACCGATATGGATCACACCACGAAGAAATGTGCCGGTCGTAAGGATGACCGAGCTTGCAAGTATTTCACTATCATCCTGAAGCCTCACACCGACCACGCGCGGCCCCCGCATCAGGAAATCGACGGCTTCGCCCTCTACGGTGGTTAGGTTTGGAAGGTCTCGAAGTTCGTTTTGCATCGCCATGCGATAAAGTCTGCGATCGGATTGTGTGCGCGGGCCTTGAACCGCGGGTCCTTTACGTCGGTTCAATAGACGAAACTGGATGCCCGAGACGTCGGCCACTCGGCCCATAACCCCGTCTAACGCGTCAATTTCACGGACAAGATGCCCTTTTCCTAGCCCCCCTATGGCCGGGTTACATGACATGACGCCAATCGCGTCCGCCTTCAGGGTCAAAAGCGCGACATTCACTCCGGCGCGACAAGCTACGTGCGCGGCCTCTGCTCCTGCATGGCCGCCACCGATAACGATCACATCAAAGTCAGATTGTTTCACGTGAAACGCTCCTATTTTCCCAAGCAGAACCGCGAGAATATCTCGCCCAAAACCGTTTCCACGTCGATGCGTCCGACCAACGCCTCCAGTTCACGCACAGCCTGTCGTAGGGATTCGGCGGCCAGTTCTGTGCGTTCCGGACCAACCCTTACATCAAGTACTGCCGCCTCCAAAGAGGACAACGCAGATTTCATTGCAACGGCATGTCTAAAATGAGTCGCGGTTGTCTGTCCTGCTGCACGTGAAGACAAAACCGCATGGAGACGATCAATCAATTGATCAACACCTTGACCAGTGACCCCCGAAATTGTGCCGTCGGTGGCTTCGCCTAGATCGGACTTCCCAATAAGGGTAATATCATCTTCGGACAGATCAAATTGCGGAACTTCTTCCGCAGTTGATTTAAGAAATACGCGAATATCAGCGCGCGCCGCGCGCTCTCTCGCGCGCTCAACCCCAATTTGCTCAACCACATCATCCGACACTCGAAGGCCGGCGGTATCAAGAATTGTCACCGGCAGACCCCGGAGATCCATCCGGACTTCGATGACATCGCGAGTAGTACCCGCAATTTCGGAGGTGATCGCCGCATCGCGACCTGCTAACCGGTTGAGAAGTGTAGATTTTCCCGCATTGGGCGCCCCCAAAATGGCGACCTCAAACCCTTCTCTAATACGCTCTGCAACATCCACTCCGGAAATCTCGCTACGCAGCCCCGCCATCACGTTGGATAGTAGATCCAAAACCTCTGTCCCGACATCAACGGGAACCTCTTCATCGGCAAAATCAATCGTGACTTCCAGTAATGCGGCAGCGCGCAACAGCATTGCGCGCCATTCTTCCACCAGGCCTCCCAATGCCCCGGAAAGGACGCGTAACGCCTGAATTCTTTGGGCTTCTGTTTCCGCATCAACCAAATCCGCAAGTCCTTCAACTTGCGCCAAGTCCATTCGGTCATTTTCGAGAGCGCGGCGCGTAAACTCTCCCGGCTCTGCAATGCGAGCCAGCCTGGTGTTCTGGATTGCCGTCAAAACCGCGGCAACGGTGGACGGTCCGCCATGTGTCTGAAGTTCCACTGTATTTTCGCCGGTAAAACTGTTTGGTCCCTGAAAGGACAGAACCAATGCATCATCCAGATGGCCCAATTCGGAATCCGAAAGCCTGCGCAGGCGGGCCTGCCCTGGCTCAGGTACCGATTTCATCAATTTTCCTGCGATTTCAAAGGCGTCCGGACCCGAAACGCGGATCACTGCGACGCCCGACTTGCCGGGCGCCGTTGCCTGCGCATAAATCGAATCCATAGCAACCCCCAAGGAACAGTTGGTCAGGTATTCATTGAATCAAAGAATTCAGAATTGGACTTGGTCTGCTTCAACTTCGAAATCAGGAACTCGATCGCATCTGTCGTTCCCATCGGGTTCAGAATGCGGCGCAGCAAGAAGGTTTTTTGCAGGTCTTTTGCGTCGACCAGCAGATCTTCTTTCCGCGTGCCAGATTTGAGAATATCCATTGCAGGGAAGACGCGTTTGTCAGCAACTTTGCGGTCCAGAACGATTTCAGAGTTACCTGTACCCTTAAACTCTTCAAAGATGACCTCATCCATCCGGCTACCTGTATCGATCAGCGCGGTTGCGATGATGGTCAGTGACCCGCCCTCTTCGATGTTCCGCGCGGCCCCAAAGAAGCGTTTTGGGCGCTGCAGGGCGTTGGCATCAACACCACCGGTCAGAACCTTACCAGATGACGGCACAACGGTGTTGAACGCGCGCCCGAGGCGGGTGATCGAGTCGAGAAGGATCACAACATCGCGTTTATGTTCCACAAGGCGTTTGGCTTTCTCAATTACCATCTCGGATACAGCGACGTGGCGGGTCGCTGGCTCGTCGAAGGTCGAAGAGACAACCTCACCCTTCACAGAGCGCTGCATATCCGTCACTTCTTCCGGACGTTCGTCGATCAAGAGAACGATCAGGTAGCATTCAGGGTGGTTGGCCTCGATCGAATGGGCGATATTTTGCAGCAGAACCGTTTTACCCGTCCGCGGCGGCGCTACGATCAAAGAACGCTGGCCTTTCCCGATAGGTGATACCAAGTCAATGATCCGCGCTGACCGGTCTTTTATCGTAGGATCTTCGATTTCCATCTTCAGACGCTCATCGGGATAGAGCGGTGTCAGGTTATCAAAAGCCACTTTGTGGCGGGCTTTTTCTGGTTCTTCAAAGTTGATCTTCGCAACTTTGACCAGGCAGAAATAGCGCTCATTTTCGCGCGGCGCATTGATCACGCCTTCAACCGTGTCACCGGTTCTCAGTGAATGCTGGCGGATCATGTCCGGGCTGACGTAAATGTCATCCGGGCCGGAAAGATAGTTCGCTTCAGGGCTGCGCAGGTAACCGAACCCGTCCTGCAGCACTTCCAAAACGCCATCGCCGGAAATTTCCCAGCCATCTTCCGCGCGCTCTTTCAGGATCGAGAACATCATGTCGCCTTTGCGCATGGTCGACGCGTTCTCAATTTCCAGCTCTTCGGCGACAGCCAACAAGTCTTTTGGAGATTTGGCCTTAAGCTCGGCCAGAGCCAGTTTTTCAATTGTCATGGTAAATTCGTCCCGTGGGGGCTCTGCCATTCAATGGGCGAACCTCGGATCTTTTTCAAAGGGAAACAGAAAGGCCGGACGGCCCCGTTAATCCGGCAATTAAGCGGTCAGGGCAGGCGAGTCAAGCATTCCTCAGGAAAACGGCCGCGCGATGACTGAAACAACGATGATGACCAACAAAACTGTCGGGACCTCATTCATCATTCTGTAGATGCGCCCGGTCCTGATATTCTGACCAGCGGCAAAATCCTTACGTCGCTTTCCAAGCCAGTGATGAAACCATGTCATTGCCAAAACGGCAGCAGCCTTGGTCCATGGCCATAACACAACCCAAGACACAACACCGGGTGTAAAGACCAACATCAATCCAAAGATCCATGTCGCGATCATGGCGGGGTTCATGATCACCCGAAGCAGTTTGTATTCCATGGTCTGGAACAAAACATGGGTTTCCCCGTCCTGCCCAACCTGCTCTGCGTGATAAACAAAAAGCCGGGGCAAATAGAACAATCCAGCCATCCAGGCGATAACCGAGATGACGTGCAGGCTCTTTGTCCAGGGATAGGCCGCGGCCAAAAAATCGCCGATCATGGGGTCTCCTTCACGGACCTCTACTTAATAATAAGAATATATAAAGAAAAGATGATGTTGTTGTTGTACCGGGGATAACAGGGACAAGTGACTTTTGCCGAAGGATTCCACAATTCATTGCACAGGCTCAGCTATTCGTCAGTAGCTTGTGCATAGTTTTCCATGAACAGATTTTTGTTATAAAAATCAAAGCATTAGGAGAAAAATGCGACCTTCATTATGTGAGTAACTTGAACCAATACAGAGAATAACCAGATTCGCCCCCTGGAGCCTGTGGATGGTTTATGCCCGTGGAAAACTCTGGCATAGCCGTAGGGTCATTCACCGTTCAGACTTGGATGGGTGAACTTGTCTCAGTTATACCAAGCGCGTCCCACCGTTTGACCCAGGGTTATTCAGAGAGTTATCCAATGACCGAAATCATCCTGGCTTCAGGCTCTTCCATCCGAAAAACTTTGCTCGAGAACGCTTGTGTCCCGGTGACGGTGCAACCGGCACGAATTGATGAATATGCGATCAAAGCGGCTTTGGTGACAGAGGAAGCAACACCGCGTGACATTGCGGATGCCCTGGCCGAGTTCAAGGCTCGAAAAGTTGGCGAGAAATTTCCCGATGCTTTGGTGATCGGCTGCGATCAGGTGCTGGAGTTTCAGGGCACGGTTTTGTCCAAACCGGAAACCGTTGATCAGGCTTGCGCGCAAATTCAAATGCTCCGTGGCAAGCAACATAGATTACTTTCCGCGGTGGTTGTCTACAAGGACAGAGAACCGCAATGGCGATATGTCGGTCAGGTTCGGCTCTTGATGCGCGAAATCTCTGATGCGTATGTGACGGACTATGTCGACCGAAACTGGCCCGGAATCGGCGACAGTGTAGGTGGATATAAGCTAGAAGAAGAGGGCGCACGACTGTTCAGCCGCATCGAAGGCGACTATTTTACGGTTCTGGGCTTACCATTGTTAGAGCTCATCGGGTTTTTGACCCAACGGGGGGTGATTGAAGGATGACCAGCAAATTATTGTTGGCGGGTGTCATTGGTGACCCAATCGCACATAGCCGTTCGCCTGTTCTGCACGGCCATTGGCTGCAGCACTACGGAATTAATGGTCACTACGTGCCGCTTCACGTGACTCGCGACCGGTTGGAAGAGGTTCTGGAATTGTTGCCCGACTTGGGATTTAGCGGCATCAACGTCACCATTCCGCACAAGGAAACAGTGTTGCAACTGGCCGATAATGTGACGGATCGAGCAGCCCTGATTGGGGCGGCAAATACCCTGACGTTCACCGCCAAAGGCAAGTTGCAGGCGGACAATACCGACGGGTATGGGTTTATCGAGAATATCCGCCAGAACACCGAGGACTGGTCGGCAAGAGAGGGGCCGGCCCTTGTTTTGGGTGCAGGCGGCGCTGCCCGCGCAATTGTATCAACCTTGCTTGCCGAAGGCAGCCCGCACGTATTCTTGGTCAACCGGACCCGCGCACGAGCCGAGGCGCTGCAGGATCATTTTGGCGCCCGCGTTCAGGTTGTTGATTGGACACATATTCCAGATTTGCTCCCTGAAACCGCGCTTTTGGTGAACACCACGTCGCTTGGGATGGAGGGGAAACAGCCTCTCAATATCAATCTAGACCGGTTAAACCCCGCAACGGTTGTCAACGACATTGTCTATACGCCCTTGCAGACAGACCTATTGCAAGAGGCAGCGGAGCGTGGATGTCACACGGTGGATGGGCTTGGCATGTTGCTTCATCAAGCATCGCCAGGATTTGAGCGCTGGTTCGGAGTGAAGCCAGAGGTTGACGATGCTTTGCGAGTGGCGGTTTTGGACGAATGAGCTATCGCCTTGGCCTCACCGGCTCGATCGGAATGGGGAAATCAACAACAGCCGGGTTTTTTCGCGACTGGGGCATTCCTGTTTGGGATGCGGACGCCGCCGTTCACCGCCTGTATGGGGTGGGCGGTGCGGGGGTAGAGCCCATTCGCGCGCTATATCCTGCAGCGATCACCGAACACGGTGTTTCACGTGATGTGTTGAAAGCCTGGATCCACAGGGATGCAACGGCGCTGACCCAGATCGAACAGGTTGTGCACCCTTTGGTTGCGGCAGACAGACAAGACTTTCTGAACACAAACCGTACGGAACCACTTGTCGTTCTGGACATTCCCCTGCTGTTTGAAACCGGCGCCGACGGCTGGCTGGATGGCGTTCTTGTGGTTTCGGTTGATGCAGAGGAGCAGCGCGCGCGGGTAATGGCGCGGCCCGGCATGACCGAGCAAACCCTTGCCTCCATTTTGTCACGCCAAATGCCCGATGCAGAAAAACGAGCCAGGGCCGATTTCGTTATTGAGACCAATACGCTTGAGGACACGAAATCTGCCGTGCATGATCTGATCAGGCAACTGACCGAGGGCCAAAATGCGTGAAATTGTTCTGGATACAGAAACCACTGGGTTTGATCCTGAAAGTGGTGATCGTATTGTCGAGATTGGGGCAGTAGAGCTTTACAATCACTTGCCGACCGGCGGGACATATCATGTCTATATCAACCCCAAAAGGATGATGCCGGACGAGGCCTTTGGTGTTCATGGCATTGGTCCTGACCTGTTAGAGCCACCGCGCGACGCCAAACCGGGTGAAGTGACACTAAAGGATAAGCCGGTATTTGAAGAGGTCGGCCAGGGTTTTGTCGACTTTATTGGCACAGATTCGACGCTTGTGATCCACAATGCCAGCTTTGATATGAAATTTCTGAATGCCGAACTGAAATGGATGGGTCTGCCCTCGATTCCATGGGAACGAGCCTTGGATACCCTCGCCATTGCGCGCAAGAAGTTCCCCGGCTCGCCCGCATCGCTGGATGCACTGTGTCGCCGGTTCGGAATCGATAACTCGTCCCGCCAGTTGCACGGCGCGTTGCTTGACTCCGAAATTCTGGCGGAGGTCTATCTGGAGTTGATCGGCGGTCGGCAGCCCGATTTTGGTCTCTCAGCCAACACCTCTGACAGAGGCGTCGGTCAGGATACCGAAACCTGGCGGCCGAAGCCTCGTCCAAACCCGCTGCCACCACGGCTGACAAATGAAGAAGCCGCCGCCCACTCCGCCTTTGTGGACGAATTGGGCGACGGCGCAATTTGGAAAAAATTTAGCTAAATCAAGCGTCTGCGCGCGGTTTTGCCTTTGCAGCCTGTGCCAGCTGATTGCGATAAATTTGCATAAAATCCATATTGTCGAGGTTCAGCGGCGGGAAGCCACCGTCGCGCGACAGGTCGGACACGATGCGACGGATGAATGGGAAAAGCATCCGGGGGCATTCGATATGCAGGAACGGGTGTAGCTGTTTTTCGTCGATATTTTCGATGACAAAGACGCCAGCATATTCCAGTTCGATAAGGAAGATCGACTGCTCGCTTTCCTTGACCTTGCTGTCGACCTTCATCTTGACGATGACGTCATACTGGTTTTCAGCGGGGCGTTTGCGTCCTTCAACGCCAACATGAACCTTGATTTCGGGCTGCGCGTTGCCTTGGACGGCTTTCTGCGCGGCGATGTTTTCGAAGGACAGGTCGCGGATGAATTGCGCAAGGATCTGCATCTTGGGCAGCACGGGCGCCTGGGGTTGTGCTTCGGGTGCTGATGTCCCGTTTTCGTCGGCCATGGGGCTCTCCAATAAATGTGTTCCCAAGCCCTTTATCACTTGGGTTTGCTAGCCTCAATGCTGAGTCCATCCAGATGGCCCGTTGCGGGGCTCTGATCCCTCATTTGCTGGGTCTTCCACCTCATAATCTCCGTCAATGACATCTTCACGCGGGCGTCGCGGGTCGTTTTGCCAATGAGGCTGTCCTTGCGTCATGGATTGAACAGAAATTCGTTTGCGCAATTCCCTAAGGACGATGGAGCGGAACCCGGGCATTAGCAAAAGGAACCCTACAACATCGGTGAAAAACCCTGGTGTCAGCAAAAGAGCGCCTGAAAACAGGATCATTGCGCCATGGGCCAATGGTTCGGTTGGATCTGACAGATTGTCGAAACTGCTGCGCAAATTGGCCAACGCCTGCGCCCCTTGGGATCTAACAAGTGCGGTTCCTGCAACGGCTGTGATCAGGACGATTGCCAGCGTTGGCCACAGGCCGATCAGCCCGCCAACCTGCACAAAAAGTGCGATTTCAATCAGCGGCACGCCAATGAAGAGCAACAACAGCCACATAATCTGCGATCCTTTCTATCTCTTGGAGCATTAACCCGGCCATGCCACATGGACTTGACGGTTCCCCATGCCTACATATGTGCCATCGGACGCAATATGTAAGCCCACCCCAACACTACGAGGTTTCTGAAATGAACTCATCGCTGCTGCAAATTCTGGTTCTGGCCGGAATCGCGATCTTTTTGATCTTAAAGCTCCGCAGTGTTTTGGGCACCAGGGACGGATACGAAAACCCGCCGATGGAACGGGCAGAGAAGCTTTCAGGCGCGCGGCGGGATTTTGAAGTGATCGAGGGCGGCCCTGATCGCGATATTACCGATCATGTGGACGATGGCACGGATGCGGCCAAAGCCCTGGCCGCCATGAAGATGGCCGAGCCGGGCTTTAATGTGTCTGAGTTTTTGCAGGGCGCGCGCGGCGCCTATGAAATGATCCTAATGGCTTTTGAGAACGGGGATGTTGCAGGGCTTCGCCCCTTCCTCGCCCCAGACGTCATGGAAACCTTTGAACAGGTTATTGCAGATCGTGAGGCGCAAGGCTTGACGATTGATGCAAATTTCGTCGGCGTTCGCGAATTGTCACTAGAAGACGCGACATTTGATCGTGGAGCTTCAGAAGCCGAAGTGACAGTACGCATGGTCGCGGAGCTGACACAGGTTGTACGCAACGCGGCCGGCGAAGTTGTCGAGGGCGACCCCAATGCGATCAAGCGCCAGCGCGATGTCTGGACCTTTGGTCGAAAGATGGGCAGCAACGATCCCAACTGGGTTTTGGCCGCCACTGGCGGCTAATTCGATGCGGGCCGGTTTCTTTTCGCTGGTCTTGTGCGCGGTTAGCCTGTTTTCTGCTGAGGCAATGGCAGACGTTTCAGCAGAAATCCTCGATTTTGACGACCTCGATGGTTGGGCCGATGATGATCACGAGGCAGCGCTAGAGGTCTTCCTCAACACTTGTCCTGATATGGATGAAGGGGAATGGACACGCCTTTGTGCCGTGGCCCAACAACGCCCGAATGCTCGCAGCTTTTTTGAGCTTTTTTTCCGCCCTGTCATTTTCGGCGGTGAAGACGAAGCGCTATTCACTGGGTATTTTGAGCCTGAACTGAACGGCTCACTCACGCGGACCGGTCGATTTCGTTATCCCGTATATCGTATGCCGCCCAATGTGGTGGAGCCATGGCACACGCGGCGTGAAATCGAAGAAGACGGTATTTTGGAGGGTCGCGGCCTGGAAATTGCCTGGGTGGATGACCCAGTTGAACTGTTCTTTTTGCAAATCCAAGGGTCGGGCCGGATCAACCTTCCAGATGGGCGCACGATCCGCGTGGGATATGGCGGGCGCAACGGACACCAATATCGTTCCATCGGGCAAGAGCTGGTCCGGCGCGGGATTTATCAGGCGCATCAGGTATCTGCACAGGTTATTCAATCCTGGGTTCGGCGCAATCCGACCGCTGGCCGCGAATTGCTCTACCATAACCCGTCCTATGTTTTTTTTCGGATTATCCGCACCCGAAGTTCAGCTGACGGTCCCTTGGGGGCCATGAACCGATCAATCACGTCGATGCGGTCGATTGCAGTTGACCCGGACTTCACGCCGCTTGGCGCACCCGTCTGGATCGAGAAAGATGGCGCAAACCCGTTGCGCCGATTGATGATTGCTCAAGACACCGGATCAGCCATTCAGGGCGCACAGCGCGCGGACGTATTCTATGGCACGGGCGACGATGCCGGGCTGGAAGCCGGCCGTATTCGAGACCCCGGCCGGATGATCGTCCTTCTCCCTATTGAGATTGCCAACCTGATTGTGCCAGAGGTCTGACATGGCCCGGCGCAAGAAACCCCTGACGCAAGAAGACCGCCATTTATGGTCGGCCGTGACGAAAACCGTCACGCCAACACGGCCAGACAGCTTTCGGTTTACAGAGGATCATACGAAGCCTCTGCCGACGCCAAAGCCTAAACCGCGCCAGAGCTTTGAAGTGCAGGATTTCCGCATTGGAGAAACCGCACCGGACCGTCAACCAGGAAGCTACCTAAGCCCTTCGATTTCCGATCGCATTGCGGCCGCCCCGGTTCGTATGGATCACGGAACACATAAAAAGATGGTTCGGGGCAAGTTGAAGCCTGAAGGGCGGATCGACCTCCACGGAATGACTTTGGCGCAGGCGCACCCTGCCCTAACCCGTTTCATCTTGTCGTCGCATGACGACGGCAAGCGGCTGGTTTTGGTCATTACCGGCAAAGGTAAAGATCGCGATGACCCCGGCCCGATCCCAATTCGGCGGGGTGTTTTGAAACACCAGGTTCCCAATTGGCTGCAGATGCCGCCCCTTGGCCGTGTGGTTCTTGATATTCGTGAGGCGCATCTGCGCCATGGCGGCTCTGGCGCGTATTACGTCTACTTACGTCGCCCGCGATAGAGTTCTGGCTGCCCGGGTTACAGCCAGGCCAACAAGGGCCGACGTCGCCAAAAACCACATAGAAATGGCCGACATCTGATCGGGAAATTCGACGCCGCGGTCAATCAGGGCACCTGTTAGCGCTGGGCCAATGGCTGATCCCAGAACCATCGCGGCCGTGGCAATAGATTTGATCCCGCCGATATGCTTGGTGCCGTAGAATTCAGCCCAAAACGCAGCCGGCAACGTGCTGTTTGCACCGGAAGTTACGCCCATCAAAGAAATGGCGAGCGCAGCGCCCAAAAGCGTGTCTGCGCCTGCCATAATCATAAAGGACAACGCGATGGGTAGCTGAAAAAAGGGGATAAGCCGCCATGTACCGAAACGATCAATGGCCCAGCCAGTGATCATCATCGAAAGGATCCCAACAGAGGTGAACAGCGGAAAGAGAGCCACAAAAGAAATATGGCTCCAACCCTTCACCTCGGTCAGGTGAACCTGCTGAAAGAAGACCGCAGTGACAAAGGCGCCGGGCCCAAGCAACGACGGCAGCATGCACCAGAATAACGGGTGCCCAAGCATCGCGCCGCGCTTCCAATGTCGATCCTGCATTCCTGACCGCCCTGCCCCTTCGGTCAGAGATTGCGGCGTTCGCTCTTGACGCAAAAGGCGCAACAGGATCGGCAAGATCAATAAACAGGCCACCGCGGCGACCACCCATAGAGCCCGCCAATTCGAAAAGGTCAGCGCCCAAACAAAAAGGAGCGGCAGGGCCGCCTCACCCACGGCATAGCCTGACCCGGCAATAGCAAGGGCCTTGCCGCGCGTTGCCACGAACCATCGGGCCATGGCAACGGTGGACATGTGGCTCATCATGCCTTGTCCGAAAAAGCGCAGCAAAAAGACCGATACAGGAAGCAACACGACCCAAGTGTTGAGTGCCATAAACGCGCAGGCCGTGGCCAAACCAAACACCACCATGACGCCAAGTCGACGGACGCGCATCCGGTCCGTCAACGCCCCTGCCCAAATCAAAACAACGGCCGACGCCAGAGTGCCCCCGCCATATATCGCACCCCATTGCCCGTCTGTCAGGGAAAAGGTTTGCATAATCTCGCCCGCGAAGATCGAGATGAAGAAAGTCTGTCCAAAGCTGGAGCCAAAGGTCAGCAGCATCCCGGCTGCCAAAAATGCCGCATTTTTGCGAAGGAACCCGACGAGATTTGTCACGGCGTGACCGGAAGCAAGAGTATTTGTGTGGCATTGCGAACTGTCAGTACTGTCCCGGAAAAGAGGTCTATGGGAACTTCGCGGTCGGTTTCACCAAGGCCGGGAAGCCCTTGGAACAAACTGATCAACGAGGGGGAAGTAACAACGGTTGAATGTTGCCCCCAATCGCCCACACCGGATTCAAACGCGGAGATATCTACAAGTGTGATTTCAAATTCCGAAATGACGTCTGGCGCGCTGATATTGCCCAAACGATTGCTTTGTCCGGTCAGGCCGGCAGATAGCTGCAGCACGCGGTCCCGCTGAGACGTGAACACCACAAACGGTTGCGGAAGCGGGTCCAGGGCGCGCGCTTGGCTGCGAAAAAGATCAACGTCAATGTCAGGTGAGATCAGGACCACGCCCGACAGGCGCGACAGAAGGCGGTCGTTTCCAGAAATGCGGACCTGCCGAAGTGACTCCATGACCAGATGACTGCCCACTGAATGCGCGACCAGCAAAATGCGTTGCGCCCCCGCATCTGCGATATCTTGTAAAAAAGCCTCTAATGCATCCCGGGAAGTCATCACGCTGTCGCGATCATAGGCGTACCCAAAGGGGTTGCCAGCGCTCGGCCAACTGAAATGCGCAACAAGGCCCGGCGCGTCATAGTCATGCGCCATCTGGGCGACGCGAAAGAGGCCGGAGGCGAAGTTGTTGTTGAATCCGTGGACAAATACCACGACCTCACGATCCGCCGCGGGCAGAGCAGAAAGGGACGCCGCGATATCTGCGCGAAACCCGGACGGTGCGGAGTACCGAATTGCTTCGGTTACGACAAAATGGCGCTGAGGATCGGCGACGTCTCCGGTTGGCCAGGTGATCTCTCCCACGTCCCGTTCGGGTGGGATTGAAACTGCGAAGCGAGTGTAATCGAGCATCTCGCCACGTCGTGATGAGAAGTTTTGGTCTTCAAAAAGCCGGTTGCTGGCAACAAATACCTGGCGCAGCCCCGCCTCTGGTGCCGTTTGGCTGACCATATTGATACGCGGAGGCCCGCCGCAGGCGGCGAGGCTAAGAATGACAAAAAGGATCAGCAGGCGCGCCACGGCAGGTAATCACCAGATAATTATGACCGGATCAGCCTATAGCACGTATCGTCCCAGATCAGCCGATTTCATCAACTCACCAAGATTATCGTCAACGAACTGGGCATTAACGGTCACGCTTTGGCCAGATCGGTCCGGCGCGTTGAAGCTCAGTTCCTCAAACACACGTTCCATTACCGTATATAGTCGCCGCGCACCGATATTCTCGATGCTCTGATTTACCTCGGCGGCAATTTTGGCCAAGGCCGCGATCCCATCCTCAGTAAAGCTGACCTCAACCTCTTCGGTCGCCATCAGGGCGGTATATTGACGGGTTAGCGCGTTATCCGTTTCGGTCAGGATGCGCACGAAATCCTCTTCGGTCAGCGCGCGCAGCTCAACCCGAATGGGCAACCGGCCCTGAAGCTCTGGCAATAGGTCCGAGGGTTTAGCGATATGAAACGCGCCTGAGGCGATAAAGAGGATATGGTCGGTTTTGACCGGTCCGTGCTTGGTGCTGACGGTTGTGCCCTCGATCAATGGCAGCAAATCGCGCTGCACGCCTTCACGGCTGACATCAGCCCCCCGGGCGTCAGAACGGGCGGCAACTTTGTCGATCTCGTCAATGAAAACAATTCCGCTTTGTTCAACTGCGCGAATGGCTTCCTTGGTGACAGATTCCTGATCCAGCAGCTTGTCAGCTTCTTCATCAATCAAAATCTCGTAACTGGCGGCAACCGTCAGTTTTCGCTTCACGGTACGACCACCGAAAGCCTTGCCGAAGATATCGCCCAGATTCATCATCCCGCCCATCTGACCCATGCCGGGTTGACCAGGAATTTCGAACCCGCCCATCGGGCTGGAGTTGTCAGCGACTTCCAACTCGATGATCTTGTCATCCAGCTCGCCTGAGCGAAGTTTTCGGCGGAACATTTCGCGGGTTTGCTCGCGCGCATCTGTACCGGCCAGCGCCTCAATCACGCGTTCTTCGGCGGCAGAATGCGCGCCCGCCTTCACTTCGTCACGCATGTGTTCGCGCACCATGATTTGTGCGGCATCAACCAAATCGCGGATGATTTGTTCGACGTCGCGGCCCACATAGCCCACCTCTGTGAACTTCGTCGCCTCAACCTTGATAAAGGGTGCGCGGGCCAGTTTTGCCAAACGCCGGCTGATCTCGGTCTTACCTACGCCCGTGGGCCCGATCATCAGGATGTTTTTCGGATAGACCTCTTCGCGCAGGTCATCGCCCAATTGTTTGCGGCGCCATCGGTTTCGCAATGCAACGGCAACGGCGCGCTTGGCGTCTTTTTGGCCAATAATGAAACGATCCAGCTCAGAAACGATTTCGCGTGGGGTCAAATTGGTCATGACAGGGCCTTTGTGTGGAGTTCGTCTTTCATCATATCGGCAAACCATTCCGGATAGCGTCGACCTGGAGCCGCGATAAAGTCTAGCCGCGCAATTTCTTGATCGGACAAGGAAATGCCTGCGGCCTCGAGGCTGGTCGCCAGGTGATCCGGCTTGGACGCGCCGATAATGACGGTATGGCTGCGATCGCGATGAAGGATCCAGGACAAGGCGATCTGCGCAGGTGTCTTGCCATGTGACGTTCCAATTTCGCTGAGTGCCGCAATCGCTTCGGCGGCCACAGCCTTGTCGACGTTTAGAAAGTCACCTTCGGACAAGCGGCCATCGTTGGATTCCAGATTAGACAAGTCATATTTCCCGGTCAAAAGGCCAGCGGCCAATGGTGACCAAGCCATCAGGCCTACGCCCATTTGATCCGCCATCCGCAGGACATCCACTTCGATATCCCGGCCAACAAGGTTGTAGAGGTATTGCCCTGCAACAAATTGCGCGAGGCCGTTATCGCGTTGGTATTGGACAGCCCGGGCAACCTCCCACGCGGGCCAGTTGGAGCAGCCGATATAACGAACCGTTCCTTCGCGAACCAATTGATCAAGGGCCGAAAGCGTTTCTTCCTGCGGTGTTGTGAAGTCGGTTTTATGAACCACTAACAGGTCGATATAATCTGTTCCCAAGCGGCGCAGGCAATTTTGCACCGAGTCCCGGATATGCGCGCGTGACAGGCCTGCGTTGGTGACGCGCTCGCTTTGGCGGAACCCGATTTTTGTGCAGATCACAGCGTCATGACGCTTGTTTTTCAGCGCAACGCCCAGGGCTACTTCGGCATCGCCTTGCGAATACCCGTTTGCCGTGTCGAAGAAATTTATGCCACGCTCCAACGCCATATCGACCATGCGACTGGCATCGTCCTGTCCAGTTTTCGCGACACCGGGCACGAAATCTCCACCCAAATTGAATGTCATCGTGCCAAGCGCCAGGCGTGAAACGATGAGGCCGGAATTTCCCAGCCTGGTATAGGTCATGTCGGTCATGTATTCTCCGTCATCAATTCCCAAGGGGGAAGGCGGGTTTTGCCGGGAAAGCCTGGCATGCGATTCATCAGGCCACGGCGGATAGCTTCCCATTTCGCGCCAAGGAAGATCAGGACGAGGCCCAACAAAAGGACCGCGATAAAGGCCTGATCTTCCATTACGGTGATCGACAAAGCCACGATGTAGCCGACGCCAGAGACCAGAAAGCTACGCCGGTCGATCACGATGGCAAAGATGGCCATGGCATTCACAAATCCAACGAGCAATAACTGCGCAGACAACGTTCCAACGGTAAACAGCGTCAGCGCCACGGTGTTCACAATAGCAGGTGCCGCTATGACGTGCAGCCAGAACCCGCTTGCTGCGCGCCTGGTGATCCGGTGCGGGTCGCTGATGTCAAAGCGCAGTGCGACCGCCAGCCCAACAAGACCCAGGACCATAGTCAGGATGGCAAACGGCCCCTCGGCCGTCAGCAGGAAAATCTCGTTGGGGTCTTGGGGGAATGTCCCGCCGATTGTTACTGCCGCAAAGGCGGTCAGGAATGTCCCGCCTGCGATCAGCGCCATGGTAAAAGGCACGCGGAAATACAGGTAATAAACGCAAAGCAGCAACACGGCCGTCGCGCTGGCAATGGTAATGGTCATCGGCAGCTGGCCACCAATGGCCCAGCCAATGGCCATGCCCAGCTGACCCGCGCCTTGAGCAAAAAAAACCGATAGCGCGATTGACGGTGCCACCATGCGGCGCGTTAGGGTGAAATATCGCGCCAGTCCGATGGTCACACCCATGCAGATGAACGCATAAAGACCCGTCAGCAAGTACCCGCTGGATGAGGTTGCAGCGATGGAAAACCCGGTCAGGCCCAACCAGCCAGCAAAGAGTATGACAAGGCCGACAACAATAAAGATCTCGTTGAAACCGCGGAACAGCTCAAACGGTTCATCCAGCCCTGACATATGCTGACGGACACCGCTGCGCGATTGTGCCAGTGCGATCAGTGAGGCGGCTTGCGCCTCGGACATCATGCCCGCGCCAACGGCCGCGCGCACATCATCCCGTGTGATGTCACTCATGCGCTTATCCGCTCAACCGTCAGGTTTCCGTTGGTGTAGACACAGATATCTGCCGCAATGGCCATCGCTTTGCGCGCGACAGTTTCGGCATCCAGATCGCTCTCGATCATCCCGCGTGCAGCGGCCAGGGCGTAATTTCCGCCCGAGCCAATGGCCGCAATTCCGTGTTCAGGCTCCAACACATCACCTGCGCCTGTGATTATGAACAGCTCTTGGCCATCCGTGACGATCAACATAGCTTCAAGCTTTTGCAGGTATTTATCGGTCCGCCAATCCTTGGCCAGCTCAACACTTGCACGGGCCAGTTGGCCGGGGGTCGCTTCAAGCTTCACTTCCAGCCGTTCAAGCAGTGTAAACGCGTCGGCCGTTGATCCGGCGAACCCAGCCACAACATCATGACCGCCAGGCGTCAATCGCCTGACTTTGCGCGCGCTGCCCTTGATCACGGTTTGGCCAAGGCTGACCTGCCCGTCACCAGCCACGACAACCTCATTGCCCTTGCGGACGCCAATGATCGTCGTCCCGTGCCACCCGGGGAAATCGGAATTGCTCATGGTGTCTCCTGTGTCGTCGGCGTAACGTATCCCCGTATATGACCCTCCAGCGACACGGGAACAAGAGCGCGCCGCGCTGCGAAATAGGGTCACAGGCGGACATTTTTCCCCCAGAGGTGATGGACCGTGGGGAATTGTTCACGGTAAGACTGGCCCGCGCGGACTATTCTGAGTTTTGAGATAGGACCGAGGAGAGATTTTATGATCCGTAAACTGACTATCGCAGCAGCGCTTTTGGCTGCACCCATGGCCCATGCAGATGGCCACATCACTGGTGATGCAGAAGCTGGCGAAGCGGCCTTTCGGGCCTGTATCGCTTGTCACGTTGTGACCGATCCCGAAGGCAATGTTCTGGCAGGTCGCAATGGGCGCCAAGGTCCTAACCTTTATGGGGTCGCAGGCCGTGCCGCCGGTACTGTTGAGGGGTTCCGCTATTCATCAGGCATGGTGACAGCTGCTGAGGCGGGTCTTGTTTGGGACGAAGCCAGTTTCGTTGGCTACTTGCCGAACCCCACCGCATTTCTGCGTGAGTTCACCGGCGAAAGCGTGCGTTCAAACATGACCAACCAGCGCGTTGATGAAACGACCGCCGCAGACCTTTTTGCGTTCCTTGCCCAATTCGGCGAAGCCGAGATGGATGCTATGGACGAAGAGATGGAAGAGGAAGCGTCTGAATAGTATCTGACGTACTAGGCAAGTTATGGAAAAGGCGCCCCGGTTGAGGGCGCCTTTTTTTGATGTCTTTTGTTAGCAGTGCTTAATCAAGCTCACGCTCAATTTCTTCACGTTCGAAGATCTCGATGACGTCTCCCTTGCGGATGTCATCGTAGTTTTCAAACGCCATACCACATTCCTGGCCCGAAGTGACCTCTTTCACTTCGTCCTTGAAGCGCTTGAGGGTTTTCAGTGTACCTTCGTGGATTACCACGTTGTCGCGCAGCAGACGCACCCCGGCCGAGCGGCGTGCCACACCTTCGGTGACCAGACAGCCAGCAACTGTGCCGACGCCGGAAACTCGGAACGTATCTTTGATCTCTGCGTAACCGATGAAGTTCTCGCGAACCTCTGCCGAAAGCAGGCCCGAGGCCGCTTTCTTCACATCATCCACAAGATCGTAGATGACCGAATAATAGCGAATCTCGACACCTTTCTGGTTGGCAGCATTCCGTGCAGGCGCGTTGGCCCGTACGTTGAAGCCAATCACAGGTGCGCCCGATGCTTCGGCAAGGCCGATATCAGATTCGGTGATCGCGCCAACGCCGGAATGAAGCATCCGTACGCGAACCTCGTCATTGCCGACTTTCTCCAGGGCTTGTGCAATCGCCTCAGCAGAACCCTGCACATCGGCCTTTACAAGAACGGGCAGTTCAGCAACGTTTTCATCGGCTTTTGCCTTCGCAAGAAGCTGATCAAGCGTGGTCGCAGCACCAGCAGCAGCGCGGCGGTCTTTCGCGGCTTGCTCACGGTAATCCGCGATTTCACGTGCCTGTGCTTCGGTGTCGACAACGTTCAACACGTCGCCGGCCTCGGGCGTGCCATTGAGGCCAAGAACCTCGACCGGAACCGATGGGCCAGCCTCATCAACGCGCTCGCCCTTGTCATTGACCAGTGCGCGGACTTTACCCCACTGCTCACCCACGACAAAGATATCGCCTTTGCGCAGTGTTCCGTTCTGAACCAGAACAGTAGCAACGGGGCCGCGACCCACATCAAGCTGTGCCTCGATGACGGCACCAGAGGCGGCGCGTTCGGGGTTGGCTTTTAGCTCAAGAATTTCAGATTGCAGCGCAATCGCGTCCAACAGTTCATCAAGGCCCTGACCGGTCATGGCCGAGACTTCGACATCCTGCACTTCACCAGACATGGCTTCCACGATCACTTCGTGTTGCAACAGGTCAGTGCGGACCTTCATTGGGTCGGCTGCAGGTTTGTCGATCTTGTTGATCGCCACGATCATCGGCACTTCTGCCGCTTTCGCGTGGTTGATCGCCTCGATCGTCTGCGGCATCACGGCGTCATCTGCCGCAACCACCAAAACAACAATATCCGTGACCTGAGCACCGCGGGCCCGCATCGACGTAAACGCCGCGTGGCCGGGCGTGTCGAGGAAGCTGAGCACAGTGCCGCTATCGGTTCTCACCTGATAAGCGCCGATATGCTGCGTGATACCGCCCGCCTCGCCAGCCACAACTTTCGCATTCCGGATTGCATCCAGAAGCGAGGTTTTGCCGTGGTCAACGTGGCCCATGATGGTGATAACCGGCGGACGAGAGACCAGATCTTCGTCTTTGTCCTCAACCGAGTCGATCACGTCTTCAACGTCCGCATCAGAGACGCGGACAACCTTGTGGCCAAATTCTTCGATGATCAGTTCGGCTGTATCAGCATCAATCGGTTGGTTTTGGGTAACCATCATGCCCATTTTCATGAGCTCTTTCACAACGTCAGCAACCCGTTCGGCCATCCGGTTTGCCAGTTCTGACACGACGATGGTTTCGGGCAATTGAACGTCACGGACGATCTTTTCGCGCTCCTGCGTCCCGCCCATGGCTTTTTGCCGTGCGCGTTCCTGCTTTCGCTTCATGGCAGCCATCGACCGCTGGCGTCCGCCGTCACGGCCAGACAGCGCCTGGTTGACGGTCAGTTTGCCGGAACGGCGACCATCGCGCTCGTTTGTTTTGCGTCCGCCCTTATCGTCGCGATCTTTGTCGCGGCGCGATGGGGTTGGCGTACCGGGCTTATTAACAGCAGGGCGCGACCGCTCTTCCTTCGCAGCTGGCTGCGCCGGTTCCACGGCAGGTGCGGCCTTGGCTGTTTTGCGGGCCTCGGCCTCTTCCTTCTTGCGGCGCTCTTCTTCTTCGGCTTTCGCCTTGAGGGCCTCTTCGCGCTCTTTTTCTTCGCGTTCCTTGGCCTCGATGGCCGCGCGACGGCGCGCGCGCTCTTCTTCGCGCTCTTTTTCTTCGCGCTGGCGGCGCTCAGCATCTTCGACTTCACGGGCCTTTGCGGCCTGCAATGCCTTCAAGCGGCGTTCCATTTCGGAATCGGAAACACCAGAGGGGCGCTTGGATCCGCCACCCTGACCGCCGGATGCACCCGGCTTGGGCACCACCACGCGCTTGCGCTTGGTTTCAACGACAACGCTCTTGGTCCGTCCGCGTGAAAAGCTCTGGTTCACACGCCCGTTGCGGTTTCCACCGCCGGAAACTCCAAGTGTCTTTTTACCGTCCTGATCGCTCATGCGTCTTTCGTATCCTTCCCGGCGACAAATTCGCCGTATGTGCCGCGCAGGCCTCGCAGCTTCGAGGCTTCCTCTACAACACGTCGTTCGAGTCCGCCAGCCGCAAGCGCGCCATGTATCACATGTTGTCGCCCGAATGCCAAACCCAATTCATCCGCCGTTAAACAGCCGAAAAATCGGCCCCCTTCCGGCGTCCAAAGTTTCGATTTTCCACGCTCCGACCCGTCGAGGGCCTGAAGCAGAACTTTTGCCCGGCCTTCTGACAGCCAGATCTTTACCTTTTCAAATCCGGCGATCGCGTCGCCTGACTTGCGTCCAAGCGAAATGAGGTCAATTACTCGTCTCGCCAAAATTGCTTCGACTTGCCTGATAAGATCTTCAGGCACCGTCACTTTTTTCTTTGCGCCCCGCGAAAAGAGCCCCTTCTTTATCGCGGTCTCGAGAGCAGACCGTTCAGCCGAAACCCAGATCCCTCGACCTGGCAAACGTTCAAGCACGTCAGGCACGATCATGTCGCCCGGACCAACCACAAAGCGGATCAAGCCCGCTTTGGGCTGGCTTTCGCCGGTTGCGATGCAGCGCCTTTCGGCCTCATCGTGTGTTTTTGTTCGACCGCCCCGCGTCATCGCGTTTGCCCCGAAACCTGCGATCAGGCTTCGGACTCCTCTGCTGCTTCGGCCTCGGCAGCTTCCGCTTCTGCAGCAGCCTTGGCTTCCAACTCTTCAATCGTGACCCAGCCCAATTGCAGGCGAGCCGTCATGACCATGTTCTGGGCCTCTTCCAGACTGACGTCGAAGTTCTCAAGCAAGCCGTCATCTTTGACGCGTTGGCCATCAACTGTGGTCCAGCCGCCGGCCAGCTCCCAGTCGGCGCAAGTTGCGAAATCATCAAGCGATTTCACGCCGTCTTGGCCAAGCGCTTCCAGCATTTGGGGGGTAAGACCCTCGAAATCAATAAGGCTTTGTTCAACGCCCAAGGTTTTTGCGCGCTCAAGCGCCTGCTTGTTCTGTTCTTCCAGATAGTCGCGGGCGCGGGCCTGCAGTTCATTCGCAGTGTCTTCATCAACACCGTCGATGACCAGCAATTCGTCCAGCTCGACATAGGCCACTTCTTCGAGGTTGGTGAAGCCTTCGGCAACCAGCAACTGGGCGAAGAATTCATCCAGGTCCAGCGTATCCATAAAGATATTGGTGCGCTCGGCAAACTCGGCCTGACGGCGTGAACTTTCCTCTTCTTCGGTCAGGATGTCGATATCCAGGCCAGTCAGTTGGCTGGCAAGGCGAACGTTTTGGCCGCGGCGACCGATGGCCAGCGAAAGTTGATCATCGGGAACCACAACTTCGATTTTGCCGGCGTCTTCGTCCAGAACAACTTTGCTCACTTCCGCAGGTTGCAGCGCGTTCACCAGGAAGGTCGGTGCGTCCTCATTCCACGGGATGATATCGATTTTTTCACCCTGCAATTCGTTTACAACGGCCTGAACGCGCGAGCCACGCATACCGACACAGGCACCGACGGGGTCGATCGATCCATCGTATGAGATAACCGCGATTTTGGCGCGCGAACCGGGGTCACGGGCAACGGCTTTGATTTCGATGATGCCATCATAAATTTCTGGCACTTCCATCTTGAACAGTTCGGCCATGAATTCAGGCGCGGTACGGCTCAGGAAGATCTGAGGGCCACGCACTTCGCGACGCACATCCTTGATGAACACGCGGATTCGGTCATTCGGACGATAGCTTTCACGGCCGATTTTTTCATTGCGGCGCAGAACGGCTTCGCCACGGCCGATATCGACGATGACATTGCCGTATTCTTCGCGTTTCACAACGCCGTTGATGATGGTGCCCGCGCGATCTTTGAATTCTTCGTATTGCCGATCACGCTCGGCTTCACGAACCTTTTGCAGGATAACCTGCTTGGCCGATTGCGCGGCGATCCGGCCCATTTCCACAGGCGGCACTTCGTCGATCAGTTCTTCGCCCAGAACGGCGCCCTCTTTGTATTCTTGCGCTTCTTCGACGGTCAGTTCCGTAAAATGGTTCTCAACTTCTTCCACGACGGTGCGAACACGAGTGAAAGTTGCTTTGCCGTTTCTGCGGTCGATTTGAACGCGAATATCCAGCTCAGAGCCGTAACGTGACTTGGCCGCACGGGCGAGCGATTCTTCCATCGCTTCGATAACCAGTCCGGGATCGATCATTTTTTCGCGGGCAACGGCCTCGGCGGTTTGCAACAGCTCAAGCTGGTTTGCAGAAGTAATCGCCATATCTCAGTCCTCCGCCTTTTCAGGCTCTTCGGTTTCAATCTCGTCGAATTGTGTTTCGTCAATGTCGCCTGCGGTTTTGCGTTGGCGCAGCATTTCGGTGATCAGCTCGTCGGTTAGCACAAGCTTTGCGTCGCTCAGCCAATCGTAATGCAGACCAATCGTCAGGTCTTCACTATCGCTTTCTGCGATGTTGATCAGCACCTCTTCGCCATCAATACCTGCGAGCACACCCTTAAAGCGGCGGCGGCCATCAATCAGCTCTGTGGTTTCGATCTTGGCTTCATACCCTTCGAAGGCTTCGAAATCCTTCATTCGTGTCAGCGGACGATCGATGCCGGGGCTGGACACTTCAAGAGTGTAGTTATCTTCAATCGGGTCTTCGACATCCAGAACCGCACTAACAGCGGTCGAGATATCCGCGCATTGATCAACCTCGATCCCGCCTTCGGGACGTTCGGCCATAATCTGCAATGTTTTGGTTTTGCCGCTCATCAAACGCACGCGCACCAGTTCGAACCCCATCCCGTCGATAATCGGGGTGATGATTTCGGCCATGCGGCGGTCAATAGTGGTTTTAGCAATCAGGTCAGACATCGTTTCCAAATCATTCAATCGGGCACAAAAAAACGGGCCCGCGGCCCGTCGATATTTCCCGGTGGAGCCTTGATCCGAGGACCGCAGCGCCGCTGTTGCCCCGCATATAGGGGGAATCGCCGGTGCGTGCAAGCACTGTGATTGAAAGCCGGTCCGCTGGCTCGAAGATCGGCGCAGTCAGTCCATTGCACGTGGCGGCGTCAGGGCAAGTATATGGTGACGATTTTTAGGCGCGTCGCCCGTCACTTCCGCCGAGGTCAATTGGTGCACAGGGCGATCATTGGCGTCAGGCGCAAATGCGGAAACCTGAGCAAGCAGCGACAGCAAGAGGTAAATGAGCGAAATGGACCGGCCCACCGGAGTTTACCCACAATAGACTCGGCTGACGGTTTCATCCCCCGATTTTCCCACGAACACGATGTTAAGCCGCTGGAGGTTGTACATTGTGTCTGACGGCACGCCAAAGCGCAGAAATCTCGCGTGTCCTGTACCAGGAGCGCTGCGGGCGATCTCGGTGGGTTCGCCAACAAGATGCTGTAGCTCATGCGCTCCACAAGGAATGTCGAGGGTGTCCGGGCGACCGGGCCATCCACCTGATTGCGAATAAGGATTTGCAACCGGGCGACCAACGTCGTGACTCGGGAAGTGTTGCCAGCCTCCGGAGAAGGCGTTTTGCGACAATGCAGGGCCAGCGGCCAAAAGGGCGGCGGAAAGGGTTATGGCAAGCCGTTTCATCCGCAGTACACTCTATCAATCGTCTCGTGCTCATCGATCGCGATATTCATGCGCTCCGAGATATAAACCATGGTTGTGATATCGCCGGGGCGCAGGACGCGCGCGGTGCCGGCCGTTCCGAGTTGATCGGCGATAATCGCGGGAAACCCGATCAGGTGCTGGTATTGATCGGCACCACAAGACGCGCCGACAACAGGCGCCACTTCCTCGACGGGCTTTCCAATATTGCCGGGCCCCACAACCGATCCGGCACTCACGTTCACCCCGCTGACCAAATGAAGATTACGTTCCTCTATCGGGATCGGCGGACAGTTGCAGTAGTCTTGGGCGTCGGCGATTGGCGCGATAGTAATGGCAGCGGCCGCAGCAAGCAGAAAATGTTTCAAAGTTATGTCTCCTCAAATATAAGTGTAATTTATACACAAACATAAAACTGAGTCAACCTGCCCCGGTGATGTCGGAAATATCGGCTCAGCAGACGGAGTCGCCATTGAAATGCCCCGCCATTTCCCACAGGCTTGTTGCAACAACATTAAAGAAAGAGGAGCGAACACATGCGCACCCGAGCTGCCGTGGCCCTTGAGGCTGGCAAACCATTGGAAGTGATGGAGGTAAACCTTGAAGGCCCAAAGGCCGGTGAGGTCCTGGTAGAGATCAAGGCGACGGGTCTTTGTCATACAGACGAATTTACCCGGTCCGGTGATGATCCAGAGGGGATCTTTCCGGCGATCCTTGGCCATGAGGGCGCAGGTGTAGTGCTAGAGGTGGGCGAGGGCGTGACCAGCCTGAAACCCGGCGACCATGTGATCCCGCTTTACACGCCTGAATGCCGTGAATGCGAATATTGCCTCAGTGGCAAAACCAACCTCTGCCAAAAGATCCGAGTGACCCAAGGCCAGGGTCTGATGCCGGATGGCACAACCCGGTTCTCGATGCTCGATGGCACGCCGATCTATCACTACATGGGCTGCTCGACCTTCGCCAACCACACCGTTCTGCCCGAAATCGCGCTGGCCAAAGTCCGCCAGGACGCGCCTTTCGACAAGATTTGCTACATCGGCTGCGGTGTCACCACCGGCATCGGAGCGGTGATCAATACGGCAAAGGTCGAGATCGGCGCCCGTGCGGTTGTCTTTGGGCTGGGTGGCATTGGCCTGAACGTTATTCAAGGTCTGCGGCTGGCGGGTGCGGATCAGATTGTGGGCGTAGACCTCAATCCCGGAAAGGTCGAAATGGCCACGCATTTCGGCATGACCGATTTTGTAAACCCGGCCGAAGTTGAGGGCGATCTTGTGGCGCATCTGGTCGAGCTGACCGGCGGCGGCGCAGATTATTCATTCGACGCCACAGGAAACGTCAGTGTCATGCGCACCGCGCTGGAATGTGCGCATAAAGGCTGGGGCGAATCGATCATCATCGGTGTGGCGCCTGCCGGTGCCGAGATCTCGACCCGACCCTTCCAATTGGTCACAGGCCGGGTCTGGCGCGGTACCGCCTTTGGTGGCGCGAAGGGACGCACCGACGTGCCCCGGATCGTTGATTGGTACATGGACGGCAAGATTGAGATCGACCCGATGATCACTCACAAACTGACGTTGGACCAGATCAACGAGGGCTTCGATCTGATGCATGCGGGGAAATCTATCCGCGCAGTTGTCGAGTTTTAGGCGCGGAGAAGGTCGCCAATACCCCCTTTTCGGACGGTGGTCCGAAAGGGGGGGACCTTTGTCGATGTCCATTTATCTGGCGTAATCCTGCCGGAACGCGGTCTAAGGCTTGGATAATTGACGCTCGACCCGTTAGAGTTGCAGCAGTAATTTCATTTTGAGTCCTCCGCATTTCGGAGGGATAGCTTTATGACGACGCCAATTGGACTGGAGGCTTACCTTTGAAACGACTGACCTTAGCCAGCGCCGTTTCCTTCGTTATTCTTGCAATGGCCGCGAACGCTGAAGGGTGGACCGTGACCGATTTAGGGTCAGTTGATGAACGCGCTGAGTGCATGCGTTTGGCCGAGGCTACCGTCGATACTTACCGATCCAGCTATGGCGGCGATGGGTTTACCGGGCGTAGCGAGTGGACGCTGGGCGGTTATGACCTGCGGGGCGAAGTTGTTGATGCGCTAATCATCTGCCCGATCGAGGCGGGATTGGTGGCTCCGTTTTTGATCGTCTACAACAGCGACAGTGATAATGAGGCCCGCGAAACCGTCGCAACGCGTCTGTCTGATATTTGGGACCAACAGGTGGCGGGTGGCGCGCCTGCGGCAACCCCTTCCGGTTCCAAATGATCAGACCTGTTCTTGCAGTCCTTGTCGCAACTTTGCTTTATGCAGAGGCAGAGGCGCAGACTTACGATGACCAACCGCTTCGCTTCGCCGTTCAGGAAAGCTTAATCGACATCGCGCCCGACGGGATTTTGTCCGTCGAGACCGTGCCGGACCCTTATTTTCCGGATCGCCTGCAAATTTCGCTTCAATTGGGGCCGGAAGCCACCAGTTGGCTGGCCGCGTCTACGGGCGTCAATATTGGTTACGACATGCAGGTCTATCTCTGCGGAGACCTATTCACCGAGCCGCGAATTCAGGAACAGATCAGTGGTGGCGGGGTTCTTCTCTCGGGTGTTGACGTGCCCGCGGCAGACGTGCACCGACTTGTAGCTATTCTGCGCGGTGACTCCGCCTGTTCAGCATCCTCAAAATAGGCGAACTCTATGACTGAGACCGCGACACCCTTGCTTGCCGTTCTGGTGGATGCAGACAACATTTCACCGCGACACACGCAGGCGATCTTTGATGAGATAGCTAAATTCGGTGAAGCGAGCGTGCGCCGGGTTTACGGAGATTTCTCGTCCAGCCAAATGGTGCGCTGGAACAAGGTGCAGGCCGAACACGGGCTTGTTCCCTATCACCAGCCCGCCAATACGGTTGGCAAAAACGCCAGCGACATCGCATTGGTCATCGACGCGATGGATTTGCTGCATACTGGGCGATTTGACGGCTTTGTGCTTGTCAGCTCGGATAGCGACTTCACTCGTCTGGCCAGCCGCATTCGCGAACAGGGTCTCGATGTGTTCGGAATCGGGGAAAAGAAGACACCTGAAGCGTTTCGAAAGGCCTGCAAGCGGTTCATCTTTGTCGAGAACCTGACAGGTGATGCCTCGCCACCCGTTGAAAATGACACCACGCCCGGCGATGCCATGCCTGATCCTTCGCTCTTGATCCGCCAGGCTATGGAGGCGATGGATCAGGATGATGAATGGTATCTATTGGGGGCAATCGGGTCGAAAATCACGGCCGCGCATCCCGATTTTGACACGCGCAGCTATGGCTACAAAAAACTGATCGACCTGGCGAAATCGCTGAGCGGGTTTGAAACGAAACGCAAAGACGGAAACCTGGTTCTCGTCCGGCAAAAGCCCTGACTACTGGCGGCCATACCTTGCCAGAAACGTCGTCACGGTTTCATAAGCAATCTTGTTTACATCTTCTTCGTTGACCTGATCGACCATTCCAAACAGGCGTTTCAAAACCAAGTCGGTTCGACACAGCTGTAGGAACTGATCGGCGGCGACCTCTGGATCATGAATATTCAACTCTTCCTGAAAGCGGCCGGTTTGCAGCACGGCGACCAATTGATCCTGCGCCGAACGTGGCCCTGTCAGGTAAAAATCCCGCCCTATTTCCGGAAAGCGGCGCGACTCAGCCAGGCAAAGTCGGAACACTTCGATTGAAAACTCTGAAAACAAAAACTCCAGAAATCCGCGCGCCATCTGGAACAACGCGTCTTTCACCGGCAGTTGAAACAGCTCGTCATTCATCGAGGCTTGCGTATTCATATCGCATTCAGCGGTCAGAACAGAGACAAACAAGGCCTGCTTATCAGGGAAGTAACTGTACAAGGTTGCCTTGGACACGCCTGCATCCTTGGCAATCTGATCAACGCTGGCCCCCTCATAGCCTTCACGAATAAATACATCCCTCGCGCCCTCCAGCACCTGGTCGTATTTCCGGCCTTTCTTCAGGGGCGTCTGTTGGTTCATCAAAGTCTCCTGCAGTTTACAAATGTAAATATAGACTGATCGGTTCAGTTCATCAAGACAAGCTCTGGACAGGTCGCAAAGAAACGCCTAGCGATTGCAGCATGGTCGATATTTTTTTAAAGACCCTGCCCTTTTTCATGTTGATCGGCCTGGGGTTTCAGGCCGGGCGCACGGGGTTTTTCACGGCAGAGGCAACGGCCTACTTAACCAAATTCGTTTTCTACTTCGCTTTGTCGGCGATGCTTTTTCGCTTTTCTGCCAACCTATCTGTTTCGGAAGTGTTTTCCTGGTCTTCGTCGGCCGCCTATTTGACTGGTTGTTTGGCCGTCTATGCAATTGCCTTGACTGTCGCCCTCTTACGAAAACGCGGGCTGGCCGAAGCAGCAGTAGAAGCGCAGGTAGCCGCGATAGGAAATTTGGGGTTTCTTGGCCTTCCGATGTTTGTCGTTTTGTTGGGCGAAGCGTCGGCTGGCCCAATGTTGATGCTGCTGGCGATCGACCTCATCGTGTTTTCGAGCCTGATCACCATTTTGATAACCGTCTCACGGGACGGTCGGCTGAGCCATCGGACATTCTTGTCTGTCGGGCGGGGGATCATTGCCAATCCGATGATCGTGTCGATGTCACTGGGCCTGATTTGTTCCAGCCTGTCGGTTCCCATTCCGGACGTAATAAACGAGTTCCTCTTGATCCTTGGCGCCGCTGCCACCCCTGGCGCACTTTTTGCGATTGGCGCGTCGCTGGCCGGGAAATCAGCAGAGCGTCTTTCAGTGGCGGGTTGGCTGAGCTTTTGCAAATTGGTCCTGCACCCTGCGGCCGTTGCTTTTGCCGCGCTTGTTGTCTTTCCTGTTGCCAGTCTTGACGCGGGCGTCATGATCGCAGCCGCCGCTTTGCCGGTTGCAGGAAATGTGTACATCCTTGCCCAACATTATGGCGTTGCACCGCAACGTGTTTCCGCTTCGATCCTAATTTCCACTGCTGTGTCCATTGTGACGGTCTCTTTGGTGATTGCCTGGATCACTCCCTTACTCTGATCTCTTGCCGCTTCTTTGGTGGCGCGCTACGCATGGCCGGTAGCAAACGCCACGATCAGGGAGAGTGCGCAGATGGAAACCTTGTCTGAAAACAGATGTTTTGGCGGCACGCAGGGTGTCTATAAACATGTCTCTGCGGCGACCGGCACTGAGATGACGTTCGGTCTGTTCATGCCAGCCGAGGCCGAGGACGGACCCGTGCCGGTGCTTTGGTATCTGTCCGGTCTGACCTGCACACATGAGAATGCTATGGTGAAATCCGGCGCGCAAGTCTGGGCTGCAGAACAGGGCATTGCCTTGATTTTCCCGGACACCTCCCCACGGGGTGAGGGCGTGGCCGATGATGACGCCTATGACCTCGGCCAGGGCGCCGGGTTCTATGTGAACGCCACGCAAGACCCTTGGGCAGCAAATTTTCAGATGTGGGACTACATCACAGAGGACCTGCCCGATCAGGTCTTTTCCCGCTTTGCGCTGGATGCTGACAGGCAGGCCATCACCGGACATTCTATGGGTGGGCATGGCGCGCTGACAATCGCGATGTCATTGCCAGAGCGCTTTGCGAGCGTCTCGGCCTTTTCGCCCATCTGCAACCCGATGGCATCTGATTGGGGCCGGAAACAGCTTTCCGCCTATCTTGGCGAAAACGAGGCTGATTGGGCGGCTCATGACGCAAGTGTTTTGATGGCCGAACACGGCTTTCCCGGTCAGGTTTTGATCGATACCGGCACGTCCGATCAATTCGGGGATCTGCTGAAAACCGAATCCCTTGCCGCTGCTATTGCCACCCGCCGCCAGCCTGCAACTCTGCGTTTGCAACCGGGCTATGACCATTCCTATTTCTTTGTCTCAACCTTCATGGAAGATCACATCGCATTCCATGCAGAGGCACTTTACGGGGTTTAATCCTTTGTCTCACTATGACCTGATTATCATTGGTTCCGGCCCCTCTGGCCGAGCCGCGGCCATTCAAGCCGGAAAACTACATCGCAAAGTACTGGTTATTGACCGGCGTGACCGGCTAGGGGGCGTGTCCGCCCACACGGGTACAGTTCCATCAAAAACACTGCGTGAAACGGTGTTGAACCTGACTGGCTGGCGCGAGCGTAGCTTTTATGGGCTATCTTACCGCGTAAAAGATCAGATCCGGGCCGAAGATCTGAAGGCGCGTCTGCATATGACAATCGACTACGAAGTCGACGTGTTGGAACACCAATTCAACCGCAACCATGTCGATACTTTGCATGGGCTAGCCAAATTCATCGGGCCGAACGAAGTGGAAGTCGCAACCGAGGCTGGCGAAACCAGCCGTCTCACCGCAGACAAATTCCTGATCGCAACCGGAACAAAGACATTCCGCCCCGATTATGTACCCTTTAACGGGAAAACGGTCCTCGATGGCGACGATTTCCTTGATATGGAGGAAATCCCACGCGCCCTGATCGTGGTTGGCGCGGGGGTGATCGGGGTCGAATATGCGACCATGTTCTCAGCCCTTGATGTGCGCGTCACACTGATCGAGCCGCGCGAAACCTTCCTCGACTTTGTCGACCGCACGTTGATTCAGGAATTTACCCATCAGATCCGTGAAAACGGTGTCGATCTGCGCCTTGGCTCTGCCATTGAAAAGATCGAGGACGAGGGCACTCATGTCGAAGTGAGCCTTGCCAATGGTCGACATGTGCGGGGCGATATGTTGCTGTTTGCCGCTGGTCGCATGGGGGCGACTGACGCCCTGAACCTTGAGGCCGTTGGGATCGAAACCGACCATCGCGGTCGGATTGAGGTTGATCGCAAGACCTACCAGACCAGCGTGACGCATATCTATGCGACCGGCGACGTTATCGGCCACCCATCGCTTGCATCGACCTCGCTTCAGCAAGGCCGCGTTGCGGCCTGCCACGCGCTGGAAACGCCAACCTTGCCAGAAAGCCCTTGGTATCCTTATGGCATCTATTCCGTGCCCGAAATGTCGACTTGCGGCATGTCCGAGGAAGAACTGGCCGACCGCGGTATTCCTTATGAGATTGGCATTGCTCGGTTCCGCGAAACCAGTCGCGGGCACATTATGGGGCTGGAACATGGTATGCTGAAGATGTTGATCAGCCTGAAAACCCGGCGGTTGTTGGGTGTCCAGATCGTGGGCGAAGGCGCGACCGAGCTGATCCATATTGGTCAGGCGGTCATGAACCTGAAGGGCACGGTCGATTACTTTGTTCAGAACACATTCAACTACCCGACATTGGCCGAAGCCTACAAGATCGCGGGCCTTGATGCGTTCAACCGGATGCCAATACCTGACGAGTTCAAAGTGAAAAAGAAACCAAGCAAGAAAAGTGACTAAACGGCTTGTTAGAGCCTGTTTTCGAAGGAATTGAGCATGACAATCGAGGCTGTGGTTTTTGACATCGGCAATGTGCTGATCGAATGGGTGCCTGAGAATTTCTATGATCGTGAATTGGGTGTTGAGCGTCGTAAGGAGATGTTTGCCAAAGTTGATCTGCACGCAATGAACGACCGCGTCGATCTGGGAGAAAACTTCCGCGATGTGATTTATGAAACGGCCGAGATCTATCCTGACTTCCGCGATGAAATTCGCATGTGGCATGACAGATGGTTAGAATTGGCACATCCTGTGATTCCGCATTCAGTAAAACTGTTGCGTGCGTTGCGTGCCAAAGGCATCCCCGTCTTTGCATTGACGAATTTCGGTGTGGAGAGTTTTGAACTGGCGCAAAGCCATTTCGACTTCCTCAACGAATTTGACCGTCCTTATGTGTCGGGTCGTTTGCGCATGGCCAAGCCCGACCCCGCGATTTACGCCCATGTCGAAGCAGATAGCGGAGTATCTCCAGAAAACCTGCTTTTTGCAGATGACCGGCAGGACAATTTTGACATGGCCAAAAGCCGGGGCTGGAACGTCCACCTCTTCCAAAATCCTCAGGGCTGGGCTGACGCGTTGGTTGACCACAAAGTCCTGAGCCGAGAGGAGGCCGCTGCTTGAAGATCACAATCGTCGGCAAAGAGGCAGAAAGTGCTCTCAATTGGCTCGATCTGATCGAAGCGCTCAAAATGGGCCATTCACGTCCAAGGGCCGATCTTGGCGACACGTTTCTTTATCGCGGTAACGACACGCTTTTGAACCGTGTGGCTTGGATCGACGGCATGGGCTCTCTCGTCAAAACCGCCAATGTCTTTCCAGCCAATCCAGACAGTGGACTGGGAACCGTACAGGGTGCCGTGAACTTGTACTCCGACACAGATGGCACGCTGGAGGCACTTGTCGATTTTCATTTGGTCACAAAATACAAAACCGCAGGCGACAGTCTGTTGGGGGCATCCCTGCTGGCCCGCCCAGACAGCCGCGAAATTGTGATCATCGGGGCGGGAACCGTCGGCCATTCTTTGCGCCAGGCCTACGGCGCCTTGTTCCCAGAGGCGCATTTTTCAGTTTGGAACAGGACGGCTGAAAAGGCCGAAGAATTCGCAAACCAGTATCCGCATACCGATACAGCGCGTGATCTCGAGGCTGCTGTTCGCGCGGCTGATATCGTAACATCCGCCACGATGTCGACTGATCCCATCCTTAAAGGCGCGTGGTTGCAGCCCGGGCAACATATCGATTTGATTGGCGCCTACCGCCCCGACATGCGGGAGGCGGATGACGATGCAATCCTTCGGGCCACCATTCATGTCGATAGTCGGGCCACGACAATTGGACATATCGGCGAGATTCAGATACCAATTGACTCCGGGATCATCCAGGAATCATCGATTGCGTCAGATTTTTACGACATCGCTGACGGAAAAATGCGGCGCAATAGCCTGGATGAGATCACGCTTTTCAAGAATGGCGGCGGCGCGCATCTGGACCTGATGACCAGCCGTTACATCCTGGACGCCTGGCAAAAAGGGTTAGGCCGTTAGGCCGCCGCTCTTTGGTTCAACGGTTTCTCGTTGATCGGCAAATGCACGATAGCCGAAAATGCGCCGACCCCAACGCCAATCCACCAGACCGCGTTATAGCTGCCATATAGATCGTACATCCAACCGCCCAGCCAGACGCCCAAAAAGCTGCCCAACTGGTGGCTGAAAAACACGATCCCATAAAGCGTTCCCATGTAGCGCAGCCCGTAAATATAGCCGACAAGACCACTGGTCAGCGGCACCGTTGCCAACCAAAGCGACCCCATGACAATGGAAAAGACAATCACGGTCACGGGAGTAATCGGGTAGAGAATAAATGCAGCCGCCGCGATCGTTCTTCCGACATAGATTCCCGCCAGCAGGTACTTTTTAGAGTAGCGGTTGCCTAACCAACCTGCGAAGATTGTCCCGCCGATATTGGCCGCCCCGATCAGCGAAATTGCAATGGCGCCAAGAGTGGACGTTGACGTGACTCCAATATTATACAGCATGCTTCCCGGCTGAATGGGTCCGCAAACCTCGGTAATGAAGGCCGGAAAATGCGCTGTCACAAAGGACAGCTGATAGCCACAGGAGAAAAACCCGACAAATATCAACGTGAAAGACGGATCTCGAAAGGCCTTACCGAGGATTTCGGCCATAGTGTCTTCTAGCTCGGCCTTGCTTGCCATTTCAGGTGCGCGCAGCAGGGGCAGGGCCAAGAGGGCTGCCATGATGGTTCCGGCGAAAACAAGGAACACACCCTGCCAGGACATTACATTCAACATGAACTCGGCAAATGGTGGGCCGATGACTTGCCCGGCTGATCCCGCCGCGGTCACGATGCCAAGGGAAAGTGACCGGTTCTTGTCAGATGCAGCGCGGCCAACGATGGCCAGGATAACCCCAAATCCAGTTCCCGCGATGCCGAAGCCCACGAAGACTTCAAAAAACTGCATCTGGCCGGGCGTTGTGGAAAGGGCCGAAAAGATCAAACCAGCCGCGTACAGGGCTGCACCCAGAATGATGGCTTTTCGGTCGCCAAACCGTTCGGCTATTGCACCAAAGATCGGCTGACCAATGCCCCAAAAGAGGTTTTGAATTGCGATTGCCAGGCTGAACTCTGATCTGAGCCAGTTGAATTCCTCTGCGATCGGAATCTGAAACACGCCGAAACTGGCGCGGATCGCAAAACAGATCATGATGACGATGCAGCCACCGATCAAAACAGGGGTCATTAGGGGCGCGCGCTGGTCCATTCCGCATCCTTTTTGTTCGCCAGGCGAGATTGTTGGCAGATCAGGCTCATGTCAAATCAGGATCTGTGAACTGGCACATAAGATTTCTTGTGGAATCTTAAGGCGAAATCGAGCTACGAACGGGCTCATGGCACAGCATTTGCAAGCAATTTACGACACACGAGTAGCCGAAGGGCTTTTGCGACCTGACCCTGGGCAGCGACAGGTTTTGTTGCAGCTAGAAGAATTGCGGGAAACCCTTGAAGAAAGACCGCAGGTTGTGCCCAGCGGCCGGTTTTTTGGCAGGTTGTTCAAGCCAACGATGCCCGAAGGCAAACGCGGGCTGTATTTGTGGGGTGGGGTTGGGCGCGGCAAGTCTATGCTGATGGACCTTTTCTTTGCTCATGCAGGGATAGCCCGCAAACGCCGGGTGCATTTTCACGCGTTCATGCAGGAAATCCAAACAGCTCTGCACGAAGCGCGAAAAACCGGCGTTGATGATGCCATCAAGCCAGTGGCCGACGCCGTGGTGAAAGAGGTCGATCTGCTCTGCTTCGACGAAATGCAGATCACGGATATTGCCGATGCGATGATTGTTGGCCGCCTTTTTGAGAAGCTTTTTGAGGCCGGTGTGGTGATTGTCACCACGTCAAATCGACCGCCGCAGGACCTGTATAAGGACGGGCTGAACCGACAGCTCTTTTTGCCGTTCATAAATCTGTTGGCCGATAAACTAAACGTGCATGAGATCGCCAGTGTCACGGATTACAGGCAGGATCGTCTGGCGGGGGAGCAGACATATTTTACCCCTGCCAATTCAGCCGCGCGAAAGGCCATTGATCAGATTTGGAACGACTTGTCAGGCGGTAAATCCGAGGAGCTTGTCCTGGAGGTCAAAGGACGCGAAGTTCATCTGCCGGTCTACTGGGCCGGAATGACTCGCGCCGATTTCTGGGAATTGTGTGGAAAGCCCCTGGGCCCTGCGGATTACCTGGCTCTCGTTGGGGCAGTAAAACTTTTGATTCTTGAAAATGTTCCTCGCCTCGATAGCTCAAAATTCAATGAAGCCAAGCGGTTCGTGACTCTTGTGGATGCATTGTATGAAGGCGGGACCAAGGTCATTATTTCGGCTGAGGAAGAGCCGGAAAGACTCTATATCGAGGGATCGGGAAGTTTCGAGTTTGAAAGAACTGCCTCACGTTTGCGAGAAATGCAAAGCGCAGATTGGGCCAGAGAATAGACCCTAACAAGCGGGTTAGAGCCTGTTTTCCCCACCATTGGACATAGTTTGCGTCATGTCAAAAGTAACCTGCAATTGAAAATGACTCGCAACTGCATTGACATTCTTGCGAGTCATTCTCATTATTATTCTCAACTAAACTCACTTGCAGGTTATTCATGGGCTTCCGGCTTCTTTCAGCACTTTTTGCCGCGGCGCTTTCCGGCACGGCCGCGATGGCGCAAATTTCCGTTGTCGCAACCACCGGCATGATCGCAGATGCCGTTGCAGAAATTGGCGGCGAGCATGTTGAAGTGCGCGCCTTGATGGGACCGGGTGTTGACCCGCATGCCTATCGCCAGACACGTAGCGATATCGTTGCGATGACCCGTGCCGATTTGGTGCTGTGGCACGGGCTATACCTTGAGGCGCAGATGGAAGAGTTTTTCCACGATCTGGCCGAGGGTAGAAATGTGGTTGCCGTGGCTGAGACCGCCCTTGGGCGTGATCAGCTTTTGTCGCATGACGATTATGAAGATCGTTTTGACCCGCATGTCTGGATGGATCCGACCATTTGGGATGATGTGGTTGTCGAAATCCGCGACGCCCTGGTCGAGGTCGATCCAGAAAACGCGGATCACTTTAACGCGGCAACAGAATCCTATCTGGCTGAGCTGCAAGAGCTTGCCGCCTATGGCCAGCAGGTATTGGCAACAGTGCCTTTGGATCAACGCGTTTTGCTGACTGCCCATGACGCCTTCAACTATTTCGGCGCGGCGCATGGGTTCGAGGTTATGGGTATTCAGGGCATCTCGACCGAAAGCGAGGCGGGCCTGTCGCGCATCGCTGAACTGGTGGAGCTGCTGGTCGATCGTAATATACGCGCTGTTTTTGTCGAAAGCTCGGTTTCTGACCGCAGCATTCGCGCCTTGATTGAAGGGGCAGAGGCCGCCGGCCATCATGTGGCCATCGGCGGCGAGTTATTTTCCGATGCGATGGGACCTGCCGGCACCTATGAGGGAACGTATTTGGGCATGATCGATCATAACGTGACGGTTATTGCCCGCGCCTTGGGCGGAACGCCACCCGACCACGGTATGCGCGGCAACTTGTCGGAGGGTATGTGACATGCCCGAATTGACCTTAGCCTCAAATGGCGGTCAGGTTTTGACCGCAGAAGACACCGCCAACAGCCCTTTAGCCATTCGCGGCATGACCGTCTCGTATGGCCAGAAACCGGTTGTATTCTCGGTTGATGCGACCTTTGTCGATGGGTCAATGACAGCCATTATTGGCCCCAACGGTGCCGGAAAGTCCACGATGCTGAAAGCAGCGCTTGGCATTTTGAGGCCGCTTTCAGGCTCTGTCACGGTTTACGGCAAGCCACTGGATGAGCAGCGCGCGCGCATCGCTTATGTCCCGCAGCGCGCCAGCGTTGACTGGGATTTCCCAACAACTGTTCTGGATGTCGTTCTAATGGGAATGGCGCGGGAACTTGGCCTTTTGCGCCTGATCAGCGGTGGCCACAAATCGCGCGCCAGAGAGTGCTTGTCGCGGGTTGGGATGGAAGAATTTGCCAATCGCCAGATCGGGCAGTTGTCTGGCGGCCAACAGCAACGCGTGTTTCTTGCCCGTGCCTTGGCGCAAGGCGCTGACCTCTACTTATTGGACGAGCCTTTCGCAGGTGTCGATGCCGCGACTGAGAAGGCCATTATTGCCGTGCTGAAAAAACTGAAGGCCGACGGAAAGACAGTTGTTTCGGTGCATCACGATCTGGCGACAGTACCAGAGTATTTTGACCGCGTTCTTTTGTTGAACACCCGCAAAATGGCAGAGGGCACGGTTAAAGAGGCCTTTACGTCCGAGAACCTGCAGGCAGCCTATGGCGGCCGATTGGCCACCGCGCAGATCGACCAGGTTCTGGCAGGTTAACCCATGATCTGGCAGGCGCTGACCCTTCAGCTTGGCTATAACGCCACGTTGGTTGCCATTGGCGCCATGTTGCTTGGTGTGTCCGCCGGGGTGACTGGAACATTCCTATTTCTAAGAAAGCGCGCACTGGTCTCTGACGCGATCAGCCATGCAACCCTGCCAGGTGTCGGCCTGGCCTTTATCGTTATGGTCGCCTTTGGCGGCGATGGGCGAAACTTGGCGGGCTTGCTGATCGGATCAGCGGCAACTGCGGCGCTTGGCCTGGCATCTGTTCAATGGTTGACCCGTCGCACCAGATTGGCAGAGGACAGCGCGATCGGGGCGGTACTTTCCGTGTTTTTTGGCTTCGGAATTGTGCTGCTGACGGTCATCCAAACCATGCAATCGGGGCGGCAGGCAGGGTTGGATGGGCTGCTCTTGGGCTCAACGGCGGGCATGCTTTTTTCCGACGCGGTCCTGATCGCCGTGGGTGGTGCTTTGACCCTTGCCCTAACTTTGCTTTTGCGGCGTCCGATGATCATGGTGGCGTTTGATCCTGAATTTGCGGCGGCGCAGGGTATGAATACCCGCGCTGTCGATTTCGCAACAATGGCGTTGGTCATGGCCGTGACAGTTGTGGGGCTAAAAATCGTCGGCCTGATCCTGATTGTTGCGCTGCTGATTATCCCGCCGGTCACGGCTCGGTTCTGGACAGATAATACAGCGCGGGTTTGGCAATTGTCGGGCGTAATTGGCGGAGTTTCGGGGTTTATCGGTGCGGCCATTTCGGCGTCAGCGCCTGCTTTGCCAACCGGACCCATTATTGTGCTGACGTCCTTTACCCTTTTCGCCCTTTCGCTCTTTTTTGCGCCAAACCGCGGGGTTCTGGCAGCCATTTTGCGCCATCTGCGGTTTCAGCGCAGGGTCCACATGCGGCAGGGTCTTCTGGCGCTGGCACAGGGTCAGCCCATTTTTGAACGCTACACAATGCGCATTCTGGCGCGCGAGGGTCTGGCCCGCGCGGATGGCGTCGCGACCGACGACGGCCGCGCCCGGGCGGCCAAAGCCTTGTTGGATGAGAAGCGGTGGGAGATTTTGCGCGGCATGGCGGACCATGAATCGACCGCCGCGCTTTATGACGGATTGCGTCAGATCGAGACGGTGGTAACACCGGATCAACTGGCCGAAATCGACGCTCGTATCGCAGCGCCGCAAGGGGTGCCGGCATAATGGGATCTGAATTTGTTTCCCTCAGTTTGCCACCGATGCTGATTGGTATTTTTGCGGCCATCGCCTGTGCATTGCCCGGAAACTTTCTTGTCCTGCGCAAACAGGCGTTGATTGGCGATGCCATCAGTCACGTTGTTTTGCCCGGCATCGTCGTGGCCTTCTTGTTCACTGGAACTGTTACAACATGGCCAATGATGATTGGCGCGGCGGTCGCGGCCCTAGTGGCCGTCATATTGATCGAAGCCATTCAGCGCCTTGGCAAGATTGAACCGGGCGCTGCAATGGGTGTTGTCTTCACCTCGATGTTCGCGGCGGGCGTTTTGTTGTTGGAACGGTCAGACACGTCATCGGTTCACTTGGATGTTGAACATGCGTTGATGGGAAATTTAGAAAGCCTGATCTGGCTGGACGCCTTTGGCTGGTCATCGCTGCTGGATCCTGAAGCGCTGGCTGGCTTGCCGCCGGAATTGCCCCGCATTTTCATCGCCATGGTTGGCGTGATCGCCTTTATCTGGATTTTTTGGCGGCCGCTGAAGATCTCGACCTTTGATGAAGGGTTCGCGCAGGTCATGGGTATGCAGACCGGGGCCCTTGGGCTGGCTCTTGTGGCAATATCTGCGGTTGCGGCGGTTGCAGCCTTTGACGCGGTCGGATCCATCATCGTGATCGCGATGTTCATTTGTCCGCCTGCCGCAGCGCGCTTGATGACCAATCGCTTGGGGCGGCAAGTCGGCTGGAGCGTGGTCTTTGCCATCCTGTCGGCCGTATTTGGCTATGTCTTCGCGGGATATGGGCCGATGTGGTTTGGCGGGCAGGATTCCGTCAGCGCGGCGGGAATGATCGCGACCGTTTCCGGCGTCATTTTGGCCTTGGCGGCCCTTTTTGGCCCCGCGCGCGGCGGCAGCCAAGCCTAGCCGTTTTCCTTCAGGATTTCGCCTGCCAAATAAAGCGATCCACAGATCAAGACACGTGCGCCGGGGTGGCTGGCAAGGATGTCGTCCAATGCCGCTGCGACGGATTCGGCCGATGTGGCTGACAGCCCGGCATCCCTAGCGGCAACAAGTGTCTCCTCCGCGCTCAGCGTTGCGGTTTGACCGGGGATAGAAACGGCCGTCAGGCTTTCTGCCACAGAGGCCAGGGGCCGCATAAATCCACCCACATCCTTAGTGTTCAGCATCCCGCAGATAAGGTGGGTGGGCTTGGCAGGCAGACGCGACAGAGTTTCGACGATTGCCGCCGCCGCCGCCGGATTATGCCCGCCATCCAACCAAAGGTCCGACCCGGCCTCTGCCGCCGCATCCGCCAAGGGGCCAGCTTTCAGTCGCTGCATCCGGGCCGGCCAAGAGGCGTTTGCTAAAGCTGCCTCGCAAGCCGCCTCATCAAATCCCAAGTGGCGCAGAGCGGCCAATGCGGCACCGGCATTCATGATTTGATGGCCACCGGCCAATGCAGGCAGCGGTAGGTCCAATAGCCCGGTCTCATCTTGGAAGATCAGGCGACCGCGTTCTTCCCAGACATGCCAGTGCTGACCATGGGCCAGCAAGGGCGCACCCAGACGGGCAGCGCGCGCCTCAATCACGTCCATAGCTTCCTCTGGCTGCGGTCCAACAACACAAGGCACACCACGTTTCAGAATGCCGGCCTTTTCCGTGGCAATCGCGGTCAAGGTGTCGCCCAGAAACTGTTGATGGTCCAGGTCAATCGGCGTGAGGATTGTCAGGGCAGGGGCCTCAACCACATTTGTGGCATCCAGTCGCCCACCAAGCCCCGTTTCCAGAAGCGTCCAATCGGCGGGTACGCGGGCAAATGCCAAAAGCGCAGCGCAGGTCGTGATCTCGAAATAGGTGATATCGTCGGGGCCGTTGGCCGCAAGGCATTCATCCAGCATTTCGCTGAGATAATCTTCATCAATCAGCGAACCGGCCAACCGGATACGCTCATGAAACCGTGCCAGGTGCGGTGACGTATAGACATGAGCAGATTGGCCCGCCCCCTCAATACCCGCGCGGATCATAGCAAGGGTCGAACCTTTGCCATTGGTTCCCGCCGCGTGGATGACCGGGGGCATCTTGCGCTCTGGATGATCCAAAGCGGCCAACAATCGGTCTACGCGGTCCAGCGTCAGGTCGATAATCTTGGGATGCAGCGACATCATCCGATCAAGGAGGATGTCAGAACGGGCCGCGCTCACTTTTTTATGGTTGCCGCTGGTTCAGCGGCGACTGGGTTCACGTCAGGCGTCACAGACGTGTCTTCTTCAACCTCGGCGCCATCAGGAGCAGGCAAGTCGCCTTTGACCGCAGGGGGTTGATGCGTCAGCATCCGCAAAATCGTGACAAGCTCGTCCTTCAGGTCTTTGCGATGGGTTACCCGGTCCAGCATGCCGTGGTCCAGCAGGTATTCGGACCGTTGAAAGCCCTCGGGCAGTTGTTCGCGAATGGTTTGTTCGATTACACGCGCACCGGCAAAGCCGATCAACGCGTTGGGCTCGGCAATTTGAACATCACCCAGCATCGCATAAGAGGCCGTGACTCCACCGGTCGTCGGATGAGTCAGCACAACGATATAGGGCAGGCCCGCGTCTTTCAGCATGTTTACGGCAATGGTCGTACGCGGCATCTGCATGAGGCCAAGGATGCCCTCTTGCATACGGGCGCCGCCGGCTGCTGAAAACAATACCAACGGCAATTTCCGCTCGACCGCGCGCTCTGCGGCAGCAAGAATTGCGTTGCCGACATACATCGACATCGACCCACCCATGAAGCTGAAATCCTGACCGGCTGCCACGATACGGGTCCGACCAACTTCACCTTCCGCAACCAGCATTGCTTCGAATTCGCCGGTCTTTTTCTGAGCGGCCTTCATGCGGTCTGGGTATTTTTTCTGATCGCGGAAATGCAGGGGGTCGGGTACCGGGACCGGAACCTGGATTTCGGCAAAAACGCCACCATCAAACAAGGCCTCGAACCGCTCACGCGGGGTAATTCCCATATGATGATCGCAATTCGTGCAAACGCTCAGGTTGTCCCGCAGCTCACGATGGAACAGCATCGTGCCGCATTCGCCGCATTTCGTCCAAAGGTTCTCGGGCACTTCACGGCGCGAAAACAACGAGTTGATCCGGGGACGGACGTAATTGGTAATCCAGTTCATGCGCGATCCAGGGTCTGGTGTGTCTGTTGCTGGCCCAAATAGGCTTTGGGACAGCGAAATGCAATTGCAGCTTAGGCTATCTGCCTTGTCTGGCGAGGGCAAATCGTGTGACGGCCCAAATCAATGCCGTGCCAGTCATCCCAAGAAGCAACAAGGTCACATGCATGGACGTGTCTGCGGTGCCAAGCGGCATTTGATATAGCGATAGCCCAGAGAGCGAATCGCCAGTGGAGATAAAGAGGATCGCAACGACGTTATTGGCAAAGTGAAATCCCCAGGCCGCGCCAATCGACCCGGTGCGCGCGGTCAGATCGGCAGCAAAAAGACCAAAGAGAGTGGTCGCGATGATGATCAGGGCTGTGACAACTGGCTCGACCGTCGGGTCATAATGCAGAAGGCCAAAGGCCAAAGACGGGAAAACCATCCACAGGATGGGTGAGCGGAACCGGGCCGCCAGTTGTTGCTGCAAATACCCACGAAACAGCAGTTCTTCTGCGCCGGTTTGGCCTAGGATGACCAATAATGCGAGCGGTAAGAATGTTAGCCAGATCGAACTGTCCAGTCCCGGCTCGAGGTCAGGGCCGATAGGAATAAAGAGCGATATCAACGCGATGCCAAGGCATATGGCCGCCGCAATAACGAAGTGCCTTTTTAGGAAACGTCGGGATCCCAACAGCGTCCGAGGTTTTCGTCTATGAACGAGGGCCACTGTCAAAGTAGCGCCAAGCGCCAACCCCCAAAGCATGGTTAGCACCAATAGCGCCGAGGTGGGTGTATCGGCGGTCGACAGGCGGTTGATCCATTCCGGGCCACCGTCTACGCCAGCGGTCAAATATAGGGTCATAAACAGAAGAACGGCCCACCCGACCGTCACCGCACTGATCAAAAGAAGGCCAACCGCCAGCCGCCAAAGCTGCGAATTCGCCCGTGCCGGGGCGATGAAAGCGTCATGCGCGGTGTAGTTCATGTGCTCGTGGCCTGCCTGCCAGTTTTTTTTGACACTAACGCGCCCCGGCTTGCGCGGCAATCACGCTTGTCTGAAATGCCGCTGACCTTTATCCCTTAGGGTGAGGCAAAAAAACAAAGCAGGTCACCATGGCATTTGGAATGACAAAGACCCTCACCCCGATATTGACAGGTTTGACCCTGTTATTGGCAGGGTGTGGCGGGGGTGGCCCGTCCGGGACGCCACCAGTTCGGCAAGTTGCCGTAACCACTGACCAGATAAACCTGACCGGGCCTGAAGGGTTCTGTGTGGACACCGCTTCCACCCGCGATGATGGGGCGACGGCTTTTGTCTTATTGGGGAATTGTGCGGTGATCTCCAATCAGCGCAGCGCCGGGCAGCCGCGAAACCTGGCGGTACTTACGGCATCCGTCTCGGAAGCTGATCCCGCACAATCCTTGCGTGATTCCATTCCAGAGTTGAACGCGTTTTTTCAATCAACCGAAGGCCGGCAATTGCTGAGCAGGACCGGGAACGCCGATAGCGTCGAAATTTTGGACAGTTTTCATCAGGGCGATGTCTATTTCCTGCATGCGCGCGACACCAGCGCCAGCGAGATACAGGATGTCTCACCCGAATATTGGCGGTCATACCTTGATCTGCGGAACCGGATTGCAACATTGACCGTTCTGGGACTTGAAGAAAACCCGATTTCAGACGAGGCCAGCCTTTCCTTGTTGCGGCAATTCACGGATTTGGCATTGATTGCCAACCCCGTGGGCACGACACCCGGTGCACAGCCAGCAGCCTTGCCCACAGCACCGGTAGCGCCGCCGCCAGTTCAGCAACCCACGGCCCAAACCCAAGGTGGGCTCTTTAATGTTGGTTTATTTCGGCGAATAATGGGACGGTAACGAAACCGGATTAAACCGGGAAAATACAAAGCAAGAGGTGAGAGCAAGAGCATATGGCGGGTTTCCTGGAAAAGCGGCTATTGGCGAAGTCGGTGCAGCGTTGGTCTGATCTTGCGGATCGCGCCAGCAGCATACCGCCATCCGAATTGCTCGAATTAGAGGCCACCGCCCGAAAACTGCGCCGAAAGCTGGACGCAATGACAATTGCGACGGTTGACAAGTTGTCACCTGATCAGCAATCCGAGATTTTGCGCCCGGAACAATGTGACTGGGCGTGGCGGCCAGATCCATGGTGCGTGCCAACTGTTCCACAAAGCGCGGTCAGCGTACCGTCACCTCATGAGCTTTCTAAAAATGTGACGTTGTTTCATGATTGCGCGAAGTCCGAAATCACGATGCGGCAGCTTCGAAATGGGCGCTCTGACATCCCCTCGGGCTACGCGACCGTCTTGGATGTCCTGCGATTTGATGGATCCTTTTTGTCGCTTGTGGTGACCCTGCCAACCGAAGGGGCATTGGGTATTACCCGCAGCCACTATATCTCGCTGCGTTGCCGTCTGACGCGCGAAAACCCGATCGAGATTTATGCGCGGTTGAACATCCAGCACGGCCCGAACACCGAGCAAATGGTGCGGCAGATGGAAATCTCGGATGATTTGGGCGTGGCGGAATTTGACCTCGCCTATTCCAACATCAACGAAAAAAGAGTCGAAAAGATCTGGATTGACCTGATCTTTGACAACCCGGCGATGAACCAGATTACCCTTTGGGATCTGACGCTGACCCGCGCACCGCGCGCAGATTTATAGGGGGCCGCAATGTCTGAGCTTTCGCTGACCAAGACACGCCTTAAATCCGGCCGCTATGAGGGCCTTTTGATGTGCACAGGGACGCCGCCAGTGATCGAAGCGGTTCACCTTGACCGGGTGTTGGGCCATGTCGAATTGACGGAAATGCCGGATCATCCCGGTCACCATCTGGCCGTTTATTCGATCCCTAGCGAGGTGGTTGGCGACAGTGTACAAACCATCCAATTGCGCAGCGCTGATGATGGTGAAGCACTGGATCGGATCACCATTTTGGCAGGGGATGCACTTGAGGATGATATTCGCGCAGAAATGGTGGCGCTGCGCGACGAGTTGGAACTGTTGAAACGCGCCTTTCGCAGGCATTGCGTCGAAACCGGCGCAGATTAAGCTGACGCCGCGTATCGGGTGACAAACCGCAACTTGGCAGGGCAATGTCCGATATCGGAGGACGCCTGCAATGAACCATGCCCATTATCCTAACCTCTTGGCCCCGCTTGACCTTGGGTTCACCACGTTGAAAAACCGCGTGTTGATGGGGTCGATGCATACCGGGCTGGAGGAGACCAAGGACTGGCCGCGCGTCGCAGAGTTCTACGCAGAGCGCGCGCGCGGCGGGGTCGCCCTAATAGTGACCGGTGGAATGGCGCCAAACCCCGAAGGTGGCGTTTTTCCGGGCGCGGCGGGGCTATATTCATCCGGCGACATTGCAAACCATCGGGTGGTCACAGACGCTGTTCACCAGGCGGGCGGCAAGATCGCTATGCAGATATTGCATGCAGGCCGATATGCCTATGGGCCAGATTGTGTTGCTCCCTCACCTGTGAAATCCCCGATCTCGCCCTTTCCCCCGAAGGAATTGGATGAGGCGGGTATCGAAAAACAGATCAGCGACATCGTGACGGCGGCCACCCGCGCGCTTGAGGCCGGGTATGACGGGGTCGAGGTTATGGGCTCTGAGGGCTATTTCCTGAACCAGTTCCTGGTCACACACACCAATAAGCGCACAGACCGTTGGGGCGGGTCTTATGAGAATCGGATGCGGCTGCCTGTCGATGTTGTACGGCGCGTACGAAAAGCGGTGGGAATGGATTTCATCCTGATCTACCGCCTGTCGATGATTGACCTGATCCCCAACGGCTCAACCTTTAAGGAAGTGATCCAACTGGCCAAGGCTGTTGAATTGGCTGGGGCGACGATCATCAACACTGGAATTGGGTGGCATGAGGCACGGATTCCGACAATTGCAACTTCTGTTCCGCGACGGGCGTTTTCCTGGGTCACGAAAAAGCTGATGGGACATGTCGGTTTGCCGGTCATAACTTCGAACCGGATCAATATGCCTGACGTGGCCGAAAACGTTTTGGCCGATGGGTGTGCCGATATGGTCTCGATGGCGCGACCATTTTTGGCCGATGCAGATTTTGTCGCGAAAGCCGCGTCAGGGCAGGCCGATCAGATCGCGCCATGTATTGCCTGTAACCAAGCCTGCTTGGACCATACCTTCAGTGGCAAGCTCACCTCCTGTCTCGTGAACCCACGCGCCTGCCATGAAACCGAACTCGCCTACACGCCGACGGACCATCCCAAGCGCATCGCCATTGTCGGGGCAGGGGCGGCCGGCATGATGACGGCCATGGTTGCCGCCGAACGCGGACATCAGGTTATTTTGTTTGAAAAATCCGACCGGGTTGGCGGACAATTGAACATGGCCCGCGAAATTCCAGGCAAAGAAGAATTCCACGGGTTGGTGAACTGGTTTGCCCGGATGCTGGATCATCCCAATATTGATCTGCGGCTTGGAGTTGAAGCAAAGCCCGATGCGCTATCCGGTTTTGACGAGGTGGTCATCGCCACCGGCATCACGCCGCGTGATCCCGGCATTTCGGGCCAGGACGGTCCCAATGTGCTGAGCTATGTTGATGTGCTGGCGGGCAAAGCCCCGGTCGGTTCCCGTGTGGCCGTCATTGGGGCGGGTGGTATCGGATTCGATGTGGCCGAGTACCTGGTTCATAAAGGTGACAGCCCGACAGAAGACCTGGACCTCTGGCGGCGCGAATGGGGGGTTGGCGACCCGGAGGACACGCGGGGCGGGCTTGCGCCAGACGGAGCGCAGCCAGAGGCGCCTGCGCGCGAAGTCACCTTGTTGCAAAGAAAATCGGAACGGCCGGGTAAGCGGCTTGGAAAAACCACCGGCTGGATACATCGCGCGGCGCTGAAGATGAAGAACGTCAAGATGATTGGTGGTGTGAATTACGAACGGATAGATCCTGATGGGTTGTTGATCAGTCATGGCGAGGCGCGGGAACGACCGACGAAGATCGAGGTCGATACGATCGTCCTTTGTGCCGGGCAATTGCCCAATCGAACCTTGGCAGACGAGCTTGAGAGGCAGGGCACCAAGGTGCACGTCATTGGCGGCGCAGATGTCGCGGCGGAACTGGATGCAAAACGCGCGATAAATCAAGGGGCTCGTCTGGCTGCCAAACTATAAGTAAGGATCAATATCTTTCAGTCTGGCTTGGTCAATACGAGGTAAACCCATCGGGATGCGCCGCGACTTGCCCAAAAGCAGGACCTGATACAGAATTGCCAAAAGCGCGCGACGCCCGGATGGCCGCCGCCCCTGCCGTACCAGGCACAGGGGCCGGTTCATTCTTTGAGAGGAGAGTGTCATGACGCCCGAAGCCACAAAGTCGACCCCGCCAAACGCACCGTTGCCACGACGAAATAGTATTCCTGAGATCAGAAAAGTAACCGGTGATGATATTGCAGCCGCGCTGAAAGCCGGATTTTCTGACTTTTTGGCGCGACCTATTATGAGCGGTTTCTTTGGGCTGTTTTACGCGGTCTTTGGGATCTTGTTTGTCTGGGCTTTGGTCTGGCTTGGTAAAATCTGGATGGTAATCCCCGCCGTCGTCGGCTTCCCACTGGTTGCGCCCTTTGCTGCCGCCGGACTTTATGAAATGTCCCGCCGCATGCATAAGGACGAGAGTTTTGGCTGGTCTGAAATCCTTGTAGTCATGGCCAACCAGCGAAAACGGGAAATGGGCTGGATGGCGTTTGTCACTTTGTTCGTATTCTGGGTTTGGATGTACCAGGTTCGTCTATGGCTGGCACTGGTCTTGCAAAATGCATCCTTCTCGGATTTCGGCGGCTTCCTGACCACGGTATTCTTTACGCCACAAGGCTGGACCTTTCTTGCAATCGGCACCTGTGTTGGCGTTGCGTTGTCTGCGGCCCTGTTCACGGTGACAGTTATTGCAATGCCGATGCTGCTTGAACGCGAGATTGATTTCGTGTCCGCTATGTTGACCTCTGTGCGTGTGGTCACGGAAAGCCCCCGGGTCATGCTTACCTGGGCGGCCATCATCTCGATCATCATGATGGTGTCACTGATCCCGGCCTTCCTGGGCCTGATCTTCACCCTTCCAATTCTCGGCCACACCACATGGCATCTTTATAAACGTGCCGTCCCCTCTGCCACGGGGTGATCCACACAAGCAAAAGGTCCATTTGTTTAAAAATTGGCAACTATTTCGACAAATCCTGGAAAGTGTTCCCGATTACGCCACAATCATAGTTTCCGTGCCATTAACGATCCGCGGTAAAACCTGTGTTTGGCCCGGCCCGCTCCGCAATCGCGCCTCATTTGGAAACGATACCTGTAGAGGAACAAAAATAATCATACAGGTGATCCAATGGACCGTCTTACGGAAATGGAGGCCTTTGCCACGGTAGTCGACCAGGGCGGGTTTACAGACGCGGCAAAGAAAATGGGAATTTCGAAATCAGCGGTTTCGAAACATGTCTCAAGCCTAGAAACGCGCCTCGGCGCACGTCTTCTCAATCGCACAACCCGGCGCGTCAGCCCGACCGAAATCGGCCTGGCTTATTATGACCGCGCCCGCCGTGTGCTGAATGATGCAGGTGAGGCCGACGCCTTGGTTACGGCCATGCAATCCGCACCTTCTGGCATGTTGCGTGTTTCGGTTGCGACCGATTTTGGCGTCAATCATCTGTCTCCGATATTGGGCGGATTTTTGCATTCCTATCCGGATATCACCGTCAACATGGTCCTGAACAATCGCTATGTAGAGCTGATCAGCGAAGGCTTTGATATGGCCATTCGCGTCGGTGAGCTGGAAGACAGTTCGCTAAGGGCTCGTAAGCTGACCGAAACCACCAAACGTATGATCGCCAGCCCGGAATATTTCGAAAAACATGGGCGCCCGCAAAAGATTGACGATTTGAATGATCACAAACTCCTGCATTACTCCAATCAGGCCGCTGGCAATGTCTGGAAACTGACCGCGCCCTCTGGTGAAAAGCGTCAGGTTCGCACCGCCGGTTCCCTGACCGTGAATGATGGGCAGTCGCTGCTGAACGCCGCGATTGGCGGTTTGGGCATCGCCTATCTGCCAAGCTTCCTTTATGCCGATGCGATGCGCGATGGTCTGCTTGTGGACGCGATCCCAGAGCTTCCTATCGACGTGCAAGGCATCTACGCAGTTTACCCACCCGGTCGTTACACACAGCCCAAAGTGCGCGCCTTCATCGACTTCCTTGTCGAGCAGTTCCGCGACAAAGGCCCCGCCGATTGGTAATCATTTAAGAATTCGACAGTTCATGCCACCTTGTCGCTGCCGCTGACAAGGCACCTTTAGCGGGTTGAAGTGATCACCACTTCAACCCGTCTATTTTGTTGGCGCCCTTCGGTACTGGAATTGTTGGCAACCGGTGCAAGATAACCAACCCCCTCTGCCTCCAATTGCGCAGGTTCCGCACCCAATACATCAATCAGATAAGACCGCACCGCATCGGCCCGCGCCCGGCTAAGCGCAATGTTGTTGTCAAGCGAGCCTTCGGCATCGGTATGACCAACCAAGGCCACTCGTACATCGGGCCGGTCAGCAAGGTACGTCGCCAGATCATTCAGCGTCGGGTAGTCTTGATCTGTCAAAGTAGATGATCCGGTATCAAATTGAAGATCGGCCAGAGTCGCCGTTCCCATTAGATCAAGCGCGGCTGCAAGATCCCTGATCGTTTCCTGATCGGGAGAGCGGGTGGATACACCGACATCTAGCTCAGATAAATCCGAAGGACTGATGCGCACCATATGCACATAGCCCTTTTGCCCGCCCCTAGAGGTCAGCAATCCAATATATTCATCGCCGCCCTCAGCCTCGGTGCGGGCAACAAGGTATGAAAAATTGCCCAGATCCACATGCATGGCAGGTTCCGGTGTCACATCCATCGCAAACCGAAAATCAAATCCGCCGCACAATGTAGCGTCACAGGCAAATATGGCCTGAAAACCCTGCGTTTCCAACTGGTTGCGTAGATGGGCCATCAGAAGGGTGCTGGTCCCGGCATAATCCTCGATCTGCCAAACCGACCGCGACAGAGCGCCTTGGGCGGTTACCATCTCTACCCCGGTTCCAAGCCAAGGTGACACTGGCAGCGTGTAAGTTGTCGTACTCTCGGATTCTTCGTGGGCCAATACCGAAACGCCCGGCATATCCAGTTCCAACGCCGAGACCCCTGCAGGGGTTAGGCCCGGAAGGGCAAAAAGGGATATGAGGGCGATATGTTTCACCGGTTCTGGCCGTGATATTCTGGATTGGGCTGCATATCGACAGCCGAGGCCATGCGGTTGGACATGTTGAAGAATGAGGCCACTGCCGCAATGTCCCAAATGTCGCGATCTGAGAATCCGACATCGCGCAATGCCTGGCGGTCGGCCTCTTCAATCCTGTGGCTCTCTTCGGTCATTTTAACCGAAAAATCCAACATCGCGCGCTGGCGTGCGTCCAGATCGGCCACCCGGTAGTTCATTACCATTTGCTCGCCCAATATCGGATCGCCGGACAATTGCCGCACAGCTTGCCCATGAGCAGCAAGACAATAGAAACATTTATTCACCGCCGAGACCGCCACAGCGATCATCTCTCGCTCCAGTTTGCTTAGCCCGCTATCGGCCAGCATCAGGTCATTGTAGAGCCCGGCAAATGCGTTCAGTTTTTCTGGATCAAAGGAATAGGCCGCCAACACGTTGGGGATCAGGCCAAGCTTCTCATCGCAGATATCGAAATATTTCTGTGTTGCTTCGGGAAGCGGATCGGCCGGTGGCAGATCAAGCGCCGTGGCTTTTGGATTTGGTTTTGCCAAGTGTTAACTCCGCTTTATGCGATAGTGGTATTGCCCCACCGGCATCATGCCTAACGAAGCATACAAGGATTGCGCGGGTTTGTTGTCTTTGACAACCAAAACGGCAAGATCTCGCGCACCGTTTCGCGCGGCCCAGTTGGCGGCCCCGTGCATCATGACATGCCCAACGCCCTGGCGTCGCGCTTCAGGAGCCACTTCCAGCGCGTGCAACATGGCGATCGGGCCGTGGCAGGCAACATATGCCGTCGCGATACCTTTGTTATCATGTCGCCCCAAAAGCGCGGTTTTGGGGCCTTCGGCGCGGGTCATCACATCCAATCGCGCAGGTCCGATACCGCCTTCGGCCCAAATCTCCGCTTGCATAGCAAGCGGCGGCCAACACGGAATGGCGGCAAGACGGTGAATTTCGGCAGTCAGGTGTTCGACAGAACATGCGAGTAAATCGACCGGGTCTAAAACCTCATACCCGCGCAATTCGAGCGCCTTATCGAGCTCCGCTTCTTCCGGTCGCAATTGGAACAGCTTGTCCTGTCCGAGGTTCATGCAAATCGCCTCGGCCAAGGCAATGTCCTCAACTGCCCAATCGCCTTCGGCGCTTACCGCAGAGACGCGCTTGCCCCCGCCCTGGCCATCACGCACGCGCCATGGCCCGACGCGCCGCGTTGCTGCTGCCGGCCACGTTGCTTCAACTGCTTCAAAAAGCTGATCTGGCGTCACGCTTGGGGTTCCTCCGGGAAAAGCAACGCCAGGGCCGTAATTACCCGGTCGATCATGGGTCCATCAGAACCGCACACGACGATATTCGCGCCGTAATTGCCGTTCCGGTAAAACGGATAAGAGCCGATGGACACATCAGGATACGTGTCGGCCAATTCCCCCAATGGCCCGGCGATTTCGCCCTCGCCGCGATGAATGCAGAGCGTTTGCGACAAAAGCGGTGCCCCGCCAGCCATTTGTGGAACAATTGACGCCACCATTGCCTCGAAAACGGCAGGCACCCCCGCCATGACGTGAACGTTTTGCAGCGAAAACCCAGGGGCTGCGCTTACCGGGTTTTCGATCAAGGCGGCACCATCAGGAATGCGGGCCATCCGCAATCGGGCTTCATTCATCTCGGAACCCGACCGGTCATAATGCGCCTGCAAGATCGCACGAGCATCCTCACGGACACCGATATTGGTGTCAAAGGCAGCCGCGACCGCCTCGGCCGTGATGTCATCATGCGTCGGGCCAATGCCACCTGAGGTAAAGACGTTGTCAAACTTCCCGCTCAAATCCCGAACCGCACTTATGATCGCGTCACGGTCATCGGACACAACCCTCACTTCTCGCAGGTCAATTCCGTGCGATGTCAGCTCACGCGCAAGGTGATGCATATTCGAATCACGGGTCCGCCCGGAAAGGATTTCGTCACCGATTACGATCATTGCCGCCGTTGGGTTGCTCATGTGTCACCTTTGGTTAACCGTCGTCAGGTTATCTTTGCCTTCTGGAAAGGGCCAGACGCTGCATTCGATTTCCGCATCTGGAAACCCCGGATATTTTGCCCTATTTTCAGGCCAACCCATCAGTGAGGACAAGACGTGGACGATTTCCGTGGCCGCCTGACCAAGGACGGCATCCGCATTCACAACCCCGAGGATTCCGCTGGCATGTATAAGGCCGGCGCCCTGACCGCGCGAATTCTGGACGATATCGCTGCAATGGTCGAACCCGGTGTGACCACCGCCGCCATTGATTCAGAGATTGAGCGCATGGTGAATGAGGCAGGCGCGACCTCTGCCACGATTGGCTACAAGGGTTACCAGCACGCCAGCTGCATCTCGGTCAATCACGTGGTTTGCCACGGTATTCCCGGGTCCAAAGTGCTGAAAAATGGCGACATCCTGAATATCGACGTTACCACTATTGTGGATGGCTGGTTCGGCGATAGCAGCCGCATGTATGTGGCCGGCAAATTGGGTCGCAAGGCCGAACGGTTGATCCAGGTCACGCATGATGCGCTTTTCATGGGGATTGAGGCGGTGAAGCCCGGTAATACGTTTGGCGATATCGGCCACGCCATCCAAAGCTATGCAGAATCGCAACGCATGTCGGTTGTCCGGGATTTCTGTGGTCATGGTCTTGGCACCGTATTCCACGCGCCTCCCAATGTTCTGCATTATGGGCGCGCAGGCACTGGGCCAGTTTTGGAAGAGGGTATGTTTTTTACAATCGAGCCAATGATCAATCTGGGCCGTCCAGAGACAAAGGTGCTGGCCGATGATTGGACCGCCGTGACCCGCGACAAGAGCCTGAGCGCACAGTTCGAGCATTCCATTGGCGTTACCGCTGATGGGTTTGAAATCTTCACGCTCAGCCCGTCTGGCAAATTCCACCCGACCTATTCCTGATCACCATTGTTTGACCAAACAAGCCACGCGCCCTATCGTCGACCTCTTTATTGGGAGGATTTCATGCGGTTGGTACTTGGCGCTTTGGCGATGACATTTGGTTTGGCGACAACGCCTGTTTCGGCACAGGCAACGGTCGAGTTCAATTTGTTTGAGCTTGAGGGCCTGACTACGGCGCGGATTTTTGAATTTGATGAAGACTACACGGCGCAATTTGGTATTCCGGTACCGCTGCCCTTTACAATTCAAGTGCCCACGCACAGTGATGTTCACCTGATTTCGGATGGTGCGCCAGATGGCGGGGCCTTTGTGAAATTCACCTTCGCGGCCAACACCGAACCGCGCCAGTTCATCGAAAACATCCAGATCGTCTCGGCCACAATTCCGATGGCCGAAGATCAGGAGGATCCCGCAACGGTGCGGCTCCAAATTTCGGCGCGCGCCCTGCAAGAGCAGATATTCCCGCAAGCCGTTGCCGGATTCGAGAACCCGGAAATTCTGGCTATCGAGGCAATTGATTTCGGCGACGTTCCCGGCGTGCACCTGATCGGGACATATACCGACCCGTCAATTGGCCCCATGGCCGTACGGTTGACGATGATGCTGCACCCTGATCGCCCCGAGGCATATTTCACGATCTCGAATATCAACCTGTCGCTGGCTCCGGTTTCAGACGGGGCGACATTGGCGGCAACTCTGACTGGGCGGTTGTTGAATAGCTGGGTCTACCCCTAACCCCCTGTTAACCATTATTGCGGCAGTCTTGGCTCATGACAGGGCCAAAGAACCGATTCCGAGAGGCGACTTTGCCGGGGTTTGAATTTGACCCCGGGCAGAAACCGGTCGCCCCTTCGTCCCGTTGCATTCGTCCTGCAACACAGCGAAAACTTTCAGAAGCAAAGCTGGTGGAAGACCATCGAAAGGCCCATCGCCAGCGCCTTAGGCAGCGCTTTACGGATGGCGGGGCCGAGGCCGTTCCGGACTATGAGCTGCTGGAAATGGTGCTCTACCGCGCCAACGCACGCGGTGACACCAAGCCCTTGGCCAAACGCCTGCTGAAGGTGTTTGGCGACCTGAACCATGTGCTTGCCGCGCCACCGGCCCGTTTGAAAGATATCAAGGGCATCGGGGACGCCGCCGTTTTCGAGTTGAAATTGATCGAGGCTGTTGGCCACCGAATGGCGCGCGCCAAAGTTATCAACAAACCGGTCTTGTCCTCGTGGGACGCCCTGCTTGATTATTGCCAGTCTGCTATGGCCCATCGCGATATCGAGCAATTTCGGATCTTGTTTCTAGACCGTAAGAATGTGTTGATCGCAGATGAACAGCAACAAACCGGGACGGTTGATCATGTGCCAGTTTACCCTCGCGAAGTGGTCAAGCGCGCGTTGGAACTCAATGCTTCTGCCTTGATCCTTGTGCACAATCACCCATCCGGCGATCCAACGCCCAGTCAGGCTGACATCGATATGACATATGCAATTCGGGATGCAGGCGAGGTACTGAATATCCTAATTCATGATCACTTAATCATCGGAAAATCCTGCCACCTCAGCTTCCGTTCGGAGGGATATCTTTAAACCCAGTCGATACCCGCCGGGCCGCCTGCTGGCGTGTCCTGACTGAGGATGTTGATCCAGCCGTCGCTGTCGCGCTGCCAGATCGACGTGACATACATCCGTTTCGTTTCATCCGACCCGGTCGCAAGAAAGTCCGCACAATAAGTGAGTGAGGCGTGGCTGTCGCCAAGCGGCAGGATACGGATGTCGGATAGTTCATAGCCGATTATAGTCGGCCCGTTTGACAGTTGCGCCACGTGATCTGATTTTCCGGAATAGCCGTCAGGGTAGATGCCCAGAAAGCCATCGCTAAGCGCGGCGGCATCGACATGCGCATCGCCCGCGATCATGGCGTCCCACACTTTCTTTTCGCAGGCGAGGATTTCAGCCTTCAAGCCCTCAAGCATGACAACGCGTCCTTTTTATTGCAACCAGACTTCGACACGCCGATTCACGGCCCGTCCGGCCTCGCTGTCATCGCAGGCCATCGGCAATGCCTCCCCAAAGGCCTGGACCCGCAATTGTACTCGGCTTAAATCGCCAGCAGAGGCGGCCTCGATCAGCGCCAATCGCACGGCTTCGGCCCGGCCTCTTGCCAATCGCAAATTAGCGGTGGCGGCACCTTGCGCGTCAGAAAATCCTACAAAGACAAGCTCTTGCCCATCATAGGCGCCTCGTTCGATGGCGCGGGCCAACCGTGATATTGAACTCAATGATTGTGCGTCCAATTCGGTCGTACCGCCAGCAAACCGGAAAGTGGCCGATAGGCGTTCTGCGCCTTGCATCGCCGCAACCATAGTCTGCAAGTCATCCAGATCGATCTCCTCGCCTGCCATGGTTATCGCATTGGCTAACCGGTCGCCCTGATGCGTTAGCGCAGTAGACGTGATCGCCTGATTGACAAATCCCAGCCGTCGGATCACGCGGTCCGCGTCCTGACTTTCAAAAAACCGAAAGAAATCCCGGGCCAATTGTGGCATTCGACGGGCTGGAAGATACAGCAAAAGGGGCGCGGTTAGGGGATAATCTTCGGCCTTCAGACTGGAGGGTGTGGCCGGTGAAAGGAACCCGCAGGCGCCGCGCAAAGGAACAATCCGGGCGTTCCCGGCCCCGGACAATGTTCCGATGCCAATCGCAAAAGGGTCCCGGGCGACAGCCTGTGCCAGGTCGCGCGCTGTTGCATGCCGGATCACAGCGTCGCTGGCCGTTTGGCCAAACGCGTCCAAAATGCGGATCGCAACATCCTGCCCAATACCTGAGCTTTCTTCCATCAAGTGCAGGGCCACTGGCGCGTCCGGCCCGCCAAGCGCCTGCCAGTTTGTCACTTCGCCTGAGAAAATGCGGGCCAGGTCCTCCAGCGACAAGGCCTCGACCAGATTAGTGGGCGCGACCAGTGGCACAAGCGCATCCAATGCGAGGACTCTGCTGCGGGCCACCATGGACAGATCGCCCTGGTCTGCTGCTGCAGCGGCGGCGCGTTCGCTGGCATCGGGAATGCGGGTGGCCAGTGCGATATCGGCGTCTCGGCTGAGCAAGGCATCGAACCCGGCATCCGTGGATGTGGCGGTCACATAAAATCGAGCTGCGACCTCATCCTCCTCACCGCGGATCAGAGCAAAGACAGACCGGTTTTCGGCAAGGATCTGGCGACGTACGGCCATTTCGCGGCTGGCGGCAAATCGCTCGATCAAGGCGGGGAACAGTTGATTGGCAATATCTGGCGCACCTTGAAAGCTGACTTCGGTGACAAAGTTTTCCAGATCGGGGCAACCCGGCCCGCGGCAAGTCACCCCTGCTGCATTCACTGTCAATGGGCCAAAGACGGTATCGACCCGGTAGTATTCGCCGTCAAACCCGATAATTGTGCCCGACAATTCAATTGAGCCATCAAGGCTGCGCAATTCCACATCCTGTGCGGACGCGGGCAAAAGCGTTGAACAAATAAAAAGGGCGGCCGCGGCGGCCACCCTTGCAAGATAATGCATTTGGGAAAGTGCCGGTCAAAATTCAGTTGGTTGCGACTCTCAGGTCCTGCAACAGATTTTGCAACACAAGATAATCGCCAACGGCGTCGCAGGCCGGAAGGGTGAAGGTCAATTCAATGACTGCCACGCGCCCGTCTTCTTCTGTCTCAAGTGTCCGAGCCAATGTGTCTTGGGCACAGTTGGCTTCTGTCACAGGGGTTTCGATCGAAAGGCTGACCAGCCCCGCGCCCTGCATTGCATCCCGGGGAAAGCTATAGATCTGGGCCAGCATCGGCATCGGAACATCCGCATCCCCGATATAGGACAAGAACCCGCCCTCGCCTGCAACGGCCCGATCAGGAGTACCGGGGTTTTCGGCCCAAATATGTCCAGCCTCTCCATATGTGGCGCCGAACTCCATCGCGTGCAATTCAAGTGACCTATCTTCTGTCCACTGGACACCGACGCGGTGGAATTGATTCAGATCCGAGACAGGGGCCAAAGCCGAAGCAGAGGTTCCGTCAGGCATCCGAACCGTGAAAAAGGCCGGAGCCTCAAAAACAGGGATATCCATGGATAACAGGCCAACAACATCGGTTTGGCCGGTCAGGTTCAAACCGGAATGTTCAATGACAACGCGCGCATTCGGCTGACAAGGGTCCATGATGTCGAGGCCGACCATGGCGGCAGCCATGGGTTCAGCGGCCACGGTCAAACCACAGGGCAGGCCAAAGGGGCTTAGCGGCACTTCTGGTTGCGCGTCCGGGGTCATGTCCGCTTCAACCAAGCGGTCGGGCCGGGCCGGGCCGGGATTGCCGAGGGTCGGGGCCATTGGTGCATCGGCGGGTACGGCCTGTGCCAAATGGAGAGTATCCGACGTGGAAAGTGGAGAAATTGCGGCCTGTGGCGCAGGCGCGCTTTGCGCGTTTGCCTGCCAGTCAAATAGACCAGCGCCGCGTGTTTCTGTCAGAAGGGCGCCAAAGGTAAACACCCCGACGCCGAGGGTCGCGATTGCGATGTAACGTGGTGAGAGGTTCATGGCGGTCTCCGAATGCTCTACTCTCGGAAACAATCCTGCCGAATTGGGGCGATAATGCGTTGCTCAGGGGGAAATGCAGGGGAAATTCTCCCCCACATTGATCTTGTTAAGCGCCAAGTATTTCGGTGATGACTTTCGCCTGTGCCTTCTTGCCATCGGGGTCTGCGGCTGTTTTGACGTGGGTGAAGTCTTCTGCCCATTTCGACGTCCGGACGCGGATCGGTGGTTCATCGCTATTCATGGCGGTCATAACCACTTCGGCCACCTGATCGGCGGTTTGGTAAGATCCGTCAGATCCGGCCCGTGCTTGCGCATTTCCGATATATTGCTCAAGGATAGGGCGATACTCATCTTCCAGAATGCCGCCAGTGGCCCCCACATGGGCCAAAACATTATTGGCAAATTCAGTGGCAATGCCGCCCGGTTCTACCGTGGTGAAGTTGATTCCAAAGCTGGGCGTGACATAGCTGGCCAACGCTTCCATGTAGCCCTCGACCGCGAATTTTGCCCCACAATAAATCTCGTTGAAGGGTTGCCCCATTAGCCCGCCAACAGACCCGATCGTGATCACGTGGCCCGAGCGCGCCGTGCGCATGGACGGCAAAACCGCCTTGGTGCAACGCACAACGCCCATAAAATTCACGTCCATGACCCAGTTGATTTCATCTTCTGGCGCTTGCTCGGTTGTGCGGACATAGCCCGCCCCGGCATTGTTGATCAGAACGTCAACTTTTCCATCCTTGCTGAGAATTTGCGCGACCGCGGCGTTGACGCTGTCGGTGTTCTGGACGTCCAGTTGTATCACATTCAGTGTGACACCGGCCTCTTTCGCGGCAGTGTCCAGCGCATCGCGTTTTCCCAAGTTTCGCATGGTAGCGTAGACCGTATGACCGGCCTTTGCCGCCTGAATGGCCAATGAAATGCCCAGCCCGGTAGAAGTGCCGGTGATCAGAATGGTTTTCGACATGAGGTTTATCCTTGAGATTGGGCAAGACCCGCCCAGAGGTGTTCGAATGTGGCTGTAATTTCTAAGTTGGATGGGGCCTGCCCGGTAAGTGCCGCCTTTCGGGCCAGTTGCATGGCGGGTCCGATAAGTAAGGTGGTTGCGACCTCCAGCGGCATCGGGCGCAGTGTTCCATCGTCCAGCGCGGTTTGAACCAGTGCATTGATTTCGGCCTGATACGGCGCAACGATGGCACGCTGCGCATCTGTCAATACCTGGGCCGCGCCCGCATATTCCAGATAGAGGAACCGCTGTGGATGGGATTTCAGAAATCCCAGGAAGGAAAGCCAAAGCGCGGCAATCACCTGTTCTGATGTGCCAGCGTTGGCCGCCGTCATCAGCTCAGCATGAAAATCGGCCTTAATGCGCAAATACACTTTTTGCAGCATGTCATCCTTGTTTTCGAAATGCAGGTAGATCGTTCCGGCAGAAATGCGCGCGGCCTTGGCAACGTCCCCGACTGAAGTCGCAGCGATGCCCTTTTTGGCAACCACGTCGACAACGGCGGTCAGGATTTTTTCAAAAACAGCTTCTTTGGAGGGGCGTGGCATGTTGCGCAGATCCGAATCAGTAATGAATATTCATTACTGTAAATAACGGCGCCGCTGCAAGCCCGCGATAAAAGAAAACCCCGTCTTATCGGGCGGGGTTTCTTGGATCACTTCAGGTAAGGCGACCGTGACAATGTTTGAATTTCTTCCCTGATCCGCATGGGCAGGTGTCATTCCGGCCGGGATTGCCCCAGGTCGACTGATCGTTTTCGTCAAAGCCCTCAACCACCGGTTCTGGCGCGGGTTCGGGATTTGCAGCGATGCCAGCTGCAGCGGCTTGGGCGGCCTGACGCTCTTGCATTTGGCGCATCATTTCCTGTTGCTGTTCAGGGCTCAGCGGTTGGATACGGCTAAGCTTTTCTGTCACATCGGCGCGCAGGCTATCCAACATGCCTTCGAATAGTTGGAACCCTTCGGTCTTGTATTCGTTCAGCGGATCACGTTGGGCATAACCCCGGAACCCAACGACCGAACGCAGATGCTCAAGCGTCAACAGGTGTTCACGCCATTTCGCGTCGATGGTCTGAAGCAGGAGCTGCTTTTCGATTTGACGCATGTTTTCCGGTCCGAAATCCACGGCCTTTTTGGCCATGAATTCATCGGCTGCTTTTTCAAGGCGCTCGCGAATATCTTCGTCATCTACGCCTTCTTCTGCGGCCCAGTCCTGCACAGGTAGATCAAGCCCAAGCGATGATTTAACGGCCTCTTGCATGCCGTCCATGTCCCACTGATCGGCATAGGATTTGGGCGGCATAAACTGGTCGATGATGTCTTCAATCACCTGATGGCGCATGTCCTTGGTGATCTCGTTGATATCTTCTGCGGCCATGATCTCCATGCGTTGACCAAAAATGGCCTTACGCTGGTCATTCATGACGTCATCGAATTTCAAAAGCTGTTTCCGAATGTCGAAGTTGCGGCCTTCAACCTTGGCCTGAGCGCGTTCCAGCGATTTGTTCACCCAAGGGTGCACGATTGCTTCGCCTTCCTGCATGCCAAGCGTGTTCAGCATCTTGTCCAGCCGTTCCGAGCCAAAGATGCGCATCAGATCATCTTCGAGGCTCAGGAAGAAACTGGATCGGCCGGGGTCACCCTGACGGCCAGAACGGCCGCGCAGCTGGTTGTCGATACGGCGGCTTTCGTGGCGCTCCGTCGCCAGAACGTAAAGTCCGCCAGCGTCCTTGACGGCTTGCTCTGCCGCAGTGTGTTCTTCTTCGATTTGGGCGCGGATGACTTCGTGATCGCCATCTGGATTTGCGGCAATCGCCTCCATGATCTTGAACTCAACATTGCCGCCAAGTTTGATGTCGGTCCCGCGGCCGGCCATGTTGGTGGCGATGGTAACCGCGCCCAGCTTGCCGGCATCGGCAACAATCTGCGCTTCTTGCTCGTGTTGGCGGGCGTTCAGGATGTTATGCGGCAGGCCAGCGGCCTTCAGCATCTCACCCAGCATTTCGGATTTCTCGATCGACGTGGTGCCCACCAGCACAGGCTGGCCTTTTTCATGTGCCTCTTTGATCTGGGCAACGATGCCGTCGTATTTTTCTTTGGCGGTCCGGTAGACCTGATCGTCTTCGTCGATCCGAGCAACCGGCACATTTGTAGGAATCTCAACGACGCCCAGATTGTAGATCGAGGCGAATTCCTCGGCCTCCGTCGCAGCCGTCCCCGTCATCCCCGACAAAGTGTCATACAGGCGGAAATAGTTCTGGAAGGTCACACTCGCCATGGTGACGTTCTCAGGCTGGATATTGCAGCCTTCCTTCGCCTCAATGGCCTGGTGCAAGCCGTCAGACAGGCGGCGACCGGCCATCATGCGGCCCGTGAACTCGTCAATCAGAACAATCTCGTTATTTCGAACGATATATTCTTTGTCCTTGTTAAACATCTTATGGGCGCGCAACGCGTTTGTTGCGTGGTGCACGATGGTGGTTGATTCAGGATCGTAAAGGCTCTGCCCCTCAGGCAGGATGCCAACCTCATGCAGTTTCTCTTCCATGAAGTCGTTGCCCTCATCGGTAAACGTCACCGAACGGGCCTTTTCGTCAAGCGTGAAGTGGTCGTCTTGGATGAAGGGAATAACCTTGTCCATCGCCATATAGAGGTCGGACCGGTCGGCGGATGGGCCGGAAATAATCAACGGTGTCCGCGCTTCGTCGATCAGGATCGAGTCTACTTCGTCGACAATCGCGAAATTGTGACCACGCTGCGCCATGTCTTTGAGGGACGAGCGCATGTTGTCGCGCAAGTAATCAAATCCAAGTTCATTGTTTGTGGCGTAGGTGATGTCAGCGGCATAGGCGTCACGCTTTTCCGCATCAGGCTGCCGTGGGTAAACAACACCGGTCGACATCCCAAGCGCGGTATAGACCTTGCCCATCCATTCCGCGTCCCGTTTTGCCAAGTAGTCGTTGACGGTTACGACGTGGACGCCCTTGCCCGACAATGCGTTCAGATATGCGGGGAAGGTGGCAACAAGGGTCTTACCCTCGCCTGTTTTCATCTCGGCAATATTGCCCTGATGCATGAACAAACCACCGACAAGCTGCACATCATGCGCCCTCAGGCCAAGAGCACGGCGCGCGGCCTCACGGCAATTGGCAAAGGCTTCGGGCAACAAGTTATCAAGGCTTTCGCCATTTTGTGCGCGGTTGCGGAATTCGGCGGTCTTGGCGACGATTTCGGTATCGCTCAGCGCCTGAAACTCCGGCTCAAGTGCATTGATCTTGTCGATGATCGGTCGGGTGGCTTTCACCTTGCGGTCGTTTGGCGTTCCAAAGACCTTTTTCGCGATTGTTCCAAGCCCAAGCATACTGTCGCTGCCCTTCCGAAAATTGCGCCGCACCCAATGCGGCAATCTATCTATCCTAGGGGCATCGGGTTGTTTGGCAACTTGCAGCCGTCTAAAACAGCCCCAAATTAGGCAAGGCCCCAATGCCAAAACCAGAAAGGGACATAAGGGGCTGCCGGAAATGTGTCAACGCAAGGCAGCGGATAAGCCGCAGCCAACCAACATGGGATTTCATAGAAATGACGAAACGCTTTATTGCAGGGGCGGCTCTTGCTGCCCTGATGGTTACCCCCGCGCTTGCGCAGGATGGCGAAACTGTGCTGGCCACGGTGAACGGAAACGAGATTACGCTTGGTCATGTAATCGTCGCCGTTTCGCAGCTGCCCGAGCAATATCAAGGACTGCCCGACGAAGTTTTGCTGACCGGGTTGCTGGAACAGCTTGTTCAGCAGGAACTGGTCGCCGCTGCCGCTGCCGACAACATGACCGGCTACATGGAAACAGCCATCGAGAATGAAAACCGCGCACTGTTGGCCGCGATCGCTTTGGACGACATCGCGATGGCCGAAATTTCGGATGAAGACCTTCAGGCCGAATATGACGCACAGTTTGGCTCGGTCGAGGCCGCGATGGAATTCAACGCCTCTCACATCCTCGTTGAAACGCAGGAAGAGGCGCAGGCCCTTGTTGATCAACTCGAAGAAGGTGCTGATTTCGCCGAGCTTGCTCAGGAGCATTCCACGGGCCCATCCGGCCCCAATGGCGGGCAACTTGGCTGGTTTGGCGCTGGCATGATGGTGCCAGCCTTTGAACAGGCCGTGTTTACCCTTGGCGTTGGCGAAGTGTCCGATCCAGTTGAAACCCGCTTTGGCTGGCACGTGATCATTCTGAACGACTCGCGTGAACAAGCTCTGCCAACCTTGGATGATGTGCGCGCCGATTTGACCGAGATGCTGCGTACCGCGCGCGTCGATACATATATCGAAGAGTTGCGCGAAGGCGGCGAGGTGGATCAACCAGAGCTTGACATCGACCCGGCCTTGATCCGCAATCTGGATCTCTTGGAAAACTGATTTGCAGGCTAGGGGGCAGGCATGGCAAAGAAAGAAAAATCGAAATCGGCAAAACCTGAAAAGGTGCAAAAGCCGGTGAAGATCAAAAAGGCCACCAAGAAGCGGTCTGATACGGATGAGTTGAAGCGCAAGCTGAACAAACTTCGTCAGAAGCTGAAGGAGGCCCGTAGAGCTGCCCCTGATGCCCCTGCCAAGAAACCGGCACCAGCGGTCTCGCCGCTGGCGCCAAAAAACGGCTTTCCGTCAATTCCTGCAATTGATGGTGTGCGATTTGCCTCGGTAGCGGCGGGCGTGAAGTACAAAGGCCGTGATGATGTGATGCTGGCCGAAATTGCGCCGGGCAGTTCAGTGGCCGGGGTTTTTACCCGTTCCTCTACGCGGGCAGCGCCCGTGCTGGATTGTGAGGCCAAATTGGCCAAGCTGAAATCTGGCGGCACCAAGGGCTTTGCCATCATCGTGAATGCCGGCAATGCAAATGCCTTTACCGGACATGCCGGACATCTGACCGTTGATGAAGTGACCGGAGAACTGGCCCAACAAATGGACTTGCCGAAAGGGCATGTTTTTTCTGCTTCAACCGGTGTAATCGGGCAGCCTCTGCCACCCGAAAAGATCACAGCGGCGATGACGGCCCTGCGTGACGGCTTGTCCCCCGAAAAATGGGAAGACGCCGCGCGGGCAATCATGACCACCGACACCTTTGCCAAAGGGGCGGTGCGCGAGGTCGAAATTGGCGGCAAGACGATCCATATCGCAGGTTTCGCCAAAGGTTCCGGTATGATTGCGCCGGATATGGCGACGATGCTGGCCTATGTCTTCACCGATGCAGCGGTAACACAAACCGCGCTACAAGCCATGTTGAAATCTGGGACCAAGACCAGTTTCAATGCCGTGACCGTCGACAGCGACACGTCGACTTCAGATAGCTTGATGGCCGTCGCGACAGGACAGGCCGGGAATTCTCCAATCGGGTCTGCACGATCTGCCGAAGGCAAGGTGTTTGCCGCAGCCCTGCAGGACGTTCTGACCGACCTCGCCTTGCAAATTGTGCGCGATGGTGAGGGCGCAACCAAACTGGTCGAGGTCAATGTCACCGGCGCCAAAAGCGCTGCCGACGCAGAAAAGGCCGCGCGTGCGATCGCCAACTCTCCGCTCGTGAAAACCGCTATCGCCGGCGAAGATCCAAATTGGGGTCGCATTGTCATGGCGGTCGGCAAATCCGGTGCGGCGGCAGACCGTGATACGCTGAATATCAGTTTTGGGGATATTTTGGTGGCCGAAAAAGGCTGGGTCGCGGAAAGCTATACGGAGGAGGCCGGGGCCGACTACATGAAGCGCGAAGAGCTGGAGATTAATGTCGACCTGGGTGTCGGTACGTCCAAGGCCCGCGTCTGGACCTGTGACCTGACCCATCAATACATCACGATCAACGCGGATTACCGCTCGTGAAAACGGTTCTGGTTTCGGCAGTCGCGCTGATTGATTCAGAGGGCCGGGTGCTTTTGGCTGAGCGTCCTGCGGGAAAATCCATGGCGGGTCTTTGGGAATTTCCGGGCGGAAAGGTCGAACCGGGCGAGACACCCGAAGCGGCCCTGATCCGGGAATTGCAGGAGGAACTTGGGATTGACACTTGGGAAAGCTGCCTTGCGCCCCTGACCTTTGCCAGCCACAGCTATGACGACTTTCATCTTCTGATGCCGCTTTTTGCCTGCCGAAAATGGAACGGCATTGTTACTGCGAAAGAGGGTCAGACACTGGCCTGGGCGCGCCCGAATCAACTACGCGATTATGAGATGCCGCCGGCAGATGTGCCGCTGATCCCGATTTTGCGCGACTGGCTGTAGCAGTGCCGAAAGTTTCAGCAATATTTCTGGCATTTTGGCGTTTTTTTATGACCAAAACGGATTAATTTTGGCTATTAAGGAAGGATAACACCGAATGGGGGGCTTTTTGGTGATCAGAACAATTACGCTTGGATCCTGCGTGTCTGTGCAGGGAATGTTTGTAAAGCAGCTGGCCAATGGCCAGGTTGTGGTGCGTGATGGGGATCGTATCTATGCGGGCCAGCCGGTCAAAGCCGCCTAAATCCACCCGCCCAGATTTTCTTCGATGACCTGCGCCAGCGCAGAGATATGCGCTGCCTCATCGTTGAGGCAAGGGATATAGGTGAATTCCTCGCCGCCCGCTTCGACAAAGGCCTCTTGGATCTCCTCGTTGATCTCTTCAAGGGTTTCGATGCAATCGGCTGAAAAGGCGGGGGCAATCACGGCAATGCGTTTCTTGCCAGATTCGGCCAAGCGCGCCACTTCTTCAACCGTATAGGGCTTCAGCCATTCTTCCGGGCCAAATTTGCTTTGGAACGTCGTGACGATTTGATCCTTGTCCCACCCCAACCGCTCCCGCATCAGGCGGGTCGTTTTCTGACATTGGCAATGGTAGGGGTCGCCCTGCATCAAATACCGCTCTGGCATTCCGTGATAAGAGGCGACAAGCACATCGGGTTTGGTGGCCATCTCTGTATAGGCGCGCTCGACTGATCCGGCCAAGGCATCAACATAAGCGGGGTAGTTGAAATAGGCAGGTAAGGTTCGCACAGAGGGCTGCCATGCCTCCTCCATCAATGCGCGGAAAAACTGATCATTGGCGGTAGCCGAAGTAGCGCCCGCATATTGTGGATATAGCGGCACAAACAGGATCTTGTCGCACCCGGCCTCAACCATCGCGCGGACCTTGGATTTCGTCGACGGGTTGCCATAACGCATACAGAAATCGACCAAGACCTTGTCGCCATGCCGCTCGTTCATCAGCGCGGCCATCGCGGCCGTCTGGTCCTTGGTGATTGTCATCAACGGGCTTTCGCCCTTGTCGTGGTTCCAGATGGATTTATACGCCGCGCCCGAGCTGAATGGCCGCTTGGTCAGGATGATCAATTGCAGCAGTGGCTGCCATTTCCATTTGGGATAGTCGATCACGCGCTGATCCGAGAGGAATTCGTTCAGATAGCGTCGCATCGGCCAGTAAGTGTAATCATCGGGCGTTCCGAGATTGGCCAGAAGGATGCCGATTTTGCCAAACTTAACCTTCGGGTGGTCGGCGGGTGCGTGGGGCAGCGGGTTGGTCATTTCTGATCTTTCTTAGGCTGCGGCACGGGCCGCGCATCATTGTCGAATTCGGTCGTATTCAGCGCTTCGGCCAGTCGCGCGGCGGCTGATCCGGGGCGCAGTGGTTTTTGTTGGCTTTCATGCGGAGCCCAACCAGTCAGAAAAACCAGTTCGAATGTGGCTTCGACCCGGTCGTCCTCGGCTGGGAAATGTTCCGCATAGATCTGGGCGGCGCGCGCGAAAAAACTGCGCCGTGGCGGAGTTCGGTGCCGGTCGGCCAGTGCATTTGTTTCGCCCATGTCTCGCAGGTCGCGAATCAGGTGGAACATGGTCTGATAGGTCACGCGTTTGGGCAGGCGGTCGGCCACAGGCAGCGACAGACCGACCCGGCCCAACAGGCCGCCCAGGTCGCGAATTTCGCCCATTGGGGCGACGCGTGGGCTAAGCCCACCCATGACCTCTGTTTCGGCTTCGGCCAACGCGGCGCGCAATTCATGCAGAGTTTCGCCACCCAGCATTGCCACCATAAGAAGTCCGTCGGGCTGCAAGGCGCGGCGACATTGCACAAGCTGACCGACAGGGTCTTCGGCCCAATGGAGGCCCATGGCGTGGATCACCAGATCATGCGCCGACGGTGCCAAATCCAGTACATCCGCATCTGGGACAATCGCGGCCCCGGGCAGAAAATTTCTCCAGAACGTCGGAAACGGCGTCACAATCGCCGGGTTCGTAAAGGTTCTGTTAACGTCGAGCAGTCTTTCCTGAAGCTCATAAAGCGCCTCTTGGTGCAGGAACCCGGCCTGATCCAGCCGCGCGCGGGCGCGGTGGTGGGACAAGGCCACTTGATCCATCAGGGCGGGTCGTGGCTTGGTGGTGTTGGTGTTATGCGTCATCGCGGTGCAACCTAGGGGGCGGAGATGAAATTGCAAACGGCTGTGAATGCGGTTTTTCCGCCCGATTGCATCAGTTGCGGTGCCGCCGTCGAGACCGAATTTGGACTTTGCCCCGATTGTTGGTCTGAAACCGGCTTTATTCTAGGCGCAGCCTGCGACAGTTGCGGTACACCGTTGCCCGGCGTCGACCCGGAGCCAAACCTGAAATGCGATGAATGCCTGATGGTGGCCCGTCCCTGGTCGAAGGGTCGGGCGGTTTTGACCTATTCGGGAACAGGCCGCAAACTGGTGCTGGCCCTCAAACATGGTGACCGGGCGGATGTTGCCCGTGCAGCGGGTGTTTGGCTGGCGCGAAAGGCGGAAGATCTGATTGATGCCAACACGGTGATTGTACCGATCCCACTGCATTGGTGGCGGTTGTTCCGGCGCAAAGCCAACCAATCTGCACTTTTGGCGCAGGCGCTGGCCAACGAAACCCACGCCTTCATTATGCCGGACGGGCTGAAACGGGTTCGGGCCACGACCTCGCAGGATGGCAAAGGTAGGACGGAACGGTTCGAAAACCTGCGTGATGCCATTCAACCCCATCCCAAGCGCGCGCATTTTTTGTCAGGAAAAACTGTGCTCTTGGTGGATGATGTCATGACCTCTGGCGCGACCTTCGCTGCCGCGACGCAAGCCTGTTATGATGCCGATGCGGAAAACGTTCACGTGATTGCCCTAGCGCGGGTGGCCAAGGACACCTAAGTGTATCCCCGGAATGATGAAAACGCCGGGACCGCTCCGATGCAACACGTAGAAATATATACCTCGCCGCTTTGCGGTTATTGCCATGCTGCCAAACGTCTTTTGACCGACAAGGGCGTTTCGTTCGCTGAGTACAATGTGGTCGTGAAGCCTAATAAGCGGCAGGAAATGCTAAATCGTGCCAATGGCCGCCACACTGTGCCGCAAATCTTTGTCGGTGAAACCCATGTGGGCGGCTATGATGATCTGGCGGCGCTGGAACGCGCCGGAAAATTGGATCGGTTGCTACAAGGCTAAAAATGCGCGCAGCGTTGCTTCAAATGTCCTCTTCGGATGATCCGCAAGAGAACCTATCGACAGTTCTATCCGCTCTTGAAGAGGCAACTTCTGCAGGCGCGGATATTCTGCTGACGCCCGAAGTGACCAACTGCGTTTCCCTCAGCCGCACGCATCAGCAGATGGTGTTGCAGCGTGAGCCAGAAGACGACACGCTCAGTTCCCTTCGCGCTGCCATAAAAAACACCGGCCTGTGGCTGCATCTGGGGTCGCTGGCTGTGAAAACCCGCGATCCGGACGGTCGGTTTGCCAACCGGTCTTTCCTGATCTCACCCGGCGGAGCCATCTCTGCCTGGTACGACAAATTGCATATGTTCGATGTGCAAGTAACGGCGGAAGAGACCTTTCGTGAATCTGACGGGTATCGTCCGGGCGACCGGGCGGTGATCGCAAAAACGGCGCTTGGCAATTTTGGAATGACCATCTGTTACGATATGCGGTTTCCCGGTCTTTACCGGGATTTGGCCAAGGCGGGTGCGCAGGTCATGCTGGTGCCGTCTGCGTTTTCGCCGGTCACGGGCAAAGCGCATTGGCAAAGTTTGTTGCGGGCCCGGGCCATCGAGACCGGGTCATTTGTGATCGCTGCTGCGCAAACCGGAACGCATTATGCGGTCGCCGGAAAGAAAAGGCAGACCCATGGACATAGCCTGGTTATTTCGCCCTGGGGAAAAATCATGCTGGATGCCGGAGAGGCGCCCGGGCTTCATTTCGTTGACATCGACCTGAATGAAGTGGACAAGGCACGGGCACGCATCCCATCTCTTGGCCATGACCGGCCCTACACTCTGGTGACATGAGCACATCTGACGACCCATTGGCCATCGCGCTTTTCTCTGAACTGTTCATGGCAGACCAGTTGGCGCGCGCATTGCTTAGTAAGGCTTTGCCCAAGGGGATGGAGCTTAGCCATTTCTCGGTCTTGAACCATTTGGCGCGTTCAAGCGAGGAACGAAGCCCCGCTCAACTAGCGCGTGTGTTTCACGTCACACGTGGCGCGATGACAAACACGCTTAGCAAGCTTGAGGCCGCGGGCCATGTTCATATCCGCCCTGATTGGGACGATGCGCGCCGAAAATTTGTAGCGATCAGCCCTTCGGGCCGGTCGGCGCGCGACGCCGCCCTGCAATCCATCGCGCCCATTCTGACGCGCACCGTGCAAGAGGTTGGCGCCGATCGCGTGCGTTCGGCCTTGCCGATCATTCGTGAAATGCGGATGGAACTTGAGGTTGCACAGAACAGCTAGGTCAATTGACTGGGTTGGCGCCTGTCTCTTACCGTTGGTCTATGTCAGCTGATTATTCTCTTTTAGGTAAGGACGGTGCCCGCGCCGTTGAAACCGGGTTAGCCAATCCAAAGTGGTTTCGCCCCAACGTGGATGCGGCTGACATTCGGGTGCTGATGCAAAAATCTGACAGGATTGCTGCACGTGACACGGCGTTTTGGCTGGGCCTGCTTGTAGTATTTGGCGGACTCGGCATCTGGGCCTGGCCCTCGTGGTGGACTTTGCCTTTTTGGCTGGTTTACGGCGTCCTTTACGGCTCGGCCTCAGATTCCCGTTGGCACGAATGCGGACACAACACCGCGTTTAAGAGCACATGGATGAACACGGTCGTCTATCACATCGCCTGTTTCATGATCATACGTTCGCCTGTTGCGTGGCGGGCTAGCCATGTGCGCCATCACACTGATACAATCATTGTCGGTCGCGACCCAGAGATTGTAGCAATGCGACCGCCCGACCTATGGCGCTTGATCCTCAACCTGTTCGGCATTCTTGATACCCTTCAAGGGCTCCTTTGTATGGCGCTGCACGCCTCTGGCCAACTGAGCCCGGAAGAGGCGAGTTACGTTCGTGACGCCGATCGGCACAAGGTGTTCCTAACCGCCAGGATTTGGGTGGGGATCTATTTGGCGGTGATCGGGTTGGCGTTGTTTCTGGGGTCTATCCTGCCGCTCATGGTGATTGGCTTGCCTCGTCTTTTCGGCGCATGGCATCACGTTATGACCGGAGTGTTGCAACATCTTGGACTGGCCGAAAATGTGACAGATCACAGGCTGAACACGCGGACCGTTCTGATGAACCCCATCAGTCGCTTCATTTATCTAAACATGAACTACCATGTCGAACATCACATGTTTACCATGGTGCCGTACTACAATCTGCCAAAGCTGCATGAGTTGATCAAAGAACAGTTGCCGCAGCCCGAACCATCTATCGGGGCAGCATATCGGCGGCTGATTCCGGTGCTTTTGCGTCAGCTCAGGCAAAAAGAGGCGGTAATTGTCCCTGACCTTCCCAATGGTGCACCACCGTATCCGGCAGAAGTGGAGCGCCTAAGACCTTTTGCAGCTTAGCGTTTGACCGAGGCGGTGACGTAATTCACGCTCAGATCCCGGTCCGAAATAGACCATTTCCAGCTGATCGGGTTGAAGATGAACCCCTTGCGATCCACTGGGTCCAAGCCCGCCGCCTCGATCATGCCAACCAGCTCATCCGGAGTAATGAATTTCTGCCAGTCATGTGTGCCCTTGGGCAGCCAACGCATAACGTACTCGGCGCCGACAATGGCCATAGCAAAGCTTTTGGGGTTTCGGTTTATGGTCGAGCAGAGCATCAGCCCGCCGGGTATCAGCAATTGCTGGCAGGCGGTCAAATAGGCGGGTGGGTCCGCCACATGCTCAACCACTTCCATATTCAGCACAATGTCAAATTGCTCATCCGCTTCGGCCAGCGCCTCGGCCGTGGTAAAGCGATAGTCGATCTCAAGCCCCGATTGTTCGGCATGGACTTGGGCCACGGGAATGTTGCGTTCTGCGGCATCTGCGCCGACCACAGTTGCGCCAAGGCGGGCCATCGGCTCGCTCAACAACCCGCCGCCGCACCCGATATCCAAAAGACGGAGCCCTTCAAAAGGCCGCTCGCCCGTCAGGTCCCGGCCAAATTCCGCTGCGATTTGGCGGGTGATGTAATCCAGGCGGATCGGGTTCATCATATGGAGCGGCGCAAACTTGCCTTTTGGGTCCCACCATTCGGCGGCCATCGCTTCAAACTTGGCAACCTCGGCCTGATCAACGGTATTTGCGGCGCTGTTCATGGACATCCTCGTGGCTTCTTGTCACTCTGGGGCATGGCGGACCCCTTATATGGGTCTATATAGGATGGTAATGGACAAGTTCTCTGGCCAAAAGCGCGCAGGCGCCTATCTGTTTCCGCCCGTCGACCCATTTGATCAGCAAATGCTGGACGTGGGCGAGGGCCATCAGATCTATGTCGAACAATGCGGCAATCCCCACGGCGCGCCAGTTGTGGTGCTGCATGGCGGCCCCGGCGGCGGTTGCAGCCCGGCGATGCGACGGTATTTCGACCCTTCGGTTTGGCGCATTATCCTCTTTGATCAGAGGGGCTGTGGTCGGTCACGCCCACATGCAACTGTTGAGGATAACACCACCTGGCACCTTGTGCGCGATATCGAGAAAATTCGCGCCGGTTTGGGCATTGATCGTTGGGCAGTCTTTGGCGGCAGTTGGGGTGCGACGCTATCGTTGATTTACGCACAAGCCCACCCAGAGGCGACGGCGTTCCTTGCCTTGCGCGGTGTCTTTCTGGCCATGCAGAGAGAGCTGGATTGGTTCTATGGCGGCGGCGCTGGGCAGTTCTGGCCCGAACAATGGGCACGGTTTCGTGATCTGATCCCCGAGGACGAACGGGATGACATGATTGCGGCCTATAACCGGCGCCTCTTTTCGGGCAATCTGATGGAGGAAACCCGCTATGCCCGCGCCTGGGCGATGTGGGAAAATGCGCTGGCTTCGGTTGAAAGTGATGGCAATCCCGGAGAAACGCCTGCCGAATATGCTCGTGCCTTTGCGCGACTGGAAAACCACTACTTCGTTAACAAGGGCTTTTTGCAGAACGACGGACAAATCCTGCGCGATCTTCCCAAGATCGATCATATCCCGGGTGTTATCGTACAGGGCCGCTACGATATGATTTGTCCCCCGCGCTCAGCCTTTGAATTGGCACAGGGCTGGCGGGCCGGACGGTTGCATATGGTCAAAGCGGCCGGCCACGCGCTGTCAGAGCCGGGCATCAGTTTCGAACTGGTGCGGGTGATGAAACTGGTGGGCCAGAACCGCGGCAAGTACGGGCTGTAGGGGTCTGGCGATGCCTTCCCGCGATCACTACCGGTCCATCGCCCTGGCCAATGCAGAGGCGTTCGACTTGGGTCTTTATGAGGCCGTGGACGGCACGATTGTCGATATCGCCGAAACCCTGACGGCAATGGCGAAGCGCACGCAATTGATTGACGGACCGCCCCAGTTGCCTGACCCGCTGCCACAATTCACCACTCGCCTGACCTTGGCGGCTGAAGATACGTTGTCCGGTCTGGAACGTGTCGCGGCAGAATCGGCGTCGCCGGTTTGCGGCCTGAACTTTGCATCGGCGCGAAGTCCGGGTGGGGGGTATCTGCGAGGCGGAAACGCACAGGAGGAATCGCTGTGCCGCGCAACCACGCTTTATCCGGCGATTGCGGCGCAGTCAGGGTTCTACAAGGCCAATAAGGACTGGCCAAATGCGATCTATTCCGATGCAATGCTCTATTCGCCTGATGTGCTGGTCATCCGTGACCGACATGAACTGCTGCGCCGGGACCCGTTTCCGGTCGGGATCGTGACCGCTGCGGCGCCAAACAAGAAGGCGCTGATCGAGGCGGCGCTGGCGGCGAAGCTGGGACCACAGGTAGACCAAGCGCTGTCGCGTAGGGTGGACCGTATTCTGAGGATTGCATTGTCGCAGGGTCACAGGGCCATGGTGCTTGGTGCCTGGGGCTGCGGGGTTTTCGGCAATGATCCCGATCAGGTTGCCGGGATGTTCGCGGATGCGCTGTCAGGCACGTTCAAGGGCTGCTTTGAACGGGTGCATGTCGCAGTGCCAGGTGCCAAGGGCGATAAGACTCTGACAGCATTTCGCCGGCATTTCGGATGAAGATGATCTGACCGGCACTCAGTCGAACCGGACCAGAAACGCTGCGAAGGGCTTGGCGCTCGTCACCTCAGTCTGGTTGATGGCGAAGCTTTCGAAATATGGATATCGCCAGCAGGCGTGGTAAGAACCGTTCGGCCAAATCGGTGTCCGTAGACTCCAGCGGCTTTCACTGGATGGATCGGCTTAAAGGTGAGTGATGATCATACCGAAGGGTCATTTTGCTTTGGCGGTGCTCCGATCGGTGCACAAACGTTTAAGCAACGGAGAAATTACAGAACTTTGCGTTGACAAATATACACTTTTTCAGCCCAAATAGGTTCCAGCGACAGACTACGACCTTTGGGTCGCCAAAAGAGATAGGGAAACACGATGACGGACAAGAAGAAAAAGACAACTCTGGATGATGCGGACATCACTTCCAGCACCACACCAACCCGCCGGTCCTTCCTGACCAAAACTGGTCTGACAGCTGGCCTTGCAGCTTTGGGTGTGACCGGTCTGGCACAGCGCGCTTCGGCAAGCGACCCTGTTGGCGGCGGCTCTGATGTCGATCCGACGGACCCAGTTGGCGGCGGTTCGGATGTCGATCCAACCGATCCAATCGGCGGCGGTTCCGATTACGACTAAAGTCGAACAATTCCATCGGGTCCGCGTTGGTCGGACCCGATGACCCCAAGATTCCCCCACATAGGTAGACAGACATGAATAACATGGCCGAGGCGGCGTCTTTGGACGACGTCAGCGAACAAGAGTCCTTTTCTTTTGAACGCGTCATCGCGCCAGTGTCGAAAGCTACCTTTTACGAAAAGTATTATGAACGTGCGGGGCTTGTGGTCGAACGCAATGACCCAAGCTACTACCTGCCGCTTTTGTCACTTGACCGGATCGACGAATTTCTGACGACGACCAGCCCTGACACCTCGCAGGTTGCGATGGTCAATGCGGCGGCCGATATTCAAACCTCTGATTATTCCACCGCCGACGGCCGGATTGACGTGGCGCGGGTTTATGAGCTGTTCGAAGAGGGTGCGACGATCATCCTGCCCGGACTGCAGCACCGCATTCCAGAGTTGGGCGCGTTGTGCCGGTCGGTCGGGCGTGAGTTTAACGCGAAGTTTCAGACAAATATCTACCTGACCCCGCCAAATGCGCAGGGGTTTAAAACCCATTACGACACGCATGATGTGTTTGTTTTGCAGGTTTCAGGCACCAAGGACTGGCGCGCTTATGATGTGCCGGTTGAGCTGCCGCTGATGGGGCAGAAATTCAGCGCCGAGAAATATGACTTCATTGATCCGGTAGAAGAGTTCCGCCTGAATGCGGGCGACCTTTATTATTGCCCCCGCGGGTTGGTGCATGACGCGCGCGCCACCGACGAACCATCTTTGCACATTACCTTTGGTCTTATGGGACGCACCTGGACTGAGGTGATGATCGAGGCCGTAACAGGGGCGTGCCTCAGCGATCCGTCCTTCCGTGAGAACCTGCCGGTGGGTTTTGCCACCGACCCGAACTTTGATCGCGACGCGGCGCGGGCCAAATTCCAGACCCTTCTGGCTTCGCTTGGGGATCACGTTGATTTCGATTCCGTTCTGGATGAGATGGCACACGCTTTCATTTCCAGCGGCACCCCGCCGCTGCGGGGCCGGATGCATCAGGTAGGCGTCGGCGAGTCTCTGACCGGCAGTAGCCGGATCAAGTCGGGCAATGATCTAATATACCGGATCACCGCCGATGAGGAGGAGGTCGAACTGCAATGTGGCAATACCGTTGTCACCCTGCCGGCTCATGTCCACGGTATCCTGACCGAAATGATGGCCGCCACGTCACCCAAGGCTCTGTCAGACTTTTCCGGCGATCTGGATGAGGCGGGCCGGATCGTTCTGGCCAAGCGGCTGATCAAACACGGGTTCGTATCGGCCGTTTAGGTTTCGGCGTTTGGCTATGACTCTCTACCGGAAAGTGACCAGATAGACACCGGCGATGACGAATGCAGCGCCGGCCACTTTTCCGAAGGTCATATCACTGGCCGGAACGCCGAAGAGGCCGAAATATCCAAATACCAGCCCGGCAAGCACCTGACCGGAGACCAGCAAAACAAAAAAGGCGCCGATGCCGATTCTGGGGATCAGGAAGCTGGACCCAATGATAAGCCCGGCGCTCATGATCCCTGCTGTCAGCAGCCATAGTGGCAAACTTCCGATCGCCCGAAATTGTTCGCCGCGTGCGCCTGTTCCCACTGCAATGAGGATGGATGAGATCAGCGCGATTGCGAAAAAGGGCACATTGGCCATCGGACCTGAGCCGAGAAGGCGCGCCGTTTGTGTGACCATGGGAAGATAGATTGAGATGATCGCGCCCATGAGCAGTGCAAGACCAATGAGATGTAGGGCCATAGTGCCTCCATTTGATGTGAGTTGGCAGCGTAGCCGTGTTTTGCCTTTCTCGCGAGATATTTAGTGATGTGAGATGGATAGCCGGTCCGGCACATGGCTGGTCTGCGCATTGTCTTCTGGCGCCCATCCGGGGCTGAGCAAATGCCGGATCAGCGCCACGGGGTGGGTGCGCAGCGTCAATCGTATGGAGCTGTAATCCTCGACCACCTCTTCGCCTTCGCTCATCTTTGGCAGATCAACCCAGGGTTCCTCGATCCCTTCGCCATCCATGTCCCCGGAAAACAGCGGCAGCGGCAGGGCCGGTTTTAGCGCTTTGGCCGCCCAAAGTGCCTCGCGCCGGGTCAGGCCGAGCCCGGCAAAGACATCGGCCTCGGCCAGTTTGGCCAGCGCCCGCGCGCCAAGGCCCGCCCGCCGCCAGACATCCTCGACACCCGGATACCCATTGCCGCGCGATGTGACCAACCACATCGCATCATCCTCGCGCAGGCCCTTGATCTGTCGCAGGCCAAGGCGCAGTGCCAGACCGCCCCGGCCATCGGGTTCCATCACATTGTCCCAATAGCTGCGATTGATGCAGATGGGCCGAACCTCAACATCATGTTCACGCGCGTCACGCACGATCTGGGCCGGGGCGTAGAAGCCCATGGGCTGTGAATTGAGCAGTGCGCAGGCAAAGATGCCCGGATAATGGCATTTCAACCAGCTTGAGGCATAGACCAACAGCGCGAAACTGGCTGCGTGGCTTTCGGGAAAGCCGTAGCTGCCAAACCCCTCGATCTGGCTGAAGCAGCGCTCGGCAAATTCATCATCATACCCATTGGCGCGCATGCCCGACAAAAAGCGGTGATAGAAATCCGAGACATTGCCGCGCTTCTTGAACGTGGCCAGCGCCCGCCTGAGCCTGTCGGCCTCTTCCGGGGTAAAGCCCGCGCCGATAATGGCGATCTGCATCGCCTGTTCCTGAAAAAGCGGCACCCCAAGGGTTTTGGCCAGGACCTCGCCCAGTTCATCAGAGGGAAAGCTGACCTCCTCCTCGCCGTTTCTGCGCCGGATAAAGGGATGCACCATATCGCCCTGAATGGGACCAGGGCGGATGATGGCCACCTGAATGACAAGGTCATAGAAATTGCGCGGCCGCATACGGGGCAGAAAGTTCATTTGCGCCCGGCTTTCGACCTGAAAGACGCCAAGGCTGTCGGCGCGGCAAAGCATGTTGTAGGTTTCTGGGTCTTCCTGCGGCAGGGTGGCCAGCGTGTAATCCAGCCGGTGATGGGTTTGGAGCAGGTCAAAGGCCTTGCGAATGCAGGTCAGCATGCCAAGCGCCAGAACATCGACCTTGAGGATGCCAAGCGCGTCGATATCATCCTTGTCCCAGCAGATGACGGTACGATCCTCCATCGTGGCGTTTTCCACGGGCACCAGCTCATCCAGCCGCCCCTCGGTCATGATGAAGCCGCCGACATGCTGGCTAAGGTGACGGGGAAAGCCCTGAATCTCTTCGATCAGTTGCATGGTCAGGGCCAGCCGCCGGTCGGTGGGGTCCAGCCCCAATTCGCGCAACCGCTGATCCTCCATTCCCTTGGCGCCACCCCAGCCCCAGATCTGGGATGACATCGCCCCCAACAGATCCTCAGAGAGGCCCATGGCGCGGCCCACTTCGCGCACCGCCCGCTTGCCGCGATAATGGATGACGGTGGCGCAAAGACCCGCCCGGTGGCGGCCATAGCGGCGATAGATCCACTGGATCACCTCTTCGCGGCGCTCATGTTCAAAATCCACGTCGATATCGGGCGGTTCATCACGCGCCTCGGACACGAAACGTTCAAACACCATGGTGCCGACCTCGGGGCTGACGCTGGTCACACCAAGGCAATAACAGGTGATGGAATTGGCGGCAGACCCGCGCCCCTGGCAGAGGATATTGCGCGAGCGGGCGAATTTCACCACGTCATGCACGGTCAGGAAATAAGGCTCATATCCCAGCTTGGCGATCAGTTGCAGCTCATGGGCCAGCATCTTTTGCGCCTTTTCGGGCGCGCCATCGGGATAGCGCCAAGCCAACCCCTCATGGGCCAGCCGGGTCAGGCGCTGGCTGGCGGTTTCGCCATCGGCAATTTCAGAGGGGTATTCGTAGCGCAGGGAATCGATTTCGAAAAAGCAGCGGTTCATGACTTGGGTTGTGCGGACCATGGCAGGGCGATGATCCCTGAAGATGCGGGCAAGCTCGACCTCGGACCGCAGGCGTTGCTCGCCATTGGGCAGGGCATTGAGGCCCAGTTCTTCGACGCGCAGGCCGAGGCGAATGCAGGTCAGGACATCGGTCAGGCGCCGCCGCCGCCCGTGATGCATCAAGGGCCGGGCCGAAGCGAGAGTGGGGATGTTCAATTGGCCCGCCAGCGCCGCCAGCCGGTCAAAGCGCAGCTGGTCATAGCCATCATATTTCGGGCTGAGCACCATGTGGCAAGCGGCGCCAAAGCGGCGCGCCACCCGTCTCGCAAGGCCAAGCCACCCATCCGCGCCGCGCGGAGAGGCCAGGATGTGTTTCGGGCCGTGCAGGAGCAGTTCCAACCCGTCGCCAAATTCCTCTAGGTCGGTAAGGTGCAGCTGGCATTTACCTTTCTCAACCCTGAGACGCCCGGCCGATAACATCCGGCAGAGCCCGGCCCAACCCGCACGGTCGCGGGGCAGGGCGGTGATTTCGATCCCCTCCTCAAAGACCAGGCGGGCGGCAGGCAAGAGCCGGGGCAAGTTATAGATATCGGCCGAGGGTGGTTTGGGAATGTGATCGGGACGCGGTGGACCAATGGGATCGGCATCAGCGGCCTTGCGATCACGGATAAGCCGTTTGATCTCTTTGAACTCGGAATAGGCGCGCACGATGCCCGCGACCGAGTTTTCATCGGCGATCGCAATGGCCTTGAGGCCCAAAAGCGCAGCACGCGCGGCATATTCCTCTGGGTGTGAGCCACCAGTGAGAAAAGTAAAATTGGAGGTTATGGACAGTTCCGCGAATCCCATGAGGATAGTATATTCACGTTTTGTTCTCGTGTGGAGTCTGCGCTACCATTTTGAACACCAGGCCAGGGGATGCCGTTAAAAGGAGGGCTCGCAGTTCTGGCCGCGCATACAGGCCACGATCTGATCCAGAATCTCGTCGGTTGGTTCGGGGATCAGGGAAAAGGGGCAGGGGCCGCTGATCAGGCTGTAATTCCGATCATTATCAACCTGCAAAAAGGCCAGCATGTCATGCCCGTCATCTGGCGCGAACCCGCACCAGCTGGCTGCGCAGGTTACGTTGATCTCAACCTCCAGCTCAACCGGCGTACGAAACCCGACCCGGCTGCCGATCTCGCCGAAGAAAAGCGCATCATACGTGTAAGGGACCGGCATCCCTTCGACCTCTTGCGTATCCTCGATCAACCGATCTGGCCCGTCGCGCAGGAATCGCCCACGAACGATGACATAGCGCTCTTCGGCTTCGGCGGCCCGGTTATAAACGTCGATTGCGTCCCACCGCATGCAGGACAACGCGTGGGCCTGCAATGGAAGGCAAAGGGATATTCCGGTCAGAAGCAATTTGCGCAACATCAAACAATCCTTTCGGCGCCCTTCGGTCACCACCAGACTGCGCCGCAAGGCGGCCATAGACAAGACTAAGGGCGCGGTCAGGTTTTGGCAGGCTGAAACCAGCCAATTTTCAGCACGGTTTACAAGGCGAAAAATGCATGTTAGTGTGAAACATACACAAGGATAAATTTCATGACCTTCAAGCCTTTACTTCAAGCCATTTCCATCGCTCTAATCTCTGTGATTCCTGCCCTCGCTTCAGCGCAAGCCGCAGCCTATCTTGAACTGACAAACGCCACTAATGCCACGCTGGTTGTTGAGATTGTCCGGCAGTCCAACCGTGCAGAGTTTGTCGTAGCCGAAGTGGCATCGGGGGCAACCGAAACCGGATCGGTCCCATCTGGTTATGTCACCATGACCATCACCGCGCCGCATTCTGATACCGGCGCCCGGTTCACCCAGAACTTTGCGCTGAACACGGACGAAGGATACGAACTTGTGGTTACCCCGCAAATGCTGGGCTTTGCCAGCTTGCGCGATGATGACCTGATCCAACCCGTCAGAAACGCCGCGCATCCTTCGCGGTTTTATGAGACCTGTGCCGGGATCAACTCTGGGTCTCGGGTGATGATGCAATACAATCCCAACGGAATGACCCGGTCTTACTACCTCGAGGCCGGCCCCCTCTGGTGCCACGATGGCGGCGAGGCGGTCTACATCCAAAACGGCGATGATTTTGAATACTGGGCTTGCACGGCAGGCTACCAGAACTGTGCCCGCGAAGAGGGTTGGGATGGTTTTCTGGGCGCGCGCGAAGACAGTGGAATGCTGAATTACGAAGGACGCGAACGCTATACCGAACTATTCCCCTTCAATTGGTCGGTCGGCGATTACAGCCCACACCGTTTGCGCATTTTTCACTAAGATGCCCTCGCGATTCTGGTCTCACGCACGCGTGGGACCAGTTCAATTTTGCAGATTAGATCAGTTCGAACTCTTTAAAGACCTGTTCATAGATCGGCCGCTTGAACGGGACAATCACAGCCAGCAACTCCGCCGCGGGCATCCAGCGCCACTCGGAAAACTCAACATCCTTGTAGGTCAGGTCGATTACTTCGTCACCGACCTCAAGCCGCATCAGGAACCATTTCTGCTCCTGCCCGCGAAAACGGCCTTTCCAGCGTTTGCCTGCTACTTCGGCGGGGAAATCATAGGGCAACCACTCTTCGGTTTCCCCCAGCAGCGCGACCTGATCCGCCCTTACTCCGGTCTCTTCCAATAATTCGCGTCGGGCGGCTGCCTCGGCCTCTTCCCCCTCATCAACGCCCCCTTGCGGCATCTGCCATGCGGGCGTGTCCATATCGGCGCGTTGCCCGGCAAAGATGTGACCGGCGCGGTTCATGAGAACCACGCCGACACAAGGCCTGTAAGGCCGATCTTCCAAAGGAACCGTCATGACACCTTAGCGCGGACGCAGGGCGTTCAGGCCATGCAGGATGTCGATGGCATAGGCCAATTGATAATCCTGTGCGCGCAGCTCGGCGGCAGCACGGGCGGCCTCTTGCTCCTCTTCCAACTGACGCAACTCATCTTCGGTCAGCGATGTGTTCGAGATTGAACCGCGAAGGCTGGCTTCGGTCCGTTCGGGGAACAGGCTTTCTTCCACGTCGCCGATCTCGCGCTGTTCGACCAGAATGTCTGGGGCCACGCCAAGCGCCTGGATCGAACGACCCGACGGTGTGTAGTACAGCGAAGTTGTCAGGCGCATCGCACCGTCACCCTGTACCGGCATGACGGATTGTACAGAGCCTTTGCCAAAGCTGTTGGTGCCCACAACCACCGCGCGGCGGTGATCCTGTAGCGCGCCTGCCACGATCTCGGACGCAGAGGCCGAACCGCCATTGATCAGAACAACCAAAGGAAGGCCTTCGATCAAATCGCCCGGTGTCGCGCTGTAACGTTCGCCATCCTGTGGGTCGCGGCCACGCGTCGAAACAATCTCGCCTTGCTCAAGGAACGCATCGGACACACGGATCGCCTGCGTCAGCAACCCGCCGGGGTTATTGCGCAAATCCAGAACAACGCCTTCGAGATTTTCAAGGCCGCCGACTTCCTCGATCATCTCTTCCAGCCCGTCCCGCAAGTTGGGGAAGGTCTGTTGTGAGAAACTGGCAATGCGGAGAACGGCTGTATTCCCTTCCAGACGATGCCGCACGGCAGTCAGCTGGATGCGGTCGCGCACGATGGTCAATTCCAGCGGCTCATCTTCGCCCTCACGTACAATCGTTAGTACGATCTCTGATCCGATCTCGCCGCGCATCAAATCAACAGCATCGGACAGGGGCAGACCCAATAAGGATACTCCGTCGACATGGGTAATAAAATCACCGGCTTCGACCCCGGCCTCAGCCGCTGGTGTTCCGTCCATGGGCGTAATGACTTTGACGAACCCCTCTTCCTGGGTCACTTCAATGCCGAGCCCGCCAAATTCGCCACGTGTCTGTACTTGCATCCCTTCATAGTCATCGGGCGGCAGATACGAACTATGTGGGTCGAGCGATGTCAGCATGCCGTTGATTGCAGCTTCAATCAGATCAGCCTCATCGACATCTTCAACATAGAACGCGCGGATGCGTTCAAACACATCGCCAAACAAGTCGAGCTGTTCGTAGACCGTGGTATTGCGGGCCTCTTCCTGCGCGATCAGGGGGCCAGCAACCTGGGTTGTCAGCGCAATGCCTGCCGCGACGCCACCAAAGGCTGCCATCACGAATTTCTTCATGTGTAAATTCCTCACTGATCTGTTGTCGCAAACCATAATATAGGGTCCACGGGCTCTCCGGCCTCTCTCAATTCAATATAAAGCGTTTCTGACAGGGCTTCGCCAGTCGATTGCCCATCAGAAATGATCAATTCTTCGCGGTTTGGGGCCGCGCCCCCCATTAATCCGACCGGATCACCGGCAGAAATCAGATCTCCGGCCCGAATATAGAGTTCGCCCAACCCGGCAAGAATCAGCAAATGATCGCCCTGAGGTTCCAGAATGGCGACATTCCCATAATCCAAGAGCGGTCCGGCATAGCGGATCGTGGCATGCCACGGGGCCGTGACCAGCGCGCGAGACTCGGCGGCCAGAATGAGGCCAGGGCGGGTCACACCAGCGGCATCAGCCGTACCAAACCCCCGCAAGATACGCCCGCGCACCGGAAGCGGCAGCGCGCCACGCTCTTCTGCAAAGCTAGGCAGCGGCTCGGTCGGATCGGAAAGCGCCTGCACATTGCGCAAGGCCGTGGCAAAGCCATCAAGCGATTCCGCGCTTTCGGTGATCCGCAACAATGCGTCCGTATCCGTGGTAAAGCGCGGCGGCAGGGTTCGCCGCTCGGCCATGGCTTGGCTCAGCAACACCCGGGCCTCTTGCACGCCTGTTAATCCGTCGGCCAACTGACTTTGCGCGGCCGCTTGCAATGCGCGCAATCCGGCCAGTTCTTCCAGTTGTTGACGCAAGGCCAGAGCATCTGCTGCCACTGCGGGGGTGACATCAGCGACAATCATGCCCGAACGTGCAGTGCCGACAGGCCCGGACGGGTGGATCAACAACAACGGGGCAGGCGCGGATTGCATTGATTGCAAAACACCCAATAGGCGACCCAGGCGGTCCTGCTCGGCCTCGAACACGATCTCGATCGCCTGTTCGCGGATCGCAGCACGGCGCATCCCTTCGCGCAGGGCGGCCAGCCCTTCCTCATAGGCGCGCACGGTGTCGGTCAGCGCATCAACCCGGTCGCGGGCGTCATCGGCCTCGGCCACGCCCAAGGCCGCGCGGTCCAGCATCGCTGCTGCGCGTTGGGCGGTCAACGCAGGATCCTCCTGCGCCATTGCGGGCAGACAAAAGGCAAAAAGCGCCGGGATAAGCGCGCGCCAGATCACGAAAAGAGGCACTCACCGGTCATTTCTTCCGGCTGTTCGATGCCCATCAAGGTCAGAACAGTGGGCGCCAGATCTGCCAGCCGCCCATCACGCATGGCGACGCCTTCGGGTCCATTATAGAGGATCACCGGCACCGGGTTCAGCGTATGGGCGGTGTGCGGCCCACCTGAGATCGGGTCGATCATCATGTCGCAATTGCCGTGATCGGCGGTCACGATCATTGCCCCGCCCACTTTATCGAGCGCCGCCATCGCGGCACCGACGCCAGCATCAACGGCTTCGCACGCGGCCACTGCTGCCGGAATGATCCCGGTATGGCCCACCATGTCGGGATTGGCGAAGTTGACCACAATGAGGTCATATTGCTTTTCGATGGCATCGACGAGGTGCTCTGTCACCTCGCCCGCCGACATCTCAGGCTGCAAATCATAGGTCGCCACTTTGGGCGATTTCGGCATGTAGCGGTCTTCGCCCTCAACCGGGTCTTCCTTTCCGCCATTCAGGAAAAACGTGACATGAGGGTATTTCTCGGTCTCGGCGATATGGAACTGCGTGCGGCCATGTTGGGCCACCCATTCGGCAAGCGTGTTGACGATATCCTGCTTGGGGAAAATCACGTCCATATAGGTGTTGTGGCGGTCGGAATATTCGACCATGCCGCACACCGCACCCCAGTTGGGCCGGGTCGACACATCAAAATCTGTAAACTCCGGGTCGGCCAGACCGGCAAGTATTTCGCGGGCGCGGTCGGCGCGGAAATTGATGAACAGAAGGCCATCACCCTCAACCGGCGCGCTGTATCCGTCGATTTTGGTGGCCGTGATGAACTCATCGTTTTCGCCACGGTCATAGGCGGCCGCAATTGCTGCTTCGGCGTTGGCAGCAGAATGGCCATTACCTGTAACGATCAGGTCATACCCTTGTTGCACACGCTCCCACCGGTTATCGCGATCCATGGCGAAATAGCGCCCGATAAGCGTTCCGATCCGTGCGCCCTCGGGCAAGGTAGCGGCAAAGGCCGAAACAGTCTCTTTGGCAGACGTCGGCGCGACGTCGCGCCCGTCAGTAATGGCATGGATTTGCACCGGCACGCCCGCATCAGTCAGAATCTTCGCAGTTTCCAGAAGATGAGCTTCGTGGCTGTGCACCCCACCTGCAGAGACCAGCCCCGCAATATGTGCGGTGCCGCCGTTGGCTTTCATTTTAGCGATGAAGCCCAAAAGCGCGTCTTTCTTGGCGTAAGAGCCATCCTCGATCGCCAGATCAATCTGCCCGAGATCCATCGCCACAACCCGGCCCGCGCCGATATTGGTGTGGCCGACCTCGGAATTTCCCATTTGCCCGCTCGGCAGCCCAGCATCGGGGCCGTAAGTGACCAGTGTTGCATTGGGACATGTGGCCATCATCCGATCCATGTTGGGCGTTTTGGCAAGGTAGGGCGCATTTCCCGGGCCGGCCGGCGCTAACCCCCAACCATCAAGAATGCACAGGATGACAGGTTTGGGAGTGGTCATGATGAAAAGCCCTTTGGAATATGCCTTTGAGTGGGTTCTAGGCGGCGGAGCGGAGAGAGGCAAGCCATCGCGCAACTCCTGTAATTGCCGGGTCACCGCCTGCCCTCATCCGGATCGCCGCGCTGACGCGCGCCGATCCGGGCGAGGGGGCCCTGCCCCCTCGCGCTCCCCCGGAGTATTTTGACAAAGAAGAAGGGATCAGGCGCGGTGATAAGGGCCGTTCGACAGGATGGAGGCAGCACGGTAAAGCTGTTCGGTCAGCATCACACGGGCCAGCATATGTGGCCAGACCATTTTGCCAAAGCTGAGCGTCATATCGGCCTCGGCCACCAGCGCGGGATCAATCCCATCGGCGCCGCCGATGACAAAGGCGAGATCCTGCGAACCCTGATCACGGCGTTTGGCGAGCAAGGCTGCAAAGTCAGGTGACGGCATCACTTTGCCGCGTTCATCCAGGCAACAGATTACTGCGCCTGACGGAATGGCTTTGCGCAGCAGTGCGGCCTCGGCCGGCTTGCCACCGCCTTTCTTGTCCTCGACCTCAACGATCTTTGCGGGGCCAAGGCCCATGGCCCGCCCCGTGCGATCAAAGCGTTTGAGATAGTCGGTAACAAGATCCGCCTCGGGCCCGGCCCGGAGCCGGCCCACAACGCATAGATGTACCCGCATGAGAAAGCCCTAGCTGCCCTGCGGCTGCCACATCTTCTCAAGCTGATAAAAATCCCGCACTTCAGGGCGGAAAATATGCACAATTACATCCCCGGTATCGATCAGAACCCAATCGCCCGTTTCCTTGCCCTCCGAACGGACAACCAAACCGAAGCGCTGCTTCAGTCGGTCGGCAAGTTTCTCGCTCATGGCCGAGACCTGACGGGTCGAACGGCCGGACGCGATGACCATATAGTCGGCCACTTCCGTCTTGCCGCGCAGGTCGATTTTCACGACCTCTTCCGCTTTGTCATCGGTGAGAGAGTTGAGAATCTGATCGAGGAGGTTTTCGCTCGTCAGCTCTTGGGTCGGGTGCGCCATCGGCACCTCGGGGGCGGCCTGGATATTGGCCGCTTGAACTTGTCCAGTCAGGACTTTGTCCTCCTTCGTGACGCGCCGCAGAAATCCCCGGCGCTGAGATAGGTCAAATGTAGCACCCGATTGTGGCGATAACAATTCTACCGCCCCGTAAACTGGTCGCGAGGAGTGGCCCGAATGCATCATTTTGGACCCGTTTCACGGCAAAATGATCGGAATTTTGGTGTTGGATCAGAAGAGGACCAGGATCAACGGCGCCAAAATGGCAGTCAAAATAGCATTTAACCCCATACCGATTCCCGAAAAAACGCCTGCGGTTTCATTGAGTTGAAAGGCGCGGGCGGTGCCAATTCCATGTGCGGTAACACCAAGCGCAAAGCCACGGGCGCGGTCACTGCGGATGCGCATCAGGCCCAAAAGTGGTGTTGCAAGAATGGCGCCGCTGACACCCGTCATCAGGACCATGATCGCCGTCAGCGCCGGGGCCGCGCCCAGTTGCTCACTGACACCCATCGCGACCGGGGCCGTGGCCGATTTTGGGGCCAGAGACATCAGGACCGCGTGATCAAGGCCCAAGGCGACCCCCACACCAACAGCGACCAGAATTGCGGTGACCGAACCGGCCAACAGCGCCGCGGCCATTGGAAGGATCGACTCACGCACCCGGCCCAGATTGGCATGAAGGGGTGCTGCCAAGGCAACCGTTGCTGGGCCAAGCAAAAAATGCACGAACTGCGCGCCTTCAAAATAGGTTTCATAGGGGGTGGCAGTGACCGACAAGACGACAGCCAGCAAGGCAACCGCGATTAACACCGGATTGGCCAGAGCGGAACGCCCTGTGGCGTGCGAGATCTGATCGGCGATCAGATAGGCGATGAGTGTTGCGGTCAGCCAGACCAGCGGGCCCTCGCTGAGATAAGTCCAAAGCTGCCAAACGTCAGTCATGGTTTTGTCCTAACGCTTTGGCTACGCCCACAAAGGCAAGCGCCCCTACGGCGATGGCCGCGATTGTTGAGGATAAAACGGCGATCAGGATGGCCGGGCCGGATTGGGTCAACAACTCCATGTGACTGACGACACCCACGCCTGCGGGCACAAACAGCAGGGAAAGATGCGAAAGAAGACCATTGGCGGTTGCGCGAAAATTCTCGGCGAATTTCGGCATGACGGTCAGTGCCAGAAGCAGCAAAACCATGCCGATGACGGGGCCGGGCAAGACCGGCAAAACGGTGCGGCTTGCGACCTCACCTATCAACTGGAACACCAAAAGAATGGTGATGTGAAACAACATAAAAATGGCCCCGCTCTGATCCGATGGACAGGACCATAACGGGGCCGAACGCCCTGCGACAGAGGGGACACATCTTACGCAGGCAGGGCGTTTTCCGGGATCTTGGCGAAATGTTTGCGGCCCAGCATCCAGATCAACACGATCATGGCGATTTGCAGGCCGACAGCTACGGCTGAGATCGCCCAATACGTGGCCGAAAACTTGGCAACGATTCCGGCTGTAACCAGACCCTTGTTCAGCCAGAAATGCGTCATCACCGACAGGGCAACTCCGGGGCAGACCAGCGCATAGGAGCCGGCAGAGGCGTCCGGCCCGGACAGGAACCGCTTGGCATAACCGATGCGCGAAATCACCGCGAGGCCGATCAGGGCGAATACCACTTCAATCGAGATCAGCCGCGTCAGCAGGGTCAAAGTATCGCCCGCACTGCTGTGGCTTTCAAAATGCATATGCAACCCGTGGTTCATTCGCATCATCGCGATGCCCAGAACCGTCATCAGAGGGATCACCACCATCAGGGTCGGCGCGGCCTCTTCATTGATGCCGTTTTCCATCATCGACCGGGTGCCAAGGATCAGCGCCAGAATGGCCGGGATCAGCGCGGCGATCATGAAGAACGTGGCCAAAACGATGCTGGCGCCGGCGGTTACCGGGTTGCCGGACATTGCCGACGGTGCCGCGAAACCGACCGAGACCATGGCCAGTGAAAAGGCGGGCAGCATTTGCGCGAAGGAATTATTGGCCTCGCAGTTAAATCCGCCCTTAGCGATGCGATCGCCGATGAACCCGCCCAGTTGGCGCAATGCGATCACGCCGATGACGCCAAAGGCGGCCATGGCGGCAGGGAAAAGATATTCGACGATGCCCCAGAGACCCGGCACAAAGGTCAGTCCAAGGATGAACAACGCATTGACCGACATGGCCAGCGCCAGAGGCATTGCCAGGATTTGACTGCCCGCATTGCTGGCGAAAAAGGTGGCGAAACCTTCGGATTTTCGGAAGGTGGAGAAGCGGCCGAGGTTGAAAGCCAGAAGCCTTAGGTTGAGGAATCCAAAAATCGAGATCCCAGCCATGGCACCAAGGATCATGGCCTGCTGCGCCCATGTGCCAGAAGTCAGCAGCGCCAGATTATCCTCGAATATCGGCACTGGTCGTCCGGGATGCGGTACCCAAAACATCAGCCACATGAAGAAGGTTACGGTCAGGCCGCCCGCGCCAAGCGACGCAAGGAAGTAGAGCGGCGAGTATTTTTGGTCGGCGACAGACATGGCATCGCTCCTCACAACTTAATTGACGTTGACAACTAAATAGAGATGGAAGGCGAGACGCGCAACGAGAAAAGTTGACGCAGTCAATTAACTCGGCGTTAACCAAACTCCGGGCAGGTTTACGAAATGATACGTCTTGCTTTGCTCTTGCCCGTCCTTCTGTTGACCGCCTGCGACAGTCCCAGCCCCGCGATGATGGGCGAAACGCCGGTTCATATCCGATCAGGCGGGATGGAATTCTCTGTCCGTATTCGCGGCACGCGGGCCGAGGCTATCCGCACCAACATGACCTGGAACCCTGGCATTGGGCAGATTTACCCGCATGCGCGTTTGGCGATGGAGCAAGTTTCGGGCTGTAGCGTGATCGAAGATAGCTTGCGGGGCGACACCAATGTCATGCGTGCCGATCTGGACTGCGAATAGGCCAAAAATGGCCCATATCTTGTGGATAAATAGCAGGAACCCGCGATATGCGGGGCAAACCTGTTGACTCGCGCGGGTCCCCTCGGAAACACTCCTAAGCCAATAAAGGGCAGCAACAGGCGTTCCACGTGCGATTTTCCAAGCTTCGGCTGAACGGGTTCAAAAGCTTTGTCGATCCAACCGATCTGATCATTGCAGATGGTCTGACCGGCGTGGTCGGCCCCAATGGCTGTGGCAAATCCAACCTCCTGGAAGCGCTTCGTTGGGTTATGGGTGAAAACCGCCCTACCGCGATGCGCGGATCAGGGATGGATGACGTGATCTTTGCCGGTGCCTCATCCCGACCCGCCCGAAATTTCGCAGAGGTCGCCCTGACGATCGATAACACAGATCGTCTTGCGCCCGCTGCCTTCAACGACTCCGATCTGCTGGAGGTCAACCGCCGCATCACGCGCGATGCGGGCTCTGCCTACAAAACAAATGGCAAAGATGTGCGGGCCCGCGATGTGCAGATGCTGTTTGCCGATGCCTCGACCGGCGCGCATTCGCCCGCTCTTGTCCGGCAGGGTCAAATCTCGGAACTGATCAACGCCAAGCCAAAGGCGCGTCGCCGTATTCTGGAGGAGGCGGCAGGTATTTCCGGCCTCTATCAGCGTCGCCACGAGGCTGAGTTGAAGCTGAAAGGCGCCGAAACCAATCTGGCCCGTATTGACGATGTGCTTGACCAGCTTGGCACTCAACTGGGCCAATTGACCCGGCAAGCCAAGCAAGCCGCGCGTTATCGCGAGATCGGGACCGAATTGCGGCAGGCTGAGGGGTTGTTGCTATATCGCCGCTGGAAAGAAGCGGATGAAGCGCGGGCTGAGGCCGAAACCGCCCTGCGGGGGGCCGTCACCGCCGCCTCCAAATCTGAATCCGCCGCACGACACACGACCAAAGCCCGCGAAACGGCTGAAGCCGCGGTACCGCCCCTGCGCGAAGAAGAGGCTATCGCCGCCGCGCTTTTGCAGCGCGTCACGGTTGAGCGTGATTCCGTCAGCGATGAGGAAAAGCGCGCCATTCGCGCCATCGAAACCCTGACAAACCGTATCGCGCAACTGACTAAGGACCTGACGCGCGAGGCCAACCTCAATGCCGATGCGGGCGACACGATTGATCGGCTTACGGGCGAACAAAACGAACTGGAGCAGGCCGGAAACGGCCATCAGGACGCACTCAATACCGCAATGCACGAAGTGGAAGGCGCAACGCAATCCCTGGCCGAGCAGGAAGCGGTGCATTCCCGCCTAACCGAAGAGGCCGCCCGCCTTGCCGCGCGCCACCAATCAGCGCAGCGCTTGGTCGATGACACCGCCAAAGCGGCTGACCGTCACGGTCGCGAAGCCGAAAAAGCACGCGCTGAGGCTGAACAGGCCGAAGCCCGGCTTGCGCAACTTGCGGAAGACCACAAAACCGCAGAGGCCACGTTAGCCGCCGCCACGGATCTTGCGGCCCGCGCCGAAGATACGTTGACCGAGACCGAAGCCGCCCGTGCCAACGCCCAGGCGGCAGAGGGTGAGGCCCGCACCGCCCGCGCCGAGGCAGAAGGCGAATGGAATACGCTGGATGCGGAGGTGCGCGCGCTGTCCAAACTGTTGGAGCGCGAACGCGGCACCGAAGGTCAGTTGTTGGACCGTGTCCGTGCTGCTCCCGGGTATGAGGCCGCCGTGGGTGCGGCGCTGGCCGATGACCTGAAGGCCCCGGAGACCAGCGGTGGCGCCACCGGCTGGACCACATTGCCGCAATATGATGCCCCGGCGCCCCTGCCGGGCGGCACTATTTCATTGGCCGAATATGTTGATGCCCCGCCCGCGCTTGCGCGCCGCTTGCGGCAAGTGGGCGTTGTGCAGGATGGCGACAGCGGGTCGCTGCAAGCGGCATTGCTTCCCGGCCAGCGTCTGGTTAGCAAATCGGGTGACCTCTGGCGTTGGGATGGCTATGCACTTGCTGCCGCCGATGGCTCTTCCACCGCGGCACGACGGCTTGAGCAGGCCAACCAACTGAACCAGTTAAGTGCGGAACTGGAGCGAGCGTCGGTCACGGCAGAACGCGCCCGCACTATGCATGAGGCCAATGCCAAACGTCTGGCCGAACTAACCGAGGCAGACAAAGCCGCCCGCGCCGCCCGCCGCGCTGCCGATCAACAAGTGACTGAAGCCAGCCGCGCCTTTTCACGCGCCGAGGCAGATCGCAATATCCTTGAAGGCAAATTGGAAACACTGACCGGGGCCGCAACCCGCCACGCAGATGAAGCCGCCACCGCTGGCCAACATCTGGCCGAAGCGCGCGCCGCGCAGGCCGCATTGGAAGACCTGTCAGCTGCACGCGCCCGAGTTGATGCGGCAAAATCAGAAACAGATGCAGCCCGTACGGTCCTTATGGCCGCGCGCAGTGCGCATGAAGACCTGAAACGCGCAGGCGAGGCCCGTGATGCCCGCTTGAAACAGATCGCGCAGGATCGGGCGACGTGGAGCAAACGGTTGGAAAACGCTGCCTCGCGCATCGCTGAGCTTGAAGCTCGCAAGACGGAATCCGAGGTTGAACTGGAAACGGCCCAGGCAGCGCCCGCTGAAATTGCAGCTAAGAAAGAAAAACTCGCCGCAACGATCGAAGAGGCCGAAACCCGCCGCAAAGCGGCCGCTGACGCCTTGGCAACTGGCGAAACGGCCCTCAGAAACGCAGTACTGGCCGAACGTGAAGGCGAGCGAGAGGCCTCACTCGCCCGTGAATTTCGGGCTCGGGCAGAGGCGCTGCGCGACAGCGCCGTCGAAGGCGTGGATGCGGCTGCCGAGCGGATCATGGAAGACATGGATGTTAGCCCCGCCAAGCTTTTGGAACAGCTTGACGCCGACCCGTCCAAAATGCCCTCCGCCGAAAAAATCGAAACAGATGTCCTGCGCTTGCGACGCCAGCGCGACAGCCTAGGCGCGGTCAATCTACGCGCCGAAGAAGATGCCCGCGAAGTGGCCGAAGAACGCGATACCCTTACCGCAGATAAGGAAGATCTTGAGGAGGCCATTCGCAAACTGCGCGGCGGAATTTCCAGTCTTAACCGTGAAGGCCGGGAACGTCTTTTGGCAGCGTTTGAAGAGGTGAACAGCAATTTTGGCATGCTGTTCAAACACCTTTTTGGCGGTGGTGAGGCCAAGTTGCTATTGGTCGAAAGTGACGATCCGCTTGAGGCAGGGCTGGAGATCCTCTGTCAGCCGCCGGGTAAGAAACTTGCCACCCTGTCGCTGCTGTCCGGCGGGGAACAAACACTGACAGCGCTGGCGCTGATCTTTGCTGTTTTCCTGGCCAATCCGGCGCCAATCTGCGTGCTGGATGAGGTCGACGCGCCGCTGGATGACGCCAATGTCACCCGGTTTTGTGACCTTTTGGACGAAATGACCCGGCAGACGGAAACCCGGTTCCTTATGATCACACACCATGCAGTTACGATGAGTCGGATGGACCGTCTTTTTGGTGTCACGATGGCCGAACAGGGCGTAAGCCAATTGGTCTCGGTTGACCTGAAACGCGCCGAACAGATGGTCGCCTGACCTTCGTCGCGCGATTGTGTAAAGGCGCAGACAGGTTTTCCCACTAAGCTTCCTTCAACTTTGGAGGAGCCGCCATGCGCGCCATATATTCAGCCCTGATTTGCCTCTTGTTGGCGCAAAGTGCCGCGGCACAGGATTGGTTCATGCGCGATGGAGACATCACCTTCTCGGCGACTGAACTGTCCGACCGCCTGCTTGGACAAACCCTGCGTTTCTACGATGATGGCCAATCGCACTATGGCGAGGATGAGAGCTATACCTATACTTATCTGGGCGGTGACAGCGCTCATGGTCAGTTCAAAATCATGGCTGACAGTATCGTGTGCGTTGAATTTGCCAACGGGTTTGACCGCTGCGACCGTTTCGTCGAAAACGCGGGCCGACTGATCTTGGTCACAGCAGATCACCAGCGCTTTCCCATTCGTGAAGTTCTGACAGGCCCGCCGGTTTTCATTGCCGAGCCATAATGTGTTTGCGCCCGGGGCTTCGCCCGATCGCCGGGGTGGCGACCCTCTTCACCCTCCTAACGGAGGGATCATCGGGCCGCGTTGCCACGGACAAGACTACGGAAAACGCGCCCTTCTTCTTTGTCAAAATACCCCAGGGGGGTGCCGGGGGGAGGATCCCCCCGCGGGTCGACGCCGTCAGGCGGCGATCCCGATCCTCACAATCTGCGCAGCAGGTCCGGGGTCGGCCAGGCATCGGCAGGCAATCCAAGCTGCCCTTGGACAGCCTGCACGGCGGCCCGCGTTCGCGCACCCAGAATTCCGTCGATACCGCCCACGTCATACCCCATCGCGGTCAAGCGAGTTTGCAACTGACGCATCTGGTTTTGATCCAACCCCGTATCGGGATTGCCAGCGTCAAACACTGGCGCGCCTTCCAGTCGCGTGGCGAAATAAGCGGCTGTGGTGACGTAAACAAAGCTCTGGTTCCACTCGAACAACACCGAATAATTCGGGTAGGCCATGAAAGTCGGCCCGTTGCGCCCTTGGGGCAACAGGATCGAGGCTTGCGAATTGCGCGATGGCAGGGACCCTGTCCGCGCCTGGACGCCCATTTGCTCCCACTGGCTAACCCGTCGGGTTGTATCCAGACCGGTCTGTGACCAGTCAAAACTCGCGGGCATGTCCACTTCGACCAGCCAAGGTTCATTGGCCCGCCAACCTAAGTCACGCAACAGGTTAGCGCCTGAAAGCAAGGCATCCGGGGCCGAGCCCTGCAGGTCGACCTGACCATCACCGTCTCCGTCAACACCGCGCGCCAGAATATCCTCGGGCAGCATCTGCACCATACCGATTTCGCCAGCCCAGGCTCCGGTCGTGCGGCGAGGATCAAGGTCGCCGTGTTCGTAAAGCTCAAGGGCCGCAAAAACTTGCGGGCGGAACAATTCGGGTCGTCGACAATCATGGGCCAGCGTGATCAGGGAATTGACCGTATTGTAATCCCCCTGGAAAGCGCCGAAATCAGTCTCAAAGGCCCAAAAAGCCAGCAATACCCCGCGCGACACGCCATATTCCCGTTCCATCCGGTCAAAAACACTGCGGTACCGTTCTGCGTTACGGCGGCCATGATCCATCCGGTTTTGGCTGATAAGGCGGCGCGCAAAATCTACGAAGGGACGGCTGAAAATGCCCTGTGCCCGGTCGGCGCGCAACGTAGCCTGATCCTGACTGACGCCGTTAAAGAAGTTTTGAACGTGGCTTTGTGAATGTCCGCGTTGCAGGGCTTCCTGCCGTAAACCATCGACAAAACCGGAAAAACTGCCGCCGCAGTTTTGCGCAAAAGCGCCAGTGGCGAGGGTAAGGCTCAAAAGGGTCGCTGAAATCAATCGCATTGAATAATCCTGTTCCTAAGGTCGCGGCAGAGATTAACAGGCGCTCAGAACAAGGCAAGCAGCAGGGCAAGCCCTGCGCTAACGCCCCAAACCCGCCATAGAACGCGGACGGAACCGTCGACCTCGTCCGAACCAACATCGTGGTTGCCGGATGCATTGACCCACGGATAATCGCGCAATTCGCCATGGTATCGGCGAGGGCCGGACAGGGCGATATCCAGAACGCCCGCCATCGCGGCCTCGGGCCAACCGGCATTCGGCGAACGGTGAAGGCGGGCATCACTACGAATGACGTCAGCGGCGCGACCAGACCAAAATGCCAGCGCGATCAACGCAGCGGTCAGGCGGGCCGGGATCCAGTTCAAAACATCATCAAGACGCGCCGCTGCCCAGCCAAATGCCTCATGGCGGGGGGTGCGATAGCCGATCATGCTGTCAGCAGTGTTCACCACCTTGTATATCAGGATGCCCGGCAACCCACCGATCAGGAACCAGAATGCCGGTGCCACAACCCCGTCCGAAAAATTCTCGGCAGCGCTTTCGATTGCCGCGCGCGCTACGGCTGGCCCGTCCATGTCGCTTGTATCGCGGCCGACGATCATCGCCACGACGCGTCGCCCTTCACCCACTGACAGGCGCAAGGCATCGCCCGCCGCCTGAACATGGGTCACAAGGCTTTTCTGTGCCAACAGCATCGCCCCGCCGAGGATCGACCAAAGCCACCCAAACGGCAGCGCTGCAATCAGGCAACCGAGTGCACCCGCGCCCAGCACTAGACTGGCGACCACCAAAACACCCTCCGTCCGGCGGCCCTTGTTGAACCTGAAATCGCACCATGTAATCAAGCGCCCCATCAGGACTGCAGGGTGCGGAACCCGATCCCAAAGCCAGCGTGGCTCACCCAAGGTGGCATCCAGCAACATCGCCCAAAACAGCAGACAGGTGCTCATGCCAAAGCGGCCTCCAGCCGGGCCCAATCAGCCTCTGAACCCGGCAGGCCCAGCCGCACCCAACGCGCAGAATAAGGAAAGACCCGGCTCCAAATATATGCCCGCGCCAGTCGGTCCTGAAAGGCCGCGGCATTGCCAACGTCATAGAGGCGGAACAGCGTCGTGCCACCAACCAGCGTGGCCCCAGTCTGGGCTACGATCCCATCCAAACGATCCGAATCCCGCGCAAGGCGCTTGCGCGTGGCCTTAGCCCAATCATGATCGCCGAGCGCCGTCGCACCACATACAAGCGCCGGGCCGGAAACGGCCCAGGGGCCGGTCAGGTCAGCGAGCCGGACAATCACCTCGGGTCGCCCAATGGCAAAGCCGAGACGTAATCCGGCGAGACCCCAAAACTTGCCAAAACTTTTCAGAACAACCGTGTTCGGCCTTTTGGCCAGATGCACAAGGCTGCGCTCTGGCGAAACATCGCAAAAGCTTTCGTCGATGACCGTCAGCGGACGATCCCCGATCAATTCGTCATCCGTCCAAAGTCGCCCGTCAGGGTTGTTTGGATGCACCACAACTTGCGCACCGCCGGGTCCTTCGGTCCAGCCCTGCGCGCGGAACGCTGCAAGATGTTCGTTATAGGTGGGGGCAGGCACCTCGACCTTGCCAACCGGGGCAAGCGCGGGCAATCGGGCTATAATGGCGGACGCCCCTGGTGCGGCCAAAATCTCGACGTTTTCAGGAACATTCCAAAATCCCCGAGCCGCATTTGTTAGCCCCGCAAAAGCTGCACGGTCAGGCAAAGCCGTCCAGGCATCCGTGGAAAAGCTGGGCAAAGGGTAGGGAACCGGATTGATCCCGGTCGACAGATCCAACCAGTCAGACCGCGCGCCGCCATAGCGTAGGGCGGCACCGTCAATGCCGCCGCCGTGGTCGCGTTTTTCTTCGATCCGGTCCATGGCCGCCCCGTCAAATCATCAGGGCGAACATCAACCCGATTTTCAGGCCGCCCGCAATGCCTCTCGCCCATGTGGGGCCATCCAGTCAATCACCGGATTGATCGGAATAATGCGATGCGGGTTCACGCTTTCATGGCTGTAGTGGTAATGGCGCACGATGTGATCGAAATGCACGGTCCCCGCCACTCCTGGCCTTTGATACAGTTCTTTGGCCCAACCCCAGATGTTTGGGAAATCGATGATCCGGCTGCGATTGCATTTGAAATGAAGGTGATACACGGCATCAAACCGAACGACCGTGGTAAACAGTCGCCAATCGGCCTCAGTGATTCTGTCACCGGTCAGATAGCGGTTTTGCGATAGGATCGCCTCAACACGGTCCAACCCGTCGAACAGCGCATGAACTGCCGTGTCGTAGGCCGATTGTGTGGTCGCAAAACCGGATTTGTACACGCCGTTATTGATGTCGGAATAGATCCAGTCGTTCAGCCCATCAATCTCGGTTCGCAGGTCCTCAGGATAGAAATCCTGACGGTCGCCGGTAATGGTATCAAAGGCGGAGTTGAACATGCGGATAATCTCTGAGCTTTCGTTTGATACGATTTGCCCGGTTTGCTTGTCCCAAAGAATTGGAACGGTGGCACGTGTCGTTACCTCTCGGTCCGAGGCCAGATAGACATCGCGCGCAAATTCCGCGCCCAACAAAGGATCACCAGTTGCCCCTGCGAAATCGGTGGCAAAGCTCCAGCCATCGTTCAGCATGTCGGGATGAACTACCGACACACCGATATGATCCTCCAACCCTTTCAACGCGCGAAAGATCATCGTGCGATTGGCCCAGGGGCAAGCATGGCTGACATAGAGGTGATAGCGGCCGCTTTCGGCCTTAAAGCCACCCTCTCCAGACGGCCCGGCCCTGCCATCGGCAGTGATCCAGTTGCGGAAACTGGCTTCGCTGCGCTTGAACGCACCGCCGGTTTTGTGGGTGTCATACCACTTGTCGACCCATTTCCCGTCTACCAACATGCCCATTGTGGCCTCCTATCTCTGTTAAAAGATAGATAGGGCGCATGCGGCGAAGGAAAAATACCGGCCTGCGCAGAGGGTCTGCGCGCTGATGCAGAGAGCGTTCAGGCCGCGCGTTTGCGTGCACGGAAACTTTCGGCCTTGGCGCGGTTTCCGCACCGCGCCATTGAACACCAGCGACGGCCAACACCGCGCCCTTGATCCAGGAACATATGCGTACAGCGCCGACATTCGCGCAAACGGCCAAACCTGTCTGATCGCAAAAGATCATCCATGGACAAAACCAGTTGCTCATAAAGGCCAAAAATTGGGCTTGGCGCGGTCAAGAGACCGGTCGCCCCAATTTCGAACTCGGCATCCTGATAGACAGATTTCAGCGCAGAGGTCATCGCCAGCGCCTCTTCCCGGCCTGGTGCGCGATCAGCGGCAATAGCGGAAAACACGGCATACCCGGTTTCCCGCAAGCTCATGATCCGTTGAAATTGATCATCGCTAAGGCTGTGTGCAGGCGCTTGGAAACCCGCCGCCTCAAGAAGACGCACCAAGGCGGCGCTATCCTGGAATGCGTTCACGCGACGGGTCTTGCCGTCATCGGCAACCGTGTTGAGAAAGGCCAAAAAGGGATGCCCGGCCCCGGGTTCGGGGCGCGTAACTGTCTTGGTCATGAGTGCTGGACCGCCTCGTACTGCTTATTGTTTTTAGGTACTGTCCTTATCGTGCCTCACTGCAACAAGAGTGTAAAGGACACCAAGACCCTCTCAGCGGGTCTTTGCCGGAATTTTCACCTGTGGCCAAATTGCGACGTGCTGCGATGCGGCAATGCCTAATCGTTGATCCTTAATCAATTCAGACCACAGTCTGATTTGCCTCCTAAGCGGATTCGATAAATGACTGATTTTTTGCCCAAAGAAGTTTTGGATGGCCTACACGCCGCCCAAAAACGTGCTGAGCGCAAGCGCAGCCGCCGGTCGGTGCATATTGGCGACGAAGCTTATCCGATCCTGCAATTTGCCGAAGACGGCTTTGCCATGGATCTGGAATCCGCCCCGCACTTGCGCGGATTGGTTGATATTTACGAGGGGCCCCGCCATCTTTATCAGGCCCTGATCGTTGCCTCGCAGAAAGAGGGCGACAAAATGCGGTACGAATTCAAGCGCAACACTGGCGTTTCTGATCGACCACCGCTCGATTACTATCAGGAACATGACGCGCCAATTGCACTTCTGGACTCGTCGAAAGACTGAAACTGGACTTTGCGATCCCTCCTGTCGGCGGACTAGGACAAGACTAACTCGCGGTCTGCCGCGTCTCTTCTCCTGCCATAGAGGTCCTCCCCATGATCCAGACCCCATATTTGCTTTTCCTGGGCGACGCGCCCGACCAGCTTGCTGCGAAAGTGGCCCAAGGCATCCGTGACTGGCGTCCGGAAAATGCGGTTGGACAGTTACGGCTGCCAGGCTGCGGCGCGGATGTGAAAGTTCCTGATATGGATCTGGCCGCTGCAAAGGCCGCCGGTGCCAAAACGCTTGTTATCGGCGTCGCCAATCGGGGCGGCGTGATTTCGGAGGCATGGAAAGAGGTCCTGATCGAGGCGCTAGGAATGGGCTTTGATATTGCATCGGGCCTGCACAACCTTTTGCGTGATGAAAACGATCTGATGGCCGCCGCCCGTGTAAACGGCCGGACCCTGTTTGACGTGCGTATCCCTTCTGTCGCCTACCCCATTGCCAACGGTAAGAAACGCAGCGGCAAACGGTGCCTTGCCATTGGCACCGATTGCTCAGTCGGCAAAATGTATACCGGGCTGGCCATGGATGTTGAGATGCAGAAGCGTGGCATGAAATCCACGTTCCGCCCAACTGGCCAAACCGGCATTCTGATCACCGGTGGCGGCGTGCCTTTGGACGCTGTTATCGCGGATTTCATGGCCGGTGCGGTTGAATATCTGACCCCAGACAATGACGACGATCACTGGGATCACATCGAAGGGCAGGGCTCGCTCTTCCACGTGTCCTATTCCGGTGTCACCATGGCGCTGATCCACGGCGGGCAACCTGACGCGCTGGTGCTGGCGCATGAACCGACCCGCACTCATATGCGCGGCTTGCCGGATTATGATCTGCCGTCGCTTGAGGCATTGCGCGACACCGCCCTGCCATTGGCCCGCATTGCGAACCCCAAGGCGCAAGTCACCGGTATTTCGGTCAACACCGCCGCGATGGGCGAGGATGAGGCCCTGTCTTACCTCGAAGCACTCGAAAAACGCATGGGGCTGCCGACTGTGGATACATATCGTCAGGGCGGCGCCCGTCTGGTCGACGCTTTGGACGCGATCTGATGCTTTCGGTCACGCCTGACAGTTTTCGCCTTGCCGAGGTTTTTACGATCGCTCGGGGCTCACGTACTCAGGCCGATGTCCTGACTGTACGGGCCATGGCGGGTGGTCGGGTGGGGCAGGGCGAATGCGTGCCCTATGCCCGCTATGGCGAGTCGCTGGACAGCGTGACGAAAGAGATCATGGATTTGCCAGAGGGCATTTCCCGTCAAAACCTGCAAGACGCGCTGCCCGCAGGGGCGGCGCGCAATGCCGTTGATTGCGCCCTCTGGGATCTTGCCGCGAAAACCACCGGCACACCCGTTTGGCAATTGGCGGGTCTGCCGAAACCCAAACCGCAAATCACGGCCTTTACCTTGTCGCTCGACACGCCCGAAAATATGCGCGCCGCGGCAGCGAAACACGCCTTTCGCCCGCTCTTGAAGATCAAACTTGGCACGCCGGATGACATGGCCCGGCTAGAGGCCGTGCGCGCGGGCGCCCCCACCTCGAAAATCATCGTCGATGCGAATGAAGGTTGGACGGCGGAGGTCTATGCCGATCTCGCCCCCCACCTCATGCGCCTTGGCGTGCAGATGGTCGAACAACCCTTGCCCGCAGGCCAAGACGATATGCTGGCCGAGATTGAGCGCCCACTGCCCGTTTGCGCCGACGAAAGCTGCCATGATCGTGCCAGCCTGCCGGGGCTGAAGGGCAAATATGACATGGTCAACATCAAGCTCGACAAAACCGGCGGGTTGACCGAGGCGCTGGCCCTGCGCGAAGCAGCACTGGCCGAGGGCTACAAGATCATGGTTGGATGCATGGTGGGTTCATCCCTCGCCATGGCCCCCGCCGTGCTGGTCGCCCAAGGCGCCGCCGTCACCGACCTCGATGGCCCGCTGCTGCTGGCTGAGGACCGCGCTGCGCCGTTGGTTTTTGATGAGGCGGGCGTGCATCCCGCGACTGCAGAGCTCTGGGGCTAAAATGCAGAGCTATTCGTTGTCCCAAAGAAAATTCCGTTACCGACAGCTTAAGTTGGCTCAGCCAGTGATTCTTCTTGGAACATTTGCCTCTCGAACTAATGGGATCAAAAACTCCGCAAAGCTATTTGTACTATCCCCAGCTGGGTAACCGCGCTCCAAAATTGCAGGCAATTTGTCCAAAATAGGCACAAGGGTTGGTATCGCGGGTGAGCAAATTCGATCTCTTTGCTCCTTTGTAATGAATCCGCCGTTGCAATACTCAAACGCACGAAAAATTCGGTTTATCCGCATATAATGGAAATAAACGATAAATGCATCTTCCTTGGTCGTCTTATCGTTAGGATTTCCCGAAAGAACTGCGGCCAATGAATGCTCTGGGCTTTCAAGCGCCTTTTCATTTATTCGTTGTAGGACGTCAAAGGACTGTTCAAGAAAATCAAACTGCTGTTGTTTCTTGTTGTAAAGAAAGATTCCAATGACAAAGCCCGCTGCCACAACTGTTGCAAGGGCTGAAACCACGTCTGAGATGATGCTTACATATTCCATATGATTTATGTGTGTACTACGGTATACATTTTCAAGAAAACTAATCTTACAATTTTGCCACTAAGCGTAAAAATCTTGTCACCGCCGCATCCAAATCTCCCAATCCGATCTCCCTAAGCAGCATCGCGTCCATGACACCAATCATCGTTGCGGCCATCACTTTAGCGTCCAGATTGGCACTCTCTCGGCCCATTGCCCGCAGGTCGGCGCGAATTGGCCCGTCTAACAAGTGGCGGACCTCTTGCCGTTCTCGCCACAGCATGGTGATCAACCGGGCCGTTTCTCGCTCGGAAAAGCATCGATGACACATATCCGATACGAACCGTTTTAAGCGTCGCGGGCCGGGCTCATACCGGCGATCCACGGTCAGCGCGCCAATTTTGCGGATAGCTGCCTCCTCCACTTCGGCCAAAACCGCCCTGGCATCCGGGAAGTAGCGATAGACCGCCGGGCGCTGCATTTTCGCGCGCCGACAGATGCGGGACATTGTGACCGCCGTTGGCCCCTCGAACGCATAAAGCGTCCTGGCGGCAGACAGGATTGCGGCGCGGGTGGCGTGACCCTTGTGGGTCTGTGGGGCGAGGCGGGGGTCGTTAACAAGACGTGACATAAGCGTCATTAATAAATGACAGAAGTGTCATTTCCCCTAATGTCAGTTCCCGCAGATAAGCCGCGAAAATCGGTCGTGGTGATATGGTCCTCGCCCCCGACCTGCGCTACATAACAACCGCTCGACAGGAGGACCGCTGATGCCCAGATACCGCTCACGCACGACGACACACGGACGCAACATGGCCGGGGCCCGTGGCCTTTGGCGTGCCACCGGCATGACCGATGGCGATTGGGATAAGCCGATTATTGCGATTGTGAACAGCTTTACGCAGTTTGTGCCGGGTCACGTGCACCTGAAAGACCTCGGCCAGATGGTCGCGCGCGAGGTTGAGGCGGCAGGCGGAGTTGCCAAGGAATTCAACACGATAGCAGTCGATGACGGCATCGCGATGGGCCATGACGGCATGCTCTATTCGTTGCCGAGCCGCGAGGTGATTGCGGATTCGGTCGAATATATGGTCAACGCCCATTGCGCCGATGCGATGGTCTGTATCTCGAACTGTGACAAGATCACGCCGGGTATGCTGATGGCCGCAATGCGCCTCAATATCCCCGCGATCTTCGTCTCTGGCGGCCCGATGGAGGCCGGTAAAATCGAGCTGGAAGATCTCGATTTGACCAAGGTCGACCTGGTCGACGCCATGGTCGCCGCAGCTGATGACAAATTCACAGACGAGCAAGTGCAGCATATCGAAGAAAACGCCTGTCCCACCTGCGGGTCCTGTTCGGGCATGTTCACGGCCAACTCGATGAACTGTCTGGCCGAGGCGCTTGGTCTGGCCTTGCCCGGAAACGGTTCCACCCTGGCGACCCACTCGGACCGCAAAGGCCTGTTCCTTGAAGCCGGTCGCAAGATTGTCGAGATCGCCAAACGCCACTATGAAGGCGAAGAAAAAGGCCTGTTGCCGCGGGAGATCGCGACGTTTGACGCCTTTGAAAACGCGATGAGCCTCGATATCGCCATGGGCGGGTCAACCAACACGGTTTTGCACCTTTTGGCCATTGCGCATGAGGGTAAAGTTGACTTCACCATGAAGGATATGGACCAGTTAAGCCGCAAAGTGCCCTGCCTTTGTAAGGTCGCACCCAACACGGCGAATGTGCATATGGAAGACGTGCATCGGGCCGGCGGTATCTTCTCGATTCTCGGGGAACTCAGTCGTGCGGGCCTGCTGCACAACGATGCCAGCACCGTGCATTCCAGCACCATGGGCGAAGCGATTGCAAAATGGGACATCAAGGTTGCCAATAACCCCGAGGCCGAGAGCCTGTTTAAGGCGGCACCTGGCGGCGTACGCACCACGCAGGCCTTTAGCCAGTCGAACCGCTACAAAGAACTGGACACGGACCGCGAAGGTGGCGTGATCCGGGCCAAGGAACACGCGTTCAGCCAGGATGGTGGCCTTGCTGTTCTCTTTGGCAATATCGCACTGGATGGATGCATCGTGAAAACCGCAGGCGTCGACGCCTCGATTCTGCAATTCACCGGCACAGCCCATGTCTGTGAAAGCCAGGATGACGCTGTCAGCGATATCCTGACCGGCAAAGTCAAAGAGGGCGATGTTGTGGTCATTCGCTACGAAGGCCCGCGCGGCGGGCCGGGGATGCAGGAGATGCTGTACCCGACCAGCTACCTGAAATCGAAGGGCCTTGGCAAAGCCTGTGCGCTGCTGACAGACGGCCGTTTCTCGGGCGGAACCTCGGGCCTGTCCATCGGCCACGTCTCACCAGAGGCGGCCGAAGGCGGTGCGATTGGGCTGGTTCAGAATGGCGATAAGATTATCATCGATATCCCGAACCGCTCGATCAATCTGGATGTATCCGATGAGGAACTGGCCATCCGCCGCGCCGCGCAGGATGCAAAAGGTTGGGAGCCGGCCGCGCCACGCAAACGCAAAGTGACAACGGCCCTCAAAGCTTATGCAAAGCTGACCACCAGCGCCGCAAAAGGTGCCGTGCGCGAGGTCTAAGCGACCCGTCGGTTTCACCAAAAAGTAAGCATCGCCCGACCAATGCGGGCGATGTTTTGCATTTCGATCTGTCCAGTCCGAAAAAATCGGCAAGGCCAAACCGCCTCTGCGCGGTTTTTTCCCTTTCTTTGTGGGGCGCAATCGGCAACAACCCTTCAAGATTTTTAGGAGGCCGTCCCATGACCCGCACCGTTTACGTCAACGGAGAATACCTGCCCGAAACCGAAGCCAAAGTGTCGATCTTCGACCGCGGCTTTCTTTTTGCCGATGGCGTCTACGAGGTAACCTCGGTTCTGGACGGCAAGCTGATCGACTTTGAAGGCCACGCCAAACGCCTGACCCGATCACTGAACGAACTGGATATGCCGCATCCGGTCACGATGGATGAATTGCTGGAAATCCACCGTGAGCTTGTGAAGCTGAACGAGATCGAAGAGGGTCTGGTCTACCTGCAAATCACCCGCGGTGCAGATGCGGATCGTGACTTTGTTTTCCCGTCGGCCGATGTGCCCGCGACCGTTGTACTTTTCACGCAGAACAAACCGGGCCTGGCCGACAATCCAGCCGCGCAGAAAGGTATCAAGGTCATCTCAATCGACGATCAACGTTGGGGTCGTCGCGATATCAAAACCGTGCAGCTGCTTTACCCTTCGATGGGCAAGATGATGGCCAAGGCTCAAGGCTGCGATGATGCGTGGTTGGTTGAAGATGGCTATGTGACCGAAGGCACCTCGAACAACGCGTATATCGTTACTCAAGAAGGCACCATCGTCACTCGCCAACTGTCCAATGACATCCTGCACGGTATCACCCGAGCGGCTGTACTGCGTTTCGCCAAAGAGGCGCAAATCAAAGTTGAGGAGCGTCCCTTCACCATCGAGGAAGCCCAAAACGCGAAAGAAGCGTTCTTTACATCGGCATCTGCCTTTGTAATGCCGGTGGTTGAGGTCGATGGCAAAGCCGTCGGTGATGGCAAGGTCGGCGACATGGTTCCTCGCATTCGCGAGATTTACCTTGAAGAGATGCGCAAAGCCGCTGTTTGATCGAAGTTACAGCAAGACAAAGGGCCGGCCTGCGGATACAGACCGGCCCTGTTTGTATTAGGCGACTGCCGTAATTGGGCGGAGGTCCAAGTTGATCGTATCGGCCGTTGTCAGACCTTCAAGTGAGATCACAACGTTCCCGTTATACACCACTTCCAAGGCAGACCCGTCAGCGCTGTCTTGGTAAGTCGGGGCAGGGGTAGGCCCGGGCCCTGCAGCCACTTCGACATAGAGGTCGATGGTCTCTGTGGTCGGATCAAAGTCGGTGATCGTCACCGTGCCTGTTGTGCCGCCGGTGACAAGAAACTCGTCAACGCCAGTGCCACCGGTTGCGGTGTCATTTCCAGCAAGAGTGAACAAGTCATCGCCCGCGCCGCCGTCTACGAAATTGGTGCCATCCCCACCGGCTGCGATGAAGTCATTTCCATCACCGCCAAAGACCGTGTCGATGCCGTCGCCGGGGTTTAGGAAGTCATCGCCATCACCACCTTCGATGGAATCATCTCCATCCCCACCAAAGATCGTGTCGGCGCTGCCATATCCCAACAACGTGTCATCGTCTTCATCGCCATAGAGCGAGTCCATACCGTCGCCGCCTTCGATCAGGTCATTGCCTTCCCCGCCGCGAACAGAGTCATTTCCGGTTGTGTTCCCGACAATATAATCATCCCCGGCACCGGCGTTGATTGTGTCATCGCCGCCATCGCCAGCGATGAAGTCATCCCCGTTGCCAGCATTAATCAGATCGTCGCCCGGTCCGCCAAAAATTCCATCACCGCCATCATTACCGTTCAGGAAATCATTGCCGGGGCCACCGTCGATTTCATCATCGCCGTCGTTTCCGTCAATGGTGTCAACACCTGCCTGCCCGGCCAGCATGTCATCGCCATCGTTGCCAAGAATGCGGTCATCGCCATCACCACCTTCGATGCTGTCAGCATCGGGGCCGCCTGCAAGGAAATCATCGCCACCTTGACCCATGATCGTGTCGAGGCCCGGACCACCATAGAGCGAATCCATGCCGTCATTGCCATCAAGGGAATCGTAACCCGCGCCGCCGTAGCCCAGATCATCCCCGTCGCCGCCGGTCAGCGTGTCAAAGCCTACACCGCCGAACAGGGTGTCGTCGCCGCCTTCACCGTCCAGCTGATCGTCGCCTTGCTCTCCGTCCAACACGTCATTGCCAAATCCACCGGTCAGAATGTCGGGGCCGGGTCCACCCATGACGTCGTCATTGCCGTATCCGCCGTCCACGGTATCCGCGCCAAAATTGCCATCGAGATCATCATCACCCGTGCTGCCTCCCAACAAGTCAGCACCAATTCCGCCGTCGACCGTGTCCATACCCGGACCTGCATAAATCGAGTCGTTCCCGCTCCCGCCAAAGGCGTCGTCATCGCCTGCACCAAGGAAGGCCAGATCGTCGCCCGATGTGAGTCCGCCTGCTGGAGCCGGCGGCGGTGGAGGAGGGGTCGCAGTGTCACCATTGTCGTCGTCGTTTGAGCCATCAGCAAAGAAGGACAGACCGAGCCCAATCAATAGCAGCGGAAAAAGCAGTTCAAATCCCATAAGTCACGTCTCCCCAAGCAAAATTTTGAAAAGGTTAACAGAGGATCAATGTTTGAGTACCAAGGGCAAAGAGGGAACAAATTGCCATTTCCAAGACAATAATCTCGGGCACAGAAAACAGTCCCCAATCCTGAAACAGTAAAGGCCAGATCCTCGCCAATTGAGGCGAATCAATGGCGGAAACGCGGCGCTCATTTGGCCTAGGCAAAAAAGGGGCCGCACGCGGCGGCCCTGAGAAGTGGATGATTTTTAAGCCGCTGGTTTGCGGCGCGGCTTGCGGCGCCGATTGCCGTTATTGTTGGCGGGTTTCTGCCCGGTATTGCCGCTTGGGCGACCACCACCCGGACGACGTCCACGTGGCCCGCCTCGGCCTTTTTTAGGGGCCTGAACTTCTTCGGGGCGTTCGCCGCCTGCAACTGGGATCGACTTCTTCATTACCTTTTCGATCTGTTTCAGCAGCCCAACCTCTTCGGCCGAACAAAAAGCAATGGCTTCGCCATCTTTACCGGCGCGTGCCGTCCGACCGATCCGGTGAACGTAGTTGTCGGGCACCTCAGGCAGGTCGAAATTATAGACAGTACGTACATCAGGGATATCGATGCCACGTGCGGCAACATCGGTTGCTACGAGGATCTTGGTCTGTCCGGTCTTGAAGGCCTTAATTGCGCGATCGCGTTGGCCTTGGCTCTTGTTGCCATGGATCGAGGCTGCGTCAAATCCTTCGGCTACCAGCTGCTTCATTAGCCGCTCGGCGCCGTGCTTGGTGCGGGAAAAGACCAGCGACAGAGTGTCAGGGTGCCGGCGCAAAAGTTCCATCAACTTGCGGGGTTTTCGAGGTTTTTCGACAAAAAAGATCGACTGCGTAATTTTGTCAGCCGCTTTGCCAGGGGGTGATACCTGAACTTTGCGGGGATTGGTCAGGTAGGCCGATGACAGCTCTTCCATTTGTTTTGGCATGGTTGCCGAAAACAACATGGTCTGACGGGGCGATCCCAGTTCCGGCGCGATGCGGCGAAGTGCATGGATGAAGCCCAGATCCAGCATTTGGTCAGCTTCGTCCAAAACAAGAAACTGGGCAGAGCTCAGGCGCACTGCGCCGCGATCCATCAGGTCGATCAGGCGACCCGGCGTCGCGACCAGAATGTCGATACCACGAGCAAGAAAGCGAATCTGAGTGTTGATGGACTGACCGCCGACAACAGTGCCGACCCGCAATTTTGAGCCTTTGACGTAGGTCTTAAGGTTTTCCGCAATCTGATTAGTCAGCTCACGGGTTGGTGCAAGAATGAGGGCTTTGACCGTTTTTGGGTCAGGCCTGCCCGGAATTTGCATCAAGTGCTCGACCAAAGGCAGGCCGAAGGCAGCGGTTTTGCCGGTGCCGGTTTGGGCAAGGCCCATGATGTCATGGCCCTGCAGGGCCAGCGGAATCGCCTGATTTTGGATCGGCGTTGGGGTATCATAGCCAGCGTCTTTGATGGCTTTCAGAAGGGTCGGCGACAGGCCGAGCATATCAAAATCGAACAAAGTCTTCCTTTCCGGCGCGGGGTTCGCGCTCGGGTGTGCAAATAACGTCGCCCCGGCGGTCCGGGGCGGGCGAGGGTGCGGCGAAACTCTGCAAGGCGGGACATTTCCCAAATTGCCGTTCCGTCCGTCAGACCCTGCGTGAAGGGGGCTGTGAAGATATCGGGGTCCGCTGCTCTTGGATCTAGATGATACGTCACGCAGCCGGGCAGACCTGCGACGCCATCTCTTCGTTCCTGCAGAAAAAGTCAAGGAAATTGTTTTTTGGTGAAGTGGCTATATCGCGGAAATATCGTCCAGATCATAGAGCCTTCCGTCGACGACATCAGCCTGGATTGTGTTGGCTGTTGATAGTCCTTGCAAAAGGACGGCTTCAATTACTTCCCCTTGCGCATCCATTAAACTGACAATCAATCCAGACCCGTCGGTGGCATCCGCATACTGAATCATGGACAAGGTCCCGCCATCTGGCACGTTCTCATAAAAGGTGAGTGTCTCTGTTTCGGGGGAGAAGTCAGTGATCGCCGCCAATTCACTAGATAAATTGATGTCGATATGGAAATCATCCGTTCCGGGTCCGCCTGTAACTACATCGGCTCCCCGAACAATTGCGATCGTGTCGTCCCCGTCTCCGCCATCGACGGTATCGTCGCCAGTATCGGCAAATATCAAGTCGTTGCCAGCTTCTCCATTAATCGAATCCGAACCATCACCTGCATCGATGGTATCGTCGCCTGCACCTGCGAAGATCACATCGTCCCCATATCCAGAGCGGATGTCTTCCCCTCGATCTGACCCGAAAATCTCGTCGTTGCTGCTGCCTGTACTAAACCCGCTCTCAAATCCGGATGCGGTATAGGTGATTTCAGTCTCTTCAGAATAAGAGAGATACACCCCGATTTGGATGTCGATATCATCATCGAGAGTGATGCCGTCGAGCCGGAGAATTATTTCGCCATCTAAAAGCAATTCGACAGCATTCCCATCAGCGCTTTCGCGAAACTCGGGCGAGATTTCGACGTCATCGCCAGATACCCGATAAGAAACGCCAATAGTATCTACGCCTGGTTCAAAATCTGAAATTGTCGGAAATCCTGCGGTGCTTTGCAGTGCGGAATTCCCAATGACAAACCTGTCCGCGCCATCGCCGCCTATCAATGTGCCAACGTAGGAAAAGCCACCGTATAACGTGTCCTCCCCGTCGCCCCCATCTAATGTCGGACTACCGCCCTCGGCCTGTAGTTGGTCATCACCACTTTCACCTGCAGCAAAAACATTTCCGGAGACATAAAACCGGTCATTTCCGTCGCCGCCAAATACCGATCCAAGGCCATCGGCCGTGTTGAATAGCGAAATGGCATCGTCGCCGTTTCCACCATGGATTGTGTCGGCACCGAAATTGCCGTTAATTGAGTCGTCGCCATCGCCGCCGTCAATGCTGTCGTCGACGTCTCCGCCGTATAAACAATCATCACCGCCGCCACCAAATATCGTGTCAGGCGTCAGGCCGGATGAATACCAGAGATGGCCATATACGGTGTCGTCGCCGTCTCCTGCATAAATTGTATCTTCGCCTTCATCACCGGTTATTTTGTCATTGCCATTTCCACCTTCAATGACGTCATGTCCCGCATTGCCTTTCAGAAGATCGTCTCCATCGCCGCCCGAAACGGAGTCCTCTCCCCCACCTCCGAAGATATAATCTTCGCCCTCCATTCCGATGAGGGTGTCATCGCCGGCTCCCCCGAACAGGTTATCCGTATCATCGCCCCCAAAGAGTTCATCATCTCCGCCTTCGCCAAACAAACGGTTGATTCCATCTGTTCCAATGAGGGTGTCATTTCCATTGCCGCCCCAAGCCCAATCGTCACCATGACCGGCGTCGATCAGGTCGTCTCCGTCGACACCGTAAATGAAATCCTGGGCACCCCAACCGTTCAGCGTATCATTACCGTTATCTCCGAAGAGGGAATCGCTCCCGGAATGACCTACAATGAGGTCATCGCCGGCGCCGCCTGTGATCGTATCGCCGCCATCATAACCCAACAGAGTATCATCGCCGTTTCCGCCCGTGAGACTGTCGTCACCCTGTGTACCAGAAGGGGTCGCTTGGGGATCGGAATCATCGGACCCGTCATCAAGCAAAAATGCCATGCCAAGTAAGGCCGCCATTACCGGCAAAATCAGTTCTAAACCCACTCACTCGTCCTCTGATGCACAAATCGCTGTCCAATGTCCCAGACCCAATGCTAGCAAGAATTTGATGCAATTTAGCTGCAATGACGTGAACAATCGGCGGCCAGTGTTTCCCATTTGAGGCCAATGGGTCACAAATTGCCACACGGCTTGGTGTGGTTGTCGGGATGACCTTTTCCTTTGCAAGAAGTTGCTCTATGTGCGCGCTGTTCCCAGACAAAAAGGACCAAGGACTATGGGCTACAAAGTTGCCGTTGTCGGTGCCACGGGGAACGTGGGCCGCGAAATGCTGAACATCCTGGCCGAGCGCCAGTTCCCTGTGGACGAAATCGTCGCTCTGGCGTCACGTCGTTCGCTTGGGACCGAGTGCAGCTTCGGTGACACTACATTGACCACCAAGGATCTCGACACATTCGATTTCACGGGGTGGGATATTGCTCTCTTTGCCATCGGCTCGGACGCGACCAAGAAATACGCGCCCAAGGCCGCGGCGACCGGGTGTGTCGTTATCGATAACTCGTCGCTCTACCGCTATGACCCCGACGTGCCGCTGGTGGTGCCAGAGTGTAACCCCGAGGCCGTGGATAATTACGCCAAGAAGAACATCATCGCGAACCCCAACTGTTCGACCGCGCAGATGGTTGTGGCGCTGAAGCCTTTGCACGACCGCGCCAAGATCAAACGTGTTGTTGTGTCCACCTATCAGTCGGTTTCTGGTTCGGGCAAAGACGCGATGGATGAGCTGTGGGATCAGACCAAGGGCAAATACGTTCCGGGTCAGGAAAAAGAGCCCAAAGTCTACCCCAAGCAAATCGCCTTCAACGTGATTCCGCATATCGACGTCTTCATGGAAGATGGCTCGACCAAGGAAGAATGGAAGATGGTCGCCGAGACCAAGAAGATCGTGGATCCCGCGATCAAGGTCACCGCGACCTGCGTGCGCGTCCCGGTTTTTGTCGGGCATTCTGAATCCGTGAATATCGAATTTGAAGAGTTCCTGGACGAAGACGAAGCGCGGGATATCCTGCGTCAGGCACCGGGCATACTGGTTGTCGATAAGCGCGAGGATGGCGGCTATGTCACCCCGGTAGAATGTGTTGGTGATTTCGCGACATTCATCAGCCGTATCCGTCAGGATTCGACAATCGAGAACGGCATCAACCTGTGGTGCGTTTCCGACAACCTGCGCAAAGGCGCGGCCCTGAACGCGGTTCAGATCGCCGAAACGCTAGGCAAGCGGGTTCTCAAAAAGGGCTGAGGCCGACCCGCATATTTAAAGTCTGAACGCCCCGCCAAAGCGGGGCGTTTTGCGTTAGGTCATTGACGAATACATCAGCCATGCAACTATGCGATGTAACTCGTTCTTTGATTGAGAGGTATTTCATGCGTTTCCTGCTCGGCATCATGCTGGCCATTCCATTTTCCGCTCATGCCGAGGATTTTCTCGTTAGGGCGGATGTCGCCGAAGCGACGTTCTACAACAGCGCAGTCGAGGTTGTTCGGCCGGTCTCCATTGATCTTCCTGAAGGATCGCATCGCGTGCTTATCGCAATGCCTGCCTCGAGTAATGACGACTTATTGGGCTTGCGCGCGATGACTCCCGACGGCGAGGTTTTGGGCGGCGTGTCCTACATGGAGGCGGTTCCTTTTGTCGATGGGCTATTTGACTCCGACGAGCAGGCCGAAGCCCGTGCGGCGCTTACCTCGGCGGCAATGGCCCTCGCCGATATCGACCGGACTATTGCCGAGGCGCGCTCGGCCCTCAGCGTCCTTGACATGCAGCAAAGCTTTCTAGCCGGTGTCGCGGGTAGCGGTTTGCCGGAGGGAAGCGCTGGTTCAGTCTCCGAGATGCTCGCAACGCTGAGGGCCGAAATGGCCCCCATTGCGGCAGAGATTCTCGCGCTTGAGAGGGAACTGGACGATCTTGCAGAAGCGCACACAGATGCCCGACAAGCACTGGCCCTTGCTGAACACACCCTCGCGGCCACCCGCCCGCTGGATTTCGTGCAACATGAGAGTTTCTTTCTTGTTGTCCCAGTAAATGTTGCCGCTGCTGAGGAGGTCAATTTTGACCTTTCCTATATTTCACGGACCGGGCGCTGGTCCGAAGAAACGCTCGCCACATTGTCGACCCAGACCAGTACCCTGACCTTTAACCGCAACACGATTGTGACGCAGGAATTTGGCGACAATTGGCGGGATGTGGCTGTGACATTGTCGTCCCATAACCTTGGTGAGAGACGGGAACTCAGAAGCCCATTTGCAAATTCCGTTCGTATCCGGGAAATCCCGCCCCCGGATCCTGAACAAGAGGGTTTGGGCGGATATGCCGAGCCGGTATTGGAGCCTGTGGTTATTCCAGCAGCGACCGGATCATTTCAGTCCGAAGGTTTGAACCAATTTGCAGAATTGCCCGGCCTTCACGATATCAACCACCTCAGCCCTGCAGTCTTCCCGCTTGCCCCGCTCAGTTTCGAGGTCGAGCTTTCCAACATCGCCGTGCCGCGCGAAAGGTATTCTGCGGGTCACGCCATTTTGCGCGCGAGTGCAGAAAACACCTCGGATGAGCCACTGCTTCTGTGGAGCACTCAATTCTTCCGCGATGGGACGTTTCTTGGCAGTGACAGCCTGAGCTCTGTTGCCCCCGGCGCGATGATCGAGATGGATTTTGGCCAACTTCGGCACTTGCCGGTCTTCTTCCGAAACCTGTCTCGGAACGAGGGCGACGCGGGCATTATCCGGCGATCTGAAACGCAAGCTTATGTCTATGAGTTCGGGGTCGAAAACTTATCAGATGCAGCCGAAGACGTCAGGATCATTTACGCGTTGCCGTTTTCCGAGCAAGAGGATCTGGAACTTGAGTTGCGACTGTCCATACAACCTGACGAAACGGATCTGGATGGGAATCGAGGTGTCGCCGCCTGGGATGTCACTGTTAACCCCGGCGAGGTAGTGACCATTCGTCTTGAAGTCGATCTTTCCTGGCCTGCGGGGTATGAGCTGGCCGACTGGCCCTAGCGCGCTTTGAGCGCTGCGATCATTGTAATGCTACGTCGAATGGTGGTTAATCCGGCCCCGATCGCGATGGCCCAAAGCGCGACCTCCAGAACGGGCAAACCCAAGACCAATGGAAAAAAGGCCGCGACCATGGCGGCCGCGGTTGTCAGCGCCATGCGTTGCGGTTTGGCCATTGGGCCCCTGAAATCTGCGGGCAAACCCTGTGCGCTGCCCAACTCTCTGACATAAGCCGTTGCAATGGCCAGGGCGGCCGCGGCCCAGCCAAGCGCCAGGCTTCCCGCGCCAAAGCCCATGCCGACCAAGATCAAAAGATCTGCGACGCGGTCGGGGGCTTCATTCCAAAAAGGGCCGTCCTTCTCTCCCTTCCCGCCTTCGACGGCAACCATACCGTCAAAGAGGTTGCAAAGCAGACGAAATTGGCACCCAAGGGCAGCGACGATCAACAGGAACCCATAGAGCGGCCCGGATGTGAGAGCGGACAGGGCGAAACACAGGCCCGCCAAGCCAGCAAAAACCATTGAGAATTGAGAAATCAGATTGGGCGAGGTTCCACGCTCTGCCAGATTGCGGGCGATGCGGTTGGCCAGTTTGGTGTCCCGGCTTGCGATGGGGCGGCGTTCAGACATTTCGGCTCAGGTTTATTGTGTAGAGAAGGGCGTAAAGGGTCGAAACGGTCAGCGGAACCGAGATTGTTGCCAGCAGCGCGGGGGTGCCAGCGAGCGAATGGATCACGGTTAGTAGGCACAGAGAGATCAGAAAGGCGGCAAGCGGCGGCAATGCGATCCGTAACGGTCCTGTGGTCCGGCCAAATATGGTTTCGATGATCGATTTCAGAAATAGCGTGATCGTGGCCGTGATCGCGCCCTGTACAAGGCCAGCAATGAGCGGAGCAGGCATCGGGTAAGACCGGTTGGCAAAGGCGGCCCAGGATCCCATCAACAGGAAACCGCCGGCGCCATGCAGGGTTTTGGATCGCAAAAGGCTCATACCGCTGACCAAAAAAACCGGACGACATGGAAGAAGATCGGGGCCGAGAACACGACCGAGTCGAGCCGGTCAATGAACCCGCCATGACCGGCGATTAGATGGCCCCAATCCTTGACGCCCTTGTCACGCTTGATGGCCGACATCACCAGCCCGCCAAAGAACCCCATGATCGCGATCAGAAGCGAGATGAGGAAAGCCTGCCAGAACGCAAAGGGAGTCATCCACCACAAACATGCGCCAAGCAGGCTGGAGGACAGGACCCCACCCAGAAACCCTTCCCAAGTCTTGGAGGGTGACAGAACCGGCGCGATTTTTGTGCGGCCAAAGAGCTTGCCGAAGACATATTGCAGAACGTCCGACCCCTGTACCACGACCACCAGAAACGCGATCAGCAGGATGGATTTGCCTTCGAACCCCGGAATTTGCAGGGTCAACAATGCAGGGACGTGGCTGGCTGCAAAGACGCAGATCATCAGCCCCCATTGTGTTTCCGAAACGCGGGTCAGGAAGTTCTCTGTATCACCCCTGAGCGCCGAGATGATCGGAAGAAACAGGAAGGCATAGACGGGGATGAAGATCGAATACAGCCCGTACCAATCAACCCAAATGAGGTAATACTGAAAGGGTAGAACGACAAAAAAAGCCGTCGCCAAAGCATAGTGATCAGCCCTCGATTTTGCAGTAAGCGTTAGAAATTCACGCATAGCGGCGAAGGATAAGATTGCAAATAGCGTCACCGCGCCTGCCCGGCCAAAGAGCATGGCAATGGCCAAAAGTGCGACCATCGCCCACCAGGCCTTGATCCGGGCGATCAGGTTTTCAATGACCGGATCGGTTCCATCCGGGTCCATTCGTGCCTTTAAAGTTGCTGCAACGAAGGACGCCAAGATTAGAACGCAAAGCACTCCACCAATCAGCAAAGCAAACTCTATGGGGGCACTCATGCGGCAATCTCCCGTTCGTCCATTGCCAAAAGGGCCGCATGAGTGCGCGCCAGAAAGGCCTCTTTTTCTTCGCCGTCTTGCAGGCGCATAGCAGTGCCGAATTTCACAGTACAAATCAGGGGCAGAGGGATGACTTCACCCTTCGGCATCACGTTGTTGAGGTTTTCGATCCAGACTGGGACAAGATCAATATCTGGGCGTTGGGTAGCGAAGTGAAATAGTCCCGTTTTGAAGGGTAAAAGTGGTTCAGGCCCGGAGTTGCGAGTGCCTTCGGGGAAGATGATCAAGGAACTGCCGGCGTCTGTGGCTTCGATCATTTGACTAATCGGGTCGTCTGTGCGGGTCTCTGGATTTCGGTCAATCAAAACTGCGTTGAACACCTCACGACCGATGAAAGCACGCAGTTTGGATGTCAGCCAGTAATCTGCGGCGGCAATAGGGCGGGTGCGTTTGCGCAGGTTGGGCGGCAGAACCGTCCAGATCAGAACAAAGTCGCCATTGCTGGTGTGGTTGGCAAAATAGATGCGTTGCGTTGCAACTGGTTCGACACCGTCCCAAATACCACGCACCGCCGTGACGGTGCGCGCCAATAGTTCAATGGCGGTCGCCATGATGTTGGCCAGTATTGTGGTCATGGGTAGGATCGCCTTTGCACCCGTTGCAGTTGCACCACCCTGCCAAATCGCAGGGGTCCTGCAAAGGTAGGAAAACCCGCCGTCAGCTTTCGGCCTCGGCCAGCGCCCGGATATTGGCCAGACCTGCTTCGTAATCGGCCCCGACAAGCCCATCCATCATCAGGCCCATCCAACGACCAATCGGGTTGTTCCCCATATCGGCATCAAGGCCCCAGGTCAGGTTGGTTCCATTGCCTGCTGGCTCCAGAATAAACCACGCCCTTGCAGCCCCCATGCCGCCGAAATCCAGCGCGGTTTCCACACGCTCATTTTCGACGCTTTCGACAATTTCCTGTCGGCCACTGCCAACGGTATCGACCTCAGATGCCCAACTCATGATGTTGCCGACGCCTTCTTCGGGGCCCTCAAAGCTGACCTCCATGTCTGGATCGCGTTCGGCCCAGGGGGACCATTCTGTTCCACGTTGAAGGGAGTTAACCAATGGGAAAACGTCTTCTGGTGGCGCGGCTATGCTAATTTGGCGCTCAACGATCACGTGGCGTGGCTGAATGTACGCGGCGGCAGCGGCAATGATGACAATCACCAGAATGCCAACAATCAATCTCTTCAATAAACGCATTGGGATAATCCTCACTCAATGAATGAGGGTTAGTTTATCACAAATCTGTCGCGGCTTGGGTCAGAAACGCTCGGCGCGCAAAACCTGGCAATCGGTCACTGTGACCACTCCGATATGGCGGTCAACGACTGAAAACGCGGCTTCAAGCAATCCATCCAGCTTTTCTTCGCGGATGATGCAGACAACACAGGACATGCCACCGGCGCGGCTGACTTGTCCAGCGCGGCTCCAATCGCCAGAACGGCCTGATCCACCGCGCACAGGTAAAATAGTGTAGCCCGTCACATCGGCAGAGCGCAGCGCGTCAGTCAGGCGCGACTCCATTACGGCTTCGATAATAATCTCTACGCGTTTTGCGGTATGGGTCTGCATCGTATCAGCCTCCTGTCGCGGCACGGGCAATGGCCAGATAAATTGGGATGCCCAACGTTAGATTGAATGGGAAAGTAACCCCCAAGGAAAGGGTAAGGTAAACCGATGGATTGGCTTCCGGCAGTGCCACCCGCATCGCGGCGGGCACTGCGATGTATGAGGCTGAGGCGGACAATATCATGAACAAAGTAGTGCCGCCGGGGGTCAGGCCGATTAGCAGACCGGCTGCTAAACCAAAAAGGGAACCAATCAGGGGCATTACGACACCGAAGGCCAACAGGCCGGGCGTCAGCACACCCTTCGATGACCGAAGGCCACGTCCAGCGACCAAGCCCATATCCAACAGGAACAGACACAAAACGCCCTGGAACGGCGCAACTATGAAGCTTTCGATCTTGGCCATTCCATCGGCGCCGGTGATGACACCGATCAGGAAGGAACCAACCAGCAGAACAATTGAACCGTTTAACATGATCTCACGCATCAAGGCGCTATCCATGCGCTGGCCTTCGCCCGGACCGTTCTTGGCAATCAGCCAAAGGGCGACCAAAATCGCAGGTGCCTCCATCGATGCGGCAACGGCGACCATGAAGCCTTCGCTTGCCAACCCGGCACTTTGCAAAACCGAGGACCCGGCAACGAAGGTCACAATCGAGATCGAACCGTAATGCGCTGCTACTGCTGCCGCGTTAGTGACATCAAGGCGAGACATCACGCGCAGCAAGTAGAATGCGACAACCGGGATCGTGAAGGACAACAAAACACCCGCCACGAGTGACAGGATCAGGGTTTGATCCAACCCGTGTTCGGCCACGCCCGCCCCGCCTTTGAAGCCAATGGCGAATAGCAGGTATAGCGACATCGCTTTGGCCACGGCCTCTGGCACGGAAAGGTCCGAGCGCGCGACAGAGGCCGCAAATCCCAGAACAAAAAACAAAATGATTGGAGACAGCAGATTTTCTGCCGCCAAAGCGATGATCTGGTCCATTTAGCCCCTCAGCTTCCAAAATGTCGCGGCCCTGTCCGCGAAAAATCCTTACACTTTTAGGAAGGATTTAGAGGACGGATCCCAGGTTTCCAGTGTCCCGGTCGCAATATCTGTCCAAAGTCCGTGCAGGCTGAGTTGTCCGTCTTTCACAGCTTCGGCGATGAATGGAAAGGTCATCAGGTTTTGGATCGACACAACGACGCCTTGCTTTTCGACGGCGGTTTGCCGGGCCTCTGGGTTCTCGATCTCGGAGGTGGAGTCGCAGGCCGGGCGCAAGATATCCAGCCACCTGCCCACGAAACTGGTTTTTTCCTCCAGCTCGGGCGCGTGGCCAGAACACATCTGAATACATCCGTTCACACCGCCGCAGCCAGAATGCCCCAGAACAGCAATATGAGCTACTTTCAAAGAGTTAACAGCGTATTCGACAGCCGCGGATGTGCCGTGATGATCGCCATCGGGCGCATAGGGTGGCACGAGATTGGCAATATTGCGGTGGATAAAAAACTCTCCCGCTTCGGCGCTGAAGATGGATGTGACATGCACACGGCTGTCGCAGCATGAGATCAGCATCGCGCGAGGGTGCTGTCCCTCTTCGGCCAAACGCCGGTACCAGGCAGCGTTGTCAGAGAATTGAGTTGCCTTCCAGCTTTTGTAGCGGCGGACCAGGTAGTCCGGCAGGGGCGTTGCGTGTGGCATAGGTGTCCCTCTTGTAGTCTGACGCACTGAATAGGCTGCATTCCTCGAAATATCGAGCTTTTTTTCCGACACGCCCTAACCCTTTGTTCAGCTTGTCGCCGCAGGTTTGCCAAATCCGTTGGGGGCGGAATTGGAGTGAGCGATGGAGCAGTACATAACCGTTTTACGGCTGGATGAACCCGCCCGGTTCAATCCAGACACTTTGGAACACCTTTGTTCTGAAATTGGTGAAATCAGCGCAGAACGGGAGGTGGCCCGAGCCCTGCGCGTGATCAGCGATAACTTGCAGTTGATCGAAAGGTTCAATCCGCGAAAACAGCGCGCCGAATTAAACGGTCCGGTGCGTCGGATCGAAGTGGCGTCACGCCGCATCGGGATGGCAACGCTGGCGCGAGTCGCAGAAGACGTTCTGACCTGTCTGGATTCGGGCGATGAGGTTGCGATATCGGCAACCTATGCGCGTCTGACGCGGGTAGGGGATCGGTCGATTCATGCAATTTGGGATCTGGAGGACATGTCTGGCTGATCTGGCTTGCAGCATCCGCCAGCAACGTTAGGTTGGCGCGGTGCAGCAAATGATGGATGATCATGACCAGACGCTTTTCGCCCGCTGATAAATCGGCCGTTCCTGTCATTTTGTGTGACAGCGACGGACTTGAGCAATGCCTGGCTTCTTTGACAGATGCGCAGGCCACTTGGGCTTCGGCATCTGGCTTCTCTGCGGGCTATGGCAAAACCTGTTGTTTGCCTGCCTCTGATGGTACGATTGCGCGCGTATTGTTGGGGCGTGGCACGCGGAAGGAAAGGCGACGCCAGCGCTTTGGCTTAGGGGCGGCTTTGGCGCAGCTCCCGGCGGGGCTGTATTCTTCACCTTTCACGAAATCTGATGTGGAAAAGGCGGATATCGGTCTCGGATTTTTGCTGGATGGATACCGGTTCGACACATATGCGACGGCGCCGGCCCCAAAGTCGCGGCTGATTGCACCAGAAGGAATTGACGCGGCACGCCTTGAGCGGTTCGCGGCAGGGGAGTTTCTGACCCGTGACCTGATCAATACACCCGCGTCTGACATGGGTCCCGACGCGCTGGAGGCCGCCGTTTTTGAGCTGGCCAACGAATTTGGCGCCGGCGTATCGGTCATCCGCGGTGAAGACCTGCTGATGAAAAACTTTCCGATGATCCACGCGGTGGGTCGCGCAGCAGAGGCTGAGCCACGGCTTATTGAGATGGCTTGGGGTGCGTCGGGGCCGACCCTGACGCTGGTCGGTAAAGGTGTCTGCTTTGATACTGGCGGCCTAAACCTGAAACCTGGCGCGTCAATGGGGTTGATGAAGAAGGATATGGGCGGCGCGGCCACGGTCCTTGGCCTTGCCCGGATGATCATGAGCGCAGGCCTGAATCTGCAACTGCGTGTATTGATCCCGGCAGTTGAAAACGCGGTTTCCGGCAACGCTTTTCGACCCGGTGATATTTTGCGCAGCCGCAGCGGCCTGACGGTCGAGATCAATAACACGGATGCCGAGGGGCGCTTGGTTCTGGCTGATGCCCTAACCTTCGCCAGCGAGGCAAATCCGGATCTGTTGATCTCTATGGCGACATTGACGGGCGCCGCGCGGGTCGCGGTTGGCCCGGATTTGGCTCCGTTCTACACCGATGACGAAGCAACCGCGATCGCATTGGCCGAGGCAGCACATGCCTTGGCAGACCCTGTTTGGCGTATGCCGTTTCATGACCCGTACGAGGAGATGATTGAACCCGGAATCGCAGATTTGGACAACGCGCCCAAGGGAGGATTCGCAGGGTCGATCACGGCGGCACTGTTTCTGCGCCGGTTTGCACGCCGACAGCGCTACGCGCATTTCGACATATATGGCTGGCAGCCATCACCGGCACCGGGCAGGCCGAAAGGCGGCGCTGGTCAGGGCGCGCGCGCGATCTATCAAGCATTGCACAAGGTTCTGTCCCTGTGACCGATCCCCGGTTGACCCCGTCCAATGGCCGTGTGGCCCATATCTCGATGCAAGGTGAGGTCGAGGCGGAGAAGTTTGTCGAAGGCCGGCGGATGATGGTGCATCAGCCGATGGCCAATATCACCGACAAACCACGCGGCGCGCGGGTCAGTCAGCTGTTATTTGGTGAGACTTTCCTGGTGTTGGAAAGCTACGACGGCTTCGCTTTCGGACAAGCCGACCGCGACGGGCAGGTCGGGTATATCCTGTCTGGCGCGCTGGCCTCACCCGAAGAACCAACTCATTGGGTGACCGCACCAGCCACGCATTTGTACCCAAAGGCCGAATTGAAGGCGCCACCCGAAGTTTCCATCTTTTTCGGCTCGCCCGTTCGCGTTGTTGGCGAAACGACATCACATTTCCGTATCCACACCGGCCACTATATCCCGCGCCCGCACCTGCAAAAAATCAAGGCTCGGTTCGGCGATGTCATCGGGGTTGCAGATCTTTTTCTTGGCTCACCCTATCTATGGGGCGGTAACAGCCGGTGGGGTATCGATTGCTCTGGTCTTGTACAGATGGCGTGCCTTGCCTGCGGCATCGACTGCCCCCGTGACAGCGACCAACAAGAAGCTTTGGGGCGCGAACTGCACCATGGCGAGCCATTGATCCGGGGCGATCTGGTGTTCTGGAAAGGGCATGTCGGCCTGATGGCAAGCGAGACCATGCTGTTACATGCAAATGCCAGCCATATGGCGGTGGCCTATGAACCGTTGGAGGATGTTGTCGTGCGGATTGAAGATGCAGGCGACGGCCCAATTACAGCCAAACGACGCTTGGACTGATAGGGTTATTCAACTGCTCGGATCAGTTTGCGTTCTAGGACTCTCAGAACAATCCGCAAATCATGGCCGCGTTTCAGGATGCGCCCGTCCATGCCGATAACCGCATATTGGCCCTGCCGGTCCCGCAGCTTCGGGCGTTTTTCGATGCGATAGATTGGGAACTCGGCCGTGCGACGGAAGATTGAGAACACGGCAACGTCGCGCAGGTAGGAAATCCCGTAGTCACGCCATTCCCCTGCCGCAACCATGCGGCCATAGAGGCCTAGGATGACACCCAGTTCGGTACGGTGGAAAGCCACCTGTTCGGTCGATCCTGCGGGGCCCGAGGGCTGAAAATGCATCACCATTGCATGTCAGATTGACCCCGTTTTTTCGCCAAATCAAGCCACGCCTTGGAATTGCCCCGAAACTGTCGCTGCAATGCCCTTGCCCCTCCCTCATCCCGCCCAATCCAAAGTGGATAACGGTTCTTGTAGTGACGAGCATTGTCTCGCCCCGACGGAGCGGTTTTCTTGCCCCCACCCAGTCCGCTCCGTCGGGGACTACAAACCAAACGGATGGGCGGCAGAGCACAAAGAAAAGGCCCCGTTACCTTTCTAGGTACGGGGCCTATCTACATTTTTAGTCAATTTTTATTCGCGTACGAGCTTCTCGTAGCTTTCGGCGATATCGCGTGCCATGGCACCAACTTCGAATTTGTAATCGCCAATTTGACCCACTGGGGTCACTTCTGCGGCTGTGCCAGTTAGCCAGCACTGTTCGAACCCTTCCAGCTCTTCCGGCATGATGTGACGTTCGTGAACAGTCACACCCTTCTCTTTCAGCATCTCGATAACAGTCTGGCGAGTAATGCCGTTTAGGAAGCAATCGGGCTTCGGTGTGTGAACTTCGCCATCTTTGACAAAGAACATGTTGGCGCCTGTCGCCTCGGCCACGTAACCGCGATAGTCGAACATCATCGCGTCTGAACAGCCATTGGCCTCTGCCGCGTGTTTGGACATGGTGCAGATCATGTAGAGGCCGGCGGCTTTGGCATGGCTTGGGATTGTCTCCGGGCTGGGACGTTTCCATTTGGAGATATCCAGCTTGGCGCCCTTCATTTTTGCGTCGCCGTAATAAGCGCCCCACTCCCACGCTGCGACTGCCATGCGTACCGGGTTTTTGGCTGAGGCCACACCCATATCTTCGCCCGCGCCGCGCCAGGCAACAACACGCACATAGGCGTCGGTCCAGCCATTGGCGGCCAACACGTCATATTTAGCCTTTTCGATTTCCTCGATCGAATAGGGCACTTCAAAGTCGATCATCTTGGCCGAGGCTTTCAGCCGCTCGGAATGCTGAACGGACTTGAAAATTTTGCCGTTATAGGCGCGCTCGCCTTCGAACACGGATGACGCGTAATGCATGGCGTGGGTCAGGATATGGACATTTGCATCCCGCCATGGGATCAGTTTGCCATCCATCCAGATTGTTCCGTCGCGGTCGTCATATGCAGCGCTCATTGCCCGTATCCTTCGCCTAAAGGGTGCGTGAGATTTCCATTTGTTGCGTAAACTATGGCCGAACCGGACATAAAGTTTCACAAAATCGGGCAATCGGTAACAATTGATTCTTGGAAAGTCAACAAGGCTGACATAAGCTGCTTTCCAGGGATCAGCGATGAAGAGAGATGTGATGGCCGACAGGGGTGCGCAAAATACGCCAACCAGCGGAGAAAGCTTGCTTTTCCTAACCGATGAGCAGCTCAGGCGCGGGATCGAAGCGATGTTTTTTGCTTATCGTGGTTTTACGGCAGATCCAGACCGGATTTTGGAAAACTACGCCTATGGTCGCGCGCATCACCGCGCGATTCACTTCATCAATCGCAGCCCGGGTACGACGGTGAACAACCTGCTGGCCATCCTGGGCGTTACCAAGCAATCTCTGAACCGTGTTTTGCGGACTTTGGTGCAGGATGGGCTGGTCGATAGCCGTGTGGGAACCCGCGATAAACGTGAACGGCATTTGTATTTGACCGAAGCAGGAGTAAACCTAGAGCGTGAATTATCCGAGGCACAGCGGGTTCGCATGCGCGCGGCCTATCGCGCCGCAGGTCCCGAGGCGGTCTCGGGCTTTCGTACGGTGTTGGAGCAAATGATGGACCCTGAATTGAAGCATCACTACATCGCCACCACCGAGTGCACCAAATGAATGAACCCGCCGCGCATCTTTTGATTGTCGATGACGATGAACGCATTCGGGGGCTGTTGCAAAAATTCCTGATCCGCAACGGGTTTATCGTCAGCGCCGCGCGGGATGCGGCCCATGCCCGGCGCTTGCTTGGCGGGCTGGAGTTCGACCTGATCGTCCTGGATGTGATGATGCCGGGTGAAGATGGCATAACACTGACCCGCGAGCTGCGCGCAGAGATCGCGACGCCAATTTTGCTGCTGACAGCGCGCGGTGAGGCGAGCGACCGGATTGCCGGGCTTGAGGCGGGGGCCGATGACTACCTTCCCAAGCCGTTTGAGCCAAAGGAATTGCTGCTAAGAATCAACGCAATCTTGCGGCGGGTGCCCGCGCAATCGGATGCGGCGTCTGCGCCCAAAATGCTGCATCTTGGCCCGATCCGATATGACCTTGAGCGTGGCGAGATGTGGCAGGGAGAAACCCCAGTGCGGCTGACCGCAACCGAGGCCGCCCTGATGCGCATCTTCTCGGCCTGCCCGAACGAACCGGTCAGCCGGGCGCAATTGGTCGAAGATCTTGGTCGTGACAAGGGGGGTGGGCCCGCGCAAAGCCAGGAACGCGCTGTCGATGTGCAAATCACGCGTCTACGCCGCAAAATTGAAACTGACCCTAAACAGCCTCGCTATCTGCAGACAGTGCGCGGCGCGGGGTATATGTTGGCTCCGGATTAACGATGACAACCTTACTGATGACCAATGATGCCGGTCTGGATCACGTGATGCCGCCCGGCCATCCCGAACAAATAGCCCGGTTAGAGGCAATTAACGCAGCCCTGTCTGCGCCCGAATTTTCCACATTGCTCAGAAGAACCGCCCCTATGGCCGAGATGGCCGACCTGACTTTGGCCCATCCCAAAGCCTATGTGGACGCGGTTCGAAATGCAGCGCCGAGCGCCGGCATGATCCAACTTGACGGCGACACGTCGATGTCGCCCGGCACTTGGGAGGCCGCGTTGCGCGGCGTCGGCGGAAACCTAGCCGCCGTTGATGCGGTGCTTTCTGGCGAAGCTACAAACGCATTTGTTGTCACGCGTCCACCCGGCCACCACGCGGAAGCCTCGCGGGCGATGGGGTTTTGCCTGTTCGGCTCAGTTGCGATTGCCGCCAAACACGCGCTGGAACGCCACGGTCTAAATCGCGTTGCCATCCTTGATTTCGATGTGCATCACGGCAATGGGACGCAGGAATTGCTTTGGGATGAAGAAAGAACGCTTTTTATCTCGTCTCATCAGATGCCGCTATATCCGGGCAGTGGCGCGACCCATGAGCAAGGCGTTTATGGCAATATCATCAATGTTCCGCTTGATCCTGGGTCTGGTGGAGAGGTTATGCGGCAGATATATGGCAGCCGGATTTTTCCCAAATTACGTGACTATGCACCAGAACTGATCCTCGTTTCGGCGGGGTTTGATGCCCATGCCGATGACCCATTGGCAAACCTCAACTGGTCGACCGAAGATTTTGCGTGGCTGACCCGCGAGATTTGCCAGGTGGCGGCAGATGTCTGCGCAGGTCGCGTGGTGTCCTCTCTTGAAGGGGGCTATGATTTGTTTGCGCTGGCCGAGGCGGCAGCAGTCCATGTTCTGACGCTTAGCGAGGCCTGAAATCCCCGCATGGCATCTGGTGAAAAAGACCAGTATGATCGCGCGACTGCGGCGCCTGAAGGGCGTGAACCCAAAGAATTGACGGAGCGTGGCGAATGAGCGACCCAAAACCCATTGAAGAGATGAGCTTTGAAGAAGCCATTCGCGAATTAGAAACCGTTGTTTCGTCATTGGATCGCGGTGACGTTGCTTTGGAAGATTCGATCAAGCTTTATGAGCGCGGCGCAGCCTTGAAAGCTCGTTGTGAGGCCAAGCTAAAAGAAGCCGAAGAAAAAGTCGCGCAAATCACGCTTGATGCCAATGGTCAGCCCGCAGGGGCGACGCCGGTCGAAGGGCTCTGATTCTTGTTCAAATCGGAATTGAAAAACGCGCAGGACGCGATTGGCACCTATTTGGCCACCGCAATGCAAGGATTGGGCGACGGCACAGTGGCTCAGGGCATGCGCTATGCCAGTTCGGGCGGGAAACGTCTGCGGGGGTTTCTTGTGCTTGAATCGGCCCGCGTAACCGGCGGTGATCCAGATGCGGCGATGCAGGCGGCGGCGGCCGTGGAATGCATTCACGCCTACAGCCTTGTGCATGACGATCTGCCCTGCATGGATGACGACGATCTGCGGCGCGGCCAGCCGACAGTTCATAAGAAATGGGACGAGGCGACGGCGGTTCTGGTCGGAGATGGTTTGCAAAGCTTTGCTTTTGAGCTTTTGTCCGATCCCAAGACAGGCTCTGCCGAGTTGCGCTCTGAGCTGGTATTGTCTTTGGCGCGTGCGGCCGGGCCACAGGGAATGGTATTGGGGCAAGCGCAGGATATGGCCGCTGAAACAGCCTCCATTCCCTTGTCACTTGCGGAAATAACCGAGTTGCAGGGCAACAAAACTGGCGCCTTGCTTGAATGGCCTGCGGTCGCGGGGGCCATGCTCGGCGGTGCAGATACTGCGCCGCTGCGGCGATACGCTCGGGCCCTTGGCCTTGCCTTTCAGATTGCGGATGACATTTTGGATGTAGAGGGTGATCCCGAAAAAGCCGGCAAACGTCTGGGAAAGGATGCTGACGCCGGCAAGGCCACTTTCGTATCGCTTTTGGGGTTGGATGGCGCCAAAGCCCGTGCCAAGGCGCTGATTGAAGAAGCTGAGGCCGAGTTGGAGCCCTTTGGCGACGCCGCGCTCGTCTTGAAGGAATTGGCGCGCTACGTTATCGCGCGGGATCAGTAAAGACGGCCTAAGCCGGAGAATTGGAATGACCGACCACCCAGAAACGCCCCATCTTGACCGGATCAAGTCCCCGGCCGATTTGCGTGGTCTGTCAGTGTCAGAACTGCGCCGGGTTGCCGATGAGTTGCGGGCAGAGACGATCGCTGCGGTTAGTAAAACAGGTGGGCATCTGGGCGCTGGTCTGGGTGTTGTTGAGCTGACGGTCGCGCTCCATGCGATATTCGACACTCCAAAAGACCGACTGATCTGGGACGTAAGCCATCAATGCTACCCGCATAAGATTCTGACAGGTCGGCGGGATCAGATGCCGACTTTGCGAAAAAAGGGCGGGATCTCTGGTTTTACCAAGCGCAGCGAGTCGCCATATGACCCATTTGGCGCGGCGCATTCTTCCACAAGCATATCGGCGGCGCTTGGCTTTGCGGTGGCCCGTGATCTGGGCGGCGCACCGGAACATGGTCTGGGTGACGCTATCGCAGTGATTGGCGATGGCGCACTTTCCGGCGGTATGGCTTTTGAAGCGATGAACAATGCCGGACATCTGGGCAAGCGTCTGATCGTAATCCTGAACGACAATGAAATGTCGATCGCACCGCCCACCGGCGCCATGTCTGCCTACCTGTCGCGCCTTTATGCTGGCGCACCATTTCAGGAATTCAAGGCTGCTGCCAAAGGGGCCGTGTCCCTGCTGCCGGAACCCTTCCAAGAGGGTGCCCGTCGCGCCAAAGAATTGCTCAAGGCTGCGACGGTCGGCGGGACATTGTTCGAAGAGCTCGGGTTTTCCTATGTTGGCCCGATTGACGGGCACGACATGGAGCAGTTGGTTTCAGTACTGCGAACCGTCAAAGCGCGCGCAGATGGGCCCATTCTGATCCACGCGATCACTAAGAAGGGCAAAGGCTTTCGCCATGCGGAAGGCCATGCTGATCGCGGGCACGCGCGTGCGCCGTTTGATGTGTCCACCGGGGAGCAGCGCAAAGCGCCCTCCAATGCCCCTTCTTATACAAAAACTTTTGCCCAGGCCCTAATCCGGGAGGCCGAGGAGGATGACAAGGTTGTTGCGATCACAGCGGCCATGCCCGATGGCACGGGATTGGACCTTTTTGCCGAACGATTTCCCAAACGCTGTTTTGACGTTGGCATTGCCGAACAACACGCGGTGACCTTCTGTGCGGGTTTGGCCGCGGGCGGGATGAAACCCTTCTGCGCTATCTATTCGACGTTTTTGCAGCGCGGTTATGATCAAGTCGTGCATGATGTAGCCATTCAACGACTGCCAGTGCGCTTTGCCATTGACCGTGCCGGGCTGGTTGGGGCCGACGGGGCGACCCATGCCGGATCATTTGACGTTGCCTATCTGTCCAACCTGCCGGGAATGGTTGTTATGGCCGCTGCAGATGAGGCCGAACTGGTTCACATGGTCGCCACTGCCTCTGCGCATGATTCTGGGCCGATCGCGTTTCGGTATCCACGCGGCGAAGGCGTTGGTGTTGAGATGCCAGAGCGTGGTGAAGTGCTGGAAATTGGCAAGGGTCGTATGATTCAAGAGGGCCGCAAGGTCGCGATCTTGTCCTTCGGAACACGCCTGTCCGAAGTTCAGAAGGCGGCAGAAGCGCTTGCAGCAAAGGGCATAACGCCGACAATTGCAGACGCCCGATTTGCCAAGCCCTTGGATCGCGAACTGATCCTGCAGTTGGCCGCAGATCATGAGGCACTGATCACGATAGAAGAAGGCGCTGTTGGTGGCTTCGGTAGCCATGTCGCACAGCTATTGGCCGATGAGGCCGTGTTCGATCACGGTCTGAAATTCCGATCCATGGTCCTGCCTGACATCTTTATCGATCAGGCAAACCCAGACGATATGTACGCTGTTGCCGCGATGAATGCCGAACACATTGAGGCGAAAGTTCTGGATGTTCTGGGCATCGCCACTTTGGAAAGGCGCGCCTGAGGTCAGAGGGTTTTTTGCCAGAATTCCCGATCGAAGGTTTGGCCAAATAGCTGCAATCCCTTTGTGACTTCTGTAACCTCGAACCCGTAATTTCGGTATAGTGTGCGGGCGGCCACGAGGCACGAATAGGTTTCTAGTATAAGAATTCTGAAACCACCTTGCTGCGCCGCAGCAATTGCGTGATCCATAAGGGCCCGCGCCACGCCTCGTCCTCGGGCCGCGGGAAGAACCAGAACGAAATTCAAAAATCCGTTTCCAGACTCATGCGTCGATAACGCGATGGAGCCTATGCGTTCGCCACCATCCTCGGCAATCCAGATTTGCTTGGCAGGGTCATTTTTGGCGCGAAACGTCCCGATTTTCTCAGCGATGCTTTTGCCAAACCCGTCATCGAACCCGAATTCAGGAGGGTAGTGAACCGCGTGCATTTCGGCGATCCATGCCGGGTCTTCCGGGCGGGCGGTTCTAATCTCGATCGTCATTTTTCCAGAACAAAAGATGAGGCGAGTTCGACATGCGGACTCCAACGGAACTGATCGACAACCTGAACCCAATCCAACGAATACCCGGCATCGACCAATTGCCGTGCGTCGCGGGCAAAGGTGACTGGGTTGCAAGAGATACAGGCGATCTTGGGCAATTTCGCCTCAATCAACTCGGCAATCTGCGCCTCTGCGCCCGCACGTGGCGGGTCAATAACGGCTGCTTCAAATTTGCCCAATTCATCTGGCAGCAAGGGGCGACGGAACAGATCGCGCACGGCATGGGTGATCGGCTTCAGGCCCTGGGTGTGGCGCATTGCGTGATCCAGCGCTTCGATCATGTAGGCTTCACCCTCGACAGCATGAACCGCGGCGGACTCGGCTAAAGGGAAGGTAAATGTTCCACATCCTGAAAACAGATCGACCACATTGCGTGCGCCAGAAACGGCTTCTTTCGCCGCAGCGCAAAGGGCCGCTTCACCATCAACTGTGGCTTGTAGAAAGGCACCCGGCGGGGGCGTTACCAAGGCAGATCCAAATCTCTGTGCCGGGGCGGCCTCGACAAACACGGTCTCATCGTCCCAGGACAGGCGCGCAAATTGCCCGGCAAATTGGGGCAATGTGAGGCGTAGATTATCATCCAGAGGTTTGCCGCCTGAGACCGCGCAATCAATGCCCGCTTCTGACCATGTTAGTGTGAAACCAAGCGTGGCGCTGCGCGATCCGCCCATTCGGGTGATTTCGGCCAGCGCGGGACGAACCGTCATGAACTCGGGCCGCATGATGTGGCATTCGGTGATCGGAACGATAGTGTCCGAACGGCGCGCGTGAAAACCAATCAGCGCGCCTTTTTTCGTGCGTCGCCCGGCCAAAGTTGCGCGTCGCCGGCTCTGCTGCGGAGATACATGGATCGGGCGAAACTCGGTCGCCAGTCCGTGCGCCGAAAGGGCGGTTTCCACAACCTTCTGTTTCCAGCCCGCCATGAAAGTGTCGCTGGCGTGCTGAAGGGCGCAGCCGCCGCAGGTTTTAAAATGAGTGCAGGGGGCGCGCACGCGGTCGGCCGATGGCTTCAGGATACGCGGCGCGTCCACCCGTCCATTGGCAATATCGCCCTCGATGCGTTCGCCGGGCAGGGTCAGGGGCACCAGCAGGCCATCCGAGGTTAACCCGTCGCCCTTGTGCCCCAGTCTATCAATTGTGAGTTCCGTCATAGGCCCCGGCATAGCCGCAATTGCCGGAATGCGAAAGGTGGCTCAGTTAGAGGGGGTGGCAGGGCTGAACGCATAGCCCTCGGCGCTTAGAATTGTTCCCTCGCGCAGGCCATGTGGTTTGTCGGCTGGCGCCTCAAGCACAAGGTCGCCGCGCGCTTCGGCACGTGCGACCGCGGCGTCGGGGTCAATTCCGAAAAGGTAAAGCTGCACGCCACCCCCTCGTGGCGGGCTTTCCGGGACAAGCCCCAGAACTGGATGTGCGCCGAAGGTGGCATCTGAATGAAGTTGGATCATCATCTGGTCATGTCGCACAATTGCGAAATCTTCTGATTGGCGATGGACGCTGAGGCCGAAAACTTCGCTAAGAAAGGTCGCCAGTCTGATCACATCCGGACTAAGCAAATTGACCCCTACCCCTGATAAGCTGCGTCCGAAATCTTCGGCCGATACGGTTTCAAGATCCATTTCTTTGCCTCCTATTCGGCTGCATCCTGAATGCCGATAAAGCCGCCAGACTGCCTATTCCAATACCGCGCATAAAGCCCGCCAGCCTCCAAGAGCACGTCGTGGGACCCCTTTTCCACGACACGGCCCTGATCAAGCACGATAATCCGGTCCATTTGCGCGATCGTGGACAAACGGTGCGCAATGGCAATGACGGTTTTGCCTTCCATCACGTCCGACAGGGTATCCTGAATTGCGGCCTCAACCTCAGAATCCAGAGCAGAGGTCGCTTCGTCCAGCACAAGCACAGGTGCATCTTTCAAAAAGGCGCGCGCAAGGGCAATGCGCTGGCGTTGTCCGCCAGACAATTTGACGCCGCGTTCGCCCAGATGCGCCTCATAGCCCGTGCGGCCCATGGAATCCTCCAGGTCCTGAATGAACTCATGGGCTTCGGCCCGGCTCGCCGCCGCAAAGACTTCGGCATCAGACGCATCGGGCCGACCGTAAAGGATATTCTTCATGGCCGACCGGTTGAACATCGCGGTTTCCTGGGTGACCATCGAGATCTTCTTGCGCAGGCTGTCCTGAGTGACATTGCGCACATCATGCCCGTCGATCAAAACCCGGCCGTCCTCGGTGTCATAAAGCCTGAGCAGTAAGGCCACGAGAGTCGATTTGCCCGCCCCGGACGCGCCAACAATGCCCAACTTTTCGCCCGGCTCAATTGTCAAAGACAAATCAGTGACGCCGCCCGTTTCGCGCCCATAGGCAAAAGTCACATCCTCAAACGTGATCCGCCCCTGAACATCGGCCAGATCAGTCGCGCCGTCCTGATCTGTCAGGTCATGATCCGGCGTCAGCGTGCGCATCCCATCCTCGATCTCACCGATATTTCCGTAGATACCCATCAGGGTGAAACTGACCCACCCGGTCATCTGGGCGATCCTGAGCGAAACAGTCCCTGTCGCCGCAATATCCCCCGGCGAAGCCGCGCCCTGTTGCCACAACAACAGCGCCCCCAGGATCAGCAGAACAGGTAGCGTTCCTGCCACGGTCATCAGAGCCAGACGGAACCCGGTAGAGAGGTAACCGAAGGCCAAAGACTTCTCTCTCAACCCCATCAGCGCGCCAATCGTGGCCTCATCTTCATGTGTGGTGTGGCCGAACAGCTTGACCGTTTTGATGTTGGTGATCGTGTCGACAACCTGGCCGGTTACATTGGCCCGTGCCCCGGCCCGCGCAGCGGAGCGTTTGCGGACACGCGGCAAAAACCAGGATACCATCCAGAAATACAACGCCAACCAAAGAACCAGAACACCGGCGATGCGCCAGTCGATCAGGCTAAGCAAAAGGAACGCGCCGATGATGGTGGACAGCGCAAAGGTGATCGCGTTCACGACCTCGTTGACAACATTTGTCATCGCGTTGGCGGTTTGGGTTTGCTTCTGCGCGATACGACCGGCGAAATCATTATCAAAGAACGTGACGGAGTGGCCAAGGGTCCAGCGGTTCAAACGGCTTTGAATAAGCGGGTAAATATTCGGAGGGATCGCCACGCCTATGATTGACGCCGAAAGAGAGAACAGGGCCGGGCGCAGCAAAAGGAAGAACCCGACAAATCCGGCCACCAGCACCCAATGATCGGTGAAATAGGTGATCGGGTCGGACACGGCGGCGCTGTCAACGATCCAGCCCAGGAACAACGCGCCCAGAACTTCGGTGGTTCCGGCTAAAGCTGAAATCACCATGGCGATAATGATAACAGGCCACGCGCCCTGAAGGCACCATTTTGTGAACGCCCATAGCCCGACAGGCGGCGGTCCTTCTGCCGGGGCAAACCCGTCGATAAGACCGGCAAAGCGATCCAGAATTGCGCGCCCAAGTTTCATTCTGCTGCCTCTTCCGTGCCGATAAAGCCACCTGATTGGCGGGCCCAGAAACCAGCGTATTGGCCGTTTAAGGCCAGCAATTCCTCATGTGTTCCATCTTCGGCAATCTGACCGTCCTCCAAGACGACGATCCGATCCATCCGGGCAATAGTCGACAGACGGTGCGCAATCGCAATCACAGTCTTGCCCTCCATGACACCGTAAAGTGTATCCTGAATTGCGGCCTCAACTTCGCTGTCGAGGGCCGAGGTTGCCTCATCCAAAACAAGGATTGGCGCGTTTTTCAGAATGACCCGGGCCAGGGCGATCCTCTGGCGCTGCCCACCGGATAACTTCACACCGCGTTCGCCGACTTCCGCGTCATAGCCACTGCGCCCACCAGGATCTTGCAGGTCATGGATAAACTCATGAGCCTCGGCCCGTCTGGCGGCCTGAATAACTTCATCCTCTGTCGCATCCGGGCGGCCATAGAGAATGTTTTCCCGCACCGACCGATGCAGGAGTGAGCTATCCTGCGCCACCATCCCGATATGCGCGCGTAGGCTGTCCTGACGCACGTCACAGATATCCTGACCATCGATCAGGATTTGGCCGCCTTCGGTGTCGTAGAACCGCAACAGCAATTTGACCAAAGTCGATTTTCCCGCACCAGAGCGTCCGATCAAGCCGATTTTTTCACCGGGGCGCACTGTCAGGCTGACATTCTGCAAACCACCGCTGCCGCGCCCGTAATGGTGCCGAAGGTTTTGGATCTCGATTTTGCCGTCCGTGAGTTCCAGGTTTTTGGCATCAGGGTTATCGACCAGAGAAATTGGTTGCGCGATGGTCTCCATCCCCTCGGAGACCACACCGAGTGACCGGAAAAATGTAGTTAAGGCCCACATGATCCAGCCGGTCATGGCGTTCAGGCGAAGGGTCAGGGCCGTTGCTGCGGCAACGATCCCGACAGAGGCTGACCCTTGCACCCAGAGCAAGACCCCCCAGCCCACAACCGCCACGACTAGAAAGCCGTTTAAGGCGGTCAGCATGATGTCCATTGTTGTGTAAATCCGCATCTCGGCAGCGAAGGTGCGGCGCGTATGCTCTATCGCGTCCTTGGCGTAGTCCAGTTCGCTATCGTGATGGGCGAAAAGCTTGACGGAATGTATATTTGTATAGCTGTCGACCACACGACCGGTGGTCATCGACCTTGCATCCGAACTGGCCTTGGAGGCCGGTCCAACCCGCGACATAGTCCATTTCATCAACCATGCATAAAGCGCGAACCAGACCAGCAAGGGCGCGACCAGGCGGATGTCGGCCTGCCACAACAGGAAGGCAGCGCCGGCAAGATAGGCCAAAGAAAATGTAATCGCGTCGAAGACCTGAAAGATTGCATCGCCCGCAGCGGGTGGCGTCTGCATGATCCGGTTTGCGATGCGCCCCGCGAAATCATTTTCAAACCAACCCACCGATTGACGCAGCACATGCCGGTGGGCGCGCCACCGGATAAGCGTGCCGAAATTTGGCAGGATCGCGTTGTTCAAAAGCGCGGTGTCAAAGCCCTGAACAAGTGGCCGCAAGATCAGGATGAACGCGGCGACACCGGCCAGTTCCCAACCATATTCCGTAACAAATTCCTGTGGTTCGAACTCTGACAGCAGATCGACCAGCCGCCCCATGTAGTAAATCAGCCAGATTTCGACCACGGCCACGATGATCGACATGATTGCCGTGATCAGGAACAGTTTTTTGAACGGTTGCGATAGCTCCCACAGAAATGGCCACAGCCTGCGTGGCGGCGTATCCCTTTCGGGATAGGCCACGTACGGGTCGACCATCTTTTCGAAAAAACGGAACATCGGAACTATCGCTTTCACTACAGTCCAATGCATATAGCGTTGGATCTACAAAAAAACCATGACAGCCGAGGCCCCAAGCGCCGTGGCCATCGAGATGCGAAAGATCATCCACGCGCGCGGCGTCTTTAACAGCAAGGCCAAAAGTGCCCCGGCGAAGCTCCAGAACAGGCAGACAAAAAGATTGAGACCCGAGAAGGCCAGCGCCAGGCGTTGTGCCTCATCCAACGGGTTGAGGCCAATCGAGTAGCCTGCGGCGGCCGCAATCGCCACGGCCCAGACCTTGGGATTGACCCATTGAAAGAGAACCGCCTGCAATATCGTGAATGGCCGCTCCTTTGCTTTTCCCTGATTCAATTCGCCCGCGCGCAATAGCTGCCAGGCCATGAACAATATCCAGGCCACCGCGACCAATTTCAGACCGAGCGACAGACCGGGGTTTGCTAGCAGCAGAGCACCAACGCCAAGGCCGACCGCCGCAGCAATCACTCCGACCCCAAGGGCAACGCCTAAGACATGGGGCAAGGTCGCTCTGAAGCCAAACCGCGCGCCGGAGGCGGTCAATAAAATAACATTGGGGCCCGGGGAAAACAGCCCGACAAAGACAAAGGCATACAGCGGGTCCATCGCCCGCTAGCCATTCAACCGCGCCAAAAGGGCGGGTTTGTCCAGTTTGAAGTCAGAGGAAATCCAGGCTTCGGTCAGCAGGGTCATCGCGTGGCCGATTTCTGGGCCTTCAAGCCCAATCTCCATCAGATCGGCCGCGCGAATGGGAAATCGTTGCCTTGCGCCACGGTGGGCACAACGGATGGAATCTGGGTCCAGAGGCATTTCAAAAACAGCGGCGCGCAAAAGCAGCACATCAATCGCGGTTTGGGCGCCCAGATGAAAACCAAGCGCCCCCGGCATTGTTGCTGCCCCCATTTCCGTACGCAAAACCGCCAGCCGTTTTGCGTCAGCATTCGATAGGCGCAGGGCGGTCTTTACCGTGTCGCCGCCCAATGCTGCCAAACGCCGGATCGCGTTCGGGCGAACCTCCGCTTCGCCTTCGGCATGGATCAAAAGCGGTAAGGATTTTGCGTCGGCACCCGGTAGCGCGCGGGCCAATACGCCGGTTTGCGCCATGGAGGAGATAGCAGGCGCAGGGTCGGCCGCACCAAGCAACTTCAACATCTCCGCTCCGACACGTTCCTTGCTTAGCCCGTCGATTCCCTCGGCCAATTCTGCGCATGCAGACAGACCATCGGTGTCAAACCCGCCTTCCGGATCGGCGTAAAAGGCGTGAAACCGGAAAAACCGCAAAATACGGAGGTAATCTTCGCGAATGCGCTGATGAGGGTCCTCGATAAACCGCAGGCGGCGCGCCGTGAGGTCGGGAATGCCTGTGCCAAGCGGGTCGATGACCTGACCGCGCGGATCGGTATAAAGCGCGTTCATGGTAAAGTCGCGGCGGCGGGCGTCTTCTTCTATCGTTTTGGCAAAGGCGACGACGGCCCGGCGGCCATCGGTTTCGACATCGCGGCGAAATGTGGTGACCTCATGCGGCAAATCCTTTGCGATCACCGTGACGGTCCCGTGATCAATTCCGGTCGGAATAGTCTTTAACCCCGCGGCGGTCGCAACCTCGATGACCTTGTCTGGATGCGCATCGGTCGCGATATCGATATCCGCTGTCGGCAGATCCAACAGCCCATTGCGCACACAGCCGCCCACGAAAAGCGCTTGATGGCCAGCGGCCTCAAGGGCTGTGCAGAGTATTTGCGTTCCGGGATGGTTGAGCCATTCGGCTTGCAATCTCATGATTGCACCCGGTCAGCCAACCCTTTCAACATGCGCGCGGTTGCGCCCCAAATGTAATAGGGACCATAGGGGGCAACGTAAAAGCTGCGCCACACCCCCTGCCAACGGCGTCGTTCAATCCGGAAATTGGCGGGCTCCAACAAAAAGGTCAACGGAACCGAGAAGACTTCGGCCACCTCGCCTGCCTCAGGCGTCGGTACGAATGGCGCTTTGACCCTACCCACAAAGGGGCTGACCGTGTAACTCGTCACAGTTTCATGTGAGGGCAAGCAGCCAAGAATTTCGACATTCTCTGGGGCCAACCCAATTTCTTCCTGGCTTTCCCGCAGGGCGGCGGCAACTGCATCGGCGTCGCTGTCATCCACTTTGCCGCCGGGAAAGGCAATTTGGCCGGGATGATGTTTAAGGCGCGCAGATCGCTTGGTCAGAATTACCCGCGGCCCGTCCGCGCACTCTATGATCGGCATCAGAACCGCGGCGGGTTTCAGTTTTCGACCGGGAGGCAGAGAGACATCTGAATTCAAATCATAATCCGACGAGGCCGGGGCATCCCCGGCCAGCGCCTTGGTTATGTTTGACAGGTCAGATATTTGAGCCATCCGGGTTTTTCGACGCTTCGAACCCAAGGGTTTTGGGATCGAATTGATAATGCGCGCCACAGAACTGGCAATCGGCCGTGACACGTCCATCGTCAGTGGTCATATGGGCGATGTCCTTGGCCGAATAGATCGACAGGCTTTGGCGCACGCGATCTTCAGAACAGGTGCAGCCAAACTCCACCGGCAAAGCATCAAAGACTCTGGGAGCCTCTTCATGGAACAGGCGCAACAACAGGTCCGTGGGTGCGACGGATGGCCCGATAAGCTCAAGCTCTTCGACCGTATCCAACAGGATATTGGCCCGCGACCAGTTCTCGCCCTCACCCTCGTTCAGGATATCGGTTGCTGCCAAAAGACCTTCTTCGCCGCTGCCACCTTCGCCCGTCACATGGGGGGAGGCTTTGGGCATGGATTGCAGCATGACCCCGCCTGCACGCCAATGGCGCACACCACCGGGTTCCTGACTTTCACCAAAGGACAGTTCAAACCTGGTTGGCAGCTGTTCAGATTGCGCAAAATAGGCTTCGGCACAGGCGGCCAGCGATCCACCTGAGATGGGCGTAATCCCTTGGTAAGGTTCCGTTCCCTTGCCCTGGTCGATCAGGATCGCGAAATAGCCTTTTCCAATCTGGGCGAACGGATCGACCCCATCTTGATAGGTCTCTTGATCATAGCTGGCATAGGCGCGGATCTGCGCCTTGGCGCCTTCCTTGGCGGGTGCATAGATATCTGTGGCCAGAATGCGCAAGGGCCCGTCGCCGCGCACTTGCAACGACAGTTTCCAGCGCAATTTGATCGCCTGGCCAATTAGCGCTGTCAACAGCGCCATCTCGGCCAACATCGCCTCAATCCCCTTGGGATAATTGTGCTGTTTCAGGATCTGGTCCAACGTGCCATCCAAACGCGCAACCCGTCCCCGCAGGTCGGATCGGTCAAGTTGAAACGGCAGGACAGTATCGTCCCAGGCGATTTTGGTGCTGAATGTCATTGGCTTTCCTTCTGCCACGCAGGCTGGCATACCGCGCCCATATAGGTGCGGCAAGTGACTTGCCAACCCGTAAATCTGTTTAGCACCCGTTAGGAGGCGCATCAGTGAACCGGAGATTTGGTAACTGGCCGGATGCTGGAAGGCACTACACACCACGCACAGGCGTCTATGCGGTGATTTCTGCCGGCGACGGAATTCTGGCGACCCTGCAGATGCGCCCCTATTCTGAATTACAACTGCCAGGGGGCGGGATCGACCCAGGTGAGGGCGCGCTACAGGCGCTTCACCGTGAAGTTTTGGAGGAAACCGGCTACCGCATCCACAGCCCTGTTCGGTTGGGCATGTTCCACAGATATACCTATATGCCGGATTACGATATTTGGGCGCAAAAACAATGCCATGTCTACCTTGCGTCTCTTGCCGGGCGGGTGAGCAACCCGTCGGAACCGGCACACCAAGCCGTGTTTCTGTCCTGGGATGTTGCCCAGGAAAAGCTGGGTGTTGAGGGCGATCGCTTTTTTCTGGGGAAGGCCCGTCAAATCCTCAGCGTTTGAAGTCAAATACGACCGCAGATACGTCGTCTTCAAATTCAGATCGGCCGCAATAGGCCTCCAAATCCGCGACAAGCCGCGGTAGCATTTCCGGCCCCGAGCAGGTTTCAGAATTCTTCAGGATTTCTGCAAGACCATCTTCGCCCAAAAACCCGCCAAGCGGGTGCCCCAATTCCGTAATGCCGTCTGAGTAAAGAAAAAGGCGATCACCTGGCTGAAGTTGAATTGGAAAATCGTCAAATTCCGCGTCTGGCAGCAATCCAACGGGCATACCGCCGGTACCGATCCAATCTATTTCACCTGTTTTTGATTGTACAACCGGATGGGGATGGCCTGCTTGCACCATGCGTCCCTTGCCTGTGCAAAGGTCAATCTCCGCAAGGCCGAGGGTAAAGTATAGCTCGGTCGTCATTTCTTCGAACATGATACGGTTGAGCTTTTGCGCCACGTCGCCGGGCGGCAACGCCCGCCACCCCCCGGCAGGATCAGGTTCCATCGCGACATTCTGTTCAGGCGCGGCAGTGCCCAAAAGGCCCGCAAGCCGGGCGGCCAAAAGGGCCGACGTAACGCCATGGCCAGAAACATCCAAGGAAAACAGCCCAACGCAGGTGTCCGAGATAGGGAAAAAACCGACCAAGTCCCCGCCGACATGTCCGCTGGCCTTAAGCGTGAGCGAGATCTGGGCCGTTCCCAGATCCTTGAACGTCTCTCGTACCAGCGACTCCTGCAATCCCTGCGCTTCTTTCAGGTCGCGATCAAGGGCGTCATAAAGCTCCCGGATTTCAGCCAGATTGGTGCGGATGTGCCGGTTCTGTTCAACAAGAGTTTGCTGCATCCTGACAATGCGCTCACCGGCCCTGATCCGCGCCCGCAATTCGTGGCCATCCACGGGTTTGCTGACGAAGTCATCTGCTCCGGCCTCCAGCCCTTGTGCAATTTCGGCCTTTTCGCTTTTTGAGGTTAGAAGGATGACATAGGCATAGCTTTCCCTCTCCATCTTGCGAAAGGCGCGACAAAACTCCGGACCCGACATTTCCGGCATGATCCAGTCCGTCAGGATCAGCGAAATGGAAGTGTCTTGCAGCGCCTCCAGCGCGTCCTGGGGTCTTTCGCAACAAGTGACCTGATGGCCCCAATTGGTTAGCATTTTCGAGATAAGTTTGCGTTGTGCACGACTGTCGTCGAGCACCAGAATATGGGACATCGCCATCGAATCCGGCCCGCCCGGCCCAGGTAAATGGCTGTGTCTGATATCTTCCGGCAAAACGACCCCCACTATGCTTTTTTCTATCTCTACGGCGCGTGAGTTAATCGAGGGTGAAGGTTCAAATTTTAAGAACCGTTGGCCTCGTAACGTTTTGGTAAGTCCTGTGGCACTATTCTGGGGTCAAATTGAGCGACTATGATGGAGTCTGGCGTGATTGATCTAGGCCGACTGAATGAATTGAAGCAGGAGATCGGTGAAGAGGATTTCGCCGAAGTTGCAGAAATTTTTCTCGAAGAAATGGATGAAATACTTCAGGGTCTAAAGGACCAGCCCGGAGCTGCGACAGCTGCTGATTTTCATGGCTTGCGCGGCAGCGCGTCGAATTTGGGATTTTCAGCCTTTGCTGAGGCATGTGCCATCGCAGAACGCGACGCTGCACAGGGTGCGGCCATTGATATCGCCCCGCTGGATGCGCTCTATCGTGCGTCGCTTGAGGCCGCGTCCGGTGTTCTTCCGCAAGCGGCCTAAATCAGGAATTCGGACAGAACATCGTCTTGGGTGATGTCCCGAAAGGCGAAGCCGCCTGCCTCCATCCGTTCGAACAAACCCTCAAAATCCGTGCTTTTGCGTGCTTCTATGCCAATCAGGACCGATCCGAAATTGCGCGCGGATTTCTTTAAATATTCGAACCGTGCAATGTCGTCTCCGGGTCCCAAGAGGCCTAGGAAATCCTTCAATGCGCCGGGGCGCTGCGGCATTCGCAGGATGAAGTATTTTTTCAGACCTTGGGACCGCATCGCGCGTTCCTTTACCTCTGGCAGGCGCTCGAAATCGAAATTACCGCCCGAGGTGACGCAAACGATGGTTTGGCCGCGAATGGCCGCGCCAAGGTCTTGCAAGGCATCGACTGCCAATGCGCCAGCGGGCTCCAGCACGATCCCCTCGATGTTCAGTAATTCCGTAATGGTCACACAGATCCGATCCTCCGGCACGGCCAAAACGTCGCCGGGATCGGTCGCTTTCAGAACCTCGAAAGGTGCATTGCCGATGCGCGCCACCGCCGCGCCATCGACGAAATTATCGACATAAGGAAGGGTGACAGGGCAGCCAGCTTTCAAGGCCGCGGCCAAACTGGCACCGCCGGTCGGTTCCACCAATTTCAACCGCGTCTTTGCATCGATGGCTTGCAGATAGGACAAAACGCCTGAGGAAAGGCCACCCCCGCCGACGGGCAGGACAAGCCGATCCGGCGCGCGCCCTAGTTGTTCGATCATTTCGACCGCGACAGATGCCTGACCCTCGATAACGTCCGGGTCATCGAAGGGCGACAGAAAGGCAGCGCCCGTTTCTTTGCAAAAGTCCTGCGCGGCTGCGAGCGTTTCGTCGAAGTAATCGCCGATCAACTTGATCGTAATTGCATCCCCACCAAAGGCACCGGTCTTGTCGATCTTTTGCCGGGGCGTTGTAACCGGCATAAAGATGGTCCCTGACACGCCGAAATGCTTGCAAACAAAAGCCACGCCTTGCGCGTGATTTCCCGCGCTCGCACAGACAAACTGATGCTGCTCCGGGTCAGCGGCGCGTCGTTTGACCATCGCGTTCAATGCCCCGCGAATCTTGTAGCTGCGCACGGGGCTGAGATCTTCGCGTTTCAGCCAGATGTCAGCACCAAACTTGTCAGACAGGTACGCATTTCGCTGTAACGGGGTTACCGGAAAAAGCGCGCGCATTGCGTCGGTCGCCTTGCGGGCCGAATGGCCAAAATCTGTCATTGCGGCGGGCCTTTTTTGTAATCGATCAACATGAAGGAAGTCAGGTCAGGCTGCGCCCTTCGATCTGCGTGCCGTATAGCGTGGTCATCAGCGACAGGTTCAGCAACAGCTGTAACCAGTATAGGACACCTGCAAAAAGCGATCCGATCAATCCTTGGCCAAAGACAACTCCGTTCAATTGTCCCAAAACAGTCAAGGCCAGCGCAATGAAGAAAAGCGGTACCAAAATATCAGCCGATACAGGTTTGGTCGCGTTCCAGCTTTCGCTGATTGTCATCGGCCTGCCCAACGCGGCCGCGGGAAGGATCAGACCAATACGAGTAATGACCCATGTCATGCCAAGAACCCAGCCTGACAGTATCACGAAGGCCAATCCCGAAGCTGCGGCCAGTAGGCCAGATAGGAAAAGGCCAGAAATGAATCCAAGGATGACGGCGACAACGCCAATGATCAGGGCGCGACCGATGTATGACAACACGTTTTCGCCCCGCCATTGCGGGGTGATGCCACGACCCTGTTCTTCCAACAGGACATAGCGATGCCAGCCCACTGCGGCCCAGCAATAGGTGATGACGCTGATAACGACGAGGCCGATCACATAGAGGAAGACCAGACCGACATTTACGTCAGGAAAAGAGTCCGCTCTCTGCGGCACTGTTGTATAGTCGATGTCGGTTATGCCAAGCGACAGGAAGACAGTCAGGCCCAATACCATCGGCAGAAACGTCAAAAACGCGGTAAGTCGGACCGCCGGCCCGAGATTTCCAAACACTTGCCGCACGATGTGCACCAACATGCGATAGCCGTAGTCCATTGCAACATACTCCACTTGGCTTGCTTCCCCCCTGAAAACCCGCTATCGCGCCTGCGGTCAATCGAATTCCCGGAGAGTCTCTCATGTCTGCGCCCAAGAAAGTGGTTCTTGCCTATTCAGGCGGTCTTGATACGTCGATCATTCTAAAATGGTTGCAGACGGAATATGGCTGCGAAGTAGTGACTTTCACCGCAGATCTGGGGCAAGGCGAGGAGTTGGAACCCGCGCGCGCCAAGGCCGAGCTTTTGGGGATCAAGCCAGAGAACATCTACATCGAAGATGTCCGCGAAGAATTTGTCCGTGATTTCGTTAACCCGATGTTCCGTGCCAACGCGCAATATGAAGGGCTGTACCTTTTGGGCACATCGATCGCGCGCCCACTGATCTCCAAGCGTTTGATTGAGATTGCCGAAGAAACCGGCGCCGATGCGATCGCCCATGGCGCGACCGGCAAGGGCAATGATCAGGTCCGTTTTGAACTGGCGGCCTATGCGTTGAACCCGGATATCAAAGTGATCGCGCCGTGGCGAGAATGGGATCTGACCAGCCGGACCAAGCTGATCGACTTTGCAGAAAAGAACCAGATTCCGATTGCCAAAGACAAACGTGGCGAAGCACCGTTCTCGGTCGATGCAAACCTTTTGCACACCTCGTCCGAGGGCAAGGTTCTGGAAGATCCCGCCATCGATGCACCTGATTATGTCTATCAGCGTACCGTGCATCCCGAAGATGCACCGAATGAGCCTGAGTTCGTCGAGATCGGCTTTGAGAAGGGCGACGCAGTTTCGATCAACGGTCAGGCCGTCAGCCCGGCCGAGATGCTGACCCAGCTAAACGAATTGGGCGGCAAGCACGGAATTGGCCGTCTCGATCTGGTCGAGGGTCGTTTCGTGGGCATGAAATCGCGTGGCATCTATGAGACTCCGGGCGGCACTGTCCTGCTTGAGGCGCATCGTGGCATTGAGTCGATCACCATGGATCGCGGCGCGATGCATCTGAAAGACCAGTTGATGCCGCAATATGCCGAGCTGATCTATAACGGCTTCTGGTACAGCCCTGAGCGCGAGATGCTGCAGGCCGCCATCGACAAGAGCCAGGAACATGTGACCGGCACCGTTCGGCTGAAGCTCTATAAGGGCCTCGCACGGTGCGTCGGCCGCTGGTCGGATCACTCGCTTTATTCCGAAGAGCACGTGACATTTGAAGAGGATGCAGGAGCCTACGATCAGAAAGACGCGGCGGGCTTCATCCAACTGCAAGCCCTGCGCCTGAAACTGATCGCGATGCGAAACAAGCGCATCAAGGGCTAAGCGCCTGTTCTTTCAAAATTTTGTACTTCTCTAGGGCCGCTTCGAATAGCGGCCCTTCTGCATTCGGGATCGGGCCTTCCGCGCCGGAGAACCCGGTGGAGTTGTGGATCACGCCGTACCAGTGTTTTGCCCAGATACCGTCCTCTTTACGGCCTCCGGCGGGCCAGGACAGCATAGCGTCGGTGTAGACTATCTCTATGTTTTCACAAAGTTTTTTGAGCATTCCGCGCGGGTTTTCGCGGATATCAGAGCTGTCGATGACGACCCCGCCAAATTCCTCAAATATCTCGACCTGCCTGGCATAGCCAATATCGTCCAACGTCGGGTTTTCTCGTTTGGCCATGTAAGAAGCTATAGCGCGGGCGGGGTGGCGGATCAGGTGAACATTCACGCAGTCTTTGGCCCAATCAAGCGGTATGCCCGGCACCATGTGATGGGGCATATGTTTCATATAAAACAGAGGCTTACCGCTCGGAATCGGGCCAGCGCAACGCGCCGCGACTGCTTCGGGATCGCGCTCATGGGCCGCTATTATCTGTGCCCCCATCGGGTGTTCGATGCCTGTCTTGGCCAAATAAGGCGCATAAAACGGCTCGTCCCAAACCGCGCAATCGCCGCGTGCGGCGAAGCTATACATCATGGCGGTCGACAGGTTTCGGGGCCCCGACCACATCGCGATTTTCATGCGTCACCTCCTGTGCACCGGGCGTACACCCCCTGTACACCCCCGGTACATACAATTTGGCGCTTGGGCGAAACTGAAACAAGGATCAACCCGGCGTGACCTCACGGCCCTGTGCATTGAATTTCACCGCTTTACGCCTGAAACAAGATGCAAGTTGTAGGAGATGCATGATGGCACGGATCAAATTGGCACAAAGCTGCAAGACGCTGTTTCTGACAGGGGCAATTTTGTTGGGGCTGGTCGCCACAGGCCATCGGGCCCATGCAGAAGATATTCGCACCACCGTCGTTGCAGGTGGGTGTTTCTGGTGTGTCGAAAGCGATTTCGAAAGTGTTCCGGGTGTGATTGAGGTTGTGTCCGGCTTTGCCGGGGGCAATGTGGCCAACCCGACCTATCGGCAGGTCGTGCGTGGCGGTACCGGGCATCTGGAAGTGGTCGAAATCACTTATGATGCCGATCAGGTCGCCTATGGCGATTTGCTGCATTTGTTCCTGCGGTCTGTTGATGTGACCGATGATGGCGGGCAGTTCTGCGACCGGGGCCACAGCTATTCAACCGCAATCTTTGTCGAAACGGACGACGAGCGCGCCGCGGCAGAGGCCGCAATTGCAGCAGCCGAGGCCGAATTAGGTCAGGACGTTGTCACACCGATCCGTGACGCGGCGCCGTTCTATGCGGCAGAAGAGTATCATCAGGATTATTACCGCAGCGATGAACTGGTCCTGACGCGGTTCGGACCGCGCCGGAAATCAGACGCCTATGGCCTTTACCGTCAGGGCTGTGGCCGGGATGCCCGGATCACACAGTTATGGGGCGAGGATGCGCCCTTTGTCGGGATGCACTAAGCCTGACAGGCAATCAGATGAAATAGACCGCGTTATTGCGCAGGATGATCTCAAGCGCGAGCAGGGCCAGAATGGCCACGAGCGGCGCCAGATCCAGCGTGCCGGTATTGGGCAGGAATTGCCGGATCTTGGAATAGATCGGGTTCAGCAATTGCGAGATCCCGTCCCAAATCTGGCGCACCAGCGGCTGGTGCAGGTTCAGCACTCCAAAATTGATCAGCCAGCTCATGATGATATGGGCGATCACGATAAACTTGGCGACACTGATCACCAGAAGCAGGATTTGGAGAATGGAAACCATGACGGGCCTTTTCGGGAAACGGATCTGATCTGGGCAACAGGTATGGTGCAGGGGCAGAAATGACAAGTGATTGACGCAACGGCGTCTCTTGAAGCGTTGGATTGACGGGACCAAGTGCAGTCTCAGCACCCCTCAAAACCGACTGAACCCGTGTCATGTATCCGTTTATCCGCCTTGCCTATCAAATGTTCAAAAGCCGCAAAGATGATGAGTTGCCATTGACCGGCACCCATGTGAGCCAGCATATCTGCATGCCGTCTGACATTGATCTGTGGCGCGAGCTGAACAATGGGCGGACTCTGACGATTTACGATCTGGGTCGCATCCCATTGGCGCGTCGTGCGGGTCTGATCACGGCGCTTCGGAAAAACCGCTGGGGGCTGACTATGGCGGGGGCGTCTGTTCGTTATCGGTCTCGCGTTCGGCTGTTTCAAAAGATCGAGATGCGCAGCCGTGCGGTCGGATGGGATGACAAGTTTATCTATCTCGAGCAGAGCCTCTGGCGGGGCGAAACCTGTTGCAGCCATATCCTTTATCGGTCAGCCGTGACTGACAAGAACGGGATTGTGCCACCGCAAAAGGTGATGCAGGCGATGGGCAAAGATGAGCCGTCGCCGCCCCTGCCTGGATGGGTTCGTGCCTGGATCGCAGCCGAAAGCGAACGCCCTTGGCCGCCAATGCGGCAAACGCCTGCAATAGCCATTGCCAAATCAGCCTGAGCTACCGATGCTTGCCCTGAATGTAACCCAAGGGGCAGGGCATGGCAGAAGTATCGCTGAAAAAGCGCGTTTGGGGCTGGTTCTTTTTCGATTGGGCCAGCCAACCGTATAACACGCTGCTGCTGACCTTTATTTTTGGTCCCTATATCAATGAGTTGCTGGGTGATGGCACGGCGGCCCAGACCGCATGGGGCTATGGCATTGGTGCCGCCGGGCTGATGATTGCGTTTATGGCACCGATGATGGGGGCGATTGCCGACCGGTCCAGCCTGCATTTGCGGTTCATCTGGATCTTTTCGATCTTCTACGTGGCGGGCGCGGCCGGGCTGTGGTTCGCGGTTCCGGGCGATTTTAGCCTTGTCCTGATCATGGTCTCCTTTGCGATTGGCCTGATCGGGATGGAGTTCGCCACGATCTTTACCAATGGGTTGCTGCCCAGCCTTGGGCCGAAAGAGCAGATCGGCAGGATCTCGGGCTCGGGATGGGCCTTTGGCTATCTCGGCGGCCTGGTGACGCTGGTGATCATGCTGGTGTTTCTGGCTGAGAATGCAGAGACGGGCAAAACGCTGATTGGGATCGACCCGATCTTTGGCCTGGATGCAGCGATGCGGGAAGGTACACGGTCGGTCGGGCCGTTGACGGCGATTTGGTATGCGCTGTTCATGATCCCGTTTTTCCTGTGGGTGCGGGTGCCGCGCGACCCTGCTGCGATGTCGATGGGCCAGGCGGTGCGCACGGCCTTGCCCGAGTTATTAGAAACCCTTCGGCGGCTGCCCGGAAAGCGCAGCCTTTTTGCCTATCTTGGATCCTCGATGCTTTATCGCGATGCGCTGAACGGGATCTACGTTTTTGGCGGCATATATGCCTCTGGCGTGTTGGGGTGGAGCGTCGTGGATGTCGGGATTTTCGGCATTCTGGCCGTTATCACCGGCGCGTTATTTGCGTGGTTGGGGGGGCGCGCGGATAGCCGGTTTGGACCCAAGCCGGTGATCATCACCTCGGTTCTTTCGCTGGCCTTCATCAGCATCGCGATCATTTTTGTCTCCCGTGAGGCGGTTCTGGGCCTGACGGTTGAGGCAACCTCCAGCCTGCCGGATATCGCATTTTACATCCTGGGCGCGGGAATTGGCGCGGCAGGGGGGACACTGCAATCGGCCAGCCGGACGATGATGGTGCGCCAGGCCGAACCGGGGCGGATCACCGAAGGGTTTGGGCTTTATGCGTTGGCCGGAAAGGCGACATCTTTCGTGGCGCCCTTGCTGATCGGGGTCACGACGCAGATCACGGGCAGCCAGCAACTAGGCATTGCGCCCCTCATTCTGCTATTCTTGCTGGGATTGTTCTTTTTGATTTGGGTGCACCCCAAAGGGGATCAGGCATGAAAAAACTTTTGGCCCTCTGCGCTGCGGTCGTTTTGGGCAGTTGCACGACGGATATGCCTAGCGAGGATAGGATTGTCACCGTTAGCAGTCAGGATCTGGTTGAGGCGCGACAGCTTTTCGGAAATCTCGATCTTGCCTCCGACGGACGGGCGCGGGTGCATGGGGGGTATTCGCGCGGGTGTATCGGCGGGGCCGAGCAATTGCCGGAAACCGGTCCGACATGGCAGGCGATGCGGCTGAGCCGCAACCGCAACTGGTCGCATCCCGCAACCGTTGATTTCGTACAGGACCTGTCGCGTTTTGCAGCCACGCAACCGGGCTGGGAGGGGCTTTATGTCGGCGATATGAGCCAGCCGCGCGGTGGGCCGATGCTGACCGGGCATCGCAGTCACCAATCCGGGCTGGATGCCGATATCTGGATGTTGCCGCCGGACCGCCTGAACCTGACCGCGGCGGAGCGGGAGAATATCTCGCCCATCTCCATGCGGCGGGCCAGTGGCGCTTATGTCAATTCCGACTGGACCGCGCAGCATTGGGCGATCATTCGTGAGGCAGCAAGCGATCCGCGCGTGGCGCGCATATTCCTCTTTCCCGGGGCCAAAGTCTGGATGTGCGAGAATGAGACCGGTGACCGATCCTATCTGCGCCAGATCCGGCCCTGGTATGGCCATCACTACCATTTCCATGTGCGCCTGAGCTGCCCGTCGGGGTCACCCGATTGTGAGGATCAGGCCCCGCCGCCACCCGGCGATGGCTGTGACGATGCCCGCCAGTGGCAGGCCGATATCCTGAACCCGCCACCCCCACCGCCGCCCGATCCAAACGCGCCGCCACCGCAACCGCGCCGTGAACTGACCCTTGCCGATTTGCCGCAGCAATGTTCGCGCGTTCTGTCCTCGGACCCGTAACCGCCCTTGCGCTTTTCCTGTGCACGCCACTGACGGTTCTCGCCGATCAGGCGGTGCTGTTGGGGGAACGCAATTTGCGGTCGGATCACCCGATGTGGGGCGGGTTATCAGCGATTGAGATGCTGCCCGGCGGACAAGACATGCTGGTGCTGTCGGACCGTGGCGCATTGATCCGGGCCGCGCTTTACCGCGACGAAACCGGGCAAGTCAGGGCGGTGGGTGAGGTCGTTGGTGACATCCTGTCAAACCAGCAGGGGGAACGTGGAAACAGAGGGTCGCGGGATAGCGAAGGATTGGCGCTGGCCAGCGACGGAACAATCTACATCTCATTTGAGGGGGATCATCGCGTATCCGTTTATTATGGAGAGGGGGAGACCGTGGCGCTGCCGGTGGCCGCGGAATTTGCCGCCCTGCAACCCAATTCTTCGCTGGAATCCCTGGCCATTGATGCCCATGGCAGGCTGTTCACCTTGCCGGAGCGTTCGGGAGAATGGGACCGGCCCTTTCCGATTTATCGATTTGGAGATGGCCAATGGGACAGTGAAATGACACTGCCCCGAAATGGCCGGTTTTTGCCGGTGGGGGCCGATTTCGACGATCTGGGACGGTTCTATTTGCTGGAGCGCGATTTCAATGGGTTTTTTGGATTTGCCTCTCGAATTCGCCGGTTTGACGTGGTCGAGGGAATGTTCACCAACGAAGCGACCTTGCTGGAGACCAGTCATGGCCGACACTCCAACCTTGAAGGCATTAGCCTGTGGCGTGACGCGCAAGGGCGGCTGATCGCCTCCCTGATTTCAGACGATAATTTCAGCCCGTTTCTGCCCAATCAATTGGTCGAATATCACCTGCCCGAGGAGTGAATTGGACTGGGCACAAGTAAATGTCGGCTCATCTCAGGTGTTCCAACTCGATCCTGGTTAGTCTGTCGACCGAGAACGGTTCGGCCCATATCTACGGCGACAGGCCACCTGCATTTCAACATTGGCGGCCTGAACCAGACTCAGCGCCCTGGAATATCCGCGCGTTTGCTGGTGTCGCCCCAATTGTCGATGATCTCAACCGCCTCTTCGGCGGTTTCCACAAAGCGGAAGAGGTTGAGGTCATCGGCTGAGATCGTGCCGGCCTCTGACAAGGCATCCCAATTGATGATGCTTTCCCAGAAGGCCCGACCAAAGAGCAGGAAGGGCACGCGTTCCATGCGGCCGGTCTGGATCAGCGTCAGCGCCTCAAAGGTTTCATCCAATGTGCCAAACCCGCCGGGAAATACGGTGATCGCCTTGGCGCGCATCAGGAAATGCATTTTGCGAATGGCAAAATAGTGGAAGTTGAAGCAGAGGTCGGGCGTGACATACTCATTGGGCGCCTGCTCATGCGGCAGCACGATATTCAGCCCGATGGACACACCGCCGGCCTCCTGCGCGCCGCGAGATCCTGCCTCCATCACGCCGGGGCCGCCGCCGGTGACGATGATATTGTCATGCTGGCCCGAGTTTAGGCTGCGCGTGGTCATGATCTGGGCGAATTTGCGCGCCTCTTCATAGTATTTGGACAGGCCGCGGAGGGTTTCGGTACGGGCATTTGCGGCCTTGGACGGCTCTGGGATACGCGCGCCGCCAAACATGACGATGGTGGATTCTACGCCATATTCATCCATCATCATTTGAGGCTTCAGCAGTTCAAGCTGCAGTCGCACGGGGCGCAGCTCGTCCCGGCACATGAAATCGTTATCGGTAAAGGCGAGTTTATAGGCAGGGGCACGTGTCTGTGGCGTGTCCGGTACATGGCTGGCGGTTTCGATATCGGTATGCGCGTCGCGGAAAGGGCCGTCGCGGGGGTCGTCTTTCATCAAAAATCTTCCTCAAATGCGTCCTGTTCTTAAACCTGACGCTAACTTGGCGCCTGACAAGAGGAAAGGCGCAATCGGAAATGCCACATAAAGGAATGATCCTGACCTGCGGTCACTTGCCGATTGAGCCGACGCGGCCCACGCGATATAGCGCGCCAAACCAGTTATCTTGGAGGGATTCCATGTCCAATGCTCAGCTAGAAGCCGCCGTCGAAGCCGCGTGGGACACGCGCGACCAGATCACACCCGCCACCACGGGAGAAACCCGCGAGGCCATCCTGGACACTCTGAACGCGTTGGATAGCGGGCAGCTGCGTGTGGCTGAAAAGCTGGAAAGCGGCGACTGGCATGTGAACCAATGGGCGAAAAAGGCGGTTTTGCTGTCTTTCCGCCTGAACGATATGGACATGATCGAAGGTTCCAACGGCGGCGGCAATTGGTGGGACAAGGTTCCGTCCAAATGGCAAAACTGGGGTGACAATGAATGGAAAGCGGCCGGGTTCCGCGCGGTTCCCGGTTCGATCGTGCGTCGGTCAGCCTATATCGCAAAAGATGTCGTGCTGATGCCGTCTTTCGTGAACATTGGCGCTTATGTCGACGAAGGGTCCATGGTGGATGGCTGGGCCACGGTTGGCTCTTGCGCGCAGATCGGCAAGAATGTGCACCTTTCCGGCGGTGTAGGTATTGGCGGTGTGCTGGAGCCAATGCAGGCTGGCCCCACCATCATCGAAGACAACTGCTTCATCGGTGCGCGGTCCGAGGTGGTCGAGGGCTGTATTGTCCGCGAAGGCTCTGTCCTGGGGATGGGCGTGTTCATCGGGCAATCAACCAAAATTGTTGATCGCGACAGCGGTGAAGTTATGTATGGTGAAGTACCGCCCTATTCTGTGGTTGTCGCTGGTTCGATGCCATCCAAGAATGGGATCAACCTGTATTGCGCCGTGATCGTGAAGCGCGTGGACGAGAAAACACGCTCCAAGACCGGCATTAACGAGCTGTTACGCGATTGATTAAAACACTTGTGCCATGGATCTTAGCTTTCGCCGTTTCGGCGGGGGCTGCCATGGCGCAGGATGCGGGCGTTCGCTGCGTCCAGCAGCAGTTAAGCACGGCCGGGTTCAACCCCGGCCCTTTGGACGGCATTCCCGGGCGCGCAACGCGACAGGCTATGCGCAATTTCTTTGCCCTTCATGGTCAAGCGGTGCCGACAAACTTGACGGGCAATAATGGCATGGTGTTGTGCCGCCAAATTGGCCTGCTTGATACATCTCTTCAAATCCATTGGCCCGCACGTCGAACCCCCGTCATTGCAACCGCAAGCGCGGGTGTTGATCGGATAACGGAGGGCGCAGTTTACGGGGCTGCCCATAAAGCGCTTTCCCGGATATCGGCATGGTACGGTTTCGAGATCCCGATGCCCGTGCAGGTTGTGGTCGCAGATAACGCCAGAGATTTGGAACGAATGCTGCTGGACCGGGCAGATGGCAACCTGAACGATCTTCGGGCGCAGGCGGACTATCATTGCAGCGCGCCCGGCGGCATTTCAGGGCTGGCCTATTTTGACCTATTGGGCATTTGCATCAGACGCGGGGCCAGTGTGAGTGGTAACCTGGATGTCCGGGATCTGAACCTTGTTGTGGCCCATGAGGTCACACATGCCGTTCAGGCTCAACTTGTTGGCCACGCCCCGTGGTATCGTGATCTGTCCAGCCATATTGGCCATCGCGGGCCTTTGTGGCTGACCGAAGGATCCGCGACGTTCATTTCCGAGATGCTAAACTGGAACGACGTTGGCATTGATGAAATTGCTGAAAGCCTGCATGGCGACCTTCTGACCGGCGACTGGCCGGTTCTGTCGGACTTGGCGCTGCGGCAGGACACGGAAGAGGAAACGCGGCAGCTCTATCATGGAGGGTCTTTTGCCGTCGCCTCGATGATCAGCCCGACCGAAGCCGCGATCCCGAACCTATTGGGGTATTATGAAGATATCGGCCTTGGGGCGACATGGGAGGAGGCGTTTGAAGCGCGGTTTGGGCAATCCCCCGCAACCTTCTACGCCAATTTCGCCCTTTTGGGTCCAGAGGATAAAGGCGAGGCCGTTGATCAGAAATAGACGGACTGCGCAAAACCTGTGATATTTCCGGGAAACGTGCAGAAAATCGGGAGGATGCAATGCAGGGCTTAGGCTGGATAGCGGCGATCATCGTGGGCGGATTGGCAGGCTGGATTGCCAGCAATCTCATGAAGGCCAGAACGGGGCTGATCGCCAATGTGGCGCTTGGCATCTTTGGAGCGATTGTTGCGAATTTTCTGTTGAGGCTGGTAGGAATTGCCGCCTCTCCGACCTGGATTTCACAAGGTCTGGTGGGCCTAGCCGGTGCTTGCCTGATTATCTGGGGCGCGCGGCAATTGCGTGGGCGCTAGGTTCAAGATTGGGGGCGGGCGGCGCGTCGCAGCCCGCGACCATTTTCGCCCTAGCTGTTGGATTTCATCGGGCAGGTATTCAGTCCGAGAATCCGGTAGAGTGGGCAAAACCCCATAAGGCCGGTCGCCAAGGGGACGATGCCGACAAGGCCCCAATAGGTTTGCGGGCCAACAAAAACCAGGGTCAGCAGAACCAGACCAACGATGATGCGCAGGGCGCGGTCGAGATTGCCTTCGTTACGAAGCATGGGACATTTCCTTTTTGGGATCCAAAGTGATGACCCGATATTATCGGTATGGTTGCGCCAATGACGGTGACAGAGTCACCGTTCCCCTGCGGCAATGCGTGTCAGCTCTTTTGGTTTGATGATGTCTATGCCGCCGCGGTGCTGTGCGACGATTCCCAGCCGGGCCAGTTCGGCCATATGACGACTGACAACTGCCCGACCAGACGCGGTTTCATGGGCCAGAGATTGGTGGGACGCGGTGACACGGCCGTTTTGATCAGCAAGGCGCAGCAGGCATTTTGCGAGCCGGGTTTCGAAGCCGGTCAACGCGACCTCCTCCACCAAGCGTTCGTATTCTGCAAAGCGGCGGGCGACGGCGGCAAGAACGTCGTGGCGAAAACCGGCTTCGGTATCCATCCGGTCCGAAAATTCATCAGGTGGCACCAAGACGCCGGTCAGGTCCGTTTCTGCCACGCCTTCTGCGCTGTAGCTCTGGCCTTGCGTCAGGCAGGCAAAGGTTTGCAGGCACATATCGCCGGGCCCGACCCGGTAGAGCACCAGTTCACGGCCATTTGCAGCGGTTAAACTGACCCGGATCGTGCCGGATTGAAGCTCGACCAGACCGGGGCAGGCATCACCCGGACGGAACACAATTTGCCCGGCTGGAATTTTGAGTCTGCGAACGCGATGGGACATGGTGGCAGATCCGATTCAGAGGGGTGGCGGCGTCTTCAACCAACTGGCCCGATTGTCGCCAACCCTGCAAGGTGACTTGACGACGCGACGGCTATCCCGGTAGGGCGCTTCTATGGCGAAAGAAAAGAAACAGCAGCACGTGTATACCCTTGTGGTTCAAGTTGGCCGCAAGAAAGGCGACGGCCTGCCGAAAGGTGCGACCGGGGCGGCCTTGATGCTCTATGCCTCTGGCGTCGATGAAGCCGAGGCTGTTCGGGAAAGCGTTGCAGTCCTTAAGCAAGCGGATCTGGCTCCGCTGGACGTTCAGGGCTATGGAACTTTGGATGAACGGCGCGATATGGGGCATGAGATTGGCGACGAAGAGTTGGCGTTAATGAAGCGCGCGGCCGATGAAAATGCCGTCATCGTCGCCCAGATGACGCCCTTTTATGGCGATGAGCCAACCGCCGATTAAGCCGCGGACCGGCGATTTTGCATTAGCATGGACAGGTAAGTTTGTGCCCCGGCGCGGTCGATCACTGGCCAATGGGGGTCACGATCGGTTGGTGCCAGGCGGGCGTTTGACCCGCCTTTCAGGCCCAGGACATCCGACAATAACGATGTGTCCAACTGGCAGCGTCCCACCGAGACGCAATCATGGTCCTCGAGCAACAGATGCACATAGGTCTGAACCGGCGCCAAAAGAGATATCTGCGCCGCATTTTGGCGAATCAGATCGCTTGCCCGGGCCAAAACCTGTTCGGTGCCAAAGACGTAATCCACCTCGCTGCCAGACAGCAATATCCGCTGTTCACGTGATACATTCAAATCACCGTCCAACCCGAAATACGGCGCGCGCATCCGAACCGGCGCAAAGCGCCCGCGAGCGAGTTGTGAGGTTTGGCCAATCCACTCAATGGTTTGCGTGCCTCTTTTTTCGGTCCGAATTGCCATGCCGGGGCGCAGGTCGGCGGCTATGACCGGCCCGTCGGGCGTGTCGATAGGGGTGTCCGGGGCAATACCGCCAATTGGATTGGCCGAGGCAAGGTGGTTGGCCAATCCAGCATAACGAATGGACAGTCGCGCATCCGGCGAGCGGGGCACGATTTGCGATAGGTCAGAGATGTGCATCGGGCCAAGACGCGTCTGAAACTGGTTGCCGGTGTCCAGATTACGAAGCTGCAAAAGGTCCAGTTGACCCTCGATATCCCATCGAAAGATAAATTCGACCGGTTCATCAGCAAAGAGGTACCCTGCAGGCGTTTGACAGGTGAACGCGCCAAATTCAAAGCTGACGTGACCGTCGCTATGTCGTGTCAATCGCGGTGCGCGGTTGTCACGGCCTTGCCAAAGGACAACCGGGGTCGCCGCCTCAGATTTGAGGGCAAGTTCCGCGATCAATGTGCCGCGCGACAAGTCTGTGTGATTCACATTCTTGCTTTTGTAAGTCAGCTGTCGGGAGTCCCACAATGCGCACCAAACCATCGAAACAATACCTCTCAAAAATAACCATTGGACAGAACACATGCGCTTTGGCCAAATTTTCGCCAAATTAAGGTAATAATGTGGCCACGGGCCTTAACAGGCGATTAAGGCCGATTGCTTGAGTCCGTCAGCCTGCACAGGTATCGCTGGTGCGGTAGAAAATTCCGGGACGTGACTATGATTGATCCTCAAAAGCTAACCGCTGATCTTGTGCGCTGTGCATCTGTCACACCAATCGAAGGCGGTGCCTTGGTATTGCTGGAAAACCTGCTGTCAAAGGCCGGGTTCAAATGCACGCGGGTTGATCGCAATGGCATTTCGAACCTCTTTGCGCGGTGGGGCGAAAAGGGAAGCGAAAAGACCTTTGGGTTTAATGGCCACACGGATGTCGTTCCTATCGGGGACGAAGCTGCGTGGACCTTTCCGCCATTTGGGGCTGAAGAAGCAGAAGGCTGGCTATATGGGCGCGGGGCAACGGACATGAAATCTGGCGTCGCGGCATTTGCGGCGGCAGCAATCGATTTTGTGGCGGATCTGGCGCCCAATGGCAGCATCATCATGACCATCACCGGCGATGAAGAAGCTGATGCGCTGGACGGCACGACCGCGTTGTTGGACTGGATGGATGCCGAGGGAGAGGAGATGTCAGTCTGCCTTGTCGGCGAACCGACTTGCCCTGAGACAATTGGCGATATGATCAAAATCGGTCGCCGCGGGTCGATGACCGCATGGTTTACCGTGAAGGGAAAACAGGGCCATTCTGCCTATCTGGATCGCGCTTTGAACCCGATGCCCGCCATTGCAGCGCTGGCCCATCGGTTGTCGTCGCATCAGTTGGATCAGGGGACGGACCATTTTGATGCATCGACCTGTGCTGTAACTACGATCGATACAGGGAATCCCGCGACCAATGTGGTGCCGGCAGAGTCACGAATGACTGCCAATTTGCGGTTTAACGATCTTCATTCCGGCGACAGCCTGACTAGCTGGCTGCAATCTGAGGCGGATCGGATAACAGCGGAATTTGGCGTGAAGGTTGAGATGACCGTCAAAGTATCGGGCGAGGCCTTTCTGACCCCGCCGGGCGATCTGTCGGCTTTGGTTTCGGCCGCAGTGCATGCCGAGACGGGTTTGACCCCTGAATTATCCACAACAGGCGGCACATCGGATGCCCGATTTGTGAAATCGCACTGCCCGGTGGTGGAATTTGGGCTTGTCGGGCACCGGATGCACCAGGTCGACGAACGGGTCTGGATTGACGATATCCACGCCCTGAAACGCATTTATTCTCGTATTTTGCGTGACTATTTCGCCTGACAAGCGACGGATGATGGTCAAAAAAATTGCCGGAACCCGGAATTCAGGTTAGGATTCCGGAAACGAGCAAGCTGGCAATAATCAAAAACAGCCGGCAAACAGCATGAGGCGAACACAATGGATCAGGACGCATGGCGCGCCAGGGTCGAGGACGAGGATATCTCGGTCTTCGAGATTAAGAGCCAGACCACCAAACGAGACAAGAAAACGCTGTTGATCGTGCAGAATTTTCTGCGGGAACAGATTGGTGCGTATTCTTACCTGGAAATTGGCTCGCATCTGGGCGGAAGCCTTGTGCCCCACTTGGCCCATCCTGAATGCACACGCATCGCCTCGGTCGATCCGCGTCCGGTTCAGTTTCGCGATGAACGCGGGCGGCTTGAGAATTACAAAGGCAATTCGACCGAGCGGATGGTCAGCGGCCTCTCGGCGATTTTGCCTGAGCCCTGCATGGGTAAGCTTGAGACCTATGATTGTGATGCAGGCCAACTTAAGGATCACGGGCTGACCAAGGGCTTCGACCTTGCGTTGATTGATGGTGAGCACACCAATACCGCGGCCTTTCGTGATTATCTGAATGTGCGCAAATACATGGCCAAAAGCTCGATCATTTTGTTCCACGATTCCAACATCGTGTTTGATGCTTTGCGCAATGTTCAGACATTGCTGGACGACGAGGGCACACTTTATTCCGGCTATTACCTGCCTGGCATCCTTTATGCACTGGTCTTGGGGAAATACCGCAAGCCAGCTGAGAAAGTGTTAGGGCCGCGCGCGCATGATCCTGAGGAATACCTGCAAAAAGCCCGCGCCAAATTGCAGGAGAAGATCTCTTGGCACGTAAAGGCCGCCTGAACCGTACGTGATTATGCCAATGACGCCGTCCTGCCCGCATGGTAGGGCGGATATATGAGCAAGATCCCCAGCAAGAATGAAATCCTTCAGTGGATTTCCGATAACCCCACTCTGACCTCCAAGCGCGATATCGCGAAGGCCTTTGGCATAAAGGGGGCCGCGCGGATTGACCTAAAACGCGTGCTGAAAGAGCTTGAGGCCGATGGGCATCTGGAAAAATCTCGAAAGACCTATCGCGACCCGGATAAATTGCCGCCAGTGTCCATCTTGAAAGTGATGGCACCGGACGAAGATGGCGATGTTTTTGCCAAGCCGTTGGAATGGCATGGGGAAGGGCCAGAGCCCAAAGTGCTTTATGCCGCGCGGGCCACGGACCCGGCATTGGGCGAAGGCGACCGGATCTTGGCGCGCCTTCAGGAGGTCACTGGCGAAGATCACCAATATATCGGGCGGTTGATCCGCCGGATCGGGACCAACCCGCGCAAGATTCTGGGCATCTTCAAAAAGACCTCGGAAGGTGGCCGGATCAAGCCGATTGAAAAAGGCGCTGATAAGGAATGGAGCGTTGCAGCCGACGCCACTCATGGCGCCAAAGAGGGCGAATTGGTTGAGGCCGAACAGGCCGGACCAAAGGGGCGCATGGGCCTGCAACGCGCCCGGGTTGTCTCTCGCCTTGGCGATCCGACCGCGCCCAAGGCCGTGTCGCTGATTGCCATTCACGAACATGGTATTCCTGATGATTTCCCCGACAAGGTGATTGCCGAGGCGGATGCAGCCAAGCCGGCGGGCTTAAAGGGGCGCGACGATCTGCGGGATATGCCACTTATCACGATCGACCCGGCTGATGCGCGCGATCATGACGATGCGTGTTTCGCCCATGCTGATGACGATCCTAAGAACCAGGGCGGTCATGTGATCTGGGTCGCAATCGCCGATGTGGCCCATTACGTGACACCCGGGTCAGCGCTGGACCGCGAGGCCAAGAAGCGCGGCAATTCCACCTACTTTCCGGACCGAGTGGTGCCGATGTTGCCCGACCGTCTGTCAGGCGATCTGTGCTCGCTTCACGAAGGTGTACCGCGGGCCTGTATCGCTGTGCGCATGGTGATTGATGCAGGTGGCAATAAGATCGGCCACCGGTTTGTGCGCGGCTTGATGAAATCCTATGCCTCGTTGAATTATGAGGAGGTGCAGGCCGCGATGGATGGCACAGCCAATGACAAGGTCGCGCCCCTGATGGACGAGGTTATTCGCCCGCTCTATGCCGCGTATGAGGCGCTTTTGTCGGCGCGGGCGGATCGCCAGCCGCTAGAGCTGAACCTGCCCGAACGTCGGATTGAACTGGCCGAGGATGGTACTGTCACCTCGGTTCGGTTCAAGGATCGTCTGGATGCGCACAGGTTGATCGAAGAGTTCATGGTTCTAGCCAACGTCGCCGCGGCTGAGCAGTTGATTGCAAAGAAGCAGCCGCTTTTGTTTAGGGTGCATGAAGAACCAAATCAGGAAAAGCTTGAGGCTTTGCGGGAAACCGCGCAGGCCAGCGGGTTCAATCTGGCTAAGGGTCAGGTCTTGCAAACGCGGCACCTGAACCAATTGCTGAATGCGGCGGCAGGCAGCGAATTTGCCGAGTTGATCAATATGTCAACGCTCAGGTCCATGACGCAGGCGTATTACCACCCGGAGAATTTCAGCCATTTCGGTCTGGCGCTGAAGGCTTATGCGCATTTCACCTCGCCCATTCGGCGCTATTCCGACCTGATTGTGCACCGCGCGTTGGTATCAGCACATGGATGGGGCGATGACGGGCTACAGGTTGAGGATATCGACCGGCTGGAAGATACGGCAAAGCATATTTCGGACACGGAACGCCGCTCGATGATGGCGGAACGCGACACAACCGACCGCTATCTGGCATCTTTTTTGTCCGAGCGGGTTGGCAATGAGTTTACCGGACGGATCAGCGGCATCGCGCGGTTTGGGGCATTCGTGAAGCTGGATGAAACCGGCGCGGACGGGCTTTTGCCGATGCGGGCTTTGGGCCATGAGTATTTCCACCATGATGCAGAGGCGCAGACCCTGATGGGGGCCGATACTGGCATGACCATCGGGTTGGGGCAGCGCGTTGTGGTGAAACTGGCCGAGGCTGTGCCCGTAACCGGTGGGCTGACGCTGGAGCTGATTGAGATCGAGGGAACGGCCATTACCCAGGGCGGGCGCGGCAGGCGCGGCCCTTCTCCACGCCGCAAAGCAGACAAATCCCGTGCCAAGGCCGGTAAGGTGAAACGTAAATTGAAACGGCGGCGTTAGGTTTCCGCTTCACAATTTCGTAAGGTCTTTCAGCGAGTCTTTGCTCAGCGATGCTCCGCCGAATGAATATGCCCCACTTTGGGTGCTCGGCGAATTGAGCTATCCTTTCTTCGACTGGCAGAATGCGAGTGGGTCCAAAATGAAAATACTTCTGGCTGTCATTGGCGTCTTGTTGCTCTGGGTCAGTGCGGGCCTGGCGTCTCCTCCTGACAATTCATTGCGGCCGCTGATGCGCCCGGTGGAAGGCAGCGATCTGCCACCTGTTATTGAACTGGCGGCTGTCAGCCTGCCCAGCACGCTGGCGGTGCCAGAATCGCGCAGACCGGTTCAGCGGGTCGCAGATGGGCGCAATGTGGTGCCGGTGACCACCCAGACGATTGCCTTTCAGGCGTGGCTTGAGGGTTTTGCTGATCGGGCCGTTGCGGCAGGAATTTCCCGCGCGATTGTGGAGCAAGCGTTGGACGGGATAGAGCCCAATGAGCGGGTTCTGGAACGCGACGCAAACCAGTCGGAATTTACCCGTACGCTGTGGGATTACCTCGACAGTGCCGCCTCTGCCGCCCGGATTGAAAACGGACGAGAGGCCTTTGCCCGCTACAGAAGCTTATTGGCTGAGATTGAGCGCGACTATGGTGTTGAGGCTGAAATTGTTGCCGCGATTTGGGGTTTAGAAAGCACCTATGGCACGTTTCGGGGCGACACGCCGATTATCGAGGCGATGGCAACGTTGGCTCATGACGGGCGCAGGCAGGATTTCTTCGAGGAACAGCTGATCGCAGCGCTGCGGATCTTGCAGGATGGTGATGTCAGGGCGACGCAAATGCGCGGCAGTTGGGCTGGGGCAATGGGGCATACCCAGTTTATGCCTTCCAGCTATCTGGATCATGCTGTGGATCATGACGGCAATGGGCGGCGCAATATCTGGAGTGATGATCCGACCGATGCTTTGGCCTCGACGGCCGCATATCTTGCGGCCAATGGCTGGACCGCGGGTCAGCCCTGGGCATTGGAAGTGGAATTGCCGGATGGGTTTGATTTCGCGGAAAGCGGTGAATTGATCAAACAACCTGCCGCCTACTGGAACAGGTTGGGCGTGCGTTTGGTGGGGGGCGGGCGCATTCCGGATTATGGCCCAAGCTCGATCCTGTTGCCTGCCGGACATGAGGCGGTGGCCTTGGTGATTTTCGACAATTTCCACGTGATCGAAAGCTATAACCCGGCAGATGCCTATGTGATTGGCGTTGGACATCTGGCGGATCGGATCGCAGGCGGCGGGCCGTTTCGCGGGGGATGGCCGCGCGGGGATCGGGCGTTGACCAATGAGGAACGGTTTGAATTGCAGCGGCGCTTGACGGCAGCGGGTTTCTCGACCGAGCGGATAGACGGCATCATCGGCCCGCTGACGATCCAGGCCGTGCGGGAATATCAGGCCGCAGAGGGGCTGGTGCCAGATGGTTATGCCTCGGAGGCGATCCTGCGGCGCTTGCGCAGTTAGGTGTTGCGCCCTCTGTCGAGGTCGCGCCGGGGGCGGGCCTCGTCACCCTTTGTGGCCAAAGGGATCCTCGGCCCGCATTGCCATGAGCTTTTGGAAAAGCCGGAGTTGTGCGGTCAGGGCGCGTCTGCAACGACTGTCACCAGATCACCGAGCGAAAACGTACCCGGTGTGATCACTTCGGCCGTCCAGCCACCATGGCCGCGCATGGCGTTATAGCCGCCGGGGCCGAGCGTCTCTTCCATTCGCGAACAGGGGGCACAGGGCCCGGTGATGCGCAATATGACTGTGCCGATTTGCAACCTCTTTTTGCGGGCAGCAACGAGATTGAGGCCGGAAATCACCAGGTTGCGCCGAAGCATTTCCGGCACCAGGTCGGGCCGGGCGGCAAGCGCCGCGATCACGGGCAGATGTTCAGCCTGAATGAGAGAAACTGCGCGCTTGCCTTGCCCAGCATAGCGATCGCCGATCAAGCCTTTTTCGTTGAGGGCGGCATCCTGGACGATATGCATTGGTGCGCGCCGGTCGGGGCGCAGGCCGATCCAGTCAAGTCGCCCGGGACGGGGAAAGCGAGAGGTGAGGCTGATGACAGTTTCCATATCGCAGACCCTGCCACGAGATGGACTCGACTCCTAGCCCTGCGCGATCTAAATTGAGAACATAACAGGAACATCATGCTGCCACATGACCTCATATCAACCCGCCCTTTCCGAATCTGATCGCCGGATTCTCTCGCTTTGGTTTCCGCGTCTGGCCGCGGAGCAAATCTTGCGTGGGGAACGCGGGCTGGTGGACGCGCCTTTGGCCGTAGTGCGCCAAAGCGGCAATATGCGGGTGATCAGTTCACTATCCGAGGTGGCTTCGGCGCTTGGCGTGCAATTGGGCCAGCCCCTGGCTGAGGCACATGCGTTATGCCCTGACTTGCAGACACGGGTTGCGGACCCGTTGAGGGAGGCGGCCTTTCTGTCGGTGTTGCGCCGATGGGCCGGGAAATTCTCACCCTGGGTGGCCGAGGAGCCGCCGGAAGGGTTGATGATTGATCTGACGGGCTGTGCACATCTTTTTGGTGGCGAGGAAAACCTGCTGCTGCAAATCGAAAATGACTGCGCGGCGCTGCAACTGACCGTTCGGGCGGGCATTGCTGATACGGCCGGTGCGGCCTGGGCCTTGGCGCGGTTTGCAGGGCAGGGGGCAGGCGGTGGGCGCAATGGCGATGCGATTGACCAGGAGGCGCGCGCCACCCGGTCGCGGGCGGGAAAGCGACGCCATTGGACCAAGGGTGGCGCGGCCCCCCTGCCGCGATTGCGCGGCATGCCAGAGACGCGGATTGCCAAACATGGACAGCTGCATGAGGCGCTAGGTGATTTGCCCGTGGCGGCCTTGCGGCTTGAGGGTCAGGTGGTGGCGGAACTGAATCGGCTTGGCCTGCGGCGCATCCGCGAAATCTATGGCACGCCGCGCGCGACGTTGGCCCGGCGGTTTGGCAGCCCACTGACCCGGCGGCTGGATCAGGCATTGGGCATGGAGCCGGAACCGATCATGCCAGCCGAACCGGAGGTGCATTACGCTGTGCGGATGAGCCTGCCCGATCCGATTGGTCTGGAGGCGGATATATTGGCGGGGCTTGACCGGATGCTGCCGGTGCTGTGCACAAAGCTGGAGGAAAACGGGCGCGGCGCACGGCGGGTGCGGTTGGAAATGGCGCTGGCCGAGGGACATAGCCAAAGCATCGAGATCGGGCTTGCGCGCCCCGGCGCCGATCCGCATCGCATCCGCCCGCTGTTCAAGATGAAACTGGGCGAGGTCGAGGCCGGGTTTGGCATTGATATGCTGCGGTTGGTGGCACATGTGACCGAGCCCCTCAAAGCCCACCAGATGACCGGTGGCGCTATTGCGGCGCGTGATGCAACGGCCCGGCAAAGCTTTGACACCGGGTTGGAAGATCTGATGGGCCGGATTGGCGCGCGGGTGGGGCTGGAGGCGATCACGCGCGAGCATCCGGGCCAAAGCCATGTGCCTGAGAAAACCGGTGTGGTTTTTGCCGCCGCCTGGTCAGAGCCGGTTTATGACTGGCCCGCGCCCCCATGCCCCCGGCCCCTGACCTTGTTCCGGCCCGAACCGGTGCATGCAGAGGGGGCGTTTCATTTGCCTGAAAAGTTCCGTTGGCGGGGGCGGGATTTCGCAACGCTTGGCGGCATTGGGCCAGAGCGCGTGGCACCGGAATGGTGGCTGGATGAAGCCGATTGGCGTAGCGGCATCCGGGATTACTGGCAAGTTGAAACCGAAACCGGCGAACGGTTGTGGTTGTTTTACGCCCATGGCGCAGCGATTTCGGACGGGTGGTACTGCCATGGGGATTTCTTGTGATTGCGCCCTCTGGCGAGGTCGCGTAGGGGGCGGGCCTCGTCACCCTTTGTCGCCAAAGGGATCCTCGGCCCGCATTGCCATGGACAAGATGATCAGGTCAGCGGAACAGCAGGACCGGTACTTTGCAAGCGCGGATCATCTCGGAACTGGTCGAGCCGATGAACAGGCTGCGAATACGCGAATGGCTATAGGCCCCCATGATCATCAGGTCGAAATCCCCGGCTTCTGCGCGCTCAGCGATCAGCTTTTCCGGTTGCCCGCTAACGATCTCGGTTTTGACCGGATAACCTGCACCTTTCAAAAGGGCCGCTGCACCTTCAATAGCGCGCTTGGCCTCCTGTGTCTCAGCGCCGACCGTCAGCAGGTGAATGTCGACCCCGGCAAAAAGCTCGGATCGGGCGATGTGGTCGACGGATTTCAGTGAGGCCGGGCCGCCGTCAAACGCGATCAGAACCTTACGGACATCACGAAACGCCCGCGACGCAACCAAAACCGGGAGGCTGGTAGAACGGGCAACACGTTCAAGATTACTGCCAAGGTGCATTTCAGCAAAATCAGCGGCCTCACCGCGCTTTCCGATCACGATCAGGCTGGCGCCGTCTTCGGCCTCGCGCAGTGTTTCCACCAGATCACCCTGGCGCAGACGGCCCGTAACCTCGACCCCTTCAGGGGCAATCCGATCGATGGCGTCTTCGATAATGGCCTGCCCCCGCTTACGCGAAAGAACGGCTTTTTGCGCATCCAATTCAGCCAATTCGTTCAACAAAGAAGTGCGGGCGCCAAGACCGATATTGCCGCTTAGGTTACGTCGATCGGTGCTTTCATCGCGCCGACCCAAAACATGGACAACCTCAACCGGCCAGCCCTTGCCCTTGGCAACCCAAGCCGCATGGTCGCAGACGCTGGTGGAGTAGTCCGATCCGTCAACAAAGGCGATGATCTTGTTCATTCTCGTGTCCTCAATGCGCGGTCAGGCGGTCGATTGCGCCGGGTTTGTCATGTTCGGCCAGACGGTCGACAATGGTCGATGAGGCCTCATTCATGCCTTGCAACTCAACCTCGGCACCATCCCTGCGGAATTTGAGCACGACCATGTCGAGCGCTGCAACAGAAGAAATGTCCCAGATATGGGCACCTGTGACATCGATCACGACTTTCTCAAGAACTTCCCCGAAATCGAAGGCGGCAGTGAACTCATCTGCGGACGCAAAGAAGAGCTGACCCTGCACATGATAGGTACGAGTCTGACCATCACCGGACAGTTCGGACGTGATGCGAAAGAGTTGTGCAATTTTCCCGGCAAAGAAGATACCAGAAAGCAGGACTCCAGTCAGAACGCCAATTGCCAAGTTGTGGCTGTAGATCGTCACAACGACAGTGGCGATCATCACGATGGAAGAACTGCGCGGGTGGGTGCGCAGATCCTTGATCGAGGACCAGCTGAATGTGCCGACAGAGACCATGATCATGATCGCGACCAGTGCCGCCATCGGGATGACAGAGACAACGAAGTCGAGCGGTACGACCAGCATCAGGAGGACCACGCCTGCAACGAAGCAGGACAGGCGCCCGCGACCGCCGGATTTCACGTTGATCATCGACTGACCAATCATCGCACAACCCGCCATGCCGCCGATAAAGCCAGTGCAAAAGTTGGCGACGCCCTGGCCAATGCATTCCTGGTTCTTGTCCGAAGTTGTGTCAGTCAGGTCATCCACGATCTGCGCGGTCATTAAGGATTCGAGCAGGCCTACAGCGGCAACTGCAGCGGAATAGGGGAAGATGATCTGCAACGTTTCAAAATTTAGCGGAATGTCCGGCAACAGGAATGTGGGGAACGTGTCTGGCAGCTCGCCCATGTCGCCGACAGTGCGCAGATCCATACCGAAAAGAAGAGCAATTGCCGTCAGGATCATGATGCACATAAGCGGCGAAGGGATCGCCGTGGTCACATATGGGAAGAGGTAGATAATGCCCAGGCCTGCGGCGACCATCACATAAGTCAGCCATGGCACACCAATGAGTTCAGGCAGTTGTGCCATGAAAATCAAAATTGCCAGTGCGTTGACAAACCCGGTCATGACTGAGCGCGAAACAAATCGCATGATCGTGCCCAGTTTCAGCAGGCCCGCCGCAACTTGTAACACACCCGCAAGGATGGTTGCGGCCAACAGGTATTGCAGGCCGTGATCGCGCACCAGCGTCACCATAAGAACGGCGGTCGCAGCGGTTGCGGCCGAGATCATGCCAGGGCGACCGCCAACGATGGCAGTGATAACGGCAATTGAGAACGAGGCGTATAGGCCGATCTTGGGATCGACGCCCGCAATGATCGAAAAGGCAATCGCCTCTGGGATCAGAGCCAAGGCAACGACTAGGCCGGCCAGCAAGTCGGCACGAATTGTGCCAAGCCACTCGACCCGCATCCGGGATAGGAAATCCGGGGACATGAGGGGAGGTCTCCGTCAGGGTATGTTCGCGTTTGACGCGCCTTACCGCTCTCAGGCGGATACGGCCACCCCTTTTTGCTGCAATGCGGCAGTTAACGGTTAGGTGCGCCCGAAATGGCTCAGGTCGTGCGGTCTTTGCTGAACAGAAAGATCAGACAACCCAAAACGATGCTTGCGCCAAAGAGACCGAAAAGCTGCGCATAGGCTTGCGGTGCGGCGTTGTTTTCGCTGAGCGACGCAAAGACCGGCCCGCTGGCAAATTGCATGATGCCAACGCCGCCGATGCCAAAGAGGTTCATCATTGTGACGCCGCGACCAACCAGATGGGGCGGCAGAAAGCTCCGACCATGGGCCATGATCACGGGGAATGTCGCCCCGAAGAAGCCGATCGCGGACACAAGCGCGACGGCCTGTAGAACAGAGCCTTCGGGCCATAGGTAGAGGGCAAAGCAGGCAGCCGCTGCCATCAGGTTGCCCAGCAGAATCACCCATTTGCGGGTGCCAAGGATCCGGTCGAGCGGACCGTAGAAGAAATTGCCAGCAATCATGGCAAGCCCCATGATCAGCGACGCCACGCCGATCCGGCTAACCCCGGCGCCAAAGACATCGCTTAGATAGGGCGCGATCCAAAGGCCGCGTATGCCAGCCGCCGGTGCATAGTTTACCAGCATCATGGCGAAAATGGCCCATAGTGCAGGGATCCGGAATACGTCCAGAAGGGACCCGCTTGGGCCTTCTTCCAAGGCCTTTGGGTTTCGGACGGTGATCAGCAGTGCGATTGCTATCGCCAGTGTAACGGCGGCCATGCCCCACATGGTTTCCCGCCATCCAAGGGTTTCAATCGCCCAGGCCATGGGCAGGGCGGCACCAATATTACCAAGCGATCCGACTCCGATGATTACGCCGGCGAATGTAGCGAATACCACCGGTGGATAGTCACGCGCCAAAATGAAATAAGCGGCCATGAGGACCGGCGAGCATCCGATACCGATCAATCCCATGGCGAGCATGATGGCAGACGGGCCAGTGGCCATGGCCATTACTACAGCGCCTCCCGCGCCGCCAATAGCAAGCAAAACGGCCGACGTGACGCGTGGGCCGAATCTGTCCAATGCCCATCCAACGGGGATTTGCATGGCGGCAAAAATTGCAAACCAAATGCCTGAGGCCGTCGCGAGAGTTTCGGGCGTGGCGCCGATCTCGGTCCCCAGAATAGGCGAAAGGACCGCGAGGAAGGATCGATAAAACTGGCTAAGCACATAGGCCAAAACCAGAAAAATCATGCCGGGGGTCATGCGACGTTCCTCCATCGACTAATCGTGACACCCTGCACGGGGACCCTTGATGCGGCAAGGCGGAAAAAACCAAAGTGTTTTTATCGGGAATACTTGACTTGATCGGCCTGCATGGTATTTCGACGTTAACCCGAGGGTTTTACTCGGTTACTACGCAAGGAAAGTAGATATGTCCCGGACGATCTCCGCTCTGTTGGCAAGCACGGTGCTTGTCGGTGCCGCAACGGCCACATTTGCAGATGAGCTTAACCTTTATTCATCACGCCATTATGAAACTGACGAACGTCTTTATTCTGATTTCACCGATGCAACCGGCATCACCATCAATCGTATTGAAGGCAACGCCGATGAGCTCATCGCGCGGATGCAGGCAGAGGGCATGAACTCTCCCGCCGATGTCTTTCTGACCGTTGATACCTCGCGCTTGCATCGCGCGGCTGAGGCGGGCCTGTTGCAAGCCGTAGACAGCGAAACACTTGAGGCGGCCATTCCCGCCAACCTTCAGGATGATGAGAACCTCTGGTTCGGCTTCTCGCAGCGTGCCCGGATCATTTTCTACAATAACGAGACCGTTGATAACCCGCCGATGACCTATGCTGATCTGGCGGATCCGGCATATGAAGGCATGGTTTGCATCCGGTCATCGACCAATACCTATAACCAAACCCTTCTTGCCGCGATTGTGACCCACGAAGGGGAAGAAGCCGCCCGTGACTGGGCCGCTGGTGTGGTTCGCAACTTTGCCCGCTCGCCTCAGGGCGGTGATACCGATCAGCTGCGCGGGATTGTGTCCGGTGAATGTGAGATCGCCGTTTCGAACAGCTACTACTTTGCGCGCGCCATCCGGCGCGAGATCGAAGGTGTCACCGATCACCTCGACATGATCGGTTGGACATTCCCTGATCAAGAGGGCAACGGCGCGCATATGAATCTGTCCGGTGGCGGTGTAGCGGCCCATGCCCCGAACCGGGACGCGGCGGTTCTGTTCCTTGAATACCTTGCCGGTGATCAGGCGCAGCAATACTTCTCGGCCGGCAATGACGAGTTTCCCGCTGTCGTAGGTGTGGAACTGGCAGAGTCGGTGGCCGCACTTGGTGAATTCCAGGCAGACGAGGTGAATCTCTCTGACGTGGCAGAGAACATCGCCACCGCGCAGCAAATCTTCAACGAAGTTGGTTGGCCCTGAAGCCAGTCAAATTGAATTTTTCATGACGATCAGAGGTGTTCCGAAAGGAACGCCTCTTTTCTATTCTGCTGCTTGCGGCTCGGGCACAAAATCGCGCTCAGTCTTGTCGCCGCGACCAAGGCCCCAGCACAGAACAACGACGGGCAAAAGCCCAACCGCGCCAATGACAAGGCTTGGAATTGCAGCCTCAGCCAGACGCTCATCGGCTGCCAGACGGTGCGCTTGTACTGCCAGCGTATCAAAATTGAATGGTCGCATGATCAGGGTCGCTGGCAGCTCTTTCATCACATCAACAAACACGATCAGCATGGCGGTCATCAGACTGGGACGCAGGATCGGCAAGTGGACGCCGCGCAGCATGGTGGCCGGGTTTCGGCCCAAAGTGCGGGCCACGGCGTCAATGTTTGGGTTGATGGTGGATAGACCGGCATCATAGGCCGAAAGGGCCGCCGCCATGAAGCGCACCATATATGCGATCACCAAAAGCCAGATGGAACCGGTAAGGAGCAACCCTGTCGAGAAGTCGAAAGTTGCGCGCATCCATGCATCAAGGGCGTTGTCGAAGGCTGCGAACGGCACCAAAAGACCCACCGCAATCACGCCCCCCGGAACGGCATAACCCAATCCAGCCACGCCAATGGCAGCTTTGTTGCGGGGCGTCGGGTAAAGGCGTGAATTGAAGCTGAGCAGAACGGCGGCTGAAACAGTTATCAGAGCAGCAACCGACGCCAGGATCAGCGAATTTTGCAGGAAAGCCAGGTAGCGGTCAGTGATAACCAGCGACAGGTTCTCCCACCCCATCGAGATCAATAGACCAGCAGGAAGGAGAAAGCCGAATACAACCGGAGCTGCGCAAAAAAGAATGGCCAACAATGATTGTCCGGTGGCAAGTGTCGGCGGGTCCATCACTTCAAATCGTCGACCGGCGCCGTGGTGTCGTTGACCGCGTCGTTGCCGACGCTCCAACCCGGCCAATACAAGCGCAACGATCAACAGGCACATGGCCAGCTGAGCCGCAGCCCCGCGATCTGCAAAGGAAAACCAGCTTTGGTAGATGCCTGTCGCAAAGGTCTGCACGTTGAAGTAAGACACCGTGCCGAAATCCGCGATTGTCTCCATCACGGCCAGTAACACACCGCCCGCAATAGCGGGGCGGGCGATGGGCAGGCTGACCCGAAAAAACGCCGCCCAAGGACCGCGGCCCAAGGTGCGGGCGGCGATATAGGCGGTCGAGCTTTGCTGTAGAAACGCCGCGCGCGCCAGAAGGTAGACATAAGGATAAAGCACCAGCACCAGCATCAATGCTGCGCCCGGCAAAGATCGAATCTCGGGGAACCAATAATCGCGCGGGCCCCATCCGGTCAGGTCACGTAACGTGGATTGAACCCATCCTGGATGGTCCAGAAAATCGGTATAGGCATAGGCCAGAACATAGGCCGGAAAGGCCAAGGGCAGGGCCAAAGAAATCTCCAGCACTTTGCGACCGGGAAAACGCGTCATCGTCACCAACCAGGCTGTGCCGGTGCCGATCAAGGCCGTTCCGGTCGCCACGATTAAAACCATCGTGGCGGTGGCACGGGCGTAGCGCGGCAAAACAGTGCCTGCCAATCCGCTCACGGTCTCGAACCCGCCGGTCAACGCGGCAATAGCAACAGCCAGAATGGGCAGCAGGCACAGCCCTGCCGCAATCCAGGCCAGTGCGGCCATCCAGTTTCCACGACGATATGAAGCGCGCGTTCTCATGACAGAGGCATGTAGAACCACAGCTACCCCTTGCACAAGAGATGCCATCCAATATATCGCGCGCCGGAGGAATCTATCGGTAAGCGACATTGCATTGTCGTAATTTGAGGGGTTCCAGTCGTTCACATTCGCGCCAAAGACTCCGGTTCAGGGCACATCCCATGGCTAGGGTCACAGGACGGTTTGGCATTCGGCCAAATGAGTCGGCTTAGGACAATGCGAAGAAGGGAATTTGCGCCAATGCAGGCGGACTACATCATCATTGGATCCGGATCAGCCGGGTCATCTTTGGCCTATCGCTTGTCCGAAGATGGGACGTCGCGGGTACTTGTTCTGGAATATGGAGGCAGCGATGCCGGCCCATTTATCCAGATGCCGGCGGCGTTAAGCTATCCCATGAATATGCCGATGTATGATTGGGGGTTTGAAACAGATCCTGAGCCGCACCTGAACGGACGGAAACTGGCGTGCCCACGCGGAAAGGTCGTTGGCGGCTCCAGTTCAATCAACGGGATGGTTTACGTGCGTGGCCATTCCGGAGACTACAACCATTGGGCTGATCAAGGCGCGACCGGTTGGAGCTATGCCGATGTGCTGCCCTACTTCATGCGAATGGAACACTGGCATGATGGCGGTCATGGCGGCGATCCTAGCTGGCGAGGCGATTCCGGTCCGCTGCACGTGACGCGCGGACCACGTGACAACCCGTTGCACCACGCATTTGTCGAGGCAGGCAGGCAAGCAGGTTATGAGCTGACCGGTGACTATAACGGCGAAAAGCAAGAAGGCTTTGGCCCTATGGAGATGACGGTTTGGGACGGGCGACGCTGGTCTGCTGCCAACGCTTATCTGCATCCTGCATTGAAGCGCCAGAACTGTGATTTGCTGCGATGCTTTGTGCGCCGGGTGATCATCGAAGAGGGGCGTGCAACCGGAGTTGAAGTTGAACGCGGTGGCAAGATCGAGGTGATCAAAGCCAATCGTGAAGTGATCGTATCTGCCTCCACGATCAATTCCCCAAAAATTTTGATGCTGTCCGGCATTGGCCCTGCTGCGCATCTGGCGGAACACGGGATCGAGGTTGTTGCCGACCGTGCAGGCGTCGGCCAAAACCTGCAAGACCATCTGGAGCTTTACATCCAACAGGCCAGTATCCAGCCCATCACGCTTTACAAATACTGGAACCTGCTCAGCAAAGGCGTGATCGGGACGCAGTGGATGGCAACAAAATCCGGTTTGGGCACGTCGAACCAGTTTGAAAGCGCCGCCTTCCTTCGGTCGCGCCCCGGCATCGATTATCCAGATATCCAGTACCACTTCTTGCCGATGGCCGTTCGCTATGACGGAAAAGCGGCCGCAGAAGGGCATGGCTATCAGGCACATGTCGGCCCCATGCGTTCGAAATCACGCGGCGCAATTACGTTGAAATCCGGCGACCCCAATGACGCGCCCAGTATATTCTTCAACTATATGTCGCACGAGGATGACTGGACCGATTTCCGACACTGCATTCGCCTGACACGTGAGATTTTCGCACAGGAAGCCTTTGACCCATATCGCGGGAAGGAGATCCAGCCGGGTGAGGCCGTTCAAAGCGATGATGAGCTGGACGATTTCATCCGCGAACATGCCGAGAGCGCCTATCACCCCTGTGGCACGTGCCGGATGGGTGCCGTGGATGACCCCATGTCGGTGGTCGATCCTGAAACCCGTGTAATTGGCGTCGACGGGCTGCGTGTGGCAGACAGTTCGATCTTTCCCCGCGTCACAAATGGCAACCTGAATGCGCCGTCGATCATGACCGGGGAAAAGGTGGCAGATCATATTTTGGGAAAAGGTATGCTGGCGCCGTCGAACAAAGCCCCATGGATGCACCCCGATTGGAAAAACACTGTGAAAGCAGCCGGGTAACGCGGCTAATGCGTGCCGCGTTCGATCAATTCAGGTGATATCATGACAACCTCACTTTTGCGGGTGGGGTCAGCCAGTCGCGCATCCAGCAGGCGCAGGATCTGCGCTACGGTACGCTTCACGGGATTGCGCAGGGTTGTCAGGTCAAACTCCGGAAGGCCAGCAAGCGGAACGTCGTCAAATCCGATAATCGACAATGTGTTGGGCACATGGTGCTGCCCAATCGCTTTCGCGGCAGAAAGGGCTCCAAGGGCCATCGCATCATTCGCGCAGAAAAGCGCGTCCACATTGGTGTCAGACAGCAAAGCACGGGCAGCGTCGCGCCCTCCGTTTAGGCTGTAATCGGCATTGGCCTTGGCGCTCAGCGCAAGGCCAGCGTCCTGAAGGGCAGATATAACTCCGGCCAAGCGCTCATTTTCAGAACTCCAGTCGGATGGCCCGCCGATATAGCCGATTTTTCGACGTCCCTTGGAAATCAGCGTTTCAACGGCCAGCCGTGCGCCTGCCTCATTTCGGCAGCACACGGAATCGACCAGCGGCGCTTCGACCACTCTGCCTGAAAAGATCACGGGGATACTCAGCTGGGCGGCATCGTCAAAGATTGCCGCATTCAGGCTGCCGCCACGCACAATCATGGCGTCCAACGGATAGCTTAAGACCTGGCGGACCGATTGTTCGGTCAGAGTATCAGGTCCACCAAGGATAATGGGCCATTTCCCTGCGGCATTCAGTTGCGAGACCAATTCTCCGACAAATGCGGAATCATATTGCCTGGCCAGATCACCTGCTATGACGGCAACCAAACCCGTCCTGTTGCCCTGAAGCGAGGCCGCAAGAGCGTTCGGGCGATACCCAAGCTCTGCGGCTGTTTGTAGAATTAATTCGCGTTTGCCAGCGTCAAGATAGGCCGTTTCAGAAAAGGCGCGCGACACGGCTGCACGAGATACGCCCGCCTTGCGGGCCACTTCGATGGCAGTGACGCGGCGTGGGCGCTTTTGCGCGGCAATTGGGTTTGGGCGATCCTCCGGCACACGGTTTTGTTAGCTCATTCACAATAGCAAAAATAGAAGATTATTTTTTGTCACTGTCATCACAATGTTATCAAACCCTTTTATGTGAACACGTGCGCACAACCGGCGGGTGAAAGGAGGCCATTGTTATCTTGTGCAAGAAAAAATGTCTTGCGAAATGCCGTTTAGCCCTGTTGGATCATACGGGTTCGGGAGGGCAGACTTTTTGCCTTTGTCGCCAGAGAAGCGCCATTTGAGCGAGCGTATCGCCAGATGTTCCACGGACATCGCGCGACCCCAATTATGGGGCGTTGCGAAAAACAGACTTTGCCCTTGGGCAATTTAACTACTGGGAGAAACGAATGACTTATACCAAAGCAGCCCTTGGTGTTGCCCTCGGCCTTCTGGCCGGCACGGCCCAAGCGCAGACCGAGATCGAATGGTGGCACGCCATGGGCGGCCAGCTTGGCGAAACCGTCAACCAGATCGCAAGTGACTTCAATGCAAGCCAAAGCGACTATATGATTACGCCTGTTTTCAAAGGCACCTATGAAGAAACGCTGACCGCAGGCATCGCAGCCTTCCGCGCAGGCGAACAGCCAAACATCATCCAGGTATTTGATGCCGGTGCGGCCACCGTTATTGGTGCCGTTGGCGCGACCATTCCGGTTGAGCAGCTGTTGAATGAAAATGGCGTTGATTTCGACATCAACGACTATATCGCCGGTGTGCGTTATTTCTACGCCGATGCGGATGGCCAGATGATCGGTATGCCGTTCAACTCCTCCACCCCGATTATGTATTATAACGAAGCAGCACTGGAAGCGGCTGGCGTGACCCCGCCCGCAACCTGGGAAGAGTTCGCCGAAGTGACCGGCCCGGCCCTGCGTGATGCGGGCTATATCCCGCTGGCACAATCGCACTTGCCTTGGATCTTCACCGAGAACTTCTTCTCGCGTCACAACATCCAGTTTGCGTCCAATGACAATGGCTACACGGGCGTTGACACCGAAATCATGGTCGACCATCCCGCGATCCGTGCCCATTTCCAGGCGCTCACTGAATGGCAGGAATCCGGTCTGTTCCATTGGTACGGTTCTGGCTGGTCAGACAACCAGCAGCCGTTTGAAGACGGTGACGTCGCCATGTGGCTGGGGTCGTCCGGCTCCTTTGGTGGCATCCAGGACCGTGTAGATTTCCCATTCTCGGCAACTTTCCTGCCCTATTGGGAAGCTGTAACCACAGAGCCAACACAGACCTTTATCGGTGGTGCCGCGCTCTTTGCAATGTCCGGTCATTCGGCTGAAGAAAACGAAGCCGCTGCGGCGTTCTTTGAGTTCATGTCTTCGCCTGATGTTCAGTACATGTGGCACCGTGAGACCGGCTATGTGCCGATCACAACTGCCGCCTATGAAGCCGCAGCAGCAGATGGTCACTATGACCGCTTCCCTGCCGCCGAAGTTGGTATTCAGCAGCTTACCCTGCCCGCTGGTGAGTTCACCCGTGGTTACCGCATGGGCTTCTACGTGCAGATCCGGGACGTGATGAACCGTGAATACGGTCGCATCCTGACCGGTGAGACCTCGGTCGAAGATGCCTTCTCGAACATCCAGGAAGAGGCCAACCAGCTTCTTGACCGGTTCGCTCGTACCCAAGGCTAAGGCCTGACGGCTCGTTACGACCCCCGGTGGCCCCGCCGAATGGCGCAGGGCCGCCGGGACTTTGGAAGGGACACATCACGTGAAGCGCACAGCATTCAGCAACCCCTGGCTGCCGATCCTCTTATTGGTTCCCCAGCTTTCGATCATCGCGGTCTTTTTCTATTGGCCTGCGGGATATGCCATTCAGTCATCATTCTATTTGCAGGACCCCTTCGGGTTCGGCTCGACCTTTGTGGGGCTGGAAAACTACACCGATCTGGCAAGCTCGACCAACTACCTCGATTCCCTGAAATTCACAGTTTTGTTCACGATCATCGTGACCTTCCTGTCCCTCGGGATCGCCTTGCTGCTGGCGGTAAAGGCAGACAAAGTGCTTCGTGGTGCACGCACCTACCGCACCTTGCTGATGTGGGTTTACGCGATCGCGCCACCTGTGGCCGGTCTGATGGGCGTTATGCTCTTTGACCAAAGTCGGGGGAACCTGACGCAGCTCTTCCGCTCGTTGGGTTGGGATTACACATTGGGGGTCAATTATTGGGATACGGCCATCGCCATGATCTCGGTATCCGTCTGGAAACAGATCCCTGTGAATTTCATCTTCTTCCTGTCAGGCTTGCAGGCGATTCCGCGTTCGGTGCGCGAGGCGGCGCTGATCGACAACCCCTCAGGCATGCGCCGCTTCTGGGACATCACGTTTCCGCTTTTGGCCCCCACCGGGTTCTTCCTGCTGATCATCAACATCACCTATGCGCTATTCGATACGTTCGGCATCATTGATACGATCGTGAAGGGCGAACCGGGCAACAACCCGATGACGCTGGTCTACCGCGTCTTTGTTGACGGGTTTAGGGGCGGTGATCTTGGCGGCTCGTCTGCGCAATCCGTGGTGCTTATGGTGCTCGTCCTTGTCCTTACAATCGTGCAGTTCCGGTTCCTGGAACGCCGAATTCATTACACTTAGGGAGGGGCGAGATATGGCAGATGTTACCGATACAACCGCAATCGCAACTTCAACCACCCGGCGCCGCAAGCGCATCAAGTGGGAAACTGTTGGCGACCACGTCGTTTTGATCCTTGGTGCCCTGCTGATGCTGGTGCCTGTCTATATGGTCTTTGCAACCTCAAGCCATGATGCGATCACAGTGCATCGCGAGGGGCTTCAGTTCCTATTCGGCGATCAGTTTTCCGAGAACTACAACGCGGCTCTTTTCGAATATGGCGGCTTCACCGATAGCGTGAACGGCATCACCATGCTGACGAACTCGTTGATCCTGGGCTTGGGCTTTGCAATTGGCAAAATCATCGTTGGCATGATGGCGGCCTATGCAATTGTCTATTTCCGCCTCAAATTCGCGACCTTCGCATTCTGGATCATCTTCACAACTCTGCTGTTGCCGTTGGAAGTGCGGATTTTGCCCTCATACGAGGTGATCCAATCCATGGGGCTGGCCAATACATATACCGGTTTGATCGTTCCGCTGATCGCGTCGGCCACGGCGACCTTTTTCTTCCGCCAATTCTTCCGCTCTGTACCAGAGGAATTGATTGAAGCGGCAAGGATCGACGGGGCAGGGCCGTTCAAGTTTTTCATCGATATCCTCGTACCGCTCAGCCGGACGATGATCGCGGCGATGTTCATCATCATGTTCGTCTTTGGGTGGAACCAATATCTCTGGCCGACCCTGATCACGACGGATGAAAGCCTGTTCACGCTTGTGCGCGGTATTCGCCAGATTATTCAGGCCTATGCAGATGGGTCGACCACCCCAGAATACGGTGAGGCCGCTGCCCTTGCGATCATCGCAATGGTTCCACCGGTTTTAATCGTCATCTTCTTCCAGAATTGGTTCGTTAAGGGCCTCACGGAATCCGATAAGTAAGGAATAATTCAAATGGCAAAAGTGACGCTGGATCGGGTCCGCAAGGTATATCCCAACGGGTTCGAAGCCCTTTACCCCTGTAGTTTTGACATTCCCGACGGAGAGCTGATCGTACTTGTTGGCCCGTCGGGCTGCGGAAAATCCACTTTGCTGCGCATGATCGCCGGGTTGGAAGAGATCACAGAGGGTGAGCTTTCCATTGGCGATCGGGTGGTAAACGACATCGACCCGGCCAATCGCAATATCGCGATGGTCTTCCAGAACTATGCGCTCTACCCGCATATGACGGTCGCCAATAACATGGGATATGGCCTGAGGAACCGGGGCCTGCCCAAATCCGAAATTGCCGCGAAAGTGCGCGAAGCGGGCGAAATGCTGAACCTGACCGAGCTTTTAGACCGGCGCCCCAGCCAGCTGTCTGGCGGACAGCGTCAGCGCGTTGCCATGGGTAGGGCCATTGTACGGTCACCGGATCTGTTCCTCTTCGATGAGCCGCTGTCTAACCTTGATGCAAAACTGCGTAACCAGATGCGTGTTGAAATACGCGCGTTGCAACGCCGCCTGAAAACCACATCGGTCTACGTGACCCATGATCAGGTTGAAGCGATGACGATGGCCGACCGGATCATCGTTCTGAACGCTGGCCGTATCGAACAGATGGGTAGTCCCGCAGAAATCTACGGCGCGCCGGCTTCGACCTTTGTGGCCAGTTTCATGGGCGCCCCGCCGATGAATTTGTTGAAAGGCACCGTGAATGGGTCTGGCGTCCTGCTGGACGGCGGCCCGACCATCACGCGTGCGGCGCCCGTGGGTCATACGGGGCCCGTCACAGTTGGCATTCGCCCTGAGGATATTGAACTGTCCGATGACGGCGATTTGCCGTTTGATGTGGATATTGTAGAAGAACTTGGCGCCAATCGCCTCATGCATGGGCATTTGGGTGGGCAGCCATTTTCGGTCAGCGTCAACAAGGACATGCATGCTGCAACCGGGCAAATCAAACTGGCACTGAAGCCTGCCGCGGTTCACTTCTTTGACACGGAAGAAGGCCGCCGCCTGTGACCAAAACCTTTTCGGAATTGCCCTCGGTCACACCGGCCGAGCGCGCCCGGATTCTGACCGCTCCGCGAAACAGTGAAGCACATCAACGGCTGATGGCAGACATCCCGGCGATGTCTGCTCTTGAGGTAGGCGGCAAGCCCAGTGGCGCAGCCCTGTCGCAGGAGTTTTCGGTTGTTGCCTGGAATGTCGAACGTTGCCTTTTTCCTGAAAAAAGTGCGGCGCATATCGCGGCTCACGCCCCGTCGATAGTTTTGGTGAGTGAGATGGATTGCGGCATGGCCCGAACAGGCCAGCGCAACACCACCGCCGCGATGGCGGAAAAACTGGATATGGCCTATGCCTATGGCGTCGAATTCTACGAGCTGGACCTGGGCGGACCAACCGAGCGCGCGCGCTGCACCGACGATTTCAACGCTATTGGGTGGCACGGCAATGCGATCCTGTCGTCGGTCCCCTTTGAGAAGACTGCGCTCTTCAGGTTGGATGAAGACGGCTATTGGTTTGTCGCGGATGGCAGTGGGTCGGGCGATTCTGAGCAGCCACGTCTTGGCGGTCGTATGGCCGTTGCAGCCATTTTGCAAAGCATCGCCAAGCCTGTTTGCGTTGTGTCCACCCATCTCGAAAGCAATGCCACGGCCGCCTATCGTCATCAGCAGTTCGAAAAGCTTTTGGATATGGTTGACGAGTTTGCTCCCGGATTGCCTGTTCTTATCGGTGGAGACCTGAACACTGGCAATCATATCCCGCCCGATTTTGACTGGCGTGTTGAAACCCTTTTCGACCTTGCGCGCGATCGGGGATACACTTGGGACTTCACGCCAGACGGCGTGACCACTCGAAACAGCCTGATAACCCCTCACGATACGCGGCGCATGAAGCTGGATTGGTTTGCAGCGCGCGGCTTTGCCGGCAATCCAGGCCCTCTTATCCCGTCGCTCGATCCAGATGGAGTGCCCCTGTCCGACCATGAAGCAGTGATGTGCAGCGTTCGTATTGCTGGCGACTGAAAGCGCCGGGCAACAAACTTTTGGCAGGTGCGGCCAAATTGGTCGGCATTTTACTCAGGGCGAATTACCCTTTCATCGCCCCCGAGGTTAGACCGGATTGGAATTGCCGGGTCATCAACAAGTAAGCGATAACAACGGGAATGGTCGATACAACAACCGAGGCAAAGACCAACCCCCATTCCGTCGAATAGCTGCCGATGAAGGACACGATACCGACAGGCATGGTTTGAACTTCAGGACGAAAGGCGATGATGAGAGGGATGAAGAACTCATTCCACATCCAGACGCCATTCAGGATCGACACAGATACAAGGCCGGGCTTGAGCAGGGGAAAAACCACACGCCGGAATACTTGCCATTCAGTGGCCCCATCCATGCGTGCGGCATGGATCAGATCACGGGGCAGGCTTGCGGCCAACGGCGTCAACACCAAGACCCCCAATGGCAGGCCCATTGCGATATAGGGAACGATCAACGCAAAAAGCGTTCCAAATAACCCAACCGCTTTGAGCAGGATGAAAAGCGGCAGAATGATCGCATGGACAGGCACCAGAAGCCCAGACACAAAAAGCGTATAGAACCCGGCGGCGAATTTCTTTTCCTTGCGTGACAAGCCATAGGCGACAAGCGCGGACAGGAAGGTAGAGACCGCAACGGACACGCTGGTCACGATGATGGTATTGGGGAGTGTCAGCGACAAATGCGCGTCTTCCCATGCCCGCGTGTAGTTCGAAAAGGACCATTCCGCTGGCAGGCCGAATGGGTTCATGAAGAACTCTGGCACCGATTTGAAGGACGCGATAACCATGAAGAAAAGGGGGATCAGCACCCAGGCAGTAGCTATCACCAAGACAGCCGTTCGCAGCGTTTTGCCGATGGCACGGCGTACCGGGCGCGGACGGCGTAGGCTGGCGGCTCTCGAAGGGGATGGGGAAACGGCGGTGTCGGTCATGTCTCAATCTCCCGCGCGCGCAGTACTTTCAGCAGACCCCAACAGGCTATCGCCATGATCAGCATCGTGAACAGCGCCATCGCTACGCCGAACGCAAAGCGAATTTCCGCGCTCGAGAAGGACGATGCGCCAAAGGCCGTTCGGTAGATAAGCGTGCCCAAAACATCTGTTCCGAAATTGGGGGCGCCCAAGGGGCCCGTCAGGACATAGACAACATCAAATGTGCGGAATGTGCCGATAAAGGTCAAAACGGACAGCGCGGTGAAGCTGGGTGAAAGTTGCGGGAAGGTGACACGCCAGAAAATCTGTCGCGTGTTGGCACCGTCCATTGCAGCGGCTTGTTTCAACTCATCCGGGATGCCCTGAAGCCCGGCCAGATAAATAATGATGGCCCAGCCCAATGAGTTCCAGGCGGTCACAACAATCACAGCGCCAAGGGCCGAGGTCGGGTGAGATAACCATTGCGAAGCCAGAAAGCCGAGCCCCATGTTTTGTAATGCCGGGTTGATCAGCCCGATATTGGGCGACAGCATCAGCGTCCAGACAAATCCAGTGGCGACCAGCGACAGGATGACCGGCAGGAACAGAACCGTTCGGTAAAATTCCATAAACCGCGGTTTTTCGTTCAAAAGCACCGCGATATAAAGGCCGACAGTGTGCTGAAAAAGGAAGATGGCCAGGAAAATCAGCGCGTTGTGGAACGCCGCCCGATAGTAGGGGCCATAGCTCAAGATCTCGGCGTAATTGGCTAGGCCAATGAATTGCAGGTCATTGCCCAAACCGCTCCAGTTCGTCGTGGAAATTCCAAAGGCAAAGACCAACGGAAAAATCATTACTGCAAGGAAAAAGGCAAGGCCTGGGGCCACAAACCAAAGGTGGCCGTATCGTTGCCTGCGCGTTTTGAGTCGCTGTGCCATGCCTGATCCTGGTCTAGAAGGTGCGATCGGCGCGTCTGGAAACACGCGCCGATCAGTGCCGAAATTATTCCGTAAGGATGACGGCGTCTTGTGCGGCCTGCGCGAATTCCTCAGGTGACATTTCACCCAGGAACAAGGCGGCGATGTTCTGTTGAACGACTGACCATACATTTCCGGTTTCAGGCAGTTCATAGAAGACGCGCACATCGTTGGACTGCGCGGCGACCGTGAATTCTTCGAGAATGCGGTTTTCACCGGGAATGACACCCGAATGCGTAGTCATGGTGATGTTATCAACAACCATTTGTTGCGCAGTTTCACCCAACATCCAGTTCAGGAAGGTCACGGCGGCCTCTGCATTCTCGCTGCCGGAATTGACGGTAAAGATGTATTCCAGACCGGTCACAGTTGCCGGTGCATTGTCGCCAACTGCCGGGAAGGGAACAACGCCAAGATCGACGTTCGGGTTGATCTCACGATATCCCACGTAATCCGCAGATCCGCCCGGCATCATCACGCCGCGCTGCATTGCGGCCAATGCCTTGCCTTCGACATAGGGTGTCGACAGGGCACCGGGCTGCAGGCAGTTCTGACCGATATATTGCAGGAACTCAGCGGCTTCCACCATGTCGGGATCGGTGAAACTACGCTCGCCATTGCGCAGTGCTTCAAAGCCGTCTGCCCCCATAACGGACGCGGTCAGCATCATATACATGAAGCTGGGAACAATGCCGTCAGAGGCGGGAACAACGAGTGTCGTCATGCCCTGTTCGTTCAGCGAGTCACACATTGCCATGAATTCGGCCTGGTTGCTGGGCGGCTCCAGCCCCAGTTCGTCCATCAGGTCACGGTGGTAGTAGAGGCCAACAGAATAGGCGCCAAGGATCGGCACGCCCCAGATTTGGCCGTTGCTGTCGATGGCGTCCAGCGCCGCCTGACGCAGGTTGGAGGTGTCTACAGCGCCGGTAAGATCGGCAATGTAGCCGGCCTCGGCTGCGGCGAGCGTTTCAGGGCCAGCTGGCAAGCCAAACAGATCGGGGGCCTCACCAGCAGCGAGTGCTGTGTTCAGACGGGCAGAGTAATTGGTGCCTGCGATCTCTTCCAGCTCAATGGTGATTCCGGGGTTCTCAGCCTCGAAAGCATCCAAAATATCCTGAACGGCGCCCTGCCATTCAGGGTGCTGATGCCACATGGTCAGGACGGTATCGGCCTGCACCGTCGTTGCGGCGAATGCCATGGCTGCGCTCGTGAGCAGCAGCCGGCTCCGGTTCAACTTCTTCATGTCATTCCCTCCTCAGAAATGGGTTTTGGGTCAGCGAAGCGCCAGCCCGGTCTCAGGGTCGAAAAAATGCAACCTGTCGGTCGAAACGCGCGCCGTGACCCGCTCTCCTACGCGGGCAGGCGAGCGGGATGAGAACCGGCAGATACAAACACCGTCGGTGCGCACGACATCCAGGTCATCTGTGTCGCCTGCCGGGCGGTCGCCGTCATGGACCTGCTCTGCATCTAACGCGAGGTGGACCATGTGATCGGCGCCAAGGGATTCCAGCAGAACGATTTCCGCTTCGATACTGGCCTCTGGGGCGTCATCGGACACGCGAGCGTCTTCAATATCCTCGGGTCGCAACCCAAGAATTACTTCGCCGTTGCGGTCCTTGATGCCGGGATATGCGGTCAGGCTTTCTTTGGTGATTGGCAGGCTTTGGCTGCCAAAGCGCACAATGTTCCCATCAATATGTCCTCGGAACAGGTTCATAGGCGGCGACCCGATGAAGCTGGCCACGAATGTATTGGCGGGGCGGGCGTAAATATCGTCGGGCGAGGCGACTTGTTGCAACAATCCGCCTTTCATAATTGCTACGCGGTCACCCATGGTCATGGCCTCAACCTGATCATGGGTCACATAGATTGTTGTGACCTTCAGGCGCCGTTGGATCTGAGCAATTTCGGATCGCATCCGCACGCGCAATTTGGCGTCCAGGTTTGACAGTGGTTCATCCATCAGAAACACGGAGGGCTGGCGGATGATCGCCCGACCCATGGCCACGCGCTGGCGTTGGCCACCGGACAGGTTGCCTGGTTTCTGGTTCAAAAACGTGCCCAAGTGCAGGGTGTCGGCAACCTCGCGCACGCGTTTGTCGATTTCTGCGCGATCCACTTTCGAGATCTGCAACGGAAAGGCGATGTTGTCGAACACGGTCATGTGGGGATAAAGCGCGTAGCTTTGAAACACCATGGCGATATCGCGGTCGCGGGATTCGTAGTCGGTTACATCCGTTTTGCCGATCCAGATACTGCCTTCGCTTGGCTCTTCCAGCCCACCGATGACCTTTAACGCAGTGGATTTACCGCAGCCTGACGGGCCGACCAAAACCAGGAATTCTCCGTCTGCGATGTCGAGTTCCAGCGCGCTGAGCGATGGGACATCTGCACCAGAATAGGTCTTTGAAAGCCCTTTCAGTGAGACATTTGCCAAACTGCACCTCCCAAGTCGCACGGCCTATTGGTGGTCCCATCTCGGGAGCACATTTCTTGGAAGATGGATACTATACGAAAAACCACCAAATCAACGATGATGTAAGTAAGATCGGGCACGATTTTGCGAGATACAAGGTATTTGGGGCGGGCAGAGCGCGCGCCCGCCCGCTGAAACCTGTCGAAATTCTGAGCTAACTAATTATAGTATAAAGGAAAAACAAAATCTGACGCATAGACGTGGAAAGGCGATGCGGGAACCCGCACAAAAACCTGCGGGAACCCGCAGCCCGGAACTAATGGACACTGAATGGGCCAACACAGATGCTTTCGGAGGGCGAATCCCACTCAATTCTTTGGACTCAGTTCAAACCGATCCGGGTGGGATTGGCTTTGAATTTCTGTGCTGGGGTATCAGGGCTTTTTGCCCGCAGCCCATGTCCAAGCGACAGGTGATTTCCGTTTCAGCGCTCCGCTCAAATGACGGCGCATCAGATAAGAAGCTTCGGCAACTTCCCCCTCTTCGAGCAGCGAGATGATCTCGAGGTGTTCCGTGCACTGCCCGACAAGCCGCTCGTAGTCAATCTTGGCGCGGTATTCCATCAGGCGACGCATCCGGTTCACCCGTACAAGTGCCATGTGGAAGAAAGGGTTTCGCGACAGTTTGATCAGCTCTTCATGAAACATGGCACCGTTTTCCAGAAGCGATTCAGCTGGAACGGCGCTGACATCCACCTCCAACATACGTTCCTGGATTTCGCGTTGTTCACTCAGAACCTTTCGATCCAACTCGAACCCGGGCTCCAACATCGCTACCGGTTCGATGGCAAGGCGAAAGCGATAGATTTCGTCAAAAGCCTCCGGCGTTTTGGCAACTGGCAAAAACCGCCACCCATACCCCTCTTTTCGTTCGGCCCAACCCTCACGAGATGCCCGGACCAAAACTTCGTTCACTTTGGATTTGGTCCATCCATAGTGTTGACGCAGGAACTGTTCCGTAACCTCTTCGGGAACTCGATCAACCAGCCAGTCATCGGCCAATTTCTGGTATCCGTCTGCCTCTTCATCTGGGCCGTCATCCAACAAATCGGACAAGGATTCCGGCAGTTCGTCTGTAATGAAATAGCCCCGGTTTTCTTGACGGATAAGAAGCCCCTGTTCTTCAAGGATGTTCAAAGCCTCGCGGACCGGGGTTCGGGAAACGCCGAACCTGTCTGCAACTTGTTGCGCGCCGACATGTTGCCCGCCGACCAATGCGCCAGTGCAGATTTCATTGATCAGCCGCCGTGAGATCCTTTTTGGAAGATCGCTTGATCGCATCAAATCACCTCGGTTCTAAAACTACACGCCATCCCTCTGACTCAATCGGATCGCCCTTGTCTACTGCAGATCATATCCAACATTTGGGATTTGTCGCTCCAAAAAGCCAAAGAAGGGACGAAAAAATGGGATTCTCCGTCGCGCAAGCTGAGTTTCTGTTCGAGTTATAGCCAGAAAAACAAAACTGAAACAATCGAGCGGGGAGGCGATTTGTAGTAAAAAGAGGATTAAAAACAACGTATTATCGAGAGTTTTTTGGAAGCGAATTTGTTCTCATTGGCGATAATATTGAACTTTTACTCACTAAAATCCAAAAATGACTTGGCTTTTTGGACCTAAATATGCAAATTCACTGTCAGCGCAGAATCACGCGCTGAATGAACGCGACATCCAAGGGAGGACCATCTGTGTTCACGAAATTCACCAAAATCGGCGCCGTTGCCGTAATCGCTTCTTTCCCGGCTGCATCACTTGTCTCGGCCGACGACTTCATGCCCGAAAATCCTGAATGTATTGCACCATCGAACCCTGGTGGTGGCTGGGATTTCATTTGCCGCACAACCGCCCGTTACCTGCAGCAACTGGACATCATTGATGGTTCCATGCAGGTCACAAACATGTCCGGCGGCGGCGGCGGTGTGGGCTTCGCGCATGTTTCAAATGAGCGTAATGAAGACACCGCTTTGATTGTTGCGGCCTCGAACGGCACAACATCGCGTCTTGCTCAGGGGGCATATCCCGGTGCATCGGCAGATGATGTTCAGTTTCTGGCCACCTTCGGCGCAGAATATGGCGCCATTGCAGTTGCCGCGGACTCGCCCTTCGAAGATCTTGGCGACCTGATGGACGCCGTCGTAGCCGACCCACGCTCGGTTGCCTGGTCCGGCGGCTCTGCTGTTGGCGGTTATGATCACATCAAGCCGCTTTTGCTGGCCCAGGCTGCTGGCCTCGAAGATGTGCGCCAGCTTCTTTATGTTGCCTATGACGGCGGCGGCGAAGCGATGACCGCGCTCCTGTCGGACTCGGTTCAGGTTCTGTCGTCCGATTTCTCTGAGATCCGCGGCTTTGTCGAATCTGGCGACATCCGCCTGCTGGCCGTTCTCGCGCCCGAACGTCTGACCGGACACGACCAATTCCCGACAGCGGTCGAGCAGGGCTATGACGTGGTCGGTGCCAATTGGCGCGGCCTCTATATGCCGGCCGGTGCAGGTGAGGAAGCCTACGAGTTCTGGACCAACGCCATCATGGAAATGACCGAAAACGAAGAATTCCGTCAGTCCCTGCTGGATGCTGGCATTGAACCCTTCAATAACTTCGGCGCCGACATGGACGCATTCATCGAATCCAATATCGCCCAGATCACCGAGATCTCTCGCGAAATTGGTATCATCGAGTAATCGCCAATCCAGGGCGCTGCACGGCTTATGACGTGCGGCGCTCCTCAATCCCAAAACACCGGAGGACGCCATGAGCGACCGAATACTGGGCGGGGCTGGATTGGCACTTGCCTGTTTCTATATCTGGGCCGCGACGATCATTCCCGACAGCTTCATGGCTGATGCCGTTGGCCCGCGAACTTTCCCGATCATCATTGGCGCCATCATCATCATCTGTTCGGTGGTTTTTATCCTGCGCCCCGATCCCGAACCCCAATGGCCTGCTATCAGCAACCTACTGGAAATCGCCGGTGCTGTCGCAGTCATGGCTGTTTACGCAAAGTTGCTGCCAGAGCTTGGGTTTGTGATTTCGACCGTGTTTGCAACGACCTATCTGACGTGGCGCCTGGGCTCACCAATCCTGGGTTCCATCATTACCGGCGTCGCGACTTCTGTCGGCATCTACGTTGTCTTCCGCCTTATTCTCGGCCTGTCGCTTGCGCGCGGCCCCCTTGGTTTCTGAGGAGTTAGACCATGGAAACCCTTTCATCTTTGGCCGATGGCTTTGCCATTGCCTTTACGCTACAAAACCTGTTCCTCGCCCTTGTCGGCTGTTTTCTGGGCACGTTGATGGGCGCTCTGCCGGGTCTTGGTCCTGCAAATGGCGTGGCCATTCTGATCCCGATTGCCTTTACTCTTGGACTTGGGCCGACGCCTTCGCTGATCTTGCTCACATCGGTTTACTACGGTGCGATGTATGGCGGACGGATCTCGTCGATCTTGCTGAACATCCCCGGCGATGAGCCTGCCATGATGACTTGTCTTGACGGGTATCCCATGGCGCAAAAGGGCATGGCCGGTGAAGCCTTATCGCTTTCGGGCATTGCCTCTTTCGTCGGCGCATTCTTTGCGACATGGGGATTGGTCTTGCTGGCCCCGCAATTGGTAAAAATCGCGCTGCTGTTTGGCCCTGCCGAGTATTTCGCGCTCTTTACCCTCGCCTTTGCAACGCTTGGCGGCATCACTTCAACTAACCAAGCCAAGTCGGCCTTCGCGGCCATGCTGGGCATCGGAATTGCCATGGTCGGGGTAGATTCCCAGACCGGTGTGCAGCGCTTTACCTTTGGCGAATTGCACCTTTACGACGGTATTGATTTTCTGATCGCTATCGTTGGCCTCTTCGCGCTGAGCGAGGTGTTTATCTTCCTTGAGAACCATCGCGGCGGTGCGGTTGGCAATGAAAAGGCGATGCAAATTGGCCGCCTGGTGCCAAAGCTATCGGTCCTGAAATACTGCGTTCCGACCATGTTCCGCTCAACCATCATTGGGTTCATTTCGGGCATCTTGCCCGGCGCAGGGGCGTCGCTTGGCTCATTCCTATCCTACTCGCTTGAAAAGCAGGTTGTTGATCGGGATGGTGAGACATTTGGCAAAGGCGACCCTCGTGGCGTTGTGGCCCCTGAAGTTGGCAACAACGCGGCTTCTGGCGGGGCCTTGGTTCCGATGTTGGCCCTGGGTGTTCCGGGGTCTGGTACCACCGCTGTTTTGCTCGCCGTATTGCTGGCGCTAAACGTGACGCCCGGCCCCCTGTTGTTCACCAACAGCCCGGACATAGTCTGGGGTTTGATTGCAGCCCTGTTCATTGCCAACTTCATGCTGCTTGCCCTGAACATTCCGCTGGTTGGTATCTTCACACGCGTCCTGCTGATCCCAACGCGGATCCTGATGCCTGTGGTTGCAATGATCTCTTTTGTCGGCATCTACGGCATCTCTGGGTCGACCTTTGACCTGGAGCTGATGATCGGCTTCGGAGTATTGGGCTGGGTTCTGCGCAAGTTGGATGTGCCCTTGGTTCCCATCATTCTCGGCATCCTTCTGGGCAATGAAATGGAAGTGAACCTGCGTCGTGCGCTGACAATCTCGGACGGGGATTGGAGCATTCTACTCGGCAGTCCGCTGGCGATCGGTATCTGGATCTTCGCGATCATTGGCTTTGCCCTGCCGATCGTGCTGGGCCAGCGCATGAAGCGCCGGATGCGCAATGCAGCCTCCGCAGCGGCTGCTGACATCAAAGACTGACGCCTTTCTCCAGACCGGCCAAAAGGTCGGTCTGGACCTCGAAAATAATGGGCAAGGGCCCGGACTAAGGAGTGTAAATAGATGCGTATCATGACGGTACCCTGCGATGGGATTGGTCCTGAGATTACGGCGGCGACGTTGCAGGTTGTTGAGGCCGCCAATCAGCGGTTTGATCTTGGGTTGAGCTTTCACGAGGAAGAGGCCGGGTTCACCAGCCTGCGCAAGCACGGCATCACTTTGCGCGAAGAGGTTCTGGACCGCGCGCGCAGTGAATTTGACGGGGTGATCCTGGGAACTCAGTCGCATATGGACTACCCACCGGTTGTGGAAGGGGGCCGAAATGTCTCGGCCGGATTCCGCATCGGTTTGGACCTTTATGCCAATGTCCGCCCCGCCCGGACCCGCGAATTTGTGCCAAACAAGGCCCCCGGCATGGATCTGGTGATTATGCGCGAGGCGACCGAGGGCTTCTATCCCGACCGCAACATGTATCGCGGCGTGGGAGAGATGATGCCCGACCCCGACATGGCGCTGTCTGTGCGCAAGATCACCCGCCATGGCTCGATGCGGATCTGCCGCGAAGCCTTCAAACTGGCGATGCAGCGCAAGAAGAAAGTGGCCGCGATTCACAAGGCGAACAGTTTCCTGATGACCGACGGGCTGTTCCTGGAATGCTTCCGCGCGGTGGCCAAAGACTTCCCGGACGTGGAAACAGAAGAGCTGATCGTCGATGCTTTTGCCGCCCTTCTGGTGCGCAAACCCCATGAATATGACGTGGTCGTGGCCACAAATTTCTACGGCGATATCCTGTCGGATCTGGCCTCGGAACTGTCTGGCTCTCTGGGCCTTGCCGGCTCGATCAACGCCAATGCGGAAACCGGCCTGTGCTGCGCGCAGGCGCAACATGGCTCGGCCCCCGATATCCAGGGTCAGAACGTGGCGAACCCGACCTCGCTGATCCTGTCGGCGGCGATGATGCTGTCCTGGCTGGGCGAACAGCGCGGCATCCAGAAGCTGATGGAGGCAGGCCAGGCGATCGAAGCCGCAGTGGACGCCGTCATTGACGACCCCGCCAAACGCACCCGCGACCTCGGCGGCACCGTCAATTGCGACGCCTTCGGCAAAATGGTCGCCAATGAAGTCGCCACAGAAACCGTAGCGGCTTAACCATTCTCCCCGCTGCCCTTTTTAGGGTGGCAATGACTGGGCGGTGCCGTACGGTTTCCAGCACCGCCATTTCACCAATCGCGAGATCCCACATGTCGCACCGTCACCGAATTGCCCTGATCCATGCCACGCGCGTTGCAATAGACCCGATTGAAGCCGCGGCTGGCGCCATCTGGCCCGACGCAGAGACCGTGACCATTCTGGAAGAAGGGCTTTCTGCGGACCGTGCAAAAACCGATGCATTATCGCCGGATCTGTCGGACAGGATCATGGGGCTGGCGAAATATGCGGACGGCATGGGTGCTGACGGTGTGTTGTTCACCTGTTCCGCCTTTGGGGGTGCGATCGAAGACGCCGCCGCCGCCCTTTCCATTCCGGTGCTGAAACCAAATGAAGCTATGTTCGAGGCGGCACTTGCCCATGGACCACGTGTTGTTCTGGTCTATACATTTGCGCCAGCCGCCCCCGGCATGATGGATGAATTCCATGCGCTGGCCAAAAAACACGGTCGTGAGGCCCGGATCAGCTCGGTTTATTGCGGTGGTGCGTTAGACGCTCTGCGTGCAGGCGATGCAGGTCGCCATGATCAGCTGATCGCTGAAACCGTTCAGGGAATAACCGACGCCGATGTGATCCTGCTAGCGCAGTTTTCTATGGCCAGCGCGGCCCCGTTGGCGCGGCTGGGCACCACAACGCCCATACTGACCAGCCCGGAATCCGCGATCACCAAAATCAAACATATCATCGAAACCTCGGACATAGGTGACACAGAATGCTGCTAGGCGTAATTGCGGATGACTTCACGGGTGCAAGCGATATTGCCAACACGCTTGCCAAGGGCGTGGCACCGGACGGCGGCCTGCGTACGGCGCAGTTTCCCGGTGTGCCAGATGGTCCGGCTGATCCGGGTATCGAGGCCGGAGTTATCTCTCTAAAAAGCCGCTCTGCGCCTGTGAAGGAGGCAATTGCCGATAGCCTTGCAGCGCTGGACTGGCTTTTGGCGCAAGGGTGCCAGCAAATAATTTTCAAATATTGCTCGACCTTCGATTCCACCCCCGACGGTAATATCGGCCCGGTGGCCGAAGCCATCATGGCGCGCATGGGCGCGACGTCTGCTGTTGCTTGCCCTGCGTTTCCAACCGCCGGGCGGACGATCTATCAGGGGCATCTTTTTGTCTTTGACCGGCTGTTGAATGATTCCGGGATGCAAAACCATCCGCTAACCCCGATGACCGACCCCGATATACGTCGGTGGCTGTCCCAACAGGTCAATGGCCCTGTTGGTCTTATCCCGCTTAGAGTAGTGGGCCGTGGGCCTGCCACTGTACGTCAGGCGATTTCTGACCATGAGGCGTCGGGCGGCGGTTTGTTTATTGCTGATGCCGTCACAGATGAGGATCTGCTGACATTGGGTGAAGCGCTGGCGGACGCAAAGTTTGTAACTGGCGGTTCGGGAATTGCGCTTGGTCTGCCTCGAAATTTCATTCGATCCGGGCTGGCAAAAGGCGGGCAAATCAATTCAACTGAAGTTTCCGGCCCTGCCGCTATTTTGGCCGGATCTTGTTCCGGTGCGACGCGTGGGCAAATTGATCATCACGCACAGCATCATCCGACGTTGGCCATTGATGTGCCCGCCGTGATGCACGGCGTTTTTGGCGTCGACCATCTTGTGGCCTTCATCGAAAAACATGCAGGACAAGCCCCCTTGTGCTACTCGTCCGGGACACCAGACGAGGTCAAAGCCCTTCAGAAAACCTTTGGCCGCGAGGCCGTTTCAGCAAAGCTTGATCTCCTCTTTGCCGATGCCGCGCGCAATTTGGTGCGCAAAGGGTATCGTCGTATTGTCGTAGCAGGAGGCGAAACATCCGGCGCTGTTGCACAGGCCGTGGCCTCAGAACTTGGCAACCCCGCGATGATCATCGGACCTGAGATTGACCCTGGCGTTCCGGTATTGACCCTTGGCGATGCAAACCCGCAAGCGATTGCTCTGAAATCTGGAAACTTCGGGGCGCCGGATTTCTTTGCCAAAGCTCTTCGCGTGATGGAGGGACCGGCATGATTGATACAGAACGCGCGCTGCGCCAACAGATGAGTGACCTATGCCGATCCTTGTTTGACCGCGGGTTTAGCGTGGGGACTGCCGGCAATATCTCGGCGCGCCTTGCCGATGGCATCCTGATGACCCCGACAAATTCCACGTTGGGCAATATCGATCCGGATCGAATTTCCAAAGTGGCGTGGGATGGCTCTCTTTTGGCGGGCGACAAACCCACCAAAGAGGTCTTCCTTCATCAGGCCTTTTATGAAACCCGGCCGTCTGCAGGCGCTGTGGTTCATCTGCACTCGACCTGGGCGACGGCCATTTCGTGCCGCGCCGACATTGACCCGGATGACTGCATCCCACCGCTGACGCCCTACGTGGTGATGCGGGTGGGGCGCGTCAAACGCGTACCCTATGTCAAACCCGGCGACCCGAAATCGGGTGACCTGATCCGGGCGCTGGACGGAAAATATGCTGCTGTTCTGCTGGCCAATCACGGGCCGGTTGTCAGCGGTAAGGACCTCTTTTCGGCCGTTTGTGCCGCCGAAGAACTGGAAGAAACCGCAAAGTTGATCGAAGCTTTGCGTAACGCCCCCGTCCGGTACTTGTCGCAGGCCGATGTCGCCGACTTAGAACGCTCTTTTTCAATAAGGTGAAGCCATGAAAACTGCTGATCTCATCGACACCCATGCCGACCAGTTAAGCCTTGTCCATCTTCCGTTTCGCCAATTTGGAACCAAGCTTTTTCTGGCGGCACAGGTTCAGACCGTGAAATGCTTCGAGGACAATTCCGTTGTTCGCGCACAACTGGAAACACCCGGCAACGGCAGAGTGCTGGTCGTTGACGGCGGGGGATCAACCCGGGTTGCTTTGCTGGGTGATATCATGGCCGATCTGGCCATCCAGAACGGATGGGCCGGGCTGATCATCAACGGTGCGATCCGCGATAGCGTCGAAGTGAGCGAGATGGATATTCTGGTTTGTTGCCTTGGCACCAGCCCAGTGAAAAGCGCGAAGCTGGGATGGGGGAAATCCGATTGCGCAATCGGATTTGGTGGCGTCACGTTCGAGCCGGGTGGCTGGGTCTACGCGGATCCCGATGGCGTTCTATATAGCGACAAGGCCTGCTCGTAACTCTACTAATCTGGACATTCGTGGGTACCCTTTGGTCGGAGTGAGAGGATTCGAACCTCCGACCCCTGCCTCCCGAAGACAGTGCTCTACCAGGCTGAGCTACACTCCGACCGTGCCGGGCGGGATAGCGGGCGAGGGGCTGTTTTGCAAGAGAGTTTTCGCGCCCGCCCCTGGTGGGTTGCCCGGTCAATAACCATTCCTGCGCACCCCCTGCATTGATTTATTTGATAATATGTATATTACATAAATATCGACAAAACAGGAAGTGCACGATGTCAAATGTCCCTCTCTCAGGCCAAGTTGCCCTTGTCACTGGTGGCGGACGCGGCATTGGGGCCGTTGTATCCGCCAGCTTGGCCAGAGCAGGCGCAAAGGTCGCTATCCTGGGACGCAACAAATCCGTGCTGCAAAAGACTGCCGCCGGCATCCATCCGTCAGCTATAGCAGTTCAGGCAGATGTGACAGATGCCGCCGCACTGACCTCCGCTCTGTCGGAAGTTGAAGATCGTCTGGGCCCTGTGGATCTACTGGTGAACAACGCAGGGATCGCCGGAACAGCCGGAAAGATTGCAGAAATAGATGCAAAGGATTGGTGGCGAACACAGGAGGTCAATTTGCTCGGGGTTCTCTTGTCGACCAAGGCTGTGTTGCCTGGGATGCTTGCCCGAGGGAGGGGACGGATTGTGCATATGGGGTCTTACGCCGGGAATACTCCAGGGCCAGGCGTGTCAGACTATTCTGTTTCCAAGGCCGCACTAATGCGGCTGAATGAAAGCCTGGCTGCAGAGTTGAAAGACACGGGCATTTTGTCCATCGCCGTTAGCCCAGGCGTTGTTGAAACCGATATGGTCTCTCATTTCAACGATGTGTTTTCCAGCCGTGATGAGAACTGGGCTGGGTTTCCAAGGGACATGGTTTTCCCACCCGAAGCTGTGGCCGACTTGATTGTTCGCATAGGAGCGGGTGAAGCTGACGACCTTGGGGGACGGTTTATTCACGTCAAAGAAGGGTTGGATAAAGTTCTGGCCAACCTGAACCGTGTCATTGACGAAGACCTCTTGCTTTTGCGCCTACGCTTGTTCGATTAGTCTGCCTTGTCCTTGAACGGTTTGATACGACGGTTCAGAATGCTTGCGATGCGTGGCGCACCCGGAAAACCCAGCCGTGATCGAGTTCGCAAAACAGGCTGAGACGAGCTGGGCAGAAGGGATTCTCGGATGACGATATAGAGGCCTGACGCCACGATGATGCCTGTCCCCACCCACGTCATGCGATCAACGGATTCCGAAAAGAATACCGCGCCAAAGATGCTGGCCCAAATGATCTGCGAATACTGCATCGGTGCGACAATGGCCGCGGGTGCCGAACGGTAGGCCTTGACCAGGAAAGAGGTTGCCAGAAGAGCAAGTGCTGCTGCAACGGCGCTGGCGAAGAGGTCAATCAAGGCAACTGGCACGTAAACGAAGGGCAGCAGCGCCCCCATGACCACAAGGTTCATGAACAACGGGTATAGCTGGAGGACAACCGTACGTTCTTCTCGTCCGATCTTGCGCATGATGACAGAGCCTAACGCGCTCAACACCGCCGCCAATAGGGCCGCCCCGTGGCCTAGGGTCAGTTCGGCACGGCCCGGTTGCAATACCACCATGACGCCAGCCAGGCCGACAAGAACCGCCGCGGCTCTGTGAATGCCCACCTTTTCGCCCAGCATTGGAATGGCCAAAACGGTCACCAGAAGGGGCATTGCAAAAAGGATTGGATAGACCTGTGTCAGTGGTAAAACGGAGAACGCGTAGAACACCGAAGCGGCCCCGCCCGACGCTGTAATGGAGCGCGCAGCTGTCCACCATGGATGGTTGGGGCGCAGGGATCCGCCCTCTGTATCGCCGATAAGGGTCAACGCAATGATCGGAAACCCAAAGAGAACGATAAAAAAGATAATCTGGATTGGGCTGTAGGTTCCGCCCAATAGTTTTACCACAAGGTCATGGCTGGAAAATGTGCCAAAGGCCAATAGCGCGAAAAACGCGCCGCGTGTCACACTGGGCTGGGGTGCGGTTGCCATAGATGAATGTCCTGATGCTTGCCGAACCCTGTTCAAAGACACGCAGAAATTGCAAGGTAGAAAACCGACATTTTTCGCCTAGAGACAGGGATCTGCGTGCCATTGTCCGGGATTGACGCGATAGCATTGTTGGTGATGCCCGTAGGCAACCATTTGCCACTGCCAATCGTCTGTCGGGGCAAGTTCATAACGACGCTGAACGGCACTGACAGAATCGTCGGCAAGCCCGGTTTCCGTGATTTCGATCACCAGAATACCGTCTTGCATTTCAGAGGTCAGGGACAGGGTCGGGCGTCCTTCGACGCTGTCAGGAAAGCCGGCAACCCAGTTCGTCACCAATGTCATCGGCTGTTCAATTAGAGCCATCTCGGGTAGGCCGAAATCTGAGTAACCGGGAAGAATCTGGAAGTCATCTGCGGCAGCAGCGGTAGCAAGGAATGTCGATAGAAAAGCAAATCTGAGCATGGGGTACCTAAAAAAGATTGGGGTGGAATGTTGCCATCCCACCCCAAAACATAGTCCCGCGTAAAGCCTGAACTTACAGGGATGCGTCCAGCTTGGCGATAATCGCGTCGCCCATTTCCGATGTGCTGACGGGCGTCACGCCCTCATCTGCCAAAAGATCGGCCGTGCGTGTGCCGTCGGCCAGGACGGCCTCGATCGCGGCTTCAAGGCGGCTGGCTTCTGCGCCATTGTCGAAGGAATAGCGCAGCGCCATGGCAAAGCTGAGGATACAGGCGATCGGGTTGGCTTTGCCCTGGCCGGTGATGTCGGGGGCGGACCCATGCACCGGTTCGTACATTGCTTTTGGACGGCCATTGGCCATCGGCGCGCCAAGGCTGGCCGAGGGCAACATGCCAAGCGAGCCAGTCAGCATCGCCGCGCAATCCGACAGGATATCGCCAAAGAGATTATCGGTTAGGATGACGTCAAACTGTTTGGGCGCGCGCACCAGCTGCATCGCGCCGTTATCGGCATACATGTGGCTCAATTCGACCTCTGGGTAATCTTCACCTACACGGGTCGCCACTTCGCGCCAGAGGATGCCGGATTCCATCACATTGGCCTTCTCCATCGAGCAGACCTTTTTGTTCCGGCGCATCGCCAGTTCAAAAGCGGCACGGGCGGCACGCTCGATCTCACCCTCGGTATAGCGTTGTGTGTTGATGCCAACGCGCTCATTGCCTTCTTCGAAAATGCCGCGCGGTTCACCAAAGTAAACGCCGCTGGTCAACTCACGCACGATCATGATGTCCAGACCGGCCACGATATCTTTCTTTAGCGAAGAGAAATCGGCCAGCGCGTCAAAGCACTGTGCTGGGCGCAAGTTGGCAAACAGGTCCATTTCCTTGCGCAGGCGCAAGAGGCCGCGCTCAGGCTTCACGCTGAAGTCCAGATCGTCATAGGCCGGGCCGCCCACGGCGCCTAGCAATACGGCATCCACCTCCTGCGCTTTGGCCATGGTCTCATCTGCCAACGGTACACCGTGTTTGTCATAGGCCGCACCGCCAACAAGGTCCTCGCTGACGTCAAATGCCAGATCACGATTGGCACCGAACCAGTCGATGACTTTGCGAACTTCGGTCATAACTTCGGGGCCAATGCCGTCGCCGGGCAGGATAAGAAGCGAAGGGGTGCTCATGGCGGACTCTTCCTTGGAAAATTTTGGTTGGCCCCGCCTAGCCGCAACCGGCCTCAGCGTCAAGAAACCAAGGGCCGCAGCCCGGCGGCCAGAGCCTCCCAAACACGCGCAACACGTGGAGTGTGGCGTAAATGCTCATGTGCCGTCAGCCAAAGTGGCAAACTGGGTAAAGTTGCGTCCGGCAAAATTCGGACCACGCGCGGTTCACGATCACCGACGATGGTCTGACCAATGCCAATACCGCAGCCCGCGCAGGTCAGTTCCCAATAGGCCACCTGATTGTCCGTTCGGGTAGAAAACCAGTCTCGGCTGACATCAAGGCCCGCGTCGCGAAACCCTTTTACGATACGGTCATCGCGGTCATAACCAATCACCTCGTGGTTCAGGATATCCGCAAAACTTGCGGGGCACCCCTTTCGCTGCAAATAGTCCGGCGTGGTATATAGGCCAAGCGGCAGATCACCCAGATGCCGGGCCACCATTTCCAATTGTTCCGGCCGGTACATCCTCAGCGCGATATCGGCCTCATGAAATAGCAGGTTTTCGGTCTGGTCGGATGGAACCAGCTCAACCTGAATTTCTGGATGGCTGCGTTTCAGTACGGCAAGGATTGGCGGCAGAAGATAGATTGAGACATAAACGCTTGCCGTAATGCGCACCGGGCCCGTGGCGCGGGTGTCTTCGCCTGCTAGTGCCAGTTCGACTTCTCGGGCACCTGCTTCCATCGCTTCGGCGCCGGGCAAAAGGGCGCGCCCCAAATCGCTTGGGGTCAGCCCGCGGGCGTGCCGCTCAAACAACGGCCCGCCGGTTTGCAGCTCTAAAGTGCGAATATGGCGGCCAAGGGTGGGCTGGCTTTGTTCCAGTTCCCGCGCCGCAGCCGAAAGCGATCCAGTGCGCGCCACCGCCAAAAACGCCCGCAACAATGTCCAGTCCAACGTTTTATCCATTCAAAAATGAATACCATACTCTCAATATTTGCCAATGCCCTGCTGAACTGTGAATGCCTATGTATTGTGTGAGAGACAAATAAAGGACTTTGATATGACCCAGACAGTTTTAATCCTTGGCCCTTCCGGCCGTATCGGTAGACATGCAAAAAAAGCCTTTGAAAGGGCCGGATGGAACATCCGGTGCTTTGACCGAAAAACCGATGACCTGATGACAGCGGCCCAAGGGGTCGACGTGATCGTGAATGGCTGGAACCCGCCCTATACCGAATGGGCGCAGACTGTTCCCGCGCTGACGGCTGATGTCATTGCCGCCGCAAAACAGTCAGGCGCCACTGTGATAATCCCTGGAAATGTCTATGTATTTGGCCCCGACATGCCTGATCGCATCGGCCCAGATACCCCACATCGCGCGGCCCATCCGTTGGGAATGGTCCGCCGTGACTTGGAAACCGCTTATCGAGAGGCCGGGGTTAAGACGATTTTGCTGCGCGCAGGCGATTTTCTGGATGATGAACCCTCGGGGAATTGGTTCGATATGGTCATTGCCAAATCTGCCGCGAAGGGTGTGCTCAGCTATCCCGGCGGCGCCGACATCCCGCATGCCTGGGCATGGTTGCCGGATTTGACGGCCAGTATGGTTGCATTGGCCGAAAAACGGGATCAATTGCCAATATTCACAGATATCGCGTTTCCTGGCTTCACGCTCAGTGGTGAGCAGTTGACACATGTCTGTGCGCAGGCCCTTGGTCGGCCCATACGCCTCAAGAAGATGAGCTGGCTGCCGTTCTTCCTGGCACGTCCATTTTGGAAGATGGCCAAACACTTGCTCGAAATGCGCTATCTTTGGGACACGTCCCATACATTGGACGGGGCCGCGCTGGATGCGATCCTGCCGGAGCGGCAACAAACAGATCTGACCTCAGCGCTCGGCCTCGCCCTCCAGCATCAAATCCACCCAGACCAGCCGGTGGCGGGACGCGAGGTTGCCATCTGACTCTTCGGGCCAGACAACGCCTGTGTCCAGAACAGTCAGATCAGAGGACGGCAGCACGTAATCTACCCGCAAATTCCCGGGATCAGGGTCCTGCCAATCTACGGTGTCGGTGGCGTCGCCAAGCGCCGCCGCACCTGCGCTGATCGGACGAGGGTCTTGTAGATGTGGATGCGTCAGCACCGCGTGTAAAACCTCGCGACGGGCGTCTCCGTCCACGGGATCTGCGTTGAAAACCCCCATGACCGCAAATGGACCGGTTACTGGAGGGGCAAAGCCTGGTTGCCAGCCCTCAATTCGCAATTGCCAAAACCGCAATTCATCGCGGTTGCGCAGGCCGTTGCGGTCCTCTGGCCCGTCAAAAACTGGGGGTGTCGCGTGAAAGGCCATCAGGGTTAACGTCATAGGGCCGATAGCAATCGGCACCTCCCAAGCGGCAACACTGGCCAATCTTTGTACGACCTGCGCCTCTTGGCTCAGCACATCTTGCGCGGACCCGCCCGGTAGGTCGCGCCAAAGAAAACTGGAGAAGTCTTGGACGTGTTCGTCCCGGATCGGGTGGCGCGACAGAACAGCCATTCCGCCCTGCCCGGAAAACCTGCCATAGCCCTGTGCATCACGTGCTTCGCCCAACTGGCCGTTTCCATCTAGGTCCAAACCAGTTGGAATGCCGGTGTTGGGACGAAGGGACAGTCGAAATGGATAGGGTGCCCCGGCCTGATCCAGCGCCTCGATCAGCAAGTCCAGGGCCACATGGTTCAGATCATAGTCGATGCCTTGCAACAGCAGGATATCAGGATCTGCGGAAGCGATCACATTGATCACGGCAGCAATCTGTGGGTCTTCGCCGCGCATTAGATCGCGGGCCAACAGGCCAGGTCCGTCCCGCGATAGTTCGGTGTGATAGGTCGCGATGCGCAGTGTATCTGCATGGACCCAAGCAGTAGAGGCCGCCAGAAAAATCAGGCTGGCAAAAATCCAGCCTCTTCCTCTTCGGCAACGTCTTGAAGGACCTGCTTGCGGCGCGCCACGATCATGACCGCAATCCGGTGCATCGCCATGGCGCGCATAAAAAGGGAGACGGGCAAGAAGCTCCAAAGCGTGATCATCCAGACCATAAGTTGCGGCGAAGACGTGGCCGCGTGTCCCAAATGGGCCACGCCCTTGCTTGCCAAGACGGGCATTAGGAATGGCATCACCAATCCTAAAATAAGGTTAACGCGCGAATCGCGGATCAGTCGGGTAACGACATCTCCACCCGCGGTTGGATCAAAGGTGGGCAAGTTGACCCAGACATTGAATTGCGTCTGCCGGTTGGGCCAACCATGCAGCCGCATCAGGATCGCGAAGACAGCCAGGGTGATCAAGCCAATCAGAAAGCTCATGCCGCCAAGCGTGCGTAGCATCGTCAATTCCGCCGCTGTGGTATCGGACGGCAGGAAGACCTGTAGAAGCCAAAGCGGGCTGTACTGGAAATCCAACGCATGCGCCAAAACCAGACCGGTTGCATTCAGGATCACGGTGATCGGGCCGGCATCACCAGATGCGCGAACAATCAGGCTGAGCGTAAAAAGCGTGATGAAGATACAAATAACCCGGACCCGGTTGAACGGAGGCGCGTCCCGAAATTCGATCAGACCCGGATAGGTCGAGGCATATTCTGAGAATGTAAAAACGCCGGCAGCCAACGCTACCAGCATCACGACAACAGCCGCGTCCGGCGTTACAGCCGGGATAAGCAAAGATGGTGTAGCGATAACGATCACGACCAAGATCGCGCGTACCACCGCACTGACAAGCTGTGCGATCACTGCCTCTAACCCTCAACCTGAACTGGCCACTTTTTTGCTGGCTCTTGTCCATGTTTTGACCCGATTTGCCATCGGATTGCCTCAATTGCCCCATTCTTGCCCACTTTCACGTCGCGGCGCAAGCCCCTGACTCCACTCGTGGATTCCAAATGTGAGAATTGGGCACGTAACTGTCGCAGTCCTGCACCACCTGTACAAAAGAATAGCCCCCCGGCCGAACCAAGGGGCTACATCTAGTGTCGCGATAAGATCAGACCCAGGGGCGCGCCTGTTCGGCCTGCGCTTCGAACGCGTCAATCGAGGCCGCTTTCTCCATGGTCTGGCCGATGTCGTCCAGGCCATTGATAAGGCAATGCTTGCGGAACGCATCAACCTCAAAACTGATCTCGCCGCCGTCTGGACCAGTAATTGTCTGACTTTCCAAATCGACAGTCACAGTCGCATTTGCGCCGCGTTCTGCGTCATCCATCAGCTTGTCGACATCTTCCTGCGGCAAGACGATTGGCAGAATACCGTTCTTGAAGCAGTTATTGTAGAAAATATCAGCGAACGAAGTAGAGATCACGCAACGGATGCCGAAGTCGAGCAAGGCCCAAGGGGCGTGTTCGCGAGAGGAGCCGCAGCCGAAATTATCGCCGGCCACGATGATCTGCGCGTCACGATAGGCTGGCTTGTTCAGCACGAAATCCGCGATTTCTTCTCCATTGTCGTCGTAGCGCATCTCGTCAAAAAGGTTCACGCCAAGGCCAGACCGTTTGATCGTCTTAAGAAACTGCTTGGGAATGATCATATCAGTATCGATATTGATCAAGGGCAGCGGGGCGGCAATGCCGGTCAGCTTGGTGAATTTTTCCATAGTCGAGCTCTCCTTCGCGTCGCGCCTGCCAATACCCGCTTCGCCCGGGCAAGACAAGGTTTCGCAGCCTTGTTGCACTCACCCAAAGGTCCTTTTGAAAGAATGACCTTCCTCACGGGACCGAGAACGTCAAATTGGCCCAATAGGTGTGCCAGACCGGCCCAGCCTCGATGCCAGGCTCGACCTCGACCAATGTGACGGCATCGATCATATAAATATGTCCCCCGGTCACGGGAAGGATGACCTGACCAGTCTCATCCGTGCGGTGCAACGTGATCTCTACGCTTCCATCGGGGGCGCGGTCGAACAGCTCGACCTGGCGGTCTGGTTGTGGAGCGCCATCGAAGAAGAGCTGTAAAGGCATGCCGCCGGACAGGTCCTCTGTATATGGATTTGCCAGGGCCACAAACTCGGTCATCAGGCCAAATTGCTGATCCTCGCCAGCCCCTGCGCCCAAAGCAATCAGGCTTTTGGCGTGGCGGGTATAGCTTTCGATGAAACCTTCTTGTGGCAGGCCACGCGAAAGGTGCCGGACTTCGATATCTTCGAAATCCTTATGATCAGCAAAGCGCAAAAACCGTGCCCATTCATTGTAGGTCAGGCGATTGGTTGAGGTTTCGATCAGCACAATACCCAGCCCGTCGCCATCAACATCAAGGTCAAACGCGGGCCGCGCTGCCAATTGGCCTTCATAACTGCTGATGGTGTCGCTCAAAGCAAAGTCGAACCGTGTGAAATGTCTTGGCACATAGGCCATTGCGTTACCTTCGAAGTCCTGACCAACGCGCAGATTTGCCTGAACTGGAGCGCCGGTTTCGACAGAAAAGGCCACGGGGTCGATCCAAAATTCGTGTGCAGCACTTGGCAGGGCGCTCACAAAAGCTAGTAATACAGCAAGACTCGTTTTCGAATTTGCAAATCTCATAAAGAAACCTCTCATGTTATTTAGAACCTTGGTGCGCACGGCCCTCCTGTCAATTTTTCTTTTCGGAATTTCGCTTCCCGATGCCCGGGCGCACGAGATCGATCCGGGCATTGCTGATATCGAAGTGGGGGCAGACATTGCCACCGTTGATATTGAAATGTCGGTTGAATCCATTCTTGCCGGGATCGACCTGGGTCTAAACAATGAAACCGCAGGTTCGCCCGAAGAAGAGGCGTATGAGCAATTTCGCGCGATGGCTCCGGGTGCACTGGAATCCGCGTTAGAGGCGGCCTGGCCCGCCTTGTCCGCGCAGTTCCAGTTCGTTGTTGATGACGAAACGCTGGCTGTGACTTTGGATGGCGTGCAGATTCCGGATGTTGGCAATATCGACCTTGCCCGTAATTCCATCCTGACCCTTAGTGCCGCATTGCCCGAAGGGGCAGCGCCGGTGCAATTTGGCTGGCACACCAGTTTTGGCCCGTTGGTTGTCCGGCAGGTCGGCGGCGGCGAGGATGCTTATACCGCCTTCCTGACTGATGGAGAGCTGTCCCAACCCCTTCCACGGGACGGGATCGCGACGGAATCCGCAGGAGCGGTGTTCTGGCGCTACATTCTAGTCGGATTTGAACACATTATCCCGCTTGGCCTTGATCATATCCTCTTTGTCCTCGGCCTGTTCTTCTTCTCGTTGCGCATCCGTCCGATCATCAGCCAGGTCACAGCCTTTACCATTGCCCACACGATTACTCTTGCCCTGGCCTCACTTGGGATCGTTACCATCCCGGCCTCTATGGTCGAACCACTGATCGCGCTTTCCATAGTCTATGTTGGGGTTGAAAACGTGCTTGGTTTCGGGAATCTCAGATACCGCACCGCCCTCGTCTTTGGGTTTGGCCTGCTGCACGGGTTGGGCTTTGCCAGCGTCCTTGGTGATTTCGGCATCACCGCCAGCCATTTTGTGGCCGCGCTTTTGGGATTCAATGTGGGCGTAGAATTTGGCCAGCTTGCCGTCATCCTCGCCGCCTTCCTTATCGTTGGACTCTGGTTCGGGAAAAAGGATTGGTATCGCCCCTATATCGCGGTTCCGGCCTCGGTCGCGATTGCAGCGGTCGGCCTTTATTGGAGCATCGAACGAGTGTTCTTCTAGGAGAGTGCGGTGGATCTGCTGTTTCCAGTCATCACTGTCCTAATCTCGGCCGGGTTGGTCGGATACATAGCCCATCGCAAAATCCGTGATGCGCGCGGCAAGATCGGGATGATCGTTGACCTGGGGCGCGAGATGCATGCGCGCGGCACAACGATGGCGGGGCTGATCGAACAGAACAGCGACCCAGTGCGTGCGATCATTCATCCCCATATGGCGCTAACGGCGCTGGCCGCATTGGTGTTGGATTCGGGCGGCATCCCCGGCCCGCGATTGCAGGCCGCTTTGCGCGATGCCGTGATGGCGCAATTTCGAACCGGTGAAGATCAGGCAGAAAGCATGGTCATCCTCTCGCAATGGGTCATTCAAGAGGTGGCCAGGCAGAGTGACGGGCCTTTGCGTCTGGCGCTACATGCACGGGAAATGGCGGGGCAGAGTGCAGCGGATGATCTGCAAATCCTTGTGACTTCCGCGACGGCGCCCTCCGGGCTGAACACGTCTCAGGCCGAGGCGCTGGCCCGCGCCCAGAATGACATGGCTGCGTAGTTAGGATTTCTGCACTTTGATCAACGCCTGCGCTGCATCGCCCGCACTTGAAATGTAGCCCGCGTCGCCGTGGATCAATGTCAGGCTTATAGCGCCTTCGATCAGGGTCATGATCTGACGAGCGACGGCCTGCGGCTCTGCCACTTCTTTGCGCCACAGTGCATCAGCCAACCAGCTCTCAACTCTTGCCTTATGGGCGCTTGCTGCTATTCGGGCAGGGTGCCCCGGCATGTCAGCCAATTCGGTGGTGATGCGGGTAAAGCCCGATCCCAGCCATCGTGGCGCTTCTGTCCATGTACGCAATTTGGCAAAAAGGTTGGCTAGCATCTTATCGGCGGGAATACCTTCAGCCCCCGCCCAATCCTGAAACTGCCGCAGCAAGTAGGCGTCCTGACTGCGCAGAACTTCGGCCACCACCTCGTCCTTGCTGGTGAAATGATAATAAACTGTGCGCTTTGTCACGTCTGCTTGATCAGCAATCGCATCCACGCTGACGCGGGAAAACCCTTCGCGGTAAAACAGCTTGTACGCGGCGCGCAGGATCTTGTCTTTGGTGCTGGGTTTCGGGTTAGCCATGGTCACAAGTATACTCACCAGTGAGGTGACATCAATCTGCCCCTCCCGTACACCAACATCGCGCAAGTTCGGATTTTCACCTATGATATACCCAAAACAAGGGAGCCAAAGATGAACGACACTGCCGTACAGCCTGAACCCGGCTTTCGCTGGATCATCGCTTTTTCCGCGGCCCTTTTGCTGGGCATCGCCATGGGGACCTTGGTCAATGGTCTGTCTGCTTTCCTGGTTCCGCTAGAGGCCCATTTTGGATGGGACCGTGCGGATGTAGCGGCAATTAATTCAGTTGGTCTGGTCGGGATCGCCTTGGGTGGGATCGGCATGGGGTTCTTGGCCGACCGCATTCCCACACGCACGATATGCCTGACCGGTGCAGTGGTTCTGGCGACCAGTCTGATTGTTGCGGCAAGCGCGACCGCCCTTTGGCAGTTCTATACCATTTTCTTCATTGCGGGTGCGATTGGCGGGGGTGCGCTTTTTGCACCTGTCATCGCGCTGGTCGGGGGGTGGTTTCAAAAGGGGGCCGGTTTGGCCATCGGCATTGCCTCGGCGGGTCAGGGGCTGGGCCAAGGTATGGTTCCTTTTGTAGCTGGGCACCTGATCCAAGGATTAGGCTGGCAAAACGCCATGACAATTCTGGGCGCCTTCGCCGCCGCAACGCTTATCCCGCTTTCGTTATTGATGCTGCAACCGCCCGCCCAGAAAACTACGGGCGCCGCGGCAGAGGCGGCACCGGCATTGCCATCACGCATTGTTCTGCCTGCATTGTCGATTGCCGTATTGGGCTGTTGCACCGGTATGGCCGTTCCCCTGATGCATTTGGTGCCGCTCATTCAAGGCGTCTGCAATGTTGGTGCTGAGGCCGGTGGTCCGCTATTGATCATGCTGATCTTTGCCATTGGGGGGCGGGTCTTTTTTGGCAAGCTGGCCGATATTATCGGCCCAGTGCGTTCGTGGATGGCGGCGACCCTGTGGCAGACTGTTCTGATCCTTGGCTTTGTCTTTATCGAGTCGATGCAAGGGTTCTGGCTATTCGCACCGCTTTATGGTTTTGGCTATGGGGGCGTCATGACCGGAGTTCTGGTCACTGTTCGCGCCCTCACACCTGCCACCCGCCGCGCGTCGGCCACTGGTATCGTGCTGGCCTTTGGCTGGTTTGGCCACGCACTTGGCGGGTGGCAGGGCGGGGCCTTTTTTGATCTGACCGGCGAATATTTCTGGAGCTACGCAAATGCGATGCTGGCCGGGGCCGTAAACCTGGCCATCATGGGAACGATCTATATGGCGATACGGCGGCGGTCGTTGGCGCAGCCTTAGAAAAGATCCAACTGCATATAGACGAAGAATTCGGCCACCTCACTGGGATCAGAGCATTCTGGGTATCGATCTATATATCTGAACCCTATGCTTTCGTAGAGGCGCAGCATCTCGCGATTGCCAATCGGCGTATTGACCAGCAGCGTTCGCCACCCCATTTCGCGTGCGGCAGCAATTCTTAGGTCAATGATCTTGCGGCCCAGCCCATGCCCGGCGGCCTCTTTGCGGACATATAGCCGTTTAAGCTCACCTGCATCCGGACGGGCCTGTTGCAGTGTTCCGCAACCGATAAGCCGGCCCTGATCGTCATGCACCAATATTAAGCGCTCTGTTGGCGGCAAGAACATATGCAGGCTAGGCCAGAATGACGCGAACAGGTCGTCAGGGCTGTAGTTCGGAAGGCCGCCAGCCGCCGCAAATTTCTGCAGCATGATCGCGTAATATTCCAACAACATATCCTGCAGGGCCTTGCGGTCCGGCACATCTGTGACCGACGAAACTTTGTAGCCCATGCAAAAGCCCTTGCCGAATGAAAACCTGATCGCGATCGTATCGGCAGCGTCCCGGTACTGTCGACCATCTTGATTGAAACTTACCGGACCCTAGCAGCAAGCGGTCAAAGGGCCAAAATTGTTAATTCCAATCGACCTCCAATCAGGAAAGAAATAATGACTACCGACTGGGCGCAACCGGCGTTTGCGGCACCAAAAGCTGGTTGCCGGGGTTACCCGCCTGACCTGCACCGCCGGGCACAATGGGCGAAGGTGGTTGCGCGGAGTTCAGGCTGGGGCGCGGGTTGCAATGGCCGGAGGGGCTGACGCCGCAGGGGCAGTCGATCAGGGCAACGGTAAGGGTGCGGCTGTCAGTTTCCGCGCAGGCATATTCGATAATTTGGCTACGTTGAACGCCGACAAACCCCTGTCCATTCCAACCCGGTGTCACGTTTCTAATTGCCTGAAAAAACGTGGACCGCCGAATGAACGGCCAGCTTGAAGGTGCGTCGCCGCGTTCCGCTGGACCCGCGATATCTTGCGCCACAAGGATTGGCGCGCCACCACTGCACGAGATCGGCGGATCGCCAGCGGTGCGGTCGTGCTGGATCTGCACGTAGACTTGCCCGGCGACAAACGCATTGCCGCCATCGGCGTCACAACAGGCCACCTCTTCGTGGCGGGCATTGTAAACCGACGGAAACTGAATGATGCGGAGCAGCACAGAGTCTGTTTGAACCACTTGCGGTCTGCATTCGCGTTGAACTGTCTGGGCCTCTGCTGGACTGACGCCGAAAACGGCCGACAGAAGCCAAAGTATTTGACCGAAAACGTTCATAGGCACCTGCTCCTATCATTGGGCCGTTCCGTGGCCGGATCACCTAGCCAAATAACCGGCATATTGCGCTATTTTACCGTTCGGTCCAATTGCTAGTCCACCGGCACAACATCGTAAGTGTTGAACAGGCTGGAGCCCCATGGTTCACTGGCGATTCCGTTTTCTATGCTTCCTTCGAAGCTTGATTGTGGTGGTCGGGGCACTAAGCGAATTGGCCCACCATCCTGGCCGGTCACTCCGGCATGAATGGCTGCAAGACAGACATTACTGACCGAGTCGTAAGGGCCGCTGCCATAGAGTTTCACCGTGCCCATCGTCCGGGCGATTTCGGGTGTGCACATGCAGTCGAACGGATCGCCGACCGGCTCGTTCAGGATACGATATCGGGCCGGGCAATCGGGAAGGGCGGCGTTTGAAGGATCGGCATTGTCCTGACCCATTACCGCAATGGGCAGGGCTGCCAGGACCAGTGTAGCGATCAAGAAATTCCAAATGTGACTCATCTCAAAACCTCCTGCCGCAGCATAGCACAATTTGCTGTTTTGCCCGAATGCCCGTGCATGGGCGCAAGCGTGCTGGCGGCATTTCCAAGAAAAACACCGCCCCCGATGACAGGGGCGGCGCAATAATCGTTAAATTTTTCGTACAGAGTTTACATCAGGTCGCGCACATCTGTCAGCTTGCCGGCCAAGGCTACGGCGGCTGGCATGCCTAGGCTCATCAAATGTGTGCTCTACGAATTGGAGTATAGCCCTAAAAGGTCCGCTATGAGCCCGAAGTTACCACGCGCCGCACTACAGCCGACGTCCGCGCTGCGCCAAAAATCGCCCCAGCAATTAGTAAAGCCGTTTCTCTTCGTCGTCAGTGTGGATGGTTTGAACTTCGTCGACGCCTTGTTCACGGTCAACCGTACCGACAACCCATTCTGCGAGTGTAGGCGCTGTTCTTCGTGGCTGCCATTTGTCAGGATGCCAAAGCCGAGAACGAATGAATGACTTCGAACAGTGCATGAAGACTTCTTCCACATTCACAACAAGAGCAAGCAACGGTTCCTTTCCATTCACAGCTAAACGCTTGCTAATATTCTGATCTTTCACAATTCGGGCTTTCCCAGAGACACGTAGAGTATCGCCATGCCCGGGTACGATGAAAATCAGGCCAACGTTTGCATCCGTTAAGATGTTCACAAATCCATCCACCCGATGATTGCCCAACCTGTCGGGTATTATCAGGGTCTTCTCGTCATAGACTTCGACGAAGCCAGCCGGGTCTCCCTTCGGCGAGATATCAATCAGTCCTTCCGACGCTTTGGTCGCAACGACAACGAAAGGAGCTAAAGCGATAAATCTCTTCGCGACGGGATTAATCTTATCAGTTACCTTCAAGTCGGTATTGGAACCTTTGAACTCAGGGAGAAGTTCTCTAAGTCTGCTAATATCTGAGATTTCTTCATCAACCTGCAACATAATGTATTCCTTAACCAGAATTCAGCCTACCCTAGGTCGGCCAAAAATCTCACGCAAGACAGATGGCAGTTTTGTCCGCAAACTTGACCTTTGGACAAAAAAACGCCGCCCAAAGGGGCGGCGTTTCTGTCGTCTCGCATGATGAGGCTTACATCAGATCGCGCACATCGGTTAGCTTGCCGGTGATGGCAGCCGCTGCCGCCATTCCGGGGCTCATCAGGTGGGTTCGGCCCCCACGGCCCTGACGGCCTTCGAAATTCCGGTTCGATGTCGCGGCACAGCGCTCGCCCGGGGCCAACTGGTCAGGGTTCATCGCCAGACACATAGAACATCCCGCAAGGCGCCACTCAAACCCGGCCTCTTTGAAGATATCTGCCAGGCCTTCTTCTTCGGCTTGGGCACGCACAAGACCCGATCCCGGCACAACCATCGCGCGGATGCCATCCTTGATCTTCTTGCCTTTCAGGATCTCGGCGGCAGCGCGCAGATCCTCGATCCGGCCATTGGTGCAGGAGCCGATAAAGACCGTGTCGATCTCGACATCTGTCAGTTTCTGGCCCGCTTTCAGACCCATATATTCAATGGATCGCGCAGCCGCGTCGACTTTGCCGCCCTCAAAGCTTTCCGGTGCTGGAACCGCCGCCGAAATTGGCAGCACGTCCTCAGGGCTCGTGCCCCAGGTCACGACCGGTTCGATCTCTTCGCCCTTCAGTGTGATCACCTCATCCCAATGCGCATCATCATCGGAATAGAGCGTTTTCCACCATTCAAGCGCCGCCTCGAACTGCGCGCCCTTGGGGGCGTGCGGGCGACCTTTGACATATTCATAGGTCTTCTCATCCGGAGCAATCAGGCCAGCCCGGGCGCCGCCTTCGATGGCCATGTTGCAGACGGTCATGCGGCCTTCCATCGAAAGGTCGCGAATGGCCTCACCGCAATATTCGATCACAAAACCTGTGCCGCCAGCGGTCCCGGTTTTGCCAATCACGGCAAGAGTGATGTCTTTGGCGGTCACACCGGGCTTCAGCTTGCCGGTGATCTCAACCTTCATGTTTTTCGATTTTTTCTGGATCAGCGTCTGGGTCGCCAGAACATGCTCAACCTCAGAAGTGCCGATTCCGTGGGCCAGTGCGCCGAAAGCGCCATGTGTGGCGGTGTGGCTATCGCCGCAGACCACGGTCATGCCGGGCAGGGTCCAGCCCTGTTCGGGACCGACGATATGCACGATGCCCTGGCGCACGTCTGAGACCGGGTAATAGTGGATGCCAAATTCCTTGGCATTGGTATCAAGTGCGGCGACCTGAATGCGGCTGTCTTCCGGCATTTGGTCGGGGTTGTCGCGGCCTGGGGTAGTTGGAACATTGTGGTCCGGAACAGCGATGGTTTTTTCAGGTGCGCGTACCGTGCGGCCGGTCATGCGCAGGCCTTCAAACGCCTGCGGGCTGGTTACTTCGTGAACCAGGTGACGGTCGATATACAGCAGGCAGGTGCCATCATCGGCTTCATGCGCCACATGGGCATCCCAGATTTTGTCGTAAAGCGTCTTGCCGGTCATAGGTCTCTCGCTTGGGTAGAATATGGATGGGGTAAGGGATCGAGCAGAAAAAGGGCTTATAGCCCGGCGATCAAGCCCGAGGCGCAAAGCCCGTGGAACCGCCAAGGCAGGCGGGCGCGGTCATCCATATCGAATATCCGTTTCATGGCCGTTGCCATAGCGCTGAATCCCCTTGGCCGCAAGGTTCGGCAGGTTTGATCGGTGTCATGGCGCGGAATTGTGAACCTGCGATAATTGGAGTTGTAGAAAACAGGAGGACGACACCATGTATCGCAAAATCCTTGTTCCCGTCGATCTGACCCATCAAGAGGATCAGATGAAGGCGCTGCAAACGGCCGCCCTGATTGCCAAGGCCGAAGGGGCAGAGATCACCCTGTTGAACATCACCGGGTTTTCGTATCAAACACCATCGCGCAGCACCGAGGATTACATCAACGACCTTGTCGATTTCGGCCATCGCGTGAGCCATCAATTCGGCATCGAAATGGGAACTGCGTCGCGGTTCAGCCACGATCCGGCAGCTGAGTTAGACAATCGTATTCAGGACGAAATCGACGCGGGCGACTATGACCTTGTGATCATGGCCTCCCATGTGCCCGGGTTTCGCGAATACATCTTTTCCTCAAATGCCGGATACCTTGCCAACCATGCCAAGATTTCTGTCTTTGTTGTGCGCTAGGCGACCTGGCACATAAACCACCAGACTGCTTGCCCCTTTTCCTTTCCACGGCCATGATCGAAGAAAGGAAAGGTGCGCGATGGAGCAGGAAGAGACACCCGGTGAAGCAGAATCCACTTTGGATGGGACAGCGACCCCTGCTGACGTGCCTGTCGCGCCAGAGGATACGCCGCTGGACCAAACGGTCGAGATTAGCCTGACACTGTTGGAACAGGCGCAAAGCTTTGCTGAAAGTCTGCTGCGCCCGTGGAATTTTTACCAGATCTGCATCGTTGCGGGCCTTCTGCTGGCTTCGCATCTGCTGCGCGCTGTTTTCGGCCCGCGCATTCGTACATGGATGGCCAATCGCAAGGGCTGGCCCATGTGGCGGATGCGCATACTTGCGGTCATCCACAAACGCATTCGCGGAATATTCTTTGTTGCACTGATCTGGCCGGCCTATTGGGTCATGCAAGAGGTCACATGGCCAAGCCGGTCCTACCTTATTGGAATCGCAGCAGAACTTGCGACCGCATGGTTGATCGTGACCTTTGTCACGCGGATGATCTATTCGCCGGTTTTGAGGGCTCTCATCCGATATGGTGCCTGGACCTATGTCTCGTTGGTCATCCTGAATCTCACAGATGAGGCTGGCGGTATTCTCGACGCTGTTGGCTTCGATCTGGGCGGCGTGCGCCTGTCGCTTTTGCTTCTTGTGCAAGGGTTCGTTCTAGTCACGGCGCTAATGGTTGGCGCTAGATTCCTCAGCCGAACCACGGCGACGCGCATCCAGAAGAATGAAGAGATTTCGCCCTCCATGCGGGTTCTGGTCATCAAGGCGCTGCAGGTGGTGCTTTATGGCGCTGCTTTGTTCATCGGCCTAAACTCTGTTGGGGTTGATCTTACCGGTCTGGCGTTCCTCTCGGGTGCCATTGGCGTGGGTCTTGGATTTGGCCTGCAAAAGGTCGTGTCAAACCTTGTCTCGGGCATCATCATCCTGCTGGATAAGTCCATCAAGCCGGGCGATGTCATATCGCTTGGAGACACGTTTGGCTGGATCAATACACTCGGCGCGCGATATGCCAGTGTCGTTACCCGCAACGGCAAGGAATACCTGATCCCGAACGAAGATCTGATCACCAACCAAGTGGTGAACTGGTCCCATTCCAACGCCTTTGTCCGCCTCGATATCTATTTTGGCACCGCCTATTCGGATGATCCGCATCAGGTCCGTGCATTGGCCATCGAGGCAGCAAAAAGCGTCGACCGAGTTTTGGAGGTCAAGCCCCCCGTCTGCCACATCGTGGGCTTTGGCGACAGCTCGGTTGACTACATCCTGCGCTTCTGGATTGAAGATCCGACAGGTGGCCTCACCAATATCCGTGGCAATGTCTATCTGGCGCTGTGGGACAAGTTCAAAGAGCATGACATCAACATCCCCTTCCCACAGCGCGAAGTGCGGGTATTGAAAGATGCAGATGAGACCCCCGACCTTGTGATCCCAGATTGATCGCACAGAAATTGTGCGCCTCTGCCGGTGTCATTACCGGTGATTGCGCTATATCGCTGGCCATAGTTCGCATCATCAATGGGGTTATCATGTCATCCGGCAAACTTCTGGGCATTTCCGGTTCGCTTCGGGCCAACTCGGTAAACACCAAGTTGATGAAAGAGGCCGCACGGATTTTCGATCCGGCGGAGTTCACCCAAGCCGACCTGCGCCTGCCCCTCTATGATGGCGATCTGGAGGATCAAGGCATTCCGGCAGAGGTCATGACACTGTCAAACCAAATCGCAGAGGCCGATGCCGTAGTAATTTCCGGACCCGAATATAATGCCTCGATATCAGGCGTGCTGAAAAACGCATTGGATTGGGTCAGCCGCACTCGCATGGGCCCGTGGCGGGACAAACCCGTTGCTTTGATGTCGGCAGCGGCGGGGCGCACCGGCGGCGCACGGGCGCAGTGGATCATGCGCCTGTCCCTGAACCCGTTCCGTCCCAGATTGCTGGTCGGGCCCGAACTGATGGTCGCCAGCGCCGCCGCGCAATTTGATGAGGCTGGTCGCCTGACGAACGAGCGGTACGAGGCGACCCTGACCGAATTGATGGATGCATTGCGTCATGAGGCCAGATTGGACTAACCGCCAATTCACCCTTTAGGGATAGACGCCTCAACGCGGAAGCTCTCTGGAATGCGGTCGTCGATCTCCAAAACAAGATCCGCCATCATCTCTCCCACCACGGGTGCCATCCCGAACCCGATCTTGAAACCGCCATTGGCAATGAAATGGCCAGGTCGACCCGGATAGGCCCCCAACATGGGCGCGCGGGATCGTGCACGCGGGCGCAACCCGGCCCAACGCTCCAAAACCGTTCTGTCCTTCAGCACCGGAACCAGCCGCACGATGCGGCCGAGAATGTCGTCCAATCCACCATCACAACGGGTCGGGTCGTCAAATTCACGCTCAGTGGTTGAACCAATGGCTGTGGTCCCGTCACCATGTGGCACGACATGCAGGTTATCTACAAAGATCTGTGGTTTGACGCGTGCATCAAAATCCAAAAGTGCGGCTTGCCCCTTGATTGGCGCGCCTACCGTTTTGCCTAAATCTCGTGAAATCTGTTCTAATCCGGCTGATCCTGTGGCATGGATGACTTTGCCAGCTTCACGATATTCTGTATTAATTTCAACGCCTTTTGTTGTCAGGGCCGCGGCAAGCGCTGCCGTTGCGTGGCGCGGATGGGCGCGCGCGGTTAACGTGTCATGGATGACCAGCCCCGAAGGTGTTACCGGGGCAAAACCTGCGAAATCACTGACCGGGCGGACCGTCCAGGAATAGCGGCCGCGCCACAGTTCTTCAGCATTGCGCGCGCGTTCTGTCGCAAGGTCAAGCGCGCCGACAGGCTGGATGCGCCCAGTGCGGGCATAGCCGGGGTCCATTCCGCCGACCTCTGCCACTTCGGCCCACATCACCTCAGCCGCTTCAAGGCTTTGAAATTGGAGTTCTTTCTTGTCATTCCAACGCTCAGGCGTATGCGGCGCCAAGGCCCCGACCAAACCGCCTGACGATCCTGCCGCAACGCCACCGGGGTCGATCACACGCACGGTCGCCCCGCGTTTTGCACAAGCCCACGCGACCGACAGACCAAAGATCCCTGCGCCCCTGATTGTGACATCCACCATCGTCAACACCGCTTGCCCAATTTCGATTGCCCCTTCATACGGAAAGGCATGCAAAACGGCCAGACAGACAAAACCTTGTGGCGCGACGCGATTCCGGTCTCGGAACGCTTCGACGATCCCTATTACTCGTTGGAAAACGGGCTGGCTGAGACACGTCATGTCTTTTTGGATGGAAATGACTTGCCCGAACGCCTTGTACCCGGCTTTCACATCGCCGAGCTTGGATTTGGCACCGGGTTAAACCTCATTGCTACGCGTATTGCTTGGCGGCATTCCGGGGTAAAGGGACGGTTGAAGTTCACAAGCTTCGAAGCCTTTCCGATGCCACCCGAAGATGCACGCAAGGCTTTGTCGGTTTTTCCTGAGGCTGCTGAATTTGTAGAAGATATTGCAGAAATTCTGACTGATCCGTCCCAATCTTTCATCAGCGACGATCTGGAGTTGGAAATTGTCACAGGGGATGCGCGCAAAACCCTGCCCGACTGGGAGGGCAAGGCAGACGCCTGGTTTCTTGACGGGTTTTCTCCCGCTAAGAATCCTGAGCTTTGGCAGGCCGACCTGATGGCAGAAGTTGCCCGCCATACGGCACCTGAGGGCAGTTTTGCCACATATACAGCAGCAGGCGATGTGCGCAGGGCCTTGGCTTCTGCCGGGTTTGAGGTCAGCCGTGTAAAAGGGTTCGGGCGCAAGCGTCACATGAGCGTTGGGCGGTTGCCCTGATGCAGTCTAATGCGCGCCACGGCATCTGGTTGATGATCGCAACGACCGCTGTTCTTGCAGTTCTCGATGCCATTTCCCGCCATTTGGCCGGCGAATACAACGTCTACATGGTGGTGATGATCCGCTACTGGTTCTTTGCTCTTTTTGCAATTGCACTGGTGTCCCGACAGCCTGGCGGAATTCGAACGGCCCTCGCAACGCGTCAACCAATGTTGCACGCTTTTCGTGGCGTCATTTTGGTTCTGGAGATACTGACAACGATCGCGGCTTTTGTCGTTCTGGGGCTGGTGGAAACTCATGCCATATTCGCCTGTAGCCCCTTGATGATCGCTGCCTTGTCCGGCCCGGTACTGGGGGAACGCGTTGGCTGGCGTAGGTGGGCCGCAATCGGGGTCGGCCTTGTGGGCATCCTGATAATACTACGCCCGGGCAGCACTGTCTTTTCACCCTATGCGCTGGTCCCCCTGGGTGCGGCGACGATGTGGGCGGTCTACGGCCTAATGACGCGCTATGTCGCGCGCGAAGACACTTCAATGACCAGTTTTTTCTGGGCGGGAACCGTGGGGGCAATTGCGGCGACAGCAATTGGCATTTGGCACTGGGAACCGATGCGTGGGTCAGATTGGGCGTGGACCATTGCCCTATGCGCTTTGGCTTCGTTGGCGCACTACCTTTTGATCCGCGCCTATGAAGTAGCAGAGGCAAGCGTTGTTCAACCCTTTGCCTATTTCCAGCTTGTGTTCGTTTCGATCTTAGCCTTCGCCGTTTTCAACGAGACCGTCGAGTGGCAGGTCCTCCTTGGAGCGGCGATTGTTGTCGGGGCCGGAATTTTCACGTTCTTAAGGGAACGCGCTAGCGCTGGCGCAAAAGCTCGCTGAGGGATTGGCGGGGCATCTGCCCGGTAAGCATGGATTCGTAAATTCGCATGCTTTCAGTCACGCGCATCACATAGTTTCGGGTTTCACGGAATGGGATGCTTTCGATCCAATTGATGACATCAACGTCGCTATCCCAAGGATCGCCGAATTGGCCTGACCAGCGCACGGCCCGGCTGGGGCCTGCATTATAGCCAGCAGAGATCAAAATGGGATTTGGCCCAAACTCCTCGATCAGATAGTCGAGATAGGCCGAACCGAGGGTCGAGTTGTAATCTGGGTCGAGGAGGCGGCTTTCGCTAAACCTGAGGCCCAAACGCTGCGCCATGTCGCGGCCCGTGCGTGGCATGACTTGCATCAAGCCCATGGCACCCGCGCCGCTGATAACGCTCGGGTCAAATTCGGATTCCCGACGTGCAATAGACAAAGCCAGCCGGTCTGATACCGGCAGGTCGGCGGCCACAAGATCTGCATGGATTGGGTAATAGGCGGCCATGATTTCATGACCGTTTTGGGCCGCCCTTTTGGCAATGCGAAGCGCCAAATGCGCATCGCCGAGCTCCAGCGCCATCGCACCAAGCTGCCCTGCCTCCTGTCGTGACAGGCTTTCGGTCAGATGGGTCCAGAACCGTTCGGCCAGATTAACCTCACCCGCCTCATAAAGTTGAGCGGCCGCGCGGAACACGGATGAACTCAGGAAAGAGGCCTGTCGCCAATCTCCGAAGTCTTCTTGTCCCAAAAAGGCCGGATCGGTGGCGATGCTGCCGCGTTCGGCGGCCAACTGGCCATAGAAACTGCTCTGGTATTGCGCGCCTAGGCGGTAGGCCTCTGCGGCGGCTGTCTCATTGCCCAAGGCTTCGTGCGCGCGTCCCAGCCAATAGCCAGCGCGGCCCAAAGATATCGGGGAAAACACGGCGGCGCGGAAATTGGTGAAATGCGCCAACGCTGTTTCATTCCGGCCAAGGCGCAATGCGGCATAGCCAGCGATCCATTCTAGATCGGCATAGTTGCTGTAGTCGTCTTCCGGGTTGATGCGGTGAGAGGATGCAACATCATATCCCGCGCTAATTTGGCCCTCGCGAATGAGTTGGCGGGCCAATTGGCGCCTACGGTTGGCCCATTCCGATGGTCGGCCCAAATCTTCAGCGCTGTCCGAGGTCGAGATGATCAAATCACGGGCCGAATCGGTCAGGCCCTCGCGGATCCGCCAAATAAATCTTTCGAAATTCAGACCCGGATGGTCACGCAGAGCGGCAGGAATGGCGGTAATTGCATCATCAACGCCTGGGCGGCGCGCGCGCAGCAAAAGCCGCGCTTCAGCCAAACGCTCCCAGCCATCATCAACAAGCGGATACATACGCCGGGCCTGCGTCGCCTCGTTTTCCCACAACAGATGGTCTAGACGCGCTTCATGATGGGTGCGCAGAGTGCGCGGCCAGTCGACCATGAACCGGTCATGTTCGGCCTGACTTAGCGACATCGTGGTCCACGCCCGCCGGGCCTCGGCCATCGCGTCATCTCGGCGATCAACCTCCCAAAGGGCGGCGGCAAGGCGCAGAGATCCGGTGCCCGTACGCGGCAATTGGTCAGTAAAATAAGCGATTACAGAAGAGGCAGAGGCACCGGCAGGGATATTTTGTTCACCCTGCTGAATCAGGTAGGGCAGGCCGGGCCAGTCGCCATTGCGGGCCAGAAACGCGGTGTAGTCCGACATCTCTCCCTGACCTTGTCGCAACCGGATCCACTCGATCACATCCCGCGCGGCGGCATCAGAAATCTGTCCTTCAGCCGCGCTGACCGCCGCGTAATCTCGCGTGCCCAGAGCCTCAATCGCCTCTGATAAAGCCTGCGGACTTGCCGCGGCAAAGAGCGGCAGACAGGAAAAGAAAACCAAAAAAAGAAACGTTCGCATAGAAACACCTGTAAAAATCATGTCCGAGGATACCGCCTCGGCCCTTGCTTGCAACTCACGAACTTGGCAATAGGCGGGCGGCAGCCATTTGGTTGCGTGAACCTGCCGATCCCGGCTCAACACCAGATAGAAGGAAGCGTGTGATGTTCAAAGGCTCTATGCCCGCATTGGTCACGCCGTTTAAAAACGGCGCAGTGGATTTTGACACGCTCAAGAAACTGGTTGAGTGGCAGATCGAAGAAGGCAGCAGCGCGTTGGTGCCGGTTGGCACCACAGGCGAAAGCCCCACGCTGACCCATGACGAACATGAAGATGTGATCGAGGCGGTGGTCGAGGCCGCTGACGGGCGTGTGCCGGTCATTGCCGGAGCGGGGTCCAACAATACGGTTGAAGCGATCCGGTTTCTGCAACATGCCAAAGCGGTTGGCGCGGCAGCGGGTCTTGTTGTGACGCCCTACTACAACAAGCCAACCCAAGGCGGCCTTCTGGCGCATTACAAAGCGCTGGTCGACGCGTGTGACCTGCCAATCATCATTTACAACATTCCGGGCCGGTCAGTCATCGACATGAGCCCGGCTACGATGGGCGAGCTGGCGAAACTGCCGTCTATCGCGGGCGTAAAAGACGCAACTGGCGATATCGCCCGCGTGTCCAAACAGCGCGCCTCCTGTGGTGCCGATTTCATCCAACTTTCCGGTGAGGATGCCACGGCACTTGGGTTCAACGCCCATGGTGGTGTTGGTTGTATTTCGGTCACGGCTAATGTGGCGCCACGCCTTTGTGCGGAATTTCAGTCGGCAACGCTTGCGGGCGACTATGACAAGGCACTGCACTATCAGGATCGCCTGATGCCGTTGCACGAAGCGATCTTCCTAGAGCCCGGTCTTACTGGCGCGAAGTACGGCCTGTCTTTGCTGGGTCGCTGTTCCGAAGAGGTGCGCCTGCCGCTGGTCGGCCTGTCGGATGGCACCAAGGAGGCCATCCGCGCCGGAATGGTGCATGCGGGTCTTTTGAACTAACCAATATTGTGAGGAGGGGAACGCCTCTCCTCATCCCCCCTCGGGGGAAACACATTTCGGGTTGAAAGGGGCTGTCCCCAACCCCAAAACGCTTTTCTGGTACAAAGAAGATAGGTGCGGGGCTGGCATGGCCGGTCCGATAAGCCTATATCGGCGCATTATGGCCAAACAGAAATCAGACCCCAACTACAAAGTCATCGCTGAAAACCGTCGCGCGCGCTACGATTACGCGATCGAGGATGATATCGAATGCGGGATGATCCTGCAGGGCTCGGAAGTGAAATCACTTCGCGAGGGCGGGTCGAATATCGCTGAAAGCTATGCCGCGGTCGAAGATGGTGAGCTGTGGCTGGTCAACTCTTATATTGCGCCATATTTGCAGGCCAAAACTTGGGGGCATGAGGAAAAGCGCCGTCGCAAGCTCTTGGTCTCGAAAAAAGAACTGTCCAAAATGTGGAATGCGACGCAGCGTCAGGGCATGACGCTGGTTCCGCTGGTCATGTATTTTAATCACAAGGGTCTTGTGAAGCTGAAGATCGGCATCGCCAAAGGTAAGAAAAATCAGGACAAGCGCGCGACCGAGGCCAAACGTGACTGGCAGAAACAAAAGTCTCGCCTGATGAAGCAGAACGGCTGAGCCACGCGCACAATACTTGCAAGAGCGCTTTCGGGCGCGTAGGGCTAGCCCAGTACCCGGTCTTTTAGGGAGAGCGACCATGTCCGCAGATGATCCGAAAACTCTTGTGTCCACCGATTGGTTAGCGGCGCATTTGAAGGATCCGGACCTGCGAGTGATTGATGCCTCGTGGTACCTGCCGGGCTCGGATCGTGATGCAAAGGCCGAATATGATGCCGGCCACATCCCCGGCGCGCGGTTTTTCGACATCGACGCTATTTCCGATAGCGCCAGTTCCTTGCCGCATATGGCCCCGCCGGTCGAGAAATTCATGAGCCGGATGCGGGCAATGGGCGTGGGTGATGGACATCAGGTTGTGGTTTATGACGGAGCCGGCCTTTTTTCCGCCGCGCGGGTCTGGTGGCTGTTCCGTCTGATGGGCAAGACTGATATCGCCGTGCTGGACGGCGGCTTTCCGAAATGGAAGGCCGAAGGGCACGAGATTGAAGATATGCCGCCGATTGTCAAAGACCGCCATATGACCGCCATCCGCCAGAACCATCTGATCCGCGACGTGACTCAGGTGGCGGCGGCATCGAAGCTGAGGGATTGGCAAATTATTGATGCACGTGGAGCCGGACGGTTCCGTGGCGAAGAACCCGAAATTCGGCCCGGCCTGCGGTCGGGCCATATTCCCGGATCGCTGAATCTGCCATATGATCAGCTTTTGTCAGCCGACGGGACGATGAAGCGCGGCGATGATTTGGCCAAGGCCTTTACCGACGCCGGAGTTGATCTGGAGCGACGCGTCATCACGACCTGTGGGTCCGGAGTGACTGCCTCTGTTCTTGCTCTTGGGCTCGAAATTCTGGGCCACCGGGATTGGTCGCTTTACGACGGCTCATGGTCCGAATGGGGTCAGTTCGATCAACTAAAGGTCGAAACCGGATGACCGTGATCCCTGCCGGGACCGAGGTTGCTTATACCGTCACCTATCTTGAGATGACCGAGCGGCCAGAAGGCCCGCCGCCCAAATTGCCGGATGATATCCGGCTGGAGGTCGCAAAAGCGCCGCCCAACTGGTTTTTCCTGTCTCTGTATGACGCGGTGGGCAAAGACTACGAGTGGGTTGGCTGGCATGAACGGGAAAAGGCAGAGCTATCCGCGACATTGCAGGACCCTAAAGTTCAACTGACGGTGGCGTACCGGTATGGCTGGCCGCAGGGTTTCTTTCAGCTTGATTGGCGTGAGGCCGGATGTTGCGAACTGGCCTATTTCGGATTGGTGCCCGAAGCCGTTGGAGCCGGGATAGGCAGTGCGTTTCTCCGTGTGGCGCTGCATCAGGGATGGGCGCATGAAGGTGTTACCAGAATGACCGTCAATACATGTACTTTGGATCACCCGCGTGCCCTGGCTCATTACCAGAACCACGGGTTTCGCCCGGTCCGTACCGAAGAGGACAGTCGCGTTTTGACCCGTGATCGCGACCCCTCAAAATTTCCAACTTGATCACATTGTTTGCGTATACGGGCGACATCGTAAGGACAGTAATTCCAGTTCAACGCTGGAAAATGCTGTGAAGGTGCAACTTTGGCCGGTCCGCTTTCATCCTTAGCAGCAGATGTCATTTACGTAACCGAGCTTGTTTGGACCCGAGAAAACTCCCACCTTTGCAAGAATAACCAAACAAAGGGCAGGGAACCAGAATGATAGGCTATGTGACAGTCGGAACAAATGATTTGGCCTCAGCGGTTGGGTTCTACGACGACCTTTTTTCGGCGATAGGTGTGCAGCGGCTTTGGCAACACGGGTCAATGGCGGCATGGGGACGAAGCCGTTCGGAACCGGCCTTTTGCGTTGCAGAGCCGTTTGACGGGGCGCGGGCGCAGTCGGGCAATGGCAACATGGTGGCGCTCAGGATGTCCGACCGTGCGGAGGTTGATGCGCTGCATGCAAAGTGTTTGGCTCTGGGCGGCTCGGATGAAGGCGCACCGGGACCGCGGGGTGATCACGGGTTTTATGGTGGGTATTTTCGCGATCCCGAAGGCAACAAGCTGAACGCGTACGTGCCGGGATAGCGGATGTCGTAACCAGATTGGGCCTTGCCAAGCAGGGCTCGCCCGCGCTAAAGCGCGCCGTCCTTGGATGTTCCAAGGCCAAGTCTCCGCTACCTTGTCAAAACGGACCACATTATGACTCGTTCTTTCCTGCCCGGCATTCTTGCCATGGCGACCGTCGTTGTCGCCTCTAACGTCCTTGTCCAGTTTCTGTTCGGCAACTGGCTGACCTGGGGGGCGTTCACCTATCCGATTGCCTTCCTTGTCACTGACATCATGAACCGCGTCTATGGCGTGGCCGCCGCTCGCCGCGTTGTGATCGTTGGTTTTGTTGTCGGCGTCATCTGTTCGCTGATCGGAACCCAAATCATGCTGCAAGGCGATGGTTTCACCTATCCGGCCGTAACGCTGCGCATCGCGCTTGGATCTGGATTGGCCTTTCTGACCGCCCAACTTCTGGATGTCGCGATCTTCAACCGACTGCGCGACGGTGCGTGGTGGCGCGCGCCATTAGCCTCCACATTGGTGGGCTCTTCGCTTGATACCGCGCTCTTCTTCACCATCGCCTTTTCGGGGGCTTTGACCTTTCTTGAGCCTGCCAATGACGTGTCTTGGGCGGGAGAAATATTGCCCCTTCTGGGTGCAGGTCCAGAAGCGCCGCTTTGGGTCTCTTTGGCTGTTGCTGACTGGCTGGTTAAGTTGTCGCTTGCTTTATTGGCACTGATCCCGTTTCGGGTCATCACCGCCCGCTTTACAGCACAAGTTGCATAAAATGTTTTGACAAACACAAAATATATGGCAACCTGTGGATAACCGAAGCAATCGAAAGGAGGTGATCCAGTGTCAAGAGAGGTATTGGAGAAACGTGTAGGGACAGCTTGGGGAGAACGCCGTTAGGCAGACCTAGCGGCAGAGACCGACCCCAGGCGGACCAGATGGTCTAACCGTCACCGCCTCCTTAAATTCTCGTGAAGGACCGTCCCCAAGGGGCGGTCCTTTTCGGTTTCGGACTCAACTACAATTAGTTTGATGGGCGTAACTGAACCGGCGCGCCCGTGAACGTTGAAAAACTGATGACAGGAAACCCGGTTTCGATCAGCATCGTTTCGATGGGTTCCGTGGCAAGAACAGGGATTTCCGGTGCGAACGGCCCATATTCGACGGTTGCCGTGGCAAAGGAATATTCCATGATGATCAGCTCGATTCCGATTTCAGCGCGAAAACTGATACCTAGTTCTGAGTGGTAATGCCCAACAACAGACCATGTCGGTGTCACATTTGTGTCAGCTGTCACGGTGATTTCTGGCAGGGATTCAGGCGAACCAGACCAAGTGGTGGTTGTGCCGACACCGTCAATCATGACCGGCGTGTCAAAGGCCAAGGACAAGGTCAATTCGGGCACAAGGGTCATCGTTTGGTACGGATCTACTCTTGGGCCGGCCGTAATATCCCACAAATCGCCGCCTGCGCTGTAAAGATCGTTGCCGATTGTGGCCCCGCCAATTAACTGCGTGGCCGTGTCCACATCCAGATCAAACGAGAAAAACTCTGACTGCGCGCGGCCACGGATTTCCCCATCGACCAGCTCTCCGGGAATTTCTAGTATTGGGTAGAGGATGCGCCCGGTTGCAATTTCCGTGCCAAGTGCGACGGTCAGACTTGGCGGGATCGAGATGCCGTTGACGGTGATCCCCACCGGGTTTCCGCCGGTCTCAGGCCGCAGGTCCAGCCCCGCCGAAACTTCCAGCTCAAGCCCTGACATTTCGGCCCGGATAAACCGCTCGTCCAGCACATGGCCAAAGAACGTCGCGCCCTGCGGATTGGCCTCCATCACGATCACTGTGGCCTCTTCTCCCTCATGCAAAGTGGTATCGGCAAGCGTATCGCATCCCATCAGCCGAACGCAGTGCGCAAAGGAAAGGGATCCACGATCAATCCTCAGCGATTGGGAAAGAACCGCGTTGTAGGTCGGGCTGGACCCATCCAGTTGCCCACCGGTCAAAAGGCTCGTGACTTCCAAATGAAAGGGTTTGTCGGCTGAGATGTCATCCGGAGCGGACAGTCCAAGGCGATAGGTCAGCTCAGGATCAATCGTTCCATAACTCATCGAAAAATCGAGGGTTGTCCACGTCTCACCGGCCACATCAAACTGCAACAGAGGCCCGCTGCGTGTGTCGATCGTCGATGGAATGTCTGGGCGTTCCGGCGGTTCTGGACGGGGCAGTGACGCAGGAATTCGCGGGCGACTGGGGCGTTCAGGCTCACTTCCGCACCTTACCAGTGGCTGCCGTCTGCATAACCGCCATGAGTTCAGATCCGCTCGATAGGCGGCCATGCGCGCGGGATAAACGGTGTCCAACGCCCGTTGCGCGGCGGCCCGCGCGGCCTGGTTCGCTTCAAAGGCCCGCATCGCCGCCTCATAGGCTCGTATCGCCGCCTCATAGGTCACATCGGTCCCGATTGCGGCGGGGTTTGGCGTGGTTTCGGACCCCGTTACCAAATCCGGCGCGCCGGAAAATGCAAAGGGAACCGGCACCACAAATTGCTGTTCGAATGCAATGCCCGGCCCGCCGGAATATGCTGAAATCGGGGAAGGTACGGAAAATCGAACCAAGTCCTCGGCAAATGCCGCAGTGGCCGCAAATGTGGCTATCACTGCAAGACAAAGACGCATGGTGACCCCCTGATTGGAACAGGGAGTTTGGCACACCTATACACCAACAGGCAATCTTTGCGCTTTCCTTACGGCCCGCCGACCGGTTTACTGCCCGAAACAGGACGTGAGGGGAAATTCATGGCGCGCGTACTACTTTACTATGCCCATCCGGGGCATCGGCATTCGCATGTAAACAAGGAAATGTTCCGCGCGGCCCAGAAAGTCGACGGAATCACGATCGTTGATATGTATGCCGAATATCCGCGCCACGACATTCGGGTCGAGCGCGAACAGGAGCGGCTGCTGGACCACGACGTAATTCTCTTTCAACACCCTCTCTTTTGGTATTCCACGCCCGGTCTGGTCAAAGACTGGATCGACCTGACCCTGCAATCCGGCTTTGCTTATGGCGATAATGGCGACAAGCTTAAGGGTAAGATCCTGATGCAGGCGATTACAGCGGCAGGGCCGGAAGACGCCTACACGACAGACGGGTATCAACACTTCCCTCTGCGCACGTTCCTGACCCCGATGGAGCAGACCGCAAACCTTTGCAAAATGCGCTACGCGTCACCCTACAGCCTCTATTCAGCGTTGAAAGCCCCCGGCGCAGGCGAAGTTGCGCCGCATGTCTCGGGCTATGTCAGCCTGTTGGAGGCGCTGCGCGATGACCGCTATGATTTTGATGCCGCCCCCGATGTGGTCAGCTATGCCACCTTGCCCTTGAAAGTGGAGGCCTGAGCCATGGGTAGCTTCCTTCTTCTCGCTTTCCTTCTCCTTATCGCAGGCGTCATTGCCGTGCCGCTGGCCTCGAAACTGGGGCTGGGTTCGGTCCTTGGCTACCTGATTGCAGGCATTGTTCTTGGCCCCGTCCTATTGGCTCTGAACGTCGATGTGATCAGCCTTCAGCACTTCGCCGAATTTGGTGTTGTCATGATGCTCTTCCTTGTGGGGCTGGAACTTGAGCCCCAACGATTATGGGAAATGCGGGCCAAATTGTTGGGCCTTGGCGGCCTGCAAGTGGGTGTCACGGCGGGCATCGCGGCAGGTGTGTCGCTGGTCTTTGGGTTGCCCTGGACCTTTGCCGTGGCCATTGGCCTTATCCTTGCTTTGTCCTCCACCGCGATTGTTCTGCAAACTCTGAATGAAAAGAACCTGATGAAGACGGATGGTGGGCAGTCCAGCTTTTCCGTCCTGCTCTTCCAAGACATCGCCGTCATCCCGATGCTGGCCCTTATACCGCTTTTGGCCATGCCCGATTTGGTTGAGGAATGGGACATGGCGGCGCTAAGCCATGATACTGAAATCGTTGAGACCTTGGACAGCCACGGTGACGACCATGCAGACACAACTCATGGTGGTGAAACCCACGCCAGCGATGATCACGGTGCGGATGCGGCCCATGCCGGGGATGATCATGGCGGTGGCGATCACGGGCCTGACCTAAACCTTGTTGACGATCTGCCTGGTTGGGCGCAGGCGCTGGTGACATTTGCCGCCATCGGTGCCGTAATCGCGGGCGGGTCCTACCTTACACGCCCCCTTTTCCGCTTTATCGAACTGGCGCATTTGCGAGAGCTTTTTGTTGCGGCCGCCCTGATGATGGTGATCGGCATCGCGCTTTTGATGACTCTGGTGGGCCTCAGCCCCGCGCTTGGCACCTTCCTTGCGGGTGTGGTTTTGGCCAATTCCGAATACCGGCACGAGCTGGAAAGCGATATCGACCCGTTCCGCGGCCTGCTGCTCGGGCTCTTCTTTATGACCGTCGGGGCCGCTATCGACTTTGGCCTGCTCTTTGGCAACTTCTTTATCATCATCGGCCTGACACTAGGCCTGATGCTGGTGAAAGCACTGGTCCTTTACGGCCTCGCCATCATCTTTGGCATCAAGGGCAGTGACCGGTGGCTCTTTACCCTCAGCCTTGCGCAGGCGGGTGAGTTCGGCTTTGTCCTCCTGTCTTTCGTCGTGGCCAATCAGGTCTTGCCACAGGTCATCGCCGATCAACTCTTGCTGGCAGTGGCCATCTCTATGCTGCTGACCCCGGCGCTTTTCATCGTCTATGAACGGGTTATCACCCCAAAATTCATCGAGGATCAGGCCCGCGAAGCCGATGAAATCGATGAGGAAGGCACCGCCATCGTCGCGGGCTTTGGCAAGATGGGCGGCATCGTCAACCGGATGCTGCGCCGGGCGGGCTATACCACCGTTGTCCTCGATCATAATGCGGGTCTGCTTGAGCGCCTGCGCCCATTCGGCGTCAAGGTTTTTTACGGCGACGCGACCCGACCCGACCTGCTTCATGCCGCCGGGATAGAAGAAGCCAAGCTGCTGGTTATCTGCATTGATGAGCGGGAAGAGATTACTGAACTGGTCAAATACGCGACCCAACATTATCCCAACCTGCATATCACGGCCCGTGCCGTCGACCGGCATCATGTCTATGAGCTATACGCCGCCGGCTGCCGCGACATCATCCGTGACACGTTTGACAGCTCGGTCCGCATGGGCCGCTCGGCCCTTGAAGCATTGGGTGTTCACCCGCATGAGGCGGAGTTGCAGGCGCGGGATTTTGAGGATCGGGATCGCTATGCTCTGCGCGAATTGGCGACGACCTTTGACCCGGATATCCCGGCCCATCTGAATGAGCCTTACGTGCAGCGGGTCAAGGAATTGCGGGAAGAAGAAGAGGCCGAAATTCAAGGGCTTAACATGCATAACACCCGGCTTGATCGCGGCTGGCACCCGCCCGGAACCCGCGATGTCGACAGCATCGTCGAGGAAAACGAGGCCGCCCGTGATCGCAAAAAATAGCCCGCCACCCCCGGTACACCGGGCGTACACCCCCCGTACACCCTCGGTACAGATAAATTGAGCCATGCTTCGGATTAACGACCAGATCACCATCGCCGATTGGGAGATGACGGAAAGCTTCACCCGGTCCTCTGGTCCGGGCGGGCAGAACGTCAACAAGGTCTCCACCGCGGTGGAACTCAGGTTCGAGGCAGAGCGATCCCCCAATCTGCCCGATGCAGTGAAGCGGCGACTGAGGCGGCTGGCCGGATCGCGCTGGACCAAGGAGGGTGCGCTTGTGATCTTCGTTCAGGAGACCCGCTCACAAGCCCGCAACCGTGAGATCGCGCAGGAGCGTCTGGCGGATCTGATCCACAAAGCGCTGGTCGCCCCGAAACGCCGGAGACCCACGCGCCCCACCAAAGGATCCGTGGAGCGACGGCTGAAGGCCAAGAAGGTGCGGGGCGAGGTGAAGCGGTTGAGGGGGGATTTGGGGGAGTAGAGGTACTTATCTCAGAAGTCGACTCGCCAAATTTGCTTGGCCACTTTGGCGAGTCTTGCCTGACGATTTTCAACTTCTAACTTCTGCCATTTAGTAGCAGACGCTAATTCCTCAGAAATCCGAAGTAGCTCCGAATCCGAGTATAACTCCACCTTTTCAGAGAATGATTTGTTGGCAGCCTTCCTGTTTATTGTGCTCGTTAGAAGGGTCATGTTGCCAATTCTGTAAACATAGTCCGCCGTGTCCGACTCGTCCGAGAATTGCCCCCAAGATTCGTCAGTAAATTTTTGCGGTAAGATATGCTCTAAGCTCATCGCGAAACCATCTTTATTAACTACTAGCCCGCTGTTTTCCTCTAGCTTGTCATTAATTTTTCGCAGTATGTAACGCGCTATTGCGGATTGAGTAATGGATTTGTCCTTGAATGATTCGAAAAATTCGTTGTCATCGGGGTACAAGTGATCGATTTTTGCAAATACATCTGCGGCAGAGCACGACGTATTGTTTCTCACGAAAACCGCCGCCTCAGTAAAGTTCCGTTCGATATTTCCGGTTCCGCTTCCTGCAATAATACTGTACCGAAACGCAAATGCGACGACCATCCGAAGAATTGAAAGAAATATTGTTGGATTTGACTCCAGAGTAGCTAGCAACAATGGATTGTATTGGTTGACTCCAAATAAATTGAGATCTTCCAGCAGGGGCAAAATTTTCGAGCGTTGGTTTCCATCAAACATCGTCCAAAGTGAAGACTGTGGATCTGCCAGCGCAGAGTAAATGTCGGAGGAGTCCCTGAGTTCCCTAGAAAAGGAAACCACATTTGATTTGGTTGTATATTTCTCTTTGATGCGTGAATAAAGTTCTTTGTCTCTAACGACGCCGAATTTCGATAGCCACAGATGCCTCAGATATCGTTTTGTTTCAATGGTTCCGAGGTTTTCTTGCATTTCTTGCCAATTTTCCTGAACGTCTTCGATTTTGTCGTCCGCTTTGGAAAATAGGTAATTTTTCAGCAAGTCGGCAACTGAAAGTGCTAACCCCCTGTCGTTAAGTGTCTCAAACAACATATACGCGTCATAATCGTCTTTGACTGTTATTCTAATAACTTGAATTACGTCGTCAATTGCCGATACTATCCTTTGAATAAAATCAGACAGTAAAACATTTCCATCTAGACTTTTCTCAATTTTCTCTCGAAAGCAAATGTAAGCGCTGGCTAATAATCGGTTAGATTTTGTATTTCTTGTATTTTTTATAAATGCCCGGAGTGATTCTGGATCGGTGTTGTTAACAATTTTTTCATTGTAAAATTGGCGATTTGTAACATTGAGAGTCAGTTTTGGCGTTGTTTCGCCTGTGCTGTACTCAAATTTTCCAAGGAAGTCGCTCGCCAACCTATCAGACAAACCCACACTACCTTTCTCCTTTGCTACGTCCCGAAGTGCGCACAGGAGGATAGAAATTGTCGTCAGTCTTTGTTGGCCATCAATTACGTCATAGGAAGAAGAGTTGCTATCGTTTATTACCATTGATCCAATGAAGTAGCTGCTATGGCTTTCATCGATGGACCGGAAAACGTCATTCCAAAGCTGGTCTACCTCTTCGGTTGTCCAGCTAAAATCGCGTTGGAATTTTGGGACTACATAGGGCTTTCCGTCTCGCAATATTGTACCAACGTAGCAAGCACCGGTGTCTATACTCGACATGTTTACCTCATCGAAATTTTCGGCAAGTAAATACCTTTTGCAATTACACCACAACCTCCACCCTCTCTTGCTCCCCAACCCCAAAAACCCGTTTATACCGGGCGATCTCTTCTGCCGGGCCCATGGCTTTCTCGGGGTTGTCCGAGAGTTTCACCGTGGGCCGGCCATTGGCGGCGACGGCTTTGCAGACGAGGGAGAAGGGGGCGAGCGCGTCATCCGGCACCAGACCGCGGAAATCATTGGTCAGCAGCGTGCCCCAGCCGAAGCTGACGCGCACGCGGCCTGCGAATTGCGCCTGAAGCTCTTCTATCTTTTCCACGTCCAACCCATCCGAGAAGATCACCAGTTTCTCGGCCGGATCCTCGCCCCGGTCTTTCCACCACCCGATCGCGGTTTCGGCGCCTGTGGCGGGGTCCCCTGAATCGATGCGGATGCCGGTCCATTTTGTCAGCCAGTCGGGCGCGTCGCGCAGGAAGCCCTCGGTCCCGTAGGTGTCGGGCAGGATGATGCGCAGATTGCCGTCATGTTCCTCATGCCAATCGGCCAGCACGTCATAGGGCGCGGCGGCCAGCGCCTCATCACTATCGGCCAGCGCGGAATAGACCATGGGCAGTTCATGGGCGTTGGTGCCGATGGCCTCAACCTCGGACCGCTTGGCGATGAGGCAGTTGGAGGTGCCGACGAATTTCTCAGAGAGCCCCTCCTGCATGGCCTGCACGCACCAGTTTTGCCACATGAAGCTGTGGCGCCGCCTAGTGCCGAAATCGGCGATGCGCAGGTCGGGGATGGTGCGCAGGCGTTCGACCTTTTCCCAGACCTTGGTCATGGCGCGGGCATAGAGGACCTGCAGCTCGAACTTGCCCATGCTTTTGAGCACGGCGCGGCTGCGCAACTCCATCAACACGGCGAGGGCCGGGATCTCCCAGAGCATCACCTCAGGCCAGGCGCCTTCGAAGGTCAGCTCATACTGATCACCGCGCCGTTCAAGGTGATAGGGGGGCAGGCGCAGCCCCTCCAGCCAATCCATGAACTCGGGCGTGAACATCTGGCGTTTGCCATAGAACATGTTGCCGCGCATCCATGTGCTTTCGCCGCGCGAGAGGGAGAGCGAGCGGATATGGTCCAGCTGCTCGCGCAATTCGCCCTCATCAATGAGGTCTGCCAAGGGGATGCGAGTGGTGCGGTTGATCAGCGAAAAAGTGACAATGGTGTCAGGCTTGTTACGGAACACCGACTGGCACATCAGCAGTTTGTAGAAATCCGTGTCGATCAGGGACCGGATGATCGGGTCGATCTTCCACTTGTGGTTGTAAACGCGGGTGGCGATGTCGACCATGGGGGGCCTCTCCTCAACTGTCCTTCCGAGTTAGATCAAAGGGATGCGGTCAGAGGCAAGGGGAAACGCCGGAATTCTGCCGTGGCCTTCATCGCATACGCAATCTTTCCTCGCCTCGGGTGCGGAATGCCGTTAGTCAGGCGCGTATGACTGACCCTTCTGAATTTGATATTTTGCTGGTCACGGCACCGGGCCTTGAAACCGCATTGGCCGCTGAGGCGAAGGAGCTGGGCTTGCCCAGCCCCAGCCTTGTACCGGGTGGCGTTCAGACCCGGGCAACCTGGCCCATGATCTGGCAGGCGCATCTCAACTTGCGGGGTGCGGCGCGCATTCTGGTGCGGATTGCCGAGTTTCGGGCGATGCATCCTGCACAACTGGATAAGCGGTCGCGGAAGGTTGATTGGGCGGCCTTCATCGCCCCCGGCACAAAAATCCGGGTCGAGGCGACATCGCGCAAATCGCGCATCTATCACGCAGGGGCTGCGGCCAGTCGGGTGACGAAGGCGATTGTCGATTTGGCAGGGGCTGAGGAAGTGAAAGAGGCTGCAAAAGCCGCGCTGGTGATCAAAGTGCGTCTTGATGACGACCTTTGCACCATCAGTCTCGATGCAACCGGTGATGCGCTCCACAAACGCGGGCATAAACCGGCGGTGGGCAAAGCGCCGATGCGCGAAAACATGGCGGCGCTGTTCCTGCGTCAATGCGGCTTTACCGGGGATGAGCCAGTCTTGGATCCCATGTGCGGGTCAGGGACATTCGTCATCGAAGCGGCCGAAATCGCAGCAAAAATGCAGGCCGGGCGATCGCGTGGATTTGCATTTGAAAACCTTGTCGGGTTTGACGCCGACAAGTTTGCGGTAATGCGCGATACAGAAGGGCTGGTCGAGCCATCCCACCGCTTTTACGGGTTTGACCGCGACGCGGGTGCCGTGAAATCCAGCACGGCCAATGCGGAAATGGCGGGCGTCCAAGACTGGACAGGGTTTGGGCAGCAGGCCATTGGCGCCTTGACCGCACCAGACGGGCCTGTGGGGTTGGTCATCGTCAACCCGCCCTATGGCGCCCGCATTGGCAATCGAAAGCTCCTCTTTTCGTTATATGCAACCCTTGGCGCGCGCCTCAAATCCGAGTTTTCGGGCTGGCGGGTTGGCCTTGTGACCAGTGATGGCGGATTGGCCAAGGCGACCGGACTACCTTGGGTGCCCAATGATGTGCCGGTCGCCCATGGTGGGATCAAAGTTAACCTGTGGCGGACGAAACCACTGCCATAGCCGGACCGTCTTCTGTGGCTGAAAGCTGCGCCAGGATTTCGGTAATCAGTCTGTCTTTGCGGATCGGTTTTGTCAGAAACCCTGTCATGCCAGCCTGTTCACAGGCTTCCCGGTCGCTCTCAAACGCGTTCGCGGTCAACGCCACGATCGGCACCGGCGTCTGATTTGCCTTTTGTTCCAAATACCGGATCCGGCGCGATGCACCGGGGCCGCTGACCCGCGGCATCGACATATCCATCAAGATCAGGTCGGGATGAAAGCGTTGGGTTGCCTCAACGGCTTCAAACCCGTTTTCTGCAAATTCCAGGTCTATGTCCAAACTGGCCAGCATTGCCTTGATCAAACGGCGGTTGGTCTTGTTGTCTTCTGCCACCAGAAGGCGCAGCCCGGACGGCAAGTCTTGCAGGGCAGTGGGGTCGGCTGTTGGTGATGTTGTCGAAAGCTCAGCGGCGCTCAGGCGCAAAGACAGCGTGAAAATGGAGCCAATATCAGGTTGGGAACTGACCGTGATATCGCCGCCCATTTCCTGGGCCAACATACGCGAAATCGCCAGGCCCAAACCGGTGCCCCCATAGGTGCGGGCCGTGTCATCATCGGCCTGGGTGAAGCTGTTGAAAATCGCGGCTTGTTGTTTGTGCGAGATGCCGATTCCATCATCTTCAATCGCGATCTGAACATTGACGATGTCACCCTGCCGGGCAGAGCTGGCGACGATGCGCACGCTGCCTTCGGACGTGAATTTCACCGCATTGCCAATCAGGTTGATCAGGATTTGGCGGATGCGACCGTCATCGCCCAAAACATCATTGGCGCTAATGCCGGAGAAGCCGACGTGGAATTCCAACCCTTTGGCATGGGCCAGCGGGCTAAGCAGGCGCGCTGCCTCTTCCACACAAGAGGTCAGAGAAAAGGCGCGGGTCGAAATGGTCATCTTGCCATCGTCCAACCGGCTGAAATCCAGAATGTCGTTGATTATTTGCAAAAGCGCCTCGGCTGAACCAGAGATCGTTTGCACGTAGTCACGCTGCGCGGGGGTCAATTCAGTGTCTTCCAGCAAATCGGTCATCCCAATGATACCGTTCATCGGTGTTCTGATCTCATGGCTCATTGTGGCGAGAAACTTGGATTTCGCGCGCGCCCCGGCCTCTGCCCGACGGCGCGCTTCTGCCAGTTCCAGTTCGCGTTCCTTTGCGATTGAAATATCGCGCTCAACCCCAACAACCGCTTCGGTGGCCCCATCCGATCCAATGACCGGCATCAGGCTGGTCTCAACCCAGATTGTGCTGCCGTCTTTGCGGTAATTCAGCACTTCAGTGCGGATGGGCTTTTGCTCGGCCAGGCTGTTGGCGATGGCGTCCGTGGTTTCGCGCGAGGTTTCCGGCCCGTTCAGCAAATCGCCCGGGGTTTGCCCAATCGCCTCATCCGGTGAATATCCGGTTGTGCGGACAAAGCTGTCATTGACCCACTCGATCCGCCCATCCCCGCCGGACACGACCACACAATCATTTGCATATTGTGCAACAGTTGCGAGTCTGCGCGCCTCGCCCTCTTTCCGGCGTAAGTCCTGCATAGTCAGGGCCATGTCCAGATTGCGGTTCAAAAGGGCGCGTACGGTTTGGCGTTTGGTGCGGGCTGACGACATAAGCTGCACCGTCAAAAGCGAAAACAGGACGGTTCCGGTCGCCGTGGCAACCTGGAAAGACAGCCCCGCGCCGGCGGTTACGGTTTCGGCGTCAATCCGAAACGCCATCCAGAGCACAATCGAAAGAAACAGGCCCAGGCGCAACAATGCGCCCGGCGGAAACTGCGGGAAACACACGCCGAAATTAATGATCAGGCTGAAACAGAGCGTCAGCGCGACAAGATAGGCAGGCGGGCCTGTGTAATGCTGCATGGTGATGGTGACGGCGATAAAGACCGGTAAAATTTGAATGACCACCGCGATGCAGGCCATGATCCGCAAATCCAGCGTTTCAGCCCCTTGTGCGGCGCCGACGGGCAAATGGCGCAGGATGCCAACCTCCAGCAATTCGCCAAGCGACATCGCCAGAAAAAGGTTAAATGCCAGCACCGGCGATCCAAGCTGAGACAAGCCAAGGCATGCGATGACAACGAAAAGAAGTCTTTGAAGAGAGTAGGTTATGGCACTTTCGGCGTAAGTTAGCAGTAAGCCCAGGGACGACGTGCGTTCCTTGAACGCGTCAATATCGCGTTGTGCCGTTTCCGGTTTTTGCTTTGCTACTGTCATCTCTAAACTCAGGCACCGATACCGGGCCTAGGCCTATAGAGAATGAGTGAAGTTTCGGTTTACGATTGCCGGGAAGGTCAGGTCAGATGGACACCGGCCGCTGTCATTGCCTCACGTGCTGCTGTAAGTGAGCCATCCAGATCGATCGCCCGGCACAGGTCCAGACGCACGGTGGTTGCAAAGCCAAGCCGCGCGGAATCCACGGCTGAGAAATGCACGCAGAAATCCGTGGCAAGGCCGACCAGCGTCACTTCGGAAATTCCCCGGGTTCGAAGATACCCTTCCAGCCCTGTGGGAGTGGTTTGATCGTTCTCGAAAAACGCGGAATAGCTGTCGATGGCCGGGCGGAAGCCCTTGCGGATGATCATGTCGGCCGCTGTTATGTTTAGATCGGTGTGAAACGCGGCGCCCTGGCTGCCCTGAACGCAATGATCAGGCCATAGCACTTGTGGCCCGTATGGCATGTCCACGACCTCATAGGGGTCCTTGTCCGCATGTTGCGAGGCAAAGCTGAGATGATGGGCTGGGTGCCAATCCTGTGTAAAAACCACAGCACTGAAATCAGACATCAAAGCGTTGATCCCCGCGACGATCTGATCCCCCTCTGGCACGGCCAGGGACCCGCCGGGGCAGAAATCGTTCTGGACATCAATCACAATCAGGGCGTGGGTGTCTGGTTGCATCTGTGCCTCCTGCAAATACCGCTGATCAATGGGTATGCGGCCCGGCGGCGCGGGTCAATCTTGGTGGGCTTGTCGTCGGCGGCGCTTAGGCGTAATTGAACCCCCATGTATACGATCGCTGCTCTCTACCATTTCACCCGTTTCGACGATTCCGCGGCTTTGCGCGAGCCGCTTGTGGCCTTGTGCGCGGACAATGAAATCAAAGGGTCGCTGCTATTGGCGGGTGAAGGCGTCAATGGCACAATTGCTGGCCCGCGCGCTGGGATTGACGCGGTGCTGGCCCATATCAGGGCGCTGCCGGGTTGCGCTGATCTGGAATGGAAAGAAAGCCAGTCTGATCACCCGCCCTTTGCCCGAATGAAGGTGAAGCTGAAAAAAGAGATCGTGACGATGGGTGTACCCGGCGTCGACCCCAAGGCCAAAGTTGGCCATTACGTCGATCCCGAGGGCTGGAACGAGTTGATTCAGCAACCCGATGTGGCCGTCATTGACACGCGCAATGATTATGAAGTGGCCATCGGGACATTCGAAGGTGCGATTGACCCTGAAACCGCCACGTTCCGCGATTTCCCCGCATGGTGGGAAGCCAATAAGGAGCGCTTTCACAACAAGCGTGTTGCGATGTTCTGCACCGGTGGTATTCGCTGCGAGAAGTCTACGAACTTCCTTTTGGATCAAGGGGTTGAGGATGTCTTCCACCTGAAAGGTGGGATCCTGAAATACCTTGAGGAAATGCCCGAAGAGAAAAGCCTGTGGAACGGCGAATGCTTTGTTTTTGATGAGCGTGTTTCGGTTGGCCATGGCCTGAAAGAGGGCCCGCACCTTCTGTGCCGGGCCTGTCGCCGGCCCATCGTGCCGGAAGACAAATTGCGCCCGGAATATGAGGACGGCGTGCAATGTCACAATTGCGCTTCTGAACACACGGACGCAGATCGTGAACGGTTCCGCGAGCGGCAAAAGCAGATCGCGTTGTCGGCAGCGCGCGGCGAACGCCACATGTTCGGAGACGCGTGAACATGGCGCATCCAGCAATGGGGTGGGGCCTGTCCCTGTCTCTTGGCGCTGTTGCGGGGCTTTTGGCCAACTACATCGGTTTGCCGTTGCCCTGGATGCTGGGGCCAATGATCGCCAACACGATCGCCGCGGTGCTGAATGCACCGATCGCGCCGCCGAACCGTCTGCGCCCGATCGTTATTCCCATCATAGGAGTGATGCTTGGCTCGGGAATCACACCAGAAGTTGTGGCCGCGCTTGGCGATTGGATGGTCAGCTTTCTGGTCTTGCCGCCGTTTCTGCTGGTTGCGGCCGGGTCATCTTATTTATTTTACCGATATATCGGCAAATACGATCCGCAAACGGCCTATTTCAGCTCGATGCCGGGCGGGCTTAATGAAATGATCATTATGGGGGAAGAGGCCGGAGCCGACAGCCGCCGGATTGCCCTTGCCCATGCCAGCCGTGTTTTGCTGGTCGTTACTTTCGTTGCAATTTTCTTTGGCTTTGTTTTGGGCGTCTCAACATCCGGGCAAAACGGGCGCCCCTGGGTGGGGTTCCTGGGGCTGACGATCTTGGACTACGTGATCCTTGCGATATGCGCCGCGGCCGGGGCCTATCTGGGAAAACTCATTCGCTTGCCCGCAGCGGGCCTGCTGGGGCCAATGCTGTTGTCGGGCCTCGCGCATTTCTTCCACTATGTTGATGTGCCGCCGCCAAGCGTTTTGGTCATCCTTGCGCAAATCGTTATGGGCACGATTATCGGGTGCCGTTTCATAGGGTCGAAACCGAAAGAGATCGGTCATGATCTTTACCTTGGCATCTTTGCGACGTTGGGGATGTTGGCCACCGGTGTGGGATTTGCTGCATTGGTTGCAACGCTGACGGAAACCGATATCAGCCAGGCCTTTCTGGCATACGCGCCGGGCGGTCTGACCGAGATGAGCCTTTTGGCTTTCGCGATGGGGGGCGACATTGCCTATGTCTCTCTCACCCATGTGGTGCGGATCGTGATCGTCCTTTTTACTGCGCCTTTGGTGATGCGTCTCATCCGCAGATACTAGCGGGAATGACCGGGAAAATATCGGGTTAGCAGCTGCACCAGCTTTCGATGCGATGACCTGTGCCGATTGCGAAGATGAATGGCAGAATAGACCGGCTGCGGCAGCACTGGTGCGTCTTTTACAAGCCTGAATTCGCCGTTGGCGATCAGTTCATCGGCGGTTGCCTCTAACACGTAGCCCGACCCCCCCTGCGCCGTTAGAAGCCCGGCAATCAGACTGTCCTGCCCGCATGAGATTGGCGCGGTGCCAAAGGTTGGCAAAAGCGATTTATGCAGGCGTTCAATCGCGGGAGAGTTGCCCGCTTTGACATAGGTCTCTCTTGGCACGTCTTTCAGTTTATCCGTATGGCTGGACACCATCCGGAACCGCACTTCGGCCACGGACTCAAAGAACAGGTCAGGATGTGGGACCGGAGTGTAAATCATGGCGACATCCAGAATGCCGCGCATCAGGTCATTGCACATCTGGATCGAGAAATTGGCCTCAACATAAAGCGATGTATCGGGCAAAGTCTGGCGAAACTCTTCCACCCAATCCACGATGCGCGTGCTGGTCAGGTCGCGCTGCAATCCGACCCTTAGCGTGGTTGCGGTGGGGCCCGTATCGCGCGTTGCGCGTAGCGCCTCAGACCAGTTCACCCGCAGCGCGCGGGCATGCGGTTCAAAACGCAAACCCTCCAGCGTCAGGGATGTGCCTGACCGGTTCCTGATAAACAGCCGTCGATCCAGCACACGCTCAAGCGCTTTTACGCGGCCAGAGACGGTGGATTGGGTCACCTGAAGCCGTTCCGCCGTCTGATTGAAGCTCTGGGTTTCGCACAAATCGAGGAAGGTTTCGATCAATTCCATCTGCACGGGCGCTTTGTCCTTTGTGGCAAGGGTGGTTTGCTAATCGGATATGCCGATCAATAACGTCAATCAAAGGAGATTGATAGACTCAGCAGAACCCGTGATATTCTGGGCTATCATTTCTCGGAGGTTATAATGGCTGAGTTTCCCACGACAGCGCGGGTTGTTATTATCGGTGGCGGCGTTGTTGGCGTGTCGACCCTGTATCATTTGGCAAAAGCCGGATGGACAGATTGCGTTCTGATTGAAAAGAACGAACTGACGGCCGGTTCCACTTGGCACGCGGCGGGCAACACGCCGAACTTTGCGGGCTCATGGGCTGTTATGAACATGCAGCGCTACTCGCTAGAGATGTACCGGACGCTGGCCGATGATGTCGATTACCCGATCAACTATCACGTGACCGGTGCGATCCGACTGGCGCATACCAAAAAACGGATGCAGGAGTTTGAGCGCGTGGCCTCGATGGGCCGTTACCAGGGCCTGCAGATGGACATGCTGGAGCCAAACCAGATCCAGGACTATTACCCGTTCATGGAAACCCATGACCTTGAGGGTGCGCTCTGGGATCCGCTGGATGGTGATATCGACCCGGCTCAGCTGACCCAGGCGATGGCGAAAGGTGCGCGCGATCTGGGTGCGAGCATTCAGCGCTTCTGCCCGGCAACCGGCGTCAGCCGCGAAGGCGAAAACGGCGATTGGACCGTCCACACCGAAAAGGGCGACATCAAGTGTCAGTATGTTGTGAACTGCGCGGGCTACTATGCAGCACGGGTGGGTGAATGGTTCAAACCGTTCGGTGGCCGCGATGTGCCGCTGACTGTGATGTCGCACCAGTATTTCCTGACCGAGGAAATCCCCGAAGTGAAGGAATGGACCATCGCCAATGGCGGCGGTCACCTGCCGATGATCCGCGACGTGGATACATCGTACTACCTGCGTCAGGATAATTACGGCCTGAACCTGGGCCCGTATGAGCTCAATTGTAAGGCACATTGGATCACGTCAGACGATCCAATGCCCGACGATTTCAGCTTTCAGTTGTATCCCGACGATCTGGATCGTCTGGAATGGTATATCGAAGACGCGATGGAGCGTGTGCCGCTGCTGGGCACCCAAGGTGTTGGCCGCGTGATCAACGGCCCGATCCCCTACGCCCCTGATGGCCTGCCGATGATGGGCCCGATGCCCGGAGTGAAAAACGCGTTCGAGGCGCATTCCTACACCTTTGGTATCGCCCAGGGCGGCGGCGCCGGCAAATGCATGTCCGAATGGATCATGCATGGTGAAACCGAGTGGGATATGTGGGCGGTCGACAGCCGCCGTTACACCGACCACGCCGATGCTGATTTCAGCCTCAAGAAAGCGCTGGAAACTTACGGCCACGAATACGCGATGCATTTCCCGCATCACGAATGGCCCGCCGCGCGAAACAAGAAACTGTCGCCAAACCATGATCGCCTTGTCGCCGATGGCGGCCAGATGGGCGCCTATAATGGCTGGGAACGGGCCAACTGGTTCGCCAAAGACGGGGACGATACGTCAGAGGAAGGCACCGAGACCTGGGCGCGCGAAGGCTCCTGGACGCATCGCGTCAAGGAAGAGGTTGAGGCCGTTCGCGATGGCGTGGGCGTCATCGACATGTGCGGCTTCTCTCGGTTCACTTTGAAGGGCGAGGGTGCTGCGGAATGGCTGCGGACGCAGGTTGCCGGGGCGTTGCCAAAAGTAGGCCGGATGAACCTGGTCTATTTCGCGGATACGCGCGGCAGGATCGTGACGGAGATGTCGTGCATTCGTTTTGGCGAGGATGACTTCACCCTGATGACGGCGGCCGTCGCGCAATGGCACGATTTCGAACTGCTGTGGCGCAACCTGCCCGAAGGGCTGGAACTGACTGACGTCTCACGCGACTACACCACCATGCTGGTCACGGGTCCAAAATCGCGCGACCTTTTTGCTGGTTTGTCTGATGACGCCGATCTGACCGCAGGCTGGCTGAGCCTGCAAACCGCGACGGTTGCCGGGCATGAAGCCATCATGGCCCGCGTTTCCTTTGTGGGCGAACTGGGTTGGGAGGTTCACGTAAAAACCGAGAACGCCGCCGAGGTCTACACTGCGATCCGTGATGCGGGCGCGACCCCGTTTGGCATGTTCGCGCTCGATTCGATGCGCATCGAAAAGGGCTACCGCACCTGGAAAGGTGACCTGAGTACCGATTATTCGATGTTCGAGGGTGGTTTGGGCCGTTTTGTACGCTTGAACAAAGCTCAGGACTTCCCGGGCAAGGCCGCGTTGCAGGCCGAAGAGCAAGTCGGATCGAAGAAAGGTTTTGTCACGCTGGTCGTCGACGCGCCCTTTGCCGATGCGCCTTACATGTCGACCGTCTGGAAGGACGGCGAAGTTGTTGGCGAAACCACTTCGGGCAATTTCGGATACCGCGTGAACAAATCCATTGCCCTTGGCGTGGTGCGGACCGACCTGACCAAACCCGGTACTGAGCTTGAAGTCGAGATCTTTGGCGAACGCTGCAAGGCGGTTGTCCAACCTGATCAACCCCTCTGGGATCCTGAAAACGAGCGCCTGCGGGCCTGATTTAGCATAGGACATTAGAAAAATGAGCCTTCCTACCAAAGCGCGCGTCGTCATTGTTGGCGGTGGTGTCATCGGGTGTTCCGTCGCCTATCACCTCGCCAAAAAGGGCTGGAAGGACATCGTCCTTCTGGAACGCAAACAGCTGACCAGTGGCACAACCTGGCACGCGGCAGGGCTTATCGCTCAGTTGCGCGCCACCAAGAACATGACCAAACTGGCCAAGTATTCGCAGGAGCTTTACGGCGAGCTTGAAGCAGAGACCGGCGTTGCCACCGGCTTTAAACGCTGTGGCTCGATCACCGTTGCCCTGACCGATGAACGTCGCGAAGAAATCTACCGTCAGGCCGCTATGGCCCGGTCTTTCGGGGTCGAAGTCGAAGAGATTTCGAACGAGCGTGTGCAAGAACTGTACCCGCATATTAACCTTGAAGGCGTTAAAGGCGCGGTTTACCTGCCCAAGGACGGGCAGGGCGACCCGGCCAACATCGCGCTGGCGCTGGCCAAAGGCGCCCGCCAGAACGGTGCCTTGATCAAAGAGCGCATCAAAGTGACCGCGTTCTCAAAAGAAGGCCGCTTTGTCACCGGCGTTGATTGGGAATCCGATGACGGCAAGGAAAGCGGTCATATTGAATGCGATATGGTTGTGAACTGCGGCGGCATGTGGGGCCATGAGGTTGGCAAAAAGGCGGGCGTCAGCGTTCCGCTGCAAGCTTGCGAACACTTCTACATCGTCACCGAAAATATCGAGGGCATGACCCAGCTTCCGGTTCTGCGGGTGCCGGATGAATATGCGTACTACAAAGAAGACGCAGGGAAAATTCTGCTTGGCGCGTTTGAACCTGTGGCCAAGCCATGGGCCAATGACGGCATTCCTGTCGACTTCGAATTTGACCAACTGCCTGAAGATTTTGACCATTTCGAACCGATCCTTGAAATGGCAGTGGAACGTGTGCCTCTGTTGGCTGAGGCCGGGATTCATACCTTCTTCAACGGGCCTGAGAGCTTTACGCCAGATGATGCCTATCACCTTGGCCTTGCACCTGAGTTGAATAATTTCTGGGTTGCGGCTGGCTTCAACTCGATCGGGATTCAATCCGCCGGTGGGGCCGGTATGGCGCTGGCCGAATGGATGGATACGGGCGAAAAGCCCTTTGATCTGGGCGATGTCGATATCAACCGGATGCAGCCGTTTCAGGGCAACAAGAAGTACCTCTATGAGCGCTCAAAAGAGACGCTTGGCCTGCTTTACAAGGATCACTTCCCATTCAAGCAAAAGGAAACCGCGCGCGGTATTCGCCGGTCGCCTTTCCACTACCATTTGCAAGAACGCGGTGCGGTCTTTGGTGAGTTTTCCGGGTGGGAACGGGCCAACTGGTTCGCCCGTGAAAATCAGGAAGCGGAATATCAATACAGCTGGAAGCGTCAGAATTTCTTCGACAATGTCCGCGAAGAGCATATGGCGATCCGTCAGAACGTGGGCATGTATGACATGTCGTCCTTTGGCAAGCTGCGTGTGGAAGGCCCGGATGCCACGAAATACCTCAACTATCTTGCCGGTGGTCAATATGACGTTGAGCATGGTCGCATCGTCTATTCCCAGTTCCTGAACAAGAACGCCGGGATTGAGGCGGACGTCACCATTACGCGCCTGTCGACCAACACCTATCTTGTCGTGACGCCTGCCGCGTCTCGCTACAACGATCAGGTCTGGATGGAGCGGAACAAGGGCGATTTCAACGTCTCGATCACCGATATCACCGCGGCCGAGGGCACCTTGGCCGTCATGGGTCCACGCTCGCGTGCGTTGCTTGAGGCCGTTTCGCCCAATGATTTCACCAATGATGTGAACCCGTTCGGCACCGCGCAGGAGATCGAGATCGGCATGGGTCTGGCCCGTGTTCACCGCGTGACCTACGTGGGTGAGCTGGGTTGGGAGGTCTATGTGTCCTCTGACATGGCGGGCCACGTTTTCGAAACGCTTTACGAAGCGGGTCAGGATATGGGTCTGAAACTCTGCGGTATGCACATGATGGATACCTGCCGGATCGAAAAGGGCTATCGCCACTTCGGCCATGACATCACCTGCGAGGATCACGTTGTCGATGCGGGCATCGGGTTCGCGGTAAAAGGCGACAAAGAAGATTTCATCGGTCGCGATGCCTTTTTGCGCCGCAAGGAAACCGGGCCGCAAAGCCGTATGTTGCAGTTCAAGCTGACCGATCCCGAGCCGCTGCTTTATCACAACGAGCCGATCCTGAGGGATGGTGAACTGGTGGGCTACCTGACCTCTGGCTCCTACGGCCACGCATTGGGCGGCGCGATGGGCCTCGGTTATGTGCCCTGTGCCGGTGAAAAGCTCGCCGATGTTCTGGCGTCTTCTTACGAGATCGACGTGATGGGCACCCGTGTCAAAGCGGAAGTCTCTTCCAAACCTATGTACGACCCCAAATCAGAGCGTGTAAAAGCATGAACCCAAACGTAGATCTGACAGCCAAACCCAAATCGCGCCGCTCTGGCGGACGCGCCGCCCGCACAGCACAAAGGGCTGCGCCCCTGGCTGATGATCTACGACCTGTTCGCCCGGGCCTTCCGGGCGGACAATACAAACCGCTGACGAATGCGCAGGTTTTGCAAATCCACGAAGCGGCGCTGCAGGCGCTTGAAACCATCGGGCTAGCCGATGCGCCGCAATCGGGCATCGATATCATGGTTCAGGCGGGCGCGGTTCTGGGCGAGGATGGCCGCCTGCGGTACCCCCGTTCGCTGGTCGAGGATACGCTGGCCATCGCCGCACGAGACATCACCCTGCATGGGCGCGATGCCCGGTATGACCTGAATCTGTCTGGCCCAAACGTGCATTTCGGCACGGCCGGTGCCGCAGTGAATATGGTCGATGCAGAAACGAACAGCTATCGAGAGTCGACGACCCAGGACCTCTATGATGCCGCGCGCATCACGCAGTCCCTTGAAAATGTACATTTTTTTCAAAGGCCTATGGTGTGCCGCGATATCGTCGACAACCTCGAGATGGACCTCAATACCATCTACGCCTCGGTCGCCGGTACCAAGAAACATATCGGTACGTCCTTCTCGGACCCGTCTCATGTCGCCCCCTGTCTTGAGCTGATCTATCAGATTGCAGGTGGAGAGGCGGCGTATCGCGAACGGCCCTTCATCTCGAACACCAATTGCTTCGTTGTGCCGCCGATGAAATTTGCCACTGAAAGCTGTGAAGCGATGGAGGCCTGTATTCGCGGTGGAATGCCGGTGCTGCTTTTGTCGGCAGGCATGGCCGGGGCAACGGCCCCCTCCACCATCGCCGGGGCCATTACGCAGGCTGTAGCCGAATGCCTAGCGGGGCTTGTCTATGTCAACGCCATCGCGCCGGGACATCCGGCGGTGATGGGCACCTGGCCCTTCGGCCTTGACCTGCGCACAGGCGCCATGTCGGTCGGGTCTGGCGAACAGGCGCTGCTGACAGCTGGCTGTGCCCAGATGCACCGGTTCTACAACCTTCCGGGTGGCGCGGCCGCAGGCGCCTCTGACGCCAAGCTGCCGGATATGCAGGCCGGGTGGGAGCAGATGTGCTCAAACGTCATGGCAGGGCTGTCTGGCCTTAACATGGTCTATGAGGCGGCAGGGATGCACGCCTCTCTGCTCGGATTTTGTCACGAGTCGCTGATCCTTGGCGATGATCTGATCGGTCAGGCCCTGCGCTGCGTTCGCGGGATCGAGGTAACCGATGAGACCCTTGCGCTGGATCAGTTGGCCGAGGTCTGTCTTGGCGGGCCCGGTCACTACCTTGGTACTGATAAGACGCTGGCGTTGATGCAATCCGATTTTGTTTATCCGACGCTAGGCAACCGGATGAGCCCCAAGGAATGGGAAGAGTCAGATAGGCCCTTGTTGCTGGACCAGGCCATTCAGCGCAAGAATGAGATTTTGGCGACAGCAGGGAACCTGCTGGCCGCGGACATCGATCAGGCGATCCGGGCCAAGTACAATATCGTGATTTGAGACAAGTAGGGGAGGGCGACCAAACGCGCCCTCCCCTACTTTCGGATATCAGAAATCCAGATTTTCGACACTCAACGCGTTTTGCTGGATGAACTCGCGGCGGGGTTCCACAACGTCGCCCATCAGCTTGGTGAAGATGTCGTCGGCCTCGACCATATCTTCAACTTTGACCTGCAAAAGCGTTCGCGCTTCGGGGTCCAGAGTGGTCTCCCACAACTGGTCGGGGTTCATTTCGCCCAGGCCTTTGTAGCGTTGCAGGCTGAGGCCTTTGGCCCCTTCGTCGAGGATGGCTTGCAATAGCTCTGTCGGGCCATGGATCAACTGCTCACGATCCTTGCGGGCCAGTTTGGCCGGGTCCTGATAGACGCCGCGCGTATCGCGGCTGACTTCGGAGAGTTTACGCGCCTCACCAGAGCGCAGGACAGCGCCATCCAGCGTGCGGATCTCTTCGACGCCACGCAAAACGCGGCTCAGACGGATCCCGTGATCCTGGGTGATCCGCCCTGTCCAACCGCGCTCATATTCCACGGCAACAAGGTCCAACCGGCCTGCCACATCATTGGCCACACGCTGCAAATCTGCATCGGCCTTTCCGGGGTCAAACGCGCCGGCAATGGCGGCCTGTTCCAGAATGTGACGCGGGTAATGCGTTGGAAATGCATCCAGAATCCGTTTGAAGCTGCGGGCGCCATCGATCACGCGTGCAAGGTCTTGCCCGGCGATTTCCTCGCCTGATGGCAGGCGCAGGACCGCGCCATCAATGCCCATCTGCACAAGGTAATCTTCCAGCGCGGGCTGGTCTTTCAGGTAAACCTCGGACTTGCCGCGTGCGACTTTAAAGAGAGGTGGCTGCGCGATGTAGAGATATCCGCCCTCAATAATCTCGGGCATTTGCCGGAAGAAGAAGGTCAGCAGCAGTGTTCGGATATGCGCGCCGTCGACATCGGCATCGGTCATGATCACGATCTTGTGGTAGCGCAGTTTTGAGATATCGAACTCATCGCGCCCAATCCCGGTGCCAAGGGCGGTGATCAGCGTGCCAATCTCCTGGCTGCCCAGCATCCGGTCAAAGCGGGCGCGTTCGACATTGAGGATCTTACCGCGCAGGGGCAGAACCGCCTGATCATGGCGTGATCGGCCTTGTTTTGCTGATCCACCGGCGGAGTCGCCCTCGACCAGAAAGATTTCGGATTTGGCCGGGTCCTTTTCCTGACAGTCGGCCAGTTTGCCGGGCAGGCTGGCCACATCCATCGCGGTTTTGCGGCGGGTCAGTTCGCGGGCTTTCCGCGCGGCCTCGCGGGCCAAAGCGGCCTCGATAATTTTCCCGACGATGACCTTGGCTTGGTTCGGGTTTTCCTCGAACCATTCCTGCAGCTTCTCGTTCATCAGGCCTTCAACTGCCGGGCGCACCTCGGAGGATACGAGCTTGTCCTTGGTCTGGCTGGAGAATTTCGGGTCGGGCACTTTGACGGATAGGACACATGTCAGACCTTCACGCGCGTCGTCGCCGGTGAAATTCACCTTTTCGCGCTTCGCAATACCCGAGGAATTTGCATAGAGATTGATCGTGCGGGTCAATGCTCCGCGGAAGCCTGCCAAATGGGTTCCGCCGTCCCGCTGAGGGATGTTGTTTGTGAAGGGCAGAACCGTCTCGTGATAGCTGTCATTCCACCAAAGGGCTGCTTCAATCTCGATCTCATCACGGGTGCCGGTGATGTAAATCGGCTCCTCCATCGCGGAGGTTTTAGAGCGGTCCAGATAGCGTACGAATTCTTTGACACCACCCTCATAAAACAGTTCCGATTCCAGCGCCTCTGCCGGGCGAAGGTCGCGCAGAATAATGCGTGCGCCGGAATTCAGAAAGGCCAGTTCCCGCAGGCGGTTTTCCAGCGTTTTGAAATTGTATTCGAGGTTCGAGAAAGTTGAGGTTGCTGCAAGGAACCGCACTTCGGTTCCTTTCTCGCCATTGGCATCACCAACGACGCGCAAATGTTCGACAGTTTCACCATGTTCAAACCGTGCGTAGTGCTCTTTTCCGTCGCGCCAGATGCGCAATTCAAGATAATCACTTAGCGCGTTAACAACAGACACACCCACACCGTGCAGGCCGCCCGAGACCTTGTAGGCATTGTCGTCAAATTTGCCGCCAGCATGAAGCTGGGTCATGATGACCTCGGCCGCCGAAACGCCCTCTTCCTGGTGGATATCGGTCGGAATGCCCCGGCCGTTATCACGGACGGAAACTGAGTTATCGGCGTTAATTGTGACGGTCACAAAGTCGGCATGACCGGCCAGAGCCTCGTCAATTCCGTTATCGACCACCTCATAGACCATGTGATGCAGACCCGAGCCGTCATCGGTATCCCCGATATACATGCCGGGGCGTTTCCGCACCGCTTCTAACCCTTTGAGAACTTTAATGGAATCCGCGCCGTATTCAGCAGGCGCCTGCGCGTTGTCGGTCATGGATGACCCCTTGTTTTCTGTTGCCTGTTTTATACGTCGCGCAGGGGGGATTGTCACCCTTCTGACACAAGATTTAGGGGGTGTTAGGTCTCGCCCTCATAGGTCGCTTCGAAGGCGTCAGCTGCGTTTTCCAAAATGGCCAATTGATCTGTGTTGTAAGCGCTAGAGCCAATATCATTCAGGATGTCCACGACGATGCGATAATCCGACTCGTGCAGGATGCGGCCCGTTCGAAGAACCGCTTTTACCATTTTCGTCGGATCGGCGAACTGTTCCAGCAAATCATGCCCGGTTTTTGCATTGTAAAGCGCAAGTACTTTTTGGACACGCGCAATTTCCGCTGGATGTTTTGCAGTGCGCGCGTGCAAGAGCCACCCATTAACTTCTTGCATTGCATAGCCGAGCATTTGGCTGGGTTTGACTTCGCCGTCTTCACAGCTTTGAATAATTCGCTCGATATCTGGAATATCGCAAAATATCTCGGCGATTTCTTCAGCACTGATCTCTAAGGAGTAGGCGCATTCCATGAGCGCAAGCGACGCTGCGTATGCTCTCCTGATTTCAACAAGCAATTCTTCTTTTGTCCTGCGCGCCATGCGACCTCCTAAGTCAAGGCTATGACAATCGCGACGAGCACTAGCAACGCGCCCGCAACCTGATTGGTTCGCTTCAAGGCGCCCGGCGATGAGATCAGCCGACGTGCACGATCCACGAATGTCGCAAAGCCCAGATTGCCGATGACAGGAACGATCATCGAGATTCCGGCAATGGCCGCCACATCCCACTTGGTCAGTGCAGTCAGGTCAAAGAACCCCGGCAACATCCCCATGTAGAACAGGATCGCCTTGGGGTTGGCTAGGATCGCGGCCAGCCCGGCAACGAACCCGGCCCACAGTCCGGGACGGTTGAGGCGGCTATCGGCATCAATGCTCTTATCGGCGTGCCGGATCAAAAGCAGGCCCATGCCAGCAAATACCAGCACCGCCAGCCATCTTAGCGCCACCATGATGCCCGTATAGGATTGAACGACCCAGGACAGGCCCAAAACCGCCAGCAGGGACCAGATCGTATCGCCAATCGCCACGCCGAGGATCAAGGGCAGCGCCGCCCCCACGCCATGGGCCAACGTCCGCGCTGTCAAAGCCAGCCAGACCGGCCCCGGTGTCAGGAACAGCACAAAGAGTGCGCCAGCATAAAGCACCATGTCCCAGAGCCCAAGAGTCATGCCGGGCCCCGCGTTGTAACGTCTGAGACACCGCCGGTTTCCGTGATCTCAAAATGCTGGGCCCGGGCGCCAAGATCTGCAAACAGTTCCGGGCCTGTACCGGTCATCCAGGCTTGCCCGCCAAGTGCGCAGATTTCATCGAACAACGCGGCCCTACGGTTGGCATCGAGATGTGCGGCGACCTCATCGAGCAAAACCAGTGGCGCCGCGCCGATATCGGCTTTCAACGCGCGGGCATTGGCCAGAATAAGGGAAATTAACAAGGCCTTCTGTTCGCCGGTGGAGCACAACCGTGCAGCCGCGCCCTTGGCCGCATAAATCGCGCCCAAATCTGCGCGATGCGGGCCGACAAGGCTGCGCCCTGCGGCCAGGTCGCGGGGACGAGATAGTGCATGGGCCGTGGCAAAATCTTCGCCTGAAACAAGGCCTGCGCTTTCCTCTGCCTCCAGAATAGTGAGCATCGCGACTGGAAAGGCCGTTTCCGCCCCGTCCTGCGCTTTGGTCAGGCGCTCAACCGTCAGGTGACGCCGGTCAACGATCCGTGCGGCGGCCGCGGACATTTGCGCTTCGACCGCCTCGTACCAGATTGCGTCGCGTACCTGATCCTTGAGCATTCTGTTGCGCTCTCGCATTGCCTTTTCATGTGTCAGAACGGCCTCCCCATGATCGGGGAAAAAACTCATTGTGATGCGGTCGAGAAAGCGCCGACGGCCCTCGGCCCCCTCGATCCAAAGGCGATCCTGCGCCGGGATCAGCCAGACGATACGCGCCAGATCGGCCAACGCCAGTTGCGGCGCGGGTTTGCCATCCAGCTTCAGGGTCCGTGATTGTCCGGGTTCTGCACTGGTTTCGACCTCGTGGGCGCGATGATCGGTCCGCAGTTCCGCGGCAATCTTCCACCCAATCGCCTCCGGTTGGCGCGCCATTTCATCGGCCGAGGCGCGGCGCAAGCCCCGCCCGGGTGACAGCAGGGACACAGCCTCAAGTATATTGGTTTTTCCGGCGCCATTGGCGCCAAATAACGCCACGGGCCGTCCATCCAATGACAGGGCTGCCCGTTTGTGCGACCGAAAATGCGAGAGGGTCAGGGACTGCACAAAAGTCGCGGTCATGCCCCCTCCTTCTTCTTTGTGAAAAACTCCCCGCCGGGAGGCTCAACTTTTCCTAGGAAAAATAGCCTTCCTTCAGACACGCATCGGCATGACGACATAAACAGCGGATGTGTCATTGCCTTCCCGCATCAGCGTGGGATCACCGGATGAATTGAACATGAAAACAGCATTTTCCCGGTCGACCTGGCTGGCAATTTCCAGCAAGTATTTGGCGTTAAAGCCAATTTCTAGCTTCTCATCGCCATAGGCCACGGCAAGTTCCTCTTCCGCGGCACCGCTGTCTGGCGCATTCACGGAAAGCACCAGACGATCTTCGTCCAGGGAAAGCTTTACAGCACGAGAGCGCTCAGAACTGACAGTTGCCACACGGTCAACAGCCGAGGCGAATTCAGCGGCATCCACCTCAAGGCGGCGGGTGTTGCCCATTGGAATGACGCGGGTGTAATCGGGGAAAGTGCCGTCAATGACCTTGGATGTCAGGGTAATATCCGGCGTGGCAAAGCGAATTTTGGTCTCGGAGACGGAGACGGCGATCTTCATGTCGTCGTCATCCAACAGCTTGCGCAGCTCACCCACGGTTTTGCGGGGTACGATCACGCCGGGCATGTTTTCCGCACCTGCAGGAAGGGCCGCATCGACACGGGCCAGACGGTGCCCATCCGTGGCCACGCAACGAAGGACCTGACCATCGTCGCCCTGCGACACATGCAGATAGACGCCGTTCAGGTAATACCGGGTCTCTTCCGTCGAGATCGCGAATTTAGATTTGTCGAACAGGCGACGTAGGTCGGTGGCAAGGGCCGAGAAATTCGCGCTATATTCCGACGAGGCCATGACCGGAAAATCTTCGCGCGGCAAGGTTGTCAGCTGGAAGCTTGAGCGCCCGGCATTCACCTCCAACCGGCCCGAAGTGCCGTCATCGGACAGCTGCACCAAGGCGCCATCGGGCAATTTTCTGATGATCTCATGCAATGTCACAGCCGAGACCGTGGTTGCCCCGGAGCGTTCCACTTGGGCAGGGGTCTTATCGACGACTTCGATATCCAGATCCGTGGCGCGGAAGCTGGCTGTGTCGCCCTCTGCTTCGATCAGCACATTGGCCAGAATCGGGATGGTGTTGCGGCGTTCCACAACGGATTGTGCCTGAGAGACGGCCTTGAGAAGGTCCGCGCGTTCAATGCTGATTTTCATGTCCTGGCTCCGACGATATGCGGGGCCGCGAGGGTACCCCCTCAGCCCGCAAGCACAAGTGTTTTTTCAGAAGTTTCGCGAATGGTGCGGGGAGGTCAATGGGGGAAGCGCGCGAATTGGCAGGAATAGCGCGCTTATGTCATAGTTTCGCCGCCTGACGGCGGCGATCCGGGCGGGGGATCCTCCCTCCGCACCCCCACTGAGGTGTTTTTGGCAAAATGAATGGTCAGGCTTCGAGCATACGTCGCAGAAGCTCAGCGTCTTCGGCGATCTGGCTGTCGAGCGAGATCAGCTCCTCGATCTTGCGCACCCCATGCAGGATGGTGGTGTGATCGCGACCGCCAAACTTGCGTCCAATCTCTGGAAGGCTGCGTGTGGTCAGCTTTTTGCAGAGATACATTGCCATCTGTCTGGGGCGCGCAATGTTGCGGGCGCGGCTGGGACTCATCAAATCGGTCTGGCGCAGGTGATAATGTTCGCAGGTCTTTTTGATAATCTCTTCCATCGTGACCTTGCGATCCGAGGCGCGCAGGATATCCGACAGACATTCCTGCGTCATATCCATCGTGATTTCGCAGCCGATGAGGTCGGAAAAAGCAAAGAGACGGGTCAAAGCCCCTTCGAGAACGCGGACATTGGATGAAATACGGTGCGCAATAAATTCCAGGACGCCGGGGGCGATTTTGAGATCCGGATGACGCTCACGTTGTGCTTCGACTTTCTGCTGCAAAATGCCCAGACGCAACTCGTAATCCGTCGGGTGCAGGTCGACAACAAGCCCGCATTGCAGACGTGACGCAATACGATTGTCCAGCTCATCCATATCGACCGGTGCGCGGTCGCCCGAGATGATGATCTGTTTACCCATCTCAACCAACGCGTTGAACGTGTGGAAAAACTCTTCCTGGGTCGAGTTTTTGCCTGCGATGAATTGAACGTCATCCACCATGAGAACGTCGATCGAGCGGAAGAGCTCTTTGAAGGAAATCGTATCCTGATCGCGCAAGGCACGGATGAAGCGATACATGAACTGTTCGGCCGACAGGTAAATGACCTTCAGTTCTGGCTTGCTGGTCCGTAACTCATGCGCAATGGCGTGCATTAGGTGCGTTTTACCAAGACCGACACCGCCATACAAAAAGAGGGGGTTGAAAGACACAGCCCCGCCCTCGGCAACGCGGCGGGCCGCCGCATGAGCCAGTTCGTTGGGCTTGCCCACGACAAAATTCGAAAAGGTGAAATTGGGGTTCAGTGAAAACTCGGGTAATCCACGGTTTTGAACAGGAGCCGGCGCTGCCACGGTGGCGGATGCGACCTTGTTTGGGGCAGTGTTTGCGTTGACGGCCATGGGCGCGGAGGCCTGGCCACCCACCGCAAATTCAACCCGTTCAACTTCCAGCCCGGCCGAAATCAGGTGACGCAAGATCACATCGCCGAAATGTTGCGAAACCCAAGTGCCGATAAAATTCGTAGGCACCTGAAAATGCGCGGTACGGTCTTCTACCGTTTTGAAAGAGATTGGCTCAATCCACGCCGAAAAGTTGTTCTTTCCAACCGATTTCAGCAACTCACCCCGTACGTGACCCCAAGTTTCGTCAGTCATCCTGTTCCCGTCAATTTTAATACACGGCCCCTTTGCGTGGCCCTGCGGACGATCGCTTGCGCCGTCCTTTTCCCTTCGCCTTCAGCACCACATTCGGTCTGTCGATCGACCTGCAGGATTGTCGCCTTTTGTGGCAACTTGCCCCTCCTGCGGACCGACTGGGTCTGACCCCCCTAAAGGCCAGCCAAACTTTAACCCAACGCAAAACGATACCGGCCCCGACCGTGGCTTTTTGCCATTAACGGTCGGCGAAGCATCGCGCGGATATATGGTCATTGGACATGTATGAGCCGTGAAAATCCCCAATACAGGGGCTTTCCGCGGTTCATCCGGCTGCGTGTTCTGAACATTGTTCAGCGCCGCGTTGCCGGGACGATCAGGAGCGAAATCTATCTCAACTGGCCCCGAAGTGTTCGAAGTCAGATTGGCAATAAGTTCAGCTCAGCAGATCAATGTCCCCCCAGACTATGTGAATCGCTATGCCCCTAAGCTAGCTGGACTCTGGCAGGCCTCGCAATCAATCTTCGCGCTTGACTCCGGACTCTTCAAAAACGAATCCCGGCCAGTTTTGATAAGGGTGCCGAAGCACTAGAAATTTTACCAAAAAGAAAAAGGCGCCTCAAAATTGAGACGCCTTATTCTTATATTGATTTTCGCCGCGTTTATGCGCCGAGGGCCTTCACGCGGGCAGACAGGCGCGACATTTTCCGGGCAACGGTGTTCTTATGCAACACACCTTTGGTGACGCCGCGCATCAGTTCGGGCTGGGCTTCGCGCAGGGCGGTTGCAGCAGCGGCCTGATCGCCGGACGCAATCGCTTCTTCGACTTTACGCAGGTAGGTGCGGATGCGCGAACGGCGCGCTTTGTTGACAGCAAAACGACGCTCGTTCTGGCGGGCGCGTTTCTTAGCTTGGGGCGAATTTGCCATGGTTGATCCCTCTCGTGGGTTATTCAAAAATCTGGTCGCGCGGAACAGCCCACTTCCCCGGGTTCGTACCGGAAGGATCTGGCCAAAAAGCGGGCCTCACACGCATGTATGGGCGCCGTTTAGGCGATTCCTATGGAAAAGGAAAGCCGAAATTAGCGATCGCGGAATTGCGCCTCGCGCTTTTCGAGGAATGCAGCCATGCCTTCGCTCTGATCCTCTGAAGCGAACATCGAATGAAACACGCGCCGTTCAAAGCGCAGCCCCTCGGCGAGCGTCGTTTCATAGCTGCGATTGACCACTTCTTTGACGGCCAAAGCTGCGATCTGAGATTTCTCAGAAATCTTCGTGGCTGCGCCCATGGCTTCGTCCATCAGCTTCTTGGCGGGTACGACGCGGCTGACAAGGCCAGAGCGTTCTGCCTCTTCTGCATCCATGAAGCGACCAGTCAGGTTCATATCCATGGATTTGGATTTGCCGACAAACCGGGTCAGACGTTGTGATCCACCAAGTCCGGCGATGACGCCGAGGTTGATCTCAGGCTGACCAAATTTCGCTGTGTCGGCCGCGATAATGAAATCGCAGGCCATGGCCAATTCGCAACCGCCGCCAAGCGCATAGCCCGCAACCGCCGCAATGATTGGCTTGCGAATGCCCATGAGGCGATCAGATGGATCCGCGAAGAGGTTTTCAGCGTAGACCTCGGTGAATGTTTTATCCGCCATCTCTGCAATATCGGCTCCGGCGGCAAATGCCTTTTCTGACCCCGTAATGACGATGCAGCGCACCTTTTCATTCCGGTCGGCACATTCCAGCGCCTTGCACAGCTCGCCCAAAAGCTGGGTGTTCAACGCATTGAGAGCGTCGGGGCGGTTCAATTTGATCAGGCAAATATGGTCTTCAATCTCAACATTGATTGTTTCGTAGGCCATCTAGGTCCGTCCCGGTGTTGTCCAATCTCAAGTCTGCAGGGTTATCAGCCCTGCGGCGCGGTTCAACCTATCTTTGACAGGAAGGGCAATAGAAACTTGACCGTCCGGACTGTGAAATCCGAAGTATCGTTGCGTCACAACCCGGTGACGTGCATGGGGCGCCTTCGCGTCCATAGACTTGAAAACTATGTTGAAAATAACCCAATTCCCCATTGGTTTGCCGATGATCTTTCAGGGATGAACCGCCCGCGGCAATCGCTTCTGTCAATACGTCACGAATTATCGGCACCAGCCCTTCTGCCGCGTGTTTTGTCAGCTGACCTGCTTGAGTTTTGGGCGAAATCCCGGCCCGAAACAGAGTTTCACACACGTAAATATTGCCAAGACCTGCCACGATTCGCTGATCCAGAAGGGCCGATTTGATCGGGGTCTTTCGTGTTTTCAGGGAGGCGTGCAAATACGGGCCATCAAAGGCGTTGCTTAATGGTTCCGGGCCAATTTTTGCCAAAAGGGGATGTGTGCCCTCCTGCTGCGTGTCCAAGAGATCCATCGCGCCAAACCGGCGGGCGTCGTTGAATGTGATCCGTGCGCCACTGTCTACATCCAAAACCACGTGGTCATGTTTCGCGGGCGTGGGCAGGGTATGGAAAAAGGCGTCAATGCCGGTTGGGCCAGACTTCTGATCTATCAGCATCCGGCCCGACATGCCGAGGTGAATCAACAGGGTTTCACCGGTATCAAGATCCGCCAAAATGTATTTCGACCGCCGACGTAATCGGTTCACCCGCGCGCCCGTCAGACGCGCGCCCATGTTTTCAGGAAATGGCCACCGCAAATCTGGCCGCCTGATGTCGGCCTTCAGGATGCGCGCGCCCTCTAATACGGGCATCAGACCGCGACGGACTGTCTCGACTTCGGGCAGTTCGGGCATTGCAGACCTTTCCTTGCGCTGCGCGCCATTGTAACGCCACAGGCGGACCCTATAAAAAGGGGAGCGAAGCCAGGAGGGCAAGTGCCCATGACCGACCAAAGCAACCGTACCACGCATTTCGGGTTCAAAACCGTTGATGAAAGCGACAAGGCCGGCATGGTTCACGGTGTGTTTTCCAACGTCGCCTCTAAATACGATGTGATGAATGATGTTATGTCGATGGGCATCCATCGTGTCTGGAAGGATGCGATGATGGATTGGCTGGCTCCACGTGACGGGCAAAGGCTGCTCGACGTTGCCGGCGGAACCGGAGATATCTCTTTCCGTTTTCTACGCCGCGCGCCGGGGGCCGAGGCCACTGTACTGGACATGACCGAGTCGATGCTGGTTGAAGGCCAAAAACGGGCCGAGGCGGAAAGCTTTGCGGAACGGCTGGATTGGATCGTCGGCGACGCCATGGCGTTGCCCTTCGAAGATAACAGCTTTGATGTTTACACAATCAGCTTTGGCATACGAAACGTCACACGCATTCCAGACGCGCTGAGCGAAGCCTATCGCGTGCTGCGCCCCGGGGGCCGTTTGATGGTTCTGGAATTTAGTCAGCTGCCGGTCGACGGAATGCAGCAGCTGTATGACCTCTATTCGTTCAATGTGATCCCCAAGATGGGGCAAGTCATCGCAAATGACAGCGACAGTTACCAATACCTGGTCGAGTCTATCCGAAAGTTTCCCAACCAAGAGATTTTTGCCTCGATGATCCGCGAAGCCGGGTTCGATCAGGTGAAATACCGCAATTTGTCGATGGGTATTGCTGCCCTGCATTCTGGCTGGAAGATCTAAGGGATGCGTGGACCTCATAATATTTGGCGCCTGATCCGCACCGGTGCCACGTTCGAACGAACAGGCGCAATGGGTGTTGCACTGGAGGCCATGGATGCGCCCCGATCGGTGCGCATCGGATTGCGCGTTCTGGGCTGGCCGTTCAAGTGGCTTGGTCTGCGGGGTGATCCTAATTTGCCCCCAGTGACTCGCGCGCTGACAGCGCTTGGTCCGGCCTACATCAAGTTCGGTCAGATCCTGTCGACGCGTCCCGATGTTGTAGGGGCCGACCTGGCAATGCAGCTACGGGTTCTGCAGGACAAACTGCCGCCTTTCGACTCTGCGCAGGCAAAGAAAATCGTGGCTTCAGAGTTTGAGACAACAATGGAGGATTTGTTCAGCGAATTCTCAGGACCTGTTGCAGCAGCATCTATTGCGCAGGTTCACCGCGGGCGGCTCAAGGAAACCGGACAGGAAGTGGCCGTAAAGGTCTTACGCCCCGGTATTGAACGCGCCTTCCGCAAGGATATCGATGCCTTCTATCTTATCGCATCCGTTATCGAAACTTTGTCGCCCTCATCGCGTCGTTTGCGTCCTCAAGAGGTGATTGCGCATTTCGAAGGCGTTGTGATGGGGGAGCTTGATTTGAGGGTCGAAAGCTCGGCCGCGGGTGAATTCGCGGCCAACACAGAAAACGACGACGGATTCTGCGTTCCAAAGGTCAATTGGCACTACTCTTCTCGTCATGTGATGATGCTGGATTGGGCTGAGGGCCTTCCCTACGGTGAGGTCGAGCAGATCCGGGCCGCCGGTCATGACCTTGAAGCGATCGCAGCACGCACATTACAAATGTTCCTCCGCCATGCTTTGCGCGACGGGTTCTTCCACGCCGATATGCATCAGGGGAACCTGAAAGTGTCGCCCGAGGGGGACATTATTGCCCTCGATTTTGGCATCATGGGACGGTTGGACGAGTATACGCGCCGTGTTTATGCTGAGATTCTTATGGGCTTTATCCGGCGTGATTACCGCCGCGTGGCCGAAGTGCATTTCGAGGCCGGATATGTCCCAGCGGATCGCGATATTGACGAATTTGCCCGTGCTCTCCGCTCGGTCGGTGAGCCCATTTTCGGCATGGATGCCAGCCGCATTTCGATGGCGCGGCTTTTGAGTTACCTTTTTGACGTGACCGAGCAGTTCGGTATGCAAACCCGGACCGAGCTGATCCTGTTGCAACGCACGATGGTCGTTGTTGAGGGCGTGGCCCGGTCGCTGGACCCGAACATCAATATCTGGAGCGTCGCAAGACCAGTTGTCGAAGGTTACATCACCGACAATATCGGCCCAAAGGCGATGGTGCGCGATCTGATCCGCACGGCACAGGTCCTGTCGCGCTTTGGCCCACGTTTGCCGCAGATGGCGCAAGAGGTTTTGCTTTCGCGTGCCAATGCTGTTCCAGAGAAACCGATTTCGCCATGGCGGGATCGATTTATCTTTGCGGTCCTTGGGGCCGGTACAATGGCTGCAATTGCGGTAGTTGTGTCGTTTGTCGGCTAAACGCCGCACCCATGTTTCGGCATGTTTCGGTGATTGGCGTTGGGTTCTGGTGTAGCCCTTATTTGATTGCAGATCGACAAATTAGCGGAATGTACCCCGATGACGACACAAGCCCACAAGGATGACCTGACCGAGATGTTTCTGGCTGGCGTGGCAGCGGCGGATCCGGTGCGCGCGGTCGACAAGGCGTTGACCGATGCACCAATTCAGGCAGTCACCGGTCGGTTGATCCTGTTGGCCATAGGTAAGGCCGCGCATGGGATGTTGCAGGCTGCAATGGATCACGTGGCGCATAACGCCAATGTCACGGCGATAGCTGTCACCAATTATGAAAACCATCGGGAGATTGCGGGGGTCCAATGTTTCGCGGCAGGCCATCCCGTGCCTGATGAAAGCGGCATCAAGGCCGGGCAGGCGGTTCGCGCGCTTTTGGATGGTATTGGCGCTGAAGACCACGTTCTCGCTCTGATTTCCGGGGGCGGATCGGCCCTGTTGCCCGGGCCTGTCGAGGGTCTATCGTTGGATGACAAGGCCGCAGTAAACCAACTGCTCTTGGCGACAGGCGCCGATATCGAACAAACCAACATCGTCCGTCAGGGGCTGTCCCTGTTCAAAGGCGGTGGGTTGTTGCGGCTTGCAGCACCGGCTTCGGTGCGCAGCCTGATCTTGTCGGATGTGATCGGTGACGATCTGAGGGTTATTGCCAGCGGACCGACGGTTGCTCCAATTGCGGACAGACAGCGCGGGATCGAGATCCTGAAGGATCTGGGTGTCTGGGAGGATGTGCCGCCTGCCGCACGCGAGGTCCTTGCGTCTGAACAGTCCCGGTCCGATTTGCCCAAGAGCAACGCCACGCTGGTCGGGTCCAACGGATTGAGCCATGCAGCTATGGCAGAAGCCTCCAAACGCCGCATAGAGAAGATCGACACGCCCCTTGATGGCCCCGTCACACAGGCGGCTAGGCGAGTAGTGGACGCCGCAATGGCCGCGCCCCGTGGCACCATTTTGGCCTTTGGTGGAGAAACCACTGTCGTGCTTACCGGCGACGGGCGCGGCGGCCGCAATCAAGAGCTGGCGTTGCGGGTCGCGTTGTTGGCCGAACAAGCCGGGCTAACAGGCGATTGGATGTTCCTTTCTGGCGGAACCGATGGCCGCGATGGGCCGACAGACGCCGCTGGCGCAATCGTTGACCAAGGCAGCCTGTCCCGCATGCGTCAGGCGGGAATTGAGCCTGAGGCGCGCCTTGCCAATAGCGACAGCTACGCTGCACTTCAGGCCTCTGGTGATTTGCTGATGATCGGCGCAACCGGAACAAACGTTGCCGATCTTCAGCTTTTTCTGAAGCTCTGACCGACCTCAGTACGGATTGTTGAGCAAAAAAGAGTCGGCCTAGAGAGTATTTCACGCCATAATAGCCCCAATTGTTTTTTGAATTTGGGAGATTTGACGTGGCGTCGTCGCCTGGTCTCCGGACTTTTGCGCTGTTTGTTTTTTTCACCGCCCTAGTCACGGTTTGCGCTGCTACCGCGCTAAAAGCCGAGCGGGTGGCGCTTGTCATTGGCAATTCCGAATACAACACCAACCCGCTAGTTAATCCGATCAATGACGCCATCGACATGGCGACTCGTCTGTCCGAGATTGGCTTTCGCGTGCATGGGGATGGACCGCAGTTGCAGCAAAGTCTGCGGGAAATGCAGGTCTCGATCCGTGATTTTACCAGGTCGCTGAACCCCGGGGATATGGCTGTGTTCTATTTTGCGGGACACGGTGTGGAATACAAAGGTACCAACTATCTGATCCCGGTGGATGATGAAGAGATCGCCTTTGCCGAGGATATTCCCGATTGGTCCTATCCGGCCCCGCGCCTGCTGGAACGGTTGGCCGCGACCGGGGCAACCGGGATCATCATTTTGGACGCCTGCCGCAATAATCCCTTGCCGGAACGCGGTCGCGATCGCGACATGGGCACGGGCCTGACTGCCATGGAAACACCTGCAGGCGCATCAGCGTTCATCATGTATGCCGCCGCCCCCGGCCAGACTTCATCTGACGGTGACGGACGTAACGGGCTATTTACCGAGGCGCTGTTGGAAGCATTAGAACGGCCAACCCGCCGGGTCGATGACATCATGTACCAGGTGTCTTTTGCTGTGCGGAATGCAACCGATGGACGGCAAGTCCCCTGGCTGGAATTTGCCTTTGCTGGTGAAATCCCGCCCCATTTTCAAAATGGCGACGGGCGGGAAGATAGCAATGAAGTGCCGGTTCAGGTCGCTGCTGCCCCGCAAAGCTCTGGCGGAAAACCGGGACGCGGTATCGTCGAGGACGGACGTGCCTTGTATGGCGTTGTCGACCTGACAGGGGCGATGCCAGAGGCCGGGCTGACGGTCGACCTGTTGGCAGGCGGGTATGAGGATGCAACCCAGCTTGGCGGGGCTTGCGTGGGTTTTGTCGCCAGCAATCCGGATCTGATGTTAACCGTTGATATCGGGGCCAATCCGTTGGGCGTTGCCGCCATCAGCGACGAACCCACTGTGTTGATCCTGCGAACGGCTTCGGGCGTTTGGCATTGCGTTACTGGGTCAGCTGATGCGCCACCCCAAATGGAGATCCCCTTGGAAGAGGATGGACCGCAAAGATTGTGGGTGGGGACTGTGGTGGAAACGGCGCGCGCGCCTGATGCAACGCTGGTTTTTGCGGCGCGCGACGGCGCTGATGCCGAGGGCGACGGGATTATTAACTTGGGCGATTTGCCAAATCCAGAGCCTGCCGGCGAATCCGACAGCGCCAATCCTGACACATCGCTTGAACGCAGTCTGATCGCGAATGAGGCGCCAGACGATGAAGACGAAAACTGATAAGAAATGGGAGGTCACCCGATGATAGAATATTTTACGTCCAGGTCTGCCCGCGCGGCCATTGTTCTGGCCGCGTCTTGCCTGATACCATTGTCTGCAACGGCGCAGAACATTTGCTCAGCCGATCGCGTGATGGGCGGTTGTGCGGTGTCGATCAGCGATTTTCCGTGGATCGTTTCGCTTAATCAGGCCTTTGCGTCGAACCGGTTTGATGGCCACTTTTGTGGAGGAAGCGTCATTGCCGATCAATGGGTGCTGACCGCGGCCCATTGCGTCGATTCGATGGATCCGAATAACCCGTCGGGCATGGAAATCTACGCCAACAGCTCCAGCTTGCAGGGCGGGGGCACTGCCTTTGATGTCGACCGGGTCTATGTCCATTCGGGTTATCAGGGGGTCGGTCGCGACGACATCGCGCTGTTGCATGTGACCCGCCCCATGGGCATTCCTCATATGCAATTGTCCGATGCCAGCACGGCTAACGCGTCCGAGCAACTGGGCCTGGAGGCGATTGTTATTGGCTGGGGCCTGACCCCGCCGCCGCATATTTCGCGGGGCCGCGGGCCACTGACGGCGGCCGAAATGGCCAGCTCCTCCCCTCCGTCGCAATGGGATACATCTCAGGTTTTGCTGGGCGCATCGGTGCCGATTGTCCAAAACAACCTCTGTGCCTATGACGCCGGAGAAGGCGTCATCTGTGCCGGGTTCCGGGATGCTGTGGCTGATGCCTGCCGTGGGGATAGCGGCGGCCCCCTGATGACCTATAACGGTCAATCTTACGTTCAGGTCGGCCTCGTTTCTGGCGGTAATTACTGCCATCAAGACGGTGATCACTACGGTACATATACGCGCGTCTCGGCCTATGCTGACTGGATCGCGGCCACCATGGCGGGCCAAACACCGCAAGTTGATCTTCGCGCGACGACGCCCGACCCGAACCTGCCGCCTACCTTCGGCATGACCCAGCTTTCCGTCGGCTTCCAACCTGATCCGCATATCCAGTCGTTGTTGGCTGGCGGCAACCTGGATGCATCCAATGCCGGGCAGGGTTGCGCGGGATTTGTCGCAGAGGCTCCGGATTTCCAGGTTGTATATCAAGGCACAGGAGCGCAATTGGGCTTTTCGGTCAGCAGCCAGCAAGACACGACTTTGCTGATCAATGCACCGGATGGACAATGGTATTGCGACGATGATGGGGCTGGAAATTTGCAGCCAAGCCTTGTGTGGGGTGCACCGTTGGTAGGGCGCTACGATATCTATGTCGGTACTTACAATTCACCTGACGCGGTTGGCTATCCTGAGGCGCAGCTGATTATCAGCGGCGGCGGTGGTGGCGGGCAGCCGCAACAACCAAACAAGTAACCGAAAAACTACGCGGGAGGGGCCATCCCTCCCGCGTTAGCGCAGCGCTTCCACCAAGGATGACCGGATCTGAACACCGCCCGGGAAACTGAGCCACACCTCGCCGTTGATGACCTGCGCCTCTTCGATCGGGGCATAGCCCATAGCTGGCCGGGTTTCGATTGGTGTATCGTCCGCGAAATATTCAACGTGAAACCCATAAACGCCAGTCGGCAATGGCTCTCCGTCCGTTGTAACTCCGGCCCATTCAATCGGTGTGTCACTGGCAGGCAAATGGACGCGCTGAATCGTATTGCCAAGTTCATCGGTGATGATCAACTCCATCCGATCGGCTAGATTATTGCCCGTCGCGTAAATCCACAAAGGCTCTCCATCGAAATACATCGGCATTTCTGCCCGCGCGTCCATTCCGATCCAGTCCCCCATCTGGCTCATGCTGGTCAACGCCATGGATTCCCGCAGCCCGACCAATAAGTCGTTGGTACGCACTTGTTGCTCAACGCCGGAAAAAGTTGCCAGTTGCGTGGCGAATTCGGTCGAATCCATTGGGTTCAGTGGATCCTGGTTCTGGATTTGCGCTGTCATCATTCGCAAAAAGGTTTCGAAGTCAGATGTAACCAGGCTGCGGCTCTCATTGGCTTGCGCCGATGCAATGGCTTGATTTGTTGGTGTGATTTCCATCCTGCACCTCCTCTAAATGCGTATGTCCATGCCGGTGCCTGTGCTGCTGGTTCCAGCCACCTGATCTGTCGGATCCACTGGGTCATCATCTACAGGGATCGTGCCAGAAGGACCGTGATCTTCATTTTGGTTGCGTTGCCCGCCGAATTGAAAGCTGGCCGTATCAAGGCCTTGCCGCGCAAATTCCTGTGCCATAGAGCCTGCGTGTTTGCGCATGAGATCCAATGTCTCCGGGCGGTCTGCAATCATTTGAACCACAGGCCCATCATCGCCACGAGACACGACAACCCGCACGGTCCCCAGTTCCGGCGGATCAAGAGTGAGTTCGATCGCACCCATTGGGTGGTCTGCGCCAAGCGCCGCTTGCACTGATTGAACAAGCTGCATGGGAACAGTCATGAACGGCACGGATGGGGGCGCAATGGCGACTGGTCCGGCGAGCGCTGCCATCGATGGGATTGTCGGCATTGGTGAACCAACGACCTGAGCAATGTCAGGCACAACTTCAGATGGGTTCAGAAGGGCATCAAACCCTGTCCTTGGTATCGAAGGAAATCCGGGCGAGGCTGTGGCCAGGGGGCTTTGTGGGCGGATGTCAGCCAAGGGTGGCAGTGGAGCAGACGGCAAGGAGCTTTGTTGCGGCATTTCAGGCCGAATTGGAACTTCGATCCTTTGGCGATTGCGTGTCTTTCCGGTCGCCTCGGATGTCGACGGAACACCGGCGGAAGGCGTTTCAAACTCAGGTTGCAGATGCACCGGTGGAGTTTTGGTCGATGATCTGATCGGGTCAATCGTGATGTGACCCTTGCGCAGCCCGGTTTCCCGGGTGAGTTGCGAGGGTTTTTCTCGCACTTCAGGCCTGGGTTGCGGGCTGGCCGACGTGGCATGCACGGCGCCCCGCGAAGGTATTTCAAGTGCATTTTTTTCGGATGCGTCGTCCACCGCGGAGCCAATTGAGACTGTCGATTTGGTCTGGATGGGTTCTGCCGATCTTATTTGGCTCTCGGGCACGGTCAGTTGCTTCGCTGGCAAAACGGGGTGAGTCGGCGGTTGATGAATTTCTATCTGACGAGGGATTGACGCGGTCGCATCTTTTGTCACAGCACTTGGGGCGAATTTGGAAATGCCCCGCTCAGATACATCCCGATTAACAACGCTACTGGTCGCCCCCATCTCAAATCTGCCCGTGCGGTCGGCGAGAAGGGTGCGGCCGTCGACGACGGTCAGGGGCGCAGGTGTATTTTGACCGACATTCTCAAGTCGGATCGTAGGCGCATGAGTTCTTTCGCTCAGATCCAAGTACTGAGGTCGCGAAGAAGATGGTGAGGTCATGCTTGTAGCGGCGCCTGTTTCGACAATGGCTCCGGGGGATGGCAAGGTGTTTTCGATCGCCGATGAATGGCGAATGGGAGTTGTGGGAATCTGCCGCGCTGGTTGGGCAGGCGTGTCCGAAGTATGGGCCATCCCCTTGGAATGAATTTTGGGATCGCTCAGCCGGTCGAGCGCGCGGTTCGTCAACGGCGAGGGGGGCGGGTTATCAGCAAAATTCAAGGGAAAAAGCTCATTGGCCGCCAGAATAACTTTTGCTGACCGCGTGCCTGAAACTGGTGTGATTGGCGTTTCGGGTTTCGCGAAATCGGCTTCGGGGTTTGGGCGATCAGCGGGTGGCGTCCCGATGGTATTGGCAGATGCAGCAATTGGCCGGTATTGCTCAGTCCTTAATAGGGCGAGCGGCCGATCTGTTAAATGGTCCGGGTCCGGGCGGACCGGAGCGGATACAGCAACAACCTCTGCCGCGATCTGCAGTGAGTGGACTATCGGTGCGTGACTCGTTGGAGGAAGGACATCTATCAGGACATGGGTTGGTGTCTGGATTTCCGTCTCGTTTCTTCCCTCTTCCGGTGGCAACGACAGGAATGGCGCCTGGCTGCCAATCGCAGGTGCTTCAGGTGATCGTGTCAACGACCCTTCGGCCTTATCCGGTGCCACATTCGGCAGTTGCAGTAGTCTGAGACCCAAATTGTCAGGGCCTAAAGTGATATGCGGCCATTTTGGCGCGACGTCTGTTGGCAAAGCAGGGTCAGTTGGATCACTTTCAGGCACGTGATTGAACGCCATCAGGTGCAAGGGTAATCCCGATCGAAAAGGCACTGTGCTTTCAATCTTTTGTCCGGGTTTTGCCGAGTGTCCCATCTCCCTAAGCCGGTCTTGTGCCATGGGTTCAGTCGCGTATCCCGAAATATCCGGCAAAGCTGATGGCAAATCGGTCGTTTCACTGACCTCCAACAAAAAACTGCGGTGCGAATCCAATCTGGATGGTGGGCCGAACCAGCCCATATCAGATCCTGTGCGGTCACTGTTCAGGACCGAAGTTGGTTTGAGCGCTGCAAATGGATGATCCATTACTTACCAGTCCAGAATTCTTCCGACATGAGCGGTAGATTTGCGGAAATTGCTTACCAATTGTTTACAGGGCGCGGACATAATCCTCGGAAATCAGGAGAATTTGAGATGTCTGAACTCGGCATTGCAGGAGTAGGTACAGCAGCACTTGCCCCGGAACGAGATGCGGCCCTCCGCGAAGTCGCACAGGATTTGGAAGCGGCGTTTCTGTCGGAAATGCTTCGGCACGCAGGCGTTGGGTCATCACGCACGGAATTCGGCGGTGGAATAGGCGAGGAACAGTTTTCGTCCTTTCTTCGACAGGAACAGGCACGTGCAATGGCCGTAGCGGGTGGAATTGGATTGGCAGAATCCTTGTTCAATGCTTTGGTTAGCCGGGAAAGATCCGCTCAATGAGATGGGGCGTCAGTGATCCGTTGGCCGCATTGGGAGTTGCGTTAGATGCCCTTGAGGCTGATCTGAGGTCTGGGCAACTTGATTTCATTGCTGATCACCAGCGACGGATTGAAAAGGCGATTTTTCAGGCCCAAAACTCCAGACTTGAAACATCGGCATCAGCGCGCCTTGCCGACTTAAAGGACAGGGCGCAGCAGACCGGCAGACTGATGAATGCTGCACTCGACGGAATGCGTGGCGCTTTGGCCGGCCTCAAGAACCGGCAGAGGTTTTCCAGCTACGATGCGAAAGGCCGGTCGGGTCAAATAGGCGCCCGGAAATCGAGCTTCGAGATTCGCCGGTGAGGGAATTGTCGTAAAATCTTAGAGAAAAACCGTTTTGCGCTTAGGAGCTTGTTAGAGCTTTCAGCGCAAAGCTTTCCCTGCATCCAAACGGATGGCGTGATGGGCCAAAAGCGGCTCACGCAGTCGTCAGAATGACGTTCAACAGGCCTGCAAATGTGGGTTTTTCTTTTGGGCGCGAAAACATGCGCCAGTCAAAGAGAAGGAAGGGCACAAAATGTCCAGTATTCTGACCAACACCAGCGCAATGGTTGCGCTGCAGACGTTGAAAAACGTCAACGCCAACCTCAACAAGACTCAGGCGGAGATCTCGACCGGTAAATCGGTGGCTTCGGCCAAAGATAATTCTGCGGTCTGGGCAATTTCCAAAGTCATGGAGTCGGATGTGAAAGGGTTTAAAGGCATCTCCGAAAGCCTGTCATTGGGTGAATCGACCGTGGCCGTTGCGCGCAATGCGTCTGAAACTGTCACTGATTTGCTGACTGATATTAAGGGCAAGATCGTCGCCGCTCAGGAAGAAAACGTTGATCGGGCCAAGATCCAGACAGATATCGACGCGCTGCGGGACCAAATCACATCGGTCGTTGGTGCCGCGCAATTCAATGGCCTGAATCTTGTTCAGGGCACAGATGATGTGAATGTGCTCTCCTCGCTTGATCGCGGGTCCAACGGTTCGGTTACTGCCAGCAACATCACTGTGGCTCGTCAAGATTTGACAACCACATCAGGCGTTTACGGAAGCGGCGCCTCCCTAGCAACCAACATCACGGCGGGTGCATCATCTATCGACAGTACCGCGGCTGCCAACGACCTGGATTTGACCTACGCAAATACGTCCGGCTCAGATTCATTGGAGTTGACGATCAATGGGTCGACAATCACTGTCGCGTTTGACACCGATGCGGCGACCATGATCGATAATGCCGAGGGGCAGATCAATGCGCTTGGGCTGACTGGTATTACGGCCTCTTCAAATGGGTCCGGCGTTCTTACGCTGACCAATACAAACTCGTTTGATCAGTTTGACGTTTCCTGGAATTCAGGTGGCACTGACACGATTGCCTTTACCAATAACGGCACTGGTGACAGCGGCACGGCGGCAACCGGTTCGGACAGCACAACACTGACCTATCGGGCGGAAGAGGTGGCTTTGTCGACCAGCGCCACTGTAAATGAAGGCGACAGCTATCGTATTTCCGTGAACGGCAACGACTATGACTATGTCGCCGGGAAAGGTGAAACGATGGAGGATGTCGCACGTGGCCTGAAAACTGCCATTGATGGCGGCGGCGAAACCGGCGTGACCACTCAAATCGCCGGGAACTCCACCGATGGCTGGACAGTGCTGGTCGATTACGACGGTACCGATACCACCGCCGGGACCTCGATGACCCTCACCGATAATGGGCAGGCTGGTGGCACCGCCTCTGGCGGTCTGTTCGGGCTGGACAATATTGACGTGACCACGGATGCCGGGGCAGATTCTGCCTTGGACAATGTGGAAACTCTGATCCAGAACTCGATTGATGCGGCGGCATCTTTCGGGTCGGCACAGGGACGGATCGAAACGCAAACCAATTTCATCGACTCGCTGGTTGATTCCCTTAAGGCCGGGATCGGTACACTTGTTGATGCTAATATGGAGGAGGCGTCGGCCAAACTACAGGCGCTTCAGGTGCAGCAACAATTGGCGACACAGTCGCTCTCAATCGCCAACCAGGCGCCGCAGAGTATCCTGTCGCTGTTCCGGTAAGAACAGGTTGGGGCCGGTCACCAAATTGATCGGCCCCGGTTTCAATGACGCTTTACACCTGATCTTTGGGAAGGAACCAAGACGTGACTTCGTCCTATCTGGCCAAAACGGCCTACGCTCCTGTACAGACCGCAGTGAAAACGCCGCGCGGAACCGAACATGCCGCTTTCGAGCGTGTCACCGCTCGGTTGGCCTCGGCCGCCCGGCCCGACGCGCCCATGACCCAACGCGCCGCAGCGCTGCATGACAATCGGCAATTATGGACTTTGATGGCCGCGCAAGTGGCCGATGCTGACAACGCATTGCCGCAATCGCTTAGGGCCCAAATATTTTACCTCGCAGAATTTACAATCCAGCACAGCCGCAAGGCGTTACGCAACGAGCAGCCGATTGCCCCCCTGATTGACATCAACACGGCCGTGATGCGCGGTTTGCGAGGGGAGGCTCAGGCGGCATGAGTGGTCTTGTACTAAAGCTAAGCCCGAAAGAGCGGGTGCTGATCAATGGAGCCGTGATCGAGAACGGCGACCGCCGGTCCAAATTGTCGATCATGACGCCCAATGCAAACATTCTCCGGCTTCGCGATGCCATTCATCCGGACGAAGTGACAACACCGGTCCGCCGGGTGTGCTATATTGCGCAGCTCGTTTTGTCCGGGGATGCAGAGGAAGAAGAGGCGCGTTTGCAATTGCTGCGCGGAGTCGAACAGTTGAGTCAGGTCTTCACAGATCCTGACAGTCGCGGGCAGCTATCAATCGCAACTGAAAACATTGTTGGCGGGAATATCTACCAAGCACTTAAGGCGTTGAGGTCATTATTGCCGCGAGAAGAGCGTTTGATGGCGGCACGCCCTCAATGAGCTTTGCCCCGGTCATACCCTTTGGCGGTTATGCCGGATGGCGGTTTCTTGACAGAACTGCCGAAGACCAATCCGCACGGCTCAGCGCCAATCCAGCAAATGCGCGCGATATTTCCTATTTCCGCGAAAATATCGGAAAGGTAACCTCTGCTGCAGAATTGGTTGCCGACTACAGATTGCTGAATGTGGCACTGACGGCGTTCGGGTTGCAGGATGATTTGCCCAATAAGGCGTTTATTGAGCGGATCCTGTCTGATTATGTGACGGATGAGAACGCTCTGGCAAACCGTCTGGCCGATAAGCGGTATCGGGAGTTCTCTGAGGTGTTTGGTTTTGGATCGCCTTTGCCACCATTGAGCCGTTTGCCGGGCTTTGCTGACAAAATCATCACCCGATTTGAGGCCGAAAATTTTGAGCAGGCCGTGGGAGAGGTGAATGGAGAGCTACGCCTGGCGCTCAATGCGGCGAGCGACCTGCCGGATATCGCAGCCGAGGGTGGACGCGAGTCCACTCTTTGGTATCGGATCATGGGAAACCCGCCGCTGCGGGAAGTCATGGAGACGGCTTTGGGCCTACCCAGTTCTGTCGGCGGGCTTGATCTGGAACGGCAATTGCAGATTTTTCAGGACCGTGCCGATGCCCTTCTAGGATCGTCAGATGCCTCGCAATTCACCGACCCGGACAAGGTAGAAAACCTTATCCAACAATTCCTTTCGCGCTCTCAACTTGCACAAGGCAGCGCCGTGACATCCTCTGCTTCCGTCGCTTTGACCTTATTGCGAGGATATTAACCGATTGACGGTTCGGGGTTTGCCATGGCCAAAACCTGTTCGAGTTCCCGAAATGCTGCATCCGGCCCCACGCTTTCCTCCGCCAAAAACTGGTCTAGACCGGGCCAAACCCGTAACGCCGCATCAATCGCGGCGTCGGAACCGTGAGAATACAAGCCAGCCTGCAGCATCAGCTCGGCCCTGTCATAGGCGCCAAGATGCCTGCGTGCGGTTGCAATCAGGCGGTTCTCATCGCCACTTGCCGCACGTGGCAGACACCGCGACACGGACCTGAGCAAGTCAATGGCGGGAAAGCGGCCCCGTTCTGCAATTTCACGGGTCAATACGACATGTCCGTCCAATACACCGCGCAACGTATCTGCCACTGGTTCTTCCATATCTGAGGCCGCGACCAAAACGGAGAACAACGCCGTGATATCCCCTTGGCCAGCCATCCCGGGGCCTGCACGTTCACATAGCGACATCACGGCCTGTGTCATGGAGGCAGGGTAGCCCCGCAAATTTGCCGGTTCGCCCGATGCGACTGCGACCTCGCGATGAGCTTGGGCAAACCGGGTCAAGGAATCTGTGAGAAGGAGAACATGGGCGCCTGCATCGCGGAAAAATTCCGCCACGGCCATCATTGTCCAGGCGGCACGTTGGCGAACCAGAGCTGACCGGTCGGATGTGGCGGCGATCACGACGGACCTGCTCAGTCCTTCGGGTCCAAGTGTGTCCTCCACAAAATCGCGCACTTCGCGCCCACGCTCTCCGATCAATCCAATCACAATGACATCTGCGGTCACCCCGCGTGCAAGCCGGGACAAAAGGGTTGATTTGCCAACCCCCGACCCGGCAAAAAGCCCAAGCCGCTGCCCCTGAACCATTGGCAAAACCGTGTCAAAAACCGCCAATCCGGTGGATAGGCGCGCGCCCATAGCACGGCGTTTGGTGGCAATAGGGGGGCGTGCCTGCAAAGCGCGGGCCTCAGGACCAGGAAAAAGCGGTCGCCCGTCCAACGGTTGCCCATCCGGATTAATCACCCGCCCGATCCAATGCGCCCCCGGCGAGATCGACCGCGGTCCCAGATGCCTAACCTCACCGCCCAGGCGCAGCCCATCAATGGGGTCTTCTGGCAGGGCCTGGCAGCGATTTGCATCCACCCGTACAATTTCTGCGTTTCCACCGCCGGGCAGCATCACGCAATCGCCAAGCGCTGCCACGCGGCTTAGCCCGTCTATCCAAACCGAGTCGGCCTGGATCTCACGCACATGCCCAAGCGCATGAACCGGCTGCATCTGGCCTATTTCTGCCACAAGGGGATCGAAAAAATTCTGCATCTTGACGGCCCTCCCGGGCGCTCATGGGTCCTTACTTACTGTTTCTAAAGGAATCAGGGTTAAGCCTTGGTGTAGCTAAATCGAGGGAGAAGCCCCGATGTTTCAAAACTTGGAAATATTTGACCTGGCTGCCAATCGTGCGCGCCATGCAGCGGCCCGCCAGGCCCAGATCGCGACCAATATCGCAAATGCCGACACGCCTGGTTACCGGGCGCGGGACATTGCCCCATTCGAGGAAGTGTTTCGCGCGGCGCAAGCCCCGGGACAATCCTCTCAAATGGCCTTGCGCACTGTTGATGCTGGCGGCGCCGAATCCCTCAATGGAAATACTGTGTCGCTGGAAGTGGAAATGGTCCGTTCGGTCGACGCGCAGCGCGACCATGGGCGCGCGTTGATGGTCTATCGCTCGGCCATGAATGTTCTGCGGATAAGTTTGGGACGCTGAGGGGCATGAAAAATGAGTGACTTTTCAAACGCCTTGTCGATCGCGGCCAGCGGTATGCGCAGTCAAACCACTCGTCTGACACATATCTCTGAGAATATTGCGAATGCGGACACGCCCGGATACCGCAGAAAAATGACCAGTTTCCAACCAGATCGTTCTTTCGATGCGACAATCGGAACGGTCACAACCGGGCGCGTTCAATTGGATCGGTCTGACCTTCCTCAAATCTACGACCCGTCCCACCCGATGGCCAATGACAGCGGCCATTATGACGGGTCGAACGTGGATATGATGGTCGAAATTGCAGACGCCCGCCAAGCGCAACGCAGCTATGAGGCCAATATGCGGATCTTTGATCAGGTTCGACAGATGTCCTCCTCTCTTAATGAACTTTTGCGGCGATAAGGAGCGATCGAAATGGATTTCAGAACGACCCTTTCAACGCAGGGCTACGGTCAGACACGCCAAACCACGCAGCAAACACACCAGCCGCAACAGGAGTCTGGCGCCGGCGATGCGTTTGCCGAAGCAATTGAGAACTTCACCTCAACCGTGCAGCAGGGTGAACGCATGTCACATACCGCGCTGACGACAGGAGCCGATCCCCATGCACTGGTCACTGCATTGGCCCAGACAGAGCTTGCCGTGGAAACAGCCGTCACCGTTCGGGACAAGGTGGTTGAGGCCTATCAGGAAATTTTGAGGATGCCAGTCTGATGGATGAAGCGATCTTCTTTGACACCCTCCGGCAAGGCCTGTGGATATCAGTTGCGATTTCAACCCCGATCCTTGCTGTGGCGCTGATAGCCGGTTTGATTGTCGGCCTTTTCCAGGCGCTGACGTCTATCCAGGAAATGACTCTGACATTTGTGCCAAAACTCGCCGCCATTGTGGCGGTCTTCTGGGTCTCGATGGGCTTTATGACCTCGACACTGACAGCGTTTTTCACGGATCGCCTAATCCCCTTGATGGAGGGCATGTGATGAGTCAGTCGCTTTATGTCGGTCTCAGTCGCCAATCCGGATTGCTTCGCGAGATGCAGACTGTTGCCAATAATATCGCCAATATTTCAACCACTGGGTTCCGCGCCGAAGGTGTCGTGTTTGCCGAGCATGTTGCGGCCCTTGAGCGAAGCTCGGGCGGGGGCGTTTCTATGGCACATGCTGTCGGGCGCCACATCCAGACAGCGCAGGGTGATATCGACCCAACCGGTGGAACCTTTGATCTGGCGATCGAAGGGGATGGCTTTTTTCTGGTCGAAACACCTGACGGCGAAACTCTCACCCGGGCGGGTCATTTCATGCCCAACGATCAGGGCGAACTGGTAAATGCCGATGGGTATAGATTGCTGGACGCCGGTGGCGCGCCTGTCTTCATTCCACCAGACGCTGAAAACATAATCGTCGCCCGTGACGGAACCTTAAGTGCAGATGGCAGGCCAATAACGCAATTGGGCCTTTGGGCACCTGTCGCAAGCAATGACTTGCAGCATCAAAGCGGAGTGATGTTCCGGGCGGAAGGCGCGCTGGAACCAGTTGAGGGCGCAACGATTCTGCAAGGGTTTCTTGAGAATTCAAATGTCGATCCCGTCGCGCAAATTGCGCGCATGATCGAAGTGCAACAGGCCTACGAACTTGGGCAAGGGTTTTTGGAGCGTGAAGATGATCGCGTCCGATCCTTCCTTCAGTCCGTAGGTGCCCGCAGTTAACCCAGAGGAGACCCCGAAATGCGAGCCCTGATGATCGCGGCGACTGGAATGAGCGCCCAACAAATGCGGGTCGAGGTGATTTCGAACAACCTCGCCAATATGAACACGACCGGATACAACGCCCGCCGCGCTGATTTTGCCGATTTGCATTACCAGCAAGTGACCCGCGCAGGAACGATCAGCGCCGCGGATGGATCCATTGTGCCTGCGGGCGTCCAATTGGGATTGGGAGTGCGGCCGACAGCCGTGTCCATGAACGTGGCTCAGGGGAGCGTCTCTCACACCGGCGGCGATCTGGATGTTGCAATAGAGGGGCAGGGATATCTGGAAGTGACTCTGCCGTCTGGTTTGCCGGCCTACACCCGCGACGGCAGCCTGAATCGAACCGGCGACGGGTTGATTGTCACTGCGGAAGGGTTTGCTGTCGCGCCCGGGATCACGATCCCAGAAGATTCCCGCAGTGTGTCTATCAATGCGCAGGGTGAGGTCTACGCCTATTTCAGCGATCGGGTTGAGCCTGAACTGCTGGGTCAACTGACACTTGTGGATTTCCCGAATGAACGCGGGCTGGAGGCAATGGGATCGAACCTTTTCCTCGAAACCGGGGCCTCAGGAAATGCCATTCTGGGGGAGCCCGGCCAAGATGGGCTTGGCACGCTCCGGCAAGGCTATCTGGAGGATAGCTCGGTTGATGCCGTACGCGAAGTCACCGACTTGATCGAGGCGCAACGTGGCTATGAGCTTAACGCCAAGGTCATCACGGCCGCCGACCAAATGCTCGGCGCAACCACCCAGATCCGATAAGATGCGATGGATTTTCATAGTTCTGGCGTCAGCCCTGCCGGCATTGTCCGATACACTGATCGCCGCTGGTACAATCCGGTCCATGTCCATTATCGGCCCTGCTGATGTGGCGCTTGTCGACGGACATACGCCCGGGGCCCTGTCTGACCCCGGCACGGCCATCGGCATGGAAGCCCGGGTGAACCTCTATCAGGGGCGACCAATCCAAGCGTCTGATTTGCGCCCGCCTGCTGTCGTCAACCGAAACGAAATCATTACGCTGCAATATGACCGTGGTGGCCTGCTGATCGTGACCGAAGGCCGCGCATTGGATCGGGCGGGCGTTGGCGAGAGGCTGAGGGTCATGAACCTTGCTTCGCGCACAACTGTCACAGCCACAGTCGCAGCCCCCGGATTGGCCGTTGTTGGTCAGAGCCATTAGAAAGGTGCCGAGTATGAAACTTTCACTTCTGGTCGCAGGTATGGCGGCCATCGCGATGTTGTCTGCCTGCGACCGTATGGCAGATGTGGGCCGACGCCCCGACTTCAATCCAACCACGGACGGAAATCAGTACCACGCCATGAGCTATACGGCGATGCCCGGAACGCTTGAAGAACGCGGCGGTCGGGACGCTTCCTCGCTTTGGTCCGGCGACCGGCAAAGCCTGCTGGGTGACCGGCGGGCCAACCGGCAGGGCGACATTCTGACGGTAGTGATTGAGATTGATGAAAGCGCGCAAATTTCAAACTCCTCGGATCGGTCGCGTAATGGGTCCGAAACGATGCAGGTCCCCTCACTCTTTGGGCTGCCTCAGCGCATCGATCGCGACCTTCCTGCCGGGGCCTCCATGGCGGAGGCCGTAAATCTTGGCGGGACCAGCGGCTATTCCGGCCAAGGGTCTGTGCGCCGCAATGAAGAACTGACGCTGCGGGTTGCGGCCACAATTGTTGATGTTCTGCCAAACGGTGTCTTGCGTATCGAAGGCGCGCAAGAAGTTCGGGTCAATTTTGAACTGAGAGAGCTTCTGGTCACTGGCTATGTTCGGCCCGAGGATATTTCTCGTCAAAATTCAATAACCTATGATCGAATTGCCAATGCGCGGATCAGCTATGGCGGCCGTGGCCAGATCAGTGACGTCCAACAACCACGTTACGGTCAACAAATCACGGATATCATTTTACCGTTCTGAAGGCTCGCCATGAAGAAGCTTCTCATTCCTGTGCTTTTTTCGCTTATTGGCCTTGGCGGCGGTGTTGCCGCCGGGGTCTTCCTCTCTGCGGGTCCCGTCGAAACAATCGCGACTGATGCTGACGGCGATGACGGCCACGCAGAGGATGACGCCCATGGTGAAGACACGGGGCATGAGGCCCCTGACGCTGGTGGGCAAGACGCGCCGTCACCTGACAGCCCATATGAATATGTGCGGCTAAACAATCAGTTTATCGTGCCGCTGGTCCGCAATGGCAGCGTCCGCTCTCTGGTTGTCTTATCCTTAACGGTCGAGGTTGTCGCCGGAGCCAACGAAGCGGTCTACAGCCGTGAACCGCGACTGAGAGATGCGTTTTTGCGGGTGATGTTTTCGCATGCCAATATCGGTGGCTTTGATGGCAGTTTCACAACCGTGGAAGCGATGGACCCGTTACGGCGCGGGCTTAGAGAGGCTGCGCATCAGGTCCTGGGCAATATAGCGCATGACGTTTTGATTGTTGATATCGTCCGTCAGGATGCCTGACCCTCAATTTTTTTGAGAACTTGCCGCCGCCCTTCTTCTTGTCTTGCTTTATCAAGCGCCGAGTCCAGTTCCGCCTGCAACCGGGCCAATTTGGCAGTCAAATCCACAGTTCGTAACTCGTAATGTATCAGCCATTTTGTTGCTACCCTGGCGACTTCTGGTGTGTTGGCTGTCGCCAATATCTCCTGCCGGGATCCTTGCAGCCGAGACAGCTCAGCTGCAGTCGCGTCTTTTTTCCGTCGCGCGGTTGCTGCATCCGAAATTGCCAAGGATGCGCGCGTCTCTGCAATCTGCAGAAGGGGTTTCAGCCGCGTGAGGTCGACCTTTTTCATGTCATGCTCCGCGCGAGGTTGCGTATGCGATCAGCAAAACGAATGGCCGCGGCAACAGCGCGGTAGTGATCGGGTGCAATTCCGTGGCCAATTTCTATTGTCGCAAAAAGCATCCGGGCCGTGGGGGGATCGGAATAGACCGGGACGCCTGATTTCGCAGCAATTTCCCGGATGCGGGCGGCGATTTCATCGACACCTTTGGCCACGCAAATGGGCACTTCGCCGGCGTCGCGATCCCATTTCAGGGCGACGGCATAGTGGGTCGGGTTGACCACAATCACATCAGCCTCAGGGACATCTGACAGCATCTGGTTCAGGGCGATTTCCTGCCCCCTTTGGCGGCGCAAATGCTTCATATGCGGATCGCCCTCTTGGGTCTTGGTTTCATCAACCAATTCCTGATGGCTCATCCGATGTTTGCGCAAATGCGCGGCATGCTGCCAAAAGTAGTCTATTACGGCCAAAATCAGGGCCAGTACGCAAACGGCGGCAAAGAATTCCAATGTCAGGCGCCCCAGTTCGCCTGCGACTTGTCCGGGCGACGCCTGGTGACTGGCAAGGATTCGATCGCGTCGCGTCCACAAAACCCATGCCAACAGACCGCAATACAAAGACAACTTTGCCGTTGCTTTTGCAAATTCGAACAAGCCGTTGGCGCCGAATTTGTTTTTGGCGTTCGACACTGGAGAAATTCGAGAGAGCTTGAGAGCCAATTTCGAGGGAGAAAACAAAATTGCCCGCTGCGCGAATAGCGAGAGAAGCAAAAGCGCCCCGGGAAAAAGAATTATCAACGCGGAATTGCCAACAACTGTCATCAAAAGGCCACCCGATACGGTCTGCCCCCCGGGCGATAGCATCAGCTCCGCCAATTCCGGGGCGGGATCCAATAGAACGCTCAAAGTTTGGCCGACCCGCCCGGCGATTACACCGCCAAATAATGCGAGGACTAGCAGGAAACCGGCATATGCCACCGCTGTGTTGAGATCAGTGGACCGAACGATTTCGCCTTTTTTGCGGGCCTCAAGCAATCGGCTGGGCGTCGGGTCATGCGGTTTTTCTGATGGGGTGGTGTCGTCACTCATGGCGAGATCGACATTGGGTGAGACAAGGCGATTTGCATAGCGCGCAACCAGATCGGCAAGATCAATGGCGCACTTAAGAACAGTAACAAAAGGCCGCCAAATGTGATGGCAGGGGCCCCGACGAAGGCGACCATCAGTTGCGGCATGGCCTTATTGATAACGCCAAGGGCCAAATTATAAAGGACGGACGCGATCAAAAAGGGTGCCGCTAGGGAAAAGGCCATCGAAAAGGCTGCTCCGATACGTTCGGTTCCCCAATGGCCCACGTCAGACGGGTCCACCAAGATCCCCGCGGGTATGATCTGATAGCTGAGCATCAGCATTTCGACGATGTGAACATGTAGCCCAGCTATGACGGCTAGCGTCAGGGCTGAGATCATCAGAACGCCCGATATCGCCGGTTGCGGATCCGGAGTAACTCCACCTGCAATCTGGGACAGAGAAGTGGACTGCGCGGCAATTGACCCTGCAATCTGGACGGTGTGCACAACAAAACGCACTGAGAGGCCGATCAAAAGACCGGCAATTGGCTCCGTCGCGAACAGAACTGCAGACGGCGATGTCTCTATTCCTGTCCCTGCCAATATTGCGGACATTGTGGGCGCCATGAACGCAGTCACAGCCAATGCCGCGCCCAGGCGAACGCGGACCGGAACGTATTGTTCAGAAATGCTGGGCATCACGAGAAATGCAGCCCCGACTCGCAGGAAAACAAGTGTGCCAATCGCCAACCATTCCTGTGCTACCGCCAGCAAGATCTCAGCCGCTTCGGTCATGGGGCAACAACTCCAACCAATGCCGGCTTGGCTTCCATCCCGATTTCTTCAAAGGACAGCACGGGGTTCAAAATACCGCGTGACAAAAGCACGGTTCTTACAAACCTGCGTCTGAGCGAAGACGTGACAACGGCGGGATATGTTCCTTTCTCTCCGGCTTGGGTCAGCTTGTCGCCGACCGCTTGCGCAAGCGAATTGAAAGTTTCAGGGGGCAATGCGATTTCGGGCAATCCGCCATCGGTGGCGATTTGGTGCTGGGCGAACACATCCTCCCACTGGCCAGAAAGCTGAATCAGCGGGATAGATCCATCATCCCGCTTGAGATCCGCGACAAGCTGGAAACCCAATCGCTGGCGGACATGTTCACAAATAACATCTGGGGATTTGATCGCAGCTTGGACCTCTCCGATTGCCTCCAGGATCAGGGGCAAGTTTCGGATCGACACCTGTTCGCTCAAAAGCAGGCGCAGAACAGAGTGCAACAGGTCCATCGGAACTTTTTCGGGAACCAGCTCATTCAGCAGACGACGGTTTTCTTCTGACCGCGCCGGGTTCGAAAGCTCGACAAACGCGTCGAGAAGACGCTGCATGGCCTTGAAAGTGAGTAGTCTGGAAAGATTCTTTTTGAGTGTCTCTAAAAGATGCGTTGCCAATACTTCGCCCGGGGCCACAATCGTGGCGCCCATCATTGCGGCCGCGTCACGATCTTGTGGTGCGATCCACCTGGCCGGAGCCCCATACACTGGCTCAGAGACATCTCTGCCCTCGGGAATGCCTTCATCTGTTCCATCTTTCAGCAACAGAACGTGGTCCAGTGCCAGGTCAGCGCGGGCATGTTCGACACCATGAATTTGGATGGAGTAAGTGCCGCTCGGCAAATCATCTCTGTCGGTGAGTCGGATTTCTGGCAACAAGACACCGAATGATTGTGCGATGTGTTCACGCATATTGCGAATGCGGGCATCCAGACCGGTTGCTGGATCGAGGGCCATCGACACTAAATCCGGTGAGAATTGGACATGCACGTCATCAAGTTCAAGAACATCGCCAATACGTTCTGGCGGAACATCGGACTTTGGCGGAGATTGCGCGTCGGTTGCGGCCTGCTCCTTACGTATTGCAGCCGCCCGGAACACCGCCGCAGCGACAAGTGCTACTGCCCCCAGGAGGAATGGCAAAAACGGCAAACCTGGAACCACCGCGAAAACGGCCATCAAGGCACCCACGGTTGCCAATGCGGTTGGGTGACGGCCCAATTGTGAAAGCAGGGCCACATCCGTCGCACCCGATGTGCCGCCGCGTGCCAGTAACAGGGCGGATGCGATTGCAATGATTACGGCTGGGATTTGGGAAACCAAACCATCACCGACTGTCAGAATTGAATAAGTTTCAAATGCTTGGCTCAAGGGCATTCCATGAATGCCAACCCCGAATACCAGACCCATCAGCAGATTAAGCAACGTAATTAAGAGGCCCGCGATTGCGTCGCCTTTGACAAATTTAGATGCGCCGTCCAATGAGCCAAAGAATGTGGTCTCAGCTTGTTCCTTTTCACGCCGGGCCTTGGCTTCGGCGTGATCAATTGCGCCCGCTGACATATCACTGTCGATCGCCAATTGCCGCCCTGGCATCCCATCCAGGGCAAAACGTGCGCCAACTTCGGCCATCCGGGCGGCACCCTTGTTAATGACGATGAAGTTCACGATCAGCAAGACACCAAAGACTACCAGGCCCATCACCACGTTTCCTCCCATGACGAACATGGCAAAGCCTTCAATGACACCGCCGGCCGCGTGTGGGCCTGTATGCCCTTGCCCAATAATCAATTTTGTTGACGACACATTTAAAGAGAGCCGCAACATCAGCGAGGCAAGCAGGACGGTTGGAAAAGCAGAAAAATCAAGCGGCCGTTCGATAAACAGCGTGACCGTAAAAATCAAAATGGCCAGGCCAAACGAGAGGGCCAGCCCCATATCAAGAATCCAAGACGGCACTGGCAGGATCATCATAATGATGATCGCCATCAACGCAAAGGCGAACAGAATTGTTGGTTGGAACAAGCTTCGCAGAGTCATCAGCGGGCCCTTCTGGCCAAAATTTCTCTAGTTTGGCAGGACCGATTTAAGGAGGTGTTCGGTATTTCGATCCCCACAAATACTTTTAAAATTAGACCCTTACCAATCGGTTACAATTGCGTGCTCAAAGTCAATTTCCGGAAAGCAACATCGAAATTTCACCACGGAGATCCCGGCTCTGGGCAAGGGCGCCTGCGGCGTCTGTCGGGGGCGTGGGCATAGGCGGTACGAGCTCTGCAATGGGAAGAGCCGCCGCCGCCTCGGCTGTGTTTCGATCCCGCGACATTCGTTCCAACGCGGCCTGCAAAGTTTCCTGATCGCGGGCGTGAAGGTGCCCGCCTGCGAGCAGAATATCGCGGGCAAATTCCGGCATTCCATGTTCCAGGAAATATTCGGCCACATTGCGACGGGCGGCGGGGCCGGGATACTGTCCGAATTGCCCAAAACTATCTGATGTCAACAAGATGAGAAGTTCGGCGGTTTGTTCGGCCTGCATCAAGGCCGCTACTATGTCATAAAATATTTCGGGGACGTCCTCTTCACCCGGGGATTGCAGATGAAACACCATGGCTTCGACATTTCCGGCCATCGCATGGCCCATCGCCGTGACATGGCGCAACCCGCGGTGCACCAGCGGTGGATTGCTTTCAAGCAGCAACGCCTCCGCCGCGTCCAGATCTGCTGGCCGAACCCGTCCAAAGTCCTGAATCTGCGCCAGCAATTGGTGGGTCATGGCCCGGTTGGCGTTAGTAGTGCCGGCATTGCCGGGGGTGAGATGTATTTCTGTGTCCCCTGTTTGATAGCTCTCTAGGGCCAGCCCGAGAAAGGCCAGTTCCTGGTTGCCCAGCCGGCCGCCAATTAAGAGGTTTTGGCGAATTTCCAAGGCTGCCCCGTCTTGCCCGGTTTCAGCAAATTGCCTGGCCAGATCGGGCCCTAAGCGGTCGCGCATGCCGTCGGGAAGGCCAAAAAAAGTGGCAAGCACCATTCTGCGCGCATCAAGTTCAAGGCGCGGGGGATTGCTGGAGGTCAGGAATTGCCAGAAGACCACATCCGGATCACAACCTTCTTCAGGCGCTACTGGCCCGAACCCGTTGGTTGTTCCAAATTCGTAGTAACGCGCCATGGCAGAATGGAACGGCGCGGGATCCCCGATTTCCGAAATCCAATGAAGGGCCTCTGCGCCAAATCCATGGGCGAGGTAGAATTCGGCCAACTCCATTGCCGCGGAGGCGGCCAGTTGGTCACGATCATTGTATAAATGGCTCCGCAACAGCCCGACACCATGGGAAAAACTCATCCCGCCATCCCAATTGCGCAGCGGATGCGTGGGCGGGGGCATACATGTCGACCTAGTCGCCGTAATCAATATCGTGTCAGACGATGTGTTCAGGTCGAACGCGTTATTCGTAGTAATGGGCAGAGCCGCTGGGGGCGGCAGCTCTTCAACATCGTCGTTGATGTCTTCTGCAGCGGGGGCGGGTGACAACTCTTGGGGAGTGACCGGATCTCCGGCGGCCAAGGATTGAAGGGGGGCCGGATCAAGCAGGCCAGCTGCCGTCGCTCTGGCCATCTGCTCGGCCAGCAGCGCGGCGGCTGTTTCCAGATCAATCCCCGGAATTGGGGTCCTATCTTGGTCATTGGCACCCGAATCGTCGGAAAAGTCCGGAATAATTTGGCGAGATGGTTCTGACTCAATGAAAAGCGGCAAAGGCGGATGGGCGGCAGGCACCTGTTCTGGTTCCGTCGCCTCCGAGACATCAATGATCATGTAGCTGTCTTGAAACCGGGTAACAGAGACATTGCATTCGCAACCAAGTTCAAGTGTTAGACCGTCGGTAGCTGCCACATTCTGAATGCGGTCACGCGCGATGAAACTGAAGATTTGCGAAAGATCAAACTGAGGATTTTCAGGGGCAAATTGAACCACCACAGTAGTGTCGTCTTGCGTCACCTGCCAGGTTCGGTTGCCGCCCACTTGGGCGACAAGCCGGGTAAAATCCCCATGTTCGCCGGAACGCATAATAACGGTTTGTGCCGCGGCCGGAGGGACAAGACCCCACGCCCCCAGCAAAACCAGTATCGCAAGGGTACGTTTCATGCCGCCGCTTGCTTCAACGACTTCAGCGCATCTTCAAGGTCATTGAACGACGGGCGAACATGTCCGGGAGTGTTTTGCCGCCCAACCTCAATGCAGATATTGGTGGCGTGGTTATGGAGGTTCGCAACGAGAACCTCGCGGATCAGCCCGTAGAAGTTCTGATCCTCTTCGATCACGGCCTTCACTTTGGCCGCGAACGGCCCAACCAACCCATAGGCCAGAAAAACACCCAAAAAGGTTCCGACCAGCGCGCCGCCGATCAATTTTCCAAGAATTTCGGGCGGTTGGTCAATTGATCCCATGGTCTTGATAACCCCCAGAACCGCAGCGACAATTCCAAGTGCGGGTAGGCCATCGGCGACAGTTTGCAACGCATGGGACGAATGCATCGCATGGTGAAAATTGGCTTCCATTCGCTTTTCGAGAACATCTTCAACCTGGTGGGGGTCATCATAATTCAACGAAGCAGAACGCAACGTGTCGCAGATCAGTTCAACCGCTTCATTGTCGGCCTGAATCTTTGGGTAGTTTCCAAAAATGGAAGATTCTCCTGGGTTTTCCGTGTGTTCCTCCAACCCCACCGCGTTTTCTCGTCCGAGGCGGATCAGCTCGTAAAGGAGGCACAGCAAGTCACGGTAATCTTCGTGCTTCCAACGCGCGCCTTTAAATACTTTCCCGAGATCTTTGGCCGTGTGTTTGATACCAGCCACGTCATTTGAAATGATGAAGGCTCCTACAGCGGCGCCACCGATCATGGTCATTTCATAAGGCAGGGAATGCAGGATGATATCCATGTGCCCGCCAGCAGCCAGAAAGCCACCAAAGACCATAACGAATATCACAACAATGCCGATGATGCCGATCATGAAAGAACTCCTGCGCGCGGTGGGTCAGTTTTGTGTCTGGCGGTCTTGGGTCGGGCCTGCGTTTCGCGTGGCGAGGATGACAGAGATGGAATAGGCGGCGACGGGGTCCAGAGAGGACAGTATCCCGGCGGCTGAGTCGGCCTGCATGCGGCCTAGAAAGCCTGCGGCGAAACTGGGGTCCATTTCGGCAAAAAGCGTCGCAGCGTCGCCCGGATCCATCGATTCGTAGACTTGGGTCAAGCGGGCGAGATCGTCTTCGGCGGCCGTATCCGACAAGGCCAGCAGGCCTTGGAGTCGGTCTTCGATAACTTCCAATGCGGCCAATTGAGCGCGCAGCCGGCCCTCCGCTGAATCGAGTTCAACCTGCCAATCGTCAAGCCTTGCTTCGCGTTCATCCAGGACTTCTGCGCGCCCTGCGACAAGCTCCAACGCATGTTCCAGCGATTGGATCGGTGCGCATTGGCCGCCCACGGTGGAATGCGGCAAATCGGGTTGAGATGCCAGATCAGATATCGAAGCCTGCGCGATGTCGACCAGGCCCATACGTAACAACCCAGAGGCGGCGAAAAGGCTACAGAAAAACAACAGCCCAAATCGTTGCCATTTAATGCGCTTGGCTTTCGGTTGCTTCGAACGGATTGCCATTTATCGAACCCCCGCAAGGCGTGATTTGCTGGATAAGAAGACAGGCACGGTGTCGCGTTCAATTTCGGGCTCAGAGTTCCGAAGAGGGCGCTCTGGATTGACAGGCTCTTTTCTGCTGGCCGCTTGGTCCAGGTCGTGGCACGCCGACAGCATCAGTTCCAATTCTTGCGAGAGTTGCCGAGCCTCACGATTGAGAGCCGCAAGTTTTTGGGCAGATCCTTCTGATCCCGTTTTGGTCTCCGCAAGGGCCTTGCTCATATCGTCCACTTGCGCTGACAGGACCGCAATGGCCCCGCCCAAACCGCTGTCGATCTGCGATAGTTTTGTCAGCCGCCGAGATAAGATCAGACAAAAAAGTGCGGCGCCCATAGATGCAAAGATCAGCAGCCCGTCCGCCACATAGGTTACAAGGTCATCCATTGGAAGCATGTCAGTTCACCACGAATTCTGTTATAAGAAGGTCACGCACCAAAGCGTCTCCGGTCACAATCTGAATGCGACGCAATAGCTGGGCCCTCAGTCGAACCAAGGTGCGGGGGTCATGAATCTCTTCAATGTCGATCACGCGCAGGTAACTGTTCATCACATCCATGACGCGCGGCAGCAGGTGGCGCACGGGTTCCTCATCGTCTGGTGCAACTTCCAATGCGGCCGAAAACAGCAGATGCCGGCCGTGCTGGCCCGTTCCAAGAGACACAACGAGGGGGTCCATTTCGACAAAGGCTACGTCGATCAGATCGGGCCGCGGTTCCGCGGTCTCGCCGCCATATTCACTGTCGCCATCGCTATGGCCACCTGCATGGGAATCGCCGGATGCACCCCCGCTCAACATCCCTGCCAACGGTCCTGCGGTGGTTGCCCAATATCCGCCCGCGCCCATGCCGGCGGCCAGGATCACACCGATAAGTAACGGAAAAAGAAGCCCTTTTTTCTTTGTCGTTCCCGGTTCATCCAAGGCAATCTCGGCCACGGCTGATGTCCTCCTGCAATAAAATTCACCTAAGACTTTAAACAGATCACCACTAACCGAATCTTAAGCGCCCTGCGTTTTGATCAGCCTGAACCCGCCAGAAGGCAGGAAAGGAGATTCGGCTCGTGCAGCAGCTTGTTGATGTCTGGAATGCGATGGATTTGCGCCGTCGCGCGATATTGTTTGGTGGCCTCGCCGGTCTTGTCACGATCTTGCTTGTGTTGTCACGGCTGGCCGCAACCCCCAGTTACGCACTGCTTTATAGCGGGCTTGATCCCGCAGCAGCAGGCGAGGTCATTTCAGCCTTGGAGGCGCGTGGAATTCGCTATCAGGTGCGTGGCGAGTCCATCCATGTTGAAGAAACTGGACGCGATGCCCTGCGAATGAGCTTGGCTGGCGAGGGTCTACCGACCCTAGGATCCGCAGGTTATGAGCTATTGGATTCCCTCTCGGGCTTCGGAACGACATCGCAAATGTTCGATGCCGCTTATTGGCGTGCCAAGGAAGGGGAACTTGCCCGCACAATTACGTCCAGCCCCGCCATTCGGGCCGCGCGGGTTCACCTTGCAACCCCTGGAAATGATCCATTTTCACCCAATTCGGAACCGTCCGCCTCGGTCAGCGTGCGACCCGCAGGTAGTGGCATCTCAACAGGTCAGGCACAGGCACTTCGGTTCCTTGTGGCTTCTGCAGTTCCCAATTTGTCACCCGAGAATGTGACCATCGTGGATTCCCAATCCGGGCGGGTTTTGGCCAATAATGATGCACAAGGGCCATCGGCAGATGCAGCAACACTTTCCGACGAACTGCGCCAGAATGTCGAAAGGCTGCTTTTTGCACGTGTCGGGCCCGGAAATGCAGTCGTTGAAATCAGCATAGAGCTCAACACTGCGCGTGAAACGGTCGTCGAGCGCATCATTGATCCGGCCAGCCGTGTGATCATAGGCACCGAAAGCGAAGAGAACACGAACAACTCTCGGGAGGCTGGTCAAGCCGCAGTGACTGTTGCTTCAAATCTGCCGGACGGAGACGCAGCCGCAGGCGAAGGTGGCGGATCGACCCTGCAGAGCAGCGAAACAAGAGAGCGGGTGACATATGACATCTCGGAAACGCAGCGCGAGATAGAGAATGGCCCCGGCCGGATCAGCAGGATTTCAGTAGCGGTCCTGGTCAATTCAGTGCCAGTGGTTGGAGAGGACGGTGTCCTTAGAGAGCAACCCAGAGACGCGGCCGAACTCGAATCCCTGCAATCGCTTGTTGAATCCGCGATTGGCTTTGACGCCCAACGCGGAGACGTCGTTACCTTGCAATCCATGGTATTCGAGCCGGTGCCAGTGGCGGATGATCTGGTTGCCAGTGGCGGGCTTTTTTCCGGTCTGGATCTCATGAGTATTCTGCAACTGGCCTCATTGGTCGGTCTTGCCCTGGCATTGGGGTTTGGTGTGATCCGCCCTGCCTTGCAGCAACAGGCCGCTTCTCTGCCAGTGGGGGCCAATGCGTCTCCCGGTGGTGCAACTGCAATGCTGCCACTTCAGCAGACCCCGGCGGCGGCCTCTCTGCCGCCCCCCGACGAGGTGGGTCATCAGCCCTCAGTAACACCGGCCGCGCCAGCACTTGTGCCACCTACTGGTATTCCGGACCCGCCCGCATTGCCCGTGCCACAGAATGGCACCGAATTGCCCGCACCAGAGCAGGATCCCGTGTCGCGGCTTCGCCGGCTTATTGAGGAAAGAGAAGAAGAAACGATCGAAGTTTTGCGCGCCTGGATGGAAGAGGATGAGGAGGCGACATGACGTTTCACGGACTAATCTTAGAGGAGTTCGCGGCAAAGAAAGCAACTTCGGCCGCGCGCAGCATGGAGGGTGCTGAGCTCGAGGCTCTCCGGTTGGAAGCCTACGAAGCCGGTTACAAGAGCGGTTGGGAAGACGCGGATACAGAGCGCACAAACACATCGAAAGTGATTGCAGTGGGCCTTGAACGCAATCTGGCAGATATCTCGTTCACCTATCAAGAGGCGCGCGCAGAAGTCCTGAATGGATTGGGAAACCTTTTGGAAGCCATGACAGCCGCGTTGTTGCCAGCACTTGCAGCAGAGGCCCTTGCTCCTTTGCTGCAACAAGAGCTTTCGAACCTCGCAGATCAATTGAACGATGTGACCTGCTTATTGGTTGCCAATGAAAATGGCGCGCAGCAGCTCCAATGGTTGGTCGACACATATTTGGAGGCAGATCTCAGAATATCGATTGAACCGGCCTATCCCGATGGGCGGGTGACGCTGAAATTCAAAGATGAGTCGCGCGACATTGATCTGAGCCGGATGGTTGAACAAATTACCGCGGCCGTCCGCGATTTTTCCAACGGAACTCAAATCGAGGAGGTGACTCAATATGGCTGATGGATCCGCGCCCTTAAGTGCCAAACACTTGCGATCGGTTCCGGTAGAAATCCGCGTGTCTGTTGGTCATGCAAGACCGACAATCGCTGAACTTCTGGCACTCAAACCCGAAGATATCTTAACTCTGGATCGTGGCGTGCAAGACCCGGTGGAGCTGTTTATCGGTGACAGGCTGGTTGCCTATGGCGAATTGGTTGAGTCCGAAGATATCAAGGATGGTGGCGTCGGCGTTCGAATTACGGCAATGGCTGATGTCCCGAATGACTAATTGGCTTTTTTTCGGGGCCATCGTATCGGTCCTGATGGCGGCGGGGCCGGCCGTGGCACAGGGTTTTTCCGTCGATTTCGGCGACGGCGCGTCTCTCTCTGCGCGAACCTTGCAGATAATTGCGATGATTACAGTCCTCAGCCTGGCTCCCGGACTTGCCATCATGATCACGTGTTTTCCGTTCGTCGTCACGGTTTTGTCGATCCTGCGCCAGGCCATCGGTCTGCAGCAATCGCCGCCCAATATGCTGATCGTCAGCCTTGCGATGTTTTTGACCTACTTCGTGATGTCACCGGTTTTTGAGGCATCCTATCAGGCCGGGATCGCGCCGCTGGTAGAGGGTCAGATGGAAACGATAGAAGCCCTCGGCCGGGCCTATGCACCGTTTCGCGACTTCATGATGATGCGGGTAGATCCCGAAACACTTGCCTCAATGGCAGACCTCAGAAACGAAATCGTTTCAGAAACTCCGCACCCTTCAATCTTGATCCCGTCCTTCATGCTCAGTGAAGTGGAACGTGCGTTTCAGATCGGGTTTTTGATCTTCTTGCCTTTTCTTATCATCGATCTGGTTGTTGCTGCCGTTCTCATGTCCATGGGAATGATGATGGTGCCACCTGCGATCGTATCTTTGCCCTTCAAGCTCGCCTTCTTCGTTGTTGCGGATGGATGGGCCCTTGTTACTGGCGCCTTGGTGCGCAGCTATTTCTGAAAGGAGCCCACAATGCAAAAACAACCCGAGTCGCTGCCGTCCATATCCACAGATCAGAAGTTCTCTGAAAAAGCGCGGATATTGTTGGATCTATTTGGGCCATCGGGAGTCGACAGATTGGTCCGCTCTGGAGTTGACCCGCGTTTGCGCGATGCCTTGCAGCGGGCAGCCGGGTCAGAGGTGACAGCTGAAACTGCCCCTGTGCAAAGCGCTGGGTTAATTAAACGGCTTAGGGAAACCGGGCTATTGATCGAAGAAGATAAAAAACAAGAAATTCCATCGCGACGAGATCGGACGACAGCAAAAACGACGCCTGCTCCACGCCCAACTCCAACAACGTCGCTGTCAACCGCCCAAGCCATTTCGGCTTGTCTGCAGGACGCGCATTTGGAAGAGGAACACCCCGCTGTTATTGCCTATGTTCTACGGGACCAATCATCCTCCATCCAAGCTCGTGTTTTGAAGGCACTTCCAGGGGCCTGCGCGCGGGCAACCCGCCGGCATATGATGCCGCGATGATCGGTGCGGCCGGCAAAACGGATCCGGTGCCGTCCAGTTTAACGCTTGCCTGGTTTGAGTTTTCCTGAATCTATCGGACGATCAGTTCTGCATGCAGTGCGCCGGAAGCGTTGATCGCATTTAGAATGTCGATCATGTCACCAGGGGAAACGCCCAGTGCATTCAGCCCGGAAATCACTTCCGACAAAGAGGTGCCCCCAGCAATCTCGGCCAGTCCATTTCCCTGAGCCTCTTCTATCTCCACCTGGGTGCGTGGCAAGACCACGGTCTCTCCCTCTGCAAACGGGTTCGGTTGAACGGCCAGCGGCGTTTCCTCAATGCGCAAAGTCAGGTTGCCTTGGGCGACGGCAACCCGAGAGATACGCACATCTTCGCCCATGACAATTGTGCCAGACCGCTGATCCACGACAACGCGCGCGCGCGATTCCGGCTCTACCAGGATATTTTCAATCCTGAATACAGCATGGGCCGGGCTCGGCTCGCGGGTGGCTGCCAGGTTTAGGGCAACAGTTCCGGCATCCAGCATGACCGCGACACTGCGCCCATAGGCGGTGTTAATGGCGGCTTCAATTCTGCCGGCTGTGGTGAAATCAGGTGTTCGTAAGGCTAGGCGCATGGTCTCCAGGCTAGAGAGTTCAAATTCAACCTCGCGTTCCACACGGGCGCCCGACGGCACTATGCCCGATGTCGGCACACCTTCGACCACTGAGGCGGCATCCCCTGCGACGGACGCACCTCCGGCAATCACGCTGCCCTGTGCAACGGCGTAGATTTCACCGTCTGCTGCCGTTAGCGGGGTCATGACCAATGTGCCCCCCATCAGGCTATCGGCATCACCGATGGCTGACACGGTTATGTCGATCTGCGATCCTGCGCGTGAAAACGGCGGCAAAGTGGATGTTACGATCACCGCCGCGACGTTTTGCGGGCGGAATTGTTCGCCGTTCACGTTGACGCCAAGGCGCTCAAGAATATTGGCCATAATCTCTTCGGTGAAAGGGGAATTGCGGATACCGTCTCCGGTGCCGTTCAGTCCGACGACCAGACCATAGCCAATCAAGTCATTGCCCCGAACACCGTCAAATTCCACCAGATCCTTGATCCGTATTGGCGTTGCAATGCTGGAAACGGTCGTGACGATAAAAAGGAGAATGGCCAACAAAAATCGGGTCATCTGAGGTACTCCGTCAGGCTCAATTGCGACAGGCGAGTGGTTAGCAGGTAAAGGCTTTCCAGACGGGTTTGTGTTTCCTGCAATTTGGTGGCTGCCTCGTAGGGGTCGACACCAGTCAGGCGGTTATATTCCAATTCCAGAACCGATTTTGCCGCCTGGTTGCGAATGCTGGCCTCCTCCAGTCGGGCCTCGACATGGCCGAGGTCGGCCCGTAAGCGAGTCACACCTTCGTTGCCTGACATCATCGACAAAGCGGATTTCTCAAGGATTGCAGCCTTATCCTCCGCTGTCGATGGCCCGCGCCCTTCGGCCACAAGGCTTGCCATCGCCATCCCCATCAGGGCAGTTCTGATGCCGTCATCCAATGCGCTGAGCGGGTTAGAGATGCTTTGTCCCTCCGCAACGTTGAATGACGGGGGCGTTCCGGTTGTCCCTTGATAGGCGGCCAATTCGAAGCCGCCGCCCGAGCCCAGAAACCATGCGTCCAATGTTGCGATGAGGTCGGCGGAATTGACAGCCGCATCGGCAATGGGACCCAGAATCGCCATCAAATCGTCTGATGAGATCAGGGGCCGGGTATCGGTGGCCGTGCCAGAGAAAATTGCCCTGCCTGCGGCTTCTTGATTGATTGAGCTGATCATGGATTGAAGCCTGTCCGGTGCGCTGGCGGCCACGATCTCCATATGTTGCAGTGTGCCTGCGCCTACGGCTGCCAAAAGCGCGGGCGCGGTTTCGTCAAGATTGGATTGGACGGCGTCCAATGCGGATTGCGCCGTGGACGCGATGAGGGCGGCCGCAGCCGCTGCAGATCGGTACGCCTCATTCATTCGAAGGCCGCGGCGAATATCGCTGAGAGCTGAAAAATCCCCCTTAAGAGCCTTTCCCATATCGGAATGTTGGCCCGACGACAGTTCCTTCGTGAAGACTGAGAGGTCGGTTTTGGTTTGCGCGAATTGACTGCGCAATTGGAAACTGCGGGTCATGTCGCCGATGGAAACCAGTGTCATTTTATAACCTCATGAGCTGATCCAGCATCTCGTCAATGGTTGAGATGACACGGGCGTTGGCGGCATAGGCCTTTTCGATTTCCAACAGACGCTGCATTTGTTCATCTGTATCCACGCCGCCACGCAATTCGGCCTCGCGAAGGGCGAGGTAGCTGCCATTGGCGTGGCTGGAATCCGCATCTGCGAACTGACGGTCCATGGCAGCCAAAGACAGCTGATCGGAAACCAGTTCGGACATGGTTCTGGTGGTGCTTGAAAAGGCTGCGCTCGCCGTTGTTTGTTCGTTTTGCAAGGCGAGCAGGATGTTGTTTATAAGCGTTGGATCGCCCGGGTTTCCCTCAGCCGTTGCCCCAACACCGTCCCGAATCCGCCAAAGCGCACCGCCCTGCGCGGGATCGACAGCCGCATTGAGGCGCAGCCGGGCAGCAAGCCCTGTTTCATAAGTGGCGGAGGACAGAACGCCGGCATCAGTGAAAAGCCCGGGCGAACTTGCCCCGATCGTGAGATCAATTGTTGAAGAATCGAGGCGGCTTGTCAGATCGAGCGCAACACCGTCAATTTCTGCCTGGGCCTTAACACCAATTTCATCACGGATCGCGAAGAGGCCGGCCAGCTTCCCGCCGGAAAGTGAGCCATATGTATCGGTGGTTGCCACCGCACGGCCATTGATTGTCAGACCCGAAAGATCGCCGTTTTCTAGCGTCATTCCAGGAGTTATTGCAGCAGACGCCGTGAAACCAAACTGAGCTGCAGATCCGTCCAAAAGGGCGATGCCGTCTGCAGAGTATATGTTTACCATACCGGTCTGGTCGCGGACTTCGCGGATCGGAACCAATTCAGCGATGCCGTCGATCAGGCTTTGCTGCTTGTCGATTAGGCCAAGCGCGGAGTCGCCGCGGGAAACGGCGGTTCTGATAGTGCGGTTCAGATCGTGGATTTCAGCAATGGTGCGATTCAACACTTCGACATTGGCGGCGATGTCCCTGTCCGCCTGTAATCTGGTCGATTGAATTCCGTCGGACACGTCATTGATGCGGGTAACCAACCGGTTTGCGCTTTGCAAAACGGCTTCAAGTCGCGCCTGGCTATCTGGCCTGCTGGCCGCGCCCACCAGTTGTGCTTCAAACTCTGCCAGATGCGCCGACAGGCTGTTAGCATCATCTGGGGAGCCAATTAACGTCTCGATACGTTGCAGCGCATGCGCGCGGGTTCCAGCCTCGCCAAGGGAGGCTTCTGCCGCGCGACGCTCGCCCAATAAAACAGGGTCGACAACACGGTCGATGCCAGTGATGTGGACACCATAGCCCGCGCCATATGTAAGGGCTGCCAAGTGCACTTCTCGCACGCCATACCCATCTGTTCCGGCGTTTGCGACATTTGCAGACACTACCGAAGCGGCACGGCTGTTGGCCGTGAGCCCGGATAATGCTGCGGAAAGTGCCCCTGAAATGGTCATTGCTCAGCCAAATATCAGCGTTTGATATTTGTGGTTTCCTGCAGCATTTCGTCTACAGTCTGGATGACCTTGGCGTTGGAGGAATAGGCGCGTTGAGTCTGTATCAATTGTGTTAGTTCCCCGGCGACATCCGTTGTGGATTCCTCGCGTGCGAAGCCCACGATATCGCCGGTCGGCCCGTCGCCTGCATCCCATAGGAAGAATGATCCGCTGTCGGGTGAGATCTGATAGGCTTGGTTGTTCAAGGGGATTAGTCCATTGGGGTTAGGAACGTCGACCACTGGCACCTGATAGATCGCACGGGTAAAGCCACTGTCGTAGATGGCGTGGACATAGCCCTGAGGATCAACTTCGACTGACGTAAGGTTGCCAACAGGCGACCCGTCTTTCACCACGGGGGCGTTGGCAAACGTGTCCGACAGCTGCGTCAGACCGGAGGCCTCACCCAATGCGCCAATGGAAATTTCCAGCGGGCCACCATCCACGTTGACCGAAATTGTACCGTTGCTCGTGTCATAAGCGCCGCCCGAGGTTGTGGCGACGGCCGCCAAATTCCCGCCATTCCCGCGGGCGTCATCGAAGGTCAGAGTGTATTCGCCGATCGTAGCCCCGCCAGACGCGGAATCGGTAATGACCATCGTCCATTCGTTGGAACTGCCGCTGGCCGGAACTGTTGGTGTGTACGTGACGGTCAGCACCTGTGACGTGCCCATATTGTCAAAATACTCGGTCGACATGGTTAGAGGGTCGCCGCTGGATCCGGTGGAGGTCGCAGTTGCCGGAAGATTGACGGTCAATTCCATGCGAGTTGTTGGGTCGCCCGCGAATTGGTTAGCGTTGACGCGAACGGGCTCCAGCGCTTCTGTTGTGTCTCTTGGAAAGGTGGGAACAGTACCGTCGTTTCCCGTGGGCCAGCCCATCAGGACCAGCCCAGATTCCGTCCGCAACACGCCATCGGCATCAGGGCGGAACGAACCTGTCGTTGCCAACATCACCGGGTAGTTGCTGGTCTGGTCGTCCAAAGCTGCAGAGGTTGTGACGGGCAACATTCCGCGACCACCAATAGCAAGGTCAGTGGGGTTGTTCGTTGTAATCAGAGTGCCGCGCTGGTCGATCATCCGACCGGTAATGACTCGAACGCCGCCAGCGGAATAACTGCCTTCGCCCTGAGTAATCACCATGGATTGAAAGTTGGTTACGGCCCGCTTGTAGCCGTAAGTGCCAGAGTTCGCGATATTGTCGGAAATTGTAGCCAGGCGGCTTGCGTTCACATTGAGGCCAGCGACACCGGTATTGAGCGAAGAGGAAATGGTCATGGAATGCGCCTTTCTGCTGCATCTCTTTTTCTCAGCTCCGACCCAACCACATGTCGATTTAACGGCGACCTAATAAATAAAATTGATTGTTTTTTATGGGAAGTTTCGGATGATCGTCAGTTCAATTCGGTCATTCCGAACATCCATGATGCTCTCAACCGCAGGTGTTCGATCGGAATGGCCGATGACCCGAACAACCCGTTCCGGCGCCAGCCCGGCTGCCTCCAGCGCTTCGCGAACGAGCTGCGCCTGCCTGTTTGTACGCTCCCAGCCGGTATCGGTGGCCGCAACAATTGGTCCCGCGCGCACGTGGGCACCAATGGCCACTGGATTGTCGATCGCAGTCATAAGGGACGCAATCAAAGCCGACAGGTCCAGCATCCAGGGCTGAAGCCCGGCGTCATCGGCCAGGAAAAGCGGTGCGTTGGGCCTTGCGTAGATCTCGATAATCAACCCAACATCCGTCAGGCGCGTCTGTACCTGGTCCAGCGCGCCATCTGTCAAGCGCGAGTCCCCACCCCCATCCAACAAGCTATCCTCGATATCTCCAAGCATCGCGGTTTCTAGTTGGTGAGAATTGTGGTCGGCGCCAGACATGCCCATGGCCTGTCGACCCTCGGTTGGCCGTCGGTCCGAGGCCCCAGTGCCGTTCTGGGCTACGACCGTTTCCGAAAAGGGACTGTCACCACCAAAAGAACCATCACCCCCGCCGGAAATTCGGCTGATCGGGACAGTCGGGCTGAAATAATCGGCAATGCCCTTGCGCTGTTGTTCCGTTGTCGCGTTCAGCAGCCACATCAGCATAAAAAATGCCATCATCGCGGTCACGAAATCGGCATAGGCGACCTTCCAAGCGCCGCCGTGGTGGCCATCGCCGCTGACCTTTTTGACCTTCTTGATGATAATCGGGCGCATATCGTTTTGCGCGGACATAGATCGACCCCATGTATGAACTGGGGCCGACCATAATCTTGGTACCTAAACAGAGCCTTAAAGCAATACCGCCTTACCGGTTCGGGCGGATTCCTGGGCTGCCATCCCCATGCGCACCGCTATCGCGCCGTCTTGCATGGAGACAGCGGGCCGACCGCCCGCTCTGATGGCTTGGGCAAATAGCTGATGCTGGTAGAAAGTTGATCCATTGTGGTCGCCTGCTTGCAAAAGCGCGGGATCCACAGGAATGTCAATTTCCTTGGGGCCTTGGGGGGCGCGCGGACTAACGATCAGTTTTGGTACGGGCTGTTCGCCAAATTCTTCTGGCCGGATGCGCCACGGACCAGGGACAAGCGCCTCAATCTTTCCTTTTGCGCCAACCGCCGAGACTTCTTCTTGGTATTTTGACCCATCGGCAAACATGCAGAGTTCCAGCATCGCGCGGGCGCCATTGTCAAAATCGACAATGACATAGGCATTGTCCCATATATCGGACGCCATTCCGTCATAGGTTTCGTCAAGATGGTTCACATCCTGGGCAGCCGAAGCCATAACGCGCACAGGTTCCGCTCCGATCGTCAGCCGCATCAAATCAAAGAAGTGGCAGCATTTTTCGACCAGCGTACCGCCGGTGTTTTTGTTGAACCGGTTCCAGTCCCCGACTTTAACCAGAAAGGGGAACCGGTGTTCGCGGATGGTCAACATCCGGATGCCACCGGTCACCTCTTTGGCCATTTCAAGGAAGGCGGCAATCGGTGGCATATAACGGTATTCCATCGCGACCCACATAAGTTGCGGATAAGACTGATTAAGAGCTTCAACCCGCGCTTCATCATTGGGATCGGTATAGAGGGGTTTTTCTATAAGAATTGGAAGGGGCCGGGTGCGGGCGATTTCTTCCAACTGGTCAACATGGCAATAGTTGGGGGAAACGATCAGCAAAGCATTGATATCTGCTGTTGCCAGCAGGTCACCAATACTGTCTGCGAACCGCGCCTGCGGTGCAAGCTGCGCCGCTTCAGACCTCATTCCTGCATCGGGTTCATAGATTGCTGCCACTTCGGCATTGTCCAGCAAAGCAATGTTGCGGATGTGTTCTTGCCCCATCATGCCGCAGCCAATGATGCCGTATTTGAGCGTGTCTGTCATTGTTCTCATTACCTCATGCGCGCGACATAGCGTGCGACGTTACTGTCAAACCAGTTGCGGGAAACTTCTGCAATTGCGCCGTCCCGGGCGCGGCTGTGGCGCTCGACTATTCCGCAGGCTGCGCCAGGCGTGACGCCGAATTCGATGGGGGCCCAATCCGGGCAGGGGGCCACACCCACGCTGTCATCGAAGCCGGTGATCCACAGGTCGAGAGCCTCGCGGTAGTGCAGGTAGAGCGACTCGGACAATTCCCCAGCCGTCAAAGTTTTGGCGTAAGAGCCATCAAGCCAGATCTCTTCCACTGCGGCTGGAGTTTTGTCGAGGAATCGGATCCGTCGAATCCTATGTGCATCAATTGATCTACCAAATTGCGGAAGGTGATCGGGCTTTTTCATCCGCGTCACATCTAGAACCTGCGCTGTGGGCAGGCCGGTTCCGTTGACCAGTTCCAGCCTGAAAAAGGCATATATCCCTTCTGGAGACTGGGTTGCGCGAATGTAATTCCCGGACCCTTGCCGACGATCCAAAAGGCCACGTTTCTCAAGTTCTGCCAATGACTTACGCAAAGTGCCGACAGAGATGTCAAGGGACTTCGCCATGTCACGTTCGGGTGGCAAGCGGCTGCCATCGACCAAGGTCCCGGCAGCGATGTCGCGGATCAGCATCTCGCTGACTTGTAGATAAATTGGCAGCGCCCCAGAGGGCTGTTCTTGGGTCATGTTTGTTCGCGCATCAAAAATTGATACATCATTGATTTACCTTTTTCGGAGTGCTAGGCAAGAGAAAAATTCAGCGGTCCAACAGGGAGGAACCCGCATGTCAGTTGTCCCCATTACGTCCCAGGATCTGGATGCAGCCGAGGTGTCGTGGTTCGCCGCGCTGTGTTCCGACGATTACCAGTTTCTGGGCGTGCCGGACGGTGACTTGCGGTCCTCTTGGGATCATTGTTCGGGCATTCTGAAGGAAGCCGAAAAGCAGGGGTTTCGGAACATCCTCTGCCCATCCTCCTATCAGGTGGGTCAGGATACACTCAGCTTTGTCGCAGGCTGTGCGCCGATCACGGAAAAGATCAACATGCTGGCCGCTGTGCGTTGTGGTGAAATGCAGCCCATCATGCTGGCACGCACTATTGCGACGCTCGATCACATGCTTAAGGGTCGCCTGACGGTCAATATCATTTCGTCCGACTTCCCCGGAGAGGTGGCCGATAGCAGCCAACGCTATCAGCGATCTCGCGAAGTTGTCGAAATTCTCAAGCAAGCGTGGACGCAGGATGAGATCAACTACAATGGCGAGGTTTACAATTTCGAGGGTCTGACGACCGACCCTTCGCGCCCTTATCAAACTGGCGGGCCGCTGCTTTATTTCGGGGGCTATTCGCCAGCCGCATTGGAACTTTGCGGACAACATTGCGACGTTTACCTGATGTGGCCCGAACCTAAAGAAAACCTAGCCGAACGCATGAAGGCGGTGAATGCCGTGGCCGAGCGGTATGGCCGGACCCTCGATTATGGTTTGCGTGTTCATATGATCGTGCGCGATACCGAAGCAGAGGCCCGCGAATACGCAGATTACCTCGTCAGCAAATTGGATGACGAGTATGGCAAGCTCATCCGTGAGCGGGCGCATGACTCCATCTCCCTGGGCGTCTCGCACCAGGCCCGCGCACGCGAGCTTGCCGACAAATTCGGATATGTTGAGCCAAACCTCTGGACTGGAATTGGCCGGGCACGGTCAGGCTGCGGCGCGGCCCTTGTCGGATCGGTCGATCAGGTTATGTCAAAGATCGAAGAGTATAAGAAGATGGGTATGCGCGCCTTCATCTTCTCAGGTTATCCGCATTTGGACGAGTGCAAGCATTTCGGTGAAAAGGTCATGCCGCATCTGAAAACCTGCTCGTTGCCACATGAATACGGACGTGTTCCGGCTGAAACCCCGATGACCCCGCTTGGCGCAGGAGAACGTAAATGACCGACCGTTTGTCCCTTTCCGGCCAGTTGGAAATCAGCCGCCTTGTCTATGGGATGTGGCGAGTGGCTGACGATTCCGACACCTCGCCCGCCTATGTGCAGTCCAAGATTGAAGCCTGCCTTGCCCAAGGCATTACGACGATGGATCAGGCCGATATTTATGGCGACTATGGTGCCGAGGCTGTTTTGGGGGGCGCGTTGAAGGCCGCACCTGCGCTGCGTGAACAGATTGAGATCGTTACCAAATGCGATATCGTGGCTCCGATCGGGAAATATTCTGACAAGCGGTTAAAGTACTACGATACATCTGCCGCTCACATCACCGCGTCCGTTGAGGCCTCACTGACCAACATGGCCACCGATCGGATTGATCTTTTGTTGGTTCATCGCCCAGATCCTTTCATGGATCACGAGGAAACCGGCAAAGCGTTAGACGGGTTGGTTGCGTCGGGCAAGGTGCGCTCGGTCGGGGTATCGAATTTCAAATTCCATGATTGGAACCTCTTGCAATCGGCGATGTCGACACCTCTCTGCACCAACCAGATCGAGGCCAGTGTTCTGAATTACGCCCCATTCATTGAGGGCGACATCCAGTGGATGCAGGAAAAGGCGATCCGGCCCATGGCTTGGTCTCCATTAGGGGGCGGGCGATTGTTTGGCGCAGAAGGTGCCGCCGTTCGCGACGCTCTTGACCGTATCGGCAAAGCGCAAGGCGTCGATGCAACGGCTGTGGCGGTGGCATGGTTGCTGGCCCATCCGGCAAAACTGGCGCCTGTCATGGGAACAAACAACCTTGATCGTATTGCCAGAATCTCGGACGCGTCCAAAGTTGAGCTTGATCGCGAAAGCTGGTTCGAGATCCTGACCGCAGCACAGGGGCACGAGGTTCCATGACCATGGCCAATCCGATGGAACATTTTTGTCCGGGTCCCGAAATGGCGCGCGAACTGCGCGGGGCGTTGTCGCGGTTTGGAACGGGTGTGACGATCGTCTCAACTCAGACTGATGCCGGTCCCGTGGGCATCACTGCGAATAGTTTTTCCTCAGTCTCACTGGACCCGCCGCTTGTCCTATGGTCAGCGTCAAAAACGTCACGCCGGTTTCCGTTTTTTTCAGAGGCGGAGCATATGGCCATTCACATTCTCGCTGAAGAACAGATGCCTCTTTGCCGGGCTTTTGCAGCCTCCCCCCACGCGTTTGACGCGGCCGAATGGGGCGAGGGCGAAACAGGCGCACCGCTGATCGACGGCTGCCTTGCACGGTTCGAATGTGAACGCTATGCCGAATATGACGGCGGAGATCATGCGATCATCGTCGCACGTGTTTTGCGGGCTTCGGTTCGGCAAGGCACGCCACTGCTCTTCTTCGGCGGCCAGTTCGGAAATTTTGCCGCCGCAGGCTGAGCCTGCGTGAAACGGAGCGGCAATGCGGGACGACCTACAGGCACTTCTAGGCGGGACGTTCCCGGAATCTCAATTCGTTGATGTTCAGGATGGCGATTCATCTCAATTTGAGGATTGGCTTCAAAGCGATCTGACCTTCTTTACCTCCGGGGGCGATCATATCCCCGCTCGGTTCTTGCGGCCTGCACCGGGGCACGCCAAAGTCCCGGCGGTGATTTATTGTCATGCGCATGGCAATCGATACCAGATGGGTCGCACGGAGTTGACCGAGGGCCGCAGTTCGCTGCAAGGGCCATATGGGCCCGCGCTGAAATCTTTAGGCTGTGCGTCCTTGTGTCTGGATATGCCATGCTTTGGTGGCCGGCAGACACCTGTCGAGAGCGAACTAAGCAAAACTCTAGCCTGGCATGGGAAAACGCTCTTTGGGCAAATGCTGAGTGAATTGCAGCAGGCCCTTGGGTTTCTTTCAGGCTATGATGTGATTGACGCTAACCGCCTTGGCGCATTGGGTTTTTCGATGGGCTCCACGCATGCCTGGTGGCTGGCTGCACTTGATCCGCGCGTGAAGGCGGCGGCAGCGCTGTGCTCGTTTGCAGACCTGAAAACCCTCATTGATCTGCGTGCTCATGATGGGCACGGTCACTACATGACGGTCCCGGGTCTAGTTGCCAAATACAGCACCGGCGAAATTGCCGGGCTTGCAGCACCTCGGGCTTTGATGATCTGTGCGGGTCTTCAGGATTGGTCCACGCCAGCATCGGCCTTTGAGATAGGACGGAAAGATCTCGAAACGGCTTTTGCAAAGGCCGAGGCAAGCGATCAATTGTCGTTCTTTGTTGATTCCGAACTTGATCACCGCGAAACGCCAGAAATGCGACAGGCCGTCTTGTCGTTTTTGCAGCAAGGGTTGGTGGACGCTTAGGCCCTGTCGCCATCGGATAGGCCGACAAGGTCGGCCAACGCCTCGTTCGCTGTGCTGCTATCTAATTCTTCTAGAAGATATTGCAGTCGGTCGGCCTGTGCGTCGGCAATAGCGTCGCCCTTTGCAGATGCGTCTTTGACATAGCGCACCCATGCATCAAATGCGGCCTCAGCCCCAGGAGACGGGCGGCCAGCCTGACAATTTGCCAAAATGATGGGAACAATCCGTTCTGTGAGTTTCAGACTGCCATCCATGGCAATCTGGGCCAGCTCGTGCCGCATCTCCGGAACTGAAAACCGATTAATCAAGGCCGCCCGATAGTCTGTCAAGGTCGCTTCAATCTCGACCGGCACCGTTGCGGCGGCATCGTCCCACAAACGCTCGACACCTTGCCGAAGTTCTGGGTCTTCAATTGCCTCATGCACGTAGGTGTGGCCCTTAATGGATCCGGCATAGGCTAGATAAGAATGGGCGGCATTCAAAAAGCGCAGTTTTCTCAGTTCATAGGGTTCCACATCCTTCACAAATTCGGCGCCTGCAGTTTGCCAATCTGGGTGAGGACCGGCGAAATCATCCTCGATGATCCATTCGGAAAATTCTTCCGTCAGGACCGCGTTAGGGGCGTGCGTGCCAGTGTGGCCCTCAATTTCAGCGACCACGTCAGGCGTGGTTGCCGGCGTTATGCGGTCGACCATTGTGTTGGGAAATGATGTCCAAGGCGCGATATCTGGCGCATCAAAAAGGCCTGCTGCTGTTCCGAAATCCACAACAGCCCTGTGCAGCTTTGTCCCGTTGCCAGACAGATTGTCACAACTGATGATTGTTAACGGTTGCGCACCGGCCTGCGCCCTTTTTGCCAAGCCTTTTGCCAACATGCAGACAGCCGTTTTGGCCGGTCTGCCCTCTAGGTCTGCGGCGATTTCTGGGGCAGAGAGGTTCAGGCCTGTGCCGGCTGCGTTCAGGAAATAGCCCTTTTCAGTGACAGTCATGGTCACGATATGCAGATCAAGATCCGCGAAGCCATCGATCACCAACTGTGGATCCTCAGAGGCAAGCAGAACCCGGTCGTGAACCGAAATATCCTGAACATTCAGGCCATCGACGCTGCGGATGCCAAGACCATAGTGTCCGTCGGTCGCTTGCATCTGATCACGCAAACGCCGGTTACGCATTGCAACGCCAGTGATATTCCAACCGCCACCAGCATTCGCCGTATAAGCGGCCTGATGGGCGCGGTGGAAGTTGCCTAGGCCAAGGTGAAGGATACGTGGCATCACGCCGACCTTTCGCCGGGCAGTCGGTAGGCATCAATGGCCTGATCGCGGCAGAGGTAGGGAGCAAGTCGCAGGGCATCGGATTGAACCATTGCGCCACGTTCGATCTGATCCGCCAAGTGAATCGACACGGCGCGGCGCCACGTGTCGTGGCGGGCGGGTATCGACAGGAATGCCCGCGTGTCATCATTGAACCCGGCCAGGTTGAAATACCCGGCCGTTTCGACCACGTTGTCAAAGTAACGGCGCATTCCATTTAGGCTGTCATGAAACCACCAGGGTGGTCCGATCCTTAGGCATGGCCAATGGCCTGCCATCGGTGCCAATTCACGGGCGTAAGTGCTTTCATCTAACGTGAACAGCAGGATTTGCAGTTTCGGATCATTACCGACACGCGCCAACAAATCCTGAAGACCGTCAACCCAATTCACAGCCAATGGGATGTCAGCACCCATGTCCGGCCCGAACTGGCTCATTAATGCCGGGTTCGTGTTTCGACGGCTACCCGCATGGATTTGCATCACCATTCCATCATCAGCGGCCATTTGGGCCATCTCAATCAGCAAGTGACCGTAATAACGAGTGCACTCATCTTCGTTCAGAGTACCGAGAGAGGCCCGGGCATGCAGGTCGTTGATTTCGCTTTTGCTCAACCAATTTGTAATGGGGATCGGAACGTCGTGATCGGTCGCGGTGGCCCCCATTTGCCGGAAAAACTCCCTCCGTTTTGAGATCGCACGCAGGAAGGCGGCGTACTCAGTTACGTCTTCGCCGGTTTGCTCAGCCAATTCTTGCAAGCTTGATGCGTAGGAGGGGCGCGCGGGATTCAAGATATCATCGGGTCGAAATGTTGGAATGATGCGGCCCGTCCAGCCTGAAGCATGGATCGCCGAATGGGTGCTCAATTGGTCGGTCGCAGCATCCGTAGTGGCGAGCACGTCAATGTTCATCCGGTCAAATAGAGCACGTGGCCGAAAATCGGGTGATTGGATCTTCTGGCAAATCTGATCGAATATAGCATCGGATGTGTCCGCACACAGGGGTGTTTCTATTTCAAGCAAGTTCCGAAATGTATGGTTAAGCCAGCCCCGGCTGGGTGTGCCTAAGAACAAGTGCCAATTGGATGCAAATAGCCGGAAAATCTCGCGTGGATTCCGGTCTTGCCGAGCAACACCAACACCCAGCTTTTGAAGCGGAATACCCTGTGAATACAGCATCCGAAAAACATAGTGATCGGGAATAATCAGTAATTCTGCGGGGTCAGGAAAGGGCAAATCATCTGCCCACCAGCTCGGGTCGCAATGCCCGTGGGGTGAGATGATCGATAACCCCTGGACAGTTTCATAGATCGCTTGGGCTTGCGGTGGCAAGTGGGTCACATTGGCCTCCGGGGGCTTATTCAAAATAGTCCTGATTGGCCTCAATCAGTTGCGACAGTGTTTTCAGAACGCGCCGAAGGTGGCGCTTGATCCGATCGACGGCCTGCCCGGAATAGCCGTTTTCGATGGCTTCAAATATACCAGTGTGCTCACTGAACAGTTGCTCCATCTGGTTAGTGTCATCAAGCGACAGGACACGTAAGCGATCGAGTACGGACTTTTCTTTTATCAGAAGATTTTCTATGCGCTCAAAACCGGTGGCGTCGGCCAAGATGGCATGGAACCGGTCGTCTTGCTCCTGAAATGCAGAGGTGTCTCCCGCCTGCATTGCCCGTTTTTGCAACTCGAGCGCCTTGACCAGACGCGTCCGGTGGATGTCCTTCAGCCCCTCTAGGCAAAGCCGTTCGACAACGGAAACTTCCAGCGCTTCCCGCAAAAACTGGGCTCCGCGGATCTGCTTTTCCGACAGCTTTGACACATATGTGCCACGGCTTGGACGGGTGATCAGCAACCCGTCTTCACGAAGCAGCGAAAAGGCCTCTCGTACCGGTGTTCGACTAGCTCCAAATAACTGCCCAACCTCGTTTTCCGAAATCATGCGCCCGGGCGTCAAACGGGTCGATAGAATCGCGGCTTTTAGAGACGTGAAAATCTGCTCGGCCGCGGGCCTGTTTAGGTCCAATGGCGGGACAGGCATCGCCGCTGCATCAAGGGCAGGCGTTTTGCGGTTCACGTCAAAGGCTCCTTCGCAGGGATGTCGGTATATTCCTGTATACCGGTATGTAATTAAGTTGACAACCGGTATACCGGTATGTCTGATGGGGGCAACTTGGGAGGAGTTCAGGTAGGGTATGACTCAAACCAGACCGAAAACGGCTGTGTTGATTGGTGCGGGCATGGTTGCCCGAACTCATGTTGCGGCCTGCCTGGAAGCATCGAACACGGACCTGATTGGAATTCAGTCGCGCAGCGGTCACCGCGCCGAGGCCTTGGCCAGCGAAGTCACCGACCGTCGGTTGCGAGTTTATTCTGACTTGGCAGAGGTAGCAGCCGATCCCGGCGTGGATTTCGCGATTGTTCTGACGCCACCCAATGCCCGCGCAGATATCGTTCGCCCCTTGGCCGAAGCTGGAAAGCACATCCTTTTGGAAAAACCTGTCGGGCGGAACGCAGATGAGGCGAGAGAGGTGATTCAAATCTGCCAAGACGCCAACGTCCGGCTGGGTATCGTCTTTCAGCACAGGATGCGTGCGGCGTCATTGGCCGCTGCGAAACTCGTCGCCTCGCACTCTTTCGGGCCGCTCGGCTTAGCTGAGATTGCGGTGCCCTGGTGGCGTGAGCAAGCCTATTATGACGAACCGGGGCGTGGCACCTATGGCCGCGACGGAGGCGGCGTATTGATCTCGCAGGCGATCCACACAATTGACCTCGCGCTTAGTCTGACAGGAACAGTCAAATCCGTTCGCGCGATGGCAAAGACGACGCGGTTTCACCAAATGGAGGCTGAAGATTTCGTTGTTGCTGGTTTGGAATTCACTTCCGGGGCCATTGGATCGCTGACAGCAAGCACTGCAAGTTTTCCCGGATCCGCGGAATCTATCACTCTGCATTTTGATGATGCCAGCCTTCATCTGGAATCTGGCAAGCTGCAGATCACCTGGCGCGATGGACGAGAAGAGGTTTTGGGCGAGGATGCGGCTACCGGAGGCGGGGCTGATCCGATGGCTTTCACCTATGCGTGGCACCAAAGCGTGATCGAGGATTTTTCGAACGCCCTGACGACGGGCCGCGCCCCGGCCATTCCCGGAGAGGCGGCATTGCCCGCTCATGATCTGATTGATGCCATAACCCGTGCAGCAAATACTGGTTCGGTTCAGGAGTTGCCTTTATGAGTGCCCCATTGAAATTCGCTGCCATTGGCATCGACCACCGCCATATCTTTGGCATGGCACAGAACATGATAGATGCCGGGGCCCAGTTTGCTGGGTGGTGGACTGAGGGTGCCCCCAATACCGAAGACGGCTTTACCAAACGCTTCCCTGATGTGCTTAAAGCCAGTTCAGCCGACGAATTATTGGGTGATGCATCCATTGAACTGATTTTGTTATCCGGCATCCCAAAGGATCGGGCGGCCTGGGCCTTGCGGGCAATGGAGGCGGGCAAGGACGTGATGACGGACAAACCTGGCTGCACGACGCAAGATCAGCTGAACGCGATTAAAGAATGTGTGGCACGCACTGGGCGCATTTGGTCGGTCGATTTTTCAGAGCGGTTTGAGGTTCCAGCAGTCACCTTAGCCTCAGATTTGGTTGCAAACGGGACCATTGGCAAAGTGGTGCAAACTGTTGGTTTGGGGCCTCATCGGCTAAACCGCGCGTCGAGACCTGATTGGTTTTTTGATCGTGAAGCCTACGGCGGCATCATCACAGATATTGCCAGCCATCAGATCGACCAGTTCCTCTATTTCACAGGTTCGGCCGACGCTGAGATCTGCATGGCCAGCGTTGCCAATTATGCCAACTCTGATGATCCTGGATTGCAGGATTTTGGCGAGGTCGCGCTTCGCAGCGATCAGGGTCACGGATATATCCGCGTTGATTGGTACACACCCGATGCCCTGCCCACTTGGGGCGACGGGCGGCTGACGATCCTGGGCACTGAAGGCTATATCGAGCTACGCAAATATTGCGATTTTGGTCATGAGGGGACAGATCACCTGATCCTTGTGACGGGTGATCGCTGCGAACGCATCGACGCCTCAGATGCTGGCCTTCCCTATTTTGGACGCTTGATTGACGACATCCGCAACCGCACCGAGACAGCGATGACACAGGCGCATGCGTTCAAAGTTTGCGAATTGGCCTTAGAGGCACAGGCAATGGCTGAGGCGCGCGCATGATCCGCGTGGCGATCATAGGTGCCGGCATCGGGGCCGAGCATTTAAAAGGGTATCGCGCCCTGCCAAACCGTTTTGCAGTTTCGACGTTTTGCGAGTTAGACACGGACCGTGCACGAGCGGCCATTGGGGATGATCCGAGCATTTCAATCTCCAATGACTTGGAAGCCGTATTAGCCGATCCCGAGATCGATCTTATCGACGTTTGCCTGCCGCCGCATCTACATTTCTCGGTCTCTCTGATGGCGCTTGAAGCTGGAAAGCACGTGATCTGCGAAAAACCGATCGTGCGATCACTGGAAGAGGCCGATGCGCTGGAGGCTGCAGCAGAACAGACCGGAAAGAATGTGTTCCCGGTTTTTCAGTATCGTTACGGTCCGGCGACCGCCAAGTTACATGCTTTGATCGATGCAGGCCTGACAGGAAAGCCCTACGTGGCCAGCCTGGAAACCCATTGGAATCGCGATGCGGATTATTATGCCATTCCGTGGCGCGGGACATGGTCGGGTGAGTCTGGCGGGGCGCTTCTGGGCCATGCCATCCATTCGCATGACTTGTTGACCAGATTTCTTGGGCCGGTTGCCTCGGTTTTTGCGCGTACGGATGTCCGGGTGAACGAGATTGAAACCGAAGATTGCGCCGCCCTGAGCTTCCGCATGGAAAACGGTGCGTTAGCGACAAGCTGTGTTACGCTCGGCTCTGGTGATGATTCCAGCCGCCTCAGATTCTGTTTCGAGGGGCTCTCCGCAGAAAGCGGCTCGGCCCCCTATACACCGGCTGAGGACGAGTGGACCTTCACCGCCCGCGCGCCTGTCACGCAATCGCAGGTCGATGCGATTTTGGCCAACGTGCCAGAGGTGAAATCCGGCTTTGCCGGGTATCTAAACGCGGTTGCCGATGCATTGGAGGGCAAAGGTGGACGCGAAGTGACATTGAAGGACGGGCGCCGGTCAATCGAGCTGGTGACAGCGATCTACCGATCGGCGCGCGAAGGCAGCGATATAAGACTGCCATTGCAAAAAGGATCAGCGCTTTATGCGGGCTGGATGCCTGATGTCGCCTGATTATGAAAAGACGGAAATAGGACCTTTAGGGAGGAGACCCAAAATGACCAATAAAGTATTAATGACCACTGCTCTTGCAAGCGTGCTTGGCCTTTCGGCCGGTATGGCTTCGGCGCAGGAAATTCGGTTCATGTGCTCGACGGACGGCAATGAATGCGAAGTGTATGAAGACCTGCTGACACGCTTTGAAGCAGACAACCCCGGCGTTGACGTGATCGTCGACATTGTGCCCTACCAGGCCATCCTTGAGAACTTGCCGGTTCAGTTGGCTTCCGGCAACGGCCCTGACATCGCCAAAGTGACCGACCTTGGCGGTCTTAGCGAATATTACCTCGACCTCGCGCCCTATGTGGATCGCGATTATTGGGAATCCAGCTTTGGCGACACGCTGAGCTGGTATCGTGGCCCGGATGGTGGCGATGCAATCAACGGCATGCACAGCCAGCTGACTATCACCGGCCCATTCGTCAATGCGACGCTGTTTGAGCAGGCCGGTGTTGAAATGCCGGGCGAAGGCGCAACCTGGGAAGATTGGGCAGCGGCCTCTCGTGCGGTTGCAGAAGCAACCGGCACAGATTTCCCAATGGCGATTGACCGGTCCGGCCACCGTGTGGCGGGCCCCGCAATTTCCTACGGCGCGCAGCTCTTCGATGCGGATGGCAACGCGATGTTGGTGGACGACGGCTTTACCGCCTATGTCGAACAATTCGTTGAGTGGAACAATGACGGCACCTTTGCGCGTGACGTTTGGGCCGGTCAGGGCGGTGCAACCTATCAGGATGCGGCACAGGAGTTCATCAATGGTGAACTTGTGTTCTACTATTCCGGTTCGTGGCAGGTTGGCCGCATGGAAGAGAACATCGGTGACTTCTTCGACTGGCAAGTTGTAGACAGCCCTTGTGGTCCTGCAGGTGCCTGTTCCGGCATGCCCGGCGGCGCTGGCATCGTAGGGTTCAGCGACACTGAACATCCCGAGATTGTCGCGGCGATCATCGACTTCCTTGCACAGGAAGACATCTATGCCGAAGCCACCGCACGCACCCGTAACCTGCCTGCACACCTTGGTGTAGCGGCAGCGGGCGTTGACTACGAAGGCGTATCGGCCGGCGCACAAGGTGCGCTGAACGGTTTTGCTGGTGCTTTGCCTGACGTATCTCCGATTGCCTTTGCCTACCAGGGCTACCCAGGCAACCGTGCAATGTTCGGCATCACGGTTGAGCGTTTGAGCCAAGCCATCGTTGGCGAGCTGACCGTGGAAGAAGCCATGGAGCGCGCGGCATCTGATCTTGCTGCTGCAATGGCTGAAGCCAACTAAGCACTTCCAATCAAAGACTGTCCCTCGCGCATCGACGCGCGGGGGGCAATTCGCAAGGGCAGGGAGGGGTCCATGCTACAAATATTGTCACCGATCATGCGGATCGTTGAGGTTCCGATGCTGGCGCTTCAGCGTCTCCTCGGGATTAACAAACTGGCTTGGGTGTTTTTGCTGCCCAACCTTATTCTATTCGGCTTGTTCGCGTTTCTGCCCGTTATTTTGAATGTGTCATACGCGATGACAGGCGGCGATAATGTCCTGTTGGCAGACCGACCCAATGTTGGCCTCAGAAATTTCGTGACGTTGACGGATTGCGAAAACTTTCTCGATCCGAACTCCTGCCGCGAAGACAAATTCTGGCGCGCCGTTTGGAACACGACATGGTTCGTGACTTTGCAGGTTGGCGCGATGGTCGGGTTTGCCTTGCTGACGGCCATTATTTTGAACGGAAAAATTCGGGCTCGCGGGTTCTTCCGCTCGGTGTTTTTCTTTCCGGTTTTGTTGTCGCCCGTCGTGGTTGCGCTGATCTGGAAGTGGATTTTGCAGCGCGAAGGCGTGTTGAACGCGTTCCTCGATTGGACTGGCATCGGGGGCTATAACTGGCTGGTTGATGCGCAATGGGCTTTTACATGGTCCGTTTTCATCTCTGTCTGGGCGCATATGGGGTTTTACACGTTGATCCTATTGGCCGGACTGCAAGCCATCCCTCGCGATGTGTATGAAGCGGCCTTGATGGACCGGGCCAGCCCTTGGAGAACGTTTCGACGAATTACTCTGCCACTCTTGTCCCCGACGATGTTGGTTGTCCTGGTACTGGCCCTGATCAAAGGGGTCCAAACCTTCGACGAGATCTATGCCTTCACGGGTGGCGGACCGGGCACAGCGACCACATTTATCATTCAATATATCTACGAGGAAGGCTTTGCCGGGGCACCGCGCCTCTTTGGTTTGGCTGCGGCTGCATCGCTTTTGGTGGCTATTGTCCTTGTGATCCTCACTCTCATTCAATTGTGGGTAAACCGGAGGAACGTCGATGGGTAAGATCTGGGATTTTCTGACCGCGACACGCGGCTCTACCCGACTGCATTGGACTGACTGGGTGTCTTACGCCTATCTGTGCACCGGTATCTTCTTGATGTTCGGGCCGGTTGTTTGGCTGGTGTTGTCCAGCTTCAAAACCGAAGCCGACCTGCAACGCTTCCCGCCGACATTGTTGCCCTATGCACAGCAAACAGTTGAAGTTGATGGGTATGACGACGCGCTGCCGCTTTTCGTGATGACCGCCGGTGAATATGAGGGCATGACGCTGGCGCAACTGCGTCGGGTTGGTAATCAGGCGCAAATGATCGATCCGCTGAACCCGGAAGAACGGCTAAGGGTCAACATTGCCAACCGTGAACCGGTCGAAGAATTTTCACTGGCGACGGAAAACTATACGTCGCTGTTTGAACGGTTCAACTTCCTCAGGTTTTTCTGGAATTCGACCTTCATCACAGTGACAGCAACGCTTTTGATGTTGTTGGTCAATTCGATGGCGGCCTTTGCCCTATCGAAATACGAATTTCGCGGGCGAACGGCGGTGCTGCTGTTGGTCGTCGGAACACTAATGATCCCACAGACGGTTGTCCTCGTGCCGTTATTCCTGATCGTGACGGAACTTGGCATGTTCAACAGTTTATGGGGGGTCATCATACCGGGGGCGGCAACACCGACGGGGGTGTTCTTGCTCAGGCAATACATGATCACCATACCGGATGAAATTCTTGACGCGGCCCGAATGGACAAAGCCAGCGAATGGAAGATCTTTTGGCGGATCATCATTCCGCTATCGGCACCTGCCATCGCGGTTCTGGCCATCCTTGCGATTATGTGGCGCTGGAATGACTTCCTCTGGCCACTGATCGTGTTGACCCAGACCGAAAACTTCACTCTGCAACTGGCGCTGAACTCGTTCCAAGGGGAACTGACGACAGACTGGTCCAGCCTCTTGGCAATGACTGTTCTGACGCTGCTGCCCATCGCGACAGTGTTCATGTTCCTGCAGAAATATATCGCCACTGGCATCGCCTCAACGGGCGGCAAGTAAGCGCGAAAGGATAATTGATATGGCAAGTATCGAACTGAAACAGGCCCGCAAGTCTTATGGCGTGGTCGAGGTGATCAAGGGCATTGATCTTGATATCCAACATGGCGAATTTTGCGTGTTTGTTGGACCGTCGGGGTGCGGGAAATCAACTTTGCTGCGTATGATTTCTGGACTGGAGCCCATCACGGATGGGGACATTGTCATTGGTGGAGAGGTTGTGAACTCGATCCCTGCCGCCGATCGCGGGCTGGCGATGGTGTTCCAAAGCTACGCGCTCTATCCACATATGACCGTGCGCCAGAACCTTTCCTTTGGGTTGGAAAACATCAACACGCCCCGCGCCGAGATCAATGAGAAGGTCGATGGCGTCGCCAAGATGCTGCAAATCGACATGCTCTTGGATCGTCGCCCAAAGGACCTGTCCGGGGGGCAGCGGCAACGGGTTGCTATCGGTCGCGCGGTTGTCCGTGAACCGCGCGTCTTTCTTTTCGATGAGCCCTTGTCGAACCTTGATGCGGAGCTGCGCGTGGATATGCGTGGAGAGATTGCCGCTCTGCACCGCCGACTGGGCAATACCATGATCTATGTGACCCATGATCAGGTCGAGGCGATGACTATGGCGGATAAGATCGCTGTCTTGCGCCTTGGTGAACTGGAGCAGTTTGGCCGCCCACTGGATCTTTATAACCGTCCCGACAACATCTTTGTCGCGGGCTTTATCGGATCGCCCAAGATGAATTTCATCTCTGGCAATGTATCCGCGGACAATCGCGAAGTTTTGGAACTGGAGACCGGCGAAACCTTGGCTTTGCCAGCCACTGGATATGCGCAACGCCCAGGCGAAGCGGTGACGCTTGGCATCCGACCTAACCACATGCAGCAAGTCGCTGATGGCGGGGTAAAGGTATCTGTCCGAAGTGTTGAGCAATTGGGCGGTGAAAGCTACCTGTATGGCAGCCTGGGAGGCGGCAGCGCTATGACATTGCATTTGCCGGGGCAAACAGACGTCGAACTGGGCCAGACCATTTCGGTCATTCCAGAGCCAGGCGAAATTCACCTGTTTGACACGGAAACCACTCGTACATTGCGGATGGACTAAGGGTAGATTGTGATGCGGCAAACCTGGCGCTGGTTCGGTCCAGCAGATGAAATCACACTGCCTGAGGTGCGCCAAACCGGGGCCGAGGGTATTGTCTCGGCCCTGCATCACATCCCGACAGGTGAAGTGTGGGACCGCGAGGAAATAGCCCTTCGCAAAGCAATGATAGAGGCCACAAAACCCCTGACTTGGGACGTCGTGGAAAGCCTTCCGGTTTCTGAGGACATAAAAACCCAAACTGGTGACTACAAAGCCCATATAGAGGCGTATCGACAGAGCCTGCAAAACCTTGCCGAACACGGGCTCAGAGTCGTGTGTTACAACTTTATGCCTGTCCTTGATTGGACACGTACTCGGCTTGCCGCGCCCTTGGCAAACGGCGGAACGGCGATGCGGTTTGATCTGGTTGATTTTGTTGTTTTCGACCTGTTCCTTCTCAACCGTGTTGGCGCAGAAGAAGACTATTCAGAATTTCTGCAAGACGCCGCACGCAAACGTTGGCGAGAACTGGATAATGAAGCTCGGGCGCGGTTGGCTTCAAATATCGTGGCTGGTTTGCCGGGGGCAAATGATCGTTGGACGCTTGATGATGTCGCTGCAAAGCTGACGGCTTATGATGGATTTACGCCACTGCGTTTGAAGCAACATCTTTTTGATTTCTTGTCAGAAATTGTTCCAACCGCAGAAGATTTGGGTATTCGGCTGTGTTGCCACCCTGACGATCCACCCTTTCCTTTGCTTGGGTTGCCGAGGATTATGTCGGGCCTTCAGGACTATTCCGAATTGATCGATGCAGTCACAAGCCCGGCGAATGGGATTACGTTCTGTACTGGATCGCTTGGTGTGTCACCGGACTTCGATCCAACGGAATTTGTTGAAAGTTTGGGTTCGCATATTCACTTCGTCCACCTTCGCAACACCATGCGATCGGGGCTGTCCGACGGCGATCGGCATTCCTTTTTTGAGGCCGAGCATCTGGGCGGGAATACAGATCTGGTCGCTACAGTCCAGGCACTGATGAATGAAGAAGCGCGACGTCGTTCCAACGGTCGGACCGATTGGCAAATCCCCATGCGTCCCGATCATGGGCAGGCGCTGTTGTCTGACCTAGACCGTCCCATGATGCCGGGTTATCCGCTTGTTGGGCGGATGCGCGGCCTTGCGGAATTGCGCGGAATTATGGCTGCAATGACCTGAATTTCGGTTGGGTCAGGAATTCTGCCATCGCAAGATGGCTGCGAAACCTCCATCTACTCTGCTATTGGTTGAATAGATTTAAGACCACCGCATTATCATCGCGGCTGGTTGGTAGGAGGATACGTCATGGCGATTACGCGACGTGCGGTGTTACTTGGCGCAGGTGGCGCGGCTGGCTGGATCGGCGCGCGAACGCTTGGCCCACATCTTCCAGTTTTGGACGGTGCCAGATTGCAAATGCCTGTGGCAAGCGACGGAATCCTTAACGATGCGAGCGGTTTGTCAGCCACGCCCATTCACCGACACATTGTTCTTTCACAAGACCCCGGCGACGCCCTAATTGAGGCTATTCGATCAGAGATGGCGGACGCACGGGATGCTGGGCGTCCGGTGAATATCGGAGCAGCCCGGCATTCGATGGGAGGGCAAGCGATCCCTAGGGACGGGCACGCAATCACGTTTGACAATGGAATGGTCGAAATTGACAGCGGGCGGAGCCTCTACCGGGTTCATGCCGGCGCGCGATGGTCCGAGGTTATTGCGGCACTGGACCCCCTCGGGTTTTCACCGGCTGTAATGCAATCCAATCATGATTTTGGCGTCGCGGCCACATTCTGCGTTAACGCCCATGGTTGGCCAGTTCCGTTTGGGCCGATGGGGGCCACAGTCCAGGCATTTCGTGTCATCTTGCCGTCGGGAGAGGTCGTGCGCTGTTCGCGAACTGAAAACCCAGAGATATTCAATATGACGATGGGCGGGTACGGATTAACCGGCGCGATTATCGATATGGATGTTCAGATGGTGGCCAATCAACGTTTGACCCCTTCGTTTGAGACAATGGCGGCTGAGAATTTTCCGACCACCTTTAACCGCGCGTTGACATCGGGCGATGTTCCAATGGCCTATGGCCGCTTAAATGTTGACCGGGATAATTTCTTTGAAGAGGCCCTGCTGATTACTTATCGAGCCGGTGAGGATCAAAGCGACATACCGCCCGCATCTGGCTCTGGCTTCATGTCGCGTGCGGCCAGCTATGTCTACCGGGCACAGCTGGGCAATGAAGCGATGAAGCGCTTCAGGTGGTGGACGGAAACAGTGGTTGGCCCCGCCCTGGGCGACGGTCCGGCCACCCGGAACAGCTTGATCAATGAGCCGGTTGTCACCTTGGATGATCGTAATCCCCACCGGACAGATATTCTGCACGAATACTTTGTTGCTCCTGATCGGTTTGGTGATTTTCTAGTGGCCTGTCGGGAGGTTATTCCATCGTCTTACCAGGAGTTTCTGAACGTCACATTGCGCTACGTGGCACAGGATAGTGAAAGCTGGCTGTCCTATGCTCCTGTTGACCGAATTGCAGCCGTCATGAGCTTTAGTCAGGAAATGACACCAAGAGCCGAAGCAGATATGGCTCGCATGACGCGAGACCTTGTTGATCGCATGATTGAGATTGGCGCGAGCTACTACCTACCGTACCGGCCACATCCGACCGTCGACCAATTGCTAGCAACCTATCCGCGCGCAGCTGAGTTTGCGGCGGCCAAACGAGAGATGGACCGCGACCTTATCTTCCGTAACAATCTCTGGGACATCTATTTGGAGGACCTATGAACACGATCCGAAAGATATGTGTCTTTTACTTTGTGGCACTCATGGTGGCCGCTTCGTTGAACTATATCCCCGGTTTGACCGATGAAAACGGGTTGGCCTTTGGCATCTTTGAATTGGATATTTTCGACGATGCGCTGCATGTTGTGTCGGCCTTTTGGGCACTCGCCTCGGGCATTATTTCATCTCGTGCTGCGCGTAGCTTCCTTTTGCTTTTTGGCGCGGCCTACCTTGGCGATGGAGTCTTTGGGTTCTTTACTGGCTACGGGTATCTCGACCTTGGCATCTTCACGAATGAAAGCCTTGGCATGTCGATGACCATGCCGCGTGTATTCGCCAATTTGCCCCATTTGGCCCTGGGTGGATTTGCCCTTTGGGCGGGCCTTAGGTTGGACCGCAACTGATGCGATTTTTGTGGCGATGGGCCAAGCGAATTATCGCTTTGGTGTTGGTTCTGATCCTTGGATTGCTTGCACCGGTGATCTATGTCGAAATCGCCTGTCGCGGAGACGTCCTGACCTCTGACTATACGCCCGTATTGCCAGACGAAGACCATCGCCTCGAATCCAGAACGCTGTTGACCTACCCCGAATGGCACATTGTGCATGCTTATGACGACTATGCCGAAGTGATTGCCACTGGCGATCCGCATGAGTTTGGTTTTTTACGCGCAATCACCAGTTATTGGACGTCGTTGTGTGCGTTTTCAGAGATGGCAGGCCAGCATGGCGGTGCGGATTTTGAGACGCGTCAGATGGTCTATGTCATCGGGGTTAGTTTCACGGCCGAGCTGTTGATGAAGGCCGCATATGAGGAGACCATCGGGCGCGCTTTCACGTGGCTACGCGGAGGCGAAAGAGATCCGTTGGACGACTTATCGGCGGGTCAGGCGCGTGGTTACGCAGCGTTTTTACAGCAGGTTCCGTGGTATAACTGGGACTTCGAAAGTGATGCAGCGGCACTGGAACTTGCGGCAACACCGTCCCTACGAAGCCGTGAACGAGCCTTTGCTCTTGGTGTCGAGAACAGGGTCAAAGCAGCATATGCTAGTGTCATAGCGAATGCCGTCGCTGGCGTTGGGTTTGACGAATTACGATTGCGGATGATCGTAACAGGCCTGACGGAACAAGAGTTGACCGACCTTGCTGGAATTGAAGTGGTCGGAACGCAGGCCGGCGGGATTGTGATTGAAACACCACGGTATCGGGAACTGACAGGGATGATGGCAGACTTGGCTGCACAAGGCGTCGAGTTTGTCGAGATCGCTGGCAACGATGACATCATGTTTACAGCCATCTCGCCCAACCTTGTGGCGCAGGACGCATTCTTGTCTTTTCCGCGCCAGGGATATGATGATTACCGCCACCTGATCATGGTCCCTGTGCAGTCTCTGGCCGAACGGTTGCGCGGCCTGGATGCGGTAGGTTTACGGCTTGAGCACATCCATGACTACTAGGCGAATATTTCTGGCATTGCCGATATTGTTTCTGGGTTGGATCGCAGTGTTGCTGCTTGTCATGCGCTTCACCGACGCCGCACCGGGCGCCGTCGTATTGTTCCCGGGTCATGGGTTGATGAACAATTTGCCAAATGACATATCAATCCTTGCGGCCACACCTTTGAGCATTACTTTGGAAAGCCAGTTGCCCGATCTTGCCAGCCGCCTCTACGCGGCGGGTGCCATTGCGGTTTTACCTGCCGGATTGCCCGGCTGCCTGCCTCTGCCTGACCACTAGAATTTGCAATTCTTCCCGATTTGGCTAAGCCTTTGAAGCACCGGGTTTTCGGTGTTGGGAGGCGACGAAATGAACCTATGGCGATGGATCGCAGGGCTTGCGCTGTTTCTTGCCATGGCAATGGGTGCCTATTTCGCCTCTTACCGGTATTTCTGGTCCGATGAAATGACACGGGCCGAAGGGCGGCTGTCCCTCTATAGAAGTACCGTCGTCGCGCAGCTAAATCGGTTTTCCCACCTCACCTTCGTTTTGTCCCGTGACCCGTTTGTCATAGACACGGCCCATGGTGGTGAAACGGCGCTTCTTGATAATCGCCTGGCGACGTTCACAGACCAAGCTGGGCTGGACGCAATCTATCTGATGGACGACACTGGACTTACGATTTCAGCGTCCAACGCCGGTACGGGGCGGAGTTTTGTAGGTCAGAATTACGGGTTCCGTCCGTATTTTCAGGAGGCCATGGATGGCCAGCAGGGCCGGTTCTACGGGATCGGAGCGACCACGGGGTTGCCCGGCTATTTCATTGCCGACGGAGTGATGTCGGACCTTGGTGAAAGGTTGGGCGTCATTGCCATCAAGATCGATTTGACTGAGCTTGAAGGCAACTGGCGCGACGGCGGTGAGCAAGTCTTGTTGGTGAACGCCGATGGTGTTGTGTTGCTGGCCTCTGACCCAAGCTGGCGGTATCGAACTCTTGGCCCACTCAGCGACCAACAACGCGAAGACATTGCCCAGGCCCGGCAGTTCAGCGGACAGGACTTGAGCCAGCTGAATTGGCAAGACCGGGGTGAACGTCGGGCCACGATTGGCGGCCAAGAGGTCATTCACCTTGAAACCGGGGATTTGCCGCATGGTTGGCGCCTGCATTACTTTGCCAGTGAAACGCCGGTTGTCACGCGCAGCTGGCTTGCCACTGTGATCGCGGTCGCCGTCTTTGGTGGGTTGTTGTTGATCGTCCTGATGCGACGTACTGCGCTGATCCGCGCCGCACTTAGGCGGTCGGAAGCCGAAGAAGCAGAATTGCGCCGCGCAAATGAACGGCTGGCAGTTGAGATCGAGGACAGGAAAACCGCAGAACGACGCCTTGATCGCACCCGCGATGAATTGGCCCGGGCCAGCCGGCTGGCGGCGTTGGGCGAAATCTCAGCCTCGGTCACCCATGAGCTTGGTCAGCCCATTACGGCAATGCGAAATCACTTGGCGGCCGCTGAGATGGGGGGGGGAGTGAAGGTTGTGTCCCGTTTGACCGGGCTAGTTGATCGGATGGAAGCGATCACCCGACAGCTCAAGTTCTTCTCCAACCCAGGTGAAGACAAAATGGAACCGGTTGAATTGCGTAAAGCGATGTCCGAAGCGTTGGGTTTAATGGCAGCCAATTTTCAGGTCGCGGAAATTACTGTTCATAATGAAATGGCAGACCATCCAATTTTTATCCAGGGCAACAAACTGCGGATCGAGCAAGTTATGATCAACCTTCTCAGGAACGCAGTGGATGCAATGGAAGATCACGGCGGCCGTGACCTGACAGTGCGTGTCCAGGCGACCTCGGACATGGCGTGGTTTGAAGTTGCCGATCGCGGACATGGTTTGGGCGAGGCCACCCTCACTGACCTACAAGAACCTTTCGTGACCAGCCGTGAATCTGGTCATGGCATGGGGTTAGGTTTGGCGATTTCGGCGGGCATCGTGAAAGAGCATCAAGGCACGATGCAGGCCCATAACCGCGCAGGGGGCGGGGCGGTTTTTCGTGTTGAGATTCCATTGGCAGATGCCCAAAGCGAGGCAGCAGAATGACAAGCCCTCCGATCCAACAGGCCTTTTCGGTTTTGATCGTCGATGACGATAAATCCATGCGGGCGTCGCTGGTGGATTTGTTGGAGGCAGCTGGTTGGCGTGCTGATGCATTGCCGCGGGCAACAGGCGTCATTGATCTGCTCGCCGACATTCAGCCTGACGTAATCCTTTCCGATGTCAGGATGCCGGGTATGAGCGGGCTGGACCTGCTATCGGAATTGGACCCTCAGTCCGCCCCGCCGCTTGTTCTGATCTCAGCCCACGGAGACATTCCGACAGCGGTGCAGGCCATTCAGAACGGCGCGTATAGCTTTGTTGAAAAACCATATGACCCGCGCCGGTTGCTGCGCATATTGGACCATGCTGCCCGTCAGCACCGCATGGCACAAGACGCCGAACGGCTGAAGGATCGACTTGCTCGGCTGTCAGGCCTTGACCGGGTCTTGGTGGGGCAAACCCCTGCAATTCAGCAACTGCGTAAGGATGTTGTGGATCTGGCCGATACCGATGTCTCCATCTTGCTACAAGGTGAGACCGGAACAGGAAAAGAACTGGTGGCCCGAGCCCTGCATGATCTGGGCGCGCGCGCCTCTGCCCCGTTCATGGCCTTGAATTGTGCTGCCTTGCCCGAGGATCGGTTTGAAATTGAGATGTTTGGCATAAAGGGGAAGAGCGCTGGCGCGCTTGTCTCCGCGGATGGAGGGACTGTGTTCCTGGACGAGGTTTGCACCTGCCCCCTGCCGGTTCAGGCAAAGCTATTGCGCGTGATCGAGGATGGGCAGGTCACTCCTCTTGGAGCAGATAAACCTGTTCGCGTCGATGTCAGGATCCTGTCTGCCACAAATGAAGACCCGGGCGCGGCCGTTGCCGAAGGCCGCCTTCGCCAAGACCTTCTGTATCGTATCAACACAATGGTCATTGATCTGCCGTCGCTGCGCGCGCGTAGGGATGATTTGTCAATGCTTTTCACCTATTTCACAGCCGAATATGCGCGAGTTTATGAAGTGTCCTTGCCGGACATGTCGCACGAAGATGTTACCGCATTGCTGGCACATGACTGGCCCGGCAATGTTCGCGAATTGCGTACGGTGGCCGAACGGCGGGTCTTGCAGGCCAGACGTGGCGGCGGCTCGGTTTCGCAAGCGTTGCGCACCGACGCACCGGCAGAAGATGTTCCCGACACACTGCGAGAAGCGGTCGCGGTTTTTGAACGTGAACTGATTGCCAAGGCCATTCGGGCGCATGAAGGACGCATGGATGCGGTCGCTGAGGCGCTTGGCATCGGCAGGCGTACTCTGAACGAAAAAATCGTCAAACTGGGCTTGGACAAAGACGCCGTATTGGCGGCTGAGTGAAGCTAGACCCGCCCCAGCAAATCTCTGGTGATACGTTCAAATATCGCGACACCAATTGGGATCAGGTCATCTGGAAAATCATAGTCCGGGTTGTGCAAAGCCGGATAATTTTCGCCCGGTCCCAGACACAGCATCGCAGCTTTGGCGCCCCAGCCAAATACGCCAAAATCCTCGGAGGCGCGCATGGGTAGCCCTTCGTCATTATGTGCAATTCCAATGGCGCTCATAGCCGCGATTGCAACCTCTGCGGCTTCAGTATGATTGATGGAGGCAGCGAATTCGTCAAATACCTCAAATTTGACTTCGAGATGGTGAACCTTGGCGATCGAGTTCACCAACTCACAGGCGGTATCTTTCAGGCCTGCCATCGCATCATCGCGAGTGGTGCGAAGCGTTGCGAAAACCTCTGCCTCACCGGGTGAGATACCAAAGGTGGGTTCGCCGACACGGATATGGGTCACCGTTACCAGCCGAAAATTTTCATCCAAAGCGCCGCCCGTACCGAGGTCGGATATGGCCGGTACGATTTCCGCGACAGCGCGGGCAGGTGACCGACCGGCCTCTGGTTCTGCGGCGTGGGCGGTCTTGCCCGACAGCGTAATACGCAATCCTTGAGAGGCGCAGTTTATGAGGCCTGCCCGGGTCGAAACAGTTCCAAAGGCTTTGCCTGGCTCGTTGTGAATGGCAAAGGCCCAATCCGGTTTTATGGTGGCAAAGGCAGGATCGGCAACGACTGCACGTGCACCGCTGCCATCTTCTTCGGCTGGCTGGAACATCAAAACCACGCGCCCATGCGCGACCGGTGCGCGAGACAGGATGCGCCCAAGCCCCAGCAAAAAGGTCATGTGCCCGTCATGACCGCATAAATGCCCTTTGCCATCAATTTCTGATGTCCAGGGTGCGCCGGACACTTCCGGAATAGGAAGCGCATCCAATTCTGCGCGAAACATGACGGTTGGTCCGGGTTGGCCGCTGTCAAAGGTGGCAGCGACACCGTGACCGCCCAACCCGGTCAGGATTTCAGTGGGGCGTAAGGGATCCAGCGCGGAAACAACGGCAGCGGCGGTTTCCACTTCCTCGCCTGAGATTTCCGGCCGTCGGTGCAAGGCCTTGCGAAACGCAGTGAGTTCAATAAGGTCGGAATTGGAGAGCATGTGCAGCACCATTGTTTCACGTCAGTTCGGCCAGAATAACCACCGGAAATCCACCTGTAATCCTACAAATCAACGCCCTGCGGATTTCCGCATGGCCCCTTCGCAGTTTCTGGCAATTTCCTTCATAGTTTGGTGACAAGCGATCTGTCAGTCTGGCCTGTATCGAAATCCGTGATTTATGGGAGGATCACATGAAAACTTTCGCAACGGCCACCGCAGTGGCCGCACTTTCCGTTGGTGTCGCAACTCAGGCAGTGGCCGTCGAATGGAACGTTTCGCTTTGGGGCAGCCCGCGGGCATTTACCGCCCATGTGGAGCATCTGGCCGAGCTTGTGGCCGAACGGACAGATGGCGATTTTACCCTGAACATTTCTTATGGCGGCCTTTCGGGTAACCGCGAAAACCTAGATGGTATTTCCATCGGGGCGTTCGAAATGGCGCAGTTCTGCGCCGGGTATCACTATGACAAGAACCCGACGATCACCGTTCTCGAGCTGCCGTTCCTTGGCGTAAGCTCGCTCCAGCAAGAGCGTGAAATCAGCCAGGCCTTGTATGAGCATCCTGCCGTTGTGGCCGATCTGGCACGCTGGAATGCAACTTTGCTGATGCCGTCGCCCCTTCCTCAGTACAACATTGTCGGCACCGGCGATGCGCCGGCCACGCTTGGCGACTTTGAAGGTATGGCGGTTCGGGCAACTGGCGGTATCGGAGCGGCGATGGCCACTATCGGTGCAGTACCGACCTCGATGTCGGCCACCGAAGTTCGTCAGGCGATGGACAGTGGCGTGGTTTCGGCGGTTAGCTTCGCACCGCATGCGCATATGTCATTCGGTACGATTGAAAACGCTGCCTGGTGGACCACCAACCTCAACCCCGGAACCGTAAACTGCCCGGTCGTGGTCAATACAGATGCATTGGAATTCCTGTCGGATGAGCATCGCGAAGTGCTGCTTGGCGCAGTTGATGACGCGCTGGATCACTATATCGAGAACTACAACTCCAACACGATGGAGGCATGGGGCCCCGCATTGGAAGAACGTGGAATTGCCCAAGTATCGTTTTCAGACGATGAGCTGGCGGCCTTCCGCGAAGCTGCTGCTGCGCCTGCCGCCGCTGCTTGGATCGAGGAAAACAACGCCCGCGGTCTACCCGCACAAGAACTCTATGACTTCGTCACCGGGATGATTTCCGGCGATATGTAATCTAAATTGCCCCGCCGACCCTAAGTCGGCGGGGCATACCATCTGCCGAACTTTCCTAAATTGGAGGGCCTAAAAATGGCCGGGAGTTCACTTGTGCTGTCCGACGACAGTGCAGTCAGTCGTATTGACCGAAAACTAGTAGTGATTGAACGCAATCTGGCGCTGCTGAGCGGGCTGGCTGTCTTCGCTTTGATGATCCTGGCTGTGGTATCGGTCAGCGGTCGTAACGCGATCAATCAGCCGATCCCGGGATATGTGGATTGGATCGAACAGGCGATGCCCTTGATTGCATTCATGGGGATTTCTTTCACGCAGCGCGAGGGCGGTCACATTCGAATGGACCTACTGGTGGGCGCGTTGAAGGGACGACCGCTATGGCTCGCGGAGTTCATTACCACCTTGGCCATCTTCACCTTGATGGTGCTTTTGGTGTGGGGCACCTGGGCCCATTTTCAGCGCAGCTTTGATTTTGCAGCGCCGCTTTGGAGCCGGGATAGCTCGATGGATATTCGTCTGCCGATTTGGCCTGCCAAGTTGCTTGCACCCATTGCCTTTTCGGTTCTGGTGCTTCGTCTGGCATTGCAATTGTACATCTATGGACGCGCGTTTCTTCGAAACGAAGACCGCCCTGTTGGGGTGCCTCTTCATGCCGATGCCGCCACTCAAGCCGCGATGGAGGCCGCTCAGGTCTCTGGCGCAAAAGACTGAGGGGCGAAGAAAATGGATTCTATCACAATAGGCCTTTGGGTATCTGGCGGGCTGTTGCTGCTTGTCGTCTTGGGCATGCGCGTGGCGTTTGCCGCCGGTCTTTCCGGTCTTGTTGGCCTTGTCTGGCATTTCTGGAACGGGCGTGGCTATGATCCGGATCAATTCGTCTGGGCGCTCACCGTCGCGGTCAAAACTGCCGGGCAGGTGCCTCATTCGAAGATATCTAGCCAGGCGTTAAGCCTCATTCCAACTTTCATCCTGATTGGTTACCTTGCCTATCACGCAGGCCTGACCAAGGCGCTTTTTGAAGCTGCGAAACGATGGATGGCCTGGGTGCCAGGCGGGTTGGCTGTGTCCACCGTATTTGCGACGGCAGGCTTTGCAGCGGTTTCCGGCGCTTCGGTTGCAACTTCGGCTGTATTTGCAAGGATCGCCATCCCTGAGATGTTGGCGATCGGTTACGACAAGCGCTTTGCTGCGGGCGTTGTTGCTGCCGCAGGCACTTTGGCATCGCTGATCCCGCCCTCGGCCATTTTGGTGATCTACGCGATAATTGTTGAGCAGGATGTCGGACGATTGCTTTTGGCAGGGTTTATCCCGGGCGTCTTCTCTGCGGTTGTCTATACCTTGCTGATCGTCGGCATGGCGCTGACCATCAAAGGCTTTGGGCCACGAGTCACCGGGTTCACCTGGAAAGAGCGGTTTGAGTCGCTTCCGCCGGCATTACCCATTGTGGCCGTTGTCGTGATCATCATCTGCTTTGTCTACAATCCCTTTGGGGGCGACGCGTGGGGGACACCAACTGAGGGTGGCGCGATCGGGGCCTTTATCGTTTTCCTGATGGCGCTTTACCGTGGAATGCGCTGGCCAGCCTTGAAAGAGGCGCTGCTGGAAACGGCAAAGTTGAGCGTCATGATCTTTTCGATCATCTGGGGCGTTCTGATATATGTGCGGTTCCTTGGATTTGCTGACTTGCCGGGCGCATTCTCGGACTGGCTGCAGAGCCTCGAAATGGCCCCGATGTTGATCCTGATCTGCATCTTGCTGGCCTATGCCGTGCTAGGGATGTTCATGGATGCAATTGGCATGTTGTTGCTGACATTGCCCGTTGTCTTTCCGGCAGTGATGGCGCTGAACGGCGGAATGAATGTCGCGGCTGAGGCGTCAACATTCGGAATGTCGGGCACAATGTGTGCGGTTTGGTTCGGGATCTTAGTGGTGAAAATGGCAGAGTTCTGCCTGATCACACCGCCAATTGGCCTCAACTGTTTTGTTGTGGCTGGCGTGCGAGACGACCTGTCGGTGCAGGATGTCTTCAAGGGCGTGACCCCGTTTTTCATCGCAGACGCGGTTACGATCGCTTTGTTGGTGGCATTCCCATCCATTGTGCTTTGGTTGCCAAGTCAAATCTAACACACTGGAAAAATAGAACTAAATTCGAAGCCCGGTCAGATTTTGACCGGGCTTTGCCTCTTCGTGTGGCCAATTTTCTGACGAAACCGTCCTGCAAGGCGTTGACTTAGGTCGAATCTCATGAAATATTTTAATCACTAAAATAAATGTCGGACACTGATCTAATTGCCCGACAGTGGGAGGAAAAATGTATTTGGGTCTGGATCTTGGCACCTCCGGTTTGCGGGCGGTGTTGGTGGATGAGCGCGGCGTGCTTCATGCGGCTTCAGAATGTGCGTGGCCGGTCCATCGACCCCAACCGGGTTGGAGCGAACAGGATCCGGCCGATTGGATCACGGGCTGTGACACTGCCTTGTCCGAGCTTCGCCAGACATCGCCAAAAGCCTTTGCAGACATCCGTTCCATAGGTATGTCAGGGCAGATGCACGGGGCTGTTTTGGTGGATCACGACGGATCGGTGTTGCGGCCCGCGATTCTTTGGAATGACACGCGATCTGCGGCGGAAGCAGCTGAATTGGACAAGGCGAATAATGTTCGCGACCTGTCCGGAAATATCGTCTTTCCGGGGTTTACCGCACCAAAGCTGCTTTGGGTTGAGGCCAACGAGCCGGAGATCTTCGCAAAAACAGCAAAAGTTTTGTTGCCAAAAGACTATCTGCGCCTTTGGCTTACTGGGGAATACGCCTCGGATATGTCCGACGCAGCAGGAACCGCATGGCTGGATGTTGGATCGCGAAAGTGGTCGCGTGCGTTGTTGGATGCCGGCCATATGCGCGCTGACCAAATGCCAAGACTTGTAGAAGGAAGTGACGCCTCTGGCCTTTTGCGTCAAGAACGGCTGGACGCTTGGGGCCTAGCTGGCCCTGTGGTCGTTGCAGGCGGCGGCGGTGACAATGCAGCCGCAGCTTGTGGAGTGGGCTGTTTCCGCGAAGGCGATGGGTTTGTCTCGCTTGGAACTTCGGGCGTACTGTTGGCCGCAAAGAACAGTTTTTCCCCGGCACCAGACACAGCCGTGCACAGTTTCTGCCACGCGGTGCCAGAGACCTGGTATCAGATGGGGGTCATTTTAGCGGCCACGGACTGCCTGAACTGGCTTGCAAAGAACCTTGGCGACAGCCCCGCGACTTTGGCACAAAAATTGCCGGATACAGCGTCCGGACCAGCCGATGTTTTCTTTCTGCCCTATCTGTCCGGGGAACGGACCCCGCATAATGATGCGGAAGTTCGCGGCGCGATGATCGGGCTGGATATCAGCACGGATACTCAAACATTGACCCAAGCGGTTATGGAAGGCGTGAGTTTTGCCTTACGTGACTCGCTTGAAGCGCTGAGAACTACCGGCACCAAGCTGGACAGCGTTTTGGCAATCGGTGGCGGCACGGCTTCGCCGTTCTGGTTGCAAAGCCTGGCAACGATCCTGAACCTTCCATTGCGCATCCCGGCGCAAGGCGAATTTGGCGCTGCCCTGGGGGCGGCCCGATTGGCCATGGCAGCAGACGGCCACTCAATCAAAGAAATCATGACCCCGCCCGAAGTGGCGGAAACCATTGAACCGCGCTCGGATCTGGTTCCGGCCTATGACGCCGCCTACGCCAAATACCGCGCGCTCTATCCAAACTTGAAGGCAGCCCTGACATGAGCACCGGTTTTTTCCGAGACATCACCGAGATCCCCTTTGAGGGCCCAGGCAGCGCCAACCCATTGGCGTTCCAGCATTACGATCCGAATGAGGTCGTTATGGGCAAACGGATGGAAGACCATCTACGCTTTGCAGTGTGCTATTGGCACAATTTCGTTTGGCCCGGAAATGATCCCTTTGGTGGGCAAACTTTTGAGCGTCCGTGGTTTTCTGACGGCATGGCGGCCGCCAAACTAAAGGCAGATGTCGCATTTGAAATGTTCCAACTGCTTGGCGTCCCATATTTCTGCTTCCACGATTTCGACGCGCGCCCCGAAGGCGATAGCTTCGCTGAGAACACGCGAAACCTTGAAGAGATCACCGATTACTTTGCCGGGAAAATGGAAGTCACCGGGATGAAACTGCTTTGGGGGACAGCCAACCTGTTCTCTCATCGCCGGTTCATGTCTGGTGCCGCCACCAACCCTGACCCTGATGTCTTTGCCTTCAGTGCTGCCACGGTCAAAACCTGTATGGATGCAACTGCGAAACTGGGCGGCGAGAACTATGTGCTTTGGGGTGGGCGTGAAGGGTACGAATCCCTTTTGAATACCAATCTTGCACAAGAAGATGCGCAGCTTGGCCGCTTTCTAAATATGGTGGTCGAGTACAAACACAAAATAGGTTTTGAGGGTGCCATCCTGATCGAGCCGAAACCGCAGGAGCCGACCAAGCACCAATATGACTATGACACTGCGACCGTCTATGGGTTCCTCAAGCGCCATGGTTTGGAAAATGAAGTTAAAGTGAACCTTGAACAAGGCCACGCCATTTTGGCCGGTCATAGTTTCGAGCATGAGATCGCGACCGCCGTTGCGCTTGGTATATTTGGGTCAATCGATATGAACCGCAATGATTATCAATCCGGGTGGGACACCGATCAATTCCCAAACAACACACCCGAAGTTGCACTGGCCTATTATCACATCCTGCAAAATGGTGGTTTCACGACCGGCGGCACAAATTTCGACGCGAAGCTGCGTCGCCAATCACTGGACCCTGAGGACCTGTTGATGGCGCATATTGGCGGCATGGATATCTGCGCGCGAGGATTGAAGGCAGCAGCTGCAATGATGGAAGACGGCACGTTGCATGGCTTCGTGGAAGATCGCTATGCTGGCTGGAAATCAGACGAGGCGCAGGCCATGATGGCGGGCAACCGGACGCTTGACCAGATTGCGGGTCGGGTGTTGGCCGAAGATGTCAATCCCACGCCAAAATCCGGCAAACAGGAATATCTGGAAAACGTCGTCAACCGCTTCGTGTGACCCCGGAAAAAGGCCCAAAATGACTGATATTTCCGCCAGTGACATCCAAAGCTTTGATCTGCAGGAGGGCGGGGTCCGCCTTTCTCTGCTGAATTATGGCGCCATCACGCGTGGGTGGTGGGTCACATGCCGGGATGGCATAGTTCCAGTCGTTCTGGGGTATGCCGATCCGGCGCAATACCTGTCAGACCCGTTCTATCTTGGGGCAATCGCCGGACGTGTTGCCAACCGAACGGGCGGAGGCGTTCTTAACTTGGGCGGGAAGCAGTACCAACTGGCGCAAAATGAGGGCTCCACCCATTTGCATGGCGGTAAGCGGGGGCTGAACAGGCGGATATGGGACGCAGAACACGACAGCGCCGCAAATGCGGTTCAATTCACCTATGTGTCGCCGGATGGCGAAGAGGGGTATCCCGGCACTGCACATTTCACCACCATCATCAGCCTGTCCGGCGGTAAAGTTACCTATGAAATGCGGGCTGAGGTTGACCGGCCAACCCCGGTCAATCTGGCGCAACACAACTACTACAACTTGTCCGGGGCAGGGGCCATTTGGGATCATCGTTTGCGGATTGCGGCAGACCGGATGACCCCCAAAGCGGCCCTGAATATTACCAGTGGCGAAATCTCACCGGTTGATAATACACCATATGATTTTCGAGACTTCTGCAGCTTGGGTTCGGCCGATCCCGAACGGGAGGGAATGGACATGAACCTTGTGGTAAACTCTAACCATGCAGCGGGATCCGTCACGGCAGAGCTTGAGGCGCCTAACGGGTTGTGTTTGCGCATGTTCTCAGATCAATCTGGCCTCCAGCTTTATACTGGTGCAGGATTGGCGAACACCGATGGTGCACATGAGGGGCAATCAATCGCGCCATTTCATGGTGTTTGCCTTGAGCCGCAAGGTTTTCCCGATGCTGTGAACAAGCCCACGTTCCCATCCATTATTGCAACGCCCGAACGGCCTTACCTTCAAAAATTGACAATCGACATCTCTGAGGGCCGTGCGTGAGGTGGCTACCGCTCATTTTGGTGCCAACCTTGGCCGTTGCTCAACCGGCGTTTCCGCCGGCTGAGTGGGTCGAAACCGATCCGGATCGGGTCGAGTTGGGATGGTTGTTGTTCTACGATCCGGTCCTGTCTGGAAATCAAGAGGTCGCCTGCGCCACCTGCCACCATCCTCGGTTTGGCACATCCGACGCGGTGTCTTTGTCAATTGGCGACGGGGGAATCGGTCTGGGGCCGGATCGCCGGTTTGATCCCGAAAACATGCCTGAACAACGCATCCCGCGAAATGCGCCTGCCTTGTTCAACCTTGGCGCTTCGGAATTCACGGTCATGTTCCACGATGGCCGGTTAGAGGCAGACCCGACACGCCCGAATGGGATCAGAACGCCTCTGGGTGACAGCATGGCCGAAAGGTTCGATTCAGTGCTTGCTGCGCAAGGAATGTTTCCGGTTTTGTCGGCTGATGAAATGGCCGGGCATTACTCAGAAAATCCAATAAGCCGCGCAGTGCGAATGGGGCACTTGTCACTGGAGGGCGGCGCATGGGACCAAATCGCAGCCCGTGTGGCTGAAATCCCGGACTATCGCGCACGGTTTGACGCGATTTTGGGAGAAGGGGAAGAGATCACTTTTGCAGAGATTGGCAATGTATTGGCTGAATTCACCCGCTACGAATGGCGCGCCGACGACAGCCCGTTTGATCGTTATCTAGCCGATGACGGCCCGATAAGTGATGCCGCTGCGAGAGGGATGGAAGTTTTTTATCAGGTGGCTGGCTGCGGGTCATGTCACGCGGGGCGGTTCCAGACCGATCACGATTTTCACGCAATCGCGATGCCTCAGCTGGGGCCAGGTAAGGCCACGCGGTTCGAAACTCATGCTCGTGATGAAGGGCGAATGCATGTCACTGGAGATCCCGGCGATGCATTTGCGTTCCGAACGCCGTCATTGCGGAATGTTGCTTTGACGGCGCCTTATGGCCATTCCGGCGCCTATCCTGATCTTGAATCGGTCATCAGGCACCACCTTGATCCGGTCAATTCGCTGATGTCCTACGACCCATCCTTGGCCATTTTGCCCGATTTTCCGGGTGTTGAGGATTGGCGCGTGTTGACGGATGCCGCTGAGATGCTGGCGATTGCCACCGCTAATGAACTTTCGCCAATTACTCTGGAAGATCAAGATATTGCAGACCTCATCGCCTTTCTGGAAACGCTGACCGATCCAATTTCGGTTGTAGGGCGATTGGGAGTGCCCGATTCAGTTCCAAGTGGGCTTAGCGTCCCGCGTTAACGGGCAATTGTCATACGAGAATTGGATGTGACGGGTTGCCATTCACTTTCCTGACCGTCTGGCCAGATCACTCTGATTTCTGCCGTTTCGGCATCGCCCATTCCAAAATGAAGCGGCCCGGCTGATCCCCCGGCATGCCCGCCGCCGACAGTGATCTCCTGGGTCCATGCACGGGTGTCACTGCGCAGTTCGACTATGGCGCCAACGCCGTCAGGGTTGGTCCCCGCTTGGCTCACTTCAACCAGAAGCCAGTTTCCGCTTTGACTGGTGACGTTTTGGTAAATTTCCAACGGGGCCCGTCGATTTACGACAGCGATATCCAACAATCCATCGGCGTTTAAATCCACCATGACAGCCCCACGACTGCGGTTCATCGTTGCGATCCCCGCCTCCAGACCCGCTTCGATAAATCCACCGTCGGCACGACCCATCAGCAAGTTATTCGGGTCGGCCATAGCGCTGCCGGGCATTTGTTCGACATTTCCTTTGGTAACGAACAGGTCGTCGAACCCGTCATTATCGACATCTCCAAATACGGCGTGCCAACCGGTCGAAGGGCGCCCATCATCGCCCGTGTAAGGCCGATGTGCGGTTGCCCCCAAATCAAAGGGCGCGTCCAAAAAATGTGGTCCGTCTGCATTTAGGTTCAGGAACTGGAATCGTTGATCCCCCATTGAGGTCAGGTAAACCTCAGGAAGACCATCACCTGAGACATCGCGTAACGCGATGCCCATGCCCCATAGTTGGTGGCTCTGCCATCCATCTTCTGATCCGTACAATCGCGGCGTCGCCTCCATCGCCCACATCTGCTCTTGTCCGTCACGAACGTAATAGTGGCGATCGTTGGAAACCCTAAGGTCCATGCGGCCTTGCCGTCCCCAATCGGAAAAGAGGATCGAAAGCGCACAATACCCAGGCTCTAATTCATCCGGCGCGGAATATCGCTGTCCTGCAGGGCGATAAATTTGATTGGTGTCGCATGCTTCAAACGGGCCGTCGGGATCCTCACGATCCACATAATTTCCAATGGCAAGCGTTGGCAGGGCGGAACCCCGTTCCCATGTCGCGGAAAAGGCTGTGCTCCAGCGTGCATCGCTCGCAAACTCCAACTCAGAGAAGGCCGCGAAATCGCAGTTTCCCAAGCCGCGCATCAGATGGTTTTCGCCGACCCGCAAAATGGCCAGATCGAGATATCCATCACTATCAATATCCAAAGGGTAGGCGCCAATAACACCCAGCATGGAGATCGAGCTTTCCGCTGCGGCACTGAACAATACAGGTCCACCCGAAGTGCTGTTGTTCAGTAATAACTGGGCGGGATTGTCGCCGCCGGCGGCGTAAAGCTCCGGCATGTTGTCGCCATTGCAATCAAAACTGGCCAAACCGCCGCCGACAAAATGTTCCCATCCGCCATCATAGACATGGTCGGGGGCAGGCCGTGGCTCAAAGCTTGGGGTTGCCGCTGCTGCCGCGGGCCACAAGACCAGTAGGATCAGACTAGGACGCATTGGCAGCCAACTGTCGAATTGTCAGGGCGGTTACCCCTTCCATGGCATATGCGGCTGCGCCTTTGGCCCACATCAGATCCCCCCATTTATGGACCTTGATTTCGGGCAGCGCGGCGTCAACCTGAACGACCGAGGCTTTCACACGGTCCAGAACCGCGTCGGCGTAAAGGAAATCAAACGCCATCTGTTCGCCGGACAGGATCAGCAGTTCTGGGTCAAAGATGTTGATGACATTTGCCAGGCCCATTGCAAACATCCGGCCAGCCCGGTCAAAGATGGATTGGGCCATGGCATCACCGGTTTTGGCGCGAGAGTAAAGGACCGCCAGATCGTCCTGCGCGCTTCCTTCTCCACGGATATTGGCCTCGCGCAGCAGAGCATAGTCACCGACATAAGCCTCCAGACATCCGCGTTGACCGCAACGGCACAGAGCGCCGTCCAGTTGCACCTTGGTGTGGCCAAACTCGGCTCCGCATCCGCGTTCTCCGCGGTAGATTTGATCGTCAATGACGATCCCCATGCCGACACCCTGTTCAATGGTGATGACAATGAAATCGGAAACGTGGCGCCCATCTCCAAAAAGCTGCTCTGCCTTAGCAACCAGATTGGCGTCGTTGTCCATGAAAACAGGAAAGGGCAGGTGGGCGTCCAACATCTTGCCCAACTCAACATTGCGTGCATCCAAGCTCGGTGACCAATGCACGAAATTCTTGTTGGCGTTGATCAGCCCGGCCAGACCCAGACCAACACCCGAAATATCAGCGAGAGTTTTTCCAATAGAGGCAGAAGCACCTTCGAGCGATTGCCCGACAAGGCGCACCAGCTCCTCAGGTGACATGATTGGTCCGGGAACGGGCTCATCATATTCACCTAATGTGTTGCCCTCAAAATCCACCAAAATGACGGTGGCAGACCGGTCTGAAATCTTTATGCCAGCGATCAGATGTGCGTCGCCGCGCACTTTCAGGGCCACTCGCGGCCGCCCGCGCTTGGCTCCTTTTCGTTCAACCTCGGGTGTGAATTCTTCAATCAGGCCGGCGGACATTAGCTCAGATGTAATCGCGGTAACTGTTGCGGGGCTGACATTGGTTTCCCGGGCAATGTCGATGCGCGCGATTCGGCCAGCCTGCCGAATCGAGTCGAAAACTTGCTGTCGCCCGCTTTCGCGCTGCTCGTTTGCCAAAGAAATTCGCGTGTTTTGTACCAAGTCGCCCCTCCCTGTACTGCGTTATTTCTCTAAACGAATTAAATGCTCAATGCGATACCTCGCCTAAGCTTAGCTGAATTTCCGTCACATAGCTCGATTTAATTTGAACTTCGAAAAAAATAATGTTAGACAGTTTGCACATGATGGATTCCCCCGGTCATCCGGGGCCAGACATGTAACAGGGAGGAATAAAATGAAGATCTTGAAGAAAATCGCCATGACGGCGATGGCGGCCACTATGGCCACCGCAGCTTACGCTCAGGACATCACTGTCGGTGTCAGCTGGTCCAATTTCCAGGAAGAGCGTTGGGCAACCGACGAAGCCGCAATGCTTGCAGCACTTGATGCAGCTGGCGCTGGCTATATCTCTGCTGATGCGCAATCGTCTGCATCTAAGCAGCTTTCGGATGTCGAAAGCCTGATTGCTCAGGGCGTTGACGCGTTGATCATCCTGGCACAAGACGGATCCGCAATTGGCCCGGCAATCCAGGCCGCCGCTGACGAAGGCATTCCAGTAATCGCGTATGATCGCCTGATCGAAGATCCCCGCGCATTTTACTTGACTTTCGATAATGTCGAGGTGGGCCGAATGCAGGCTCGCGCCGTTCTCGAAGCGGCCCCAACTGGCCGCTACGTGATGATCAAGGGCTCACCGACCGATGCGAATGCTGATTTCCTTCGCGGTGGTCAGCAAGAGATCATCCAGGCCGCAATTGACGCTGGCGACATTGAAATCGTTGGCGAAGCGTACACTGATGGTTGGTTGCCTGCGAACGCTCAGCGCAACATGGAGCAGATCCTGACGGCAACCGATAATGGTGTGGACGCTGTAATTGCCTCTAACGACGGTACGGCCGGTGGTGTTGTCGCGGCACTGACCGCACAAGGCATGGACGGTATCCCGGTTTCCGGCCAGGATGGTGATCACGCTGCGTTGAACCGTGTTGCTCTGGGTACTCAGACGGTATCGGTCTGGAAAGACGCACGTGACCTTGGTCGTGCGGCGGGCGAGATCGCCGTGGCTTTGGCCAGCGGCTCGATGATGAGCGATGTCGAAGGCTCCCAGGAATGGACATCGCCAGGCGGAACAACCATGAACTCCTTGTTCCTGGCCCCTGTTCCAATCACCGCAGACAATCTTTCAGTTGTTGTCGACGCGGGCTGGATCGATCTGGAAACACTCTGCCAGGGCGTCTCTGGCGGCCCAGCACCCTGCGATATGTAGAATATAACGATGCGCCCCCACCCACTGATACGGGGCGCATCACTTCTCTTCCGCTGACTTATGGAGTTCGGACATGACCGACGCCACATCTCAGCCAATCCCCCAACAACGCAAGAATATCTTCCAGCTACTGGAGCTGGACACGCGTCTATTGGGTATGGTTGGCGCCTTTATCATCCTTTGTATCGGGTTCAATCTTTTCACCGATGGGCGGTTTCTAACTCCCCGGAACGTCTTCAACCTTACGATCCAGACCGTGTCGGTCGCGATTATGGCCTGTGGAATGGTCTTCGTTATCGTCACCCGCCATATCGACCTGTCGGTTGGGGCACTTCTGGCCACCTGTTCGGCCATTATGGCAATGACCCAAACCGCCTTCCTTCCTGATGTTCTGGGAATGGAACTGGGCAACCCAATGATTGCACCGATAGCGATTGTTGTCGGTATCGTTGCGGGCACCGCGATCGGAGCCTTCCACGGATGGATGATCGGGTACTTAACGATCCCGGCCTTTATTGTAACCCTGGGTGGTCTTTTGGTATGGCGGAACGTCGGTTGGTTCTTGACCCGCGGCCAAACCATCGGCCCACTTGATACCAACTTTCAGATCTTCGGCGGCACCAACGGTACCCTTGGGCCAACCATGAGCTGGATATTGGGTGTTATCGCAGCGCTGGCAGCGATTGCCGGTATCTGGAATGCAAGACGCGCCAAGTCAGCGCACGGGTTCCCGGTAAAGCCTGTCTGGGCTGAACTAACACTCTCCGGGATTTCAGCAGCTGTCATTCTCGGCTTTATCGCGACATTGAACGCATATCAGATCCCTCAGGGTCGCTTGCGTCGTATGTTTGAAGCAAGTGGCGAAACCATGCCAGAGGGCTACTCCATTGGGTATGGCCTGCCTGTGTCGGTTCTTCTGCTGATTGTAATCGCGGTATCGATGACAATTGTTGCACGTCGGACCCGTTTTGGCCGCTATATCTTTGCGACCGGTGGCAATCCTGATGCAGCTGAACTTTCCGGTGTCAATACCCGGATGCTGACAGTCAAAATCTTCGCTCTGATGGGGGCCCTTTGTGCGATTTCCGCGGTCGTTGCCTCTGCACGATTGACCAATCACACGAATGATATTGGGACATTGGACGAACTCCGCGTCATCGCAGCAGCGGTGATCGGAGGGACGGCTTTGGCCGGTGGCATGGGCACAATCCATGGTGCAATCCTAGGTGCCTTGATCATGCAGTCGCTGCAATCGGGCATGGCTATGGTCGGCGTTGATGCGCCATATCAGAACATCGTTGTCGGCATTGTATTGGTGCTCGCTGTCTTTATCGACATCGTCTATCGCAAACGCACGGGGGACGCGTAACATGACCACTCCACTCGTAGAAATGCGCAATATGTCGATCTCATTCGGCGGTATCAAAGCTGTTGATGATGTATCGGTTGACCTGCATCCCGGAGAAGTTGTGGGCCTGTTGGGCCATAACGGGGCGGGCAAATCGACCCTGATCAAGATGCTCTCGGGTGCCTATGGTCCCGACGCAGGTGAGATCTATATCAACGGTGAACGGGCCACGATCACAAACCCGAGAGACGCACGTAGCTACAACATCGAGACGATCTACCAGACTCTTGCGCTGGCCGATAACCTCGATGCGGCATCGAATCTGTTCCTTGGTCGTGAATTGGTGACACCTTTGGGATTGGTCAACGACTCGGCTATGGAAGCCGAGACGCGCAAGATAATGGCCCGGCTCAACCCGAACTTCCAAAAGTTCAATGCGCCAGTATCTGCATTGTCCGGTGGTCAGCGTCAGTCAGTTGCGATTGCGCGTGCGGTCTATTTCAACGCGCGTATCCTGATCATGGATGAACCGACTGCCGCTCTTGGGCCGCAAGAAACCCAAATGGTAGCAGAGCTGATTAAGAAGCTGAAAGCTGACGGGATCGGAATCTTCCTTATCGATCACGATGTGCATGCGGTTTTGGACCTGTGTGATCGGGCCAGCGTGATGAAAAACGGCAAGCTGGTCGGAACCGTCAATACCAAGGATGTGACGGATGATGATTTGCTCAGCATGATCATATTGGGCAAGAACCCGAATGATGCTGCAGCCTGAGAGGCTTAGCCTTCAACAAAAAACGGCGGCCAAACAGGCCGCCGTTTTCATTTGATGACTTGCTTCGTGTCAGCGCAGGCGCTGGCCGCTGGCAGCGTCAAAGAACAGTGCAGAATCTGGTGCAACATCAAGGCCAATACGGCTACCGGAAACCGGGTTGGTCTGATCGTGTGCTTCGACAATCACACGGCTGCCGTCTGCTGCGGTGATGTAGTGGTAGGCCACGCCTCCAAGTTGCTCAGAGATATCGACAGTGTGCGAATCCCCGTCTGCAAGGCGAAGCTTTTGTGGACGAACGCCGACGGTTACTTTTCCGGCCGCATTGGCCGAAGCTGGCGCGTCGATAACCAGACCACCTAGCCCGGGAACAGTGACTTTCCCGTCTGCAGCAGTACCGTCGAAGAAATTCATTGCAGGTGAGCCGATAAAGCCAGCCACGAATTGGTTGTCCGGATCGTTGTATAGGTCCAGCGGTGCGCCAACCTGCTCAATTTCGCCGGCCCGCAACACAACAATTTTGTCGGCCATAGTCATGGCTTCGACCTGATCGTGCGTCACGTAAATCATGGTTGCGCCGATTTCCTTGTGCAGGCGCGCAATCTCGACCCGCATCTCGACACGCAGTTCAGCGTCGAGGTTGGACAGAGGTTCGTCGAAAAGGAACACGTCCGGGCCGCGAACAATCGCACGGCCAATGGCCACACGCTGACGCTGACCACCCGAAAGAGCCTTTGGACGGCGCTTGAGATATTCGTCAAGCTTCAGGATTTTGGAGGCACCGGATACCTTTTGATCAATCTCGGCTTTTGGGACGCCGTTCATTTTCAGGCCGAAGCCCATATTCTGTTCGACAGTCATATGCGGGTAAAGCGCATAAGTCTGGAACACCATCGCAACGCCGCGTTCCGCGGGGTCCATATGTGTTACGTCCCGAGTGCCGATATCAATCTGGCCGTCTGTGGTTTCTTCCAATCCTGCAACCATTCGGAGCAGAGTAGATTTACCGCAACCGGACGGACCGACGAAAACGCAGAACTCGCCGTCCTCGATCTCGAGGTCGACCCCGTGAATAACCTGAACATCGCCGTAGCGTTTGATAACCTTATTGAGTGTTACCCCTGACATGAGATCTCCTCCAGAGTGCGTCAGTTGACTGTTGGGAATTGCCAAGCCGTGGCTTCATCCCCAATTCGTTTTGTTGTTTCCAGAACGCCTGACTTAAATTTGGTCAGGCTTTCCAACGAATGGCGCGTTGTAGATGTTGCAATCGACAATGCTCCGATGACCCGCCCTCCTTGCGTGACAATCGGCGCAGCGATCGAGATGATGCCAATTTCGTGCTCTTCCCGGTCGTATGCGACACCTTCGGCGCGAATAGTTTCCAACTCGCCTAGAAGTGATTCCAGACTTGTATGGGTATTGGGTGTGTAGTCAAGAAACAGCTGCTGTTTCAGCGCGCGCTCTCGCCGCTCGGGCGTCATATTGGCCAAAATCGCTTTGCCAACGCCCGTACAATAGGCAGGGGCTACAAGGCCCGTCTGTGCCAGCGTCTCAAACCGGTCGCTCATTTTTTGCTTGTCTACGAACAGGATTTGCCCGGCTTCCATCTGCGCCAGGTGAATGGTTTCACCAACCTGGGCTGCAAGGGCGTCAACATAGGGGCGGGCAACGGTGGCGAGCGTGGCCTGTTTCCAGGCGGAATGCGCCAGTTTCACCAGTCGAATACCCAGAGAATAGCTGCCGGTGTCATCGTCATGAAACAACATCCCCTGGCTAACCAGGGTTTGCACCAAACGGTAGAGCGTGGCCTTTGGGTAAATGCTGCGGGTCTGAAGTTCCGCGAATTTCACGGGACGTCCAAACGAAGCGACCTCATCAAGGACACTGAGCGCTTTTCCCACGGTGCCGTCCATCGGCTTATTCATAATTTCCTCCCGCAATCCACGGCTCCCTCCGAGGAATCTGTTGACAACCCTATACCGAGTCGCGTTATGATTTCAACTATAGAAACTAAGTTTCAAATAATGGAACAAAAAAATCCATTGGTCGGGACTAAGTTTCAATTTTGGAAGCACATAGGGAGGACACCATGCGTTCCATTATTAAGACCCCGCTGGCTGCGCTAGCGGCAACAACAATGCTTGCAGGCACTGCTTTCGCAGACGGTCACGCAGCACTTTCCGGCACACTTCGTATCATGTCGGACATGGGCAACCCGGCGCCTCGCGCCGTGATTGAAAGCCTGGCGGCCGAGTTCGACGAAATGCATCCTGACCTGACGGTTGAATTGGACATTGTTGATCGCGAAGCCTGGAAAACTCAAATCCGGAACGCCTTGTCCGCCAGCCCGCCCGATGTTGTGAACTGGTATGCGGCAAACCGCATGGGTCCTTACGTGGACGCCGGCCTGTTCATGGACATCTCGGACATGTGGGAAGCCGGCGACTTTGAAGGGCTCGGTGCCGTTCAAGGTGCTATGACTCTTAATGATCGTCAGTGGGGCGTGCCCTACACTTACTACCAATGGGGCATCTATTATCGCGAAGATATCTTCAATGAGCTTGGTTTGAGCGAACCCGCCACCTGGGAAGAAGAAGTTGCAAACTGTCAGGTCATCGTCGACTCTGGCCGTGCCTGTTATTCCATCGGCACTCGTTTCCTGTGGACCGCTGGTGGCTGGTTTGACTACCTGAACATGCGCACGAACGGGTTTGACTTCCACATGGCGCTTGCGCGTGGTGAAGTTGAATGGACCGACGATCGCGTCCGCCAAACCTTTGCTAACTGGCGTGAACTGATCGACATGGGCGCATTCCTGGCTGATCACCAGAACTACTCCTGGCAGGAAGCACTGCCCTTCGTGGTAAATGGCGAAGCAACCGCGTATCTGATCGGTAACTTTGCTGTTCCGCACCTGCGCGAAGCTGGCCTGACCGATGATCAGATCGACTTTTACCAGTTCCCAGCCATCACCGAAGGTATGGCAATGGGCGAAGACGCACCAACAGATACGTTCCACATCCCATCGGGTGCAGAAAACGTTCCGGCCGCACAGGAATTCCTGCGCTTTGTAACTTCGGCTGAGGTTCAGACACGGATCAATGGTCCTGATGCTCTTGGTCAGTTGCCCATCAACGCGATGTCGGAAGTTGCTGACGATGAGTTCCTTCAGCAGGGCTTCGACATGCTGGCCAACAACGCAACCGGTGGCATCGCACAGTTCTTTGACCGCGATTTCCCGGCTGAAATGGCCGCACTTGGCATGGAAGGACTTCAGGAATTCATGGTGTTCCCAGACAATCTGGACGACATTCTGAACCGTCTGGAGCAATCGCGCCAGCGCATCTACGAATAATCTGACTTAGTCAGTACGCGTCCCGCTTTGCGCAAGCGGGGCGCGCTTCTTTCCCGCGACAGATCATCCGCAAGCTGCCAGAAAACGCTGTTTTCGAATGCGCTGTCCAATGGAGGAATGGATATGAGCTCAATTTCCCAACAACAAACCTGGATGCAAAGGAACAAGATGACGGTGACTCCGCTCTTGTTCCTATTGCCCGGTGTTTTGTTTTTCGCCGTCTATGTGGTGATACCGATTTTCCAATCGTTCCAAATATCTCTTTATGACTGGGACGGTCTGGGTGAGGCTACATATGTCGGCTTAGAAAACTACAGCGAACTGGTGGGCGATCGAGCCTTCGAGATTTCGCTGTGGAACAACGTAAAATGGTTGGTGCTTTACTTGCTGGCGATCCCGGCAGGTTTGTTTATCGCGCTATTCCTGAACCAAACCGTTGCGGGCATCCGGCTTTATAAGTCGTTGTTCTTTTTCCCGTTTGTTCTGTCGCAGGTTGTTGTCGGCCTCGTTTTTTCATGGTTCTACCTGCCGCGTGAAGGTCTGTTGAACGCCGTTCTCGGTTTCTTCGGGGCCGGATCAATCAACGTTCTGGGTGACCCGACATTGGCAACATACGGAATCATTGCTGCCGGACTGTGGCCGCAAACGGCCTATTGTATGATCCTGTACCTCACCGGCTTGAACGCCGTTGATCCAGAGCAGATCGAGGCCGCCCGTCTGGACGGGGCCAAGGGCCGCCACATGCTGTGGTATGTGGTGATCCCGCAATTGCGCCCCGCAACGTTCATCGCCTTTGTGGTCACGATCATCGGTGCTCTGCGCTCGTTCGACCTGATCTCCATCATGACAAATGGTGGTCCCTTCGGTTCGACCCGCGTTCTCAGTTTCTACATGTTTGAACAAGCGCTATCGGAATACGGATTCCGAATGGGCTATGGCTCCGCCATCGCCGTTGTCTTGTTCATGATCATGCTCGTCTTCATTGGCTACTTCCTGTGGTCGATGTGGAACGAAGAACGCCAGTCCGGCCATTAATTTAGGAGATCCAGAGAAATGTTTCCGACTCCGATTCAAAAACGCAGCCGCGCTGCGCAGCTGACTTACCAATCCATCTTGCCGATCGCACTCATAATGTGGTTGCTGCCTCTACTGGCGGTGATGCTGTTCTCGATGCGCCCACTGACGGACTTCACCAACGGCAATTACTGGGGTGTTCCATCTTCCTTCGAAATGTTCACCAACTATGGCCGTGTGTTTTTTGAAAGTGACATGCCGCGCTATATGATCAATTCGGTGCTGATCACGGTACCAACTGTTGTTGGCGCAGTAGCGCTTAGCTGCATGACCGGCTTTGCGCTGGGCATCTATAAGTTCCGCGGCAACCTGTTGCTGTTCTTTATGTTCATCGCCGGCAACTTCGTTCCGTTCCAGATTCTTATGGTTCCGGTTCGTGACCTCACTGTGAACATGGGGCTCTATGACACTAAGCTGGGGCTGGTGCTGTTCCACGTAGCCTTCCAAACCGGGTTCTGTACGCTCTTCATGCGGAACTTTATCCGGGCACTGCCTTATCCGCTGATCGAGGCGGCGCGCGTGGAAGGTGTCAGTGAATGGCGTATCTTCTGGTATGTCGTTCTTCCCCTGATGAAGCCCGCAATTGCAGCGTTGGCGGTTCTGATCTTTACATTCATCTGGAATGACTATTTCTGGGCGATTGTGTTGACACAGGGTCCGGGCGCGCAGCCAGTGACGGCGGGCATCACCTCGTTCAACTCTCAATTCGTAGCTCAGTACCATCTGATGAGTGCCGGTAGTATCGTCGCAGCCTTGCCCCCAGTGGCAATGTTCTTTGCGATGCAAAAGCACTTCATTGCTGGTCTAACCCTAGGGGCAGTTAAGTAATGATCCAATGCTGGCGTCTTCAGGACGACAGGCAAACTCTGGTGCTCGCGGCATCCCGCGAGCACCTGCCAGAAGTCGTTTATTGGGGTCCTCGCCTTCCAGATGGCGATGATTGTGAAACCCTTTTTGCCGCAAACGAACTAGATGTTACGGGCGGTATGCTGGACGCTAATCCGGAACTCTCAATTTGCCCCGAGGCAACGCGGACTTTTCCGGGCCAACCAGGGCTGATCCTTCGCGACAAGGCAGGGACGCCGATGTTGCCGAAGTTCTGTTTTCATGAGGCAGAAGAGGCTGAAAACAGTCTTATCCTGACCTATCTGGACGAAAGCCACGTGCTGACCTACAAGGCACGCTTTTCCATTGATCCTCACACCCATGTGATCGAGGCGCAGGCAAGTCTGCATTCGGATAAGCCGATGCACCTGCATTGGTTGTCCGCACCAGTATTTCCTGGCCCGCAGCTATCCGATGAAATGTACGATTTCGCCGGACGATGGTGTGGTGAATTCCAGATGAACAAAACCGCCTGGTCGCCCGGGATGCGGTACCGCGAAAACCGCACTGGCCGGACAGGCCATGAGCATTTCCCGGGTCTGATCGTTCCCTGTCGTGGGGCGACCAATGCTCAGGGCCAGGCTTATGGGTTCCATTATGGTTGGTCTGGCGGTCACCGAATGGTGGCCGAAGAGCTGCCGGATGGACGCCGCCAAATCCAGTTTGGTCATGCCGCCCGACTAGAGCGGGAGCCAATGACAGAGTTCAAGACAGCCACGCTATACGCGGTCTTCTCTAACGATGGCATCAATGGCTGTTCAGTCGCGTTCCAGCGGCATTTGCGGGATAATATCGTTGAATTTCCAGATCCGTCGCGCCCGCGCCCCGTGCATTACAATTGCTGGGAAGCTGTATATTTCAATCATAACCTTCCTGAGTTGATGGATATCGCTGAACGCGCCGCCAACCTAGGGGCTGAGCGGTTTGTGCTTGATGACGGTTGGTTTGGGGAGCGTGACGACGACACCAAATCCTTGTCCGATTGGGAGGTTGATCCTCGCAAATACCCTGACGGTTTGGACCCGTTGATCAACCACGTGCATTCGCTTGGAATGACCTTCGGGATCTGGTTTGAACCCGAAATGATCAACCCCAACAGCGAGATTCACCGCAAGCATCCAGATTGGGCCCTCGGCTCTGAGGATCAGCTTTTGGGACGCCAGCAAAAAGCCATCAACATGGCCTTGCCGGAAGTTCAGGAATTTTTGTTCGAACGGATTTCCAAGATCCTGCGTGATCATCCGATTGACTATATCAAGTGGGATCACAATCGTGTTCTGCCTATGCCCGATGCCGCGCAGACCCGTGGGTCATACGCATTGTTGGACCGGCTACACGACGCCTTCCCAGGCGTTGAAATCGAAAGCTGTGCATCAGGCGGCGGGCGTATCGATTTCGGCATTATGGCGCGGACACAACGTATCTGGCTTTCGGATTCGAATGATGCGCTTGAACGGCTTCGTATACAGCACAACGCCTCGATCTTCTTGCCGATGGTTGTCACTGGCAGTCACGTTGGCCCACGCGAATGTCATACTTCGGGCCGGATTTTGGACATAAATTTCCGTGCCTGGGTCGCCGCGCAACGGCACATGGGGTTCGAAATGGACCCGCGGGAATTGACGGATTATGAGGTTCATGTTCTGACCGAAGTCACGCAATGGTGGAAGGATAACCGCCATTGGCTGGCCCGGGCCGATATCCTGCGTCTCGATAGTGCGGACCCGGCGGTTATTGCTGAACAACAGCAGGCGGAAGATGGGTCGCGTTTTGTGGTCTTCGCAGGCAAGGCGGATACTTCGGCCCAAATAGCGCCCAGACCATTGCAACTGACCCGGCTGGATCCAGGAGCACGTTATCGTGTGGAATTGCGAAAATCTGCTGTTGCGCCTGCTGCTGTGTCGCGCGGACCGCAGATACTCAAGACGCAACCCATCGAGGTCAGCGGACAGTATCTAATGAACCACGGCGTGACCCTCCCCTGGAGCTTCCCGCAAACCATGTGGGTTTTTGAAGGAACCAAGCTATGACCAAGGAAAGACGTAATCGCAGCTGGTACGGTATGCTGGACAAAGATGGATTTGTCCGCCGCAGCTGGATGAAGAATCAGGGCTTTCCTGATCACGTCTTTGATGGTCGCCCGGTGATCGGGATTTGCAATACATGGTCGGAACTGACCCCGTGCAACTCGGGCCTTCGCGAACTGGCCGAAGGAGTGAAACGCGGCGTCTGGGAGGCTGGAGGCTTTCCGGTTGAGTTCCCTGTAATGAGCTTGGGCGAAACCCAGATGAAGCCAACGGCAATGCTTTTTCGCAATTTACTGGCGATGGATGTCGAGGAATCGATCCGGGCTTACGGCATGGACGGCGTCGTTCTACTCGGCGGTTGTGACAAGACCACTCCCGGACAATTGATGGGGGCGGCTTCTGTAGATTTGCCGTCGATCGTGGTCAGTGCCGGCCCCATGTTGAATGGCAAATGGAAAGGCCGCGACATCGGCTCTGGCACGGATGTTCGCAAATTTGCGATGGACGTTAAAGCGGGCGACATGACGCTCAAGGATTTCATGGCCACAGAATCCGGCATGAGTCGGTCGAAGGGCGTGTGCATGACCATGGGTACCGCGTCGACCACCTCGTCGCTGACCGAGGCGATGGGGCTTTCTTTACCAATGAACGGATCACTGCCCGCCGTGGATGCCCGCCGTATGGCGTTGGCGCACATGACCGGTAAGCGCATCGTGGAGATGGTGGAAGAAGACCTGAAAATGTCGGATGTCCTGACCAAGGAAAGCTTTGAAAACGCCATTTTGGCCAACGCCGCCCTTGGCGGATCGACGAACGCAGTGGTTCACCTTTTGGCTTTGGCGGGGCGTGTCGGAATTGACCTGACGATGGATGACTTCGAAATCGGAGGAGAAATTCCCCTCTTGGTCAACTGCATGCCATCGGGAAAATACCTGATGGAAGACTTTTGCTACGCGGGCGGTGTTCCCGTTGTTCTAAAAGAGCTCAGCCACAAGTTACGTCCAGCCAATACCGTGATGGGCAAGGATATCTCGCATTATTATGAAGAGGCCGAATGCTACAATCGCGATGTGATTTCTGCCTTTGACGCCCCGCGGAAGCCCGCGGCGGGCCTGCGGGTTCTACGGGGAAATTTGGCGCCAAACGGCTCTATCGTGAAGCCTTCGGCCGCGTCCGACCATTTGCTGGAACATGAAGGCCCAGCCTATGTCTTTGAGACTATTGAAGAACTGAAGGCCAATATTGATCGTGATGATCTGCCAGTGGACGAAAACACGGTGCTGGTTTTGAAAAACTGCGGTCCCAAGGGATATCCCGGAATGCCCGAAGTGGGCGACATGCCGGTTCCTGCCAAGCTGGTGAAAAAAGGTGTGCGTGATATCGTGCGGGTTTCCGACGCCCGTATGTCCGGCACCGCATTTGGCACGGTGATCCTGCATGTCGCCCCCGAAGCAACGGCGGGCGGACCTTTGGCGCTGGTGAAAACCGGTGACATGATCAAGGTCTCGGCTTCGACCGGCGTTCTGGAAATGCTGGTAAGCGAAGAAGAGCTGGCAAAGCGACGTGCCGCATGGGTCGCGCCTGAACCCCATTACACACGCGGCTACGCGAAAATGTATGTTGATCATGTTCTGCAAGCCGACAAAGGCGCGGATTTGGACTTTTTGGTGGGTAAAGATACCCGCCCGGTGACGAGGGAGAGCCACTGATGACTGCCACTTATCCTGACTTGAAAGGTGCCTCGGTTTTTATCACTGGTGGTGGCTCTGGCATTGGCGCATCACTGACGGAAGGGTTTTTGCGTCAGGGGGCCAAAGTTGCCTTCGTTCAGCGCTCTGACAGCACCGATTTCGTTGATGAGATGGAAGCGGCCACTGGAAATCGCCCACATTTCATGACCTGCGATATCACGGATATCGACCGGTTAAAGGCGTGCCTTGCAGAAGCTGCCGAAGTGAACGGCCCAATCACCGCGCTGATCAACAACGCCGCAAATGACAAACGCCACACCACAGCAGAGGTAACGGAAGAGTTCTGGGACTGGTCGCAGGCCATAAACCTCAAAGCCTATTTCTTTGCTTGTCAGGCCGTGGCCGAAGGTATGAAGGCCGCCGGCGGCGGATCAATCGTCAATTTCAGCTCGATCAGCTACATGATGGGCAATTCCGGTTATCCATCTTATACAACAGCAAATGGCGGAATCACCGCGATGTCCCGGAGCCTCGCGCGCGAGTTCGGGCCAGACAAGATCCGCGTAAATGCGCTTGCACCCGGCTGGGTGTTGACGCAAAAGCAAAAAGACCTGTGGGTAACGCCCGAGGCGCTGGAGGATCACCTTGGGCGCCAATGCCTGAAAGATACAATCGGGCCCGATGATATCGTCGGCGGAACCCTGTTCCTGGCCTCTGAGGCCTCCAAAATGATGACCGGTCAGGTCATGGTAATCGACGGCGGAGTGGTAGTTACCGGATGACAGAAGCAGCGAACCCATCCTGGATTGCAGTGGATTGGGGCACATCGAACGTCAGGGCGTTTGCCATGGCCGCCGATGGCTCTGTATTGGCAGAGGCCAAATCTGATGAGGGGATGGGCAAGCTTGTCCAGGCCGAGTTTGAGCCAGCGCTCTTGCGGCTGGTTGGAGCTTGGCTGGGCGATGACCCGATTACAGTCGTGGCCTGCGGCATGGTCGGCGCACGACAAGGGTGGGCCGAGGCTAGCTATCTGACAGTGCCGTGCAAGGCCCATGGGGCCGATCTGACCCGCCCGGCCGTGAATGACCCGCGCCTTCAGGTTCATATCTTGCCGGGTGTTTGTCAAAATGAGCCGGCAGATGTCATGCGTGGCGAAGAAACCCAAATTCTGGGCGTTCTGGCAGATGATCCGGCGTTTGACGGTGTTTTGTGCCTACCTGGCACGCACACAAAATGGGCCCATATCAGCGCTGAGGAAATCGTTAGCTTTCAGACTGTTATGACCGGTGAGCTATTTGCCCTGATTTCTGGCCAGTCCGTTCTGCGCCATTCCGTCAAGACCAAAGACTTCGATCTTGATGCCTTTGACGCGGCGGTGTCTGACACGCTTTCGAACCCCGAGCGGCTGGCGCAACGCCTGTTCCGCATCCGCGCAGAGGGCCTGTTGCATGGCCAATCCGACGCGGTATCACGTGGTCGCCTGTCAGGCCTTTTGATCGGGGCCGAGCTTGCGGCTTGCCGCCCGTATTGGCTCGGACAGAACGTAATTATCGGCGGTGACGCTAAAATCACGTCGCTCTATGCCCGCGGTTTGAAGGCTCAAGGTTTGAGTGTTCAGGAACGCGACGGCGACGATCTTACGCTTGGCGGACTGCGCCTTGCCTACCAATCCCTCACGGAGACAGTATAAATGAGCCGCCCTCTGATCGCCATTCTACGTGGTATCAAACCCGAAGAAGCCGAAGACATCGCAATTGCAATTCTCGAAGCCGGGATTGATCGGATCGAGGTGCCGCTTAACTCTCCGCGTCCGTTCGAAACCATTGCCGTTATGTCCAAGGCTATTGGTGATCGCGCGCTGATTGGGGCCGGCACGGTTTTGACGATCGAGGATGTAAACAAGGTTCACCAAGCGGGCGGCAAACTGGTCGTATCCCCCAATTACGATGAAGCTGTTATCAAGGAATCCAAGCGTCTGGGTATGCAAAGCTGGCCCGGTGTGATGACGCCGACAGAGTGTTTTGCAGCGCTGGCAGCTGGTGCCGACGGTTTGAAAATCTTCCCTGCCAATTTGGTTGGCGTCGCTGGCATCAAGGCCTACCGCGCAGTCTTGCCTCCTGAAACCGATGTTTTTGCGGTCGGTGGCGCAGGCCCGGACAACTTTGGCGAATGGTGGGCTGCAGGCGTCACGGGATTTGGCATCGGAACGGCTCTTTATACGCCTGGCCTTTCGGTTGAAGATGTGCGCGCGCGCGCCGAAACTATGGTCGCGGCCTTTGATGGAATGGACAGATGATCGCGACAGTTTTTGACGACCGGGCCTGCAAGCTGGGCGAGGGGCCGCTTTGGAACCCAAAGCGGCAGCAGTTTTTTTGGTTCGACATTCTTGGAAAGACCCTAATGACGCGCACGTCGGAGGGTCAGAAGACCTGGACGTTTGACCGACATGTTTCTGCCGCTGGTTGGGTCGGTGAGGATGCATTGCTGATCGCGTCTGAGACCGACTTGTTTCGGTTCGACCTGACCACGGGGAAAGAGGAAACCATTGTTTCGCTTGAGGCAGACAACCCTCTCACCCGTTCCAATGATGGCCGCGCCGACCCTTGGGGCGGGTTCTGGATTGGAACCATGGGCTTCAACGGAGAACCAGGTGCAGGGGCTATCTATCGTTACTACAAGGGTGAGCTGAGGCAGCTTTACCCGAACATCACTGTTTCCAACGGCATCTGCTTTGCGCCTGAAGGTAATATTGGCTATTTCGCGGATACTCGTCAGGGCAAGGTTTGGCGGCAGCAGTTGAATGCAGTCGATGGCTGGCCCGTGGGCGATCCCGAAGTGTTCCTCGATCATGGCGAAGGTGGCCCAAATGCAGATGGCGCCGTGGTGGACACCGACGGAAATTACTGGAGCGCTGAGTGGGGACATTCGCGCGTTCGGGCATATTCGCCCGCAGGGGAAGTCTTGCGCGATGTGACCATCCCTGCCGGTCAGGCAACTTGCCCCGCGTTTGGTGGCGCTGGTTTACGTGATCTTTACGTGACATCGGCCAATGTCGGATTGGGCAGCGAAGCAATGATCGAAACGCCGCTGGCCGGGCAAACCTTCGTCATCGAAGATGTTGCTCAGGGACAGATGGAGCCCGAGGTTATCTTGTGAAGCGGACGCTCGGGACCTGCTATTACCCCGAACATTGGCCAGAAGAAATTTGGGCCGACGATGCGGCGCGCATGGTCGAGATCGGCCTGACTTGGGTGCGGATCGGTGAATTTGCCTGGTCACGACTGGAACCGACGCCCGGGAAAATGACGTTTGAGTGGCTGGATCGGGCAGTTGATGTTTTGGGCGCAGCCGGCCTGAAAATCGTTCTGGGAACACCGACGGCAACCCCGCCACGCTGGATGATCGATAAGCATCCCGACATGCTGGCCGTTGATCTTGATGGTCGCCCGCGCGGGTTTGGATCGCGCCGGCATTATTGCTTCAGCCATGACGGATATCGCGATGAAAGCGCCCGTATTACGCGCCTCTTTGCGGAGCGCTATGGCAAAAACCCGCATGTCGCTGCATGGCAAACTGACAATGAATATGGCTGCCATGACACGACGGTGTCCTATTCTGACGCTGCTCATAAGGCGTTCCAGGTTTGGTGCCAAAACCGCTATGGCAATATCGAAGCGTTGAACGAGGCATGGGGCAATATTTTCTGGTCGATGGACTATCAAAGTTTCGATCAGATTGGCCTGCCCAACTTGACAGTGACCGAAGCGAACCCGGCGCACTGCCTTGCGTTCCGCCGCTTCAGTTCGGATCAGGTGGTTCGGTTCAATCAGGTTCAGGTCGACATTATTCGCGCCCATTCTGATGCCCCGATTTCGCATAATTATATGGGCCGGATCACCGATTTCGACCATTGGAAAACCGGCGACCAGATGGAGATTGCCACTTGGGACAGTTACCCGCTTGGCTTCTTGGAGGACCGCGTAGGCGCCGATGACGCCCATCAATCTGCGAATGCTCGACAGGGCGATCCTGATTTTCAGGCCTTCCATCACGACCTTTATCGGGCCGTTGGCAAAGGCCGATGGTGGGTGATGGAACAACAACCGGGTCCAGTGAACTGGGCGCCCTACAACCCGGCTCCGATGGCGGGAATGGAACGGCTGTGGGCGTGGGAGGCCTTTGCCCACGGTGCCGAATGCGTTGCCTATTTCCGCTGGCGTCAGGCCCCGTTTGCGCAGGAGCAGATGCATGCGGGCATGCTGCGTCCGGATAGCGAACCGGCAACAGCCTATTACGCGGCCAAACAAGTAGCGAGGGAGTTGGCCGAGCTGCCAGAAGTCGCTGTTGCGCAGGCACCGATTGCACTTGTCTTTGACTATGACGCTCAATGGTCATGGGAGGTGCAGCCGCAAGGGCAGGGGTTGGATTATTTCCAACTGGTCTTCGATATGTACAAGGCTTTGCGCCGCTTAGGGCAGTCGGTCGATATCCTGCGTCCCGACGTGTCGGATTTATCGGGGTACAAGTTGATCCTCGTACCGGGCGTGCAAACTTTGACGGATCAATTGAAAGCCGCGATTTCAAAGGCCGAAGCGTCGATCCTGCTCGGCCCGCGCACAAATTCCAAGACCTCTGAATTGTCGATTCCAGTGCCTTTGCCACCTCAGATCGATGGGCTTGATGTAACGATTTCACGCGTCGAATCCCTCAGGCCGGATATGCCGATCCCGATAGAGGGCGGTGGGGTTGTGACGCTTTGGCGCGAGTTTCTTGAAGGCAATGCCGATGTGCAGCTTCGTACCCAAGATGGTGAACCATTATTGGTGGGAAGTGACACGCTCCGCTATCTCGGCGGTTATCTTGATCCTGTGGCCATGCAGGGGTTGCTTGAGATATTGTTGCAAGATCAGGGCCTTGAGGTCGCACATATGCCGGACGGATTGCGGTGCAGACGGGCGGGGGACATGATGTTCGTCATCAATTATGGAACTGACCCGCAAGACTATCAGGGACAGACTATAGCACCTGCCGGCGTGTATTGGTACAAATCCACGGCTTGAACCTTCGCCTTGCCCATGCATCACTCTGCGCCTGAAATTTGGACGTGGAGATGGCGGGAATGATCAAAGTTGCAATCAACGGGTTCGGGCGCATTGGGCGGTCGGTCTTGCGGGCGTGGCTGACCAGCGATGCGTGGTCCGGGATCGAGATTGTGTCGGTAAACGACATCGCGCCAGTCGAAACCTGCGCTTACCTCTTTGAATATGATTCCGTTTTTGGCCCGTTCCCCGGTGGGGTGGAGTTTGAACAGGACGCCTTAATTGCGGGTGGACGGCGCATCGCCTTTTCCCAGCAATCGGATCTGTCTGCCCTCAAACTCAATAATGTCGACCTTTTGATGGAGTGCACAGGCCGGGCAAGGCGGGACATCGCGGAACAGGGGTTGGCGGCGGGCGCGACGCGGGTTCTGATCTCGGGGCCGTCGCTGTCTGCTGATGCCACGATTGTCTTGGGAGCCAATGAAGAAATCCTTGGCCCAGAACACATAATTGTCTCCAATGCCTCCTGCACGACAAATGCCCTTGCCCCATTGGCACGGGTTCTGGATGACGCTTATGGTTTGGAAACGGCACTGATGACGACAGTGCATTGCTATACGGGCAGCCAGCCCACAGTAGATATGCCTATGGCGAACCCCGCGCGCAGTCGTGCCGCCGCCCTTTCCATGGTGCCCACCACAACAAGTGCAGAGCATTTGGTGGATGTTGTCCTGCCGCATCTGGCCGGGCGTATCACCGGGTCTGCGGTTCGTGTGCCGACGGCAAGCGTGTCTTGCGTCGATCTGGCGGTGATCACCCGGGACCGACCGCAGGCTAATGAGGTGAAATCGCTCTTGGCATCAACCGGGGGTGTCATTGGTTATACCGAAAAGCCGCTGGTTTCGTCAGACCTGCGCCAGCGGCCTGAATCGCTGATCATTGCGGGACCAGAAATAAAGCGATCCAAAGGGGGTATGCTTCGCGTTTTTGGATGGTATGACAATGAATGGGGCTTTTCTGCCCGAATGCTGGACGTTGCTCAACGTATGGGCAAATTTTCCTGAGGAGGATCAATGAGATGAGCGGATTTGCGGCCTGGTTGAAGGAAGCGAACTATATCAACGGTGAATGGGTTGCGGCGGATTCTGGTCAGACCATAGATGTCACAAACCCGGCAAATGGGCAGGTGATCGGCACGATTCCCAACTCCGGTGCGGCTGAAACATCCCGTGCGGTAGATGCAGCCAAGGCAGCGTTCCCCGAATTTGCAGCCATGTCATTGATGGATCGGGTCGGATTGCTGTGGAAAATGCACGATGCCCTGATGGATAACCAAGCGGCGTTGGGTGAGTTGCTGACCATAGAAATGGGTAAGCCGCTGGCCGAGGCTAAGGGCGAAATTGCCATTGGTGCACAGTATGTGCGTTGGTTCGCTGAAGAGGCACGGAGATCAAAAGGTGAGATCGTCCCCCCCGGAGTGAACGGTCGCCGCATCCTTGTTACCAAACACCCGGTCGGCGTTGTCGGCATGATCACGCCGTGGAATTTCCCGTCTTCGATGCTGGCGCGTAAACTGGCACCTGCCTTGGCTGTTGGCTGTACGGTTGTGGCGAAACCTGCGACGCAGACCCCATATTCCGGGCTTGCCTGGGCAGCTTTGGCGGAAGAAGTGGGCTACCCCAAAGGGGTCGTCAATATCGTAACCGGGTCGGCCAGCAAGATCGCGGGCGAGATCATGGAACGGCCTGAGGTGCGCAAAGTGACCTTTACTGGCTCAACCGGGATCGGCAAGCTCCTGATCCGTCAAAGCGCGGATACCGTTAAGAAAGTCTCGATGGAACTGGGTGGAAACGCACCGTTTATTGTTTTTGACGATGCCGATTTGGACGCCGCAGTTGAGGGCGCGATGGTTTCGAAATTCCGCAATGCAGGCCAGACCTGCGTTTGCGCGAACCGGATGTATGTGCAGGCCGGAATTCACGACGCCTTTGTGGCGAAATTGGCAGAGAAAACCGCGGCACTAAAAGTAGGTGACGGCATGACCGCCGGGGTCGAACAAGGCCCTCTGGTTGACGTAGCCGCAGTTGAAAAGGTCGAAGAGTTTGTTTCGGATGCAACGCAGAAAGGTGGGCGGATTGCCACCGGCGGCAATCGACACGGCAATGGCGGCAGTTTCTTTGAACCAACTGTGATTGTTGGGGCCACCCAGGACATGATGTTTGCCAAGGAAGAGATTTTTGGCCCGCTTGCCCCGGTGTTCAAATTCGAAACCGAAGAAGACGTGATGGCCATGGCCAACGACACAGAATTCGGATTGGCCTGTTACGCCTATACCACAGATATGGCACGAGTTTTCCGACTGAACGAAGGCTTGGAATATGGCATGATTGGCATCAATTCTGGCCTTATCACCACCGTCGAGGCCCCGTTTGGCGGCGTCAAGGAAAGCGGAATGGGCAAAGAGGGCGGCAGCCAAGGACTCGAAGATTACCTAGACACCAAATATGTGTGCATCGACGGAATCTGAGTGATTTCGGGGACGGGCAAGAAATCAAAACTGTGTCACCGAAGCCGGAAATCTGGCTTCGTTTTCACCCTTGTTTTCTGGCGATGGAAGACGTTGCTTCTTGCTTCGACCTGTTACCCAATTAGGGCGCGGGCCTGTTTCATGATACCGTCTCTGGATTGATCGTAAGATTCAGAGGGGCCGTTATGCCAAATTTGATTTTTGTCAATGTGACGAGGCCGCTATTTAGGAAAAAGATCGTTGGTCTGGCCTCCCGGTTGGTAAGTATTTGCACTCTGGTGCTGGTTTTGGGATTGGCGCAGGGTACCCCGGCGGTAGCTCAATATAATCAGACGTATCAATGTCTCGACGCTGATTACATGACGCAGCAAGCTTGCTCATTGAGCACTTATGATTGCATCGCGCTGCAAACGGCCGCTTCAGTTTGTCGTAGGTTCTGCGATGAAGGCGATTACGATGATTGCCGGTGGGTTTATAGCCAGTGCAACAACTTCTGTGCTGTTGCTATGCGCGGTGGAAGCCCAGGAACGGGTGTCGGCGGCAATGGCGGTTCCGGCAACAGTGGCGGCGGTCAAGGCAATGGAAACAACGGAATCGGGGGCGGCGGCAATGTCGGCGATTTCTGCCTGTCCAATATGTCGTGCCGGGCCGGGCTAACCTGTGACTTAACTTATCTGGCCTGCCGCTAGTTCGGTGAGCCTACAGGCAACACCGGAGGGGTAACCCCGGAAACGAAGGCGGCAACACTAACCCAAAGTTACGCCGTAGCTGACTGGTCCTGCCATACGCATAACCTGCCGTACGATGGCCTTGCCGTCACCGTCATAAGCCACTCGGGTCAAGCAGAGTAGGGCCGCGTGTCGGTCGGTCGACAGAGCAACGGAATCGCCCATCGAAATCGCTTCGGCATGCAGGCGGTCGTCGATACGGGCCGGAGTTTGTCCGAGCTCTTCCAGAAGGTCGATGAAGTCGGCGGGCAGTTCCTCGTGCAGATCCGATGGGCTGGCGATTTCTTCCAACGCAAATCGGGCGTCGTCACATTTTAGTGTGCGCGATAGCGTATGCAGTTGCCCACCTCCGAACAAACCGGCTTCGACCGGATCGGCGCGACGTTGAGAAGTGCGGCTACGAAACACCATAAGATCAAGCGCGCCGCCATCTTGGCCAGTCAGGCGTTGGAAGCCACCGGAGGCCATCGCGGTTCCGTTCGCCGTTGCCTCTGGCCTGGCGACCAATGTGCCGCGACCGGGTTTGCGGTGCAGATAACCCATGCCTTCTAGTGAGATAAGCGCACGCCGCATGGTGCCTTGGCTGACACCAAATTCATGGGCCAGCTCAAACTCATTGCCAAGGCGCTGTCCGACTGGCCATTCGCCTTCGGTGATCCTGCGCATCATTTCAGTCTCGGCTTGTTTGTAGAGCGGCACACGGGCCATATCGATATCTCCAGTCTGTGTCACAATGCGGTCCATGTTTCCGCGCGGTCGTCAATTCAAATGGCCGATTAACCGGCTGTGTCGGTCAAAGGCCTCGATCGTTGCTCCCAATGTAGGCAGATCTGCCGCTTCGAGCATCGGAATCATCTTGGCAAACGCGTCTCCGGTGCCGATGGCGTCGCCTATCGCTGTATGACGATCTTCTTCGGGAATGACGATAGCCAGACGGTCGCAGACAGCATCCAGTGTATGTTCAGCGGATTGGCCGAAGAGGATTGCCGATAGTAGAACAGTATCGAGAATGGGTTGATCGAAACGTCGCCTTATCTCGGCTTCGCGCCGCTGCAAAAAGGCCATATCGAACGGTGCATTATGAGCGACGAGAATCGCGTTATCAGCGAAGCTGTGAAAGCGGGTAAGCGCGGTGGCCACATCAGGAGCATCAGCCACCATTTCATCCGTGATGTGATGCACCGCAGTTGAGGCCGAAGGGATCTTTCGACCGGGATTGACCAACATATCAAAGCGCTCATCCGCGCGCAGCTTTCCATTCACTACGCGCACTGCCGCGATCTGGCAGATTTCATCCACCTGCGGATTCAGGCCAGTGGTTTCGGTGTCGAAGATCACGAAATTAAGTTGGCGCAGTTTGGCGTCCCTTAGGCTGTGGGGTAGTTCTGCGTGCAGAAGGTCGAAATCGTATTGGACCTTGCGTGGCGCTGCGGACCGGGAGGGGTTCGCCAATGGCAAAGTTATCGTGATCTGCCCATCCGATAGCGCCACGCGCGTGCCGTGCGTGACTTCGACGTCGCGGCCTGAAAACCCAGCAAATCCCGGCGCAAGGGGGGCAGACAGCCACTCGGCCATCGTGGACTTACTTGGTGTGTCTGCATCGGACCCTAGTCGAAGGCTTGCATGCGTATCAGAAAGATCTGCCGCAAGCGTCACTGTTGTGGCACCCGACCCGGCCCAACCGAGGGCCAATCGCTCTAAAAGTCGTGTTATTGCGTAGCCGTCGCAACGAATGCGCCGATCGGGCAAATCCGTTGTCAAAGCAATGTCTTTGCGGGCCAATCGAGCGCGCAGGGCAGGGGCCAGACCTGAAATCGGTAGAACTTCCATTGGCCACCAAAGGGCATCGGTGGTTGCCTTGGCGGCTGATACTTCCTGAATCAGTTCCGCCAACGGCGCGGGCAATTCAGTTGATGCTTCGGTCACACCATCAAGGACACGGTTAAACAGCGCAGCGCGCTCTGCATGGATTTTCAGGTCGGCGCCAGTGTCGCTGAGAGAAAGGATGTATCCCGGCGTTTTGGTTTCTTGCCCTTCGAGGAACAGAAGTCGCAAGCGCGCCTCGATGATGCGCCCGCCTCGCCGGGTGGCACAGACAATATCGGCGCTTTCGCTACTCTCCTCAGCCAAAAGCCGATCATATGCCTGACGAATTGGCGCTGCCATCAGGATGTGGGCAATGGGCCGATTAAGGCTAAGCGCCTCAGCGTGACGCAATACTTCGGCTGCGCGAGCGTTATAAAGCGCGACCTTGTGGTCAGGAGTGCAGAACAAAACACCATCAGGAGATTCCGCCAAAAGCATCTCAAGCCGTGATTTTTCAAGGTTTAGCTGGGCAGTTTCCCGACCCACAGCAAGGGCCAGCGCATTTCGGGTTTCAGTCAGATGTTCGGCAACAGCAGCTGCGGCTGGGGCCAGATCACCGAGGTAGCGGGCCGGGGCATGGTCAATTTCAGCCTCTACATCGGTATGCGCACGGGTGCGCATCTCAGCGGCCAGACGCTCGACGGGGCGGGCCACGTTTTCATCAAATAGTATCCAGACCCAGGTCGACAGGCCGATCAAGGCGGCGCAGGCGACAAGCCCTGAAATCAGAAAGCCAGAGCCGGTGCCGGGAATATCAAGACGGTTATATCCGAGGGTCAGGCCAGCAGCGATCAGGGCCGATCCGCCAAAAGCCAAAAACGCGAAGAACAGGAAGATCCGCAAACGCAGACTAAGATGCATGAACATGGGTCGCGGGCCTCCTCTTTCCCGCTTCGAAATGTCAGCCGGTGGAGCCCTCACAAAGAGCGGCATTCAAAGGGTCGTCTTCGCGCAAGGCGACCCAATTGGCGCTTTCCAAGGCTTCGGGGCTGAGATCAGGCAAGTCGATAAGGGTCATTTGCTGAGCTTCCACGCAATTGACGGCCATAGGGACTTCGGTAATGGCGGCCCAACGGCCGTAGACATATAGATTGACCAGTTGCACGTCGGGCAGTTCGGCATGATCGCGGGCCGACGCGGTGTCTAGGGCTATAAAACCATCGGTATAGGGGCGCACAAAGCTCCATGGTTGCCACCAGGCAGAGTGTTCTCGGGTGGCGATGACTTCCATTCCTTCGGGCAGGCTGTCGGACGTGTTGTTGTACCATGTGTATTCGGTTGAGATCGTGGCCGCGATCATTGCACAGCCCGCAAACAATGGGACGATCCACTTCGGCAGGGCTTTGAAGGAAAAGCGCAGTGCCATGGCGAGGCCAGCCCCGGCAAAACCGGCGGCAAATACAGCGATGAGTGTCAGGAACATAAGCGCGTGTCTTTCATTAATTCATTATGCCCCGGCCCTGAGAGGCCGCGGATTGCATGGTTTTCACCACAACAAAAGCGTCGCGCAGATGGCTGCGTTCAAAATCCGACAGGTCCGTAGGGGCCATGAAGTTGTCAGGTTTTTCACCGCGTTTGATTTGTTCTGCCTGATGCTGAAGCCGTGTTTCAGCGATCATATCATAGGCATCCAGAAGGTCACGGCCCCCTGTCGGGGAAACTTGACCGGTGTCGATTGCCGCCTCCAGCCGGGCGCGGGTATTGGCGGCGGAAATCTGGCCCTGAAGTGCATAAATGCGACCGAGGTCGACGATGGGCACCACGCCATTATGCTTGAGGTCGAGCGTATTTTTGTGTTCGCCCGAGCGCACAGTGGCAAAGCCGCGGAAAAGGCCAAGGGGCGGCGTGTGCTTGAGAGAGTTCGAGACCATATGGGCCACAAAGATAGAATTCTTTGCGGCGGCGGCCAAAGTGTCGGCCTGCAGGTTGTCGAACAGGCTTTCCGTGCCGCCAATAGGGCGTAGGTCGAACATGACACTGGCCAACATCTGCGCCTCGGGATCAGGCTTATTGATCCAATTCTGGAAATAGCCACGCCAAACGCTCAGAGGTTGGCGCCAGCGTTTGGCAGTCGCCATCATGTCACCGGGGCAATAGAAGTAGCCGCACACATCCAACCCATCCGAGACGAATTTGGCCAGGGCCGCGAAATAGGCGTCATCTGCGGATGTCATCGCATCATCAATGATCAGGCAGTTGTCTTGGTCCGACACGCCGGTTTGCTCCTGCCGGCCCTGACTGCCACAAGCCAGCCAAAGATAGGGCACTGGCGGCGCGCCAAGTTTCTCTTCGGCCATCGCCAGGAGCCGCCTTGTCGTGGCATCGCCGATATCGGTGATCAGGCGTGTAACGATTTGGTGGGCATTATGGGCACCAACCAGTTGCACCAACAATTGTGGTATATGGTGCACGATTTTTGAAAGGCTTGCGATATCAGGCGCGGCTGCGATATCGCGGATCAGTCCGGCCGAGGACATTGCCTGAAAACGGGTCAGATCAGTTTGCGTCAGGATGCCGACAAGATCCCCATTGTCGACCACCGGCATTTGTTTGATCCCGCGTTCGACCATCGCGTGCAGAACGTCTGACACCAGGGCCGAGGGCGGCAGGGTCAGAGGGTTTGATGTCATGATCTGTGCGACAGGTGTGTTTAAGGGCAGGCCTTCGGCGAGTACTTTATTGGCAAGGTCGCGTTGCGTGACGATGCCGGATACGTCGCCCCCCTCGGTTACCATGAGGGAACTGACGCCGGCCTCACGCATCTGTCGTGCTGCCTGTTGTGCCGGAAGGTCTGGCGTGCAGGTCGCTGGATCGCGTGTCATCATCTCGGCCAGCGTTTGGGTGGCAATATCGGATTGTTTGGCGCGGGCCGGACGGGCGCGATCAAAAAAACGCGCGACATGCGGATGAATTTCAACAAGATTGAGGAAGGTCGGCGCAGGAATAGCCAAGAGGTGGCTAGTCGAAATCGCGCGTGCATTGGTGGCGGCGCGTCCACCGCGCATCAGGCCACGTTCGCCGAAGGAGTTGCCGGGGCCGAGGATCGAAACGACCTCTCCGCTTTCATCGGTCACTTCCACTTCGCCGGATTGAATCAAGTAGAGCGCAGGCAATTCTTCCGCAAACTCGTAGACCGCTTCGCCTTTGGTGATTTCCAAATCGGTGACACTGCCAGCAAGTGTGGTCACTTCTTCGGCGGTCAGGCTGTCATAGGGATGAGTGCGGGACAGGATCTGTAAGATGGTCTCTGGCATTTTGGCTGATCCTTGGGCCCTGTCGGTTGGCGCGCCCCGGCAGATGCCGGGATGCGCCGTTCTTGTGGGAGGGGCCTGCAGGGGGCAGGCCCCGGAGGGGTCTTAGTGGTCGACGGCTGCACCGGCGCCGCGAGGCACACGAATGCTGTCGACAAGATCCTGGATGTCCTGCGGAGGTTCTTCCGTAGAATTGGACACCGCGTAAGCTACTGCGAAGTTCACCATCGCACCGATTGCGCCGAACGAGGTCGACTTGATCGGACCGAGCAGGGGATCTGCATCGGAGAAGCTGTTGGTACCTGGGATGAAGAACCAACCTTTGTGCAAGAAGATGTAGAGCAGGGTTACAAGAAGACCCGCCAGCATCCCCGCCACAGCGCCGTGATTGTTCACGCGCTTGGAGAAGATACCCATCATCAGAGCCGGGAAGATCGACGCGGCGGCCAGACCGAAGGCAAGTGCCACGGTTTGAGCAGCGAAGCCCGGAGGGTTTAGGCCCAGATAAACAGCCACAGCGATAGCACCCGCCATAGCGATACGTGCCCAGAGAAGTTCACCAGATTCCGAAATGCTTGGGTTCAGCTGACCTTTGATAAGGTCGTGGCTGATCGCACCCGAGATAGCAAGCAACAGACCCGCCGCCGTGGACAGAGCCGCGGCAAGACCACCCGCTGCAACCAAGGCGATTACCCAACCAGGAAGGTTTGCAATCTCAGGGTTGGCCAGCACGAGGATATCGCGGTTCACGTTGAGTTCTGAACCGGCCCAACCACGCTCTTCTGCGGTTGCGGCAAAGCTGTCAGAGCCTGCGTTGTACCACTGGATCAGACCGTCATCATTGGCGTCGGTAAAGGTCAACAGACCGGTTTCTTCCCAAGTGGCCATCCACTGCGGGCGATCTTCATAGGCGATCGGCGCTTCGGCAGTACCATTGGGATAAACGGTGTCGATCAGGTTCAGACGCGCCATGGCACCAACCGCAGGAGCGGTGAGGTAAAGCAATGCGATGAACACAAGCGCCCAACCGGCCGACCAACGGGCATCAGCCACTTTGGGGACGGTGAAGAAGCGAATGATCACGTGGGGCAGACCCGCAGTACCGATCATCAGCGACAGGGTGAAGAGCACCATGTTGAGAGTCGAGCCGTGGTGGCCAGTATACTCAGCAAAGCCAAGTTCCTGAACAACCGTGTCCAGACGCGCCAACAGAGGTTCACCTGAGGCAGTATGCTCAGAGAAGAGGCCCAATGCCGGGATCGGGTTGCCGGTCAGCTGCAGCGAGATGAAGATCGCCGGGATGGTGTAGGCGATGATCAGAACGACATATTGCGCAACCTGCGTGTAGGTCACACCTTTCATGCCGCCCAAAACTGCATAGCAGAACACGACGCCTGCGCCGATCAGAAGACCGGTGGTATTGTCAACTTCCAGGAAGCGAGAAAAGGCAACGCCAACACCCTGCATCTGGCCGATAACATAGGTCACGGAGCAAACGATCAGACAGATCACGGCCACCATACGGGCGGTCGGGCTGTAGAAACGGTCGCCGATGAACTCTGGTACAGTGAATTTGCCGAACTTACGCAGGTAAGGCGCAAGCAGCATCGCCAGCAGAACATAGCCGCCGGTCCAGCCCATCAGGAACGAGCTGTTGTCATAGCCGGTAAAGGCAATAAGACCTGCCATCGAAATGAACGAGGCCGCAGACATCCAGTCTGCCGCCGTAGCCATACCGTTGACGGTCGGGTTAATGCCGCGGTTTGCGGCGTAGAATTCAGAGGTCGACCCGGCGCGCGCCCAAATGGCGATACCGATATAGACGGCGAAAGTCGCCCCAATGAAAATCCAGTTTAGTACGAACTGATCCATGTTTCCTTTTCCCCCGGATTATTCTTCGTCGACGCCGTGTTGGCGATCGAGAGCATTCATCCGCCAGGCATAGAAAAAGATCAGTGCCAAGAAGACGAGGATTGAACCTTGTTGGGCAAACCAGAAGCCCAGATCGGTGCCACCAACCGCGATGCCAGACAGCATCGGGCGCAGCAGAATACCGAAGCCAAACGAAACAAGCGCCCAGATCACCATGCAATAGGTGACGAGGCGAATGTTCGCAGACCAATATTCGTTATTGGACGGCTTATCAGCCATTGCTATTCTCCCTTTGTTTTGGCCGTGGCGAGTGTGGAAGCGTGCCCTGGCCGGAATATCGTCGGCGCCCATGTTCTCTCGGGCGCCGGCGAACCTCTTGCTTTAGCCCCTCATCAGGCCGGAAACGACTTTGCCAAGGTCCTTGGCAATTTGGTCGATATCGGCCATCGCAGGCACCCCGACCAGGGTACCGCGCCCGCGGTAGTAACTGATCAGAGGGGCCGTTTGGGTGTGGTAAGCCTCAAGGCGCGTGCGCACCGTTTCGGCATTGTCATCAGCGCGCCGAGAGAACTCGGTGCTCTGACATTGGTCACAAACCCCTGCCGTAGCAGGCTGTTTGAATTCGTCGTGATAACCTTCGCCGCAGCCGGCGCAGGTGTAGCGGCCCGATACACGGGCCACCATGGCGTCATCCTCGACTTCAAGGGAAATGACGCAGTCGATTTTCCCGCCGGTCTCATCCATTAGTGCATCCAGCGCCTCGGCCTGAGCTTCGGTCCGGGGGAAGCCATCCAGAATGACACCCTTGCCAACATCCGGCTGGGCCAGACGTTCCTTCAGCACGGCCAGCACGATCTCGTCCGAGACCAGCTCGCCGGCTTCCATTACAGCTTTTGCGGCCAGGCCCGCAGGCGTTGCTGCCGCAACGGCCCCGCGCAGAAGGTCACCGGTTGACAGCTGGACAAGGCCGAAGCGCTCTTCCAGCATGCGGGCCTGAGTGCCCTTCCCGGCGCCCGGAGGCCCGAGAAGGATCAGATTAACGGGGCGTGTCATCGTTTCCGCAACCATTTACTTATTCGCCCGGTTTTCGATCAGGTCGTCAACGACCGAAGGATCGGCAAGAGTAGAGGTGTCGCCAAGGGAACCAAAATCATTCTCGGCGATCTTGCGCAGGATGCGGCGCATGATCTTACCCGAGCGGGTTTTTGGCAGACCAGGGGCCCATTGAATGACGTCGGGTTTGGCAATTGGTCCGATTTCAGCGCGGACCCAATTGGACAGCGTCTTTTTCAGCTCATCCGAGGGTTCTTCGTCATTCATCAAAGTGACATAGCAATAGATGCCCTGACCTTTGATTTCATGAGGGTAGCCTACTACAGCCGCTTCGCTGACAGTTTCATGCGCCACAAGTGCACTTTCAACTTCGGCAGTGCCCATGCGGTGGCCTGAAACGTTGATCACGTCGTCGACGCGGCCGGTGATCCAGTAATCGCCATCCTCGTCGCGGCGGCAACCGTCGCCAGTGAAGTAGTAGCCTTTGTAGTCCGAGAAATAGGCCGAGATAAACCTGTCGTGATCGCCGTAAACCGTGCGCATCTGACCGGGCCAGCTATCTGCCAGTACCAGAACGCCTTCGACTCCGTTGCCTTCGATAATATCAGCCGAAGTTGGCTCCAAGACCAAGGGCTTTACGCCAAAGAATGGGCGTTGGGCCGAGCCGGGCTTCAACGGATGCGCGCCGGGCAGCGGCGTCATCATGTGACCGCCGGTTTCGGTCTGCCACCAGGTGTCGACGATCGGGCAGTTCCCCTTGCCGACATGCTTGTTGTACCAGTTCCAGGCCTCGGGGTTGATTGGCTCACCCACGGTGCCCAGCACCTTCAGATCGGACAGATCGTATTTCTCGACCCATTCCGGCCCTTTGCCCATCAGGGCACGGATGGCGGTGGGGGCGGTATAGAACTGATTAACTTTGTGCTTTTCACAGACCGCCCAGAACCGACCTGCGTCGGGGTAGGTTGGAACGCCTTCGAACATCAGCGTAGTGGCACCATTGGCCAACGGGCCGTAGACGATATAACTGTGGCCAGTGACCCAGCCGACATCGGCGGTACACCAGAACACGTCGCCGTCTTTGTAATCGAACACATACTCATGCGTCATCGAGGCATAGACGAGGTAGCCGCCTGTGGTATGCACCACACCTTTTGGCTGACCGGTCGAGCCCGAGGTGTAGAGGATGAACAGCGGATCTTCTGCGTTCATTTCTTCCGGGGGGCAATCTGCGCTGACTGTGGCGGCAACGTCGTGATACCAGTGGTCGCGGTTTTCGACCCAGGCGACCTGACCGCCGGTACGCTTGACGACCAGCGACTTCACCTTGTCAGAACAGTGCAGCAGCGCCTTGTTCACGTTGTCCTTCAGCTCGGTAACACGGCCGCCGCGTGGCGCGCCATCTGAGGTGACCACAACTTTGGCGTCGCTGCCATTGACCCGAGCCGCGAGGGCGTCGGGAGAGAAGCCGGCAAAGACGATGGAATGGATGGCACCGATCCGTGTGCAGGCCAGCATCGCATAGGCGGCCTCAGGGATCATCGGCAGATAGAGCACAACCCGGTCGCCCTTGCTGACGCCCAGTTCCTTCAGGACATTGGCAAAGCGGCCGACTTCTTCGGACAACTGGTTATAGGTGATGTGCTGCGCGGCTTCGGTTGGGTCATCGGGCTCAAAAATAATCGCGGTCTTATCGCCGCGGGTCGCAAGGTGGCGGTCGATACAGTTAGCCGAGACATTGGTGGTGCCGTCTTCATACCAGCGGATATGAACGTCATCATGGGCAAAGGACGTGTCTTTGACCTTGGTGTAAGGTTTGATCCAGTCGATGCGCTTGCCATGTTCGCCCCAGAACGCCACCGGATCGTTGATCGAGGCGGTATACATTTCGTCGTATTTGGCGGAGTCGATATGCGCGCCGGGAAGCAGGTCGGGCATCGGTGTGGTCTCGTTTGACAATTGTCTCTCCCTTTAAGAGTGCCAGTTCATTACCCTCACAGAAGACACGACGAACTGGTTGGGAGAAAGCGGAACTTCCCCCACGCGCCTTCTTTTTCCGGATGGTCAAATGTGGCGATCCATCCAAAGCGGCCCTATGATTTGGGCCGGTGATGTTCGGTTAGCCTCCCTAGCCTTGGTCCCTTCGCAGCCAGCGCCCTTCGCGTCTCCTCATGACAGGCGTTGGCGTATGTTGGGCCGAACGGGGACAGGTGTGATCCTGACCTTGGTTCGGATGATGACAATTTTTGGGCGTTGCGAGAACCGTTTGCATCAGGGGGTTTTTGTTTCTGTCACTGATTTTCTAAACCACGGCCCTAAGCTGTAAAAATTTTGACATCACTGTATTATTTTACATTAAAAACAACACTCTAAGAAACCTTTGGTTTCGGTATAAGAAATCATCTTAGGCGAAATGGGGGTGTGGCATTGCAAAAAGTTCGCAGGGAACCCTTGAATTTTTGTTCCGGATTGGCCGGTTCTCTGGCGATCAGACAGTCAAATTGGAAGCCAAATTGTGTTCCGACATCATACCGATTCCAAGGATCTGTATTGCCCCTTGAGCCACGGCATCAATTGCAATCCTGGCGCGGTGAAATGCGTCTGGATAAGATCACGCGCAATCTGGGCTATCTGTCCTGGAATGTCATCTGTCCAATCCCCACCCGCAATCAGGCTGATCCGGCGTGACATAGGCGGAAGTGGCAGCGGGTGCGCGTCGATCCCCTGCAAGAAACGGCCGGCCCTCAAGAGGCTGAGCGGAGTTGTCACTGTCCACCCATGCCCTAGGGCTACTAGCGCGCTGATGGATTGGTTGCTGTCCATTTCAATTCGGTTGGGAAAGGCAAGGCCGCTGCGGTGCAGAGCGGCCTCAACCTGTTGGCCCATAATCTGGTCCTGGTCGCGCCGAATGAGCGGTAGCCCGGTCAATGCTGTAAGCCCAGCCGATACATCGATGCCTTTTGGAACAGCCAGAATGTAGGGATCTTCCAATAAAGGATGCAGGCGCGCTGATGACGGGGCAGTGGGCCCCTCGGCGGAGATGACCATATCTAACTCAGAGCGATCCAAATGCGAAATCAATGTGTGACTGGCACCGGTTTGCAGACGAAACTTGCAGTTCTGCATGGTCTCCGCCAACCGTGTGGTCAGCGTCGGGGTCACTTCATTTTCGAAATCCTCGATGACACCGAGGCGCAGGACAGAAACATCCGAGAGATCAAGGAGAGTTAGGTCGCGTTGTCCGTCCCTCAGGGCGCCTAGCGCAGTTTCAACATGTTGAAGAAACTGGTGTCCGGCAGGGGTCAGCGTCATGGGGCGCCGACTTGGGTCGACCAGCGGCATCCCGACAGCCGTACTGAGGTTTTTCAATTGCTGGGAAACAGCAGGCGCGCTCATTCCCAGTCGTTGAGCGGCCTCACCGACGGATCGTGTTTGGGCCAGCGCCTCAAACACCTCCAGCCCCCGGATAGAGACACCTTTCAACAACCCGGGCATGTGCGCTCCGTTACAGATTGGTTGGAGTCATGCATTGATGATTGCCTCCAACAGGTCACTTTCAATGGTGACTCCGATTTGATGCGAAGTTTTCCGTGTCCCTTGCAGCGCCTGATCGCCATTCGTCTTTTGAAATCGGATAGAGGGGATTGTTCGTGCTGTAGCGGCCAAGATGGAGTGAGAAAAGGCAAGTGATGGGCCAAGCGGGCCTTCAAAACGAATTCGCTTTGGCTCTCCGGTCAGCGGCGTTTTGGGATCGTTCGAAAACCGTACGGATTCATCGGGCGCAGGTTGTGCCGTCAATACCTGCCCAACGCATGTCAGACGGGTCATGTCATTTTCGATTGGGATCTGGCTGAGACCGACGCAATGTATGCTGCCCGTCATGCCTTGTTGTGCGATCCATTCCACCGTCAGATGTGGTTTGTGAATTGGGTAGGCGCGGGTAACTGCCATATGTGCAAGGCCATGATCAGCGGCCCGGTCTGTCAGTTCTGCCAGATACGGATCAATCGCCGGACAAGCGAAGCCGGATGAGGCATTCACCTTCAGCGTCGTGGGGCCGTCCCAGTGCGCTACTGGTTCGGCTCGCGCGTCAACGCGCCCTGACCGTATATGCTCGATCATGGTCGGTACAAGCGCAAGCCCGTACTGGCGCATTCCGTCGCGTTCCGCCAGTTTAATGGAGTGGCCCATGGTCTGGGCTACACTTTTGCTCGCGCCTGCGCGTTGGAACACGTCGGCAACCAGCGACTGGATATCATCAAGACTAAAAAACTCGTTATCGCCGCCGTCTTTCATGACGGTCCCCCCAATATCGCGGAATGACATCCGCAGTTCTACTAACTCTAAAGAATGGGCGATTGGTCTGTCTATCGTCTGCAATAGCGCATGACCGAAACGCCACGCAGCGGTCAGGCGTATAGAAATTCGACCGCGCCGTCCGGGGAAACGGCAGCGGTGCACAATACTCCTGTTTCCCACGCGCCTGTGTCAACGCAAATGCGCCCCTCTGCGACTACGGGGTCGTTTGCTGGTGTATGACCGTGAATGACCCAAGTGTCATCAGGCCGAGGTCGCGAGTCAAACTCTGGATGCCCCCAAAGCAGGACCCGGGCTGATTGTGTGGACATCGGGTGTTGGGGGTCGGCGCCAGCATGAACAACCCAGAGGTTACCAGAGGACCAAGAAAGAGGAAGGTCACGTATCCAGGTCAAAAGCCCCGGATTCAAATGAGCCTTCAGGCCCTCAGCCTCAGCCCGGAACAGTTCCGGCAAACAGCCGGGTTCCAACTGGCTCGTGTGCAGACTAAAGCTTTCCAATGTTGGTCGTGCGCCACTTCGCAGCCACCGTGGCCCGCGAATGATCGGGTCGTCCAGAAAATCCAACATCATGCGTTCGTGGTTGCCCATAAGGCAGGTCACATTGTCGGGCAATTCTTTCGTCAGTTCCCAAACGCGCGACAAAACCCGAGCGCTGTCCGGGCCATGGTCGATATAATCCCCGACAAAAACAACATGCGGGTTTTCTGCCTTTGTTTGACCGACATGAGCGTCAATTCGATCCAGTGCGCGTTCCAAAAGGTCAGCACGTCCATGGATGTCTCCGACAACATAGGTTTGCGCCAAAGGTCTGGGCAGGGAGTGCCTTTCCGCTGCAGCCGTGTCGGCATCACGCGATTTGCCAAGGATGGAGCTGAATTTCCGGATCATTGCGGCAGAGGGACTCGCTCGGGAAGCATTGGATTAATTCGTTTTGGGCGCCTTTATGCATGGTTTTGCAAGGGCCATTCGAGAAAAACAGAAAATATAAGCTCAGCTTAGCATCGGAACTCCCGACCTGCGAGCGTCGATCCCGGAAAAAGGGCAACTATGTTACATAAACGACTTTCGGCACGGCGAGGGTTCATTTTCGAAAATTTGCGAACACGAAAATAAAAAGCACAAAAAGGAGCAAAATAATTGACAAATCGAACCTCATTGGGCAGACAGCGCTTAACGAGTTGGAGCGCGAATCTTGACCAAGACCTTTGACCTTTTTGTAATTGGCGGTGGTATCAACGGTTGCGGAATAGCCCGCGACGCTTCGGGTCGTGGATTGTGCGTTGGCTTGGCCGAAATGAATGATCTGGCCTCGGCGACCTCTTCAGCAGCTACGAAGCTTTTTCACGGCGGGCTTCGTTACCTTGAATATTTTGAAGTTCGCTTGGTACGCGAGTCGCTGAAAGAACGCGAAACGCTTTTACGAGCCATGCCTCATATCAGTTGGCCGATGCGGTTTGTGTTGCCGTACCACAAGGACATGCGGTTTGAAGGTGCGACACCGACTTCGAAAATACTGAATATCGTGATGCCTTGGATGAAGGGGCGCAGGCCCGCTTGGCTGATCCGGTTGGGTCTCTTTATGTATGACCATCTGGGTGGACGTAAAATTCTACCAGCGACCACAACGGTCGACCTACACAGCACGGCAGAAGGCGCGCCGTTGCAGGACCGGTTTTCCAAAGCCTATGAATACAGCGACTGCTGGGTGCAAGATGCACGTCTGGTAGTGTTGAATGCCCGCGACGCAGAAGCGCGCGGCGCTGAGATCATGGTGCGCACCAAAGTCGTTTCCGCGCGGCGTCACGGCGACCATTGGGTGATCCTGCTGCAAGACGAAAACGGACGACGCGAAGTGCATGCCAAAATGCTGGTCAATGCGGCGGGGCCTTGGGTCGGTGATGTCATTCAGACAAAGATCGGAGGCAATTCCCGTGCTTCGGTTCGTCTTGTTCGTGGCAGCCACATCGTTACTAAGCGGCTATACGATCATGATAAATGCTATTTCTTCCAAGGGGAGGATGGCCGTATCATCTTTGCCATTCCCTACGAAGAAGATTTTACGCTGATTGGTACGACGGACATGGATCATGCTGATCCTGGCGAAAAACCGATTTGTACCGACGCAGAAAAAGACTACTTGCTTGGTTTTGCTTCGAACTACTTTGAGAAGCCACTTACACGAGATGATATCGTTTGGACCTATTCAGGTGTGCGCCCGCTCTACGATGATGGGGCCAGTGCCGCGCAATCGGCGACGCGTGACTACGTGCTCAAGGTAGATGACAACGGTGCCCCCATTCTGAATGTTTTCGGTGGCAAGATCACAACCTATCGAAAGCTTGCGGAAAGCGCGCTGGAAAAGATCGGTGAACATCTACCATTGTCGCAAGGTCATTGGACGGCCGGTGTTGCAATGCCCGGTGGGGATTTCGCGGTCGATGGAGTCAGCCGATTGATTGATGGCCTTCGGCGTGACTATCCCTTCCTGACGGCAGCATGGGCTAAGCGGCTTGTAAAACATTACGGAACCGAAGCGCGGGACATATTGGGACATGCCAGAGAAGCGACTGATTTGGGCCGGAACTTTGGCGCGACGCTGACAGAAGCGGAGGTCAACTGGCTGGTCGAGCGCGAATATGCTCGGCGGGCTGAGGATATCGTTTGGCGTCGTACCAAGCTGGGCTTGCGCTTGAGCGGTGCCGAAATCACTGCGCTTGAAGAGTTTTTGGCGACACCGAGGAATGTCGCCGCAGCGGCCGAGTAGCCCAAAGGGATTGCCGGCTAAAAACCTCGATCCTAGGATCGGAGTAAGACATTTAGAGGGAGGATCCGATGACCCATATCTTGGCCATCGACCAGGGAACCACGTCAAGCCGCGCCATCCTTTTTGACGGCGCGATGAAACCGATTTCTTCGGATCAACAGGAATTCACCCAGCATTTCCCCGCGTCGGGCTGGGTCGAACACGATTGTGAAGAGATTTGGGAAAGCGTGGTCGCGACCTGTCGCGGGGCGCTTGATAAGGCAGGGCTTTCGGCCAGCGATATCTCCGGCATCGGCATCACAAACCAGCGCGAAACCGTTGTGCTTTGGGACAAGACCACCGGAGAGCCGGTGCACAGAGCTATTGTTTGGCAAGACCGGCGTACGTCCGATCTGTGTGCCAGCCTGCGTGATGCAGGTCATGAAGCGATGGTTCAGCAAAAGACGGGCCTGCTGCTGGACCCATATTTTTCCGGAACAAAGCTTGCCTGGCTATTGAACAATGTCGACGGAGTCCGTGCCCGGGCCGAAGCCGGTGAGTTGCTGTTCGGAACCATCGACAGCTACCTGATTTGGAAGCTGTCGGGTGGTGCGTCGCATGTAACAGACGCTACCAACGCCGCACGCACCTTGCTCTATAATATTCGGGATGGCGTGTGGGATGCGGATATCTGCGGACTGCTGAACATACCGATGGCCCTGTTGCCCGAGGTCAAGGATTGCGCAGCAGATTTTGGGATGGTTGAAGCCTCCCTCTTTGGTGCGGAAATTCCTGTATTGGGTGTGGCGGGTGACCAACAGGCGGCCACGATTGGTCAGGCCTGTTTCCAACCCGGAATGTTGAAATCCACCTACGGGACAGGGTGTTTTGCCCTGCTCAACACCGGCGACGCGTTGGTCGAAAGCAAAAATCGTCTGCTGGGCACAATTGCCTATCAGTTTGACGGCAAGCCCACTTATGCGTTGGAGGGCTCAATCTTTATCGCGGGCGCGGTTGTCCAGTGGTTGCGCGACGGGCTTAAGATCATCAACTCAGCGCCAGATACTCAGAAGCTGGCCGAAGCAGCAGATGACGCACAAGAGCTTTACCTTGTGCCGGCTTTTGTAGGCTTAGGCGCACCCTATTGGGATGCGGAATGCCGGGGAGCCATCTACGGTTTGACCCGCGGCTCAGGCCCTGAAGAATTTGCGCGGGCGGCTTTGGAAAGTGTCGGATTTCAGACCCGGGACCTTTTGGAAGCTATGCAAGCCGATTGGCAGGGTGCGGGTGAAAGCAGCATCTTGCGCGTCGATGGCGGGATGAGCGCCTCGGATTGGGCAATGCAATTCCTGTCCGATATTCTTGGCGCGACGGTTCACCGGCCAGAGGTATTGGAAACGACCGCCTTGGGTGTGGCTTGGCTGGCAGGAATGCGGGCAGGTCTTTATCCCAACCAAGCTGGCTTTGCCGAGACTTGGGCGCTGGAACAGGAATTCATGCCAAATATGGATGAGGGCAAACGCGAAGCGCGCTATTCGGGCTGGAAGGACGCAGTTTCCAGAACGTTAAGCCGGTAATCATCGTTTGATATCGGGTGGCTTTTGTCCATCCGACTTTCCAAAGTGCCTCCTGTGCGGGTGGTTATGCTTGAGGCCCTTTCAAAAAGTCCCGGGCTTCACCGGCTGTTTCAAAGATATGTGGTGCGCGATCTCGGGTGAAGGTTTGCCCTAGTTTCATCCGCATGAAGGCCGAAGATGAATATCGCGTGACCGTTTTATAATACCGGTCCTCTAGGCCGTTCACCATCTCAGCGTAGGCGTCTTCGATATCCTCATCAATTCGCGCTCCGTCATAATTGGCAATCGCGTCGACACGCGCATCCAGCGGATCACACAGCTTGACCACCCGGGCATAGATACGCTCAAGATCATTATTGTCCCGAATGCGCAGCTTCTCAAAATTGATAAACAGAAGAGATTTGTCTTCGCTAAGGGCAATTCTGTCTTCAAGATCTAGATGCAAAAGGTCATTTTTCAGATCCATTGGACCGTCTTGAAAGATCCGAGGGTCCATTTCGCCCACTTCCCCAATCAGAGGGCGAAATCCCATGTGGGCGATGATATCCGCGTCAATATCCACGCCGGGTGCAATCTCGATTAGGCGAATGCCCTCAGTTTTTAGGTCAAAAACTGCCCGCTCGGTGACATAGAGCACTGGCTTGCCCTGCGCTGCAGCGCCACCGCCTGAGAAGGTTATCTGTTGGACCTGCTGCAGAAATTTTTTCGCGCGCCCTTCCTGACCAATCGTCAGGGTGCCGTCTGCGAGGTCTATGGCCAAGCCGCCTGCGGTGAATGTTCCGGTAAAGACAACACGGCGGGCATTTTGGCTTATGTTGATGAAACCGCCTGCGCCCGCCAGGCGTGTTCCGAAACGGCTAACATTCACGTCGCCCGCGCGGTCCACCTCGGCCATTCCCAGCACGGCAAGATCAAGGCCGCCACCATCGTAGAAATCAAACTGCGCGTTTTGCGGAATGATCGCATCTGTGTTGACTGCGGCACCGAAATCAAGCCCCGAGGCAGGCTGTCCTCCGATCACGCCCGGCTCGGCGGTAAGTGTTACATGGTCAAGAATACCTTCCTCGGCTGCCACTGCAGCAACCCCCTCTGGCATGCCGATGCCAAGATTGACTACTCCGTTCACGGGCAATTCGAACGCGGCACGGCGAGCAATAATTTTGCGCGCATCCAAGGCCATCGGCTTGGTGGCTCCGGCGGGCGCACGAAACTGCCCGGCAAACAGATGGGAATAGGGCGTGGCATAGGTCTGCATGTGGTGTTCTGGCTTGGCAACGACCACGGCATCGACCAATGCGGCAGGCAGGATCACATCGCGGGGGTTTAGCGCACCGCGCGCGGCGATACGTTCAACCTGAACGATCACAACTCCGCCGGAATTACGAACGGCCATGGCCTGCGCCAAGTTGTCGATAACAAGTGCCTCGCGCTCCATGCTTACATTTCCGGCGGGGTCGGCAGTGGTTCCGCGCAAGAGCGCAACGTTGATTGGAAAGGCGCGATAAAAGAGTTTTTCCTGGCGATCGATCTTCATCAACGTGACCAGATCGTCATTTGTTACATCATTGATCTTTCCGCCCTCATGACGAGGGTCTACAAATGTGCCAAGACCGACATGGGTCAGCGTGCCCGGCTTCCCCGCTGCGATGTCGCGGAAAAGGTGGCTGATCACGCCCTGCGGTAGATTATATGCTTCGATCTGCCCTTCCAACGCCAGCCGCGCCACTTTCGGGATAAGGCCCCAGTGCCCGCCGACAACGCGTTTCAAAAGCTCTTCATGCCCAAGACGGTTAAGCCCGCGATCTTTGCCGTCGCCCTGACCTGCCGCAAATAACAAAGTCAGGTTTCGAGGCGCCGCTTTCTCAAGAAATCGTTCTTCCAATGCGGCCAACAGGCCATCAGGTACACCAATTCCGACAAAGCCCGAGGTTGTGATCGTATCGCCGTCGCCAATCAGGCGCATCGCGTCTGCGGCGGAAATGATCTTGTCTTTCATGGCACTGCGATCCCCTTGTTACGTCGTTGTGAGAATAACGAGGGGGCTTGGCCGGTCAATTGCCGTTCGGACGTGTCAAAATGAAGGTCGCTGCGCCGCCCATGCAAATCCCTTGTATCCAGAGGACCAGTGGGGGCGCACTCGCCATTAGGCTCGCTCCAAAGACAAGGGCCATCGTTGCAACAGCCATAATTTTGAATCGCGGACGAATCGCGCCTTGATCGTGCCAATCCCTAAGAGGGCCGCCAAAAATGTCGTGATCCAAAAGCCATTGGCGCAAATGCGGAGAGCCTTTGCCAAAACAAAAGGCAGCCAACAACAATAGTGGTGTGGTTGGCAAAACCGGCAGGACGGCGCCGACAAACCCAAGCCCCACACAGATCCATCCGCACCCGGTCCAGAGCATGTCGCGCATCCGTCGGCGCGGGCGAGGGTGGGTATCGTCTGTCATCAGGCAGGGCCTTTAGTGCGGTCCCTTGCAGATAGGTGCGGTTGCAGGCCCGGTAAAGGCTGCAAGATTATTTCGGCGGAGCATCCTGCCAACAGCCTTGTGCAATCCCATCCAGTTTCCACGGCCCGATGCGAACGCGGATCAGGCGCAGGGTGGGAAGACCAACTGCAGCGGTCATCCGCCGAACCTGTCGGTTGCGGCCTTCAGTTATCGTCAACGCGAGCCAGCCGTCAGGAACCGTCTTTCTGAATCTCACTGGTGGATCGCGGGGCCAAAGGTCTTCCGGTTCGCCGATCAGATGTACTTTCGCGGGGCGGGTTTTGCCGTCCTTCAGTACAACCCCACGTCGCAACTGATCCAGCTGGTCGGTGCTTGGGGCGCCTTCGACCTGCACCCAATACGTTTTGGGCATTTTTGCACGTGGGCTGGTGATGCGGGCCTGCAATTTTCCGTCATCTGTCAAGACCATCAGCCCTTCGCTGTCCCGGTCTAAACGGCCGGCCGCATAGACACCTGGTATGTCGATGAACTCGGATAAAGTGCGCCTTGGACTGCCCTCTGTTCCCTTATCGGTGAACTGTGACAGAACGTCATAAGGTTTGTTGAAAAGGATCACGCGGGACATGTGTCTTGCCTGCCGCAATTGTTTGCATTCGGCAAGGGGTTGGCTTGACGCAATCGATGATTTGCCTGTAGCGGGGCGCTACGGCTTTGGGGCCGCCCGCCGCTCGCGCGTTGTTCAGACGTTGGTGAAGTCCCCTGAAAGAGATTTCGGACATCCAGGTGCTTTTGGCCCCGGATGGCAATGCGAGCACCATCCATCATTGGGCCCATGCAAATGGAGACTGAAATGGAGATTTTTCTCGGAGAAACCCGTATCGCGGCGATGAAGGCCCGCGCCAAAGCGCTGCGAGCGGCATGGTCAGCAGATGGCGAGGCGATTTCGCATTCCGAGGCGTTGGAAGCGGTAGCCCTGCAAGAAGGGCATCGCGATTGGAACACAGCAGTTGCGGTGACCAAAGATCGAAGGGTCTTAAAGCAAGGCGCACGGGTTGAGGGGCGGTATTTGAGCCAACCTTTCACCGGGCGAGTTCACAGAGTCGAGGCGGCCGGACGGCGCGATATCCGTCTGGTTCTGGCGTTTGACAGGCCGGTCAACGTGTCAAAATTTACCAGTTTTGATGTACTGCGCCAGCGTGTAACAGCAACATTGGGTACGATGGGGCAAAGCCATGCGGCGACCTCGGACGGGGTGCCGCATATGGTGCTAACTGACGTACGGCCTGCGCCTTGACTTTGCAGTAACGTATACATTAATGAATTCATTGAGGGCGCCCAGTGCGGGTGCCCTTTTTCATATCTGGTTCAAAACCAAAATCGCAGAGACTTGGTGTGCCACAATTCGGGTCGTTCATTGTTTCAGGGGGGTGCCATGATGGCGCACTTCGCTCATGTTGGGCAAAGACCAACAAAAGACGAAGGATAAACCCGACATGACCCGTAGTATCGCGCTCGTCGCCCATGACGCCCTGAAAGACAGAATGGTGGATTGGGCCAGCGCCCATAAGTCCCAGCTTGACGGCTGGAAGATCTACGCCACCGGAACCACTGGCGGTCGGATCATTGATGGGACCGGGTTGGAGGTTGAGCGACTGAAAAGCGGGCCACTAGGGGGCGATGCCCAGATCGGGGCTTTGATTGCAGAAGAGCGTCTGCACGGGCTGATCTTCTTCATCGACCCGCTATCGGCCATGCCGCATGATGTTGATGTTAAATCGCTGCTACGCCTTGCCATCCACTATGACGTTCCGATGGCGGTCAGCCCCTCCTCAGCGACAGCAGTTTTGGACTACCTGACCAAAGAGGATTGACGGGTAATGACCACAGTCATGGGCTGCATTGCAGACGATTTCACAGGGGCCACGGATCTTGCCGGGCTGTTGGCGCGTTCGGGTGTGCAGGTTTCCCTGCGTATCGGAATTCCCGAAGAGGCGCCAAGCGACACGGCCCCCTTCGAAGTCATTGCGCTGAAATCCCGTACGGCACCCGTCGCGCAGGCGGTGGACGAGGCGCGCGTAGCCTTAACGTGGTTGAAAGCCGCAGGGGCCAGCCGGTTTTTTTGGAAATACTGCTCTACCTTTGACTCCACGCCTGACGGGAATATCGGGCCAGTGGCTGAGGCATTAATGGCGGACCTGGGCGTCGATCAAACGATCTACTGCCCAGCCTTCCCGGAAAACGGACGGTCAATCTTCATGGGTAATCTTTTCGTCGGAGAGCAGCCATTGGCAGAAAGCCCGATGAAGAACCACCCGTTGACGCCGATGCTAGACAGCAATCTGCTGCGACTGTTGCAGCCACAGGTTCGTCAGCCGGTTGGTCTGGCCAACAGGCTTGTTGTGGCCCAAGGGCCTGAAGTACTGCGCGCGCGTCTGGCCGATCTGGCTGCTAAGGGCGTTGCGCATGTCGTCGTGGATGCCGTTGCCAATGACGACCTTTATGTCATTGCCGAGGCCGCCCGCGACATGCGGTTGATGACCGGGGGCAGTGCTGTCGCAATGCCATTGCCGCGGCTTTTCATCGACGATGGGTTATTGGCAGCTGATGCCGCCAAGTTTGAGAAACCCGCCCTTTCCCCAGGTACAATTGTGCTGTCCGGTAGTTGTTCCGCGATGACGCGGGCGCAGGTGGCCAACTATTTGGACACTGGCGCACCGGCCTATCGGCTCGATCCGATGGATTTGGCCAATGATGGCCCCGAGGCTGCACTTTCATGGCTCGAAGGCCAAGATTTGCGAAAAGCTCCGATTGTATACGCTACGGCGGAGCCGGCCTCGGTTAAGGTGGCGCAGGCGAAACTGGGTGTGGTGCGCGCAGGTGAGATTGTGGAGGAAGCGCTGTCGGCCTTAGCTGTTGCTGCACGAGACCAAGGTGCCGCGCGATTTGTGGTGGCTGGCGGTGAGACATCTGGCGCCGTGACCAAAGCGCTTGGCGTCGACCGATTGAATGTCGGTCCCGAAATCGCTCCCGGTGTGCCATGGTGCTTTGCAACTAGCTCGAACCGGCAGATTGCGATTACGCTCAAATCCGGCAATTTTGGGCAAGAGGGGTTCTTTGTGGAAGCCCAAAGGATTTTGGAGGCGTTATGAGCGATGAGGCCCAATTGCGCGAGCAGATCTGCCTATTGGCAAAGTCCATATTTGACCGTGGACTGACGGGCGGTTCAACAGGAAACATCTCTGCGCGTACCGGGGATGGGGGCCTGTTGGTCAGTCCGACAGGAACCAGTTTCGGCAGGCTGGACCCGGGAAAACTCAGCCGGTTCGACGCAACTGGATCGCTGATTGATGGCGATCCCCCGACAAAGGAAATGCCGCTACACAGCGCGTTTTACGAAACCAGATCAAGCGCGGGGGCTGTGGTGCATTTACACAGCTGCCACTCAGTCGCGCTCAGCATGATGCCGGACATCGATGACGACAACTTTTTGCCACCGCTGACCCCTTATGGAATCATGAAGCTGGGCAAGGTGAAGCTTTTGCCGTTCTTTTTACCGGGCGACCCCGCAATGGGCGATGCCGTGCGCGGACTTGCCGGGAAACGCTCTGCGGTGATGCTGGCCAATCATGGGCCGGTCGTGGCGGCAAAAGACGTGGAAGCGGCCTGCAATGCCATCGAGGAATTAGAGGACACGGCGCGCCTGGCGATGATGACACGCGGCCTTAGCCCGCGCGGTCTTTCTGACGCTCACGTCCAAGCGCTCGTTACGAAGTTTGACGTGGAATGGGACGTATGAAGTTTTCCGCCAATCTTGGTTTTCTATGGACCGAATTGTCTTTGCCGAATGCTATTCGTGCTGCTGGAAAAGCCGGGTTTGACGCAGTGGAATGCCATTGGCCTTACAGTTTTCCGGCTTCTGATGTGCAAGCAGCATTAACGGAAACCGGATTGCCAATGTTGGGGCTTAATACGTCTCGCGGCGATGAAGCGGCAGGGCAAATGGGCCTGTCGGCCCTACCAGACCAGCACCCCAAGGCCCGTGAGGCGATTGATCAAGCGGTAGCCTATGCCAGTGAAATCGGTGCCGAAAGCGTGCATGTGATGGCCGGGTTTGCCAGTGGAGACGCAGCGGCACGCTGCTTCGTCGAGAACTTGCGGCATGCCTGTGACGCGGCGGCGCCCTTCGGGATCACAATCTTGATCGAACCGTTAAATGGGTATGATGCACCGGGCTATTTCCTGAGGACGACAGAGCAGGCCGTTGAGATTTTGGGCCGCGTTGCGCGCCCAAATCTGAAACTGATGTTCGACTGCTATCACGTTCAACTGGTCCAGGGCGATCTTTGCAACAGCCTGACCAGCCTTTTGCCGATAATTGGACACATCCAATTCGCAGGCGTGCCTGCACGCGGTCGACCGGATGTGGGCGAAGTAAATTATGCGCATATCTTTGCACATATCGCGTCGTTGGGCTGGGATCGGCCGCTTGGCGCGGAGTATCGGCCGGACGGGCCAAGTGAGCTGAGCTTGACGTGGATGACATCTCTGCGCTGACCTATTCTGCGGTTGAAGCCGGTCATCTTGGGTTTGGATCATAGGCCCCTTGACCTTCCAGTTACTGGAAGGTCTATATCTGGCCCGTAACTCCAAAGGGCCGGGCCATGACGACAGCCACCACATTGCAAATTCAGGGTATGTCCTGCGCCTCTTGCGTCGGACGGGTAGAGCGCGGATTGTCCGCGTTGGATGGGATAGAAAATGTCGCCGTGAACCTCGCGACCGAGCAGGTTCGGTTTTCGGCGGACTCCCCAATCGCCATATCGGGCGCAGCAGGTCATCTACAGGACATCGGGTATCCAGCGCGGTCCGAGCGGGCAGTGTTATCGATAAGCGGCATGAGTTGTGCGTCTTGCTTTGGACGCGTCGACCGGGCCTTGGCGGCGATCCCCGGTGTGGTCGATGTCTCCCTCAATCTGGCCTCTGAACAAGCCGTCGTGACCTATCTGACGGGGGCGGTTTTGCCCGCGGATTTGGCCCGTGGCTCTGCCGATGCTGGATATCCAGCCAAAGTTCTGGAAGGTGGAGAGATTTCGGACCTTGAAGCGGAACGTGCGAAGGAATCCGACTTGGCCTGGCGGCGCATGCTGACCGCCTTTGCCTTGGCTCTACCGGTATTCATCCTTGAGATGGGCGCGCATGCCATTCCCGGGCTTCATCATTTCATCGGCCAAACCATCGGACATCAAACCAGTTGGCTGATCCAGTTTGCACTGACGACGCTCGTTCTGATCGGGCCCGGTCGACAGTTTTATGTAAAAGGATTTGCCGCACTGGCCAACGCGGCGCCAGACATGAACAGTCTTGTCGCGGTCGGAACGTCCGCCGCCTACGTCTACTCAGTAACCGCAACATTTGCCGGAAACCTTTTGCCTGATTTTGCGCGAGCTGTGTATTACGAATCCGCCGCTGTAATTGTCGCCTTGATCCTTTTGGGGCGTTACCTGGAAGCTCGTGCAAAGGGACAAACCGGCGCGGCTATTCAAAGTCTTTTAAGTCTGCAAGCCCCGCAGGCCCGCGTCCTTAGGAAAGGCGAAATCGTCGACCTTGAAGTCGATCAAATCATGGTCGGTGACGTGCTGGTTGTGCGCCCCGGCGAACGGATCGCAGTAGATGGTGAGATCGTCGAAGGCGCAAGCCATGTCGATGAAAGCATGATCACCGGTGAGCCAGTGCCCGTTTCGAAATCGCCGGGCGATGCTGTAACTGGCGGGACCGTCAATGGCGCTGGCGGGTTTCAGTTTCGCGCAACTCATATTGGCGCTGACACAACGCTGGCCCAGATCATTCGAATGGTACAAGAGGCGCAAGGGGCCAAGCTCCCGATTCAAGGTCTGGTTGATCGTGTGACGCTTTGGTTTGTGCCTGCTGTCATGACATTGGCTATTTTGACCGTACTTGTCTGGCTCGTCTTTGGACCCGAACAATCAGTGACTTTGGCCCTGGTGGCTGGAGTGTCGGTTTTGATAATCGCTTGCCCGTGCGCAATGGGTTTGGCCACGCCGACGTCGATCATGGTTGGCACAGGCAGAGCGGCGGAACTCGGCGTGCTTTTCCGCAAAGGCGATGCGTTGCAGCAAATGGGTGAGGTCGACCTTGTGGCCCTGGACAAAACCGGCACGATCACTGCGGGTCAGCCAGAGCTGACGGATATGGTTCTGGTGGACGGAATGGACCGCGCGCAGATCTTGTGTTTGGTCGCAGCGGTTGAAGCTCAGTCCGAGCACCCGATTGGTCAGGCCATTTTGCGCGCCGCAGAGGCGGAAGGTCTGGCGCTTTCCCCTGTTGCACAGTTCAGGTCGCTGCCGGGGTTTGGCGTCACCGCCGTTATTGATGGACGGGACGTTGCGGTCGGGACGGAACGTTTGATGACACAAATAGGTGCTGATGTTGGCCGATTGCTCTCTGACGCAACGGACCTCGCGGGCAAAGGAAAAACCGCTTTGTTTGCAGCGGTGGACGGTCAAGTAAGTGCGGTGATCGCAGTGTCTGATCCGGTCAAGCCCTCCAGCGCCGCGGCGTTGAACGCCTTGCGTCTGCAAGGGCTCAAAATCGCGATGATCACCGGCGATAACCCAAAAACAGCCGAGGCCATCGCGGCGGACCTACCGATAGATATCGTTGTCGCGGGGGTTTTGCCCGAAGGTAAAGTTGCAGCCATAGAGGCAATGCAAAGGGACGGTCATAAGGTTGCCTTTGTCGGTGATGGCATTAACGACGCCCCCGCGCTGGCCCATGCAAATATTGGCGTGGCGATCGGAACCGGAACCGATGTTGCAATTGAATCGGCCGATGTTGTCTTGATGTCCGGCAATCTGACTGGCGTTGTCACAGCCGTTGATTTGTCCCGTCGGACAATGACCAATATTCGACAAAACCTGATTTGGGCCTTTGCGTATAATACGGCGCTGATCCCAATTGCGGCTGGAATTCTCTACCCGTTTTTTGGTGTTGTTTTGTCCCCCGTCTTTGCGGCGGCGGCAATGGCAATGTCATCGGTCTCGGTCGTTACGAACGCGTTGCGTCTGCGAAGGGTGCAGGCGGACGCTCAGGTTTCCCAGACTCGTTCTTCCAGTTCACAAGTTGAGAGCCAAGCCACATGAATATCGGAGAAGTCTCTAAAGCGACCGGCGTTCCGGCCAAGACCATTCGGTACTATGAGGAGATCGGCCTGATCATCCCGAACCGCGACGATAACGGCTACCGCCGTTTCCGCGATCAAGATCTGCACAAGCTGGCGTTTCTGGGTCGTGCGCGTGCGCTTGGTTTTCCGATAGTGGATTGTCGCAATCTTATGCAGCTTTACGATGATTCCGGTCGCAGCAGCGCGGAAGTAAAGGCGATTGCGCAAGATCATTTGGAGGATATCGACCGCAAGATTACGGACCTGCAGGAAATGAGGGAAACCTTGCACAGCTTGGTGACCGCCTGTGCGGGAGACAACCGGCCTGATTGCCCGATCCTCGCGTCCCTCGCTGGTGGGTTTGAACCAAAAACCTGAGAAGAATGGTGCCGCTGATAGGACTCGAACCTACGACCCCATCATTACGAATTTTGGCGTCGAGTTATTGGACAGAACTGGACCGCGCCGCCGTCAGTCGCATAAGGCCTTACGATTGCTTGACTAATTCGGAGCGAGCCTTTGGACGCAGTCAGATGGCGTTTCCGATTGTTTGATGCACACGCCCTACTAATCCCCTACTAACCTCCAGATTGGTGCCCTACTAACGACCTGATTAGGCAAATCTCACTACTCGAGTTTTAGTAACAGCGCATCTCGTGCAAATTTTGCGCCTGCCAACCACGCTGGTTCGACTTCTCTTAGAAGCCTCTCTTTGCGATTATCCAGGGGTCCATGAATGATAGCCGAACGCACGTTGTAGAAATGAGCCACTCTGTCTTTGATGAGATTTTTTTCTTCTTCGTCTTTCCCGAGTAGCTCAGCGAGCTCATGTTGGAGGGTCTTGCTTATCTGTCTGTTGCCCGGTTTGAACATCCGCTCGAAAACGATCGCAAGGTCCAAAACTCTGTCTTGCGCTGCAAAGCGCCCGTCCCGACTATAGGCTTCCGCCAGTCGATACATTGCAGGCGCAAAGTCAGCATAGTCCGTTTTTGCTCGGCGCGAGAAAAGAGACCGTGCTTTCTCGATATCTTTGACGTCCGCTTCCTCAAACTTTGCAAATGAGCTGAACAGGTGGCTGATCGGCCGACCCTTTTGAGGCGAGTTTGGCCCATGGTGCTGCCCAAGCAAATCTGACGCCACTCTAGAAATGCAGCCCTCAAACGTCATGACTCGAGTCGTTCGTGCTCCAAGCGTGACGGTCAGCAAATTGGAAAACTCCTCCGTCCAGCGGTGAAACAACGGTGGGAGCGCCTTGAACGAGCGTTCGTCAATGGAATGCTTGTTGCGGATGTGTGGACGCCAAGCAAACCTGTGGATGATTGCGAACATTGCTTCCGTGCGACGCCATTCGACGTGTTCAGGAGCAACTTCCCGAAGCCATTCACGATCAACGAAGTTTTTTAGGAGAGCTAGCGGGATAAGAGAGTACCCTTCACCAAGGTCAATCTCATGGGGAACACGGAGACCAAAAAAGAGTGCAACGTCCATCCCGACATTCAGGTCGTTTGCTTGGCCAAGATCGGGTCTCAATGTTGACGACAAGAGCAGCGCGTTCAGTCTTGATGCGGTTTGTAGGAACCCGTCACTCGAACCTGATCCATTCTGCGCCATTTGACCTACAATCATCTGGCTAAGACTGGTGAGTGTGGTTGAGTTCAAAATGCCAACCTGAACTTCGTCGCTATCAATCCGCGGCCCAAGCGCTTGAGCAATGACTGGGTGATCCCGCAAAACTCCGCGCACAGGATCGAGCGCAGCTTTTAATTCCGAATAGTACTCAGCATTGCCGAAACGAATTGAATGCCGCGCGTCCTCGTAGACCATGTAAAGATCGTCGGCAGGAAACGGAGTTTCGTCATGATTGTTATACGTTATCTGAGCAGGAAAGCCGTGGGATTGCCAATATCGATGAAGGTAAGGCTTTTGGGCCGAGGAAAGAACAACAAGGCCGTCGGCGAGCCTTTGTCGCCAGGACGCGTCATCGAACTTTTCCAATTTCACACTGTTCGCCTCTTTCGCCAGAGATGCTTAGCCCGCCACAAATCTCACGATCTTTCGGCTGGTTTCTGAACCGACCAAACAGGTAGAAGAAGAGGATCGCAGATCTCTCAATATAAGCTGATTGCTCTCATGTTGTACTTAACAGGATTGTTGTGGGTCAAAGCAGGAACACCAAACGCCAACTGGCTCATTACCGGAATACAGAAATCCGTGATAACAAGTAGTCTTGTTTGATTATCTAACTCCCTGTTTGAAATGTGATATTCAGTCTCTTTGTTGTGAACAACTGAGCATCGCAATAGATAAATTAGTTTTGGTACCCGCCCCCTAAAATCATTCCAGTTTGCTGGATTGGCAGCGGCGGAACCCGAACGGTTTAGAGTTAACCGATTCAAAAAATCATCAAAATCAGAATTATCAAAGTCCGCGTGCCCAAGAAGATTAGTAAGACACTGATTGGCGAAGTCTGACAAAGACAGGCCGCCGATGTTTTCATCCCAACAGGCGTCAAAGAGTTTAATAAGGTGTCTTTGCTCTGAATCTTCGGACGCCAGAGAAAGCCTTTTAAAATCGCGAATGCTGAAAATTGAGTTGTTGGCCTGAGCGTTCGTCACCTGTGCGATTCTGGCTCGCAGCATATAGTTCTCAAGAGCATGATAAACGCTTAGAAAGGCATCTAGCACAGACGCTCGAGAGTTGAACTCACCCAGAATTTCAAAGGGCTCCAAAAACTGCTCGAAGTGTTCGGAAACCTCTAGCGTGTCCGCCACCGAAACGAAATTCGGGCGTGCAAGAAGTGGTTTCGGTTCCACGAGAACAAAGCCATTTAGCACTAGATGGTACTTTAGGGTTGCCGACCTTGCTTCGGCAGAATCTGAACCACAAACGCAAAAACACTTGCCCAAAAGGCTATCACCAGAATCAGCAAAAAGTGTTGCAACTGCCGCAAGCGAAAGCTGTCCACCATCCAATTCCCTGAAACCGCCATCTTGCAGAGCGGTTCGCAGATCTGACACGTCTCGAAAGTCAAAAAAGGCGATAAAGTGAGGCTTTCCAGTTGCAGGCTCAAAAGCCGCCACCCTTACCCTGTCTCCATCTATTTTTGATACATTGTCAAAACCGGGGAGGTCGTGAATTTCAAAGCCAAATAGATCCTCGGGAATTTCTTCGTCCCAGTTTTCCTCCGAAAGCATGTCGGCTAGGTTCAGCGAAAGAAAGAGATTATCCGCACTACCCAGAATTCTTTCAGAGAAAACGATGCTCTCCCCAAATCCATCTCGGGCGGATAGTAGGTCCTCGAGGAACGTATTTCCTTCACCTGACAAGTCCTCAAGTTTTTCTAGCGCCTCTTCTAGGACTGCCAATTCATCGAGAAGTTTAGTGTTTTCTTCCTCTCCGGCTACGGAGTCAATTTGTTCGTCGCCAACATTGAAGGCTTGTCGGATCTTTTCTGGAAAGCTCTCTCGGAACGTCACGGTGCTACCCCTCGAAGTGCTTTCGCCAGTCGAATTTCTCCAAAGAAGGTGCATCAAGAAATTCCAGAGTCGCTTCATAGACAGCCTTCTTGTTTTTTGCGCCGATGTTCACTTTTGAAAGATCAAGGCTATTTCGAACTTCTTCGAACTCTGAGAGATTCAATGAACCTACATATTCGCCGATATGGGATTCAAAATGCTCTAGCCCGGACAATGCCGAAACATAATTGTCTTTCGCGTGCTTACCAATGGCACCAAACAAGCCAACGAGCACTACTTCTCTTCCAAGCCACGTCACGCCGATCTTATCGGAGAGATGTGAATCCAGTTCCGATATAGTATGCGCAAATTTCTGCATTGTTTCGAGATCAACTCTCGAAAGCTCGTCGCTTTCCGTTTCATCGCCGCTTGCGAACGACTTGGCCGCAGAGAATTCTGAATTTGTAGTAATTGGTTTCGCTGAATTCAACGACTCAAATGCAGATATCAAATGGGCGAAATGAAAATCATTGGGTCGCCTGTTCTTGCTGTAACTTTGAGAACTAACGTCGCGTTCGCGATACACTGTTGCATTTGGGATGGCTTCCTTTAGAAGCGGAAGATACTCGATAAAGAGAAGCTCAATTTGGTGCTTAATGTTGACGGTCTTATGCCCCGCGTTCAACACGAGCATCTTTTTCACTTGCTCGGCTTCGGTGAGTCCTACCCACACCTCAAGCCAAATGAAGTTATTGTTAAAAAAGTCATAAAGGCTTTCACTTTTCTGAAGGGTGCGCTTCGTCGAGAGCATCTTAACAAAAAGAGATGGCGCACAGTCCAGTTCTTTCAGCCGTGAGCTGTGTTTTCTCGCAAGACGCGCCCCGTTCAATTCTAGATCGTCTTCGAATTCGGTCTCGAGAAAAACCAGAGTATTCCAAATGGCATGAAGCCGCGCGCTTCTTTGCAATCCGTCTAGAATTTTAATTTCACCATTAATCTGAAATTCTTCACCGATTTGAAGTTCAGATTTCTGGTCATTCGTAACTAAAACAATGGTTGGAATGTGCCGCTTTCTCGAAACCGTTTCCCAAAGTTGATCTAGGAACTTGTTTGTTACGATTGCTCTTTGTACAAAATAATCTTGGAAGTCGCCCCCTAAGGACGAGACGTAGTCTTTAAGTGTTGTTCTGCAGAGCAAGCATGTTGCTCCATCTTCTTCAATTTTGTCTAGAAACGTTAATCTCATGCCAAGCCCAGAAGTAACTATCGTCTCATCTAAGAACGGGGAGCGCTCTTTTCACCTCAGAGACGGTCAGGAGTAATCTACGCGCAATAATCCACCTGTTTCCACCCTCAATTGTGTTCATAGAGCGCATCATGCTGTGCATCGGCCGGGTCGGTCGAACGAGCGGTCGGCTTGGATGTTAGGGAAGAGGCAGTCCCCTGATTTCGAGTTGAACGTCATCGCCTCGCAGAAAGGTCCCACAGCTCTCGAGAATTTGCCCGACCGTATGCTTGCCCCGGCCTTTGAGAGCACATTCCCAGACGACCATGACACGCCAGCCTTGGTCTATGAGCAATTCGGTGGCGTACGCGTCTCGCGCTTTGGTTTTGTTTATCTTATCCAACCAAAAGTCTTGTCGTGTGGCTGGGACTTTGAAGAGATGGCAGTCATGGCCGTGCCAGAAACACCCATGGACGAAGATCACAGCTCTGTATTTTGGAAAAACCAAATCTGGTGATCCGGGAAGGCTTGCGACATTGAGGCGATAGCGGAAACCTTGTGCATGCAGTGCCCGTCCCAAGAAACGCTCAGGTTTTGTTCCGCGCCCGCGAATGTTGCGCATGTTCTTTCGACGCTGCTCTTTTGTGAGAACATCCATGGTTTTATCGCGTTTTTGAACGGCTTGTTTTATCGCGTGCATCTTCGATGATCGCGCGCAGGCAGGCGCAGATTTCAGCAAGCGGCATGCCCGGTTTAAGAGTTGCAGCCCCAAAGCGGAAGGTTGAGCGGTAGTCAGGGTGAAAGAGCCGCCCTGGCATGGCCGTCTTCTGAAAGTCTGGACTACCGGCATCGGGGATATGGGGTGTCAGCAGGTAAGCAGCTTCCACGATCCGGGGAAAATCACCTCTGCCAGCATCTTCAACCAATGCATCGCGGTAGGTGTGAATCGAGCTAATGGCGTCATTGAGCGCGGTGTCTATCCGGTATTTCGCATCAAGCACTATGAGCTTGGGCGGGCCTGGGGCCTTGGGGTTTGGTCCAGCCAGGACAATATCGGGTGTCATTGTTCGGCTGAAGGAACCGCGTTTATCATCGGCTTTCCAAAACTCTTCATAGCGTTTTTGGAACATAAGCTCCCAATCTTGGGAGACTTTTACGGTGACGGCGCTTGCAGCGATGGTGAGACCGCCTGCCCCATCCCGGATGAATAGATTTTTGAAGTCCACAGCAGTCGGACCAAATTGCTTCACACCGGCATGAACCAACCGCAAAAAGCACCAGAGCTCATATAGGTCGAAAGTGCGAGCCAGCGGCAGGTTGAGAAAATCCCCAAAGATAGAGGCTAAGCCTAAGTTAAACTGCTGATAGAGCTTGTAGAACTTGCGATATCTGGGATCGCTGCGGAATAGCGAGGTTAGTTGGAGCTGCGGTGGTGCGCTCGGCAGATCTTTGAGCGGATCGGTATTTCGCATAACATGCAGTCGCCGCGCCAGACGGCGGCAGCGATTAGCCCAGAGCGCAGCGGATTGGCTCGTTTCGGGGTCACCTCTTGTGGTTATCTTTTGCAGTTGATCGGCGGAGACGGTGAGCCATGCCGCCCATGAAGACAGGACGGCTGCCATTTGCCTGTGCTCCGGCAGATCAAAGGAGCTAAAGCGTTGTCGGACTCGGAAATCCAGCGGCAGAAAGCCGCCAAGCGTGGATGGCAGTCGAGTGTTTGGCGGTACACGCGCGACATGGCCACGGGCAAATGACCGGATCACTTCGTCACCGGTGGCTTTGCGCACTTGGTGATAGGGAATGACACGCTCTTGAGAGCGTAAATGGTGGCGTGGACGGCGTTCGATTTCTTTGAGAACGCGTTCAAGATCGTCCATTCTCGATCGCAGATATTCGAGCCGGGCAATGGCAGGCGGCTTAGCACTGATGCCCTGGGCTATGCCCTTTCGGAAGGTTGTAAGGGCAAACAGAGCGAAGCTATCCGTGAGGATATCGCGCAGCATGGTATCGAAGTCATCGCGAGTAAGCTTCTTGCGGTCGGGGTCGGTGACTAGATCAAAACGGATGGAATTGCGCCCAGGAGTTTTGAGCTCTGCTGCGACTTCCCCTGCGTGAAATCCTGTCTGCCATCGCCAGCGTGCGGCGCCGGGTTTGCGCGATCTCAGCGCTTCGAGCGGCACCTCATCAATCAAAAGATCCGTGTCCTGAGCATGATCACTGTCGCGGAGCTCAAAGATGTAGCTGGCGGATTCGCGCACTTCGCCCGGTGGGATAACATCGGCGGCGGGCCAGATCTGCCAGGATGCGCCCGTGTCCTCAGAGATGATATGCAGCGAGGGCACGCGTCCGGTGCTCTATCGGCTGGCCTGGAACGCGCCGTACTCGTCTAGATCGGCGGCAAGGCCATCGAGAAGTGCTTTGGAGCGCGGCAATGATGAGAGCTGCTTGGTAAGGTCTTCAAGAAGCGAGCGCTGTGCTTCAGAGCCTCGAAGTTTGACCAAGAGCTTTTGGATCATTAGCTGATCAAGCACTTCGTCTGAGCTCTGTCCGAGTTTCCGTACGGCGAAGTTGTGATATGTGATTACTTCGCTGACCAATCGGTAGCCGAAACCTAGCCGATGTCCGGTCATGATATTTTGCAGGGTAACAAGATGCGTCCGACAGGCACCGCAGGCCGTGCCAAGCGCCGGTTGCTCGGCTTCGATCTTAGTGATGTAGCCATCAACATCGACGTCGTTCATCTCGATGAGAATGGCCCGGTCGAGCACCTTGTCACTGACGGGGTTGGTGGTTTCATCGATATTGATCGTACCGGTTATAAACAGATTTGGCGGCAGTGGGATCGATGCGGGGATGCTGCTTCCCGTTGATCCTTCAAGCGGAACTCCGTTTGAATGCAATGGTAGAGCTTCGCCCGTCTCGATGGCAGAAAGAACGTCAGAGAAATAATACTCAACGCGAGCAAGGTTCATCTCATCGAGAATGACGAAGACAGGAGAGTCTTTGAATGCCGTGGCGACGAGCACCGCCTCCAAGAAAGGCGGCACCACGTATCGATCGGTCAGCACGTCATAGTAGCCAGTCAGCCCTGCCGGGTCGGTCCATTCCGGCCTGACGGGGCAAACAAAGAGGAATGGATCATCGGCATCACGGGCGGTTTTACCGTGGATGGCTCGCGCGTAGAGCAAAGCAAGCTGGGTTTTGCCGGTGCCGGAAAGACCGGAGAGTATGACAAAATGCTTGTGCTTTAAGAAATTGAGCCCGGCGTGATAGCGCGCGATCTCGCCATTGGGATAGTGCCCGCCAAGGGCGCTGACGGCGGCTTCGATGCCTGGAAGGTCGATCGTATCCGGCATGCGGGCCATTTCAGGGCTGACCGCATTGGTTTCGGGCCAGACAGAGCGTGCCTCATGGATGTTTTCACGCCCGATGAGCGAGCCCAGATAGCCGACAAATTCGCGCGCCAGGAGCGAGCGTCTGGCCGCTGCGGCTGGTGGATAGATCGCAAACACGATTTTCTCGATGGCGACCGGACGACTGATAGTGCCTAAATCTTCAGGCAGCTCATCAAAAAAGCCCTTATTGCGAAGGTAGAGCCGCCCATCCTGTGCTAGGTATCCTTTGACGTTGTTGTTCTTGGCGGCGTAGTCGAGGTCATCAGGCGATTGCGGCGATGACTCTGGTGCACTGGCTGCACCGCTTTGATCTTGATCGCTGTCGTCCTCAACCTCGTCAGCGTCACCGGGGCGCTTCCAAGGTTTTGAAGTTCCGACCGCTTTCATTTCAGCCAATCGGGCGCGCAGCTGCGGCATGTCCTTTTTGATAATTATCGAAAAATATATTTCGTCTTCCGGAGGAAATCGCAAAAGGCAGTGGACGACAAGTTGATCAACGCTTGGCCCAAGGCTCTCAAGATTGAGATTAAAGCAAAAGAACCCACGACCAATTATTTTGGCACTATTGGAGACGCCAAATGCATCTCGAAAGCTTGTATTCGGAGTGGCGCTTTTGTCGTTCTTTAGCGCCTGCCTATAGAGCTCCTGCCGCTTTGAGATGTCCATAATCACTCTCTTGAGAAAATTGCATGAGGGTAGCGGCCATCTGTGTTGCTATGGCTTTTGCCATGAGCGGCGGGACAGCGTTGCCAATTTGGCGGAAGGCCGGATTCATCGTGCCAGAAAACACAAACCCGTCTGGGAAGGATTGCAACCGTGCAGCTTCACGTACTGAGATGGTCCGTGCCTGGGCATGGTCATAATGGATGTGGCTATAGCTGTCCTTGCCAAGATGGGCCATCAGCGTCCTAGCCGGAGCATCCGCCCACATTTTACGCCACTTGTTCGGGAATTTCCCCGGATCATAGGGCGGGACGATGGATTTTTTTAGCTCGTCATAGGCAGCAGAGCCCTCTTTGAGAGGTTTGCCTTGGGCTGCGAGCTCTTCGAGGGCTTCTGCAAACATGACGTTTGCCTGTTCGAAGGCTTGTGGATACTGATCGCCCGGCTTGAGGCGCGCGAACAGTGGATAGTCGCGCGGCAAGTAGCGGATCACATGATCATAAAGGGCACTCCTCGCTTCGAAGCCCGGCCAGGAGCGCATGACCTTAGCATAGTCCGAAAGTGTCGAGGCTTGACCGTATGGAATCAGCTGGTCAAAGCGTCGTGCGCCCCGTTTCAGTCGGCCTTCGGCCAGCTCTTTGCGCGCATCAATTTGCGGTAGATCGCCAAGCGCTTGGCGCGCCGTAACAGCAGGCGTCAGGTCCGGTTTGACCTCTGGAGGTGCAATATAGTCAAAAGCGTCTTCTAACAGCCCGTCTTTCTTCAGGAATTTGAGCGCAACGGCTCTCGAGCCTTCATAACCGGGCGGAAGTTGCACCCAATGGGTTGGCTTTGGGAATACGATTTGATCGGCGGCTTCACGACGATAAGCCATGAGAAACATCCGCTCGCGCATTTGGGGCACACCATAGAATGCCGCGTTCAGAAGGGTATATCCCGCTACGTAACCCTTGGTTTCGAGTACTTCGCAGATTTCTTCCGCGAGGTTCTGCCCGCCGTGATTGAGGACGTCCGGAACGTTTTCCATGAGGACAGCGACCGGTTTGAAGGCCTCAACATAGTGGAGGTATTCTTGGTATAACCTCGCACGTGGATCGCGCCGAAAGGCTTCAGGATGTTCATCCACTTCACGAAGCTTAGGCCGCCCAACGCGGGCGAACGCCTGACATGGCGGGCCACCAATGATAACATCGACAGCCTGAGAAGTCGCACCAAGCTCCAAGCTCTTAGCCAGCTCGTCGGGACCCGTTACAGTAATATCGACTGGTTTGGCATGGGCGTTTTTCCCGGGGTGGAAATTCAGACCGTGTGAGCGGGCTGCATCTGGATCAAGTTCAACAGCGCCGACGATTTCAAAGCCCGCCGCATTGAAACCCAGAGATAACCCGCCGCAGCCTGCAAACAGGTCAAGAACGCGAGGCGCGTTGCCGGCACGGAGTCGTGTAAGCTTGTTCACGAATACATCCGACGACACTGGCTTGTCCCTCATAGCTGAAACTTCTTTCTGGCTCGCAAAGTGAATGAGGGGATACCGCCCCGAAACACAATGCTGCTGTGTCGCACAACATATGGGTCGGATCCTAACAAGTCACGCCATATTTGCGTATGTCTGGTGCGGTTTTGCCATGCCGTAGGATTGAGAATACGTACATGCCAGCGCCCGTTGATGCAATCAGCAGACAGTCTCAGGGTCGGCAGTCGACTCGATTGTGGCAACTGAAAAGCTCGGACCGCTTTGTCAATTCACAAGCAATAGTCACGTCAGCTAGTTTGTATTTGCTGTTGCCTTCCAAAAACCAAGAGACCGGACAGGTTTTCCTTCTGTCGCACCACGTCTCATATGGTTTCATAACATGATGAAAAGTCGAGCTTTTTCTCTGGATGTACTTATATTGGCTTGTGGCCAGAAGGAGGGTCACAATGCCAAGTCTACGTCTTACACGCCGCGCAGTCGATGAAGTTCCCCACCCCAAGAGCGGACAAGTGTTTTATCGCGACACTATGCTATCGGGCTTTGGGTTACGGGTTGGGGCCAACTCCAAGGTGTTCTTTGCCGAAGGGCAGGTGAACCGATGCACGCGGCGGGTGACGATTGGCCGGGCCGATGTGTTTGCGCCGGAGATTGCCCGCAAGAAGGCACTGGTCATTCTGGGCGAGATGGCCGAAGGGCGCGACCCCAATGCCGAGAAACGCAAAGAGAAGCGGGAACGGGTCACCGTGGAAATGGCCTTCGACCGTTTCTTCGAGGCCCGTAAGACGCTGTCCCCCAATACGGTCAGCAACTATCGCCGGTCGGAACAGCTGTACCTTAAGGCTTGGCGCAAGAAAGAGATGAAGGAAATCACCCGCCAGATGGTTCTTAAGAAGCATCAGGAGATTGGCAAGAAACACGGCGAAACCACCGCCAACAACGTGATGCGCCACTACCGTTCGGTCTACAATTTCATCTCCGCCACGCAGGACGACTACGCGCCCAATCCGGTGCAAATCTTGACCCAAGCTCGGGCGTGGTTCAAGGAGCGCCGCCGCCAGACCGTTGTGACCGCTGGCGATCTGCCCGCATGGTGGAAGGCAGTTATGGCGGAGCCAGTTTATTCCCGGGATTTCCTGCTGACCGCACTGTTCACGGGCATGCGCCGCAGCGAAGTGATGCAACTGCGCTGGGAGAACGTTGACCTCTCGGCCAAGACCCTTCACCTGCCGACCACCAAGAATGGCGACCCTCTAACCCTCCCTCTGTCGGAGTTTCTGGCCGACCTGTTGGCCCAACGGCGTGAGGCGAACCCAGACTCCCCGTGGGTGTTCCCCGGACCGGGTCGTACCGGCCATCTGGTCGAAACCAAAAAGTTCCTTCTACGCGTGTCGGCCGGGTCTGGCGTCAGCTTCACCTTGCACGACCTGCGGCGCACCTTCATCACCATCGCCGAGAGCCTCGACGTCCCCTACTACGCGCTTAAGCGCCTGCTGAACCACCGCACCAATGGAGATGTGACCGGTGGCTATATCGTGGTGAACGCCGAACGTCTGCGCGAGCCGGTCGAACTGGTGGCCAAGCGCATCCTGGAACTGAAAGAGCCACGCGACTGACTCTCGGGTGACCCCACCCCATCGACGGCACTCAAAGCCATGGGTGCGTTAGCCAATCCCGCTCCGAAGGAATCCGGGAGCATACCTGAACATAGAAAAGACGAGATTCATGTGTTTAACCGGTGATCGTCCGGTTGCGCCTTCGCGCGGGCGCGCGTGGGATCTCAAGAATTTGATCAACAGCACATAGATTGAGTGGGAGTGTTACGATGTCCGACAAAAGTACCGAACAGATCGAAGATAACTACGAAGATTATGCAGTTGGCACTTTGTTTGGGCGTACCTATTTGGAAAAACTGCTTCTATCCATTATCGAGGCGCACCCACTTGGTCACGATACCCCAGAAACCCGTCTTAGCGTTGCTGTCCGCGCATTGACTGGCGAAAACTCAAAAGCGGAGACTGTGAAGCAGGACGGCGATTTGCCCGCGCTTCGACACATGGCCAGCGAGCATCATCGCGACAAAGGGAACCGATTTCTACTTTATATGAAGCATCGCAAAGACAAGTCACCGCCAGAGCTTCCAAAGGTCCGCTCAGACTTGGCCCTCGCCAAGGAGGCCACTGACAAGTTCTTTGATCCTTCCAACGAACAGGCTCGAAAATCTATATACGACCGTCTACGCGAGAAATTCAGCGGTGTTTATTATCGAAAACAAGGCAAGGGCCACGGTGTCAATTTCCGCGAGTATTTTGTGTACATGGCGGTTGAGCATGATGATGTCGCGGAAACACTTGAGGCTCAGAGCCTTGATACTATTTGCAAAGAGCTTCGCGAAAACGGTGTGAAAACCGCGCGCTAACCGAATCCTCCATGTTGCGAAATAATTTAAATTTGTTTCGCAACATGGGCCGTTGCGTCATTGGCAAAGTCCTCGTCATCACAAGATGACAAAGGAGGACACAATGTCCGCGCAATCACAATTCCTAACCACAAAAGAACTGCCGGCGATCACCGGCTTTAGCGCAAGTTACTTCGAAAAAGGTCGCCATCTTGGCTACGGCCCGCGCTTTTTGCGCTCCAAGTCCGGTAGCCGCACCGGCAAAATTCTCTACCGCCGCACAGATATCGAAAGCTGGCTGGCAGATTTGGCGTGCGAACCGCAGGGAGGTGCAAATGCCTGATGCTGGAAGAACCTCAAGTCCCGTTTTGGCGATCGTTCAGCAAATAGCAGAACTTGGAAATCCAACAGTGCACGCAACTTACAATCCGAAAGGAAAGGCAAAGTACCAGCCCAGAAAGGCTGAAATCACAAAGGAGGTTATTCATGCGCATCTAAACGGGGAGCAGCCAATTGGCTGCTACTTCGTTTTGGGTGAGCACACTCAAGTTGCTGTAATCGACTTCGATGACCATGATAGCTCCATGACTTGGGACGATATGGCAGAAGCCGCAAAGCCCATCGTGGATAGTTTGAAGAGTATAGGTCTGAGACCTTTGTGTTGTCGTTCCGGTGGTGGCGCAGGTCTACACATCTGGCTGGTTTGGCAATTGCCGCAATCGGCAAAGCTGATGAAAGAATTTCTTCGCCATCACGTATCTACCTGTGGCTTCAAGTACGGCACAAAAGGTGTGTTGGATGCGGAAGTTGAGGTGTTTCCGAAAAATGATCGCGTCCGTGAGGGCAGTTTGGGCAACCTAGTCGCCCTGCCTTACGCGCGGAAATCCGTGCCTCTGGATGCCAATCTAAAACCGATACCGTGGGAGAGTTTTGTCGCGCCTTCGCTGAGTACTTTTTTCAACCCAGATGTGTCTACGATCTACAAACCGCCAGCGCAGAAGGCGAAGAAAGCGCAAAAACCGCCGAAGGTGACTCCAGTCGGTCAAATCTCAAGTGAGGTATTGCCGGGCGACGAAAATGAAGTCCGCGAAGCGCTCAAATATGTTGATGCTGACGACTATGAAATCTGGATCAGATTTGGCTTAGCATTGAAGAACAGCTTGGGCGTTGCGGCCTTCGAAATCTGGAACGAATGGTCGAGGTCATCTGCCAAATATGAAAGCTATGAGAAATCGATCGAAATTTGGGAAGGTTTGGAGCCTGATGGCAGCTTGACGATTGGCACCGTGTTTCAGCTTGCCAAAGACCGTGGCTGGGAAGGTCCCTCCAATGCCATTGTACGGGAAATGAACGCCCGGTTTGGCATCCTGACATATGGCTCAACAACCAGAGTTATTCTCAAAGAATCCACTAGTACCGAGGTGCTGTCGTGGCTGGGCAAAGGTGCATTTGAAGACAGGATGGCGCCGGAAAAGTTTCCTGTGACGGACGACAACGGTAATACTACTTGGCGACCGAAATCGCGGTTTTGGCTACAGCATCGTCTTGCGGCACACTACCACAAAGTGGACTTTGACCCTTCGCTGCCTCCTGGTCACAACGGGCGCTCTTGGAACATGTGGCGGGGGTTCGCAGTAAATCCCAAAGCTGGGGACTGGTCGAAACTGAAAGACCACATTCTCGATAACATCTGCGACGGGAACCAAGAATACTTCCAATGGATGCTGAACTGGATGGCCTTGGGTGTCCAGCAACCAGCACTGGTGATCGGAACCGCACCGGTGCTCAAGGGGCTACCGGGAACCGGTAAAGGTGTACTCGCCAATGCCTATGGTCGGATTTGGATGCCGCACTTTGTTTCGATCACAAAAGACGACCATGTAAGGGGCCGCTTCAATCAGCATCTCGAAGGACGGCGGTTTGTCTATGTCGATGAAGCGATGTTCGGCGGGGATCGCAAGAATGCCGGGGTCATCAAGACCATGTTGACCGAGCCGCAAATTATGATCGAGCGAAAGGGCGTCGATCCGATCTGGCTCGATAACCACATGATATTCATGATCACCTCGAACGAACGTTCTGTTGTGCCTGCAGATATCGGTGACCGCCGCTGGCAGGTCTTCGAGGTATCTGACGGCAAACGCGAAGATAAGACGTACTTCTCGGAAATCATGAGCCAGATGAAATCTGGTGGCTACGAGGCAATGCTGCACGAATTGCTGGAACGGGACATTTCCGAAGGTCCAGACCCTCGCAAGACGATCCGTACACCCGAACTGTTTGATCAGATTATCCAAGCCCAAGGGCCGGTAGAGAAGTATATCTACCAGTTTCTTGACACAGGCATCTTGCCGCAACCGGAAGCGAAGGGAAACGGACCCGGCGTCACGACTATTGCGGCCATGTTTTCGGAAATGAAGCGCACCCAACCAAACGCCCAGTATGTCCATGAAACCTTGTTTGGACGTGATCTAGGTAAGGTTTTTACTGGAATCAGGAAGGTCCAAAGCGGAAAGTTCATCACCGGTTACGGCAAGTACGGCGAACCTGTGGCAGAGCGTTCAATGCGCTACCATTTTCCTCCTTTGCGAGATTGTCGCCGGATGTTCGAAGACTTTATCGGTCAACCAATCCCGTGGTCGAAAGAGACGGACGAGTGGTTGGGTGATATCGATCCCGCCCATGATTACAGTGGCCTTGAGAGAGGTGGCGGTACGCCGTTTTGATATAGGTGAAATAGGCAAACAGGGCGGCTTTGGATCGCCCTCTCTTGCGCTGTCGTGGTGGTCACCAATTCAGCCAATACACCCTATACTTCCTATACTTCCTATACGAGTACCTCTTTTTTCTTCCTCCCTGCGCAAGGGAAATGAGCGAAGCTTGAGGGCTGAGCAGCGGCGGTTTTAGCGTATGCGGAGGGTATACCTCCGGGCGGCCCACTAAGCCACTCGAAGGACGCCTGAGGACGTGTGGTAGTGCCTTTTTGGACTTACCCTTGCACATCCAAGGTCAGCGTGCGCCAGCTACCGCGCGCCGGGAAATACTCTGTCGTTCCTGTGAATGTGCCGCGTATCATCGCTCCGAAACTATTTTGGGCATCGAAGTGTCCGACGACTTGATAGATGCAGTTTCCCATGTTTCGTGTCCCCACGCCGAAGCGCCCCGGAAATTCCGCCGTCGATGGCGCGCGCAGTGACCGGCGTACATCTTCTTGGATCATAACATAGGCCAGCGCAGTCTTTTCGTTGGAGCATTCGGCAAGTCGGTCAGCTTGGGCTTGCGCGGCACGTCTTGCGGCCTCCGCTGCATGGGCTTCCGGGTCTAAGTCGCGCAACTCGGCAAACCATCTGTCCGCGTCCACGTCGCGTAGTTCTTGCAGGTACGCAGCGGGATCACTTTCGCGGAGGTCGGACCAACGCGCCTCGCGTTGTTCTTCAAACAAGACCGCTCCTTGCAAAGAGAAGAACCCGGCGACGATCACAAACAGTAAGGCTTTGCCGCGATGGCGGAAATGCGGAACACCTTTGCCAGTGATCAGAGTAAAGGCGAACACGCAGAATAGCAGCATTGCCACCAAGGTTTGGGCGGTCACGTTGCTCAGCTGGAGCAGATACAGGGCAAAACCAAAAGCGATAAGTTCCAAAATCAATATCTGGGAACGCACAAAGGTACCGACGACGGTTGTTCCCTGTTTCTTCAAATCAACGTTGCTCATAACGGCTCCTCTACTAACGAAATCGGCTACCAGAGTTACCTCTGGCAGCCGGGGAGTTAGTAAGCCGCCGCAAGACGACCGCGCTGGCCTTTAGGCCGGAGCCCTGGACATACGCCAGTGCCTCCCCGACCATAGGGTTCGAGGAGGTGTCATTACGGTCGACACCGACCGCTTGCGGTGAGGTTACTACGCCCCGAGATCGGCTCTGTTTGCCAATCCTGAGCGCAGCCTAGCCCGGATGCCTGAAAATCGAAAGCGCAATCGTCACCTTGCGGACTTGCCGAAGGCGTTGATTCCAGTGCTTAATTTGGTGGTGTTGTGAGAAGAGTGGTGCCTCAAGAGGGACTCGAACCCCCGACCTTGTCCTTACGAAGGACCTGCTCTACCAGCTGAGCTATTGAGGCCTTCTTCTCTTTTCCGCGGCCCTACTATGGCCCTACTAATTACTGTGCGCCTTCTCTAACTCACTGGTCCTAAACGTCAATCGCGGACCGACCCGCTACTTACGAATGACGTGCTCTACCAGCTGAGCTACAGCGGCATTCTTCTCAGTCACGAGGGCCAGAGCCCGCGCATGCGACCGCACCTCTAACGGATTTTTGAGGAAGGTCAATCATTGATCTGACCTTCGCCAAAATCTGCGTCCCGCTGGAGCAAGGCGGCGAATGCGGGCACGCTCTTACCAAGCTTGCCCGCAGCTGGATAGTCCTATTATGAGGCCGTGTTGGGGATTTTGTCCGGGTTGTCCTCAGGCGTCACATCGATTGGGTCTTCTGTTGCTTCGGAGGCGTCGATAACTGTCTCTGCGTCCGCAGACGGTGAGTCTTCGCTAACCTCATTTGAAGCGGCAGGGCTTTGATCTTCCAATGCGCCAACAATCAGCGGCAGCATTTGGGCTGCACCTGTCAGGGCCGCTTCACTTTGCGGGGCTTCGGCCCAAGCCAGCGTATCGAAACTTTCGCATTGTTCGCAAACAGGTTGCCAATCGGCATGGACATGGCCGCAGTTTTCGCAGGTCCATTGCGGCCCACGGCTTGCCGTTACCGCCTTGGCCAGCCATCCCCGTACGATCCGTTCCTCGGCCCCTTCGCCCCGTTCGATGGCCGCCATGATAGTCAGCGACCGGGCAGTTGGATGGGTTTCGGCCAAATCGCCAAGGGCCTTGCGCGCAGCGGCGTAATCCTCGGCGGCAATATTCAGCTCGGCGTCCAGCAGCTTCACCTCCGGGTCGCCTATATGCTTCGCAAGAAGTACACGGAAGCGTTTGAGGCGCGCCTCGGGCGTTTCATCCGGTACGATCTCGGCAAATGCAGCTGCAAGATCGGGGTGCGGGGCCGCATCCCAGGCTTTTCGGATTTCCTTGGTGGCCACACGTGGCTTGCCCTCCTCGATGGCCATACGCGCGGCCATTACCGCGGCTGGAACAAGGTCGGGTGACAGGCGATTGGCCTCATTAGCGTCGCGGCGGGCAATGTCGATTTTGCCTTCGGCCAACGCGTCGCGTGCGTGGGCCAGCGCCAAAACAGCGTCGCGTCGTTTGTGGACATCGCGCGGCAGATTGTTGGCCTTCAGCTTGGCCGCAAGGGTTTTGCGCGCGCCATCCCAATCTTCGTCGGCGGCCTGCAGCCTAAGCAGAGTGTCTTGGACTTCGCCATGGTTCGGCCGCATCAGGAAGGCTTTTTCAGCCAGTTTCATGGCCGTATCCGTGTCACCTGCTTCAAGCTTTTGTTTCATAAGCCCACGCACACCGACAAATCGCGTTTGATCGTCTTCCAGAAGTTTTTTGTATGTGGCTGTGGCCTTGGAGCTGTCGCCTGCCAGTTCGGCCGCTTGCGCGACCAAGAGGTTTGTAAGCTCTGGCCGACGCAAATAGCCCTCAGCGCGCTCAGCTTTGCGGATGGCCAAACGGCCCTCGCCCGAGGCCATGGCGATCATGCCCTCTGACAGCGCTTGGTAGCCTTTTCGTTCGGCCCGGCGGTTGAAATAGCGCGAGATCGCTGTTTCGTCCCCGTTCAGGAAGCGGATGCATGCGCCTAATAGGCCGATCAACTTCAAAAGCAGATACAGCGCCGCCAATGCCAGAATAAGGCCGATCGTGCCTGACAGGGGAGTCAGCGCAAATTCCCGACCGGCGACAGTGATCAACAACACATCGGAAGAGTCGATAAGGAAGCTGACCCCGAAGGTCAGAGCAACCACCGCAAGGACAAAAATAATGATTTTCAGAACAGACCAAAGCAACATGAGCAGGCGTCCTTAATTCGCAGCGTCGAGCGCGGCGGTGAATTCATCCATCGCCTCGGTCGCGGCTAGCCGAGTTTCAGCTGTTGCGACCCAATCGGCCATCGCAGACTGAGCGTCGGCAGGTAGGGCGGTGATCTCTGCAATGGCGCCAGCAAGGTCGCCTGTAGCCAATGCGGCCTCAGCGCGCGACAGGATTGCGTCGGGGTCATCGCCCTCACGTGCTTCAAGAGAACGTCCGCCGACCTGGCTTTGAACAAAGGCAAGGAAGCGGTCGGTTGTGCCTTCTCCGGCGGTTTCACGGATCGCGATCGGCAGGGCGGCACGAGCGGCTGTTGGGAAGGCGGCCTGCAAATCTTCGATGCGCGGCACGCCCGCCTCGCTTGCGGCCTGCAAGGCATCCGGCACTGCCACGTCCGTTTCGGCAGCCACATCTGTAAGGGCAGACGTGAAGGGCGCGCCCGTAGCGACAGCGATCCGAAGCTGGCCAAGCGCTGCCTGGGCGGTTGCCGCGCCAACCCGCGCCTCTGCGGCGGCTTGGGCTGCGGCGATGCTTGCCTCGGCCTCGGCTGCGACGTTGCGCAGTTCTTCGGCTAAACCGTCATTTGCGGCCTGTTGTTCGGCCAATGCGGACGTCTGTTCCTGCAATGCGGCTTGCATCTGGGCGACGGCAGCGGCAATCGCAGCAGAGTTATCGGCGCCGTTTTCGCCAAGTGGCAAAGTTTCCAGATAGGCGACGCGATCAGTCAAGCCCTGGATCATTGCAGCATTGGCACTGATTTGATCACCAAGGCCTGAGATCTGATCGGCGAGCGGCGACAGGTCTACCGGTTCTGGCGCGGGCGGGATCGCAGCGATTTGCCCCTCCAGGGTCTCTGCGCGATCTGAAAGTGTGACCAAGGTGGCGCTTTGGCCATCCAGTTGCGATGAAATTGCAGCCAATGCGTCGGCGTTCTGTTCACCGGACTGTCCGGGCAAATAACCCATAAACGCTGCGCCGTAACCCAAACCAGCGGCGACGATGCCTCCAAGGACCAGAGGGAAGAAACCGGGGCCACGGCGGGTTTCGATCACTTGTGGGGGCGGTGCTGGAACTGGGTCAGGATTAGGTTCCGAAGTTGCCTCAAGGATATCCTCGACGCTGTCTTCGGCGGAGCTGTCTTCCAGGACTTCGGCTTCTTCAACCTCAGGAGCGGCCGCGCCGTTGTCTTCGGTCACAGCATCCTGTGTTTCAGATTCCGGGGTGTTTACGTCATCTTCGGTCGTCTTCGGATCGGCCACCGGCTATGTCCTTCCCATTTAAGTATTGCACCGCATTGAAATATTATTGCGGCGGCGAGTCACCCGACAGAGTGGCACGGCGACGCGGGGCGGGGCTAGGTGCAAAGTTGTCTCGCCACTGCGGTTAGCATTGCTTTGCCATTTGGGGCGTCGCTGATCGGTGCGCAAGGGTGCAGCTCAACTGGCAAAGCCGCCCGTGTAGCCTCGCTGATACAGGTGAAAACAGTGTTTTTGGGGGGCGGCATTTGCCGCGCGAGGATCGCCGCGCTGCGTGGTGAAAAAAGTGGCAGAATGATGTGGCGGGGTGAGGCGATGGCCTCTGACGCTGCGTCATTCATCGGCAATTCCTGCTGATCATAAGCGGTCAGCGATGTTGCACGAAACCCTGCTTTGGTCAGATCGCCTGCCAAATCCCCTCGGACCGATTTCCCATGAATATGGATCAGCGGGCGGCCCGGGGCAGTTCCGACAATAAGCGCCCTCAATTCAGCCACCGTACCTGCGGCAGACAATGCCTCCAATCCGCTATTGCGTGCGGCTTCCGCGGTTCGGTCGCCAACACAATAGGCGGTTCGGCCAGCCGCTCCACCCATGGCGGAATAGGCGCGCACTCCGTTTTCTGATGTGAAAATCAGATCAGTGCGCGGGTCCAATTCTGGCAGCGCTTCCAAAATCACAATTCGCAACAGCGGTGCCACCATGATATCGGCCCGTGCGCCAAATTCGGCGCGGCAAGCATCGGCAAAACGCTCGGCCTGAACTCGTGGGCGCGTCAGTAGGATCAGGGGCGTGGCATTGTCAGACATCGGGGTGAGTGTTACCTGCGGTGAACCCATTCTGCAACGAAGACGCCGATGACTGACCAGATCACGATACTTGGAATTGAAAGCAGCTGCGATGATACCGCCGCCGCAATATTGCGCGCGGATGCGGACGGGGTTCGGATTATGTCCTCGGTTGTCACCAGCCAGACCGAGCTGCACGCCAATTTCGGTGGCGTTGTGCCAGAGATCGCGGCGCGCGCCCATGCAGAACGACTGGACCTTATGGTCGAACAGGCGGTGGATGAATCGAACGTGCCCTTGTCCAAACTGGACGCGATTGCGGTGACGGCCGGGCCGGGCCTGATTGGCGGAGTTATCTCGGGTGTCATGTGTGCCAAGGGGCTGGCACGTGGCCTTGGAATTCCGCTGGTTGGCGTCAACCACCTTGCAGGCCATGCTTTGACACCGCGCCTGACAGATGGCCTGAAATACCCGTACCTGATGCTTTTGGTTTCCGGCGGGCATTGCCAATTTCTGCGCGTTGATGGCCCAGAGGAATTTACCCGGATTGGTGGCACAATTGACGATGCTCCGGGCGAGGCTTTTGACAAAGTTGCCAAGCTGCTTGGTCTGCCGCAACCTGGCGGCCCCGCCGTTGAACGCGAGGCGCTGAAAGGAGATTTCCTGAGGTTCAAGTTTCCCCGTCCGTTGATGGACCGGCCAAATGCCGACATGTCCTTTTCGGGGTTGAAAACCGCTGTCCTGCGCACACGGGATGCGTTGGTGGCGGAGCAGGGCGGATTAAGCGAACAGGACAGGTCAGATATCTGCGCCTCATTTCAGGATGCTGTGCGCGATGTATTAGTGCAGAAACTCTATCGCGCCTTGGAGGGGCAGTTTGACCTGACAGGTGTTGCGGTTGCCGGCGGCGTTGCGGCGAATAAACGCCTGCGTCTTGCGCTGGAGGATGTTTGTGAGACGATGGATGTTCTATTTGTTGCTCCGCCGCTAGACCTCTGCACCGATAATGCAGCCATGATCGCCTATGCTGGGTTGGAATTGTTTCAATTGGGTCGGCGAGACGGCATGGATCTTGTTGCCCGGCCGCGCTGGCCATTGGATCAGCACAGCCCGGCCATGTTGGGGTCGGGAAAGAAGGGTGCCAAGGCATGAGTCGGATAGATATCGCAGGCGCAGGGGCATTTGGAACAGCATTGGCCATTGCTCTGGCCCGTGGCGGGGCGGAGGTCACGCTTTGGGCGCGCGACGGCGCGGACAGGATGCAGGACACACGCGAAAATTCGCGCCGATTGCCGGGGCACCTATTGCCCGATGGGGTCACAGTAACCGGCGCGATGTCGGACCTGAGCTCTGACCTGCTGCTATTGGCCATTCCGACGCAGAAGTTGCATGAGATCTTGGGTCAGTTGCCCAAAACGGCCCGCAACGTGCTATCCTGTGCCAAGGGCATTCACAAATCGACGGGCCTTAACCCGGCCGGGCTGATCAAGGAACGGGCCGACGTCGTTGCCGGTGCTTTGACCGGCCCCAGTTTCGCGGCCGATATCGCTGCTGGGCTACCAACGGCGCTGACCCTTGCGGTCGAGGATGATGTCGTTGGCGCTGAGTTGCAGGACAGGCTGTCGACACCGGCGCTAAGGCTGTATCGCACTACTGATCTCGCGGGCGCCGAACTGGGCGGTGCCTTAAAGAATGTCATGGCTATTGCCGCAGGCGTGGTGATGGGCTCGGGGCTGGGCGAAAGTGCGCGCGCCGCATTGATGGCACGCGGCTTTGCAGAGATGCGCCGGGTCGCTGCCCTGCGCGGCGCGCGCGATGAAACTCTTTCCGGCCTTTCTGGTCTGGGTGATCTGGTGCTGACCTGTACATCCGACAAATCCCGCAACTACCGGCACGGAATGGCGCTGGCCGGCGCGATGCCTTTGGACCCAACGGCAACCGTCGAAGGCGCGGCCACCGCAGAAGAACTGTCTGGCCATACCGAACTCGACACGCCTATTGCTGACGCCGTCGCGGCCTTGTGCCGAGGCCAGATCACCGTCAATGATGCGGTGACACATCTACTCAACCGACCTCTGAAACCGGAGTAACCAAGCCCATGCTATTTGCCGTCATCTGCACCGATAAACCCGGCCACCTAGAGACGCGTATGGCCAACCGGCCTGATCACGTTGCCTATCTGAAATCGACGCCCACCGTTCACGCTGGCCCGTTTCTGAATGCTGATGGCGACATGTCTGGGTCTTTGGTTGTGATCGAAGCCGTAGATCGCGCTGGCGCCGAGGCCTGGGCAGCAGAAGACCCTTACGGCAAGGCCGGTCTGTTTTCCGATGTGCGGATCGAGGCTTGGAACAAGGTTATCGGCTGATGGCCTATTGGTTGTTTAAATCCGAGCCGAACACATGGTCCTGGGACGATCAGGTCGCCAAGGGCGAGGCGGGCGAAGAATGGGATGGCGTCCGCAATTACCAGGCCCGCAACCATATGCGTGAGATGAAGATGGGTGATAAAGGGTTCTTCTATCATTCGATGAAGGAGAAATCCGTCGTCGGCGTGGTTGAGGTCTGTGCCGAGATCCACCCAGACAGCACCACTGAAGATGATCGTTGGGAATGCGTGGATATTAAGGCGGTCGGCCCGTTTCCGACGCCGGTCTCACTAATCGACATCAAAGGCGACCCACGCTTGTCAGAAATGGTTTTGGTCAAAAACTCCCGCCTATCTGTCCAGCCCGTGACCGAAGAAGAATGGACCGCCATTTGTCAAATGGGCGGATATAAGGGCTAGACCCCAAGCGGCAAATTGGCATGATCGCAGCCAAACGCGAACCATTGGAGGGAAATCATGGGAATCGTGAGCGTACTTGTCGCCGGAGCAGCGGCATGGGTCTTTGGTGCCATATGGTATATGGCTTTGGCCCAGCCATGGATGGAGGCCAACGGCCTTTCCGAAGAAAGCATCGACCGGGCTAATCCGGCCCCCTATATCGTTAGTCTCATTATGGCCGTGGTCGTTGCCGGGATGATCCGCCACGTCATGGTCATGTCCGGGATTAACACAGTGGGCGGTGGCCTGATGGTCGGCGCTGGGCTTGGTTTCTTCGTTGCAGCCCCCTGGATCGTGAACAACGTCATGTATAGCCAGCGCGGCAAGGCCGCAATTTGGATCGATGGCGGCTATCCGGCGATTGGCTGCACGATTATGGGCGTTGTCCTTGCCCTTTTCTAAGTCTAAGTCTGAGGCTTCGATCTGAGATCAAGTTCAGGTGTCCGCCGCGAAGTGGGTACCGATTTGCTGGTCGACTAGGTGTGCCTTTTGCCAATAGCCATGTGATGCGACGCTGGTACTTGGCGCTCCTAGAAAACAGGCGCGATTTTGGTTCAGTAGCCAGCGAGGTGCGGACGAACTTGTTCGCGTGATCCAACAAAAAAGGAGGGCTCCGACCCCCCGGAACCCTCCTTACACCCACGCGCATTAACGCTCGCTCCGCACGTGATCTATGAAGGTCCGCCATACTGGATCAGACAAGTTCAACGTTAGGCATCGTGACCGGTCAGGGCAAATGTTATGCGCAAATGATTTTAGTTAAAGGTCTGAGGAATTTAATGAAAAAGGCCCGCGAAAAGCGGGCCTTTTCAGTGCATTTGATAGTGGTTACGTCCGGCTTAGCTGTAGACACTTTCTTTGCCGAAATGCTTGGTCAGCATGTAATATACAACGGCACGGTATTTGTTGCGCTCGGATTTGCCGTAAGTCTCGATCACTGAATTGATCGCTTCCATCAACTCAGGCCCGTCGCTCAAGCCCAGTTTCTTAATCAGGAAATTGCTCTTTACAGTTTCCAGCTCGCTCGCTTGCGATCCGGCAACGGTCGATGCATCCGCATTGTAAATCGCGGGGCCGCAGCCGATAGTCACCTTGGTGAGAAGGTCCATATCGGGGTCCATCCCGCATTTATTCCGCAGATCATCTGCGTAGGTGGCGATAAGATCGTCACGCTTCCCCATAGTCTTGTCTCCCTGATTTGCTTGTTTGACAGCATTTTTAATGACCCGCGTATGAAACCCATGCAACTGGGGGCTGACAATGGGGTTTTGCGAAAATCCGAAAGGTGACGTTCTGAGGCGACACTTTTTTCGAGGGAACGACAAAGGCTCAAAATCTTATATAAAAAATGACCCCGACTATCGGCAGCTTCCCCAGCCTGTCGCCTGAAGGTGAAAGTGGTCTGCATGCAACGCGTTGAAGTCCGGGCCAAGCGTGGTGCGGAACCAACGACAGGCATCAAGGTGGATTTCGCGCAGGAAGGCACCAATAGCGCCAACATCATCCCACCCGTCAACCAATGTGATCCGTCGTCCATCGGACAGGACGACGCCGGTGATATCAACAGCATCCGCGGTGGCGTGGCTGCTCCACCTTTCCGAGTTGCCGGAACTGGTCCGCATTCGACGACAGGAGTATGATCCGAGATGAGTGATTTCTCTGACCTCGGCCCCAAGGATATCTCGGGCGGCGGGTTGCAAACTGTGTGCCTCCCACATCGCCAATCTAAGGGCTGTTGCGCAATTGGTCTCGACGGGCCTGAGACCTGCGCCACCCAGAGCAGAAACTTCGACCCGATTTGAAACCCCACAGTTTTCGGTGGCGTTGAGGGGGCCCAATAAAGTGATGTCTGCTTGATGTGCAATCAGAGCTGCGCGGCAGGCGGCAGGGTTATTGGCAGTCCATCTTAGTCGAAGGCCGCTCAGAAGAGTCACTGGCTCAGAAACGCGCAGCTCTGCCTCTGGCCTCCATTCGGGCGGAAGGGGCGAGCGCGGATGGAGCAATAATGCCAATCCGACAAAAAAGAATAATGCGGCGTTCAGTAGAAAAAGCGCCACCCTGTGCAGAACAGAGCGGCGCTTTTTCTTTTCACTCATAACGGCGCTTAATAGCGGTAATGTTCGGGCTTAAACGGGCCCTCTTGCGGCACACCGATATAGTCAGCCTGCTCTTTCCTCAGCTCGGTCAGCTTTGCACCGACCTTTTTGAGATGAAGGCGGGCCACTTTCTCATCCAGATGCTTGGGAAGGATATAAACGCCGGGCTGATATTCCTCGCCTTTGGTCCACAATTCGATCTGGGCTAAAACCTGATTGGTGAAACTTGCCGACATCACAAAAGACGGGTGACCGGTGGCATTGCCAAGGTTCAGCAGGCGCCCCTCGGACAGCAGGATCATGCGGTTGCCAGACGGCATCTCGATCATGTCGACCTGCTCTTTGATGTTGGTCCACTTGTGGTTTCGTAGGCTGGCCACCTGAATTTCATTGTCGAAATGGCCGATATTGCCAACGATCGCCATATCCTTCATCTCGCGCATATGCTCGATGCGGATAACGTCTTTGTTGCCAGTGGTGGTGATGAAGAGGTCAGCGGACGCAACTTCATCTTCCAACGTGGTTACTTCAAACCCGTCCATGGCGGCCTGAAGGGCGCAGATCGGATCGACCTCAGTCACTTTCACCCGGGCACCGGCACCACGCAGCGACGCGGCCGAGCCTTTGCCGACATCGCCATAGCCACAGACCACAGCAACTTTGCCGGCCATCATGGTGTCAGTGGCGCGGCGGATGCCGTCGACCAGCGATTCCTTGCAGCCGTATTTATTGTCGAATTTCGACTTGGTTACGCTGTCGTTCACGTTGATTGCAGGGAAGGGCAGTTGGCCAGTCTTATGCAGATCATAAAGGCGGTGAACGCCGGTTGTGGTCTCTTCCGAAACACCAAGGATCGCCTCGCGGGTTTTGGTGAACCAACCGGGGCTGGCGGCCATCCGCTTCTTGATCTGGGCCTGAATGACCTCCTCTTCCTCCGAGCCGGGAACGCCAAATTCTTCACCAGCTTCGATGCGCGCACCAAGCAGCACATACAGTGTCGCGTCGCCACCATCATCGAGGATCAGGTTTGCGCCTTCGGGGAACATGAAGGATTTGTCGAGGTAGTCCCAATGCTCTTCGAGTGTCTGCCCTTTGACCGCAAAAACGGGAACGCCAGCAGCGGCAATCGCGGCGGCGGCGTGATCTTGCGTTGAGAAAATATTGCAAGACGCCCACCGAACATCGGCGCCAAGCTCGACCAGGGTTTCGATCAAAACGGCGGTCTGGATGGTCATATGAAGCGAGCCAACGATGCGCGCGCCGGCCAGCGGTTTCTTTTCACTATATTCCTCACGCAAGGCCATCAGACCCGGCATTTCGGTTTCAGCGATATCCAGCTCTTTGCGGCCGAATTCGGCCAGGGAAATATCTTTGACGAAGTAATCGGTCATTTTTGCCTCCTGAAGCGGCATCTGTCCTATGGGGTTGGCTCCCCATAGCAGGCAGGTAAGGCAACGACAATCCGATGCAAGGCTGCAGGTTCAGAATGGCGGCATGACCGTGAAAGAAAACGAGGGCCTGCACAATGCGGACCCCCGTTCAAAATCACGTGGCGCTGCAATTTACTTGCTGCCGCCGCCTTTGGAACCGCCACCGTCTTGGGTTGCTGGACCTTTGGCTGGGCCGCCTTTGCCGCCGCCGCTGCCTTCTTTTGTGTCTTCTTTGGACATGGAATACCTCCCTAAAATGTTGTTGACGGAAAGGATGCTAGCCCGGCGAGCAAGAATTACCTAGTGGATTTTTGCCTGTGGCCCGTCTGGGCGGTTTACCCGCGCGTCGGGATCGGTATTCATTGCGGTTCAAAGAAAAAGAGGATCGTTATGGCCAAAGCCCCACCCCGTGCCTGGCAACGAATGCTGTCTGGTCGCAGGCTTGACCTGCTGGACCCGACGCCCGTGGATATCGAAATCGAAGATATCGCCCATGGGTTGGCATTTGTCGCGCGCTGGAATGGTCAGACGCGTGGTGACTTCGCCTATTCGGTCGCAGAACACTCGCTTTTGGTGGAAGAAATCTTTGCCCTTCAACATGAGGGCGCACCGGTGAAATGGCGGTTGGCGGCTTTGCTACATGACGCCCCGGAATACGTGATCGGGGATATGATCAGCCCGGTAAAGGCGGCAGTCGGCCCGGGGTATGAGCAACTTGATGATCGCCTTGCGGCGGCGATCCATCTTCGATTTGGTTTGCCCGCCCAGATCCCCAAATGGGTCAAGACCAAAATCAAACGCGCCGATAAGATCTCGGCTTGGTTAGAAGCAACTCAGCTGGCTGGGTTCTCCGTTAAAGAAGCCAATAAATTCTTCGGTCGCCCGAATGAGGCGGTCATCGAAGGGCTGAAATTGCATTTGCGTCCGCCCGCTGAAGTGCGGTCCGATTTCACGGCGCGCCACCGGGCATTGCTGGAGGCGTTATGACTATTCGAAAAGGAACACCCGCTGATGCGGTTCAGATCGTTCCGCTGTTGCAAGAGATTGTCGACGCAGGCGGAACAACGGCTTTTGAAGGGACGGTGCCTTTGGATTTCCTTGCCGATATTCTGGATGGCAGCACTTCGCGTGCGGTCGTTCACGTGGCCGACGTGGATGGCGAAGTTCTTGGGTTTCAATATTTTTTCCCGCATGATGATGATCCGGAAGAAACGGCGACAATTGCGACATTTGCAAAGCTTGGTGGCACACAGCGCGGCATCGGATCGGCCTTGTTCAGTGCAACTCGAAAAGCGGCCAAGGCTTTTGGTTATTCACAGATTGATGCAACGATACGGGCTGATAATTTGGGCGGGCTTGCCTATTACGCCCGGATGGGATTTGTCGATCATCACGTGCGCCGGGCTGTGCCCCTGAAAGATGGGACCCCGGTTGACCGGGTCACCAAATACCTTCAACTATGACTGGCTTCCAGCAACTGGATCGGTGAGGGGTGATCCACCTGCTGGAAGGTGATGTATCAGGGATACATGCGGGTTTCGCTTAAGATTCGGCGAATTCTTTTGCCGCGTTCTTCGCGGCGGGCCTGGCCGTCGCGATAGGCCTCGTCCGGCGAGGTCCAGTAGCTAGGCGCGTCCCATTTGTCCAAATCTTTGCTGGCATTCAGGGCGTGTGTAAAAAGGGTGAGCATGGGAGAGCTCCTTTTTGAGAGGATAAGAAATCTCTAGCTCAGGCATGGTGATTCAGGCTAATCAGTATGAGTTCACCGTTGTTAGCTGAGGTTACATGCATGGACTGGAAGGACATCCCGTCGCTCTCGGCGCTGCGCGCGTTTGAGGCTGCTGCAAGACTTGGAAGCTACTCAGCCGCAGCCCGCGACCTGAACGTGACCCATGCCGCGATTGCGCAACATGTACGCCGGTTGGAAGTACATTTTGGTCATGAGCTTATGCGCCGCGATCCGCCCGGTATGGCCGCGACTGCCCATGGAGCTGCGCTTGCCACTTCTTTGAGCGCCGGGTTTTCCGAAATTGCAGCAGGCGTCCGCGCGCTGACACGGGTCACAGAAGATGGGCCGATCTCTCTGACAACGACGGTAACTTTGGCGGAAAACTGGTTAATGCCACGCTTGGGCTGGTTCTGGCGGGAACGCCCGGACATTCCGGTCACGATCTCAGCCGATAACGCTGTACGCGATTTGCGGCGCGACGGGTTTGACGTCGCCATTCGCTATGGGCGCGGAGATTGGCCCGGGCAAAGGTCCGAGCTTCTGTTGAAAAGTCAGACCGTCATTGTTGCTCATCCTGACCTCGCCGCGAAGCTGCCCAAGGACTATCGACCCGATCATCCGAAAGCCGCTGAAATGCTGAGCGTGCAGGACTGGGCCATCGATATTGGCTCAGGCGAGTTCCAGATTTTCCTCAAAGAGCGCGGAATTGCACCCGACCGTTTGTGCCGCACGGATCTGGACGCCAACAACCTTGTGCTTGCGGCCTGCCGGGCGGGCATCGGCCTGTCTGCGCAGTCACGGGCCGTGGTCGAAGCGGATATCGCAGAGGGACGTTTGGTGTGCCTGTTGGAAGAGGACGAAAAAAGTGCCGCCGGCTATTTCATTGTGACGAATGACACAATCCAGTCCGACCGGGTGAAAACATTCGTTAGGTGGCTAAGGTCGCAGGCTTAGCGGAAGAAGCAAGTGACGCCCGACCACAAAATTTCAATGGATTGCCCATCCAATGACAGGCCGAATATGCCATTCTGATCAAATTCAGTGCCGAGGCTGGTCGATTGCAACGGTCGATTTGGCAATGCCCCGCCCACCTGCAAGCGGCCTGAGACCGGGAGCCCAGGTTCATCAACCGTCCAACCGTCGAAATCCCCATCAAGGAAGTTCAGTGTCAGGCCGTTGGACCAACTGGCTGCTGTTACCGCACCCGCGCCGCACTCTGAATTGGTAGTGATGCCGGAAGGGTCATCGCGCAGGATGCGCGATACGGTTTCAATCACACCGACCTGCGCACGACCGAAATCAATTCGCAATTCCGTGCCGTTGGGCTGCAGACCCTGCGCGTCTGGCGTCAGACCAGCAACGGAAGGAGGCGAGATTGGCGAACCAGCAGGGGCACCAATACACCCTGTCAGCGCCAAAAGGGCGAGGCCAGACAGCGCTGTCCGCAACATCAGCGTGGGCTGCGTTTGGCGAGGATGCGTTGCAGCGTGCGGCGATGCATGTTGAGGCGACGCGCCGTCTCACTCACATTGCGATCGCAAAGCTCATAGACGCGCTGAATATGTTCCCACCGTACACGGTCCGCAGACATTGGGTTTTCAGGCGGCGGCGGCATTTCCTCTTCTCGGGCCAAAAGGGCGGCCGTCACATCATTGGCATCTGCCGGTTTCGAAAGGTAATCCGTTGCCCCGATTTTAACCGCAGCGACGGCAGTCGCAATCGCGCCATAACCAGTCAATACCACGATCCGGCTATCGGGGCGTTTTTCGCGAAGGGCTTCAACCACGTCCAGTCCGTTGCCATCTTCCAGCCTGAGATCAACAACCGCATAGGCAGGAGGACGCGCCGTTGCGATGGCTTTGCCCGCTGCAACTGAGCCTGCGGCTTCAACTTCAAAACCGCGTTTTTCCATCGCGCGTTGCAGGCGCCTCAGAAACGGCTCGTCATCGTCGACCAGCAGCAACGAATTATCGGGCCCAATTTCTTGCAACGTACGCTCATTTGCCATGCGGACTGTCCCTTCATCAACTTTGCTTCATTCTTAGACTTAGAATGAGGGAAGGGTCAAACAATCCGCATGTTTAGGACGCGGCGGCGTCCATAAAACAGGCAACTTGGCTTGCCATATCCTCCGGAGAGGTGTCGCGACGGAAAAACTCTACAAAACCCTGCTCTGGAAAAACGAGGTAGGTGAAGGTCGAATGATCAACGAGGTAATACCCATCTTCATCTGGTTCTTGATAGGAAAAATATGTGCGATAGGCGCGGGATGCCGCGTCTGTCTGGGCCCGTGTGCCGGTCAGGCCCAAAAGGCGCGGGTGCATATTATCGGTAAAGGTCGCCAGTTGATCGGCCGTGTCACGTTCAGGGTCAATTGTGATGAAGACCGGGTTTACCATGCGGCCTTCCTCTTCCAGGATTTCGACTGCCACAGCATTACGTGCGTTGTCCAAAGGGCAGACATCAGGGCAAAAGGTATATCCAAAATAGATCAATGTCGGGCCAGTGATGACATCAGCGTCAGTCACGGTTTCGCCAGTTTCCGAGACAAGCTCAAATGGGCCACCGATTGATCCCCCTCCGCCCGCAACTTGAGTGGTGCGGCATTCGGCAAACGCATCCTCTGGTCCGGTGAACCGCTCCCACAAAATCGTAAAGCCGATGCCACCGACAAGAGCGGCGGTGATGGCGAGGGCACTTGCGGCATAGATTTTGTTCATGGAACCGGCCTTTGACTTACCTTAAAAACGTGTTGGCGTTGATCAGGTATTATTCCCCGTCTATCAATTCACCTCTGTGAGAGTGTGACAGATAGCCCTATCGAAAGCCCAATCGACCGTGACCCAAGAAACAACCAACGTCAGTGACTCTTCGGTCGTACGCGATCTGCGTAGTGAATGGGTGCGTCTCAGAACATTATTACTTCTGCGGTGGATGGCCATTTTCGGGCAGACCATTGCAGTGGTCGTTGCAAGCTTCTACCTCGGGTTGCGTGTTGAGCTTGGCCTTTGTTTTATGGCTATCGGCGCCTCGGTTATCTCCAACATGATTGCGATGACGATGTTCCCGCCAAATCAGCGATTGCGGGATTGGAACGCGATGCTGACGCTGCTTTTTGACCTTATGCAGCTAGGCTTTCTTGTGTTTCTGACTGGTGGACTGAACAACCCATTCGCCTTGCTGATCCTGGCGCCGGTTACCATTTCGGCCACGGCCCTCAGTTTGCGTTCAACAGCAGTATTGGGGGGCGTATCTATCGTATTGATCACCGGACTGGCCTTCAACTACTTACCCCTGCGCCATGAAAACGGAGAGATCATTGCCGCGCCGGACCTGATCAGGTTTGGGTTTTGGGCAGCAATCGTAATCGGGATACTGTTTTTGTCGGGTTATGCCCGCCGTGTTACTCGGGAAATTCACACAATGAGCCAGGCCTTGTTGGCAACCCACGAAGCCTTGGCCCGGGAACAGAAATTGACAGATCTGGGTGGGGTGGTTGCCGCCGCCGCGCATGAGCTTGGCACCCCCTTGGCCACGATCAAACTGGTCTCGACCGAGTTGGCTGAGGAGCTGGCGGATCATAAGGAGTTAGCTGAGGATGCAAGGCTTATCCGGGAACAAGCGGACAGGTGTCGCGATATCTTGAGGGATATGGGCCGAGCCGGGAAGGATGATTTACACATGCGATCCGCACTGTTCAGCGTTGTGGTGCGCGAGGCGGCTGAACCGCATGTGGATCGTGGCGTCGAAGTGAATTTTCAATTTGGTCCGCGCAAGGGGCAGGATCTGTTCCAGCCTGTTGTGTTCCGTCGTCCCGAGATCATTCACGGTATCCGCAACCTGGTGCAAAACGCCGTCGATTTCGCAAACGAAGATATTTGGATCGAAGGCGATTGGACTGAAGGCGAAATTCGACTGCGTTTGACAGATGACGGGGATGGTTTCCCACCTGATTTGATCGGCCATCTTGGCGACCCGTTTCTGAAACGCCGCACTAGCGCCCGACAAACCGAGAAACGGCCTGGATATGAGGGCATGGGGCTTGGGCTCTTTATTGCCAAAACCTTGCTGGAACGTTCTGGCGCACGGCTGAGTTTTCGAAATGCTAAGGACCCGTTCTTGCTGGAAGAAGAAAGTGGCAAAAAGCGCGGTGCGATGGTTGAGGTAATATGGCCGACCAACAAAATCCAGTTGGATCATGAAGCTGCCAAGGGTCCGCTCGGTTTAAACCAAAAAATCTATACTTAACCTTGCTTTAACTAAATTCTGAATAAACTTTGATTAACCTTGTTAACTGAGTTTTCAGGATGAATCTTGTTGACCCAATGACCGTTGTTTTTCTTGTCGGGGTAAGCCTTGCCGCCGCAGCACTGGCCGTTTTGGCTGCGGGTTGGGTGCAAAGCCGATCGGCTGCCGCATCGCATGTCAGATTCCAGGGAATGAATTTGCCGATCCGGTACAGTTTTCGTGACGGGTACCTGACATCGGATTGCGGACCAGAGGACATTTTTCTGGCGGATCCAGAGGATCGCGTGGGCGCGTGGGAAGACTTAGTTCGCGCCTTGGCCCCCTTATGCCCTGATGTGCGCGACAGGATGTCTGGCTTGCGCCAACGTCGCGAAAGTTTTGTCCTCATTGGAAAGATTGGGGAGGACCAGCTTTCGGTCACCGGGCGGCCCGAAGGGGCCAGCTGCGTGATCACCATTTCGCCGCATGACAAGCGCCATGAAAAACGCAGCGTGGACAAAGCCGGGCTGGATGCGTTGGAGGCAGAAGTCGATTTGTTGCGCAACGCGACGGACTTCTCGACCGACGTTATGTGGCAGGAAGACAGTGCAGGACAAATCATTTGGGCAAATCGAAATTACTTCGATTTGTTGTCCCGCATTGATGAGCGAAGGGAGGCCATGGTCTGGCCGATCGACAAAGTGTTCAGGGACCATACAACCCCTCCGCCAGAAACCGGTCATGTTCGACGCGCATGGGTTGTCGCCCCAGGTCAGGAAGACTCGCTGTGGTTTGATTTATGTGTGAGGGAAGAGGGCGAGACCCGCTTCTATACAGCCAGTCCGATTGATCGGCTGGTGGCCGCAGAATCCTCGCTCAGAGATTTTGTCCAAACGCTATCGCGCACTTTTGCTCACCTACCGATCGGATTGGCAATATTCGACAAATCCCGACAGTTGGTCTTGTTCAATCCGGCTCTTGTGTCTCTTTCAGATTTGCCCACCGACTGGCTATCATCACGCCCTGATCTGTTCTCTTTTCTGGATCAGTTGCGTGAAAATCAGAGAATGCCCGAGCCGAAAGACTATCAAGCCTGGCGCGCGTCGCTGGCCGAAGTGGAACAAGCAGCGCGGGACGGCACGTATCAAGAGATGTGGAGCCTGCCCAACGGGCAAACTTTTCGGGTGATGGGACGTCCACATGCAGATGGCGCGGTTGCGTTCCTTTTTGAGGATATCACGTCTGAGGTTGGCCTAACGCGGCAGTTTCGTGGGGAACTGGACCTGTTTCAGGCCATTTGGGACGACCGGGCCGAGGCGATGGCCGTCTTTAGCAAGGAGGGCAAGCTGGTGATGACAAACCGCGCATATGATGCACTTTGGCCTCTGCCTGAAACAGGAAACACACTGCCATCCAATGTCATTGAGGCCACTCATTTGTGGCAATCTGACTGCGCGCCAACTCCGCTTTGGGGTGAGATTCGTGATTTTGTCGGTGGATTTTCGGAAAGAAGCGCATGGCAAGAACATGAGATTTCGTCCAACCAAGGCATGCTTCGGTGCCGGGTTGCGCCGTTAAGTGGCGGCGCCAGTTTGGTCGAATTTGCAAAAGAGACGACTGGTATTCCTGCGCGTGACAATCGGGGTGCCGTCAAAATGCGTCAGGCGTGACAGCTACCGCCGGTTGCGGTCGGCGGGGCAGCGGGTAAACATGGCGTTATGCATGATACCGCCCCCATCTCGAATTTTGACAACCGCCTCCTTTCCAGCCCGGAAGAAACAACGGCGCTTGCCGCGAAATTCGCGGAAATCGCACATCAGGGCGACGTTATCTGCCTTGATGGAGATCTAGGGGCTGGGAAAACCCATTTCGCCAGATCTCTTATTCAGAATTTGCAAGAACGCCATGGCAGGGTTGAGGATGTTCCGTCGCCCAGTTTCACGTTAATTCAAACCTATATTGCAGGCGATTTGGAGATTTGGCACGCCGATCTGTATCGGCTTTCTGACCCAATGGAAGTTGAGGAACTGGGGCTGTTCGAGGCTTTCGAAAATGCGCTTTGCTTAGTGGAATGGCCTGATCGTTTGGGTGCCGACTTGCCGCATAATGCATTGATTTTAAGTTTGAAAATGACCGAAAAGCCAGGTGAGCGAGTGTTGGGAATGGCCAGCGCAAACCCAGATATTTGGTTTGACCGGCTTGGTGCAATGCGATGATACCTGCCGCTGCCAATCGCGTATTGGCGTCTGCAAACTGGGCGCAGGCCAAAGCAGCCTCCTTAGCCGGTGATGCCTCCACCCGACGGTATTTGCGGCTGTCTCTCAAGGATCAAACTCGGATTTTGATGCTTTGCGATCCTGCCGATCGGTCTAGTTTTGAAGCGTTTGTACGGATCGCGGCGCAGTTGCAGGCCAGTGGTTTGTCTGCTCCAGAAATCTTTGCGGCAGATGCCGAATTAGGGATCATGCTGCTGGAGGATTTCGGGCGGAATGATTTCACCGAACTAGGGCAAGACTACCCATTGGCCGCGCACTGCCTGACCGATGGTCTGATCCATCTGGCGGCCATTCAAGATGATTGGAACCTGCCGCCTATGACGCCCAAGGTCATGGCGGACATGGTCGCCTTTGCCCTGCCTGACGTCCCATTGGCCCGGCACACGATTGCGCAATTGGAAGACATATTTGGGGCAGCGTTCACCAGTGGTTTGCGTCCCGCCCTCAGAGACGTGCATGCAGAAAACCTGTTTTGGTTGCCGGACCGTCTGGGTGTAAAACAAGTTGGCTATATCGATTTCCAAGACGCGGTGATGGCCCCAATTGGATATGACCTGATTTCTTTCGTGAAAGACGCCAGACGTGACGTTCCTTTTGAATTACAAAACGAACTGTTTCAGCGCTTTGCCAATGCACTGGAACTGGATACCGACCAGTTTTCTGGACAGGCCGCGCTTATATCGTTCCAGAGAAATCTAAGAATCGTAGGCATATTTCGAAAGCTGGCAGCAGAACGCACGAAACCGGCTTATCTGGCGCATCTACCGCGCGTCTTCTCCCATATTTCTGAGGCGCTATCCCATCCGGCTTTGGCAGATATCCGCATGCAAGTGGCAGAGTTGGTTCCCGAGGTTACGATATGAACACGTTGGCCTGCATGATCCTTGCCGCCGGGCTGGGCACGCGAATGGGTGAGTTGACCAAACACCGGCCAAAGCCCCTTATCGAAGTCGGTGGTCGTCCTTTGCTGGATCACGCTTTGGAGCAAGCACGCGCGGTAAATGCGTCACGGATTGTCGTCAATGCGCATTACCATGCCGATCAAATTTGCTCCTACCTAGCTAGCCATGAAGATGTCATCGTGTCCGAGGAGCAGCCTGAGTTGCTTGATTCCGGTGGTGGCATCCGTGCGGCCCTTCCGATATTACAAGCCGATGTTATCGCTACGTTGAATGCCGACGCGGTTTGGACAGGTGCGAAGGCCCTGGTGCAATTGCGCGATGCCTGGGTTCCGGACAACATGGACGTGTTGGCGCTTTTGGTGCCGCAGTCCAATGCCATTGGGCGCAAGGGTGGCGGAGATTTTGGTTTGAACGCGGCTGGCCAGATTGGTTGGGACAGGACTGGGCATGTTTTTACAGGCGCACAAATCCTGAAGGCATCTCTGTTTGAAAATTGTCCGCAGGGCCCGTTTTCCGTTCACCAGATTTGGAACAAGGCAATGGCGTCGGGCCGCATGATGGGCATCTTACATCGCGGGTGGTGGGCCGATGTTGGGCATCCACAGGGGATTGCTCTGGCTGAGGCGATGCTTCAGGAAGATGGAGATGTTTGAGCCCAGTACCGCCCCCCGTATTTTTGCGACCCCGCTTGGTGTCGATTTTTCTACTGCCCTTCTCGATGGATTGGACCGCCAATTGCAGGGGCAATCGCCCGAAGCGCTGGCGCGGGTCGAGCTCTATGTGAATACCACGCGGACGGCGCGGCGGCTGAAATCCTTGTTTTCGTCGCGCGGCGCAACGTTTTTGCCGCGCATCAGATTGATTGCAGATCTTGCTGGGCGACCGGAAATGGCCGGGGTTCCGCCTGCAATTCCGCCGCTGCGGTTGCGTCTTCAAATCTCCCGCCTTGTTGCGGCGCTTTTGGATCGTGAACCGGATCTCGCGCCGCGCGCCTCGCTTTATGGTCTGTCCGACAGTTTGGCCGACCTGATGGGAGAAATGTTGGAAGAAGAGGTCAGCCCTGAGGCGATCTCTGGCCTTGATGTGGGCGACCACTCGCAACATTGGCAGCGAAGCCAAACCTTCCTGTCAATCGTTGCGCCCTTTTTTGTGGATCAACCTGCGGCGTTGCCCTTGGAAGCCCGGCAAGGTGCAGTTGTTGACCGATTGATTACGACATGGTCGAAAACACCGCCAATCCACCCGGTGATTGTGGCGGGCTCCACCGGGTCACGCGGACCTACGGCCCGGTTCATGCAGGCCGTTGCCCGATTGCCGCAAGGGGCCGTGGTCTTGCCCGGATTGGACTACGATCAACCCGACCATGTGTGGAGAGAACTGTCCAAGCGTGGGCCGGATGGCACAGCCGCCGAAGATCATCCTCAATTTCGGTTTGCCAAATTCGCGGCAGACGCGGGGATCGACCCGTTGCAAATTATAAAATGGACGACGGCCGAACCTGCCAATGCTGCGCGCAACAGACTTGTTTCGCTGGCGATGCGCCCCGCGCCGGTTACCGATCAATGGCTCGCCGAAGGCCCCGCGCTTTGCGAAGTACCAAACGCCATGCGCGACGTCACACTGATCGAGGCGCCAAGCCCGCAGGCCGAGGCCACGGCAATTGCGTTGCGCCTGCGCGAAGCGGTGGAAACGGGTGAAACCGCCGCGTTGATCAGCCCCGACCGAGGCCTGACCCGGCAAGTTATCGCGGCGCTGGACCGATGGGGTATACTGCCGGACGATTCCGCCGGTGAACCTCTATCCCTCGCCGCGCCGGGGCGGCTGTTGCGCCATGTGGCTGAGGCCGGTGCGGCACCGCTGACCGCCGAGAGCTTGCTGGTATTGTTGAAGCATCCGCTTACCCATTCAGGACGCGACGACCGCGGTCAGCATTTGCTTCGGACACGTGATCTGGAATTGCAAGTTCTGAGAAAAGGCAAACCGTTTCCGAACCGCGCAGATTTGGTGGCGTGGGCTGAAAAACGAGAAAAAGATACCGGCGCAATGGCTTGGGTCGGTTGGGTGACGGATGTGGTCTTGTCGCTTTATGATCCCGCGGCGCGCGAGCTAAGCGATCACGTCGATCAGCATATTTCAGCGTCCGAGGCGCTGTCGGCAGGCCCGGGTCAGGATGGCGCTGGCATGCTGTGGCAGCGCGAAACCGGGCAATCGGCGCTTTCTATTATGACTGCCCTTCGCGATGAAGCGGGACATGGCGGGCAGTTTAGTGCCGCCGAATACCGCGATTTTGTTGCTGCAATCCTGTCAGAAGAAGAAGCACGGGAACCCGTTCGGCCACACCCGCGGATCATGATCTGGGGAACGCTTGAGGCGCGGGTACAAAGTGCAGACGTGGTGATCCTTGCGGGATTAAACGAAGGAAGCTGGCCGCAGGCGACCGGGGCGGATGCCTGGCTCAACCGGCGGATGCGGGCTCAGGCAGGACTGCGATTGCCAGAGCGGGTTGTCGGGCTGTCGGCACATGATTTTCAGCAATCGGTTGCAGGCCCCAAAGTCTGGCTGACCCGCGCAAAACGGGATGCAGAGGCAGAGACTGTGCCGTCGCGGTGGTTGAACCGGATTACCAATTTGATGATGGGGGCCAGCGCCGAGGCTGCCCAAACCTTGCAAGGGATGCGGGATCGGGGTGGTGTTTGGCTGGCTCATGCTCAGGCGCTGGATACACCAAAATCAACGGTTGATCCTGCGCCCAGACCGGCGCCTTGCCCGCCAGTATCGGCCCGGCCAGACGGGTTGTCGGTGACGCAGGTTGAGAAATTGATCCGTGATCCCTATGCGATTTATGCAGGCAAGATTCTACGGTTGCGACCGCTGGATCCGTTACGCCAAAGGCCCGACGCACCCCTGCGTGGCACAGTTGTTCATGATGTTCTTCGCGCTTTTGTCGAGGCCACGATGGATGAAGTACCCGAAGCGGCTGAGGCGCTACTGACGCGCATCGCAGAAGAGAGGTTTGAACAGACCGTGCCCTGGCCCGCCACCCGGCGGCTGTGGCGGGCGCGTATCGCCCGGATTGCCCCCAAATTCGTTGCTGGCGAACATACCCGTCGGTTGCTGGCCCGGCCGCATCTTTTGGAAGCAGAGGGCAAAACCCGGTTCGACGACCTTGGGTTTACCTTGAAAGGAACTGCAGACCGCATTGACCTGACCCCGGATGGCAAAGTGGTAATTTATGACTACAAAACCGGTGCTGTGCCATCGGACAAGCAGGAAAAGTCCTTCAACAAACAGCTTTGGCTGGAGGCCGTTATGGCCGCGAATGGCGCCTTCGGCGAGGAACGTATTGCGGAACGGATCGCGTATATCGGCCTTGGCGGTAAGGGAGAGGAAAAGGCGCATCCGGTCGATTTGGCCGAGTTGGCAGACATCGAAAAAGGCTTCGCCAAGCTGATTTCCCACTTTCAGTCTGCCGCGGTCGGCTATGTGTCGCGCCGGGCTATGGTCGAAGTTCTTTATGATGGTGATTTTGACCACCTTGCCCGGTTTGGGGAATGGGATGCCACACAAGAGGCGCGGCTGCAAAAGGTGGGATCATGAGTTTTGACGAAGCTACACGGGCCCAGGTAACAGCGGCCCATCCCGAAAGGTCGACCTGGTTATCCGCCAATGCCGGTAGCGGCAAAACCCGAGTCCTGACCGATCGGGTTGCGCGGCTTTTACTGCAAGACGTGCCGCCCGAGCGGATACTCTGCCTGACATATACCAAAGCAGCCGCGTCTGAGATGCAAAACCGCCTGTTCAAACGCTTGGGCGAATGGGCGATGCTGGATGAAGACGCACTTCGCGCCGCGATGGAGCAACTGGGAATTGACAGTTCTGAGCTTTCCCCGCGCCTTTTGTCACATGCGCGAACATTGTTTGCCCGCGCAATCGAGACGCCGGGCGGGCTGAAAATTCAGACCATCCACTCCTTTTGCTCGGCTGTGTTGCGCCGGTTCCCGCTTGAGGCCGGGGTCAGCCCACGATTTGCAGAGATGGACGAACGCGCACAGGAAACTCTAGCGGTCGATGTTCTGGACAAGATAGCAGATGGAGTAGGGCGCACGGCACTGGACGCATTGGCAGCAGAACTGGGTGGCGATGATGCGATGCCAATCATCCGCGCGATGCTGTCGCAACGCGAAGAGCTGTCGAGCCCTGCAACACGGGATGAAATCTGGCGCTGGTTCGGGTTGGCGCCTGCAGACGATGCCGCAGGATTGTTGGCAGACGTTTTTCAGGGCGACGAAGACCGTCTCTGTAGTGGGGTGTTGTCGCAACTGGAGCCAGGGAAGCGGACCGATGCCGCAAATCACCGGCGACTGTCCGCTATTAATTGGGGCAATCCGGGCTTGGCAGATCTTGTGGACTTGGAATCCGTTTTCCTGACAGGTTCAACCACTAAGACGCCGGACAAGGCCAAAATCGGCACGTTTCCGACCAAAGCAAAATGGGCCGCCTTGATTACTGACCATCCCGATCTTGAAGATTTCATGATACGGGTCGAGGCAGCCCGCCCGCGTCGGCGCGCGCTGGCCGCGGCGGGTCGAACCCTAGCCTTGCACCAGTTCGCAGCAGCCTTTCTGCCCGCCTATTCCAAAGCCAAGTCTACCCTTGGCTGGCTGGATTTTGACGACCTGATTCTGCGCACCAAGGACCTGTTGGCCGTTAGTGATGTGGCGGCCTGGGTTTTGTTTCGATTGGATGGAGGAATTGACCACATTTTGGTCGATGAGGCGCAAGACACCTCGCCCGCGCAATGGCAGATCGTTGCGCAATTGGCCGGTGAATTTGCGGCCGGGTCGGGGGCCAGAGACGATGTATCGCGAACCATTTTCGTGGTCGGGGACAAAAAACAGTCGATCTATTCGTTTCAGGGGGCAGACCCTGAAGGGTTCGACCGGATGCGCGATTATTTTCAGTCAGGTTTGACCGAGATTGGCGCACCGTTTCAATCGCGCGAGTTGATCTATTCCTTCCGCTCTGCGCCGCCAATCCTGAAGCTTGTCGATACAGTTTTTCAGGCCGAACCAAATGCTGGGGTTGGCGATGCCCACCACATCGCCTTCAAGGGCGATCTGCCGGGACGCGTGGATGTATGGCCCGTTGTTGAGAAATCACCGCCCTCAGAACCCGCGGATTGGGACGACCCCATCGACCTGCTTGCCGAGGATCATCACACAGTGGTTCTGGCCGAGCGGGTGGCGCAGGCAATCGAACAAATGTTGGCGGATGGAACGCCAATTGTTGTCGATGGTCACCGCAGAGCCGTACAGCCCGGCGATATCCTTATCTTGGTTCAACGGCGATCCCCTCTTTTTCATGAGCTGATTGGAGCCATCAAGAAACGAGATCTACCCTTAGCCGGTGCCGACAGGATGCGACTGGGTGGTGAGTTGGCAGTGAAAGATCTGACCGCGCTCTTGGCGTTTTTAGCGACGCCTGAGGATGATCTATCTCTGGCCGCGATATTGCGGTCCCCTCTTTTCGGTCTCACAGAAGCCCAGCTTTTCGATTTGGCCCATCCAAGAGGCGACCGGTATCTGTGGCGTGAACTGCAGAACCGTGAGGAAGAGTTCCCGCAGGTCGTTTCCGTTTTGCAGGATTTGCGCGACAGGGCCGATTTCTTGCGTCCCTATGACCTGATTGAGCGGATGTTGATGCGCCACGACGGTCGCCGTCGGTTCCTTGCCCGCTTGGGGCAAGAGGCCGAAGATGGTATCGACACGCTGTTGGCGCAGGCAATGGCCTATGAGCGCCTGGAAGTGCCAAGCCTGACTGGATTTGTCGGCTGGTTGCAAGCGGGCGACATCACTGTAAAGCGCGACGCGTCAGGCGCAGGAAACCAGATCCGGGTTATGTCTGTTCACGGAGCCAAGGGATTGGAGTCGCCGGTTGTAGTTTTGCCCGATACCGGTTTGCGCCGGGCTGGCCGTCAGGGGCCAAAACTGATGGCGCCCCAAGACGGCCCGCTGCTCTGGGCGCTGGCCAAAGACGACGCGCCCGAAGCCATTCGCGAAGCACTTGAAGCCGCGACCACTAAGGATTCTGAGGAACGAAATCGTCTGCTTTATGTGGCAATGACACGCGCAGAAAGCTGGCTGATCACCTGTGCGGCCGGCGATATCGAAACCAAATCGGGCGGCAGCTGGTACACTCACATTCGTGATGCTGCAATTGCTGCCGGTGCGACCCAACATGATTTTTTCCAAGAAGCAGGCTGGCGCCTGGAAACCGGCGACTGGAGCCGGGTCGAGGCAGCCGGCGACCTGCCAGCGGTCAATCCAGCTTTACCACAATGGGCAGAGGTGAAAGCCGCTCCGGAGGATGGTCCGCCAGCCGCTCTGTCGCCATCTGAACTTGGAGGGGCCAAGGCATTGCCCGGCGATCAAGCGGGCCTTGATGAAGACGCGGCCAAGCTGCGTGGGCGTCGCGTACATTTATTGTTGGAGCACCTTCCTGACCTCCCAGAAGCGGCTTGGGCCGGGTCCACACCCGGCATTTTGGCCGCCGAAGGGGCAGTTGCAGAGGACGAGATTCAGGCGCTGTTCGAAGAGGCGGCGAGCTGCCTGACAGCGCCACATCTTGGCGACATCTTCAGTGCCGGGGCTTTGGCGGAGGTTTCTCTAACTGCGGAAAGCCCAACATTGGGCACGCGGCTTATGGGCCAAATTGACCGACTGATTATTACACCTGATCGGGTGCTAGCAGTAGATTTCAAATCAAATGCCATAGTACCCGACAGGGCAGAATCAGCGCCCGAAGGCTTGTTGCGTCAAATGGGGGCCTATGCGGAAATGCTGGCAGCGATTTATCCTGACCGACACATCGAGACCGCCATTTTGTGGACAAAAACCGCGCGTTTGATGCCCTTGCCACACGATCTTGTGACAGAGGCGTTGCAAAGAGCGGCTTCGCCTTGACGCGGGCGGTCCGCGTTCATAGGTTCCTGCCCTGACCCAAAGCAAAAACCCCTCAGGAGGGCTAGATATGGCCACCGTAGCCGTCACAGACGCAACATTTGACAGTGAAGTGAAAGAATCCGACATCCCCGTTGTCGTTGATTTCTGGGCAGAATGGTGTGGCCCATGCCGCCAGATCGGCCCCGCTTTGGAAGAGATTTCGGAAGAACTGGGTGACAAGGTCAAGATCGTGAAGATCAATGTCGACGAAAACCCCAATTCGCCAATGCAACTGGGCGTGCGCGGTATCCCGGCGCTGTTCCTGTTCAAAGGCGGCGAAGTGGTATCCAACAAGGTTGGCGCTGCCCCCAAAGCCGCTTTGCAAAGCTGGATCGAAGGCGAAATCTGAGCCCTCTCTATCCCGCCTGGAAGCTTAATAGGCCCCGCCATATTGGCGGGGCTTTTCCTTTTCATGGGGGGCGGTCGGTCAACGCAAGGCGATTTCCAGATTGGAATGGATCATCTGAACGCTAGACCCGAGAATAGATTTTCCAACCGCTGCGCAATCCGGATCGGAATGGAACGCGGCGGCTGCGGCCTTGGCCTGATCCATGCTTTCCCATTCGACATGTTCGATCCAGGTTCCATCTTCGGCCGCTGACAGGCGGCGTCGGATGAAGCCGGGGCTTGCTTGAACAAAATCATTGATCTTTTCGGCAGCAATCAGGAAATCCTGCTTGGAGACGCCGTCTTCCAGTTTGAAAATAACGGTTTCGACAACGGGGGTGGCCAATGGTTTTCTCCTAACGTGGCTATTTGTGCCGAACCGATCTAGCATCCCCCTGCTGACAGCCTTCTGTCAGTTACCCGCTCCAATGAATGTACATCCAGGAACAAACCGGTATCGTCCCGTTATGGACAGACCAAACCTAAAACGCATCACGATCGCCGCTGAGCGGGATCTGCGGAACTGGTTGTCGAAATTCGATGGCCCGGAACAAACCGTGATGCTGGTCACCCATTGCCAATCGTCTCGGAAAGGCGGCCTTAGCCAGGACCAGGTACAGGCGGCCCTTACCGATCATGGTTGGAAACCCGGGCGCCGCTACACGCTGAATGCCAACCTGCTTGGACATGTGATTCATCGGCGGCAGCGCTAGAAGGAAATTCCGGACGGCAAGTGCAGCATGCTTTGGCAGGTTTGGCGGTTCCCAATGCTCACCAAGGAATGCAGATTCGGGTGGGCTAGCTTTTCCACGCCGGAGGCATTGCTTGACTGTCTTCTGCTAACATGCGGTGATGGCACCTCTTAGAATATGACTGCGTTGCCAACGAACCATGCTTCATTTTGCAACGCAAAATCGCATGTTTCCCCTCCAAAAGGAACAATACATGCGCATGCTATCAGGTTTCCAGAAGCTCTTATTCGCGTCATTCGCCCTTCTGAGTATCAGTGTGGGGACTGCCAGCGCCGAACCGGCGCCACTGACGGTCCGCAACCAAACCGGGCAAAACATCACGCTGTCAGTGATATGGACCCATAGCTGCACTCAGGGAACCGATTGGGGTGCCACCCTGCAGGTTAGCGCCAATTCCTCGACCGTCTGGCAATTGGGCCGGAATTCCGCAGTATCGGGCTGCACCGGGCAAGTCTGCGCAGAGGTTTCGCCCGTCAGCGATGAGCGCAACATCATCTGTTTCAATATCTATGGCGGAAACCCCATCGGTATGATCGGTGACATGCCAAGATCGGAATACCGTGCCGACCACTGGAGGATCTACCCAAATTTCCAGTTTATCGCGGCCGACCAAAATCGGTCTGCCTTTGAAAATTGGCTGACGATTGGTGGCTCCAACTAGATCGCAATTCAGCAGGTCGAGAGTGGGGTGACTGGCCGGAGCATTGGCAGTTCAGACGGAGTCCAGAGGTTGTTCTTTGCGCCTGCCGCGATAGAGCAGATGGCAATGAGGAAATGTCTCGGGGATAGCGTCGCAAACCAGCACGATTGCCGATTAACTCCCGTTCTTTTTACGGTAGCTTTACCACCGCTCTCCAAAAGGGCGCAGATCAAGTTCAAAAGTCCAGGCCGACCGGTCTTGTGCCGCTAAGTGCAGAGCGGCCTGAGCGATTGCTGCTGGCTTAACGAAGAAATCATCAGGCCTGTCCGGTGCGAAATTGGCGCGCGTATCTTCTGTGTCGATGACACCGTCAATCACGATATAGGCGACGTGAATGCCTTTTGGTCCCAACTGCTTGGCCAATGATTGCGCGAGTATGCGCTGCGCGGCCTTGGTCGGCGCAAAGGCGGTTGTCCAGACATTGCCGCGCAACGCTGCGGTGGCGCCAGACACAATGATGGTGCCCTGGCCGCGCTCTGCCATGCCGGGGGTTATGTGTTTAGCTGCCGCAAATAGCCCGAGCGCCCCAACTTTCCAACTCGCTTCGAATATCGTTTCGTCGATCTCTTCGAGGGGTCCGAATTGGGCCAGGTCGGCGTTGTAGACTAAGACGTCAATCGCGCCCAACTGAGCCTCCACATCGTTCAGCGCGGATTGCACGGAGGAGGGATCAGCCGCGTCACATTCAATCGCAACATGGTCGATGCTGATATCTTCCAAACTTTTCGCTGTCCGGCTGAGAAGCGCCAGGCGATAGCCAGACTCTGAAAAGGCATTCGCATATGCCTGTCCAAGACCCGGTCCAAACCCAAGGATGACACAGGTTTTTTCTTTCATTTGTTAAACCTCCGTCACCAACAGTAGCACGAGAAGTGATTGACGCCGTATTTTCCTACAAAAAAAGGGCGCCCCTTGCAGGGCGCCCCGGTTAACCAAAGTGATTTGGTTGAAATTTAGTTGGAGAACTCGGGATAGGCTTCCATGCCCAGTTCGGCCATGTCCAACCCGTTGATCTCATCTTCTTCACTCACGCGAAGGCCAACTGTGGCTTTCAGGATCAGGAAGAATACCATCGAGACCACGAAGACGAAGGCGCCAATTGCAGCCATGCCCATGATCTGCGTCCCGAAGGATGCGCCATCATTGGTCCAGGCCACGATGAACGTACCCCAGAGGCCAGCGATCAGGTGAACCGGGATCGCACCAACAACGTCGTCGATCTGGAACTTGTCGAGCATTGGAACCGTGAAGACCACGATCGCGCCACCGATGCCACCGATGATCAGCGCCTGGAAAAGTGACGGTGTCAGCGGTTCTGCTGTGATCGACACCAGACCAGCCAATGCGCCGTTCAGGACCATCGTAAGGTCGGCCTTGCCGAACATCACTTGGGTCAGGATCAGAGCGACAACTGCGCCTGCTGCTGCGGCCATGTTGGTGTTGGCGAAGATACGGGATACGTCAGCGACGTCACCTACGGTGCCCATTGCCAGCTGCGAACCGCCGTTGAAACCAAACCAACCGAGCCACAGGATGAACGTACCCAGGGTAGCAAGCGCCAGGTTGGAACCGGGCATCGGAACAGTGCGGCCATCTTTGTATTTGCCGATACGGGGGCCAAGAACGATGGCACCGGCCAGCGCTGCGAAACCGCCTGCTGCGTGAACAAGGGTCGAACCAGCAAAGTCAGAGAAACCAGCTTCGGACAACCAGCCGCCGCCCCACTGCCAGGATGCTTCGATCGGGTAGATGAAGCCAGTCAGGACTACAACGAAGGCCAGGAAGGGCCACAGCTTGATGCGCTCGGCCAGCGTACCGGATACAATAGATGCGGTTGTGGCACAGAACATCAGCTGGAAGAAGAAGTCAGAACCGACCGACGCGTAATCCAGCGCGGTATCAGCGGCGGCAACGCCAACAGGTTCAAGCGACGTGAAGGCAAAGAACGGACCCAGCCAGCCTTCGATCAGCCATTCGCCGGGATACATGATGCCGAAGCCAACGGCCCAGTACATGATTGCAGCGATGGAGAAGAGTGAGATGTTCTTGGTCAGCTGCATGGCAACGTTCTTGGAACGCACCAGGCCCGCTTCGAGCATGGCAAAGCCTGCGGCCATCCAGAACACAAGGAAACCACCGATCAGGAAGAGCAGAGTGGTCAGAATGTAAGAGGTATGCGCAGCCGCTTCGACGCCGGCTTCTTGAGCCAGTCCCATCGAGGGCAGCGCAGCAGCGGCTGCTGCTGAGAGGAGAAACTTGGTTTTCATCGGATTACTGTCCTTTGTCGTGAAACGGGCGTTACAGCGCGTCGTCGTTGGTTTCGCCCGTACGGACGCGAACGGCCGAAGCCACATCCAGAACGAAGATTTTACCGTCGCCGATTTTATCGGTCTTGGCGGTGGTCTGGATGGTGTCGACAACTTGGTCAGCCATCGAGGCCGCGACGACAATTTCCAGTTTCACCTTCGGAACGAAGTTCACGGCATATTCCGCGCCGCGGTAAATTTCGGTGTGGCCAGATTGCGAGCCGAAGCCCTTGATCTCTGTCACCATCATTCCGCGCACGCCGATAGAGGTCAGAGCCTCGCGGACCTCCTCCAGCTTGAACGGCTTGATTGCTGCAATGATGAGTTTCACGGTGTTACCCTTCCGTTTATTTGGGCCTCGAGCGGGCCCTGACGTGTGCCAAGACAGGACGTTGAGGCCCAAAGGGCAACGAAACGCGGGCAAGGAAGCGTTAACGAAATGCCCGTTTTTCAAAAAATTGGCAGTTTTTTGTGCAAATGTTCAAAAAATAGGCGAAATGGAATTTCGGCACTGCGGCGAAGCCTCTCCACAAACGACTCGGATTGCCGTATCTTCCTTGCAAAACGAGCAGGTACATCAATGAGCGCTTCAGGAAATCGCGGTGGACGCGGGTCAGGTGGGAATCGTCGGCTGGTTGCAGATCGGCGAAATGCTGCGCCTGCACGGTCGCGTGCGCCGGCAAAACGGAAAAAAACCACATCTCGGCGCAGAAATGCCCGCAAACCCGCCCGTCGTGGGATTTTGGGCGCAATCGGCGCGTTTTTCCGACTTATCCTGAGGATCATTTTTGGCATCGTTTGGCGGGTCACGCTTGTCGTATTCTTGATGGTGGCCGCTGCGACAGCCTATATCTACACAACGCTTCCCCCGATGGAGGAACTGGTGGATGGACGTGCGCGTGGTTCGGTCACAATGCTGGACCGCGACGGCAACGTCTTTGCATGGCGCGGTGAACAATTCGGTGGCCTGGTTGATACCGACACAGCTTCGGAACACGTGGTAAACGCGATTGTTGCCACAGAAGATCGGCGTTTTTTCCGGCATTTTGGGATCAGTCCGCGCGGTATTGCGTCCGCCATCCGCATCAACTTGCGCGAAGGGCGTGGGCCTCTGTCTGGTCATGGCGGCTCCACCATAACACAGCAGGTGGCCAAGCTTCTCTGCCTGGGGCGGGCCTATGACCCTGATGTTTGGGAGACCGAGGCCGAATACGAGGCCGATTGCCGTCGCGGTAGCATGTGGCGCAAAATTCAGGAGATGCCTTTCGCGCTCGCGATGGAGCTGCGGTATACCAAGGATGAAATCCTGACGATCTACCTCAACCGCGCCTATATGGGTGCGGGTGCCTATGGCGTCGAAGCCGCCTCGCAGCGCTATTTTGGCCATTCCGCCGCCGAAGTAACTGCATCTGAGGGCGCAATGTTGGCAGGGCTTCTGACCGCGCCGTCGCGCTTTGCCCCAACCACAAATCTGCTGCGCAGCCAGGAACGCGCCAATGTTGTGCTGAACCTGATGGAGGATCAGGGATACCTGACCGAAGCAGAGGCCGATCAGGCGCGGGCCAACCCAGCCACGCTTTCTTCCGCTGCGCAGGACAGTACGGGCGATGCGTTTGCCGATTGGGTGATGACCCAGGGTCCCAATTTCTTGCTACGTGAAACTACAGAAGATGTGATCCTTCGCACCACGTTTGATCCGCGGATGCAGGCAGCGGCGGAAGAAGCGCTGGAAGAGGTCTTTGCCAATCAGGTTCGTGAAGGATCGGAGGCACAAGCCGCGATTATCGTAATGTCCGCAGATGGTGCCGTGCGCGCCATGGTTGGCGGCAGACAGGCCGGGCCGGGACTGTTCAATCGCGCTACGCAGGCCAACCGGCAGACAGGTTCAGCCTTCAAGCCCTTTGTGTTTGCCACTGCGCTCGATCTAGGCTGGCGTTTTGATGATATGATCCTTGATGCGGCGCTGACGATCAATGTGCCAGGCTCTGGCCCGTGGACGCCGCAAAACTATACGCGCGAATATTACGGCGAAGTGACCCTCACCGACGCGCTCAGGGCGTCGCTCAATACAACTGCGGTGCGCCTTTCAGAAGAAGTGGGCCGGGATCTGGTGCGCACCGTCGCCTCTCAATTTGGCATCGACAGCGATCTGGCTGATGGGCCGGCCTTGGCGCTTGGCGTGTCTGAAAGCACTCTAATTGAAATGACTGGCGCCTATGCCGGTATTCTCAATGGCGGCTCTGCTGTTGCCCCCTATGGCCTGATTGACCTGCGCCTTTTGGGTGACAGTGACGCAATGATGGGCCAGGGCGGCGGTATCAGGGAACGCGTCATCAGCGAGTTCGCGGCGCGTCAGCTGACCTATATGATGGCCGAAGTAGTTGCCAATGGCACTGGGTCACGGGCACAGCTGCCGGACCGCCCCGTAGCGGGGAAAACGGGCACAACGCAAAGTGCGCGGGATGCGTGGTTTATCGGTTTCACGGCAGATTACGTTGCAGGTGTCTGGATGGGTTATGATGACAATACGCCGCTGGCCGGCGTCACCGGCGGTGGCTTGCCTGCAGAAATCTGGCGGCAAACCATGGAACGCATTCATGAAGGCATTCCACCGCGCCCCTTGCCGATGATCGATCCTGTTGCCGAGGCGCGGCCACCCGAACCGGAAGCGACGCCAGCGCGTCAGCCTGATTTGGCAGAGCAAATCCTGATGGAGGTCATCGGTATTCTTGGGGGGCGCAACCGGAACTAGGCAGATTTGCCTTTCTGTCAATCCACGTCGTGCATGTTGCGCGGTAACTAAAGGAGGAGGGGCGCCCCTCCTCAAGCCCCGATGGGGCCATCGTCGGGTCGCGCTGCCTTAATGAGAGGCCGCAATGGGCCTTAAAAGACGGCGCAGGGCAGGCCGCACTTAACTGGCGTTACGCAGATCCGCGATCATCGCATCAATATTGCCACCATTGCGATCCATGAGGGCGCCGACCTCTTCCCGCTCTGTCGTGGTGAGGTTGATACCTTCGATGATAATATTGAACACTCGCGGAGCGCCCGACCCGTCCGACACCAACCAGATGACTTCGAATGGTGACTCGCCGCGCAATCGCGCGAGCGACCGAACCTCGAAGAAGTTGCGAATGGCCCGCGCGTCGGTGACTTCGATTTGCCCACCAACAAGATCGCGGAACCGGCTGCCATATTTGCGCGAAATATAAGTTTTGAATGCCGACACAAAGGCACTGCGTTGACCTGAAGAGGCGCGTCGCCAATCTACACCCATTACTGATTGGGCGATAATTGGCATGTCTGCATAGCGATCGAGAAATCCTTCGAAATCACGATACATTCGGTCTTCTGCCCGGCCTGAATTGATCACATCATACAAATCAGCAACCAGACCCTCTACCAATGTGCGTGCTGCACTGGTGGTCAGGGCCCAAATGCGCTCTGGCATCATTAGCCCAGCGGTTGAAGCCAGACTCAGACCCAGGAATCCACGTCGCGAAAAAGAGAATTTATTGCGCATAGGGGTCCTCATATGGATCTTCGTAAGGATCGGAATAGGGGTCTTCATAGGGGTCGGCGTAGTCGACGGGGGCATTCCCGCGCAGTTCAAACCGGCGGTTCTGCAGGAACAGCAGCCGCGCCTGGCTGTAGCTGTCGGCACTGTCATAATACAGTCCGTCAATCGTATCCGCAAAACGATAACGCGTGTTCATTGCGTCAGCGACAGTTGCACCCGTGGCGTAATCGCTTTCCGGGGCGGTCAGTACCAGACGCGTCGGGTTCATAACCCGGTCGACGATGAAACCGGCGGTGTCCCGGCTGGTCGAGGGGCCAAGAACGGGTAACACAACATAGGCGCCCTCTTCGACGCCCCATACGTGCAGCGTTTCGCCGAAGTCGGTCTCAACAGGCAGAATGCCCATATCGGTCGCAGGGTCGAACAGGCCGCCAAATCCGAAAGTGGAATTCACAAGGAAGCGGAAGGTGTTCTGCGCCGCGCTGTAAAGGCGAAATTGCAGTAGGTTGTTTACGACATGGCGCGGCTGATCAAGATTATCAGAAAAGTTGCTGACGCTATCGCGCACGGGTTCAGGAACCACGGTGCCATATGTCAGCGAAACCGGGCGAATAAGCGCGCGATCCACTGCAACGTTAAACTGGTGAATGCCGCGGTTCTGAACCTCTGTCGGATCATTTATCGTGGCGCCTGATGGCAAGGTCGCAGGCCCGCAAGCCGCCAGGGCCAGCAGAGTCATTGCAGCAACAATCGAGCGCAATCGGGGTGTGGGTAGGGCACTGGACAATGGAGTTCTCGTCAACGCTTTCGTAGGCTTAGTCAGATAGTAGCTCAAATCGGAAATCAAAGATGTTGGCCAGACTCAATTCCACTGGCGCACTGCTTTTGGTAGGGACTGTGGCGGGGCTGTCAACATCGGCGGTCCAAATTAGCATCATTCAGGCGGAGGCCCGCAAAGGCAGATGACAAAACAGCCACAAAATGCAGATTCCGGGCGCTCGGAGGAATTGGCCGAGGCGCGTCGCCGGAACGGGCGATTGCTATTGGCGGTGTTCATTTTCAGCATGTTTACCAATTTGCTGATGCTGACTGGACCGCTTTACATGCTGCAGGTCTATGACCGGGTTTTGGGCAGCGGCTCGGAAGAAACGCTGTTGGCATTGTCCCTGCTTGTTACGTTTCTTTTCCTGATGATGGGGCTATTGGATTATTCTCGCGGACGAATTGCCGCGCGGATTGGCGCCCGATTGCAAGACGGGCTGGATGACCGTGTCTTTCGTGCTTCTCTGGCGCGGGCGGCACGTGTTGGCGGCGCTCAAACCGGACTTGCCGATCTTGAGGCGGTACAGAGGTTGCTCTCATCTCCGGTATTTTTATCCATTTTTGACTTGCCCTGGACGCCAGTTTTCTTGCTGGCGATCTTTGTTTTTCATCCTTGGCTTGGATGGCTCGCTCTGTCCGGCGGTGTCCTGCTGGTTTTGATAACCCTTCTCAATCAGGCTAAATCCAGTCAGCCGCTGATGGAGGCAAACAGTGCCGCCATGACGGCAGACAGGATGGCCGTTCGTCTGCAATCAGAATCTGAATTGGTGCGCAGCCTCGGCATGCAGTCACGTGCCTTGGCGCGCTGGCGGCATTTGCGGACGCGGGCCCTGGGGCAAACCATTTCGGCGGCTGATCGCGTTGGTGGATTTACGACATTGACCAAAACATTGCGGCTGTTTCTGCAATCCGCAATGTTGGGCCTTGGGGCCTATCTGGTGCTGCAAAACGAACTGACCGCAGGCGCAATGATTGCAGGGTCGATCCTTCTGGGGCGGGCCCTGGCGCCAATCGAAATGGCAATCGGCCAATGGCAATCAATCGCGCGGGCGCGACATGGCTGGCGTCGGCTACATATCTTGTTGAACGAAGTGCGCCCTGAACCCAAACGATTGCCCCTGCCACGCCCTTCCGCTTCGCTGGTTGCCAATCAGTTGTCAGTTGTGCCACCCGGTCATAACCAAGCGACGTTGCGCATGGTAAGTTTCAAGGTTGAACCGGGTCAGGCCATGGGCGTCATTGGCCCCTCTGGGTCAGGCAAGTCTACTTTGGCCAAGGCATTAACCGGAGTCTGGCAACCTGCCGGGGGGCAAATTCGCCTGGATGGTGCGACGTTGGATCAGTACGACCCAGACGTCCTAGGTAGTTTGCTGGGATATTTGCCGCAGAGAGTTAGCCTGTTTGATGGGACATTGGCCGAAAACATTGCGCGCCTGGACGAGAACCCAGATCCTGAACAGGTTGTTCTGGCCGCGCGCAAGGCCGATGCTGACCAGATGATCCGCAATCAGGTCAATGGCTATGATACGGTCATGAGCCCGGAAAGTTCGAAATTGTCCGGCGGGCAAATTCAACGGGTTGGCCTGGCGCGAGCCCTATATGGAGACCCAGTCATTCTTGTGTTGGATGAGCCGAATTCAAATCTGGATAATGAGGGCAGCGAGTCCCTGAACAAGGCCATTCGCACCATGAAGGCCGAGGGTAAAGCCGTGTTGATCATGGCCCATAGGCCCGCAGCAATCAAAGAATGTGACACGCTTTTGGTTCTGGAAAACGGTTTGCAGCGCGCCTTTGGTCCGCGCGATGAAGTTCTAAAAAAAGTGCTGCAAAATCATCAGGAAGTTACCCAGACAGCCCAAAAACCCTCAGCGCAAGGAGGGGTCCAATGAGCATGGCAACAAAACCTGCGTGGTCTGCCAGGGGCCCACTTGTCCTAGGTTTTCTGTCACTGGTCATCTTGGTTGGCGGATTTGGCGCCTGGGCAGCATTTTCGAATATCGCGGGCGCCGTCGTGGCATCGGGCCAAATCGAAGTGGATCAAAACAGACAGGCCATTCAGCACCCAGAAGGCGGAGTTGTCGCGGCGCTGGAGGTCGACGAAGGCCAGTTGGTTGCCGAGGGGGATGTACTGATCCGGCTGGACGGCTCGGTCATTCAATCAAACCTTTCCGTGGTCACGGCGCAATTGAACGAATGGCGCGCGAGGCAAGCCCGTTTGGAGGCCGAACGCGACGGGTTGGAACAGGTGAACTACCCACAAGATTTGCTGGACGCAGCGGCCGAAGATGCAGCCCTTGCCGAAATACTTGAAGGCCAATCGAACCTTTTCGTGGCTCGATCAGAAACATTGGCCCAAGAAATGGATCAACTAAACAGGAGGGCCGACCAAACTCGATCTCAAATCGAGGGCATTGGCGCCCAAAGGCTGGCATTGACTGAGCAAAGCGACCTGGTGAATGCCGAATTGGTCAACGTTCTGGATTTGGTTGAACGCGGTTTGACGGAGGCGACCCGCGGCCTGACCCTGCAACGCGAAAGCGCGCGACTATTGGGATCCATCGGAGAACTGGATGCGTCACGGGCAGAAGCCGAAGGGCGCATTACCGAAATCAATCTTGCCATACTGCAACTAGAGACAGAGCGCCGCGAAGAAGCGATCGAGCAACTACGAGAAGTGCGCGTTCAAGTGGCCGAACTGGCCGAGCGCCAACGCGCGTTCGCGCGGCAATTGGATGAAATGGTCATGCGCGCACCGGTCAGCGGCGTAGTCTACGGATTGCAGGTTTTTGGCGAACGGTCAGTAATTCAGGCGGCGGAGCCTGTTTTGTTCCTTGTCCCACAAGACCGCCCGTTGGTGATTTCAACTCGAGTTCAGCCAACAAATGTTGACGAAGTCTTTGTTGGCCAGAACGCTGTACTGCGGTTTCCTGTATTTGATACGCGCACGACGCCTGAACTTTTTGGTCGCGTCAGCCAAGTTTCAGCCGACGCATTCACCGATAACAATACCGGAGCAAGTTTCTACGAGGCCGAGATTGTATTGAACGAGGGTGAAGTTGAGCGGTTGAACGGTCTGACGCTTCTGCCGGGTATGCCGGTAGAGGCGTTTATTCGCACTGCTGACCGCACACCATTGGCCTACCTGCTGCAGCCCCTTGCCGATTATTTCAACCGGGCGTTTCGCGAAAGCTGACTGCTTCCCAAGGGGCGGGCGCATCGCTAACGTGCCGGTCGAGAATCGCTTTTCCTGACACCGGAGATCCCTGATGAGCACCTATGAGACCCGCTTGGCCGAGCTGGGCGTAACTTTGCCTGACGCACCTGCACCTGCCGCCAATTACGTGCCCTTTGTGCAAAGCGGATCGCTTGTACATGTCTCCGGACAAATTGCCATGAAGGATGGCGAAATGATCATCGGCAAACTGGGCGCTGATATGTCCGTCGAAGATGGTGCCGCAGCTGCCAAGATCTGTGCGATCAACCTGCTGGCTCAGGTCAAAGCGGCCTGTGACGGCGATCTGGATCGACTTGTGCGGGTGATCAAACTGACTGGCTTTGTCAATTCAACCGGCGATTTTGTCGACCAGCCGAAGGTCATTAATGGCGCGTCTGATTTTCTTGGAGAAGCCCTTGGCGAGGCAGGAAAACATGCCCGCTCTGCCGTTTCAGCAGCCTCCCTTCCATTTGGCGTTGCAGTGGAAATAGACGGGGTCTTTGAAATCAAATGACCTTGCCCAACGCGTTCCTTGGCACACCAATTGCCCATCGCGGTTTGCACGATCGGACGGCAGGCCGCCCGGAAAATTCGATGGCGGCCATTCGCGCGGCTGTTGAGGCTGGATATGGCGTCGAGATCGACATTCAGGCGGCGGGCGATGGCGTGCCGCTGGCGTTTCACGACTATGACCTTGTTCGCATGGCAGGACAGGAGGTGATGCTCAAATTCCGCAACACAGCCGATTTGGAAGATGTGCGATTGCTGGAAACCGACGAGGGTATCCCAACATTAGCGGACGTGCTGGATTTGGTTGCAGGCCGCGCACCGTTGCTGATCGAGATAAAAGATCAGACACGGGTGATGGGCTACGTCGACGAGGAACTAGAGTATCAAGTGGCCAAGATCCTGGAATCTTACGACGGCCCTGTCGCTGTGATGAGTTTCAATCCGCATTCTGTGGCCGCTTTTGGTGCTGCCGCGCCGGATATTCCAAGGGGCATTGTGACCGGAAGCTATGGTGATCCGGAATGGGCGCCCCTCGGTGAAGCGCGTCTTGAAGCGCTGAAGGCCATCTCGGATTTCGACCGCGTTGGTGCAAGCTTCATCAGTCATGACCGCGCAGATTTGAACGACCATTCAGTGGCAGAATTGAAGGCACGTGGCGTTCCAGTATTATGCTGGACAGTCAAAAGTGCCGAACAAGAGGTCGAAGCGCGTTTGGTGGCCGATAATATCACTTTCGAGGGCTATCTGGCATGAACGCCCTACGGACTAGTCACAGTCTGGCTGGTCTTTTGACCTTGGTGGCCCTGCTGGTTGTGTTTCGGGTGGAAGTCAGGGAGTGGCTTGAGGGAACGGACTATTCCCTTTCGCTGATCCTGATCATACTTTGCGCAGCGGGCCTTATGACGGGCCTCACCTCGGCCATGACGGCTATGATTCTCGAATGGGCTGCGGTGGTTCTTCTGGTATTGGCAGTTTTTGAGCGGGGCCTTTCGCTGGCACTTGGCCTTGCCGGTGTCGGGCTGGCGTCAATGCTGGCGCTTGATGCAGTCGCGATCCGAATTCAGCGGTCGGAGGATTGACCGGCAGCCACTGAGGCCCATCTTGATGGGATAGATCAATACAGGACCTGTTATGGACGGCGAGACTCAAATCGAGATCACGGCCTTTACCCATCTGGGCGATATCGCGCCTGAGGATTGGGATAGCTGCGCCTGCCCAGAGGACGCTGATGGCCGACCGGACGATCCTTTCACCACCTACCGGTTCCTCAGCGCGTTGGAGGAAAGCGGGTCGGTCGGTCCTGGCACTGGCTGGCAGCCCCGTTATCTGGTGGCCCGCGCAAACGATCAGGTCATTGCCGTTGCCCCGCTTTATGCCAAGGGCCACAGCCAAGGCGAATACATCTTCGATCACAATTGGGCCCATGCCTATGAAGAGGCCGGCGGGCGTTACTATCCAAAGCTACAGGTGGCAGTGCCGTTCACTCCAGCCACGGGACGCCGGTTTCTGACGAAACCGGGATGGGAGGGCGCAGGCCGAGCTGCTTTGGTTCAGGGTGCGTTGCAGTTGGCCGAAAACAACGGGCTTTCCTCGGTCCATTTCACTTTTTGCACTGAAGACGAAGCAGAGGCCGGTGCGCAAATGGGCCTGCTGCACCGGGTGACGCAACAATATCACTGGCAAAATGCAGGCTACGCGGATTTCGACGCCTTTCTGGCCAGCCTCGCCTCGCGCAAGCGCAAGGCGATCCGCAAGGAACGTCGTCAGGCGCAGGATTTTGGCGGGCAGATTGTAACACTGACCGGTGATCAGATCGAACCGGAGCACTGGGATGATTTCTGGGTTTTCTACCAGGACACCGGCGCGCGCAAATGGGGCTCTCCCTATTTAACGCGCCAATTTTTCGACATCGCGCAAGAGACCATGCGTGAGGATATTTTGCTTGTTTTGGCAATACGCGAAGGCCGCGCTGTGGCTGGGGCGCTGAATTTCATCGGGCGGGATGCGCTCTTTGGGCGTTACTGGGGCTGCACCGAACATCACCCCTGCCTGCATTTCGAGCTATGCTATTATCAGGCCATCGAGGCCGCGATTAACATGGGGCTGACCCGGGTCGAGGCCGGCGCGCAGGGTGATCACAAATTGGCGCGTGGCTATTTGCCGGTCTCCATCCACTCGCTGCATTGGATGGCGGATCAGGGCTTCGCCGGTGCGGTGGCGCGCTATCTTGAGGCTGAACGCGATGCCGTCGAACAAGATATCGAGGTGCTCACCTCTTACGGGCCCTTTCGCCAAGCACAGGTGGAGGAACAGGAATGAGTGTATCTGAAAACGAACTGGCGCCGCTATTGGCCAGCGGCTGGCAACTCAGCAGCGACAAAACCGCAATTTTCAAACGGTTTCAGTTCAAAAACTTCATCGAGGCCTTTGGCTGGATGACGCAGGCCGCGCTGGTGGCAGAAAAGCTGAACCACCACCCTGATTGGTCAAATGTCTACCGCACGGTTGATGTCACGCTCACGACGCATGACAAGCAGGATCTGAGCGCATTGGATATTCAAATGGCGACACGCATGGATCAGCTCGCCTCCTGATCCTCTACCGGGATATCGGTGCAAAAGATCAACCGATTTCCGAACGGGTCCGCAATCGTCATATCATACCAACCCCAGGGCTGTTTTTGAACGCCGGGGCGGGAATGTTTATAGCGCTTGGCATTTAGTTCCTCGGAATAGGCATGCACATCCGGCAACTCGATCCGAACCGCCGACCCCGGTGTCGCATCGCCGTGATGCTCGGATATGTGCAACTCGCAATCCCCCTTCTTGACGGCCATATACAGCGGCGTTCCCGGTTCAAAGCGATGTTCGAACACGATGTCAAAGCCAAGGAAATCTACGTAAAAATCCCGCGCTTTGGCCTCATCAAAGCTGCGGAAGATGGGAATAGGTGGGTGAAGGGACATGGTAATTTCTCGACCTAATTGCGAATGCCAGCTCAAATCTACGTCGAGTTCGGCAAAATACCATCAATTTCCACTCGGGTAGGGATTAACGCACTTGCGAACAGGTCGACAGGATGCGTAAGCCGCCCGTCAAACATGGGTCATTGACGGGAGAGACAACATGACCGGGAATTTCTGGCTGGATCTGGTGATCAATATCGGCGTTGCGCTGGCGATCATTATTGCGGCCCTTTGGATCAGTGCGTTTGTCAAAACCCGCATTGTTCAGATTGCGAAAGACAACGAAGAACTGGACGTAACGCTGTTCAGCTTCCTTGGAAGCGTTGCGCGTTACGCCATTTTGGCGTTGGCGATTATCTTTATTCTTGGCCGGTTCGGCATTCAGACAACATCGCTTGCCGCCATCGTGGGTGCGGCCGGTCTGGCGATCGGTCTGGCCTTGCAGGGGTCGCTGGCCAATTTGGCCGCCGGTGTGCTTTTGGTGGCCCTGCGTCCGTTCAAAGTGGGCGACTATATCAGCGCTGCGGGCGAATCCGGAACCGTGGATGAAATAACGTTGTTCACGACCGGGTTGACCACACCCGATCACGTCAAGATCATCGTACCAAACGGCGATATTTTTTCGTCTTCCATTACCAATTACTCGCATTATGAGACCCGTCGTTGCGATCTAGTGTTCGGCGTCAGCTATGACAGTGACTTGAAAAAAACCGAAGAGGTTCTCAGGGCCTGCATCGCTGCTGATGATCGTGTGCATTCCGACCCAGAGCCTTTCGTGAAAGTCACCAATCTGGGCGATAGTTCGGTCGATTTCACACTGCGCCTTTGGTGTGACGCGAGCGATTATTGGGATCTGAAATTTGCCCTGACCCGTGCGGTGAAAGAGGCTTTTGACGAGGCCGGAATTGATATTCCGTTCCCGACCCAAACTCAGATCACAATCGACGCATAAACATATGGGCTGTCGGCTCAGGCAGGCAGCCCTGCATTCACCCGGTCGATCTGTTGTTCATACCAATGGATCGAGGCCTTTGGGTCATCGCGAAAGGCTTTGGCAAAGCTTTCGGGTGCTTCTGTCGCTTCGTCATATTCGGTCGACCAGACCATCATCGCCAGAAATGCGGGCAACAATCCGCGAGCCTTGGCTGTCGGCAAATAGAAGACTTTGCTACGTTTTTCGGGGTCGATATGGCGCGTGAACATACCGGTTTCGACCATCTTTGCCAGCCGGTCGGCCAGAATATTGGTCGAGATCTTCTCCTCGGACGCCAGGAAATCCCCATAGTAGCGCTTGCCATGCAGCAGCATGTCGCGCAGCAGGATAAAACTCCATTTGTCGCCAAATACGCCTGCTGCATAGCGAACCGGACAGCCGACCCAGTGTTGTTTTGATGCGTGTGCCATGCCCTTCAAGATAGGGGTTCACAATTCCGCTTGCAATTCAAAAGCACTCCCGGCACCATTCACTTGCGTTTTGCAAGTATGGAGAAACCGATGAACGGATTTGTTTGGTTCGACAATATTGGGTCGGCGCGAGCGGACACCACGGCCTTTCTGACTAAAACATTTGGCTGGTCAGCGCAGGATATTGGTTCGATGACCTTTATGACTGCTACTGGCGATACGCCGTTTGCGGCAACATGCAACGCTATGTCAGACGTCAGCGGATGGGTGCCCTATGTCGAAGTCGTAGATTTGGCGGCGGAAACTGCAAAGGCGATACGGAACGGGGCGACGATACTGGCAGAAAACTTGGAGGGTCCAGCCGGAACCGCAACGTTCCTGAAAGATCCGGGAGGTGCGCCCCTGGCGATCTGGAAACGCGCCACGGGGTAGAAACGGGTGACAACATTTTAGAGGGCCAGGCGCAATTCGCCTGGCCCAATTTGGTCAGAGTTTTTCCAACAACTCTTCACCCCGCGAAAGGTGACAGGTGTTTTCCTTCTCCTCGGTATTCAGAACGGTCACAACGCCGTCTTCGGCCACCAAGGCATAGCGTTGCGATCGATAATGAAATCCTATTGCCGGTACTGAGAACTCCATGCCGATGGACTTGATAAACGATGAAGACGGATCGCCCAGCAATGTGACACCTGACGCACTGGCACCGGTTGATTCATTCCAAGCGCCGACGACAAACGGGTCGTTTGCAGAAATACAGATCACCGCGTCTATTCCTTTTTCCGAGAACGCTTCACGGGTCCGCATGAAACTAGGAAGATGTGACGTGGTGCAAGTGCCGGTAAATGCGCCCGGAAGGCCAAAGATTACGACCTTCTTGCCCGTGATCAGCCTGGAAAGCTGCACATGCTCGACGCCGTCATCCCCCATGAATTGAAGAGTGGCATCCGGCAGCTTCGCCCCAACTGAAATCGTCATGATTGTTCTCTCTTTAAGTTTGCATTAGCCAGTGGATATAGAGCGCATGACGCTGCGCGCCAGAGCGAAGGGCAGATTGAATGACCAAAGTGGTTGTGATCGGGGCAGGGCAGGCTGGGCTGTCACTGGTGGCAAAGCTCCGAAGCAAAGGGTTTGGCGGAGAGATTACTCTAATCGGCGAAGAACCTGTGCCTCCTTACCAGCGCCCACCCCTGTCCAAGGGCTATCTGTTGGGCGATATGGCGCTTGATCGGCTTTACTTGCGCCCGGAATCCTATTTTGAAGAGCATCAGATTGACCTTCGTCTGGGCCAACCTGTGGACGCTATTGATGTTGAGGCCAAGACAGTTCGGCTTGGAGAAGACGAGGTACCCTATGACCACCTCGCACTGACAACCGGGTCGGTCCCTCGTCGTCTGCCGGCGGAAATTGGCGGAAAATTGGGCGGCGTCCATACAGTACGTACCCTTGCCGACATCGACGCGATGTCGCCGGGCGTAGCCGAGGGGCGCCGGGTTCTAATCATCGGGGGCGGATATATAGGGCTGGAGGCCGCAGCCGTCTGTGCCAAGAAAGGCATGCAAGTCACTTTGGTAGAAATGGCCGATCGCATTTTGCAACGTGTGGCCTGCCCGGAAACTTCAGATTTTTTCCGTAACCTGCATCGGGCAAACGGGGTCGACATTCGCGAAGGCGTCGGGCTGGACCAACTGACCGGAGAGGCGCAAGTCAGCGGTGCAATCCTATCTGATGGAACGGAACTGGCGCTGGATATGGCGATCATCGGTGTGGGCATCACCCCGGCTACAGGATTGGCAGATATTGCCGGGCTTGCTCTGGAAAACGGGATCAAGGTCAACGCCCAAGGACGCAGCTCGGACGCCTCGATCTGGGCGGCGGGTGACTGTGCCTCCTTCCCGTATCATGGCGTGCGCATACGGTTAGAAAGTGTGCAAAACGCGATTGATCAGGCCGAATGCGTTGCTGAAAACATTCTGGGAGCTGAGAAAGATTATGTTCCGGCACCGTGGTTCTGGTCGGATCAATATGACACCAAGCTGCAGATTGCGGGCCTGAACTCCGGCTATGACACCGTGGTCACGCGCAGGGGTGAGGATGGTGCCATCTCATTTTGGTATTATCGCGGTGATACCCTTCTGGCCGTGGATGCGATCAACGAAGCGCGCGCCTTCATGGTTGGCAAGCGGCTGTTGGCAATGGGGAAATCGCCTGACAAAAACTTAGTGGCCGATGGCAATACGGACCTAAAGGCATTGCTAAAACTGTGAGGATCATTGCCGGAAAAAACAAAGGTAAGCGGCTGGCGTCAGTCGGTAAAGGTGATGCAGGCGCGCATCTTCGGCCGACCACCGACAGAGTCCGGGAAAGCCTATTCAATTTGCTGGTAAATGGCGGCTATGGCGATCCGATCACAAATGCACGTGTGCTGGACCTTTTTGCCGGCACTGGAGCGCTTGGGCTGGAAGCTTTGTCGCGCGGGGCAGCTTTTGCCTGTTTTGTCGATGACGGTTCAGCCGCACGTGCGCTCTTGCGGGAAAATATCGGTCTTTGCGCGGCGCAGGGAACCAGCAAAGTGTTCCGGCGCGACGCGACAAAACTGGGCGAGGTTCAACAGGCTCCGTTTGACCTTGTATTCCTTGATCCGCCTTACGGCAAAGGACTGGGCGAACGGGCGCTGAATACGGCCATCTCGGGCGGGTGGGTCGCCCCGGACGCGTTGATAATTTGGGAAGAAAGCGCCGACGTCGCGTTGCCGTCTGGTTGTAATTTGCTGGACCAGCGTAAATACGGCGATACCCGTATTTCGATTTTGGAATTAGAGGCCTGAACTATGCCCCCGAAACTTGTGATTTTTGATTGTGACGGCGTTTTGGTCGACAGCGAACCGGTGACCAATCGTGTTTTGGCCGAAAACCTGACCCGACATGGATTTCCAGTGACAGTCGACGATTGCCTGGACCTATTTGTTGGCGGCACGATGTCTGGCGTTGGCGACGAAGTGCGCGCCCGGGGTGTAGACCTTCCTGACAACTGGCTGGATGATGTCTATGCTGATATTTACGCCGCTTTGGCAGCGGGTACGCCAATAATCGCGGGGATACCCCAAGTATTGGACCGACTGGACCAGGCGGGGATCCCCTTTTGCGTTGCTTCAAATGGCAGCGAAGAAAAGATGGATATCACATTAGGCCAGAATGGATTGTCTCCTCGCTTTGCGGGGCGGCGCTTTTCAGCACATGTTCTGAAGGTTGCCAAACCTGATCCCGGCCTTTTCCTGGCGGCGGCTGACGCGTTTGGCGTAACACCAGCAGAATGCGTGGTTGTGGAAGACAGCCCCTCGGGTGTGAAGGCTGCAAGGGCTGCAGACATATGTTGTTTTGGGTATGCCGCGCATGACGATGGGCGCCAGCTAGCTGCGCATGGCGCAAGGGTGTTTCACGATATGGCGGATTTGCCCAAGTTGTTGGAGTTATAGTCGTCGGATTTGAATGCCTTTTTCTGTCCGCAAGAAGCGGAAAACCTCTTCCCGTCCGACTTAGACGTCGTTTTTGACAAAAGAAGTTGGGGCAGAGGTCCGCAGGTCACTTGCGGGTGCTATGGGGCTATGCGACCTTTCAGCCAAGAAAAGCAATACCAACTGAGCAGTGCCGCCTAATATGTCCAGCCACAAATCTCTTTTGTCGTCTGTCTTTGGCTTTTCCAATTTCCGTCCGGGCCAGGAGGAGATCGTGGAGGCCGTGGTGGCCGGGCGAGATGTGTTGGCGATCATGCCGACGGGCGGCGGCAAATCGCTGTGCTTCCAGCTGCCTGCTTTGTGTCGCGAGGGCCTGACAGTTGTCATCTCGCCCCTGATTGCCCTGATGCGCGACCAGGTGCGCGGGTTGAAAGAGGCGGGCGTGACCGCCGGGGCGCTGACCTCGGGCAATACCGAAGACGAAACCGATGAGGTTTGGCGCGGGCTGGAAGATGGCAGTCTGAAACTTCTCTACATGGCGCCCGAGCGCCTTGCATCGGGCGGAACCGAGCGGATGTTGTCGCGGGCGGGTGTCAGCCTGATTGCGGTGGATGAGGCCCATTGCGTCAGCCAATGGGGTCACGATTTCCGGCCAGACTACCTGCGCATTGGAGCGCTTAGGCAAGCGCTGGATGTCCCTTTGGCCGCCTTCACGGCGACGGCCGACGCAGAGACACGAGACGAAATCGTAAGTCGCTTGTTTGCGGAATCTGCGACGCCCGACATCTTTTTGCGTGGCTTTGACCGGCCAAATCTGACTCTGGCCTTTGAGGCCAAGAACAGCCCCCGCGCCCAAATTCTGTCTTTTGCCGCAGCCCGCAGGGGGCAATCCGGCATAGTCTATTGCGGCACTCGCGCAAAGACTGAAACGCTGGCCAAGGCGTTGCGCGATGAGGGCCACAAGGCCTGTCACTATCACGGCGGAATGATGGCAGAGGATCGACGTGACGTAGAGGCCCGGTTTTCCCGCGAAGACGGTCTTGTCGTCGTTGCGACAATCGCCTTTGGTATGGGGGTCGACAAGCCTGACATCAGGTGGGTGGCGCATGCCGATCTGCCGAAATCCATCGAATCTTACTATCAGGAAATTGGACGTGCAGGCCGCGACGGGGCGCCTGCCGACACGCTGACGTTATTTGGCGCCGATGATATCCGGTTTCGCCGGACCCAGATCGACGAAGGTTTGGCCCCACCCGAACGGAAAATGGCCGATCACGGGCGGCTCAACGCGCTGTTGGGATTGGCCGAGGCGCTTGGCTGTCGTCGCAAAGTCTTGCTCGGGTATTTTGGTGAAGATCCAGAGCCCTGCGGCAATTGCGACCTTTGTTCTGAGCCGCCGGAATTGTTTGAGGCAGGCGTTGCTGTTCAAAAGGCGCTTTCGGCTATCCTGCGCACAGGTGAAAACTTCGGGACCGGCCATCTTGTCGATATCCTGATCGGATCCGAAACCGACAAAGTACGTCAGCGAGGTCATGACAGCCTGCCCACTTTTGGCATTGGGACAGAGTTTGATCGCCGTGGCTGGCAGGCTGTATTTCGCCAGATGATGGGTCATGACCTTGTGCGCCCAGACCCTGAGCGTTTTGGCGCGCTGAGAATGACTGATAAGGCCCGCCCGATCCTACGTGGAGAAGAGGGGATCACGCTTCGCAAGGACTCGATTAAGAAAGCGGCACGGCGTCCCGCAATAAAGATGTTGGTCAGCGAAGAAGATGCGCCGCTGCTGTCAGCCCTTAAAGCCAAACGTCGGGCCTTGGCCGAAGAGGCGGGTGTTCCGGCCTATGTAATCTTCACGGATAAAACATTGATTGAGATGGCCGAAACCCGACCTGCAAATTTGGACGCGATGGCCAAGATCAGTGGCGTCGGCGCGACCAAGCTGGAGCGATATGGCGCAGCGTTTCTGCAAGTGATAACCGGCGATATGCCTGCCCCCGAACATCCCGCCAGACGGGCGCTGGCCGGACGAGATGCAGGCCCGATTTTTGATCGGTTGATTCAGGCTCAGGTTGATCTATCTCGCGGTGAGATGGGAACCGATAAATACCTCTCATGCACGCATGCGACGATCCGCAAAATAGCAGAGCGCCGCCCCGATACCTTAGAGGATCTGGCGCGCATCCAAGGTATGGGCGAGGCCAAGGTTGATCGGTTCGGGTCGGCGTTTTTGCGCGTGGTAAAGGAAGACGAATGCTTGTCGTGATTTCACCGGCCAAGCGGCTGGACTGGACCGAACGGACGCTAGAGATGTCCGAACCTATGTTTCAGGGTGAGGCAGAGGCGCTGGCCCGTGTCGCAAAACGCCAATCCAAAGCCGAATTGCAACGCCTGATGCATTTGAGTGATGCCTTGGCGAAACTCAATAAAGATCGCTTTGCCCGCTTTGCCGAGGGGCAGGAAAAACGCCCCGCAATTCTCGGGTTTGCGGGTGATACTTATGCCGGGCTTGAGGCCGCGTCGTTGGATGCAGATGAGCTGGCCTATGCGCAGGATCATTTGCGTATTCTGTCCGGGCTATACGGCCTCTTGCGCCCATTTGATGCTATTCAGGAGCATCGTCTTGAAATGGGCACGCGTCTGAAAACCCGGCGCGGAAAATCTCTGTACGACTGGTGGGGCACCCGGATTGCCAAGGCCCTGAATGCTGAGGCAGAGAAGACCGGAACAGACACCCTGATCAACTGTGCATCCGTCGAGTACTTTTCGGCGGTGGCCTCGGTTGCTTTGCGCCCTCGCGTGGTCACGCCTCAATTCCTGGAAGAAAAGCCGGGCGGGCCGAAAGTTGTCAGCTTCTTTGCCAAGAAGGCGCGCGGTGCAATGGCCAGATTCATTATTCAGAACCGGCTGAAGGACCCGGCCGCGATCCTTGATTTTGATATCGGCGGTTATTCCTATGCCCCTGAGTTGAGCGAAGACGGGCGTCCGGCTTTTTATCGGCCTGCGATGGCAGTGGCCTGAAGTTGTCTCAGCCTAAGCTACATATCCTCTGCGGTAAGGTTGCGTCGGGAAAATCCACGCTGGCCGCAAAACTGGCTGACGCGCCGAGAACCGTTCTGATCAGCGAAGACGCATGGCTGGATACCTGTTTCTCCGAAGAGATGTCGACAATTGCCGATTATGTCAGGTGTTCGACCAAGCTGCGGGCGGCCATGTCGCCACATATCGTGGCGCTTCTACAGGCCGGTATGACCGTCATTTTGGATTTCGCGGCCAACACGATCCAGCAACGGGCGTGGATGCATGAGTTGATCGAGACCGCGCAGGTTGCCCATATCCTGCACTACTTGGATGTACCTGACGGCGAATGCTTATCTCGCTTACGACAAAGAAATGCCAGAGGCACGCATCCATTTCAGGTCACGGAGGAACAGTTCGCGCAGATTTCGCGCCACTTCGTGCCGCCGTCACCTGACGAAGGGTTCGACATTATAGTGTATGCAGGCGGCGGTGCGGCTTAAGCCCCTTACGGTTTCCGCACGACATTCTCGGCAAAGGCCTTTTTGAAATCAGCTTGTTTTTCCGGGCTGGCGTCGGTTTGGAAATTGGTTTTCCACTCATCCATGGTCATGCCGTAATAGATCTCGCGTGCCTCGGTTTTGTCCATGTCGATGCTGCGTTCATTGGCGGCCTCCTGATACCATCGGCTCAGGCAGTTCCGACAGAACCCGGCAAGGTTCATCATGTCGATGTTTTGCACGTCGGTGCGGTCTTCCATCAGGTGCTGACGCAGGCGGCGAAAGGCGGCAGCTTCGAGTTCGATACGGGTCTGGTCATCCATGGGAATGCTCCGGCAGAGGCAATTATCTGATTGTCAGGTAGCAATCTGCCCAACTTGGGACAAGTGGGGCCTAGAGCATTTTCAGGGCAAGCCACGGAACAAGGCAAAAGACAAAGGCCAGAACTTCATAGCCTGCAATGAAATAGAAATAAGACAGGCGTACGGCGCCTGCATCCAACCCGAACATGCGGGCGTGGATTCTGGATGACCAATTGCGCATGGCAATGATCAACACGGCAAAGACGGTTAGTAGACCGAAATTGATCACAATCATCCAGCCGAAAAAGCTGGTCAGAGTTTCGATGGTCATTATGCGCCCTCCTCAATGAGCAATGGGCGCGTTTCCTGTTCGATAGATTGGGTGTGTCAGGCCGTGGTCCAAGACCTTGCGATGATCTGTCCCGGTCTAAGGGTCAGACCGAGGCGTCGGCCAGCGCTGCATTCAAGATCGGTGCCAGTCGCAGACCCCAAGCGCGTTGTTGCTCAGCTGTTTCGATCAGGTCGTTTCGCAGTTCGATCAATACATGGGGGCGACCGGGTAGGGTACCGTGCCGATCCATCGTGTCACCGGGCAAGTGGCCTGAGTAGGGCTCATTGTCGCCAACGCAAATATCATCCTCGGCCTTTAGCCGGTCAATCAGGGGTGCGGCGATCCGGTCGTCTTCGGCATATAGAATGCCAACATGCCATGGCCGCAGCGCACGGCCTTTGAATTGCGGCGTGAAGCTATGGACTGCCAGCAGTGCGCAATCCGCCCGCGCGGCCGCCATCGCGCCAAGCGCATCGTGATAGGGGCGATGGAACGCAGCAAGACGTCGCTCAACCTCGGCGGCATCGGCATCGCGGTTGGCGGGAATGATGGAGCCGTCATAAAGGCGCATCAAAACCGTCGGATCATGTTCCCCACGATTGGGGTCAATCACTAGGCGAGAGAAGTCAGAAAGGATCAGGGGCGCATTTAGCGCTTCAGCCATGACGTGCGACAGGCCAGCGGCGCCAACGTCATAAGCAATGTGACGTTCCATATCTTCGCGGGGCAGGCCCAAACTGCCGCCACCTACACATTCGGGCACCCGGTTGCTTGCATGATCGCAGGTAACCAACCACCGTGAATTGCGTTCTTGCCCCTCAATATGAAACGGGGCTGTCATCTGTACGTGATCCTTCATTGCAAAAAGGCTATTACTGCAGGTGCGGCGCAAGCGCCAGTTGTCGTGTGAAAAGAATTGAGTCATAAGAGCGCCAAATTGTGAGCGCTAACATAAAAAAGTAGGAGCCTGGGACAGATATGAGAAGCCAACGCAACGTAAAGATCGTGGCAACATTGGGTCCCGCGTCCAGTGATTACGAAATGATCCGTGCCCTGTTCGAAGCAGGTGCAAACGTCTTTCGCTTGAACATGAGCCACGGCACGCAGGACGAACAGCGCGCCCGGCATTCGATAATCCGTCAGGTTGAGCGTGAGGCCGGCCGCCCGATCGCGATTCTGGCTGACCTTCAGGGCCCTAAACTTCGGTGTGGGGTATTTGCCGCGGATTCGCATGATCTGGAAACTGGTGCAAAGTTCCGGTTTGATCTGGATGACGCACCCGGCGACGCAACGCGTGTCCAACTGCCCCATCCTGAGATTTTTGCGGCGCTGGAGCCGGGTGCTACGTTGTTGGTCAATGATGGCAAGATCAAGCTGGGTGTCGACAAATGCGGGGACGATTTTGCGGATTGTTCCGTGATTGCCGGCGGAACGATTTCCGACCGAAAGGGCGTGAACGTTCCTGACGTCGTTTTGCCACTGGCCGCTTTGTCTGCCAAGGATCGCAGCGACCTTGAATTTGCTTGTGAACTAGGTGTTGACTGGCTGGCGCTCAGCTTTGTGCAGCGCGCCGCTGATGTTCAGGAAGCCCGCGAACTGGCCAAGGGCCGCGCGGCTGTTTTGTCCAAGATTGAAAAGCCTGCTGCCGTCAAAGCGTTTGACGAGATCCTGTCTGTCTCTGACGGGATCATGGTGGCTCGCGGCGACCTTGGCGTTGAATTACCGGTCTCTTCCGTTCCGCCGATCCAGAAACGACTGGTCCGAAAATGTCGTGCTGCTGCCAAGCCGGTGATTGTGGCAACGCAGATGCTGGAATCGATGATCGAAAGCCCGGTCCCGACACGCGCCGAAGTGTCTGATGTGGCAACCGCTATTTATGAGGGCGCGGATGCCGTGATGCTGAGCGCTGAAAGCGCTGCCGGTGATTTCCCGATCGAAGCGGTGCAAACCATGCATGCGGTGGCCTTGGAAGTCGAATCCGATCCCAACTATCGTGAAATCATCGAATCTGCGCGCCGTGTTAACCGGTCTACAGTGGCCGATGGCATCGTTGCGTCAGCCCGTGAGATTGCGGAAACAACCGAGATTAAGGCGATCTGCTGCTTCACTCAATCCGGTACTACTGCATCGCTGGTTGCCCGCGAACGTCCGCGTGTGCCGATCATCGCTATGACGCCGCTGGACAATGTGGCCCGTCGCTTGTGCCTGACCTGGGGCACGGATTGCGTTGTAACGGAAGAATTCAGCCGCTTCAAAATGGCGGTTATTGCCGCGGCACGCGCGGCCCGTGCAATGGGTCATGCTTCTGCCACCGACCAGATCGTTTTGACTGCGGGTGTGCCGTTCAATGTTCAAGGCACGACAAACATTATCCGTGTTGCGCCTTGCGCAGAGCATCTGATCCTGTCTACAGATCTTGAATGATCTTTCCGCCAGATATCCTGATATCCATTTCCACGCTTGTCGTGGCCTTTGCCATCGCGGCGGCAATATCAGGATGGTCTGACAAAGTGTTTCCAACAGTTGCCCTTGCCGCGCTTGCGGCGGGGGTTGGTGTTTTTGCCTACGCCTATAATTCACTGCCTGATCCGCAAGGCTGGACCGAGATTCCTTACGCCTTTATCACGACTTTGGCGCGGATCGTTAACTGAGCCCTTGCTCTTGCCTTTGAACGGCGCTATCAGGCGCGCTTATCACCCGGGACGGCCGGCCTAAGTGGCATGCCGAGTCGCCCCTCGAACCGACCCAAAAAAGACGGAGACGGAAATGCCCAAGATGAAGACCAAGTCGAGCGCCAAGAAGCGCTTCAAGGTCACGGCCAACGGCCGTGTCAAAGCAGGCCAGGCCGGCAAGCGCCATGGCATGATCAAACGGACCCGCAAATTCATTCGTGATGCCCGCGGCACCACTGTTCTGTCCGCCCCTGACGAGAAAATCGTCAAGGGTTTCATGCCCTATTCGCGCTAAGGAGGCCTTGAGCTATGTCCCGAGTTAAAGGTGGCACGACCACTCACGCCCGCCATAAAAAAGTTATTAAGGCAGCCAAGGGTTACTATGGTGCCCGCAGCCGTAACTTCCGCACCGCAACGCAGGCCGTCGACAAGGCCAACCAATATGCGACCCGCGACCGGAAGGCCCGCAAGCGTCAGTTCCGCGCCTTGTGGATCCAGCGTATCAACGCTGCGGTCCGCGCGCATGACGAATCGCTGACCTATTCCAAGTTCATCAACGGTCTCGGCAAAGCCGGTATCGAAGTGGACCGTAAAGTTCTGGCCGATCTGGCTGTGCACGAACCCGAGGCGTTCGGTGCCATTGTCGATCAGGCGAAAGGTGCTTTGGTTTAACCGCCACGCATCTGACATGATTAAAGCCCGGGCAGAGCGATCTGTCCGGGCTTTTTCGTTGCCCTCAGGCTTTGGATGCAACTTTTGGCGTGACCATCACCGGCGTAAACCGGATCGCGAAAAGACCGTAGGCAAGGCACCAGAGGCCAGCGGAAGCATGCAGAAATCCGACAGGTATTTCCGGCCACGCGCCTATGATGCGCGTTAAGGCCGCAAGGATAAGAGCAGCAAGGTAGGCGCGCTCGATTGCTCCAGCGGTCAAGGGGCGGCCGGAATGGCCAAGGCTGGCCCGCGACATCACTGTCAGGGTCATCAGACCCACTGCACCTACGCTCCAAGCGTGCAAACCGGCCATTGCCGGAACAATGTTGGCGGAAAGCGCGGCAAGCCCGGTCAGAAGAAACCCAAGCGCAAGGAAGGCATAGGCCAGATGCAATGCGAAAAGCAGCGGCTCGCTGGTTGTTCGAATCCCGCGCCATCGCGCCAGCCGAAAAAGATGGGCGACGCTCAACAATAGCGCTGCGCCACCTGTGACAGGGCTCTCAGGAATGGCTGTCCAAAGCGTTAACCCCACGGCGGTTCCTACCATCACGGCAGCATCAAACCCGGTCACGCCCGGTATGTCGGCCGCAGCGTTCCTGGCTTTCAGCCAATTGCGAGTGAAGGCAGGAATAATGCGTCCGCCGATAAGCGTGATCAGGAGCAAAAGCAGGGATAGTCCCGCGCGCACGGCTGCACCACCGGATGCGCTGCCAGAGGTATGGATTTCTGCCAGAACCCAGCCATTTGCAAGAAGGAACGCCACGCAGATTGCCAAAACTGGCAGGTTGCGGCGATTGCTGCCAAGGATCAGCTCGCGACCAGCGATCAGGCAAAAGAGGGCCGGAAAACTGAGTTGAAGCGCTGACGCAATGGGGAATGGCAGGATCGGCATCAAAAACGCCGCCCGCGCGGCAACCCAAAGGACAAACAGCACTGCCAAAAGAGCCCCAGAGACCGGCGGGCGCTTTGTCCAATTTGGGATTGCGGTGAGCAAAAACCCGCTGAGAACCGCGCCGCCATATCCAAAGATCAACTCATGCGTGTGCCAGTCCAACGGCGACAGGCTCAGTGCAGGGGCAAATGCGCCGGTCCACATCACAATCCAAAGCGCCATCGCCAAAGCCGCCCAGAGAGCAGCAAAAAGAAAAAAGGGTCGAAACCCTTGTGACAGGAAGATATGCATTTTTGCCTCTGACATGTAGGTACGCAAACCCTAAGCTTACGGTTCGCAGCGACAATGCGGCCAAATAGCGGGCTACCCCGACATCGCTAGATTTGCTTTCATTGTCAGGGCTTCCCCCCTAGGCTTATCCCATGTTTCGTCAGATTCTGCCTATTAGCGCGCTTTTACTCGGCTCATTCTTGTTGCTCTTCGCGGGCGGCATCAACAGCCTGATCTTGCCCATTCGCGGCTCAGCCGAAGGGTTTTCAACCTCAGCGCTTGGCCTTCTCGGGACGGGCTGGGCGATCGGTTATGTCCTTGGATGTATCTATACGCCGCGCCTTGTGGCCTCGGTTGGGCATATCCGCAGCTTCGGGGTGCTTTGCGCTTTTGCATCTGTCGGTATTCTACTGCAGGCGATGATTGTGGATGAGGCTGCCTGGATCGTCATTCGCGCTGTAGCCGGGTTCAGCTTCGCCGGCGCTGCGATGATCGTTGAAAGCTGGCTGAATGACCATGTCCAGCCGTCTAACCGGGGCCGGGTCTTTGGCATTTACACAATGGTCAACCTGACTGCCAGCACTGCCGGGCAGATGGTTATCGCGCTTGGCGATGCATCAGGGTTCTTCTTTTTTGCGCTGGGCGCGATTTTCTACAGCTTGGCATTGGTGCCAACAGGTGTCTCAACTTCAAAGACGCCTGCGCCGCTGACCACGGTGAAGCTGGATGTTGGCGCCTTATGGCGCAATTCCCCGGTTGCGGTGGTGGCGGTTTTTCTGGTCGGAATATCGAACGCGTCATTCGGCACATTGGCAGCGGTTTATGCCGACCGGGTTGGCCTGCCCCTGGCCTCGATCGCGCTGTTTGCCAGCGTACCGATCCTTGCAGGCGCAGCTGCGCAAATCCCGATTGGGTATTTCAGCGACCGAATGGACCGGCGCAAAGTTCTGGTGGCCACTGCGGTTGTCGCGTTATTGGCGGACGCTGCCTTTATCATTTTGACCCCACAGGGGCAGACATTGAACCTTATTCTGGTCAGTATTTTTGGGGCTGCGATTTTTGCCATGTACCCAATCATCGTGGCCCATGCGAATGACCACGCCCCGCCGGGCACGTCTATTCAGGTGTCAGGCGGATTGTTGATGATCTACGGGTTGGGTTCGATCATTGGGCCGTTGGTGGCTGGCAGCGTCATGGGCGGGGCAGGGCCGAGCGGCCTCTTCATGGTCACGATTGTTGGGCACATCGTAATGATTGGCTTTACCGTCTTGCGGATTTCCAAACGCGCAGCGGTCGCCAAGGGCGACAAGGGCGAATTCCGCGTTTCCGTTCCGACGCGCGCCGCAACACCAGAGACGGCCGTTTTGTCGGATGGTGAAAGTGAGGCCGATGGTTTGGCAGATGCGCAGCTGGCCACTATGGATCAGCCAAAGGACCCGGCTGAAACCACACCACCTGAACGGCAGGAATAAAGCAATCTTGCCCCACTCATTTCCCTATGTGGCTTGCATTCCGGGCCATCGGTGGCTAGCAGATTGGCCGACGTGAAAAGAAGGCCCGAGCCCCATGGATGATCTGCGCGACAAGTACCTGACTGCTATTGCCAATGTGTCTGACGAAGCCTCGCTTGAGGATCTGCGTGTACAGGCCGTGGGCAAAAAGGGCGAAATCAGCCTGAAGATGCGGGAACTGGGAAAAATGACGCCCGAGGAACGCCAAGTGGCAGGCCCGGCGTTGAATGCGCTGAAAAATGAGGTGAATTCTGCCATTTCCGCACGCAAGGCCTCGCTAGCTGATGCCGCGTTGGAAGAACGGCTGCGTACCGAGTGGCTGGATGTGACCCTGCCAGGCCGTCCCCGCCGCCGGGGCACGATTCATCCGGTCAGCCAAGTGACAGAAGAAGTGACTGCGATCTTCGCTGATATGGGCTTCTCAGTGGCCGAAGGGCCGCAGATCGAAACCGATTGGTACAATTTCGATGCGCTGAACATCCCTGGCCACCACCCGGCTCGGGCAGAAATGGACACGTTCTATACGCATCGTAAAGAGGGCGATAATCGCCCGCCGCATGTACTGCGCACCCATACCAGCCCTGTGCAGATCCGACATCTGGAAGCGCATGGCGCGCCATGCCGGATCATCGCTCCCGGCCGTGTATACCGCGCCGATTATGATCAAACCCACACGCCGATGTTCCATCAGGTTGAAGGGCTGGCCATCGACAAGGACATCTCCATGGCCAATCTGAAATGGGCCTTGGAAGAGTTCTTCTCGGCCTTCTTCGGCGGAACCGTGAAAACCCGCTTCCGCGCGTCGCATTTCCCCTTCACGGAACCGTCGGCTGAAGTCGACATCCAGTGTTCCTGGGAAGATGGCACAGTAAAAGTGGGCGAAGGCGATGATTGGCTCGAGGTTCTGGGCTCAGGCATGGTGCACCCGCATGTGTTGAAGTCCGGCGGGATTGATCCTGCCGAATGGCAGGGTTTTGCCTTTGGCATCGGCATCGACCGTCTGGCGATGCTGAAATACGGCATCCCAGATCTGCGCGCCTTCTTTGACAGTGACCTGCGCTGGCTGCGCCACTATGGATTCGCCGCGTTGGAAGCCCCTAGCGTTCATGCTGGGATCTGAATTCAGACGACGTTTGGTGTGACTATTTTTATTTTAGAACAGTGATAAACTCTGCCTGTTTATCAAACAGGAAAGCGCGTCATATGTTAAAATCACTTGCTGCGGCCGCCGCCGCTCTCGTTCTATTTGCTCCTGCGACCCAAGCTGATGAAGTGTGGGATTCCGATTCCGGCGAACTTGTCTATCAGGCTGATGAATTCGGCGCTGCGATTATCTCGTTTACGCATCCCGACGGAACGCCAGCTGAGTTGGTCATTCCCGATCTAGCCGGAAACGTCGACGAACGTTACACCCACGAGGCCTATTGGATCGGTGAAAGCGATATGCAATGCAGCGCGGCATTGGCGCGGCCGGGCCAGTTTGCAAGCCTGACGTGGGGCCGGGCATTGGTTGCCTTTGACAACCCGTCATTCCCAACATCCTTCACTCTCACATTGGGGGATTGTTTCTGGGAAGTAGGCTATTCCATGCGAGCCATCGCGCGTTAAAAAAAGGCGGCCCCTTCCAGCTAAAAGGGGCCGCAGCACTCGGTACGGGACGTGTTAGGGGATTAGTCAGCTGCTTCAAACCGGGCCAGCTTGTTGCCCTCTGCACTAAGCAGAACCAACATTTCTCCGCCATGGGCATACATGAAGGCACGGTCGATTGCGTTGGCCAGGGCCGCTTCAAGATCCATGCCAACAAAACACATGATCTGGTTTCCCAATTCGACATCGGTCGACAATACACCGTATTCCAAATTCAGATCGCCTTGGATCGGATTGCATCCGGCATCGGCAGCGAAAAGGCCGTCTTCGAAAACCGAAAGATAGGCATCAGAATAGTAGCCGCCGTTCAAATCCATGGGCGAGCCATGAAAATCCATTACTTCGACAAGGCGCCAGTTGCCTGCGAAGCTGATCCATGTAGGAGAGGCAGCGCCGTCATCCATAGTCGCGACATCTTCACGGGCAAAGGCCTGCATTGGCAAGGTTGCTTGATCAGGGGCGTCGTTGTTTTGAGGCAGAGCTCCGGTATCGGCCAGGGCGCCTGAGGTGGTGAGTATCGCAGCGATCAGAGCCGCAAGGGTCAATTTGGGAGACATCATAAGGCTCCTTTCAATAGCAGTGCGTCCCTGCACTAGTCCTCTATGTGTCGTGGAAGGCAGCCAAATGGTTCAAAGACTTTCAAAAAAAGAACCGGCGCGCCTCGCTGTTGCAGGGCGCGCCGAATAATGATGACGTCAGAAACGGATTACATCGCCCGAAATTCGGCTAATTTGTCACCTTCCGCGTCAAGAAGAACCAAAATGTCGCCCGCATGAGCAAACATCGCGGCATCCTGTAATGCTTGGGTCAAAGCGCGTTCCTGATTTCCAACAAGACCGGGGCAAGCCATCTGTGTCATGGCAACCATCGGTTCAACCAAGGCACCGCCCTGTTGATTCAAAGTGCCGAAAATGCGATTGCATCCAGCATAGCCTGTGAACTCGCCCATCGCGTCGATTGAGAAAGTGGCGTTAGGCAAATCACTGATCACAAGGTCTTCGACAGTCATGCCGGGTGCCTCAACCATCTGCCAATCGCCAGCAAAGCTGATCTCATCATACGCAGTGTCGGCATCGGGTACTAAGCCCGCGGGCGCGGCTGGTACCAACAGGTCGTGGTGGAAACCGGGCATCCGGGTGGCGGCCATATCAGCAATGAAACCAGTGGCCATGTCAAAGCCTGAGCCAGGGGCGCCTGAGGGGAGACTTGGAACATAGCCGCTGAAGGATCCGGTGGGGCCTTGCTGGACGATAAACATATCGGCTTGGGCCGCGGACGCGGCCAGTGTTGCGGCTATTGCGGCCGCCAATAGGGATTTGGGGGTCATAACAGACTCCTTTCTGGGGGTAAGGACCCCCGCAACATCACCTGTATGTCGTTTGGCGGCGTCATATAGTTCAATCCGGGTCGTGCGCGCCTTCCCTTCAGGCGCGACATGCGCTAATCGCGGGGCGGTATAGACGCGAAGGGATAAGAGCGATGAAATTCACCCTCTCTTGGTTGAAAGATCATCTCGAAACTGAGGCCACGCTGGAGGAAATCTGCGAGGTTCTGAACGATATCGGTTTGGAGGTCGAAGAAGTCGAAGACCGTGCCTCGCGTCTGAAAGAATTTACCATCGGCAAAGTGGTAAGCGCCGAGAAACACCCCGATGCAGACCGTCTGCGTGTGTGTCAGGTTGCGACCGATGAGGGCCAGAAACAGATCATTTGCGGCGCGCCGAATGCTCGCGAAGGCATCACCGTCGTGATTGCCAAACCCGGCGTCTATGTTCCGGGCATCGACACCACAATCAGTGTCGGCAAAATCCGTGGCATTGAAAGTCACGGCATGATGGCGTCCGAGCGCGAAATGGAGTTGAGCGACGAGCACGATGGTATTATCGAGCTTCCCTCTGGCGATGTCGGTGAGCGTTTCGTGGATTGGCTTGCCGCCAATGACCCTTCCAAGGTCGATCCCGTCATTGAGATCGCAATTACTCCCAACCGTCAGGATGCGCTTGGCGTGCGCGGAGTGGCCCGCGATCTAGCCGCACGAGGCCTCGGTACTTTGAAACCGCAGGAAGATGTGGTTGTGCCGGGCAGCTTTGCCAGCCCGATCGATGTCACTATCGACAAAGACTCGCTGGATGATGCCCCGCATTTCACCGGTCGACTGATCAAAGGCGTCAAGAACGGACCTAGCCCGAAATGGTTGCAGGATCGTCTACGCGCAATTGGTCTGAGGCCGATTTCCGCACTCGTCGATGTCACGAACTTCTTTACCTATGATCAGAACCGGCCCCTGCACGTTTTTGATGCCGATAAAGTCAAAGGCAATCTGCGCGTTCATCGCGCTGCAGGTGGTGAGACGCTGCAGGCCCTGGATGAGAAGGAATATTCCTTTGCGGCTGGTCAGCTTGTCATATCGGACAGCGAAGGCGCTGAGAGCATTGCCGGGATCATGGGCGGTGATCCAACGGGCTGTACCGACGAGACTGTAAATGTCTTCCTCGAAAGCGCGTGGTGGGATCCGGTGCGCATCGCCTATACCGGTCGTGACCTGAAGATCCACTCAGATGCCCGGTACCGTTTTGAACGCGGTGTCGATCCTGAATATACGCGTCCCGGGCTTGAAGCGGCGACGCAAATGATCCTTGAAATCTGCGGTGGGGAAGCTTCAAACGTAGTGGAAGCGGGCGCCGCGATGAACACTGCGCGTTCTTATCCGCTGGATACCAAACGCGTGGTCAGCCTTGTGGGCATGGAAATTGCCAAAGACGAACAGGTGCGCATCCTGACCGAGCTTGGCTTTTCCGCGACCGGCGCAGGTGACGTGCTTGAGGTGTGGGTGCCAAGCTGGCGTCGCGATGTACAAGGTGAGGCCGATCTTGTCGAAGAAGTTGCGCGGATCACCTCGCTCAGCAACCTTAAGCCGGTGCCAATGCCGCGCCCTCAGGCTGGTGTGCCCGCAGCGGTTCTGACGCCAATGCAAAAACGCGAACGGATGGCCCGCCGGACCTTGGCAGGCCTCGGCTATAATGAATGTGTGACCTATAGCTTCGTTGATCAGGCAGCTGCCGCGCTCTTTGGTGGTGGGACCGATGAGGTTATGCTGGAAAATCCGATTTCCAGCGAGATGAGCCACATGCGCCCCTCGCTCTTGCCGGGTCTTTTGCAAGCGGCCGCCCGCAATCAGGCGCGTGGCATGATGGACATGGCGCTGTTTGAAGTGGGCGCTGCCTTCCAAGGCGGAGAACCGGGTGAGCAACACCTGCAGGCCGCCGGTATTCTGGTTGGGCATAACGCGGCGCGCGATCCCTTCGGGTCGCGGCGCGCGGTTGACCTATATGATGCCAAGGCAGATGCCGAGGCGACCCTGTCGGTTATGGGGGCACCGGCCAAGGCGCAGATCCTGCGGACAGGTCCGGGCTGGTTTCATCCCGGACGTCATGGGGTGATCTGCCTTGGTCCGAAGAAGGTGTTGGGCATCTTTGGCGAGTTGCACCCCAAAGTGTTGGAAGCGATGGACGTGAAAGGCCCTGCAATGGCCTTTACGCTCTTCCCGGAAGAGATTCCGTTGCCGCGCGCCAAATCGGCGTCACGTGGTGCGATGGCAGTTAGCGACCTGCAGGCCGTCGAACGCGATTTCGCCTTTGTCGTTGATGCGGATGTTGAGGCCATCAACCTGGCCAATGCCGCCTCGGGTGCAGACAAAAAGCTCATTGAAGCCGTTTCAATCTTTGACGAGTTCACCGGCGAAAAGGCTGAGGCCCAGATGGGGGAAGGCAAGAAATCCATTGCGCTGAGCGTTCGGATGCAACCACGCGACAAGACATTGACCGAGGAAGAGATCGAAGCGGTCGCCGCCAAGATCGTCGAGAAAGTGGGCAAGGCCACCGGCGGTGTTCTACGCGGTTAAGGAGGGATCGTAGCGCTGTTGCGCGCCGATCTGCGGGGAAACCTCCCCCGCACCCCGAAACATGTCTGGATCAGTCAAGGAGAGCGTCATGTTGAAAGTCTATCTGTCCGGAGAGATTCACACCGATTGGCGCGAGCAGATTATTGACGGGGCCAAGGGCCTGGACGTCACCTTTTCCGCGCCGGTAACAGATCATGCGGCATCCGACGACTGCGGCATTGCCATTATGGGCGCAGAGGCAACCAAATTTTGGCACGACCATAAGGGTGCAAAACTGAATGCTATACGCACTCGCAAAGGCATCGAGGAGGCCGACATCGTCGTCGTGCGATTTGGCGAAAAATACAAGCAATGGAATGCAGCCTTTGACGCGGGATATGCTGCTGCCTTGGGAAAATCCCTGATAGTCATGCATGGGGCAGATCACCAACATGCGTTGAAAGAAGTTGATGCAGCGGCGTTGGCCGTCGTTGAAACCCCCAAGCAAGTCGTTCAAATCCTGCAATATGTGCTGTCCGGCACGCTTCCCAGCTGACCCGACGTTATCCAAAATATCGAGACAGCGGCGCGTCGCTATGGCTATATGTCGCCACTTTGCCCCGGGGAGAGGGGCGAAGCAGCGAGGGAGAACGCGCAGAATGCTGAAAGAATTCAAAGATTTTATTGCCCGTGGCAATGTCATGGACATGGCAGTGGGGATCATTATCGGGGCGGCTTTTACAGCGATCGTAAAATCGTTAGTTGATGACCTGATCCAACCCTTTATCGGTATTTTTACTGGTGGGATCGATTTCTCGAACCTGTTTTACGCGATGGGGGATGGTGAGTTTGCAACGCTTGATGCCGCGCGGGAGGCTGGGGCCGCGACCTTCGCTTACGGCGCTTTCATCATGGCGATTATCAATTTCCTGATCATCGCCTTTGTCGTCTTCATGCTGGTGCGCTCGATCAATAAAATCAAAGACGCAGCTGAGGCCAAAGAAGCCGTAGAAGAAGCGCCGGCAGAAGATCCCGGTCCTTCAGAGCTTGATATCCTGATGGAGATCCGGGACCAGCTGAAAAAGGCGGGCTAAAGCAGCCATTGCAGCGCACCAAAGGTTGCGACGCCCGCAAGGACCGTCGCAATCCCGTGCCGTGTCAGGTAGCCGACGACCAATGCCACGGCTGCGGCCGCAATCCGGGCAGGTTCAGGGCTGCCGGTGGCCGCGCTTGGGGCAAGGATCATGGGCAGAACCAGTGCAGGTAGGATCGCCACGACCGTATAGCGCAGATGTCGCAATACCCATTCCGGCAAATCGCGACCGCCCAAAAGGCCAAGGAATGAATAGCGGATCAGAAATGTACCGATCCCAAGGACGATGATGATCGTCCATATCGAGGCATCTGACCATCCGATCATGGTTTTGCCCTCCGCCGTTCAACTTCGGCTCCGACCATCATACCGCCAATGCCCGCGACCAGAATCCACAGGTTGTAGGGCACCCAAGCGAAGCTCAGCGACAATATGATCGATGCGGCCGCCGCGGCCACATGGGCAAATGTCCGCAAGGCAGGTGCAACAAAGGATATGAAGAGGATCGGAACCGCGAAATCCAGACCGATCTCGGCTGGGATCACCGCCCCAAGGATCGCGCCCAGATAGCTGGCGACAAACCAAATAGGGCATAGGAATGCGCAGGTGCCAAGAAAGAACAGGGCCTTTTCGGGTGGGCTCTGATCAGGCTCGGCCTCGTAGTTCGCCATCGACATGGCAAATGTCGCGTCGAAGTTTCCGTAGGCCACCATCAGCCGCTGCCATAACGGGGCCGCGCCGATATGGGGCGCGAGGGTCGCTGCATACATGGCCATGCGCAGATTGACCGCCAGGGCCGACAGAAGCACGATGATGGTAGGCGCTTGGTCCAGCATCAGATGCAGCGCTGTGAATTGTGCCGCCCCTGCTATGACCAGCACCGTAAATCCCATGACTTGCGCGATGTTCAGCCCGGCCTCAGCCGCAACGGCGCCAAAGGCCATGGCAAAGGGCGTCACAACGATGGCAAAGGGCAGGGCAGTGCGAATGCCTGCGACAAAGGTGTTTTTGGTGGTGGTGCTTGGCATGGCGGGGACCTAGATTGGCTCTGATATCCGCCATAGGACGCAATTGGATGGGATGCAAATGAGTGTTTCTGATGAGTTCACATCACGTTACGTGATTGCGCCTGATCCGGCGAGGGCCGGGCTGACCAGGACGGTCGCGGGGTATGATGAAAACGGTGATGCGATTGAAACCTCGGTTGTCGAGGAACGCCCGTTGACGATCTACTTGAACCGGCGCGAGATCGTGACCGCGATGACCATTGGGGATTACCCGGAATACCTTGCCCTTGGGTTCCTGCGCAATCAGGGCATGTTGGCCGATAGCGATGTGGTTACAGGCGTCGATTATGACGAAGAACTTGGCGTTGTGGTTGTCCGGACCGAAGTTGAAACAGATCATGAGGTAAAACTGGCGCGCAAGACGCGCACCAGCGGCTGTGCCGTTGGCACTGTCTTCGGCGATATGATGGAAGGGCTGGAGGGGCTGAACCTACCTGCCGCCAAGCTGCGCACTTCGTGGCTTTACTCACTCAGCCATCAGATCAACCGCACCCCTAGCCTTTATCTTGAGGCGGGCGCGATTCATGGCACCGTGCTTTGTCGGCATGACCGGCCCTTGGTCTATATGGAGGACGTCGGGCGCCACAACGCAGTCGACAAAGTCGCAGGCTGGATGTTCCAGACCGGCGAAAGTGCCGGCGACAAGATCCTCTACACCACTGGCCGCCTGACCTCAGAAATGGTGATCAAAACCGCGCTGATGGGCATTCCGGTGCTAGCCTCACGCTCGGGCTTCACGGCCTGGGGCGTCGAAATCGCGCAAGAGATTGGCCTCACCCTGATTGGACGGCTGAAAGGCAAAAGGTTCATCTGTCTCGCAGGTGAGGAGCGTTTGATCCGCGACGCCGATCTGGCAAATGTACCAGATGAAGCAAAGCGTAGTCGGCGAAAAGGAGCAGGGGAATGAGCCGGCCCTTGGGGGTAATCCTTGCGGGTGGCCTCGCAACCCGCATGGGCGGGGGCGATAAAGGGCGGTTGCCATTGGCTGGGCGCCCGTTGATCGAACATGTCATTGATCGTTTGGCACCGCAGGTCGAAAAACTGGCGCTTAACGCAAATGGCGACGCGGCCCGCTTTTCCGATTTGGGTCTGCCAGTCCTGGCCGATAGCATAGCAGGCCATCCGGGCCCGCTTGCAGGTGTGCTGGCTGGGATGGATTGGGCCGCGGCCCGCGGGGCCAGCCATATCGTGACCGCGGCGGCGGACACGCCGCTATTCCCGGCAGATCTTGTGGCAGTTCTGGTTAACGCAGCGGACGCAGACGGAAAACCGATTGCTCTGGCAGCAACCAAAGCAGGTGATAAGCTTTGGCGCCAGCCGACTTTCGGCCTTTGGCCGGTCTCATTGCGCGACGATCTGCGCGCGGCTCTGACTGAGGGCGTGCGCAAGGTCGTGATATGGACAGATCGTCATGGCACTGCGTTGGCAGCCTATCCCGATGATCCTTTTGACCCATTCTTTAACGTCAATACGCCCAAAGATCTGATCCGGGCCGAGGAGCTTCTGCAATGAATATTTGGGGCATTGCGGGTTGGAAAAACTCTGGCAAGACCGGGTTGATGGAACGATTGGTGACCGAATTCACCTCTCGTGGCATGACGGTTTCGACAATAAAACACGCGCATCACAACTTTGACGTGGATCAGCCAGGAAAGGACAGCCATCGCCACCGCGTTGCCGGTGCCAGTCAGGTTCTGCTGAGCTCGGCCAACAGATGGGCCTTAATGAGCGAATTGCGTGGCACGCCGGAACCAAACCTGACTGACCTACTGCAACAGCTTTCGCCAGTTGATCTGATCCTTGTCGAAGGGTTCAAACGTGAATCCCATCCAAAGATCGAGGCGCACCGCGCGGCCACCGGCCAGCCCTTGCTGGCGCAGGACGATCCCACGATCCGCGCCGTCGCTTCAGACAGTGCACCAGATGCGCCATGCCCGGTTTTGCAACTTGATGACACAGACGGAATTGCAGATTTCATCGCAGCGGAGCTGGGATTATGACCGGTTTCGATACATTCGTCGCGGTCGACTATTCCGCAAGGTCAGTACCCTCGCCCGCAAAGCCATCTCCGGATTCCATCTGGATTGCCGTGACCCGTGGCGCAAAGATCGACGTCACCTATCACCGCACGAGGTCTGCCGCGCAATGCGCGTTGATAGACCTCTTCGAAAGCGAAATCCGGAAAGATCGGCGCGTCTTGACCGGCTTCGATTTCCCGTTTGGCTACCCAAAAGGCTTCGCCCAGGCGATGACCGGCAGCCACGACCCTCTTGCGTTATGGAAAGTGCTTTCCGAGCGGATTGAAGATCACGACGATAACGCCAACAATCGCTTTGATGTCGCGGAAGAGATCAACCAGCGTTTTGACGCGCCGGGCCCGTTCTGGGGCTGTCCATCTGGGCGCTCCACTACTGACCTTGAGGGCACGAAACCACGAAGCCCCGCGTTTGCCGATCGACGCGAGATTGAGGAATACGTGCTGCGAGCGCAAACATGCTGGAAGCTTTTTACCACGGGTTCAGTAGGCTCGCAGGCGCTGCTTGGAATCCCTCGGCTTCATGCTTTGCGTGAACATTTCGGATCGGATCTTGCTGTTGCTCCTTTCGAAACGCCCGATGCTGCGATTGTCCTGACAGAGATCTACCCCTCTTTGTTGGCGGAAGAAGTCGAGGCACTGCGCCTACCTGACGAGATACTTGATGCAACCCAGGTCAGAGTTGTCGCCACGGCGCTCAGTAACCTCGCCCCGGATCGCTTGAACGCGATGTTGGCCGAAGGAAACAAAAATGAAGGCTGGATTTTCGGTTTTGGCCACGTGGGCGAGCTGATCCGCGCGGCGCAGTCCAAGCCACCATTGGCACCACCTCGTCTGCAAGACAACTGTTTTGCCCTGCCGCCCGGTGTGGACTGGACCCCAGTGCCCCAAGCCCTGGCCCGGCTGAAAGCGGCGCTGCGGCCAGTTACAGTGCCTGAAGCGTTGAACATCTCACAGGCCGCGGGGCGGGTCATCGCGCTTGATGTCCATGCCAAACGCTCGAACCCGCCAACGGCCAATTCCGCCGTAGATGGTTTCGGGTTTGCGCATGCATCAATCACGAGCGGGCCACAAACGCTGCCGCTGGTCGAGGGACGATCTGCCGCGGGGCAGCCGTTTGTGGGCAGAGTTCCGGCGGGGCATGCCATTCGCATTTTGACTGGGGCAGCTATACCTGTTGGCGTCGACACCGTTGTCTTGGAAGAGGATTGCGCTGTAGCGCCTGACGCGGTGGCCTTTCATGGGGCCGTGAAACCTGGAGCAAACACGCGGAAGGCTGGCGAGGATGTGGTCGAGGGCGATGTCATCTTTCCTGCAGGACACTGCCTGCGCCCCCCGGATCTGGCGCTTCTCGCCGCGACTGGCATTGGCGAGGTCGATGTGTTCCGCCCGCTTCGCGTTGCTGTCCTTTCGACGGGAGATGAGTTGTTAGAGGCCGGGGCGACGGCCGCTGCCGGTCAAATCTACGACGCAAACCGCCCGATGTTGGCCGCCATGCTGGCCGGTTGGGGGTATGATGTGGTCGATCTCGGCCGCCAGCCGGATGATCCTGAAATCATACGGTCAGCTTTGAACCGCGCTGCGCAAGACGTGGATGCAATTCTCACATCGGGCGGCGCTTCTGCGGGAGATGAAGACCATATTTCCCGCCTGTTGCGCGACCACGGGTCGTTAAGCAGTTGGCGCATAGCATTGAAACCGGGGCGCCCTTTGGCGTTGGCACAATGGCACGGCGTGCCGGTTTTTGGGTTGCCGGGAAATCCCGTTGCGGCGCTCACATGCGCACTCCTGTTTGCGCGCCCGGCGCTCAGCCTTTTGGCCGGTGCTGGTTGGAAAGAACCATTGCGCATGACTGTACCGGCGGGCTTCACAAAATCCAAAAAACATGGCCGCGCGGAATATCCGCGGGCAAGGCTGACCGATGACGGGAGGGCCGAGCTGTTCAAATCCGAGGGTTCAGGCCGTATTTCCGGATTGACCTGGGCGGAAGGGTTGGTCGAATTGCCATTCGAGGCGCAGGACATTACCGAAGGCGATCCCGTCACTTTTTTGCCCTATCAGGGGTTCGGTGTTTGATTGAATCTTGAAGGTGGCGGCGGGTTTGCGGGACCGAGGCACCGTCCGTATTTGTTCGTATGTATCCCGAAACCGATACTGGCCGGCGTTTGGTTATTCTGTCGTTGAAGCGCTCATACCTTCGTAAATTCCATCCGATAGACGACCTCTTCGCCTGTCTTCGGGTCGATACCGGGGGCGCCACTAATCACCAATCTATCACCTTCGAGCACAAATGGACGCGAGAGGTCGCCCTGCCAAGCCGGGTTCCAAGCCCCTTCAACATGATGAACGACCCGGTCTTTTTCGAGCGAATAAGACGCGACGTAGGCAAGCATATCGTCGAAAAGTTGGGCTTTTTCGCCCTCAGTCCAACCATTTTGGCTTTGGGTAGGGCGATCACGCCTAAAGACAGTGGCCATCATCCGCCCGTCTGCGTGATATGCGATATAGCCAATCGGTTTGGGGCCCAATGCATCGGTAATTTCACCCGTTGTCACCGACTGCCGCGTCCATGCACTCATTTTCCACGACCCAATCAAAGCACTTCTATCCAAAATCAAGCCCCCCACGTTCATCTGCGTTTAGTCAGTTACAACGAGCTTAGCAAAACCGCCGTTGGTGTTAAGTGGGAACCTCCTGGGACATCCAAACTTGGTAGGTTTAGACTCAAAACGGAAATTGGTAATACTCGGAGACCCCTGACCGCAATCCGGTCAATTTGCCCTCAGTCAAAGGTGCCGGTCACGCGTCCTAGCAGCATGAAGGCCCGCGCGGTCCGGGTCTCGGACATCTGTACGATCTCTTCATCTGTCGCGTTTTGTTCGAAATCGACCAGGGTTCGGTCGAATTGGCGCAGGAAATGGTGGACTGCATCGCGGAAAACAAGATCTTGTTTCATCCGGCCCGCGGATAAGGCCAACGACGAGCGGTCATGGATTCCGCCCAGCCCCGCAACGCTTTTTCCACGGTCCCCCTTGGCAAATTTGCGCCAAAGCTCTGGTTTGGCCCGGTCAGGCCGCAGATCGTCCATGTAGATTCCGTCCTGGCTGAGCAGGGTCAAAACATCCTGGCTTGATCGGATCAGACGGCTGGTATTGGGGTCCTGAAGGGCGCGCCGCAGCGTGCGGAACCCTTCTTTGTCATGTTCGTTATCCGGGAAATTCAGGGCCTTCACAAAATCTGCCACGGAAATAGGATCATGATGCGGTTGATCTGCCCCTGCCAAGGCTAGGCTTGGCTGCGGCTGGTCGATATTGGTGTCAGGGTGAACAACGGCCGCGCGGGTCTCTGAGGCTTGCCCCAAATTTCGGGTACTGGTGAAGGTGGCCAAGGCCGTCTCGGTAGATCTTTGCGCCTCTGCGATTTCATCCAGTTTGGCCACAACCGCTGGACGTACATCCATCGAACTGCTTTGCTGTTGCGCAACGTAGGCTGCCCGCATTGCGTCGATGGAGCTTTGCAGGCGCGCAGATTCTTCACGCAGGATCCGTGCGGTTTTGGCCGCTGATGCCGCGACCCAGATCAGAGCGATAGGTAGTAGGACGGCTAGCATGATAATGACCATGCTTAGCGTGCTGCCGCCCTCTTGCGAGGGTGCCTCGACGCCGGCACCAAGATAGAACCAAAGCATTCCCGCCAGCCACACAACGCTGAGGAGCATCGCGATGACCTCAACCGCGGTAATCCGAGGCGTGCTGCGCTCGGCGGTATAGATGCCAAGTCCTAGGCTGGATGGTTGTTTTTCGTCTGCCATAGCCACCAAATTCCGCGTTTCGGCAGAGTGAGCCTACTAGATATAGGAGATCTTGACGATCTCATAATCTTTGCTGCCGCCCGGGGTTTTCACTTCGACACTGTCACCTTCCTCTTTCCCGATCAAGGCGCGGGCAAGCGGAGAGTTGATGTTGAGCAGGCCTTTTTCGATTTTGGCCTCGGGTTCGCCCACAATTTGGTAGGTTTTTTCTTCTTCGGTGTCTTCATCGACCAATTCGACAGTTGCGCCGAATTTAATAGAACCAGATAGAGTCTTTGGATCAATCACCTGCGCAAGGCTGATCAGGCCCTCAAGCTCTTTAATGCGGCCTTCGATAAAGGACTGCTTTTCCCGGGCGGAATGGTATTCCGCGTTCTCAGACAAATCCCCATGCTCGCGCGCCTCTGCGATGGCAGCGATGATGGCCGGGCGCTCAATTGACTTAAGCGTCTTCAGTTCTTCGTCCAGGCCTTTATAGCCCGTGGGGGTCATGGGGATTTTGTCCATCAAAGCTACACTATTCCTGTGGTTTTTTCGTGCCTAAGTTCTTCACGATAGGCGCGGCAGCCCCGCAGTTCAACGGGGTTTTAATGCGAAGATCGCACTATTGCTCTACTCTTACCGACTACCGCCGACAATCCCGACTTCAACCGATCCGGTCAGCGTAATTCCCGGCTCAGGGCGGGGTTCCGGATGGGTTGGTTCACCATCAACGCCGCAGGCGGCCAATAGGATGAGAGCGGTCAGAGTACAAACAATTCTGATCATGCGAGAGTGTCCTTCCAGCGTGCGATCTGCGCGCGGACTTGAGCGGGCGCTGTGCCACCATAGGACATTCTGGATGCAACCGAATTATGCACACCCAGAACATCATATACATCGGCGGTGATATGCTCATGCACGCCCTGCATTTGTTCCAATGTCAGATCGGGCAGGTCGCAATCATTGTCCTCGGCCAGCTTGACCAGCGCACCGGTGACGTGATGTGCGTCGCGAAATGGCATGTCCAGCACTCGCACCAACCAATCGGCCAGGTCGGTGGCGGTGGAAAACCCTGATCCCGCTGCGTTTTCCAAGGATGGGCGGTTCGCGGTCATATCGCGCACCATTCCCTCCATAGCGGCCAGAGCCAGCGCGAGGTTGTCGGCAGCGTCAAAGACTTGTTCTTTGTCTTCCTGCATATCCTTGGAATAGGCCAATGGCAGGCCCTTCATCACGGTCAATAGCGCCACATTGGCCCCGAGGATACGGCCGATCTTGGCGCGGATCAGTTCGGCCGCGTCAGGGTTTTTCTTTTGCGGCATGATAGAGGAGCCGGTTGAGAATCGGTCGCTCAATGTCACAAAGCGGAACTGAGCCGAGGACCAGATCACCAGCTCTTCTGCGAAGCGGCTGAGATGCATGGCACAGATCGTTGCCGATGCGAGGTAATCCAGCGCGAAATCGCGATCTGATACTGCATCAAGCGAGTTGGCTGCGGGTCGATCAAAACCAAGCGCCGTCGCCGTCGCATCGCGATCAATCGGGAAAGATGTGCCGGCAAGTGCCGCTGCCCCCAAAGGGGATTCATTCATCCGGGCGCGGGCATCGCGGAAACGGGAAAGATCACGGCCGAACATTTCGACATAAGCCATCATGTGATGGCCCCAAGTGACTGGCTGTGCGGTTTGAAGATGGGTAAAGCCGGGCATGACCCAATCGGCCCCAGCCTCGGCTTGTGCCAGAAGGGCCCGGACCAGGGCCAAAAGGCCGTTTTCGGCCACATCCATCTGATCGCGGACCCAAAGTTTGAAATCGGTCGCCACCTGATCGTTCCGGCTGCGCCCTGTGTGCAGCCGCCCCGCAGGTTCGCCCACGATTTCTTTCAGACGCGCCTCGACATTCATGTGAATATCTTCCAGAGCCGCAGAAAATTCGAAACTTCCGCCCTCGATCTCTGACAAGACCGTGAGCAGGCCTTCCCGGATCGCCTTGGCATCACTATCAGTGATAATACCCTGAGCCGCGAGCATCGCGGCGTGAGCACGAGAGCCTTCGATGTCCTGTTTTGCCATTCGCTTGTCAAACCCGATCGAGGCGTTGATCGCCTCCATGATCGCGTCTGGACCTGCGGCAAACCGGCCGCCCCACATTGCATTCGAGCTTTTCTCGGACATCTTTTCAGCCAACCCCGGAGGAAATTAGATCATGCGTCTTATTCGACTTGCCGTGCTTTATATGGCCTTGGGGCTGGGTGCAAATACTGCAATTGCCGACGGGATCGAGGATCTCTTGGTTGGTGACATGCGTGCCATGGTTTTGCATGACGACCCGCGCCCGGTTTCGGAGGTTGTTTTCACTGATCCCGACGGGGCAGAGTTTTCGCTTGCCGATTATGAGGGGCAGTTCCTGGTCCTGAACTTTTGGGCCACATGGTGCGCGCCATGCCGTGAGGAAATGCCGTCGCTCGATGCGCTGCAGCAAGAGTTGGGCGGTGATGACTTCGCAGTTGTAACGGTCGCCACAGGGCGCAACCCATTGCCTGCAATCACTCGGTTTTTTGATGAAATCGGCGTGACAGAGTTGCCGATTCTGCTGGACCCCCGACAGAATCTGGCCCGCGATATGGGTGTGCTGGGCCTGCCTATTACGGTTTTGGTCAGTTCGGACGGGCGGGAGGTTGGGCGATTACGTGGGGATGCCGATTGGGCCAGCGAAGAGGCGATGGCGCTTTTATCTGCTTTCCTTCCAAACGAAAGCTAAGTTTCGAAATTTGCCAGACGCCTATAGGGGCCGTTCCGCCAATTTCGCAACTTTGGCATGGCAAGGGCACGTGACGATATGATCATTCACTATGCCCACGGCCTGCATGAAGGCGTAAACAATTGTCGGTCCGCAAAACTTGAACCCGGCTTTTTTCAGGTCTTTGGAAATCTGTTCCGATAGGTCGGTTTTGGCGGGAACCTCGGCCATTGTTGCCCAGCGGTTCTGGATGGCCGTGCCGTCGACGTAATTCCAGAGAAAATTGTCAAAGCCCTGTTCAGCCTCTATACGCTGCCAAGCCCGAGCGTTTGATATCGTGGCCGCGATTTTGCCACGATGGCGGATGATTCCGGGGTTTTGCAGCGACGTTTCGATTTCCGCCTCACCCCATGTTGCTACGATATTGGGGTCGAAACCCGCAAAGGCCGCACGGAAGTTTTCCCGTTTTCGCAAGATCGTGATCCAGCTAAGCCCGGCCTGAAAACCATCGAGAATCAGCTTTTCCCAAAGGACACGGCTGTCGCGTTCAGGCACGCCCCAATCCTCATCATGGTAAGCGCGGTAGAACGGGTCATCGCCGGGCCAAGAACAGCTACCATCGCTCATTGTTGTCGCCTTCCTCTGCAAGTCGAATGATCAGCTTTACCGACAATTTGAATGAAATGACAACTTTCATCGGGCGTTAACGAGCCCGTGCGCACATTGGCGTTGGACAGGTCAAGGAGTGTGCCATGCGCGGCCGGAAGAAACGCAATTTGGTGGATGCGGGTCAGGAAAGCCCGTTGGATTTTGCTGTTGAGCAGCGCAATCGCGACACCATGTCCATGGTGCGCACAGCGCTTGAACGGGGCGATACGGCCTTGGCCTATCAACCGATCATGCAGGCCAGTGATATGTCAAAGGTCGCCTTTTACGAGGGGCTTATTCGCCTTTTGGATGAAACCGGTCGAGTGATTCCGGCTCGTGATTTCATGGGGGCGGTGGAAACCCAGGAATTGGGCAGGTTGATCGATTGCGCGTCTCTGCGCGCCGGATTGCGCGCCCTGAACCATAATCCGTCGCTGCGCCTTTCCATCAACATGTCTGCGCGTTCCATCGGTTACCCGCAATGGAAGCAGATCCTGAACAGGGGGCTATCGACCAATGAAAAGCTGGCAGAGCGTTTGATCCTCGAGATCACGGAAAGCTCTGCCATGCAGATGCCAGAGCTTGTAACTGTGTTTATGGCAGAATTGCAGGATCGCGGGATTACCTTTGCCCTTGATGATTTTGGCGCCGGCTTCACGGCCTTTCGCCACCTCAAGGAGTTTTACTTCGATATCGTAAAAATTGACGGGCAATTCATCCGCAACGTCAATGATGATGCGAATAATCAGGTTTTGATGGAGGCCTTGATCGCCTTGGCCAGTAATTTCGATATGTTCACGGTTGCCGAAACCGTCGAAACTCAGGAGGAGGCCAATTGGCTGGCCGCTGCCGGGATCAACTGCATGCAAGGATATCTCTTTGGTGCGCCGACCTTGACCCCACCTTGGGCAGAGGCGCAATTGAAAGCTGGTTTCAAATAAGCCTGTGGACCTTCCCAAATCATTCGATAATGTGACTGAGGATGCCTGAGACACCGTGTCTGTTGTGACGCTGCGTAACAGGTCGTATCACGCCGGGGAGAGAATTCTTCCCGCCGCGCTGGCCCTAGGAGTGGGCAGTGCGCATAGCCAAAAACCGAAAGGGATTTGACATGACCAATGTCGTTATCGCCTCTGCTGCCCGGACTGCCGTTGGCAGTTTCCTTGGAAGCTTTGCCAATACACCCGCGCATGATCTGGGTACTGCTGTCATCAATGCCGTGGTTGAGCGCGCCGGCGTGGACAAGGCCGATGTCTCCGAGACCATTCTTGGGCAGGTTCTGACCGCGGCCCAAGGTCAAAACCCGGCCCGTCAGGCACATATTAATGCAGGCCTGCCTCAGGAAAGCGCGGCTTGGAGCATCAACCAGGTGTGTGGTTCTGGCTTGCGCGCCGTAGCGTTGGGTGCACAGCACATCATGCTGGGCGACGCTTCGATTGTTGTTGCCGGTGGTCAAGAAAACATGTCGATGAGCCCCCATGCCGCCATGCTGCGCCAGGGCCAGAAAATGGGCGATATGAAATATATCGACACCATGATCCGTGACGGGCTTTGGGATGCGTTCAACGGCTACCATATGGGTCAGACCGCTGAAAACGTTGCAGAACAGTGGCAGATTTCTCGCGACCAGCAGGATGAGTTCGCCGTTGCATCGCAAAACAAGGCGGAGGCTGCTCAAAAAGCAGGTAAATTCGCCGATGAGATCACCACTTTCACCATCAAAACCCGTAAGGGCGATATCGTGGTCGATAGTGACGAATACATCCGCCACGGCGCAACGATTGAAGCCATGGGCAAACTGCGCCCTGCCTTCACCAAGGACGGTTCGGTCACCGCTGCAAACGCGTCTGGCTTGAATGACGGTGCAGCCGCCACTTTGCTGATGTCGGCCGACGAAGCTGAAAAGCGCGGTATCCAGCCGCTTGCCCGCATCGCGTCATATGCAACCGCTGGCCTTGATCCTTCTATCATGGGTGTTGGTCCGATCTATGCGTCCCGCAAGGCGCTGGACAAAGCGGGTTGGACAGTTGACGATCTGGACCTTGTCGAAGCCAACGAAGCCTTCGCTGCACAGGCTTGCGCCGTGAACAAGGATATGGGCTGGGATCCGTCGATCGTGAACGTGAACGGTGGTGCAATTGCCATCGGTCACCCGATCGGTGCCTCGGGCTGCCGCGTTCTGAACACACTGCTTTTCGAAATGCAGCGTCGCGACGCCAAAAAAGGCCTCGCCACCCTCTGCATCGGTGGTGGTATGGGCGTGGCCCTCTGCGTGGAGCGGCCATAAGCCTGTCCGCACGGTCAAAAAGATATCAGGGCGCCCGATGGGCGCCCTTTTGCCTCGTATGGGGTGAGGGGTACGGTAAATGAGGTGAGTAATTTAGTTGCGCACCTCTGGCCGTTTGGATAACAGAATTACTGGAACACTTTGCCTGATTGGAGAATGAACTCATGGCACGCAACGCACTTGTCACCGGCGGTAGCCGCGGTATCGGCGCCGCAATTTCCGAAAAACTGCAGGCCGAAGGCTATAACGTCGCCGCAACCTATGCTGGCAATGATGAGAAAGCGGCAGCTTTCACCGAAAAAACCGGCATCAAGACCTATAAATGGGATGTTGCCGATTATGACGCTTCTGCCGCTGGAATCGCCCAGGTTGAAGAAGAGCTTGGCCCGATTGACGTGGTTGTCGCCAATGCTGGTATCACGTGGGATGGCTTCTTTCACAAGATGACGCCAGAGCAGTGGAACAAGGTCATCGCGACCAACCTGACCGGCGTTTTCAACACCGTGCGTCCTGTTTGGCCCGGAATGCGTGAGCGCAAATTTGGCCGCGTCATCGTGATCTCGTCGATCAACGGTCAAAAAGGTCAAGCCGGTCAGGTGAACTATGCTGCGACAAAAGCGGGCGATTTGGGTATCGTGAAGTCTCTGGCCCAGGAGGGCGCGCGCGCAGGCATCACGGCCAACGCGGTCTGCCCCGGCTATATCGGCACCGAAATGGTGCGCGCGATCCCTGAGGAAGTCCTGAACTCCAAGATCATCCCACAGATCCCTGCGGGTCGTCTGGGCGAGCCTGAGGAAATCGCGCGCTGCGTGGCCTTCCTTGCCTCCGATGATTCGGGCTTTATCAACGGTTCGACCATCTCGGCAAACGGCGCACAGTTCTTCGTTTAAGCTGCACAGCCTGATTGAGTTTCGGACCTTCCGCGCATCCAAGATGTGCGGAAGGTCTTTTTTGTCGCGGCGCTACGGGGCGCGCTAGTCAGCCAGTTGATAAAGTCACGCATCGCTTGGGCGCGGGCTGTGTGGGCCGCTTCTATTGCCGATTGGATGGTTTGGGTTGCTGTCGCTTCGGTCATTTTTGAAGTCCTTGGGGAGAGGAATTTTGAACTGACCTACATATGCGGCGAGCGGTCAAAGGCCGCAAACGAGACTTTCCAACTTCTCAGTTTAGGTTTACTTAACTGACATGGCTGATCGTCTTCCTCCCTTAACCGCATTTCGCGCCTTTGATGCTGCTGCTCGCCACATGAGTTTTGCGCAGGCCGCTGCGGAATTACACGTGACCCCCGCCGCCCTGAGTTTTCAGATTAAGTCTCTGGAGGACCATTTGGGTTCGCCGCTGTTTTATCGTCTGAACCGCGCTGTAGAATTGACGGAGGCTGGGCGCGTCCTGGCCCCCGGTGCAGCTGAAGGGTTTGCTGCTTTAAGAGCCGCATGGCGATCAGCGCAGCGGGTCGTGGACAGTGCGACGCTAACCGTGACGGCCGGTCCCGCATTTACAGCCAAATGGCTGGCGCCGCGCCTGTTTGCCTTTGCACAGGCCCACCCTGAAGTCGAATTGCGCTTTTCCGCGACGCTAAAAATTCTTGATTTCAACCACGATGATATCGATGCTGCAATTCGATTTGGCATGGGGGGCGACAATCCCGATCTTTTCGCCCATCGATTGATTGATGAGTGGGTGACCCCGATGATGCATCCAAGTCTCGTTGAAAAGTACCCAACTCCTGACAGCCTGTTGTCAGCTCCGCTGCTGCATCAGGATGATATTATGGTGTTCAAACCTGCCTTCACCTGGCCGACCTGGTTCAAAGCAGCGGGTATTGAAACGGGCGAGCTATCCGGCGCAAGGTTTTCACAGGCCGACCATGCTGTAGATGCCGCGGCGGCAGGTGCCGGTGTGGTTCTAGGGCGGATCTCGCTGACGGAAAAAGACCTGCGAGAGGGGCGCTTGGTTGCGCCGTTTGATTTGGCCGTCACCACAGAGGCACATTATAGTTTCGTCTGCCCGGCGACGGGGGTCGCGCGGCCACAGGTTCAGGCGTTCTTGGATTGGGTAAAAGAGCAGGCAAAGGACATTATTCCGCACCGCGAAGGCCGGGTATTCGTTGCCGCAGCGGATGTTGAGCCCTAGGGCCCAACATCGATGTTAAATGGTACTATGCGTCTAGTTTTGAAATTTCTTCCTTCAAACGCAGTTTTTGCTTTTTCAGTTCTCGGACTTTCATATCATCGCCGCCCGGACTGCGTTGGATGGATTCTACTTCGCGCGAGAGGTTTTCGTGTTTCTTCTTGAGCTCCTGAAGATGCGCGACAACCGACATATAAGTATCTCCTCTCATGCTTTGTAACGATGGAGTGACAGCGAAGCACAGGATACGAGTCGTGTCACGCCCGACATGCAAGTTTTTCGTTGAAATTTGCGAGGAACCGCCGATCAGTGCAGCGAATCAGCCCCAATCAAGCGATTCGCTATCGCGCAGCACGGCACGAATCTGTTGGGTATAGTCTTCTCCATCGGATTTGTGGGCGGCACCATTATGCATAATCAGCGGGGGCAGCAGCCGAAATGGAGTGCGCCCACCCTTGCGCGCACGCAACAAAACGCGGCCTGCGGGACGACCCTCGCGGGCCATCACTGGCAAAAGTGATAGTGAGCCGAGGCGCGGATGTAGCGCTGCCAGCATCTCGGGTAGCCGGTCGGCGGATTGGATCATCGTCAACCAGCCTTTGGGATTCAGACGGCGGGAAGCAACGTCGATCCATTGTTCCAGGGGCGTGTCCTCTCGCAAGGCTTGTTCCCGACCGCTATCTGCGGCGGCAGTTCCGGCACCTTTGGCGTAGTAGGGCGGGTTTGCGATGACTTGATCGAAGCCCTGATTGCGCAGGGCGTCGGGAAGATCTGTCAAATCCGCAGTGACGACGTTCAGCCCATTACGCGCAGCCAATTCTGCATATTCCGCCTGTCTTTCCACACCGATAATGTCCAGGTCTGTCACTCGGGCCGCGAGGCAGAGAGAGGCAACACCAACACCGCACCCCAACTCCAACACATCGTCGCCCGGGCGGGCCGGAACACTGGCGGCAAGCAAGACAGGGTCAGTGGCGGCGCGGTAGCCATGTTTTGGTTGCCAGGCATGAACACGTCCGCCCAAAAAGGCGTCGTGGGTCAGATCAGCCTCGGCAAATCCCATTCAGGACCGTCCCAGGCCGATCTCATTATCGCGCAAGATCATTTCGGCTTCGTCCAGGTCGCCTTCGCGCACCATCAGGCGGCGCGGCAAAACGCCTATGGAGCCTTCGAGCACGCTCATATGGACGTCCATCTCGAACACCTCTATACCCTCGCCGGACAGAAGTGCCGATGCAAAGGCGATTACGGTCGGGTCGGTGCTGCGCAGAAGTTCTTTCATGTCTGGCCTGATAGGCCGCAAGTGCCCGCTTGTCGAGAGAAGGATATGGCCGGATGAGCCTCGTTGATGCTGCAACCAAGCCCCATGAGCGTCTGAGGGACTACATGTCCGACGACATGGATGCTGTGAATCAGCTGATCCGCACGCGGATGGCGTCGGAACATGCGCCGCGAATTCCGGAAGTCACAGCGCATTTGGTTGAGGCAGGCGGCAAGCGTATCCGCCCCCTTATGACATTGGCCGCGGCCCGGCTGTGCGGCTACCAGGGCGAAGATCACCAAAAGCTGGCGGCGACGGTTGAGTTTATCCATACAGCCACTTTGCTGCATGATGATGTCGTCGATGAAAGCGACCAGAGACGCGGAAGACCAACGGCCAACCTGTTGTGGGATAACCAAAGTTCCGTTCTTGTAGGAGATTACTTGTTCTCTCGCAGCTTCCAGTTGATGGTGGAATGCGGCTCGCTCCGGATCCTCGATATTCTGGCAAATGCCTCTGCGACCATTGCCGAAGGTGAGGTGCTGCAGCTGACGGCGGCGCAGAGCCTGAAGACGGGCGAAGATATCTACACCAAGGTCATTCGCGGCAAAACAGCAGCGCTTTTCGAAGCGGCGACCGAGGTAGGCGGCGTTGTAGCCAAAGCCGACGAAGCGCATGTGGCGGCGCTGGCCCGCTACGGCGATGCGCTTGGCATGAGCTTCCAGATTGTCGATGACTTGCTGGATTACGGCGGCGCGTCTGGCGTGATGGGAAAGAATACAGGCGACGATTTTCGCGAACGTAAACTGACACTGCCGGTGATCAAGGCGGTAGCTAAGGCAAATGATGAGGAACGTGCGTTCTGGAAACGGGTCATTGAAAAAGGCGATCAGCGTGACGGTGATTTGGAGGAGGCCATGCGGCTGCTAAAAGCGCATGGCACGCTATCCGAAACCCGCGATATAGCGCTTGCCTATGCCGCAGAGGCCAAGGCCGCCCTGGCGGAACTGCCGGCCCATGAGCTGCGCGACATGCTGTCTGATCTGGCGGATTTCGTGGTAGCGCGGGTGAACTGACCAGATGCCTACGACTTGCTCAGTCGCCGGTGTAAATAGCGGTATGTTGCACCCACCAATGCGGGTGGTTTTTCGAAATCGCGGCGGCCGCATCAGCTGCGGCCTCTTCTGCTGCAAACAATCCAAAACACGTGGCACCTGAACCGCTCATTCGGGCGAGGCGGGCGCCTGTTCGGTCTATGGCAACCAGAGTTTCAGATATTTCGGGCGCATAGGCAGCAGCGGACGCCTGCAGATCGTTTCGTTGTGCAGACAGCCACAAAACAAAACTTTCAAAGTCATGCCATATTGGGGGCAGCATGGCTGTATTGGACTTGGATTCAAGGCCTGCAAACACCACCGCCGTGGGGACAGCGACGCCCGGATTGACCAGAACTACAAAGCTGTTTGGCAGTGGCGGCACGGGTGTCAGAATATCGCCAATGCCCTGCATCCGAACCGGCGCGCCATGAAGGCAAACAGGTACATCTGCCCCAAGGGACAAAACGGCGGCTTCATCTGGCATTTTGTAGCCAGTAAGCGCTGCGAGACCGTGCAGTGTGGCCGCTGCATCGGCAGACCCTCCGCCAATGCCGGCCGCGTGAGGCAGATGTTTTTCTAGCGTAATCTCAGCCCCTATTTCGGGATGAAACAGCCGCGCCGCGCACAAGACAAGGTTTTCTGCTCCGGTGGGTACACCTCCGCGCAATGGGCCGGCGACTGTCAGGGACAGTTCCGGCGCCGGTGAGAATGTCAGGCGGTCACCGAATTCGGTAAACACGACAAGCGAATCCAGAAGGTGAAAGCCATCTGCCCTTTGCCCTGTCACATGAAGGGACAAGTTCAATTTGGCCGGCGCCCATTCCGCGATCACTGGATCTCGGCCTCGGATTCCGCGGCCAGCACGGCGTCTAGCCCGACCTCAAGCTTTAAACGAATGCGCTCAGCGTCGACCTCGTCGGGTTCGAACGACAGGGACCGGCTCCATTGAAACTCGGCCTCACGGTATCGGCCCACCATCCAGTAAACATCGCCAAGATGGTCGTTGATAATTGGGTCATTTGGCATCAATTCAACCGCACGCTCCATTGGCGCCACGGCCTCTTCAAATCGGCCCAGACGGTACAAAACCCAGCCAAGACTGTCGACAATGTAGCCGTTTGACGGACGCCCGGCGACGGCACGTTCGATCATGTCTAAGGCCTCATCAAAGTTTCGGCGCTGCTCAACCAAGGAATACCCAAGGTAATTCAAAACGTTAGGTTGGTCTGGGTCGAGGGTAAGCGCATGGCGAAAATCAGCCTCTGCCGCTTCCCAATGATCTACTTGGTCATGGCTAATGGCGCGCGCGTAAAACAGGAACCAATAGCGCTGTTGCGTCCGATCAATCAGGTTCACGGCCGCGTCATAGGCAAGGATTGCTTCTTCAAACAAATCCATCCGCCTGAGAATGTCGCCAAGGGCGGTATGGACCGCCGCCAGGTCAGGGTAGTCGCGGGCAAGCGCATGCAAAACTTCAACGGCGGCCTCTTGATTGCCCAATTGATAAAGCGCCTCTGCGCGGCCCATCTCGGATTCGACAAAGAGTGGATCTTCACGCGGAACCAGGCTGTAACTATCACTGGCCATCTCGTATTGCTCTGCATCCGACAGGATATTGCCGGCCAGAACAACGGCATGACGATGGTTCGGATCAATCGCGAACGCGGCGTGGGCGTAAACCAGGGGCAGCGTTGTCCCCGCGTCATTTCCTAGCGCCCGGGAAATGGCAAAGAACACTTCAGCCATGCCTTGCGCGGGGGTCGTAATAAAATCATAGGGCCGGGTCGGATCAGCTTCGATCTGGTCACGCAACTGGAACAGGCCCGGATCCGCGCTGCGGCTAACAGCAGCGTTGATCAGGTCCAACGCGTCCTCATGACGGTCAAGCTGGACCAGGATTTGCGCATGAGCGTGAACCCCCCGGACGCTGACTTGTAGCGGTCCAAATACCGCGCCTGAAAAGATCTCGTTCGCGCCTTCAAAGTCACCGACAGAGGCCAGCGCAAGGGCATATTGGTAGGGAACCAGCCCTGACACGGGATGGTCGCTATCCACCAGGCTTTGAAATGATGCGCCCGCGCGGCTCATATTGCCCTCGGCCAAAGCCAGCCAGCCCTGAAGCAGAGGGTCAACCAGCGGTCCGGCACCGCTGGCATCCTGGGACGCGGCATAGGCGTCAGAATAGTTGCCATCGCGGATGCGCAGGACCTGTTGCACCATATCTGCAAACTCTTGCCCATCAGCGCCGTCAGGCAAACGCGAAGCGACGATACCGGCCTGATCCCAATCGCCTATGGCCGCAAACGCAAGCGTTGCGTCCGGGATAACCCGAAAATTATCCGGATCGGCCCGTAAGACACGCTGAAAATGTAAGGCGGCTTCGCGGTGATTTCCTGCAACCGCAGCCGTCCGGGCCGCAAGATAGGCTCCGGCAAGGTTTTCCTCAGTCAATGGAACACTGATTTGAGCTGAGGCAGGATTGGATACGGCCAGTAGGGCGATCACGGACAGGCGAACAAATAGGCGCATTAATGGCTCCGGCATTTCAATATAGCACAGAGTCTAGGTCGCTCACCGATGGGAGGCAATGCAGGCAATGGCAGGAATAGTCGATTTTCCCAATTCGTGATCTGGCCGTGATCTGGTCCGGCCCCCAAAAAAACGGCCCCGAAGGGCCGTTTTGCGTTCACATATTTGGATAGTTTGGTCCATCACCGCCTTGTGGGGTGACCCATGTGATGTTCTGTGACGGGTCCTTGATGTCGCATGTTTTGCAGTGGACGCAGTTTTGGAAGTTGATGACGAACTCTTGCTGGCCGTCCTTTTCCACCACCTCATAGACGCCCGCCGGGCAGTAGCGTTGGGCGGGTTCTGCGAATTGCGGCAGGTTGACCGAGATCGGCAGCGAGGCGTCCTTCAGATGCAAATGCGCGGGCTGGCTTTCCTCGTGATTGGTCATCGAGAAGCTGACATTGGTCAGGCGGTCAAAGCTGATCTTGCCATCGGGGCGCGGGTAGTCGATGGGCTTGTGTTTCGCGGCAGGCTCGGTCGCCTCGGCATCGTTTTTGCCGTGCTTGAGCGTGCCGAAAAGGGAAAAACCAAACAGGCTGTTGGTCCACATATCCAGGCCGCCAAAGGCCAGCGAGGCCATCATGCCCCATTTCGACCACATCGGTTTGACGTTGCGCACGCGCTTGAGGTCCTTGCCGATCGCGCCGCTGCGCACTTCGGTTTCGTAATCGTTCAGCTCATCGCCCGACCGTCCCGCGCCGATGGCCGCATAGGCCGCCTCGGCCGCCGCTTTGCCTGACAGCATCGCGTTATGGTTGCCCTTGATGCGCGGCACATTGACCAT